>NZ_JAVTSQ010000001.1:0-593806 GCF_032678445.1 Pedobacter nutrimenti
AAATTTTAATATTTATACGATTATGAAACAAAAAATTATCCTTTTAAGCCTCATGGGGCTTGGTTTATGTGCAGGTGCACAACAAAAAAAGAAAGCTGTAGTGCCGAAAGTGGGTTATACAGTTGATGGGTATATTGAAGGTTTAAAGACGCCCTATATTTATCTGTCTGTAGGAGGAAAAAGAGACTCTGTACCGGTAAAAGACGGAAAATTCACCTACAAAGGGCGTGTCGATGAGCCTTCTGGAGCCTACCTTACCGACCAGGCTAGTTTTGGGGAGATGTTCTATGTAGAAAATGCACCTGTCACAATCCGTGGAAAGGTGACAGAACTGAATGATTTTAAAGTGACCGGAGGCAAGACTCAGCAGGAAGAAAATGCCTTGAAAGCAAGTACAAAGTCTGTGAATACCAAAACCAGTCAATTGTACAAAGATTATGATGTTGCAGAGAAGGCGAAGGATTCTGCTGCGGTTGAACGCATAGAAAAGGAATTGAAACAGCTGGATGCCGAAGAACATCAATTGATTAAGACATTTTTGAGCAGTCACCCAAAAAGTTATGTGAGCCTTAACAAGATCAAAGGAATGGGCTACAGTGTAGATTACTCGGAAATTGAGCAATTGTTTCAATCGCTTGATGCCGGTTTAAGGAACTCTGCAGCTGGTAAAAAAGTAGAGGCCACGATAGCTGTCTTAAAGCGTGGGGGAAATGGACAGAAAATGATCGATTTTACGCAGAATGACCTTTCAGGAAAACCAGTGAATTTCTCTTCATTCAAGGGTAAATATGTATTGGTTGATTTCTGGGCTTCCTGGTGCGGTCCCTGCAGGGCTGAAAATCCGAACGTACTGAAGGCTTATCAGAAATTTTCTCCCAAAGGCTTTACAGTTCTTGGGGTATCTCTAGATGATAGTGCCGAGAAGTGGAAAAAAGCTGTAGAGGATGATAAGATGCCCTGGACACAAGTTTCTGATCTGAAAGGCTGGAAAAATGAAGTGTCTACCTATTACGGCATCCAGGGGATACCTTCTAATTACCTTGTCGATCCAAACGGCGTTATCGTTGCCAGGAATCTCAGAGGAGTTGCATTGGAACGTAAACTTCAGGAAGTGCTTAAGTAAAGTTTGAGGTATTTCTGAATGATGACCTGACCAGTTGTTTAAAATGAAAAAGAATAAGGTTTCCGCTCGAATGCTGCTTAAGCTTAGGCGGGCTGAAAAGGCCCGCAAACCTTAAAAGGCATTCTCTGCGAAAATCTTATTCTTTTTCTGCTGGGTGCTTACCTGTATGATGCCATCTGTATTCTGCACGATTTGTATGCATCATCCCGACATGACATTAAACATACATCGAAAACCTGTAAATAAACACCCTGCAACAAACCATCAACCAAGTATCTGCGCCATGCCCGGATAACCACCCCGGCTATGCACCATACTCAGAAAATTTTGGATACTCCGAGCGGCCTGACGTGTTCGAGCCCTTCAGCGAGAATATGTAGCCGCAGAGGAGCTATCCGAAATTTTCATAAAGTGCGACCTTACATGATACTGTCCAGCCCTCTTTTCAAACCTTTAAACGACCCAACCTCACGGATTGCCAGCAATGCCCCGTCCACATAAGGCGCCGCACTGCTTCCCGCCTCGTGTTTTATCGTAAGTTTCTCATCTGGTTTCCCGAAAATAGCCTCCAGTGAAATCACATAACCCGGCAACCTTACCGCATGAACCTGTGTGCCATTAATCGTTGCTCCCCTGGTTTCTTTAATCCCTTTCGTATCCTCAACAGCAATCGTATGGGCAGGCTTTCCAACCTGCGAAAGCTTATAAGCCAATTCTAATGCACTTCCACTGGGCGAATCCGGTTTTTGATCACTCGCGTAATCAATGATTTCCCATTGAGGCATATACTTAGCCGCCATTTGCGCAAACTTGTTCAGTAAAACCACACTAATAGCAAAATTTCCAACTGCAAGAACAGACTGCTGCGTTTGATTTGCAACCGCCTCGATTTCTTCGTAATCCTGGTCAGACAGTCCGGAGGTTCCAACCACCACGTTCACCTGATGTTTAAGCGCAATCACGATCTGATGCCTGGCAGCATCTGCTTTAGTATAATCCACCAAAACATCATAAGCAACCTTTAACGAGTCTTCAATAGTGCCGAAAACAGGTATAGATTCCCCACCCGGAAAATCCAGTAGGTCACGAAGCTCTTTATTTGCACCGGAACGGGAAATTCCACAAACCAGTTCCAGGTCTTCCGTTAAAACAATACCCCTGCAAAGGGCAGAGCCCGCCCAGCCGGTTGCTCCTGCAACACAAACCCGGATTTTTCTTTTTGTAGCCATATTTTGAAGATATAATTTGAAATCAAATCAGCAAAGTTTAAGCCATCAAACAACGCAGGTTCAAAGAAATCGATAGCCGGAGAGAATATGACACAGCAGTTTCTAGATATTTAATTCCTCTGCAACCGAACTGTGCAGGGGAGTTAAAAAATAATTCTGCATTACATATGATTTAAAGTACAGGGAAAATCCTTAAATTAGGTCAATAAGTTCTGTATTCTATGAGGTACCTGCTGGTGCATATTTTATTTTTCATTGCGCTCCCGCTCCTGGCTTCGCCACAAGTGCTTGATTTGCAAAGTTCCGGATACCATAACATCGGCCGGAAGCTGAGCTATCTTGAGGATAAGCCAGCTAAGATGAGCCTTCAGGAGATTAAAGCAATGGACAATGCCGGCAAATTCCGACGGTCCAAAAATGAGATTCTGGATCTGGGGACCAGTACTTCGGCTTTCTGGATTAAATTCAATTACAAAAACATTCCCGAGCGCAATAGTTTTCTGGTCATTGATGTTCCGAATATCGAAGATATTGATCTTTATACCACTTTACCCGGTGGTAAAACAGAACACCTGCATGGGGGGAGTTTGTATCCTTCAAGCGAAGACGTGATTTCGGGTAAGAATTTTGTGTTCAGTTTGCCCGATCCGGATACTGGTTCTGTTGTACAGACCGTCTATATGCGGGTAAAGTCTAACAATATGATGCTGCTGGCCCTGAAAATAGGTACAGCAGAAACCTTATTGAAGGGCTTCAATTCGAAGACACGCTTTGAACTGTTCTATATCGGGGTATTGCTCACCCTGATGTTGTTTAATCTTTTTCTTTATTTTGGTCTTAAGGATAAAATGTACCTGTATTATGCGCTCTATGTTGCTGGCATATTTGGTTACATGATTTTATATATCCGGGGTTATAGCTATGTTTTTGGAAATTCAACAAGAATATTTCTCAATCTTTATCCGCACTTGTTTGCCAGTCTGGCTTGTATATCGGTGATTTATTTCTCTAAAGAATTTCTAAGTGCGAAATCCAGACTGAAAGGATATTTATGGATATTCAACGCCTTAATTATTGGCTGGCTAGTCATTTTAGCTATTGGCCTATTTGGCGGTAAGCTGATGATCTCCAGGTCTGTAAATGTACTTTTTCTCAGCACTGGTTTACTTTTATGGCTGGTCGGGTTTAAGGCCTTCCTTAATGGGCACAGGCCGGCCATTTATTTCTTGCTGGCCTGGTCTTTTATCTGTATTGCCTTGGTTTACTTGTTTCTGGCCCGACTGGAACTGCTTCCTTATCACGATTGGTCTTTCGAAGTGGGCCCTATGGGCTTTACTTTCGAGCTGCTTTTCCTGGCTTTTGGTCTTGCCGATCATTATAACACGCTGCGCCGTGATAAGATTGCTGCCCAAAAGGAGAATATGGAGCTGATTATCTCAGAACAGGCCAGGCTGGAAGTTGTGGTTAAACAGCGAACAGAGCGGTATCTGGAGGCTGTAAGGACTCTGGAAGCTTCCAACGCGGTTAAGGACAAATTGTTCTCTATCATCGCCCATGACTTGCGCAGTCCTTTTAACAGTTTAAAAAGCATCTTTTTTTTAACGGATATGGACCTGCTGGAACTGAATGAGCTGAAGATGCTCCTCAACAGCAGCAAGGAGAACATAGACCAGATCTATCACACGTTGGATAACCTGCTCTACTGGGCCAAAAGTCAAATGGAATCGGTGAGCAGTGATCCGGTATCTTTCGATCTGAAAGAAATGGCCGAAGGATTGATGCTGGTGTACGGACCACTGGCAAAGAGTAAGAGACTGGAACTGGTCCTGCAGACCGATAGTGCCTGCCCGGTTTTCGCCGATGAAAACCAAGTTCAACTGGTTTTAAGGAACCTGATGGATAATGCGATTAAATTTACTCCGATTGGACAACAGGTCACATTGGTTCTGAGCAACGGTGAAGACGGAGTCTATGTCACAGTAGACAATGTCACGGCGGGTGTTTCGGAACTTCAGCTGGAGAATTTGTTGCGAGAAAACAATCATCTTTCTACCCGCGGAACAGCAAAGGAGAGTGGCGTAGGACTTGGTTTGCTTTTGGCTAGAGAGTACATTTCTGCAAATAAGGGCGTTCTAAAAGTCAGGGTAGAAGGACATCATGTTATTTTTTACTTTAGTTTACCTGCATTGGTTGAAAAGTAGTTTCGGTGTGAAAATTGGCAGGGCTTGTCTGGTGTTTCCAGCAAATTGCAGAACATTGCGGCTAAGCAAAATTGCAATCCAGCCAGATGCAAAATATATTCCGAAAGGCCGGGATGCATGAAATCCGGTTAAACATGAAATCCAGCTAGGCGTGAAATCCAAAAAAAAGGACAGGACTGCAGAGAATGCCTTTTAAGGTTTGCGGGCTTTTTCAGCCCGCCTAAGCTTAAGCAGCATTCGAGCAGCCTGTCCTTTTTTTTCAAACTAAGCACCATGCATATTCTTCAGATCAGGCACCATATCCGGCATCCACATGAAATCCGGAATAAAGCACGTAACTTTGAAGACTCAACAGCTCAATATGGATCCTTTCGTTTACGGCGAACATGTCAACGTACTTACTCATCCTTCAGAAGTGCTTTTCTTCCCGGATTTCTTCCCAAAAGATAACAGCGACAACTATTTAGACACTTTAACAAAGGAAGTTCAATGGAAGCAGGAACCCATTAAAATGTTCGGAAAAACAGTGATGCAACCCCGGCTAACCGCTTTTTATGGAGGACCAGAAATTACCTATACCTACTCCGGCCTAACCATGCAAGCCACGATGTGGACAGCGGCACTAAAAGAGATCAAGCAAAAAGTAGAAGAGAAATGCAATGCCCCTTTTAACGCCTGCCTGCTCAATTACTACCGAGATGAAAAAGACAGCATGGGCTGGCACAGAGACAATGAAAGAGAACTTGGCGAATACCCGGTCATTGCATCAGTCAGTTTTGGAGCCCAGCGTATCTTCCAGTTCCGTAATTACAAAGAAAAGCTCCCCGTCATCTCCGTTGAACTCGAGCACGGCAGCCTCTTGCTGATGCGCGGCGATACCCAAAGGATCTGGGAACACCGCTTACCAAAACTCGCCCGCCCGGCAGCACCGAGGATCAATTTAACCTTTAGATATATCCATATTTAGGCCATGAACCGCTTTTTGTTAAGTTAAAGTCAGATTGCAGCAGATCATTTCTTTTCTCTGATGAATAGATGTATTTTTGCTAACACTGTTAACTAAATGATAAGTATGGGAATCGCAGAACGTAAACTACGTCACAAAGAAAGTATCCGGATAGGAATTCTGGAAGCCGCCTGGCAGCTGGTGATCACGGACGGCTGGCAATCCCTATCTATCCGGAAAATTGCAGATGCCATAGAATACAGCATTCCTGTTATCTATAACCATTTTGAAAACAAAGAAGCCATTCTGCTCGAATTTACCAAAGAAGGCTTTGAAAAGCTGGCCGAAACCCTGAGGGAAGTCAAAGCAATACATACAAGCCCGGCACAACAGCTCGCCGCAATGGGCGATGCCTACTGGGACTTCGCCTTCGAAAATAAAGAATATTACCAGCTCATGTTCGGCCTGGGCATTCCCGCCTGTGATACTGTCAAAAAAGTTCCCGAAGTGCAGGAAATGACCGCGCTGATGATATCTACCATAAAAGAAGCCATTGCTGGCAGCAAAAATCCAGAAGCAGATTACTTTCTGAAATTCCACACCTATTGGTCTATTCTGCATGGATTGGTATCCATACAAATGATTGAAAGTGGAAAACCAGACGTCACCAAAAAGATGATTGTACAAGATGCTATGGCCGGATTTACCAAGGCCCTTGTTGATTAAGCACAAAAAATAATATATTTACAACTCATACCTTTAAAACAAACTGAAGAATGAGAAGAATCTTTAACACCAACTACAACCACCAAAGTCTTGATTTTGCACTTTTACTCCTGAGAATAGGTATTGCCGCCTTTATGCTAACCCATGGCCTGAGTAAAATAAATCCAGTACTTAGCGGTGCTCCAATTCAGTTTGGAGACCCTTTGGGGCTGGGTGAAAAACTCTCTTTCTTCCTCACCGTTTTTGCAGAAGTAGGCTGTTCTGTGTTGTTGCTGTTTGGTCTGGCTACACGCCTGGCTGTAATTCCATTAATTGTTACCATGGTGGTTGCCATTTTCATTATACATGCACCCGATGCATTTGAAAAGAAAGAACTTGCCTGGCACTACCTGATCGTTTATGTATTCCTGTTGTTTTCAGGCGCAGGCAGATACAGCGTAGATGCCCTGATTGGTAAAAAACCAGGCAGAAGACGTTAATTTATCCAAACATATCATTTCTAAAATTTAGCCGTTATAGCATTATGAAGAAACTCGCATTATTTTGCCTGATGGCAATCACTATATCTATATCCGGATGTGGCCTTAACAAACAAGCCCAGCAGATCAAGGCACTTGAAAAATGCACCTACAGGATCGTATCCGCAGACCAGATCTCCATTGCAGGAACAGACATTAAAAGCCTGATCAACGATCAGAACATTAATATTGGCAGTTTACCCGGTCTGGCGCTGGGCCTTTTGAGACGGGACATCCCCTTAAGGGCTAAATTGAACCTTGAGATTACCAACCCAACTTCCAGCGATGCTTCCATCAATGAATTTGAATACAAGATCCTGATCAACCAGGAAGAGATCTCCAACGGGTTTGTAAATCAAAGTGTAGATGTAAACTCCGGACAATCGACTGTAGTTCCGGTAAATATGACCGCCAATATCTATCCTTTTATCTCCAACAGTAAGACTATGGAAAGCATCACCGGCTTTTTAAAAGCCAGGAATGGAGGACCGGAAAAAAAGGGTATTGTTACCTTAAAGATCAGACCAAGCATCAAAGTTGCAGGAGCGATCATCAAGTATCCTGGATTCATTACCATAGACAAAGAAATCAGCAGTAAAATTCTCTTGTAAAATATTTGAGGGGAGCCCTAAGTTTCATTGGTATTGATTAATTTCGGAAATTAACTGATTCATATGAAACTTAGGGCTTCTTTATTGCTGTTCATTTTTGCAACCCCGTTTTTTCTTAAAGCACAAACCTCCACTCAACTCCCTGCGGGCGAGATCAAGCAAGGCCTCGAAGCCCTGAATGTGGTAGGCAGTGTTTTATATATTGCCGCACACCCCGATGATGAAAACACCCGCCTGCTGGCTTACCTGGCCAAAGGCCGCAAATTGAGGACCGGCTATTTATCCCTCACCAGGGGAGACGGAGGGCAGAACCTGATCGGAAATGAACAAGCCGATTTGCTTGGGCTGATCCGTACACAGGAACTGCTGGCTGCAAGACGCACCGACGGCGCAGAACAGTTTTTTACCAGGGCCAATGATTTCGGCTTCTCAAAGAACCCGGAAGAAAGTTTCAAAATATGGGGCAAACAGCAAATCCTTGGCGATGTGGTCTGGGTGATCCGTAAATTCAGACCGGATGTGATCATTACCCGCTTCCCTGAAGATGGAAGAGCCGGACATGGGCACCATTCTGCTTCCGCTATTCTTGCCCGGGAAGCCTTTATTGCTGCTGCCGATCCAAAACAATTTCCAGAACAGCTTAAATATGTAAAAATCTGGCAGGCCAAACGCCTGGTTTGGAACACCTTCAATTTTGGAGGCAACAATACCACTTCTGATGACCAGCTTAAAATAGATGTAGGCAGCTTTAATCCATTGCTGGGCAAAGGCTATGGAGAAATTGCGGCCGAAAGCCGGTCCAACCACAAGAGCCAGGGCTTCGGCTCCGCTAAACAGCGCGGCCCGGCCCTGGAGTATTTTAGCCCGGTAGCTGGTGATGCAGCTAAACAGGACCTGTTTGAGGGCATAGACCAAACCTGGGCACGTGTTAAAGACGGGCAGGAGATCAGCCGCCTGATTCAGGAAACCAATGCGGCTTACCAGCTTACAGATCCTTCCAAATCCGTACCAGCCCTGGTCAGGATCCTTACCGCTGCCGAAAAATTATCAGACGACTATTGGAAAACAGAAAAGATAAAAAAGATCAAAGAACTCCTGGTTGCTGCCTCCGGGCTTTGGTTTGAAAGCTATGCTAAGCAAGCTCAATATGCCTTAAAAGAACCCATTCCAGTATATTCGCAGATCCTCATCCGTCCGGGAAATTCCATCGTACTTTCCGAGGTGTCGGATTTAGTGGCTCCGCCTCCGGCAGCCCAGAGCAACGAGATCATTAATATACAGAGCAAAATTTCTGCAGATCAGCTATCGCAACCCTATTGGCTGGCGGAGAAACACGCCATTGGCACCTATACCATTAACGATCCCTTACTGATTGGCTATCCTGAAAACCCCAACCTGCCAAAGATCACCTTCAGTTTTAATATCGAAGGAAAAATCATCAGCTTCGACCGGCCGGTAGTCTATAAATATACCGACCCGGTAAAAGGAGAAATTTATCAGCCTTTGGTCATTGCCCCTCCGGTTACCGCTACACTGGCAGAAAAAGCCTATGTGTTTAACGGCAACCAGCCCCGGAATTTTTCTGTACAACTCAACAGCTTTAAAGATGGGAGCCAGGGCACCCTGATTCCAGTGGTTCCCGGAGGATGGAAAGTATCGCCAGAAAAGATCGACTTCAACCTGGCTGCAAAAGGAGATCAGGAACTGGTTAATTTCACGGTTACCCCGGCAGGATCGACCGGAAGCGGTACACTCTCTTTAAAAATACAAACTGGCGGGCAAACTTTTAACCGGGGCCTGCATGTCATCAATTACGATCATATTCCCGTACAAACCTTATTCCCTTTAGCCGAGGCCCGGGTAGAACAGGTAGACCTGAAGATCTCCGGTAAAAAGATTGGCTATATTGCTGGCGCTGGCGACCTGATCCCTCAGTCCTTAAAACAGATTGGCTATGAAGTGACCGTCCTCTCTGATCACGAAGTACTCAATACCGATCTTTCCGGCTTTGACGCCATCATTACCGGAGTACGGTTGTACAACATCAATGAACAGGTAAAAGCCATGCAGCCCAAACTGATGAAATATGTAGAGGCAGGAGGGACCCTGATGATCCAGTACAATGTAAACAGCCCTTTGAAGATCAACGAACTGGGGCCATACCCTTTTAAACTGACAAGAGACCGGGTTACCGAAGAAGATGCTAAAGTCACTTTCCTGGCACCGGAACACCAGGTACTCAACTACCCAAATAAAATCACCGCCAAAGATTTTGACGGCTGGGTGCAGGAGCGGGGTATTTATTTTGCTACAGATATCGATCCTAAATATACTGCAGTACTGTCTATGAACGACGCCGGAGAAAAACCCTCTAACGGATCTCTGCTGGTGGCCAGCTATGGTAAAGGCAAATACGTCTATTCCGGTCTGGTCTTTTACCGTGAACTCCCTGCAGGTGTACCAGGAGCATACCGGTTGCTGGTCAATTTAATTTCAAACCAAAACACCAAGTAATGAAGGATCCCCAAAAAGACCCCGAACTGCCGCCTTTTGTAAAAAGCTGGCAGCAGTTTTACCGGTTGCTGATCCTCTGGTTAGGAGTGCTGATCCTTTTGTTTTACCTTTTTACAAAATACTTTGAATGAGTAACCTCGACTGGGCAGTATTGATCTGTACCTTATTGGCCATTGTGGTTTATGGGGTGTACAAGAGCCGGGGTGCTCAAAACATCCAGGGCTATCTGCTGGGCAACCAGAGTATGCCCTGGTACAGTGTTTGCCTTTCGGTGATGGCCACACAGGCCAGTGCCATCACTTTTCTGTCTGCGCCCGGCCTGGCTTACTCTACCGGAATGAGCTTTGTACAATTCTATTTCGGTTTGCCCCTGGCGATGATTGTCTTGTGCATTACCTTTGTGCCTATATTTCATCGCTTAAAGGTCTATACTGCCTACGAGTACCTGGAACAGCGTTTTGATCTAAACACCCGGGCCTTAACCGCCTTTCTCTTTCTCATTCAGCGGGGCTTGTCTACAGGAATTACCATCTATGCCCCCTCCATCATACTCTCCACGATACTGAACATCAATACGACCTATACCACTATATTTATCGGTGGCCTGGTCATCTTTTATACCGTTTACGGAGGAACAAAGGCTGTTTCCTATACGCAAATGCTGCAAATGACCATCATTTTCTGTGGTCTTTTCGCTGCGGGTGTGGTGGTGGTACATCTGTTGCCTTCCAGCGTAGGCCTAGGTAAAGCCATCAGCATTGCCGGTAAAATGGGGCGGACCAATGCCATCGATTTTAAATTTGACTGGAATAACCCCTATACCGTCTGGAGCGGCCTGATTGGTGGTTTTTTTCTGCAGCTCTCTTACTTTGGTACCGATCAAAGCCAGGTGGGCCGGTATCTTACCGGTTCTTCTGTAGGGCAGAGCCGTATGGGCTTGCTGATGAACGGTCTGGTCAAAATCCCGATGCAGTTCCTGATCCTGCTGATCGGGGTACTGGTCTTCGCCTTTTATCAATACAACCGCCCCCCTGTATTCTTTAATAGTTTTGAACTGAATAAGCTGCAAAACAGCAGCTATCAACCAGAACTGAAGCAAATTGAGGCAGAATATACCGATATTTTTAACAAAAAGCAGCAGCAGTTGCAGCAATTGGAAACCGCTCTCGATCAGAAAGATCAGGCCCGGATAGACCAGCAGCGGATCGTTTTGAAGGAAGCCGATGAACAGGCCAAAAATGTTCGCAAAAAGGCCACAGACCTGATGCTGAAAAATGACCCTAAGGCCGATATCAATGACAACAATTATATCTTTCTAAGCTTTGTAACCAAATACCTTCCAAAAGGCTTAATTGGTTTGCTCATCGCGATTATTTTTCTGGCTTCTATGGGGTCTACGGCCAGCGCTTTAAATTCCCTTGCTTCTACAAGTGTGATTGATATCTATAAAAGACTGATCAACAAACAGGCAACCGACCAGCAATACCTCAATGCTTCCAGATGGGCAACTATTTTATGGGGTGGTGTATGTATTCTGATGGCTTTGTATGCCAGTAAAATTGGTAACCTGATCGAAGCGGTGAACATTCTGGGATCTTACATTTATGGAACAATCCTCGGAGTGTTTTTAGTGGCCTTTTATCTGAAAAAGGTGGATGGAAGAGCGGTTTTTATAGCGGCCATCCTGACCGAAATAGCGGTTTGTGTTTGTGGGTACTACAAGGTGGTGGCTTATTTATGGCTCAATGTCATCGGCTGTTTGCTGGTGGTGGTTATCAGTCTTCTTCTTCAGCAGATACTTAAACCTGTACAACATAAAAAAGGGCAGCCCTGACGGCCGCCCTTTTCAAAGAAGATAGAAAAACTATTTCTTAGCTTCAGCCAATAATGCCGAATTCAATCTTACATATTCTTCATTATTGGCCTCTTTTGCCAGTTTAAGGCCCGCTTCTGCACTTGCAGCTGCACCTTTTTTATCACCCATTTTTAACTGTACACGGCCTTTCCATAACCTGATCCACGGACCTTTTTGATCTGCAGCTTCTGCGGCGTTCATCCATTCCAGGGCCTTGTTCAGGTCTTTGCCATTTTCATAGTAATATTGTGCAGCAGCGAAATAAGGTTTTTTCTCCCCTTTCATTGCCTCGTCAATGCTCGCCATTACTTTAGTATCCACATCAGTGGTCAGGTTCACGCTCACCGAAGTATTTTCCCACTGTAATTGTAACTGCGCCTTGGTTGGATATACGTTGGCCAGCTGTATAGTAAAGGTTTCTACTTTATCTTTTAAAACTGCTGGTTTTACCTTAACCCTCAGTAAGTCTTCAGACTCTTTATATTCGTAAGCGCCCCATTGTTTAGACATTTTATTGAGGATTACCGTCCACTCGTCCTTACCTGGAATAGTAAAAAGTTCATAATCGCCGGCAGGAACCGGTTTACCTTCAAAAGTAACATCATCTGTAAATTTTATGACTGTAGCGCTGTTTGCACCGGTGCGCCATACATTACCATACAACTCCAGACCGCCAAAGATCTTTCTGCCTTTCACATTCGGGCGGGAGTAACTGATGGTTATTTTGCCTAAACCAAAATCTTGTGTGATGGTTTGTCCACTGCTGGCCTGTGGAATTTTTACACCTTGTGCCTTAAGTTCAGCATTCAGGGATACTGCAAGAAGCACAAGAAGGGATGCTTTTAAGGTTGTTTTCATTTTGTTTTTTTACTAAAATACGGTTAAGCTTTTGAATTCAATAGGATGTTTTGTAATTATAGCCGAAAATTCTGTACATCTGCTTCAAGACTAACGATATCAGGCGGCTGAAAAAGCCGCAGATCTCTGAGGTCTTTCCGCAGCGTACGAGAATTTTCGGTAGCAAGGTGCAGAGGGCGGGAGACCAGGCTGGGCGGATAAAGAACACTTCGTTTCTTTTTTAATCTTTCTGTTTTTTATGTGTTTGGTTTGTATTTAGTTGAATACTACGAGGTGAATAGTTCCAGGTAAATAAGAATTATCTCTATAACAAATAAGAAAAAAACAGAGACTGAACAGGTATTTTATTCCTGGTTGATCCCTGTTTAGTCCCTGTTTGGTCCCTGTTTAATCCCTGTTTTTAATAAACCAATTAGTAACCTGTTCCAGGCATGAATGTATGCAGATGTATGCTTGTTCTTCCATCTTAATTTGTTGGTTTTGAATCTTAGTTATGGGGGGAGTGATCAACCGGGGGATTTACCGGAGCTATGGCTGTGCGCTCCTGGAAATTTTAATTTGCATCATTTGGGCAATAGAGGATGCCCGTTTTAAAGCCTCATCCGTTCTTTCTCCTTTAAAATGGGTTTTAAGTACATCTTCCCAAAGCACCAGCCAGCGCTGGAAATGTTCTGGTTTTAAAGGGATGAACTGATTCAGTTGGATATGTTTAAGCATGGGGTTTCCACTGTAAGTATGCACATCAAATAAAATGGTTTCCCAAAAGCAGACCATAACCGGAATATGCTCTGTTAAGGAAAAATCGGCGGCTTTGAAAACCGGACCGATCACCTCATCTTCCAGCGCCTTATTGTAAAATGCATTCACCAGTAACTCTAGGTCCTCTTTTTTCTCAATATCCTTCATAGCAGTAAAAGTAAGTATAAGAAATAGGGCATTTAAATACCGTATGGGCATAATTGTAATAGAAAAGTAAAGTATGCGCTCCTGTCCAAATTATTTGATTCAAATAATTATTGATTTGAAGCACATACTTTGAATTTATGCCTTCGGAATAAATTTGCAGTGTAAAATACACACTATGCTTAGCGTAAAATCATTTGTTTTATTTCTATTTTATTTCCTTTTTATTGGCGCGGGGATTTTAAATGCACAAACCCTGAGTTTAAAGGAGGCGGTAAACACCGCACTGACCAATTATGATCTGCTGAAAGCCAAAGGTAATTATGTCCACGCCTCTGAAGAATCTGTAAAGCAAAGTAAAAGAGATTATTTGCCAAACCTAAGTTTGTCTGCACAGAATGACTATGGAACGATCAATGGTCAGAATGGACCATCCTATGGTTTGGGTGGCTTAGCAGTTGCCTCTTCCGGCCCCGCATTAGACAAACAAAACTGGAATGCTGCTTTTGGTTCACTTTACCTGGCCAATGTCAATTGGGATTTTTTTACTTTCGGACGCATTAAAGAAAAGATCAAAGTTGCCCAGACAGTATTGAACCGGGATAAAAAGGATCTGGAGCAGGAGCGGTTTCAGCAGGAAATCAGGGTCTCTGCAGCTTATTTAAATTTGCTGGCGGCCCAGCGCTTAACCTTATCGCAGAAGAGAAACCTGGAACGGGCACTGGTGTTTCAAAATACGGCTGTGTTGCGTGCTAAGAACGGCTTAATTGCTGGTGTAGATTCTTCTCTGGCCAAGGCAGAAGTGTCCAATGCCCGGATCTCTTTAACCAAGGCTAAAGATCTGGAACAGGAGCAGGCCAATAAGCTGGGTGTTCAGATGGGAGTCACTGCAGTTAACTTTACTATAGATACGGCTTCCATTACCCGGATTCCGGTGCAATATGGAGCAGATACACTGATCAAGGGTAATCACCCGATTTTAAACTACTATAAAAACAGAGTAGACGTGAGCAATGAACAAACAAATTATTATAAAAGATCCTATTATCCTACCTTTTCTCTTTTTGGTGTGATGCAGGGCAGGGGTTCTGGCTTCAGTTCTGCTTATGCACAGAACCAGACGGCATTTACCCAAAGTTATGCCGATGGGGTGAATCCCACTCGTGGTAACTACCTTTTTGGTGTTGGGATGGTCTGGAACCTGACCTCTATAGCTCGTACTCAGCCACAGGTTAGAGCACAGGAGTACATTTCCAGAGGTCTTCAGGACGAGTATGAGCTGGTGAACAAACAACTGCAGGCGCAACTGGCCTTGTCAGATACCAAACTGAAAAACGCGATAGACAATTATAAGGAGGCACCCATCCAGGTCAAGGCGGCCTCAGATGCTTATCTGCAAAAAAGTACTTTATATAAAAATGGTCTCACCACAATGGTGGATTTAACCCAGGCCTTATATACCCTGAACCGGGCAGAAACCGACCGCGACATTGCATACAACAATGTATGGCAGGCACTGCTCCTTAAATCTGCCGCACTGGGCAATTATGATCTTTTTATAAACGAATTCTAATCTATACATCAATGAATCTAATACGTTTCGCACTTAGAAAACCAATATCCATCCTGGTATTGGTTGCCGGACTCTTCTTCTTTGGGATTGGTGCCATCAGCGACATCAAGGTGGATATCCTGCCAAAGATGAACTTACCGGTGATCTATATTGCGCACCCTTTTGGGGGCTATACCCCAACGCAAATGGAGGCTTATTTTGGTAAGCAGTATATCAATATTCTGCTTTTTGCCAATGGGATCAAGACCATTGAAACCAAAAACGTACAGGGTTTAATGCTGATGAAGCTCACCTATTACGAAGGGACGAATATGGCACAGGCGGCCTCGGAACTCAGTGCGCTCTCCAACAGGGCACAGGCCATTTTTCCGCCAGGTTCACAGCCGCCCTTTATCATTCGTTTTGATGCCTCCTCCTTACCTGTTGGACAATTGGTGCTGAGCAGTCCGATCCGTTCCAATAACGAGTTGCAGGATATGGCCAATATTTATGTCCGTTCTTCTTTTACGGCCATCCCTGGTTTACTGGCACCAGCACCTTTTGGTGGAAGTCCGCGTACAATAGAGATTAACGTAGACCCGAATTTAATGCGTTCACACAACCTGACCGTGGATCAGGTGGTTGAAGCCATCCGGGTTAACAACCAGACTGCGCCTTCCGGAAACGTGAGGATTGGCAATAAGAATTACATTACACCCACCAATTATACCATTCAGAAAATCAAGGATTTTGAAAATATCCCTTTGTTTAAAGGCGGGGTACAGAACTTATACTTGAAAGATGTGGCGGTGGTTAAAGATGGAGCAGATGCTACCGCGGGCTATGCCTTGATCAACGGTAAACGTTCGGTATACATTAGTATTGCAAAATCGGGTGATGCATCTACCTGGGATGTGGTAAAAAACCTGAAAAAGAACCTTCCTTTAATCCAGAATACACTGCCTGAAGATGTTAAGTTGTCTTATGAATTTGATCAGAGCGTATATGTGATCAATGCGGTAAAAAGTTTGATCAGTGAGGGGGCCATCGGAGCGATTCTGACTGGTTTAATGGTGTTGTTGTTCCTGGGTGATAAACGTGCGGCACTGATCGTTATTTTAACCATTCCAACCTCTATTATAGCGGGGGTATTGTTCCTTAAGCTCTTTGGCCAAACGATCAATATTATGTCGCTGAGTGGTCTGGCACTGGCAATTGGTATTTTGGTGGATGAGTCTACAGTAACGATAGAGAACATACACCAGCACTTTGATATGGGAAAACCCAAAGCATTGGCCATCTGGGATGCCTGTAAAGAGATCGCTTTTCCGAAATTACTCATCTTGTTGTGTATTCTGGCGGTGTTTGCACCGGCTTTTACCATGAGCGGAATTCCGGGCGCTTTATTCTTGCCTCTGGCTATGGCCATCGGTTTTTCTATGGTGGTTTCTTTCTTTTTATCTCAAACTTTTGTACCCATCATGGCCAACTGGCTGATGGTTGCACATCCGCATAAAGTAACCAAACATCCAAAAGGTGTAACGGAAGATGAAGCTGTTTTTCTGTCTACAGGTTTAACGCCTGAATCGGAGAAAGACACGCTAAATCAGAAAAAGCTTTTGGTGGAACGGGAAGACTTTAACAAAGATGGAAAGATCAGTTTGTTTGAGCGGTTCAGGAACCGGTTTATGCGTTTCTTAAACCGTTTGATGCCACACCGTAAACCTGTGGTGATCCTGTATCTGATATTGATTACCGGTCTGGCGGTGCTGTTGCTGAGTACAATAGGTAGGGATGTGCTTCCAAAGGTAAACTCCAGTCAATTCCAGTTGCGGATGAAAGCGCCAGACGGTACCCGTTTGGAGCGGACAGAAGAGAAAGCACAATTGATCCTTGGCGAACTGAAGAAAATGGTAGGGCCGGAACATATTGCCATTACTTCGGTATATGTTGGCCAGCACCCGGCTTTGTTCTCGGTGAACCCGATCTATTTATTTATGGCTGGTCCTCATGAGGCCGTTTTCCAGATTGGTTTGAAAGATTACCATACGGATATGGAGGAATTTAAGGATAAATTACGGGAGCGGATCAAAAAGCTTTCACCTGAACTTAAGCTTTCTTTTGAGCCGATAGAGCTGACGGATAAAGTATTGAGTCAGGGTTCTCCTACGCCGGTAGAGGTCAGGATTGCCGGTAAGAACAAAAAGGTCAATGAAGTTTATGCCAATAAGATCATGGCCGAATTGAAGAAGATCAGCTATCTGAGGGATGTACAGATTGCACAGCCCATCAAATATCCTTCTATGAACATCAATATAGACCGCGTAAGGGCGGCACAACTGGGGGTCGATCTGAATGATATCTCTAAATCTCTGGTGGCTTCTACGTCATCTTCCCGTTATACAGACAAGAACGTTTGGATGGACGAGAAGATCGGACTGACCTATAATGTGCAGGTACAGGTGCCTTTTAACCAGATGAATTCCAAAGATGATATCGGGGAAATTCCTCTGTTGAGAAATGCAACCCGGCCGGTACTTTCGGATGTGGCAACCATCACCCCGGATACGACCTATGGAGAAAATGACAACGTTGGCGCAACGCCTTTTCTTTCGGTAACGGCCAATCTGAACAAAAAAGATCTGGGTTCTGCAACTAAAGATATTGAGAAAGCCATTAAGGCTGTAGGAGAACTTCCACGTGGTTTGATGATTCAGCCGGTAGGTTTAACCCAGGTTCTGAAAGATACCCTAAGCAGTTTGCAGTCTGGTTTACTAGTGGCCATTGTGGTGATCTTTTTAATGTTGTCGGCCAACTTCCAGTCGTTTAAAGTACCACTGGTGATTTTGGCTACTGTACCTGCGGTGGTATTAGGCGCTCTGCTGTTGTTAACGGTAACAGGCTCTACATTGAATTTGCAGTCCTATATGGGGATCATTATGTCGGTCGGGGTGTCCATTGCCAATGCGGTCTTGCTGATCACCAATGCGGAGCATTTAAGGAAGCACAATGGCAATGCGCTGGAATCGGCAAAAGAGGCTGCGGCTTTAAGGCTGCGGCCGATCATCATGACCAGTGTGGCCATGGTGGCGGGTATGCTTCCAATGGCTATAGGACATGGAGAGGGTGGAGATCAGGTGTCTCCGCTGGGAAGAGCGGTAATTGGCGGATTGGTCGCTTCTACTTTTGCTGTACTAGTGATCCTGCCACTGGTATTTGCCTGGGTACAGGGTAAAGTATCTACGCAGTCCATTTCACTGGATCCGGAAGATGAAGAAAGCAAGCATTACATTAAAGGTTTAGTAGATTAATGGTAAGATATTTAAATTTGATACAAATGAAAACAAAGATATTTCAGGGTACACTGGTTGCAGGCGGCCTGGCCCTTGTTACAATATTGCATGGCTGTACGGCTTCAGCGAAGAAAGAAGAGGTAAAAACAGAGAAAGCAGCTCCTGTGGCTACTTTTAAACTGGAAAAGGAGAAATTGTCTACAGCACTTCGTCTGCCAGGCGAACTGACCGCGTATCAACAGGTAGATCTGTATGCCAAAGTGAGCAGTTTTGTAAAGACATTAAAGGCAGATATCGGTTCGCAGGTTACCCAGGGGCAACTGCTCATGACCCTGGAAGCGCCGGAAATGACTTCTCAGATTGCTGCTGCACAATCTAAGCTTAAAGCTCAGGAAGCAGTTTATACAGCCAGCAAGGCGAACTATGACCGTTTGTTTGAAACCAGCAAAACACCGGGTACCATTTCCAAGAATGATCTGGATCAGGCCATGGCCAGAAAGAATTCAGATTATGCGCAGTTTGAAGCGGCGAAAGCAGCTTTAAAAGAAGTAGGTGCAATTCAGAACTATCTGGAGATCCGCGCGCCGTTTAGCGGGATCATTACGGCAAGAAATGTGAATTTAGGTGCTTATGTTGGCCCTTCAGGAAAAGGATCGGAGTTCCCATTGTTTACTTTGCAGGAGCAAAAGAAACTCCGTTTAGCCATTTCTATTCCGGAGGTGTATACAGGTTATCTTAAAGACGGGCACCAGGTTACTTTTACGGTTAAATCACTTCCAAGCCAGACTTTTACGGCTGATGTGAAGCGTTTAGCAGGAGCTCTGGATCTGCGTTTACGTTCTGAAAAGGTAGAAATGGATGTGCTCAACAACGATAAAAAGCTGTTGCCAGGTATGGTGGCCGAGGTCAGTATCCCGCTTCCGGCCAATGCCAGTACTTTTACTGTTCCTAAAAAAGCATTGCTCGACACCAGTGAAGGTCTCTTTGTGATCAAAGTGGTGAATGGCAAGACGGAAAAAATTGCCGTTAAGAAAGGCCGTGAAACCGATAACAAGATAGAGGTTTTTGGAAATCTGAATGCAGGTGATGAATTTGTGACAGAACCGAGCGAAGAAATGCGTGACGGAACTGTAATAAAGTCTTAACTTTATATTAGTTTTTTTATCATCGTCATATGCCGGCCAGAAACCAGGAATTTTATAATGTATTGAAAAGCGAAACGCTGCAGGATTTTTACGACAGGCTTAAAATTAACCGGCCTGAAGTTGTGGTGCCAAGTTTGGGAATGGTGAACGACATTGGCCATTTTAATGTGTTTAAAAGGTCGGTTTATTGTTCTGTCAATCCATCACCTTATAACCGGAGAGATTTTTACAAGATCTCTCTGATCATTGGTTGTGGTATACTTCATTTTCCAAATGAACGTATAGAGGTAAAAGGACGCGCGCTCTTGTTTACAAATCCGAATATACCCTATTCCTGGGAGGGAACCTCTGAAACACAGGGCGGGTATTTTTGTCTTTTTACGGAGAACTTTATGCGTAAAAAAAATGAGAGCCTGAAAGAGTCCCTGTTGTGGAGGATTCATGGCTGTCCGCTGATCCGGATAGATGAACATCAGGAGGGTATATTTATGGAGCTCTTTTTAAAGATCATGGAGGAGATGAATGGGGAATATGTACATAAATATGACCTGATCCGTAACTATGTGAACCTGATTGTTCATGAGGCGATCAAAGTACAGCCTGCATCTACAGATATTAAACACAGTAATGCTTCAGTGCGTCTGGCTTCGCTCTTTATGGAGTTGCTGGAAAGGCAATTCCCGATTGGTTCTACAGATCATATACTGGAACTGAAAACCGCGCATGATTTTGCGGCTAAACTGGCGGTTCATGTAAACCATTTGAACCATGCCGTTAAGGAGGTAACCGGGAAAACAACCTCTGAGCATATTTCTAAAAGAATAGCGAACGAAGCTGTGGCCCTGTTGAAACATACAGAATGGAATGTTTCGCAGATTGCCTATTGTCTGGGATTTGAGTACCCTGCTAATTTTAATATCTTTTTTAGAAGGCAAATGCAGGGAACGCCTAAATCTTTTAGGCAAGTTTTTACAGAATAAGTGTGTTTAAAGGCGTTTAAAGCCATTTTATTTCATTTTGACAAATGAATGATAGATTCTTATTTAAGAAGTATCTACATTTGCTTAACGGTGTTAAATTATTTACACCTCTATATAATTAATCATGGGAAGCAAAGAAAGAATCCAGCGTTTAAAAGAAGAGACCAGGAATAACATCCTGGATGCTGCGCTTCAGATTGCCCAGGAAGAAGGGTGGCAGGCTTTGAGCATGCGCAAAATTGCGGATGCTATTGAGTATACTGCGCCGATCATTTATGAATATTTTGCAAACAAAGAAGGCATTCTTTTAGAGCTGACCAGCAGGGGTTATATTCTGCTGGGTGCAAAAGTAGAAGCAGCCAGAAACGCACATGAACATCCAGCCGATCAAATGGAGGCGATGTGGATTGCTTACTGGGATTTCGCTTTTGAACACAAGGAATTTTACCAGATCATGTATGGAGTGGAAATGATTTGTTGTGAGGTTAAAAAAGCATTGCCGGAGGCAGAGCGGGTAAGCCGTATGTATGATGATGTGATCAGACAACTCATTACGAAGGTGGAACCTGATGAAGACCTGATTTGCAGAAAATATTATACGTTCTGGTCTATTGTGCATGGCCTGATCTCGATCAATCTGGTTCAGAAAGGAACCAATGAAGAGATGAACCAGCATATTTTAAGAGATGCGTTGAAAGGCATCATCCGGTTCATAAACGATTAATCCTTTTTTTTGCCTGGTCATCTAACGCTGTTAAATCACTTATATCCGTTATAAATCTACATAATAATAAATATCATGAAATATCCCCCCATCTCCGCCCTATTATCTAACACTGTTAAATCGTCTAATAACGTTATGAAACCAATACTACTACTCTCTGTTTTATTTTTAATGGCTTGTTCAAGTAAGAATCCTCAGGTAGCTGCACCGCCGCCGCCTGCCTTACCTGTGGCCGCTGTTGTTTCCGGAACGGAAACAACCTTCCAGGAATACCCTGCTTCTATTGAAGGTACGGTAAATGTTGAAGTTCGCCCTCAGGTGAGCGGTACACTGGATAAAGTATTTGTGGATGAAGGTGCATTTGTAAGTGCAGGACAGTCCATCTTTAAAATCAATGAACTGCCTTTCCGCGCAGCTTTAAACAATGCACTTGCAGCCCAGCATTCTGCAGAAGCGGCAGTGATTAATGCCCAGTTGGAGGTAGAGCGTTTAACGCCACTGGTACAGAATAAAGTGATCTCTGAATTTCAGTTAAAATCTGCTAAAGCGACTGCACTAGCTGCCAAAGCGAACGTAGAGCAGGCTAAAGCCAATGTTTCTACCGCCTCTATTAATCTGAGCTATACCTTAATTAAAGCTCCTGTAAGCGGTTATATTGGAAGGCTGCTTAAAAAACGTGGTAGTCTGGTTGGTCCGACAGATGTGGAAGCTTTAACTCAACTGTCTGATGTACATGATGTGCATGTGTATTTTTCTCTGGGTGAAAAGGACTTTGTGAACTTTAAGGAACAATATCCTGGCCAGACACTGAAAGATAAACTGAAACAATTGCCTGCGGTTACTTTGCTGCTTGCCGACAATACCGAATACGCCAAACCTGGTAAGATCGATGTGATTGACGGTCAGTTTGACAAGAATACCGGTGCCATTACCATCAGAGCGAGTTTTCCAAATCCGGAAGGTCTGATCAGATCTGGTAACACCGGAAAGATCCGCTTGAGCCTGCAGCACAACGATGCATTGATTATTCCTCAGTCTGCTACTATTGATATGCAGGATAAAGTATTTGTATTTACTGTGGGTGACAGCAGTAAGGTGAAAAAACAAGCTATTACTATTGTTGGTAAAGCTGGCGAAAATTATTTGGTTAAAGACGGCGTAAAAGCTGGCGACCAGATTGTATTAAGCGGCATTGATAAATTACAGGAAGGCATGGCTATCCAGCCTCAAAAGGCAGCAGATAAAGTAGCTGTTGCAAGAATAAAAAATTAATATAAAACTTAAAGTTTAAAAGTCATGTTTCAAAAATTTATAGAAAGGCCGGTACTTTCAACAGTGATCTCCATATTATTGGTGATCGTTGGTATACTTGCCTTAACAAAGCTGCCCTTAGAGCGCTTTCCTAATATCGCACCTCCGTCGGTATTGGTAACTGCTGTATACCCGGGTGCAAATGCCGAAACGATTTTACGTTCGGTAACTCCGTCATTGGAAGAGGCAATTAATGGTGTGGAGGACATGACATACATGACCTCTACTGCAAGTAATGACGGTACATTGGGTATTACGGTTTACTTTAAACAAGGTACGAACCCCGATCAGGCCGCTGTTAACGTGCAAAATCGTGTTTCACAAGCAACGAGTCAATTGCCTGCAGAGGTTGTACAATATGGTATAACGACTACTAAACAGCAAAATAGCTTTATTGGTGCGATAGGTATTTACTCAGAGGATCCAAAAAAATACGATGCAGTTTTTGTAAATAACTATGCTCAGATCAATATAATCCCCGAAATCAAACGTATCTCGGGTGTAGGTTCTGCCAGTGTATTTGGTGGTATTAAAGACTATTCAATGCGTATTTGGTTAAATCCAAGTCAGTTGGCAACCTACAAAATTACACCTAATGAAGTCATCAGTGCTATTCAGGACAAAAACCTGGAAGCTGCGCCAGGCAGGGTTGGAGAACGAAGTAATGAGGCATACGAATATGTAATTAAATATAAAGGCAAGCTTACGAAACCGGAGGAATATCAGAATATTGCTATCCGTTCAAATTCAGATGGTTCTATATTACGTTTAAAAGATGTTGCACGTGTTGAACTCGGAGCTTATAGTTATAGTAGTGTAAACCGCTTAAACGGACACGATGGAATTACGATTGGTATCATACAATTATCAGGGTCAAATGCCAACGAAATCCAGATTTCCATTGATAAACTAATGGAAAAACTTTCAAAGGATTTTCCTAAGGGAATTAAATATAATCAGTTTTATCGAACTAAAACCGATCTTGATGAATCCATCAACCAGGTGGAGCATACCTTAGTGGAAGCCTTTATACTGGTATTTATTGTAGTATTTATATTCCTTCAGGATTTCAGGTCAACCCTGATCCCGGCTATAGCAGTTCCGGTTGCTATTATTGGTACTTTCTTCTTCATGAATCTCTTCGGATTCTCTGTCAATCTTTTAACGCTGTTCGCCCTTGTATTGGCTATTGGTATTGTGGTGGATGATGCGATTGTGGTGGTGGAGGCGGTGCATGCCAAAATGGAAGATGACCCCACGCTTACTCCCAAAGCGGCAACTACCCAGGCCATGCATGAAATTACCGGGGCAATTATATCTATTACACTGGTCATGTCGGCGGTATTTTTACCGGTTAGTTTTATGACTGGCTCGACAGGTATATTTTACAAACAGTTTGCATTAACAATGGCTATAGCCATCATTATATCAGCTGTTAATGCCTTAACTTTAAGTCCTGCCCTGGCTGCCTTATTTTTAAAGAATAAACATACAGCAGATGGTCACCAGGTGCCTAAGAAAGGTTTTGTTGAGAAGTTTTATGCGGGCTTTAATGGTGGGTTTAATTACATGACCAAGAGATATATTGGCGGCTTAAAAATCCTTATCCGTAATAAATGGATTAGCATGGCTGGGCTTGCATTAATAGTTGCTGTAACAGTTTTCCTGGTCAGCAGAACAAAAACAGGTTTTATTCCTACAGAGGATCAGGGTTTTGTGGCTATTGCTGTTGCCAGTCCATCAGGAACTTCATTAAGCAATACCAACAAAATATTAAAACAAGCTGAAAAAGAGTTGAGCGATATGCCATCAGCAAGATTTGTGATGTCGCTGGCAGGTTATAACTTTTTAACGGCATCTAACAGCCCATCTGCTGGTCAGATCTTTTTATTGTTAAAACCAAATGACCAAAGAGGGGCGGTAAAAAATATCGATGAAATACAAAATATAGTAAGGGCCAAAATGGCGGCCATATCTGCCGGTACCTTCTTTGTATTCAGTTTCCCGACCGTTCCAGGATTTAGTAACGTTGAGGCCATGAATGTGACGTTACAGGATAAAACCAATGGCAGGTTGGATAAATTTAGTGGTGTAGCTAATAACTTTATAGCAAAGTTAATGGCGAAACCGGCAATTGCTTATGCCTTTACTTCTTATAAAGCAGACTATCCTCAGTTACAGTTGGATGTTGATGACCAAAAGGCTGATCAGTTGGGTGTAAATGTTAAAGACATTTTACAAACCATGCAGGCTTATTTTGGTACTGCACAGGCATCAGACTTTAACCGCTTTGGTAAATACTATCGTGTGGTGGTTCAGGCTGATATTGCCGACAGGACCGATCCTACAAGTATTGATCGTGTATTTGTTAAAAACAAAGCGGGAGAAAGCGTGCCCATCAATACGCTTGTTAAATTAACCCGTGTTTATGGTTCAGAAACGGCTTCGCGTTATAATCTGTTTAACTCTATCGAGGTAAACGCTATTCCTAAACCAGGTTACAGCTCCGGTGATGCAATTAAGGCTATACAGGAAACGGCGAAGGAACAATTGCCAACCGGGTTTGCTTATGAATTCTCTGGGCAAACACGTGAGGAAATTTCTTCAGGAGGACAATCAACTGTGATATTTTT
This sequence comes from Pedobacter nutrimenti, assembly GCF_032678445.1. Lineage (GTDB taxonomy): Bacteria > Bacteroidota > Bacteroidia > Sphingobacteriales > Sphingobacteriaceae > Pedobacter > Pedobacter nutrimenti_A. Next base: position 25,123 of record NZ_JAVTSQ010000001.1, read on the forward strand.
ACTTTGTCTGGTGTTTGTATATTTCTTGTTATCAGCACAATACGAAAGTTATATCCTGCCGTTGGCGGTAATACTTTCCATCCCTACAGGTGTATTTGGCGTGTTTGTGGTATTGGGTTTAACGGGTATCGAAAATAACATTTATGTACAGGTAGCGCTGATTATGCTTATTGGACTCTTGGCTAAAAACGCCATACTTATTGTTGAGTTTGCCGTCCAAAGGCGTAAGGCCGGACTTGGTTTGGTGGAAGCGGCTATAGAAGCAGCGAGATTAAGGATAAGACCGATCATTATGACATCATTGGCTTTTGTGTTCGGTTTATTCCCAATGAGTATTGCCACTGGTCCTTCAGCACAAGGTAACCACTCCATCAGTATCGGCGCAGCAGGTGGTATGGTGTCGGGTGTTGTGCTTGGATTATTCATTATCCCTGTATTGTTTGTGATCTTCCAGCATTTGCAGGAGCGGTTCACCGGCTTGCCAGTAGCGGTATTGAACCGTAAAGACCAGGATGAAAATGGAACTGTAAGGGAAACAGAAAAGCTGGAATTGCATAATAATTAACAATTAGAAAAATGAAACGATATATAAATCCATATGCTTTTTTATTACTGGTCGTCTTTTTAAGCGCCTGTAAAGTATCAAAGGATATCCAGGTACCTAAATCAGCTACCCCTGAGGCTTTCAGGGGAGTTGCTTTAACAGCAGATACTTCCAGTATTGGTGCTGTTCCTTTGAAGCAGTTTATTGCAGAAGCAGAGCTGCGTAAACTGATTGATACTGCTTTGCTGCGGAACTATGACCTGCAGATTGCTGTGAAGAATATTGAGGCCTCAGAGCTGCTGTTTAAACAGTCGAAACTGGGCAATATCCCTTCGCTTAATTTGCAGATTACAGGAAGTTCCAACCGACCTTCAGACAATAGTCTGAATGGTTTAAGTACCAGCCAGTTTTTGGGAACCAGCCATATTGAAGATTATAATGCCAATCTGGGATTAAGCTGGGAAGCAGATATATGGGGAAAGATCAGGAGCCAAAAGCAAGGTGCTTTTGCGACCTATCTGCAAAGCAGGGAAGCTAAGAAGGCGGTACAAACCCGTTTGGTTGCTAATGTAGCTCAGGGTTACTACAATTTGCTCATGATGGATGCCCAATTGCAGGTGGCTAAAAAGAACCTGGCTTTAAATGACAGTACACTTCGGATCATTCATATGCAGTTTGATGCTGGTCAGGTGACATCTCTGGCCATTCAGCAGGCAGAAGCACAACAGACAGTAGCGGCGCAGCTGGTTCCGCAACTGGAGCAAAGCGTAGGTGTACAGGAAAATGCATTACGTATTTTAACCGGTCAGCTGCCTTCAGCTGTAGAGCGTCAGGCTAATTTGGACCAAATGGTAGTGCCTGAATCTTTATCTGCGGGTATACCTTCGGATATGGTGAGCCGCAGACCTGATGTGAAAACATCGGAACTGGCTTTGGCAATAGCAAATGCAAAAGTTGGCGTAACTAAAGCCAGTATGTACCCTTCTCTGAGCATTACGGCCAGTGGTGGCTTGAATTCTTTTAAAGCGAGTAACTGGTTTAATGTACCGGCTTCTTTATTTGGTTTGGTTACAGGTGGTATTACGCAGCCGATCTTTCAGCGTAAAGAATTGAAAACCCAGTTTGAGGTGGCCAAGGTAGATCGGGAGAAAGCGGTACTGCAGTTCAGACAGTCTGTATTGAATGCAGTTGGTGAGGTATCTGATGAACTGATCAAACAGGAAAAACTGAAACAACAATATACGATTGCCAGCAGCCGGGTGCAGACTTTGCAGAAAGCGGTAAAGAATGCGAACTTGTTGTTTAGAAATGGCATGGCCAATTATCTGGAGGTGATTACTGCGCAGGGAAATTTGTTGCAGAGTGAGTTGGATATGGCTACGCTTAAGGCGGCAAGATTGAATTCTATGATTGAGCTGTACCGTTCACTGGGGGGAGGCTGGAATTAGAGGGGAAAAATGTTTTGAATAAAATGACTGCATATTCTCGCTGAAGGAGCTCGAAGACGCTAGGTCATTTTATTCAAAAACATTTTTTTGGGAGGTCATCCGGTAGGGTGGCTTTTCTTTTTTTGTGTTCGTTTCGCTGGTGGTTTTGTCCGTTTGGGATCTTTTTTGCTTTTCTTCCCATGTGTTGGAACGCATCTTTAGATCCTATATGATATGGAGATATTTATGCGGTTAAAACAAGTTCTAGTTTTTTTGTGAGTGGTTTGATGTCGGTAACGCTGGTTTATGGGCAGGCATCTGTGAAAAAGGGAAGTGAGGCGATTGGTTCATCAAAACTTACAGATTCTTTAAAGATGGTTGCTTTGAGGGAAATTGCTTTGCGATATCCTCTGTTGCGTCAGGGAGGAATTTCTACGGAGTTTGCGGGCAAGCAGGATTTGAAGTCTGATCTGTATGGCAACAGGGTTCTGGAAAGTAAAGTTCAGATTTCAAGGATCAGGACCTACGTTAACATTCCTGTAGCAGAGATTGGAAAAAATCTCATTTCCTCTTCTCTGGGACTGGTGCAGCAAAAAATATCTCTTAGTGATATCAATGGTGAGTCAAGTGTGGTTCAGGGAGCGAAAATGGTGATTAAAGAGAATACCTTTAATTTCAGGCTTGGGGTAACCAGGGCAAGTACTTTGTTTGATAAGCCTGTGGTTTATAGCGTAAGTGCCCTTGCGATTACGAATGAGCATTTTTCTTATATCCGGATGAACTATATGGGGCTTGCTGCACTTACCCTTAAGAGAACCGCTGACCGGTCTTCGTCTGTTGGGGTGGTCGTTGTTGTGGGTCCTTCGGCTCCTTTGCCTGTATTGCCATATTATAATGCCTGGCGTAAATTCAGTAACAGTTTGGAATTGTTTGTAGATCTGCCTTCCAGAATTAGTATCAGGAAACAGTTGTCTGAAAAATCTTTTCTTTCTTTTGGAACGGAAATGACCGGAACGCTCGCTTTTCTGAATCTGAATGTACCAGCACTGCCTCAGCAGAATATCTTCACCACGCTTGATCTTAAAACTCGTCCGTCTTATGAATACAGGTTGTCAAAGTATGTGGTTTTAGGGGCCAGTGGTGGCTTGCTTAGTCCATTACAGTCGAGGGTATTTGAGAAGAGTGCGCCGAGTAAAGATTATTTTATAGAGAATAGGCTTAAGGCTGCGCCTTATGTGAACTTTAGTATTTCTGTTTTGCCATTTTTTAAAGCGTTGTAGTCATTTCTTTTTGAAATTCCGGTAATTTTTTCTTCAAGTAGCTAAGCCCCGTAGCTGCACAGCCTTTTTGGTGAAATTTAACCCTGAATTATGTTTTACTGAAAATTAAAATCTGTATATATGCATAATGGTTACTTAGTGGTGGCATTTCAAGATTTGGCTATAGATGGAAAGCAAAACAGATTGTAAAATGCAGTGGAACGGCATAAAGGAGGGGGATATCAGTTCCCTTTTCCGGCTTTATGAACTGCTTTTTACTCATTTGCTGAATTTTGGAATCAAATACTCAGCTGATGTGGACTTATCGAGGGATTTGGTGAATGAAATGTTTATGGAAATATGGGATAAACATCAAACTCTTCCGGAAGTGGAGAATGTTCAGTCTTATTTGCTGAGTTATATCAAAAGAAAGGTAGCCCGGCATTATTATCATGACGAATTGCGACAAAAAGCAATTCATGCACAACAGGATGAATTACATGAACTTTCCTACGAAGAGTTCATCGTGAATATCCAGTCAGAGCAACATCTGCGTTCCAGACTGAAAACTGCACTTCAAAAATTAACCCCTAAGCAGAAGGAACTCGTTCAGCTCAAATTTTTTGAAGACCTCTCTTATGTTGAAATTGCAGAGCGTGCTTCTCTTACGGTTAAAACGGCTTATAATACGATTTATGATGCTTTGAAGATCTTAAAAAAGGAGATGAAATAAGCTTGTGTTGTTTTAAGATAAAGGCTGTGTTAAATTAATTTTATTTTTTTTGAAATTTTCTTAGGAAAAAATCCGGATTGCTGCACTATTAGATTAAACAGGCAAAACAATGGATTATAACCAATATACATCTGTAGATTTTCTTACTGATGAAAGCTTTCTGAGCTATTGTGCCGGCAATGATGAAGAACATGTCAGATTTTGGCAAAATTATACAATAGAACATCCTGAAAAAGAACAGGAGCTGAGTGAAGCTATGGTTATGTATCAGCAGCTGAGCGGCAATAAACGGCCTGTTGAAACAGAACTTGCCAATTTTAAGCAATTGATACAGACCAGACTTAATGTTTTGGAACAGCCAGTTCCCGAACTCAGTGAAAGTTATGTAAGCGGCAACGGTCAATTTAAAATGTATAAGATGGCCGCTCTTGTGATGCTCGTGGTATTGATCAGTGGCTTTTTTGTATGGAAGAAATCCAATCTCTCTAATTCTTTAAATGCAGAGCAGGGAACGCAGCTAAGTAAAAATATTTTTCAGACAGAGAAGGCCCAGAGAAAGAAGATCACGTTTGAAGATGGAACAACAGTTTCATTAAATGCAGATACGAAGATCAGCTTAAGAAAAGGCTATAATAAAAATACACGCGAGGTTGATCTCATTGGAGAAGCCTTTTTCGAGGTGGAACATAATCCTGCAGTGCCTTTTATTGTACATACAGCTAAATTGGATGTTAAAGTGCTTGGGACGAAATTTAATGTAAGTGCTTACCCGGATGAGCGCCGTACAGAGGCTTCTTTGATTATGGGAAGCATACAGGCCAGCCTGAATGACAAAAGCCACCGTCATTTTATTTTGAAGCCAAGTGAAAAGATTACGGTGGAGGCAAATCAAATGCCTACCGCTAAAGAGGTGCTTGCAAAAGACGTTCCTAAAGTTTTGGTGAGCAATGTGCATTTGACCAACAGGAATGTTGTGGTAGAAACCGCCTGGGTGAATAACGGCCTGGAAATCAATAATGAAACTTTTATAGAGCTTCAGCAGAAACTGGAACGCGAGTATGGGGTTACCCTGGCCTTCAAAGATGACGAAGTGAAAAAATATAAATTTACCGCAACCCTTAAAAATGAACCGATAAACGAAGTATTAAAAGCAATGCAAACCGTAAACTATTTTAATTATAAGATCAAAGGAAATACTGTTCAGCTTTCAAAATAAAAACCGGTTCGGTGCTCCAACACCCAACCGGTAATTATTGATAGTTAACATTTTAGAGGAGGCTACTTTTGAGCGGCAGGTCTCCTCTGTTTTTGGCTGTGAAACCAATTTTCAAATATATGACAAATAAACTATTACTCAAATGGGGACTTAACCGGCCCGTTCTAAAACTAATTTTGTATATGAAGTTAACTTTTACCATTGTTTTACTTCTCTGTATGCAGGTTTCTGCCAAAGTTCTTTCCCAGGAAAAGATCAGCATTACAGTGCAGAACGAAAAGATTGATAAGATCTTGAAAATGATAGAGAAGCAAAGCCGATATCATTTTATATACAGTACAAATTATCTGAATACAGACAGAAAGGTGAATCTGGATGTTGCTGATGCGGATCTCAAGGTTGTGCTGGAGAAATTATTTACAAATGAGGTATTGAAGTATACGGTTACGAGTAAAGGACTGGTGATGCTTTCTACACAAGGGGAAAATGCAAACGATATTATTGTAAAAGGAAAAATTACGGATAAGGCGGGTGCAGTTCCTGGTGCTACGATTAGTTTAAAGTCGGACAGGGGAGTTGGGACTTCCTCAGACGCTTCAGGAAATTTCTCTCTTAAGGTACCTAATGATGGTGTTTTGGTGGTTCGTTCTGTTGGTTATTTAACCAAGGAAGTTCCGGTTTCAGGAAGAACGGTGATTAATGTCCAGCTGGAGGAAGAAAATAGTAATTTGAATGAGGTGGTGGTTGTGGGGTATTCTTCGAAAAAACAGAGCGAATTGTCGAGTTCTGTAACAGTATTGAATGCAGAACAGTTGAAAGGTGTGGCTTCGAATGATGTGATGAGCATGATCCAGGGAAAGGCACCAGGCGTTACAGTATCTTCGGCATCCGGGGATCCAACTGAAGCACCGAAAGTTTTGGTTAGAGGAGTGAGCAGTATTAACGGTGGTACTGCACCTTTGGTTGTTGTAGATGGAAATATTGTAGGTGCATATGGGGCCTCTAACGCAACCTATAGCCCGGCAGATGTGGAATCGGTGACGATTCTAAAAGATGCGGCCGCAACTGGTCTGTATGGTTCCAGAGCAGGAAGTGGGGTGATCATCATTACGACCAAGACAGGTAAAGCAGGTGAGACCAAAATTGACATCAGCTCTACTGTAGGTTTTAATAAGCCTAACATGGGAAATTTTAAGCTGATGAATACTCAGCAGTTGTATGATTATCAGAAGACTTTCACCAATCCCAATCCGGCAGTTCTGAATACGAATACGAATTGGTGGGATTTGGCTACCCAGACCGGTTTGACACAGAATTATGTGCTTTCAGCCTCCGGGGGTACAGAGAAATCTAAATTTTATATCTCCGGTAATTATTATAAAGAAGAGGGTACAGTGGTGAAAAACGACAAGACCGCTTACAGCCTTCGTGCAAACCTTTCTTCTCAACTTACCCAGCGCTTAAAGTTAAGTGTGCTCTTGAATACCATTTATACCAAGGACAATTATCAAACCAGTAGCACTCTGCGTGATGCTTATTTGAATTTACCTTTTGATCCGGCTTACAATGCCGACGGAACACCGACTGACGGAAGAACAACAGCTAATTGGCTGGGAAGGGACAAGGAAAATTTTCTTCAATCCATCCAATATAACTTTGCCAATGGAAGAAGTTTAAATGTAAACGGGGATGTGAACCTGGACTATACCATAACTAAACACCTGAGTTTTGCTTCCTATAACCGGGCCAATTTCTTTAATGATTTTTATGTAACCTATAATGATAAAAGAACTAAACAAGGAGGAGCAAATTCTGGAGAATTATATAATAATACTTCTTATACCAACAGATTACTTTCTTCAAATCGCTTAAAATATGAAAACAGTTTTGGACAACATAATTTAAGCATTTTGGCCGTTGGGGAAGCAGAAAAATCGCATTTTGATGATGCCAGCCTGAGCGGAAAAAACCTGCCTCCGGGCCGTCCGGTGATGTCTACTGCTACCGACATTATTGATAACCCTGGAGGAGGGAACAATGATGTGAATTTTAGTAAATACCTTTCGCAGGCTGAATATAACTATGCCGGAAAATATTTTGGAGTCGCTTCCTTTGTCCATGAAAATTCATCGCGCTTTGGCCGTGATAAAAGTGGGGGCAATTTCTACCAATTAGGTGCTTCCTGGATTTTATCAAATGAAGACTTCCTTAAAAATATGGGGCCGTTGAACTTCTTGAAATTCCGGGCAAGTTATGGTACCACAGGGAATGCTGAAATTGGTGACTATCCTTCATTGGGATTATATGTCATAGATGCATCCGCGAGTTATGGTGGAACGCCGGGTGCAAAACCCTCACAAAGAGCCAATCCAAACCTGACCTGGGAGAAACAGAAAACCACCAATATTGGCGTTGATTTTGGTTTGTTTAAGCGCATTGATATCACGGTGGATGTGTATGATAAACGATCCGATGCTTTATTGTTCCAGATTCCGTTGCCAAGTACGAGCGGATATAGTTACTATTTTGATAACGTAGGTGCCCTAAAGAATAGAGGTATTGAGTTCAGCATTAATTCCAGGAACCTGACCGGCCAGTTTAAGTGGGAGACCAGTTATAATATGGCCTTTAATCAAAACCGGATATTAGACTTAAATGAGGGTAAAGATGCAATAGCACCCGATGCCAGTAAGCCAGGAGCTATTGGCCATGATATTTATGATTGGAAAATGCCGATCTGGGCAGGTGTAGATCCGAATAATGGAGACCCGTTATGGGAAAAGATCATCACTGATGCTGATGGTAAACAATATACGGCCTTGACCAATACCTACAGTCAGGCCACCAGGCAATATACAGGGACTTCCGCTTCCCCTAAATTTACCGGCGGTATTACCAATACCTTTTCTTACAAGGGAGTTTCTTTAAGTGCCTTTTTCAATTTTGTGTATGGTAACGAAGTATATAACGCCAGCCGTGCCCTTTTTGACAGTGACGGTTTGTATGAGAGTTATAATGCGATGGTCCTGAAATCCGGATGGAGCAGATGGGAAAAGGTAGGCGATATCGCTACGCACCCAAAACCTGTTCTGGGTGGTAACCATGATTCTAACCAGAGTTCTTCCAGATACCTGGAAGATGGAAGTTACATCCGTTTGCGGAATGTGACGCTGGGTTATGATATACCAACACAATGGTTGTCAAAGTTAAAAATCAAAAATGCCAAGGTCTTTGTGAGCGGAGATAACTTATGGACAGGTACAAAATTCTCGGGTGTTGATCCGGAGGTAGATTTTAGTGATGCTGCGGGCAACTTCAAATATCCCATCAGCAGGAAAATATTATTTGGTATCAACATCGGTTTATAAAAATTGGAGGACACAATGAAATTAAAATATATAAAACTATTTATGCTTTCGGTAACTGTGGTTGTGGCCATGAGTGCCTGTAAAAAGGAAGTAAAGCCTTCTACGGCTATTGATGATCAGTCTGCACTGACCAATGCAGGAGATATAGAAACTGCAACTATTGGAACTTATGCGGTATTAAGAGATGCTACCTATATCAGGAGTGCACATTTTCTGACGGAATACCAGGGTGATAACGTGGCTCAGGGACAACCTTCCTCAGATGATCTTTCCCGTTGTTATCGTTACACACATATTCCGACCGGAACACATGGTGCAAATTTCTGGAAACAGGCCTATTTTGTAACGGTTGCGGCCAACAAGATCATTGCGGCTATTCCTGATGCGTCTGCTGCAGATTTGCGTCAGCTTAAGGGGGAGAACCTTTTTTTAAGGGCAATGATGGAATTCAACCTGGTAAGAGTATTTGGACGTCCTTACATACAGGGAAATGGGGCAAATCCGGGTGTGCCTGTTTTAAAAGAAGGTGTTACGGATGATACGCCTGCAAGGAAGAGTGTGAAAGAAGTTTATGATGCTGTTTTGGCAGATCTCCTGAAGGCTGCAGATCTGATGACGGTGAGCAAATCGGATATTTTTGCTTCCAAAGAAGTGGCTTATGCCTTGTTGTCCAGGGTTTATCTGAATATGGGAGATAATGCCAATTCCATAAAATATGCTAATCTCGTGATTGCATCAGGAAGGTATAAATTGCTGCAGGGCAGTGATTATCAGAACTATTTTACAGTGACACCGGAGGCTAATGCAGAGACTATTTTTGCGGTTCGTTACATGAAAACGGAAGACCAGGGTTTTGGAGCGATTGGCTCCATGTACTACAGCGGAACACCTGGAAGTTTAAGTACGCCGGGTTCTCAGGGGAGTACAGGCTATGGCGAGATCTATGCTTCTCAACAGTATGTTGCGGAGCTGGATAAAAATCCGGCTGATCTTAGACATAGCTTTATTGCACCTTATAAGATAAATGGTGTATTGCAGTATAATCCTAAATTATCTCCTGCGGCTCCAATGTATTATGTCACCAAATATAGTCTTCAGGAAGGGGTTGTAAATTTAAGTTCTCCTGTATACCTGCGTTTTGCAGAAATGTACCTGAATAGGGCAGAAGCCAATGCGAAATTGGGTAATGCACAGGCGGCTTTGGATGATGTAAACCTGATTCGTACGCGTGCAGGTATCCCCGTCTTGACTTTGGCTGGAATAGCAGGGGCTGGAAAATCGGCTTTGGATGTGGTCTTGGAGGAGCGCCGGCTAGAATTTGCTTTTGAAGGACAGCGGGCTTATGACCTGTTCAGGAACAACAGACCTATGGTGAGGAATTATCCGGGCACACATGCTTTAAACAATACGCCAAATACCATCATTACCCAAACGATCCAGCCAACGGACGCCCGGGTGATCTTTTTTGTTCCTCAATATGAGATTGACAACAATAAGAACCTGACCCAGAATCCTTAAGCACCTATTTAAGAAATCAATTATGAGAAAAATATATTTATTGCTCCTGATGAGCAGCGTTTTTTGCCTGAATGCTTGCAAGAAGGGGCCTCAGCAAACTGCAGAGAATACGTATAAAGAATGGCCGGTTGTCTTGGAAACCGGCACTGCTGTACCACTTGAGGGAAATGCTTTCATTACTCAGCCTGTAAATGGAGGCACAGAGCAGATTGTTGCTGGTGGTTTGAACAAATGGAACAATGTGGGAAGTGTGATCAGTACCTATTTTAAATTGGGTCAGCCGGGTAAGCTAAACCTGGCGATTCAGGCTTCGGTAATAACCGGGTCCTCTACGATTAAAGTATCTGTTGACGGAAAATCTTTTAATGTTACATTGAAGGGAGCAACGGCTACTGTTTATCCGGTGGCTTCTATTGATGTGGCTGCTGCGGGTTATGTAAAAGTAGACCTTCAGGGGCTTAGTAAAGAGGGGAGTACTTTTGCAGAGGTTTCCAATATTATGATTGGTGGATCTGCAACGACCTCAGGATTGAAATATGCCAGTGTGAGTACAGATAATCAGTTTTATTGGTCGCGTCGCGGGCCTTCTGTGCATTTGAATTATACAGCACCTTCAGGGAATATTGAATGGTTATATAATGAAGTTACTGTTCCTCAGGGGCAGGATAATATCGGATCTTATTATATGTCTAACGGTTTCAATGGTGGTTATTTTGGTATGCAGGTTAAATCTGCTACAGAACGCTGGATGTTGTTCTCTGTTTGGGATGCTGATAATGGGGATAAAACGGTGCTGACCAGTAAGGGTGCAGGTGTAACTGATGGTAATTTTGGTGGCGAGGGAACCGGAGGACAGTCTTATATGGTCTATAAATGGATTACCGGAAATACCTATAAATTTTTAACCCAGATTAAGCCAGATGGAAATGGTAATACGTTGTATTCTTCCTGGTTTTTTGCTCCTGAATTGAACGCATGGAAATTTATGGCCACATTTAAGCGCCCTTCTACTTCAACTTATGTAGGAGGAATTAATTCATTCCTGGAGAATTTTGCGGTCGAAAACGGTTATATGGGAAGAAAAGCACTGTATAACAATATGTGGGTACGGAATACTTCGGGTGTTTGGACTGAGATCAGTACCGCTAAATTTACAACGGACCCGACCGGCGCTACCGAACAACGCATGGATTTCAAAGGAGGTGTTGAAAATGGTCAGTTCTTTTTACAGAACGGTGCTTTCTTCAATGACTTTGTAGCTGACAATACCAATTTGAGCAGAACGCCTACAGGTCAGCAGCCTACAGTAAACCTAAGTACTTTACCACTTAACTAATGCAAATCAGATGAAACCTATAAAATTTTATATCGTCCTGTTGTTTGCAGGAATGATAACTATAAGTGCTTGTAAGAAAGATAAAAGTGCAGAGTTGACTTCTAATATGGAAGAAACCCGCCTGGACCGGTCTAAATGGACCATCACCGCTTCGAGTGAACAATTAACTGGAGAAAATACTGGGCTGGCAACAGCGGTACTGGACGGGGATATCAATACCATCTGGCATTCTAATTATACAGGTGGCCAAACGGCTTATCCGCATTGGCTGTTAATTGATATGAAAAAGAACATTGTGATTACCAAGGTTCTTCTAACGGCTAGACAGAACAGTGCGAAAGGCTTTACCAAGTTCAGGCTGGAAGGAAGTACAGACGGTACTACTTTTACGAGTTTTGGCGAGTTTACCTTCGATCCTGCGGTTACAGCTGAGCAAAGTTTTCCTATCGCTCCGGCCAGGAATATCCGTTATGTGAGATTAACGGCACTGGAAAAGGCTGCTACGCAAACGGGCAGTGTAACCTTTCTGGCAGAGTTTAACATGACCGGTTTACAGGAAAGGGTACCCATTACAGATATAGCCCTGGATAAAACAGGTTGGACGGCAACGGCATCAAGCGAAGTGAATTTCCCTGGTGATGAAACCAACCTTGCTGCTTTCCTTGTAGATCCGATTTCTGTAAAAAGCCCTACCGCACCTGATGTGCCTTCTTTCTGGCAGGTAGATTACGATCAGCTTCATCCTTATCCGCACTGGGCTATAATTGATATGAAGAAGGCCTATGCCCTCACTTATATCGGATTAAATGCGCATACAGATCCAAAACAGGGTTTTACGAAATTCTCCATATCCGGCAGTACCGATGGGACCAACTTTACCCAGCTGGGCGATGACAGGGGCTTTAATCCTGGTACAACTGCAGAGCAGAGATACGCGGTTGCTCCAGGTTCTGCCATTCGTTATGTGAAGATAACTTTACTGGAAGGCACGCCTTATCCGTGTCTTGCGAACTTTGAGGCCTATGTGAAATTGTAGGTTTTGTTAAATAAAAAAGGGGCGTCTGGAATTTTTTCCAGACGCCCCTTTTTTATTTAACAAATTTTATTTCATGGCGGATAAAGTCGATTTCAATTCTTTAACCACTTCAGCATCGCTGTTTGCTGCTTTAAAAATGGTATGAGAAGATAGTGCTTTTCCGTAGAAGGCTTTATTTGCTTTTGCGTCGATATCCAATGAGGCACCGTTCAGAGAAATTCCTGCAAAAAGGCCTTTACTGCGGGAATAGGAGTATACTTCTGCATCCAGTTTATAGTCTGTATTTGCTGTGGTATTTCTGCCTACAGGACCTGCTGCAATGGAGAGGTCTCCTCCTAGGGTGAAACTGCTTTTATTGATGTCTGTAAGGCTGTTGCTGTGTTTAAAGATCAAGACCAGATCAACTGCCTGAAAACCGATTTGTGCACCAATGCTTCCACCGGTCAGGGTAATGAAAACCGGGTTGCTCCAGCTACCGTCTGCTTTTTTTACCATTGCAATTCCTTTACCTCGTTTTCCTCCAACTACAAAGCCTGCGTTAATCATTTTGGGTACAATGATAATACCTTGTGTAACGGCGATCAGGTCTGAAGGAATGGATTCTTTCATTTTTGCAAAATCGGAAAGTACAGTAGTTGCCTTTTCTATCTTTTGTTCTTCTTTTTCCTGGGCAGATGCGGCATAAGAGAAGAAAAAGCTAAGGCAAAGTAGGAGCGCTGCTTTGAATTTTAAAGAATGTATCGTTTTCATTTGTGTTTATTTAATACTAGTACGTGGAGAGGTTGCAATTATTGTTCCACCTTTTAAATTAAGTTTTGAGGAGGTGAATTTTTTGGAAAATTCTGTACAGCTGCTTCAAGACTAACGATATCAGGCGGGCTGAAGGGCCCGCAGATCTCTGAGGTCTTTGCGCAGCGTACGAGAATTTTCCTTAGCAAATTGCAGAGGGGAGGGTGTCCGGGCATCCTCTTTCACGAAATCCATCCTGTAAAATCGCCATTTGTTTTTTTAAACTTTATGATTAAGTTTGCATAGTAATGAAATGGAAATGGTGTCTTCCATTTAAAATAACCGCCGCGGCTGATGACTCCTACAAAATTAGATCAAGCAAATGATTTGTTTGAGGAGAAAAATATTGTAGGTAAGATCATGATCAATACGAGCAAAATAGCACTAAAAGAACACACTTCAATTTTAAGATATCTGGTTAGATGGACACTGTTTATAGTGCCCACAGCGATAGCCATTGGCAGCGTTGTCGCATTTTTCCTGTGGTTGCTGACTGAAGCCATTCATTTTCGGTTCCATCATCCCTGGCTTTTATTCTTGCTTCCACTTGCTGGTCTGCTGATCTATTTCATCTATCAGTCTGTTGGGAAATCTTCCGAGAAAGGCAACAACCTGATTATGGAACAAATCCATATAGAAGGAGGAGGGGTGCCTAAACAAATGGCGCCGGTTATCCTTCTGACGACGGTCATCACCCATCTTTTTGGGGGTTCTGCAGGCAGGGAAGGAACGGCTGTACAAATAGGCGGGAGTATTGCGGCTATGTTTGGGGGCTGGTTTAAATTAGAAGGGATTGATATGCGTATGATCCTGACTGCAGGTGTTGCGGCTGGTTTTGGCGCTGTGTTTGGAACACCACTTGCCGGGGCTATTTTCGCAATGGAAGTTTTAACGATAGGACGCATCAAATACGATTCTTTATTGCCTGCATTAATTGCTGCAGTGGTTGGAGATCTGACCGTTTCTGCCTGGCATGTGTCTCATGTTCATTATCATATCGATGCGATACCCCAAACGGTCTATTTTCTCTCAGATTATTTTCATATGGACATTATGCTGCTGGGCAAGGTGATCCTTTCTTCAGCAGCTTTCGGACTGGCCAGTTTCCTGTTTGCAGGTATGGTACAGGAAGTGAAGTCAATTTGTTTGAAGTTGTTTAAAAAGAATTGGATGATCCCTGTGTTTGGTGGTCTGGTGATTATCGGCTTTACCTTTTTGATTGGGAAACCAGATTATTTAAGTTTAGGTGTGGACCCCGAATATGCAGGTGCTGTAACTATTCCTTCGGCTTTCCACGCTGGTGGAGCAGACACCTGGAGCTGGCTATGGAAAACCATTTATACTGCCATAACCCTGGGAACGGGTTTTAAAGGTGGAGAAGTGACTCCGCTCTTTTATATTGGTGCTGCTTTAGGGAATACGCTTGCGGTTTTGCTGGATGCGCCGGTAAGCCTTTTTGCCGCTTTGGGTTTTATTGCCGTGTTTGCGGGTTCTACCAACACCCCCATTGCCTGTACTTTTATGGGCATTGAGTTGTTTGGTGGCCAGTACGCTTTGTTGTTTGCAGTGGCCTGTTTTACGGCTTATTTTTTTAGTGGCCATTCGGGAATTTACAGCGCACAGCGAATCGCTGTCCCTAAGATATTTGGCGAGTATTTTTCTGACGAGAGCTCTCTATCTGAAGCCAGTAAAAGGAGAGGCTATTTGCATCAAAAGTTAAAGAAATATAGTTCCGTGTTCTCAAAAAAGGAGTAATGATGTCGTACTGGTGGTAAGAGTGTCAAAAAAAAACATTTAATTTGGGTGATACTCGTATGGTAATTTGCACTTAGTATAAAAGGCAATTCAGTTTACTGAAAATTAAAGCAAGATGGTAAGTACAGCAATTCAAGAAAATCAGAATAAAGACCAGGGGCAGGACCGCGAAATGCTCTTAATGAAACTGTATCAGCAGGCTTTTCCACTGGCGACCCGTTACATAAGCAGGATGGGTGGTTCTTTCGAAGAAGCTAAAGATATTTTCCAGGATGCATTGGTGATTTATTATGAGCAGGTCGTTGTAGCTGAAGCTGTACCCAGGCAGAATGCCAGAGCTTATTTACTGGGTATTTCTAAACATTTGTGGAATAAGCGTTTTAAAGAGAAATCACGAGACATCTCTTTAGATGCGGCTGACAGGCTGGATATTGAACCCGACCCTGAATATCAGGAGGTATCTGCTTCCAGATTACTGAGGTTATTGCATACCGCCGGCCAGAAATGTATGGAATTGCTGAGTGCTTTTTATTACGAAAAGCTTCCGATGGAGGAGCTGGCGAAAAGATATGGTTTTTCAGGACCACGATCGGCTACAGTTCAGAAGTTTAAATGCCTGGAAAAAGTTAAACATACGGTAAAGGAAAAATCTCTGCGTTATGAAGACATCATGGAATGAATTGAGGCTCACAGAAGATTACCTTTTGTCGAGATTGCCTGGTCAGGAGCGTGTGCTGTTTGAGGCTAGACTTATCCTGGAGCCGGAACTAAAGAATGACGTTTACTGGCAGCAAAAGACCTGTGAACTGGTTAGCACATATGGGAGGCAGCAACTGAGGAAAGAGGTCGAACAGGTGCATCAGCAATTGTTTACAGCTCCCGAACACACTTCCTTTGCAAGGAGGATCCGAAGCTTTTTTAACAGGTAAATTAACTTAAATCTTATCATTTAACCCTCGAGGTCTTGTTTTAAAGGGCCAGGGAATCGCTATAACTAAATTTTTATATCATGAATACGAACGAATTCAGAAAGTATGCGGTGAAACACCGTCGTTTAAATGGTGCTTACGTGGACCATTTTATTTCAAGGACCAATAGCCATATTGCGCAGCATCCGGTGGCAATGACACCCTATATCATGGAGGAAAGGCAGTTGAACGTAGCCCAGATGGATGTGTTTTCCCGTTTGATGATGGACCGGATTATTTTTTTGGGAGAGGCTGTTGACGAAAGGATTGCCAATGTGATCCAGGCCCAGTTGCTTTTCCTGCAATCTGCAGATCCAAAAAGGGATATACAGTTATACATCAATTCGCCGGGGGGATCGGTGTATGCCGGTTTCGGAATTTATGACACCATGCAGTATATTTCGCCTGATGTAGCTACGATTTGTACAGGGATCGCTTTGTCTATGGGGTCTGTATTGCTTTGTGCAGGTGCCGCAGGAAAAAGATCTGCGCTAAAGCATTCCAGGGTGATGATCCACCAAACCTCAGGCGGTGCTCAGGGTACAGCAGAGGATATGGACATCAGCATTAAACAAGTATTGAAGGTACAGACAGATCTTTACCAGATCCTGGCGGCGCATAGCGGGCAAAGCTTTGACCGGATCAATGAGGCTTCGCGCAGGGATTACTGGATGACGGCAGAAGAGGCAAGGGATTTTGGGATGGTTGACGAAGTACTGAAAGCGTAATCGGTTCAAAATATTTCCTGTTTAATAAAAGTTTAGGGATTCAGATTGAGATTTATTTACTTTTTCATGTATAATTGCAATCTGATTTTAAATAGTTGAATATGGAAAGAATTGTAATGGGTATTGATATAGGAGGATCTCATATTACTGCTGCACTTATAGACCTTGACCAGAAACAGATCATAGAAGGCACGTGGGTGAGGGACCGCATCAATGGTCAGGCACCAACGGAAGAAGTTATTGAGGCCTGGTCAAAAAGTATACATAAAGTAGCAGATGCATATTCCGGATCTTATACTAATCTCCATATTGCAATGCCAGGTCCTTTTGCATACAAAAAAGGAGTAAGCCTGATTAAGAACCAGGACAAATACAGGTCCTTATATGGTAAAAATATTAAAGATATGCTGGCCGAAAAGCTGGAAATCAGTCCTTCAGCGATTAACTTTATGAACGACGCAGCCTGTTTTCTGCAGGGGGAAGTTTTTAGCGGAAGTATGAACGGTTATGACCATGCGATTGGTATTACTTTGGGTACCGGACTGGGTACTGCGCATTATGTGAATGGACAAGCCAAGGATGCTGATTTTTGGAAAATGCCTTTTAACAAGGGGATTGCTGAGGATTATATCTCTACCCGCTGGTTTATCAAACGTTATTTTGAATTGAGCGGAGAAGTGATTAAAGATGTAAGGGAACTGGTCGAACTGCATGCAGGAAAACCTGAATTTAAAGAGATTTTTGCTGAATTTAGCCAGAACCTGGCGAGTTTCTTATATAAGTTTATCCGCAAGAAGATGCCTTTGGCTTCTGTGATCGGTGGAAATATTGCCAATGCTGAACAATACTTCCTGGATGATACCCGCAGAAACCTGGCAGAAATGATGGGCTATAGTTTTCCGGTCAGAAAATCCTTGTTAAACGAAAAAGCGACTTTATTGGGTGCGGCATCTGCAACTTTTTAATGATCCGGCAGGTTATTTCTTCTTATAAAGAGTCTTTTACCGGCTTGAGCAGGGAAACCTGGCTGTTGAGTATAGTGATGCTGGTTAACCGCAGCAGTTATATGGCAGTGCCCTTTATGAGTTTGTATGTAACCCAGTACCTGCACCGGCCAACTTCTGATGCCGGGCTGATCATTACGATCTTTGGTGTGGGTTCTATTCTGGGAGCTACCGCTGGCGGGAAATTTACGGATATGTTTGGCTTTCGGGCAGTTCAGATTTTTAGTACCATTATTGGTGGGGCCTTTTTTATCTTTTTTTCTACCATCAGACATTTTGAAACCCTGTGTTTTTTAACCCTGGTGATCAGTTTTTTTTCTGATGCTTTCAGGCCTGCCAACTTTGCAGCGATAGCATCTTATGCCAGCCCGGGAAAGGAAACACGGTCATATTCCCTAAACAGACTGGCCACCAACCTGGGCTGGGCTGTTGGGAGCAGTTTAGGAGGAATTATTGCTTCTTTTAACTATCAGCTGCTGTTTATTGTAGACGGTGTAGTGAGTATTTTATCTGGTGTGGCTATTTTTGCTTTTCTCCCTGTGGTAAAAGGTTATCGAAAGGCGGTTCAGGAGAAAATTAAGGATGTAGTGGTACGTAAGCCCTGGGAAGATGCCTTGTTTGTGAAATTTATCTTGTTGACCACGCTCTTCTTTACCTGCTTCTTTTTGATGTTCAGGGTGGTGCCTTTATTCTTTAAAGAAGTCTGGCATATGAACGAGGCGCTGATTGGTGTGATCCTGGGTTCCAACGGAATTATTATTGCCCTGGTAGAAATGGTCATGATTAGTAAAATCGAAAATAAGCGCTCACCGATTTATTATATTGTTGCGGGTGTATTGCTGACCAGTGCTGCCTTTGCTTTGTTTATGATCCCCAAATCCCTTCCGGTAACCCTGGCTATGGTTTCTATGCTGTTTTTTACCTTTGGTGAAATGCTGGCATTGCCCTTTATCAATACTTTTGTGATTCACCGGAGTAATGAATTTAACCGTGGACAGTATGCAGCAGGATATACGCTGAGTTCTTCTTTTGCTCAGGTGATCGGGCCAACTTCCGGGTTTTTTCTAGCCGAAAAAATGGGATATAATGTATTGTGGGCAACAATGGCCGGATTGCTGATCTTATGTGCCTTTGGTTACAGCCGGCTGGTGTTGAGCAGGATTTAAATAGAAATTTTCCTGTAAAAGGAAAACGGGGATGTTCCGTCCGAAACACCCCCGTTTAAATTAACGCTCTCAGATATATAGACGCTTGTTTTTTCTATTTATTATAGGGGAGCAAAAAAAATATTTTAAACCGGATCATTGCGTTCCTTGCGCAGGAAAAAATAGTCACCTATATGGTCCAGATACTGTTGAAAGGCAGGCGAGGCTTGAATATTCTGCGGCGTCTTTTTGAATTGTTCAGGTGTGATAAATTCCCAGCTGAGGTGGTGCTGCTCCTGCACAGAATGGATCTGAATGGGGAAATGCATCACATGTTGTTCCAGAAAAGCTTTTTTGCTGGCCGCCCAGGCTGCCATATCTCCCAGGTTGCGGGGCCAGGTATAGAGTTTATGGGCCTCCCGGGAATGAACCCCATCATAAATAAAACTGGATTGTTTTAAGATCAGATCACTGATGCGCAAGGTTTCTACAGTGCCATGGTATTGGGCGTTATCTTCTGCAATGACCAGTGCTTTTGCTGTAAAATAGGCAGCACCACCATCTTTTGGGTCGTGTTGCTGCAGGTCATCTATAAATACGAGTTTACTTTTTTTGTACAAAATGATGCTTTTTAAAACTAGTCGTTACAAAAATTGTACCGTATTAACTTTCGGTTTCCTCCTCTTTCATGGCCTGTTCTTCTTTTTTAATCAGCGTTTTTTCTTTTTTAAGATCTATACGGATCATATTGTACAAGCTCATATAAATATTGGCCATCCAGACCATGGAAAAGCCTGCGATTACGTAGCCTCTCCAATCGTCCAGGTAGAGATGAAAGCCTGTCATCACCAACATCAGGACTGTGACGTAATGACTGAAACAATATTCACAGGTGAACACATAAAAGAACTTTCTGGCCATCAGGGTCTTTTTCTCTTTGGAGCATTGGATGCAGTATTCGCGGGGTTCTCTGAAGATTTCTTCGTGTGTAACGGTCCAGGCCACACAGGCTACAGGAATGGCCAGTAAAAAAAGCGTATAAACTTGGTGCAGCTGAAACATGAAGGTATTACAAAGAAAAGAACAAATTGTTTTTGGCAAATATATCGCCCCTGCAGCCTCAGGGAATAAAATTACAATTAAACAGCAATTATTTCTTCGACTTCCTTTGTGCCTTGGTAATAACCCTTAATTTTGCCGGTATGCCATGGTTGTGGCACCACCTATTTAATTCCTGTTCCTATGGATGATTTTTTAGCAGCTCGTCTCCAGATGGCCTTTTCCCTAGGCTTTCACATTGTCTTTGCCTGTATCGGAATGGTTATGCCTTTTTTTATGACGGTAGCCCATTTTATCTGGCTTAAAACCAAAAAAACAGTTTACAGGGACGTAACCCAAGCCTGGAGTAAGGGGGTAGCTATCTTTTTTGCTACAGGGGCGGTTTCGGGTACAGTGCTGTCCTTTGAGCTCGGCCTTTTGTGGCCCAAGTTTATGGAACATGCCGGACCTATTTTTGGGATGCCTTTTTCGCTGGAAGGAACAGCTTTTTTTATTGAAGCGATTGCTTTGGGATTTTATTTATATGGTTGGAATAAGGTGAATCGCTGGTTCCATTGGGCAACCGGAGTGGTGGTCGGGGTAAGTGGATTGGTTTCAGGAATACTGGTGGTTGCTGCCAATTCCTGGATGAACAGCCCCTCTGGTTTTGATTATATCAATGGAGAATATTTAAATATTGACCCTATAAAAGCGATGTTTAATGAGGCCTGGTTTTCCCAATCTCTGCATATGTGTATTGCAGCTTTTGTTTCTACAGGTTTTGCAGTAGCGGGTATACATGCTTTGATGATTTTAAGAGGGAGTAATGTGCTTTTTCACAGTAAGGCATTTAAAATTGCAGCGGTCTTTGCTACAATTGCGGCTTGTCTGCAGCCCATCAGTGGAGATATTTCGGCAAAAGATGTGGCGGGAAGGCAGCCGGCCAAACTTGCAGCAATGGAGGCTCATTTTCATACAGAAAAGGCTGCGCCATTAATTATTGGAGGGATTCCGGATACGGCGGCTAAAGACGTTAAATATGCCATAAAAATACCAGGCTTACTGAGTTTTATGGCACACGGTGATTTTAATGCAGAAGTGACGGGTTTAGATAAGATTCCAGTCCAGGATCAGCCGCCTGTAGCGGTAACACATTATGCCTTTCAGATCATGGTTGGACTGGGAATGGCGATGCTTGGCCTGGCGGTCTTGTATTTTATCGCCTTGTGGAAGAAAAAGCAGTGGCTGGATCAAAAATGGTTGCTTAAATTGTTTGTAGTGGCTACACCATTGGGCTTTCTGGCGCTTGAGGCTGGATGGACGGTTACAGAAGTTGGCAGGCAACCCTGGATCATCAATGGGGTGATGCGTACAGCAGATGCTGTAACACCTATGCCTGGCATCCGCTATTCCTTTTATCTGTTTACAGCAGTTTATATTTCATTGTCTGTGATCGTTACTTTTTTATTGTACCGTCAGATCAGGATGGTTGGTAAATTGTACGATTCAGGGGCTCAGCATCAAAATGATTAGGTTATGGTATATGTAGTTATTGCTTTTTTATGGACAGCGATCCTTTTGTATGTATTGCTTGGGGGAGCAGATTTTGGTGCGGGGATCATTGAATTGTTTACCTCCAAACCCAACAGGGCGAGGGCGAGAAAGACGATGTATGAGGCCATAGGCCCGATATGGGAAGCCAATCACATGTGGCTGATCATTGCCATTGTTATCTTGTTTGTCGGTTTTCCTAAAATCTACACTACGGTTTCGGTTTATTTACATATTCCGTTAGTCTGTATGCTTTTGGGGATTATTGCCAGGGGAACAGCTTTTGTATTCCGGAATTATGATGCGGTAAAAGACAACATGCAAAAGGTTTACACCTCTATTTTTATTTACTCCAGTCTGGTCACACCATTTTTCCTGGGTATCATTGCTGCAAGTTCTGTATCCGGGCAAATTGACTTGCAGGCTGGTGATTTCCTTTCTGCGTATGTGTGGAGCTGGCTGAGCTGGTTTTCTGTCTCGGTGGGTTTATTTACGGTGAGTATTTGCGGCTACCTGGCAGCTATCTTTATTATCGGGCAAACCGATAATGAGGCAGATAGGGCATTATTCATCAGGAAGGCGAAAAGATGTGTGTTTGTCGTGATGTTTGCAGGGGCTCTGGTTTTTATTGCAGCTTATGCAGAGCATATTCCCCTTGGGGAATGGATTTTCGGTCATCCACTGGGTATTATTGCCATTACTACGGCCAGTATCTCGCTGATCATTATGTGGTTTACAATTGAAAAGGATAGGCCTGCAGTACTTCGTCTGCTGGCGGGTTTCCAGGTTACGATGATCCTGTTTGCAGCCACTTATACGCACTTTCCAAATATCGTATTGCTAAAGCATGGAGAAGAATTGTCTTTGTTGGCCCACCAGGGGCAGGCAAAAACAATTGATTCTCTGGCTTATGCTTTGTTGATCGGTAGTCTATTTATTCTTCCGGCACTTTTTTACCTGATCTATGTGTTTCAGAAAAAGAAGCCGGGTTTAACTGAACATTAATCTTTATTTTATTTATGGAGCAATCCAATTTTGAAAAACTCTCCAATCTTACACAAGGCGATTACCAGGCCTTTTTATACGATTGTGATGGCACGTTAACGGATAATATGCCTATGCACACCAAATCATATGTAGAGGTAGCTGCAGAACAGGGCGTAGTTTTTGACCCGGGAATTATTGATGAGCTCGCGGGCTGGCCTATCCTGCAGGTGGTAGAAGAGATCAACCGCCGTTACCAATCTTCCCTGGTGCCGGAGGATTTTAAGACTCGTAAGGCACAAATTTATAATACACGCTATCTTGATCACATACAACCTATTGATTACGTTGTGGCACATCTAAGGGCTAATGCCGGGCGTGTAAGAATAGGGGTGGTATCTGGCGGAGACAAGTTGACCATTTCCCGGACGTTGGAGATCCTTGGTTTAAACGACCTGGTTGAAGTGCTGGTCTGTTCTGGTGATACAGAAAGGGGGAAACCTTATCCTGATCCCTTCCTTAAGGCTG
This sequence comes from Pedobacter nutrimenti, assembly GCF_032678445.1. Lineage (GTDB taxonomy): Bacteria > Bacteroidota > Bacteroidia > Sphingobacteriales > Sphingobacteriaceae > Pedobacter > Pedobacter nutrimenti_A. Next base: position 48,050 of record NZ_JAVTSQ010000001.1, read on the forward strand.
CAGAATTATTGGGTGTGGCACCAGATAAATGCCTGGTTTTTGAAGATGGCGTTCCAGGAGTGGAGGCTGCAAAAGCAGCAGGTATGCACTGGGTACGGATTGATCAGTTCAAATTCGGGTAGTTATTTCAGATATTTATTGCTAATTTTGTTAGTAATGAAGAGATCGGGAACAGCAGATTTACCCTTGCATGGTGGTTTTGTACCTTTATGGCTGGCGGAGCGTATGGGCAGATTGGGTTTTGCCATCACAGAGGCCATTATCACAGAGTACGGTACTGCAGAAGTTTTGCGCAGACTGAGCGATCCTTTCTGGTTTCAAAGCTTTGGAGCCGTAATGGGAATGGACTGGCATTCTTCTGGTATTACCACTTCGGTGATGGGCGCTTTAAAAAGAGCGGTGAACCCCTACGCAAAAGAACTTGGACTTTATATCTGTGGTGGAAAAGGAAAATATTCAAGGCAGACGCCACAGGAACTGCTCCATTACTGCGACCGCACAGGTCTGGACGGGCCAGCACTCGTTCGTTGCAGCAAGCTCAGCGCCAAGGTGGATAATACTGCTGTACAGGATGGTTTTCAATTGTACCTGCACAGCTTTGTAATCAATACAGAGGGTTTGTGGACAGTAGTTCAGCAGGGAATGAGTAATGAAAGCAGCACGGCCAGACGGTATCACTGGCATTCTTCTGCGGTGAAGTCTTTTGTAGATGAACCGCATACCGGAATTTGCGGGGTAAACCAGGGTCAGATCCTGAATATGGTGGCTGCCGGAGCAAAGCCTTCGCGGGCCTCTATGATGTCTATGTCTGCTGAGCATCCTGAACGTATGCTGAAGGAGATCCGGCATCTGATCCTGCCCGGGCATCACGAAGTCAGGGCAGACGATGTGGATTTGAAAAGACTTGGGGCCATGCTTTGGCTGAGTCATGAAAAAAAGCCTGCAGATTTTGAAGAATTATTGCTTCTGGAGGGAATGGGTCCCAGAACCCTGCAGTCTATGGCATTGGTAAGTGAAGTGATCTATGGCACACCTTCCCGTTTTGACGATCCTGCTCGTTTTTCTTTTGCCCATGGCGGTAAGGATGGTCATCCTTTTCCGGTTCCGGTAAAGGTTTTTGATGAAACGATCAGTGTATTGAGTAAAGCGGTTCAGAAAGCTAAGATAGGACAATCGGATAAGCTGGATGCTATCCGTAAGCTTGGGGAGCTTTCCAGGGCGGCAGAGAAAGATTTTACCCCAAATCAGAATTTTGATGCCCTTATTGAAAAGGAGCGCAGGGATTCCTGGAAATATGGAGGCCGAACCGTATCTGGTTATGCGCAGCCTCCAAAACCTGTACAGCTGAGCTTATTCTGAGGATTTTACCTTTGTGTTTTCTTTTTGTTACAAGGAATTACAGATGAATGTAAAATAATTGGATACTTTTAAGCGGTTGGTGTGTTTTTTGCATGCGAGCGTTGATATGAAATGTATAAAATGAAGCTCTGGTTGCTGCTGACAGGACTCTTTATTGCGCTCACCTTTTCCGGCTGCGGTTTGCTGGTCCGCAATCGTATGACGAATCATCATGGTATTGAGCAAAATGACTATAATCTGCCGGTTATCGTGTACCCAACGGCCAATATTTTTTCTAAGAGAATTTTATTCCTGTTTTCAGGAGATGGTGGCTGGCTTGAATTTGAGGATCGGCTGGCTACAGAATATACCAAGAAGGGTTTCTATGTGATCGGATTCAATTCCCGTAGTTATTTCTGGTCGCAGAAGACTCCGCAGGAAACTGCAGATGATGTCTTTTTACTGATTGATAAGTACAATGCACTATACAAGACCAATCGGATCTTTTTATGCGGTTTTTCTTTTGGAGCAGATGTCGTGCCTTTTATTTACAACGGTTTACCCGAAAGAATCCGGGATAAAATTGTTGCCGTACAATTGCTGAGTCCCTTTTCTTCTTCTGATTTTAAGGTGCATACTTCTGATCTGCTGAATATTGGGGGAGACAACAGGCTCTATAAAGTAGCACCCGAAGTACAGAAAATAGATGTTCCGGTATATTGCTTTTATGGTAAAGCAGAAGAGGTTAAACCACTCAGTGAACTCAAAATGTCTAATTTTAAACTGAGCATTGTACCCGGTGCCCACCGTTACGATGAAAGTGCTTATGCAAAAATTGTGGCTTCTCTCAGACCAAAAAGATTCCTCGGCCGTCAGTTGAGTTTAATATCTTTGGGGAAAATTTAACCAGAGCCTCTGTATGAGATCCAGAATATATTTCCTTTTCCTGTTGACTTTTTTTGCTGGCAGCCTTAAAGCACAAAAAAGAGTAAGCCTTTCTTCCTTTCCGTTGCATACCATTCAAAAAAATGACAACAAGACATTGGTTGTATACCTGAGTGGTGATGGGGGCTGGAATAAATTTTCTCAAAGCTTAACCCGGGAATTGTCGGAAGCTGGTTATGCGGTGCTGGCCTTGGATACCAGGAAATACTTTTGGGACCAGAAAAGTCCTGCGCAGTTTGGTGGGGATATGGAAGGCATTATAGAGCATTATCTCCAGACCTGGAACAAATCATCGTTTGTGGTGGTCGGTTATTCTTTCGGGGCAGATGTGGGTGCCTTTTTACCCTCTAATTTTTCTGCATCTGCTAACCAGAAATTAAAGTCATTGGTGTTGCTTTCCCCCGGCTTTTCTACCGGTTTTGTAACCAAGATATCCAATATGTTAGGCTTTGGAGGCACAGATAAAGATAAATATAAAGTGCTTCCTGAACTGAAAAAAAGCCCTGTGCCAGTCTATTGTATTTTTGGAAAACAAGAGGGGAGCGACTTCTACGAAGCGATTAAGCCAATAGAAAAAATTCATAAGATCCTGGTACCCGGATCACACCGTTACGATGACGATGTGACTCAGCTTGCGAAGTTTATTGCGCAGGGTTTTTAGACCCTGTCGCTTTATTGATCGCCCTCCGATACTTTCTTTAATGCCCTTGGTACCTGGAGCAGATGGTAGTTATGGCTAAAGATCAGGTATTTTTTTTCCCAGGAAGGGAAGAATTTCTCTTTATATTTTCTCAAGCCTTTAAACTGTCCAAAAACCTTGAGGTTTTCGTAAGCATATTTTATGGTTTTTTGTGTTACGTTTACATCTTCCATTCCTGAAAGCGGAGCAAGTCCCATGTTTGCAGAGGTATAGCCCTGTTCCTTTAGATACAGGAAGGTTTTGGCCAGCAACATGTCCAGTACACCATTTGGTGCATCGCTGATTTTCCGGATCAGGTCATAAGTGGCTTCGCCTGGTGCATAATCTGGGATTAGATTTAAGAAAGCATAGACCTTTTCTTCCTGGTCTTCAATGGTCAGGATGGTTTGTTCTTTCAGGATGCTGGCATCAAATACGCCCTGAGTAAAGGCCACTTCTTTCTGGTTGAGTTCTTCCATCCAGTTGTCAGATACTTTTTCCAGTTTCTGAAGCAAACCTTCTTTAATAGGGGCCTCGTATACTTTCAACTGGAAACCTTCGGAGGTCAGGCGGTTTACAGCACTTCTGGTGGTTTTCATTTTACCGCCATCCATGGTAAATGTAGTTAAGTTAAGGATGGCTTCTTCCCCAATCGGAATAGACTTTCTGCCCAGCTTGTGGTAAAAGCCAAGGGATTTCTCTGGTACCCTGTAATAGGCGCTGATGAAGCCATTCTCTTTACAGAAAATCTCGAATTTATGAACCATTTCCAGTTTGCCTTCCTCATTCTCGGCTACAGGATCTTCCAGCACAATGGCAAAATGCTGCGTAATTTTAAAACTGATAAAGGCGGTCTTGTCTTCGTTGAAGAAGAGGTATTTATCCGGATAGGTCTTGAAATAATCCAGTGCAGAACAGCCATATTTCTTAAGGAGTTCATTGGCCTGGTCAAAATCTGCATCACTGTTGTAGGGTTTGGAAAAGTAAGGTTTCAGAATGCTGAAAACGAAGAACAGGATCAGGCAGGCTCCAGCAAAATAAATGGAGTCTTCAAAATGTTCTCCGAAATGAGTGCGGGGTACCAGTGCTTTATCATCTACCAGGAAGAGCAGTTTTAACACTGCTTTTACCGCTTCAATGAATTTAAAATCTATTCCGAAATGTTTCTTGTCTATGAAATAGAAACCCAGTACACCATAGGCCAATACCGCTACAACGGCATAAATGAGTACAAAATAGTTGAAAGAGATGAAGTTAGGATGGGGCCGGAGCTTGTAATTGCTGCGGGTGTACCATAAGGAAGAACCAGCCACAAAGGCCAGTATGGCTTCTTCAAAATCTGCTGCTTTGATCAAATGTCCGAAGAAAGAAAAGGCGGTAATGAACAGGGCAATATACCAGGCTCTTTTGGAGCCTTGCAGCAGGAAGATACTGAGCATGACCAGGGCAAGTCCAAAGACAAGAACCAGGGCATTACTGGTCACAATCACATCTTCAGGAAGTATATTCTTGACCAGCCGTAAACGTGCAGGAATGGCTGGAGTAATAGAAGAAATGATGTTTACTATACCCAATACAAGAATGATCACCGCGGGCAATACACGCAAGATGAGGTTGTCTTTCTTGGTGATAAAGCTGATGATCCCGGCAATTAAAGGCAGCCAGAACTCAAAGAAACGGAACAAAAGGGTAATGGTTGCAGCGGCTACAATAGGGAATCCAAATTGCTGCAGTATAAAGGTCAGGGATACTTCAATGGTTCCTAATCCTCTTAAAAAAGGTGAAGCAATGAGCAGGATCACCATAACCATATAGCCTATAATCGCAGCAGGCCAGCTGGCGTTAAGACCCAGGGCAAGCATGGAGATATAGAGATGGACAATACCAATAATCTCTATACCAATGGAAACCAGTAAGGTGAGCCAGAATTGTTTGCGGCTAACCTTTTGATCGATCATATCATCGAGGATTGTGGTTAGTGAAGGTCTTACTTTGGAAAGCCACCGGTAAGCAATGCCCTTTTTAGCAATCGAGTAGATCAGCAGGATAAGTGCACCGGTGAGCAGCAGCAGGAAAACAAAACTCAACAGTTCTGCGAGCCCAAGTTTGGTGAACAGAAGGGCAATACCCAGAACAGGAACGCCCACTAAAACCACAGAAAGAATGCTGCAGAAGCCAAATACAGTTGAAGCTAAATGGATCTGGGATTTTGAAATACCTCCTTTTTCCAGGTCTTTGGTAAAAAAGACAAGGGAAGAAAAACCGCCAGCAGGTAAAAATATGCTGACCAGGTTTCGCTTTAAGAACAGGATGACGGCAGTTTTTATGGAAACCTTTTTGTTGAGGGCTTTAAAGCTGTGCACATACATTTGCGCCTGCGCCAGGATGTATATAATGGTGAGCACAATGCCCAGTGTAATATATAATGGATTGCTGTTGCTGAGCTGTTCGTGGATCTTAATGACTTCTATATGCTCTTCTCTAATGAAGAAAATAGCCATTGCAAGCATGAAAATTGCAACGAAGAATTGCCAGAAGAATTTGTTATATATCAGCTTCGATATAAAGTTTTTCGCGTTATGCATTCTGCAATTTTAGAAAAATTAACAGAATATATAACATTAAATCTTTGTAAGTGGTTTGCTAAATTTTATAATGTGCTGTGTAGTTGCAATTTTATTTGCAATTTTGTGTCCTCTTATTTCGTAAAGAACTCCATGCAAAAAACAATCTCCATTGTCATTCCTGCCTATAATGAAGAGGATAACCTATTGGTTATCGTTGAAAGATTAGAACGTATTTTAGAAGGGAGAGGCTATGCATTTGAGATTATTCTGGTAGATGATGGGAGTAAAGATAAAACCCTATCTGTGATTAAGGCTATGGCTCAAACCAAGCCGAATATCTTTTATATTGAATTTTCGAGAAATTTTGGACATCAACCTGCGCTTAAGGCCGGACTCGACCATGCGCATGGGGATTGTGTGATTTCCCTGGATGCAGACCTGCAGCATCCGCCGGAACTGATCATCCAAATGCTGGATAAATGGGAGGAAGGTTACGAAGTGGTGTATACCAGAAGACATGAAGATAAATCCTTACCCTATAAAAAAAGGGTTACTTCTTCCTTGTATTATAAATTGCTGAATATACTTTCCGATATAGAAATTGAATCTGGTACAGCCGATTTCAGGTTGATGGACAGGAAAGTGGTGAGCGTTTTTAAAGAGTTCCAGGAAAATGAACCTTTCATAAGAGGATTGGTGAAATGGATGGGCTATAAACAATTTGCCCTGGATTATGTGCCTAGCAAGAGGTTCTCTGGCAACAGCAAGTATAATTTAAAAAAAATGCTCCGTTTTGCAACCCATGGAGTTACCTCTTTCAGCATTAAGCCGCTTTATACTGCCGTATATTTGGGTTTTATATTTTCTTTTTTGTCCCTGCTGTATATCCCTTATGTAATTCATGCTTTCTATATCGGAAAGGAAGTAAACGGCTGGGCTTCGATCATCATGACCATCGTGTTTTTTGGAGGATTGCAGCTGATCATACTGGGCATCATTGGTATTTATATTGGTAAAATGTTCCTGCAAAGTAAAAATCGTCCTAATTATATTATCCGTTCAAGTAATTTAAGTTTGAAAGAAAATGGTGTTGTTGAGTTTTGATATAGAAGAATTTGATATGGCTTTTGAGTATGGTAAATCCATCTCTTTTGAAGACCAGATCGAGATTTCCATTCAGGGCAGCCACAGTATTCTCGATCTGCTGAAGAAAAACCGGCTAAAGGCTACCTTTTTCTGTACGGCAACATTTGGACAGCATGCGCCTGGAATTCTGGAGAGAATACTGGAGGAAGGGCATGAATTGGCTTCCCACGGGTATTATCATTCTGATTTTAAACCGGAACATTTACTGGCCTCTAAAATTGAACTGGAGCGCTTATCTGGCGTACGTATAGAAGGTTACCGCATGGCCAGAATGATGCCTGTAGATGAAAAGGAGATCAAAAATGCAGGATATGTATATAACAGCTCTATCAATCCGACCTGGCTTCCGGGAAGATATAATAACCTGCATGTATCCAGGACGTATTTTCAGGACAGCGGTGTGTTACAATTGCCGGCATCAGTGAGCCCGCTGCTGCGTTTTCCTTTGTTCTGGCTTTCCTTTCACAATTTGCCCTTGAGCTGGTACCAGTACCTTTCGAAAAAGACCTATGAGAAAGATGGCTATCTGAACGTATATTTTCATCCCTGGGAATTTACAGACCTGAAAGACAAGGCACGTTTTGGTTTCCCTGGTTATGTGAGCAAAAACTCCGGTACCCAAATGATAGACCGCATGGACAAGTTTATGCAATGGATCAATAAAAAGGGCTATCCCAGTGCTACAATTAAAGACTTCGTTTCTTCGTTGTAAAGGTTACATAAGTTTGAAAGAAATAGCTGAACAGCGACAGAATTACAATAATAAGTGCTTGTGAGGGCGTTGCCCAAAAGCCCAGATACCCTACAAAAAAATGAAGCAGGGCATAATCAAAGTAAATGCTCATGGCCGTTACCGAGGCATACCTGAAGAGTTGTACCCGGCTGTGCAGGTCCGACTGCTGGAAAACAATATATTTATTGAGTAGAAATCCAACAGGAAAACTGACAGATAAGGCCATCACATAGGCTGCAATATACCTGGTAATGAAATATGGACCTATAGCCATCACTTCCTGGTTGAAGATAAAATTGTAACTCAGGAAGAAGATAAGCAGATTCAATGCTGCATTGCTTCCACCCGAAACCGCATACCGGAAGGTTTGAAGCGGAATATACTTCGAAAAGGGCGGATAGAAAAAATCAATCAGTCTGAGGATCCTGCGTTTCATTTACGCAAAGATAACCAAAAGCCCGGCTTAGCCAATAACGATTCTGGTATTGTTGGCTGTAGGATGACCAGTGCAGATGAGCACACGTCCCTGCTCGATCTCCTGATCGGTAAGTACTTCGTTGTAATCCATTCTTACACCACCTTCTGTACAAGTAGAGGTGCAGGTACTGCACATCCCGGCTCCGCAGCTGTATGGTAAACTGATGTGGTTTTCCAATGCAACTTCCAAAATCCTTTTGTAATATGGGACATCCAGTCTATAGGTTTTATCGCGGTAGTCTATAATGACAGAGTAGGTATTGGTATCCTTTATTTCTTTTTCTGTCAGATCATCATCGTCTGCCTCATCTTCGGGAATAAAATAAGTCTCTCTTTTGATCTGTTCCTGGCTATAACCGAGTGCCCTTAGGGTAATGCGGCAAAGTACCATATAATTGATCGGTCCGCAGGTATAGAACAGGGCATCATTTCTGTCGCAGCTCAGGTGTTCTTTTACGATTTGCTCGATCCGTACATTGTTAAGCCTGGCCATCAACAGGTTTTTGGATTCGCTGAAAAGCCATTCGATCTTAAAGCGCTCCGGATAGTTTTCCTGCCATTGTTTTAGTTCCTCATAAAATAGGGTATCGCGAACAGATTTATTGCTGTACACCAATACCATTTTAGAATGTTCCTCTGTGAGTAATGCAGTTTTGAGAATAGAATATATTGGGGTAATACCTACACCTGCAGCGAAAAGAAACACTGTTCTGCAGGCTTCTTTTTCAGGGGCATAAGTAAAAATCCCATTGGGTTCCATGGCATCCAGAACATCACCTACACCCACTTTATGGTGCAGAAATTTAGAGATTTCCCCATTTTCAACCAGTTTTACGGCGATGGTAAGCGGTTCATTTAAAGCTGGTGAACTGCACATAGAATAGGAACGCCTGACTTCTTTCCCGTTCAGATGAAAAGAAAAGACCAAGAACTGCCCGCTTTGGTAATGGATTTTTTCGCCGTCTACCGGCTCGAATTGGATCACTACATTTTCTGCTGCGTGGCGTTCGTGGCTTATAATTCGGAGCTTTCTTGTAGGGGTCATTGTTATAATAATTCGGGGCTGTATGTAACGATCAGATCAATTTAGGGTCAAAGTAACAAAAATCAACAAAAAGTTAAAGAATGTTAATATTTCCTGCTTCAGAAAAATTCGTTTTAACTTTATGCGTTCTGCCATTTATATGAAAAAAATTATACTCTCATTATTCCTCTTTCTTCTGGGTTCATTTGGTCTGTATGCGCAAAATGGTTATGCGATAAAGGGCTTCGTTGTGGATACCGCTTACACGGCCAGACTGGTCAATTCGAGCGTTTCGGTATGGAATGCCAAAGATTCTACCCTGGTTAAATATAGCAGGGTGGGCAGTAATGGCTCATTTTCTGTACCGGCTTTAAGGCCGGGAAACTTTATTTTACTGGTCACTTATCCCGGCTATGCCGATTATTGGGAAAAGTTCAGCCTGGATTCTGTGAAGAAGGAAAAAGATTTTGGTAAGGTCAACCTGTTGCTGAAAGCTAATCTTTTGTCGGCTGTAGAGATTAAAGGGGCAGTTAATGCGGTGAAAATGAATGGCGATACGACGGAGTTTAATGCTGACAGTTATATCATTCAGCCCAATTCTAAAGTGGAGGCTCTGCTGAAACAGCTGCCCGGTGTTCAGGTATCTAAGGATGGTAAAATTACGGCCCAGGGAAAGGCTGTGGACAAAGTACTGGTAGATGGTGAAGAATTTTTTGGGGATGATCCTACGCTGGTGACCAAAAATATCCGTGGAGACATGGTGGATAAAGTGCAGTTGTACGATAGAAAAAGTGAACAGGCTTCCTTTACAGGGATTGATGATGGCCAACGGGCAAAAACCATTAACCTTAAACTGAAGGAAGGGAAGAAGAACGGTGCCTTTGGAAAGGTGAATGCGGGTTTGGCTACGGATAAAATGTACGAAGGGCAGGCCACCTATAACCGGTTTCGGGGGAAAAGGAAATTTGGACTTTATGGCAATATGGCCAATACAGGAAACCAGATGGGGATGTCCAGTTTTGATATGAGTTCTTTAGATGATATGGATTTTTCCGGTGGCGGTGGCGGGATGGTCACAATGGTCGGTGGTATGGGAGAGGATCTGGATACTTTTGACGGAGGTTATGGCGGGCAGGGAATTCCTTTGTCCAGGGCAGGCGGTTTGCATTATGACAACAAATGGAATAGTGGAAAAGAATCTGTGAATGGGAATTATAAGGTGAACAATATGAATGTGGAAGGGACGCGCAATGTGCAGACCCAAAACAACTATGCCGACCGGATTACCAAAAGTAATTCAGATGAAGCCTATACCAATTCTTCTTTTGGCCAGAAACTAGACGGCAAGTATGCCATTAAACTGGATTCTATGACCAATTTAAAAGTTTCTTTCGGGGCATCACTCAAGCACAGTGAAACCCAGAATATTTTCTCTGAGTCCACTTTCAGGGAAGATGACACGAAATTAAATGCTTCTGACAGGAATTTGGACAACAAGACCAATGGGAAAGCTTTTCGTACCAGTGTTTTGTGGACCAGGAAGTTCCAGAAAAAAGGAAGGACCCTGTCTTTTAATGTGAGTGAAAATATTACTCAAAACCATGCCAATGGATTTCTAAAATCCCAGAACCGGTTTTACGATAAGAAGGGCGTGCTCTTGCCAGACAGTACAGAAAATACAGATCAGTATAAGACCAATAAAAGTAACAGCGCTGTTTTCAATTCCAATTTAGCCTATTCTGAACCGATTACTGCCAGCTTTGCAGCTCAGGTGAATTATGGTCTGAATGTAAACAACAGTTCCCAGGACAGAAGATCTTATAATGCATCGACGCCAGGCGAGTACACGGTATTGGATAGTTTGTTTAGCAACAACTATAAGCTGGACCAGCTCACCAATACGGCAGGTCTGATGTTCAACTACAGAAAGGAGAAATCTGTGCTGAATTTCGGGACCAGGTTGGTGGCGGTTAAGTTTGAACAGAAAAATGTGTTTACAGACGAAAGCATTAAAAGAAATTTTGTGAACTGGAGCCCGCAACTGAATTACCAGTATATGATGTCTCCCCAAAAAAGCTTGCGTTTTAGTTATGGTGGGCAGACCAGTCAGCCAGGTATAGACCAGATCCAGCCGGTGAGAGTGAATACGGATCCTTTGAACATCACCATTGGAAATCCTAACCTTAAACCCTCATTCAACAATAATTTCAGTATAGGTTATAACTCTTTTAAATTGCTTTCTTCCCAGGCCCTGATGGTTAACGGGAGTTACTCTTTTACGATGAACCCAATCATGGTCAATACAGTGAGGGATGAAACAACAGGGAAATCTATTTATCAGGCCGTTAACCTAACGGAGAAGAACAATACCAATTATGGATTGAACATCGGTTTTGGGAGCGCCGTCAAAGCGCTGGATATGAATGCAAATGTAAACCTGTCAGCCAATGGAAGTACCAATTATAGTTTCTTAAACAGTGAATTGAACCAGACCAAATCCTATGGTTTTTCGGCAAACCTGAACCTGATGAAGGCTAAAGAAAGTAAGTATAATTTTAACCTGGATTTTTCGCCAAATTACAACATCAGTCAGTCTTCGCTTCAGAAGCAATTTAATGATAATGGATGGGGCTTTAGTTCCAGGCCTTCGATGACCCTGTACCTACCGGGTAAGATAGAGCTCAGTTCTGATGGAGAGTATGAATTCAGAGCAAAAACTAAGTCTTTTGATGAGAATTTTTCACGTTTCATCTGGAATGCGTCTATTAGCCGGAAATTCCTGAAAGACCAGAGCTTGTACCTGACCATTTCGGCAAAGGATATTCTGAACCAGAATAATGGTTTTAACCGGAGTGCCAGTGAGAATTCGATTGTGCAGACCAATTATACCATGATCAGAAGATATGTGATCTGCAGTTTGAGCTGGGATTTTAATAAAATGGGAGGAGCCTAAATCATGAAAAAAATAGAACTGATTAAGATATTGCTGGGCTGTTGCCTGATGCTGAGCTGTCTTCCTTTATTTGCGCAAAATGTGCGCTTTACGGAACAGGGTGTCATCGAGTATGAAAAAAGGGTGAATACGCATGCAGTGATGAAACGTATGATGGGTGGAGGAGCCCGGGAGGACGGCTTTATGGAAGAAGCTATGGATGGGATGAAGAAAAAAATGCCGCAATTCAATGTCTTTAAAAGCAGTCTGAGTTTTAGGGATCAGAAAACACTTTTTGTACCTGAAGTAAAGAAAGAGGACCCATCGGATATGTTTGGAATGGGACTTATGGGAAAACAGAATAACATTATTTATTCGGATTTTTCATCTGCTTCGTCTATCAGCCAGAGAAATGTACTGGACGAAGTTTTTTTGGTGAAAGACAGCTTGCGCAGAATGGTCTGGAAGATTACTGAAGAAACCCGCGACATTGCAGGTTATAGTTGCCGGAGAGCGAACGGATTGATGCTGGACTCCATCTATGTGGTGGCTTTCTATACAGACAAAATTCCGGTATCGGGTGGTCCGGAGTCTTTTTCCGGTCTTCCGGGAATGATCCTTGGAGTGGCTCTGCCCCATGAGAACCTTACCTGGTTTGCTACAAAGGTTACAGATACACCGGTAAATCCACAGGTGGTTGTTCCTCCGGTGAAGGGCAAGGCGATGGATGGTCCGGCTTTTAAGGCTTATTTAACTTCGTCCTTTAAACAATGGGGCAGTTCTGCCAATGCATTTTTAAAGAGCCTGATTCTCTAAGGGAAGTAAACTCTTTGTAAATTTTGATGTATTCATTTGTTAATGTTAGCTTAATATGGGTCCTTTAGCTTTGTTTAAGCATAAAGCCTATGTATTCAGCGAGAAACCCTAAGGTAACCGGGCCGGTTTTTAAAAAGGGCCAGCCTGATGATTCCTATAAATTTCAATATCCGCCTTTACCTTCCGGAGTGTATCCTTATCATTTGAACTTTCCCCGGTCTGCTCATGCAGATCAGCGCCTGGTTTTTAATATGGTGGGAGATACGGGTGGATTAAAATCGCCTGATTTCCAGCGGCAGATTGCAGAGCAGATGGGGCTTCAGTACAAGTTAGAGGAGCATCCTCCGGAGTTTTTATACCATTTGGGCGATGTGGTTTACCATTTTGGAGAGCGCGAACAATATGAGACGCAGTTCTTCAAACCTTACAGCCATTATCCAGGGCCCATTTACGCCATTGCAGGAAACCACGATGCAGATGTAAATCCAGATAATCCTGAGCCTTACCAGAGCCTGGATGCTTTTTATGAGGTATTCTGCAATACCAGTCCGAAAACGGTTTATTTTTCGGGCGGGGCAGCCAGGAAGAGTCAGATACAACCCAATGTGTACTGGACCCTGAATACTGAACTGGCTACGATTATTGGCCTGTATAGCAATGTGCCTAAATTTGGCTGCATCACTTCCGAACAGAGACACTGGTTCATTAAAGAATTAAAAAGGGCTGCAGCTATGTCTGGCAAAGCCCTGATTGTTTGTTTGCACCATGCACCTTATTCGGCAGATACGAACCATGGCTCAAGCGCAGCGATGATCCGGCTGCTGGAATCTGCTTTTGAAGAGGCAGGCGTATATCCTGATGTGGTTTTCAGTGGGCATGTGCACAATTACCAGCGTTTTCTAAAGCATTATAAGGAAAAAAGTGTTCCTTTCATCGTGGCGGGTTCCGGGGGATTTGATGAATTGCATGTCCTGGCCGAAGTGACAGATCCGCAGTTTACCCAGGAGGATTCACTTTTGAAAGATGTGGAGTTGAAGGCCTATTGTGAAGGCCATCACGGTTTTATTAAAGTAGCCATAGAGAAAGAGGAAGAGCATTTCACCCTGACTTGTGAATATTATACTTTAGCGCATAATGAAAACGATGCGGCGCAGCCTGCCAGACTTTATGACCGGTTTACAATTGACCTGAAGGGAGAGGATCATTTCAGCTGTCCAGAACTTGAAGGTCAAGTTTAGTCATTTCTTTTAGGATCAGCGTATTGATTTCACTGCTCACATCGTTGGCAATGTACCAGCGCATTTGTGTTTTTGCATTGTAGACCAGGTAGATCACCACATCTTCAAAAATAGGGTCTACATATTCCAGGTGCCGCAAGCTGAAATGCTGAAGTTCGGCTGCTTTTTCAAGCAGTTTTTGGTTCAGGATTTTAAATACTGACCGGTTTTCATCGTTCTCTTTAACGGGAGTGGTTTGTATGGTAATGATCAAGGTATACGGCTTAAATCTTATTTGATGTAAAGATAGGCAAATGATTGTTGTGCAAATGTTATCTTCGCCAAAAATTAGTATGTTAGAAATTGTTTATCAGGACGATCATTTAATAGCCATTAATAAGCCACATGGTTTATTGGTGCACCGGTCTTCTATTGCCAGCGATGCAAAGGAGTTTGCGTTGCAAATGCTGCGGGACCAGGTGGGACGTTTTGTGAGTCCTGTGCATCGCCTGGATAGAAAAACGGGTGGTTTGCTGTTGTTTGCGTTTGATAAAGAGGTGGAGATTGCGATGCATAAGCAGTTTCAGGAAGGTGGCGTGGTGAAAAAGTATCTGGCGATTTTGAGGGGATATGCACCGGATCAGATGGATATTGATTATCCGCTGGTGAAAGAGAATGGGATGGTTCAGGAGGCTTTTACTTCTTTTGTGACATTAAAACGGGCGGAATTACCGGTGCCTTTTGGTCAACATGAAACTTCCAGGTATTCTTTAGTGGAGGCTGCACCAACAACGGGAAGGATGCATCAGTTGAGGAAGCATTTTGCGCATATCTTTTATCCGATTATCGGGGATAGGAAGCATGGCTGTAATAAGCAGAACCGGTTTTTTAAGGAGCAATGGGATATGACAACGATGTTGCTGCATGCTTCGGAGCTGCGTTTTTTGCATCCGGTTACCGGCGAGCAGATTGCTTTGAAGGCGGAACCGCAGGAGGAGTTTAAAAAGGTTATGCGTTTAATGGGTTTTTAGGGAGGTGAATTTTTGAAAATTTTTCACCTATTCATTCGGGGCTAACGATATCAGGTGCGCTGAAGAAGCGCACAGATCTCTGAGGCCGCCTCATGAACAGGTGAAAAATTTTCTGAGCAAATTGCAGAGGGGAGGTGGTCCGGGTAGGGTGCAGAGGGTGTTATTGTCGGGGGCAGAGGGTGTTATTTGGAGGGAAGGTTATTTGCAGAGGAGGTTATTTTTTTGGCTGGAGTGGGTTCGTGCCATTCGGAGAGGTCTACAAGTATGGGGAGCAGGGATGTTCCTTTTTTTGTGAGGTGGTAGTTTACTCTTACAGGGACTTCGGGGATGATTTCTTTGGTGATCAGTGTGTCTTTTTCGAGTTCTTTCAATTGTTTGCCCAGGGTTTGATCGGAGATGGTGGATAATGCGTTTTTTAAAAGGCTGAACCGGTTGGTGCCTTCTGAAATATGGATGATGATGAGGGCTTTCCATCGGCCTGAAATGATGTCCAGAGCACCATTGATCCTGCAGGAATCGAGCAGGAAGGCTTTGTTTAGTGAATTGGAGGTTTCTTTTTTCATGGGTTCTTTTTCTCTTTGCTGCCTTTTGTTGGCGGCTCACTTTTTTTAGAGCTACTCCTTTTTTTGAGGGTTATTGATGCTCTTTTGAGCTAGGGTTACCTTTGTCAAACCTAAATAAAAAATTTTAAAGGGGTTTTGGTACTGGATCTATAGAATGTAAAAAAATGAAAGCAATTGTATTGAATGGTTTTGGAGATGTGTCGAATTTTACCTTTGATGAGGTGGATAGGCCTTCTTTCCAGGAAGATCAGTTATTGATCAGGATAAAGGCAACGGCTTTTAATCCGATTGACTATCAGATGAGGTTGGGCTGGAGGGAGAGCCGTTTAATGACTTCTCCAATATTGGGCAGGGAATTCTCCGGTGTGGTGGAGGCTATAGGTAAAGCTGTTACTGGTTTTTCTGTTGGAGATGAGGTGATTGCCGCATCCGGAAGCAGAGGATCTAATGGTACATACGCGGAGTATATTGCAGTGACCTCAAAGGTGGTGGCTCATAAGCCTGTCGGCTTGAGTTTTGAAGCAGCTGCGGCCATTCCGTCTTCGGGTTTGACGGCTTTTCAGGCTTTTCGCAGGATGGGGATGAAAGCTTCGGACAGTGTTTTTATCGCTGGAGGTTCCGGGGCTGTTGGCCGGTTCTTGATTAAATTGCTTTTTGCAGATGGTGTCCGGAAGCTGGTGTCTACCGCGGGTAGCGAGCAGAGTGCGGGGGTTTTACAGGCTATGGGTTTGGAAGCTTCTTGTATTTTGGATTATCGGTCTGACAGGCTTGCGGAGCAGCTCTTGGCGGTAAATAAGGGGGAGTTTGATTTTGTAGTGGACCTGGCTGGAGGTCAGATTACGGAAACAGCAGCGGAGGTTTTGAAAACCAATGGTACTTATGTGGATATTACATTTCTGGGGACGCAAAGAAGCCGAGAGATCTTGTTTGATCGGGGTGATGTGGTTTTGAATATTTCTAATTATGCCTATATGTTGAAGAATGAATTGGGGGGCTATGGGGAGGCTTTACAGGAGATTTCGGACCGGATTTCTTCGGGTGGGATTGCTGCGCCTGAGGTACATGTTGTTGGAGGGTTGGGGGTGGGGACTGTTCAGGAGGCGCACAGGTTGATGGAGAGTGGTGCATTGAACGGGAAGAAGCTCGTGATGAGGGTGTAGAGAGGTGAATTTTTGAAAAGTTTATCCTTTTGCTTCGGGGCTGACGATATCAGGTGCGCTGAAGAAGCGCACAGATCTCTGAGGCCGCCTCATCAAAAGGATAAATTTTTTTAAGCATAATGCAAAGGCGGGGCGGTCCGGGCAGGGCTTACTGGTTTACTCAAAATCTATCCACTTTTTTTCAAAGTAAACCGTTGTGGATTGATTGGTCTTGTCAACTGCCTTTGCTTTTACGAAATTTCCTTTGGTCGATACGTACTTTAAAGTTAGGGAGTCCATTCTGATTTCGTAGTAAGCACCAAGTTTACATCCGAATGGGTTATTTTGAACATCATCTGTAAAAATGGAGAATAATATCAGGCGTTCTGATGTAACGTCAGGAGCTGCGTAACCAAAAAAGCGGTGATCTTTCCTCATATAAGCTGTTAAATTGATGGTGCTGTCACCGCCATGCAAATAAACGTAAGCCTTTGTGACGTCATCGCCAGAAGCGATAACACTTGCATTGTTTGTTTTTTCAATGCTGTCAAGTCTGGACGTAAATTCTTTTTTTGATGCTGGCTTTAGCACTGGTTTTGGTGCAGGCTTGCTCGTATCAGCAACTACAATGTTCGGTGTGTCTCTATGCTTTTGGTTGGTATTCGAATCTTTGTGTATGCAGGCTGAAAGCAGCAAAGTTAATATGGGTATATATATATTATTTTTCATCTGTATGAATTGGGGCATTTCCTTTATAAAGCAATAATCGGAAATTCCGGGGATAGGAAAGCTTACTTATTAACTGTTTTATCTTAAATTCAATGTTATATTGAAGAAACATCTATTAGGCTAATGGAATTAAAGGATATTATAACAGATTCTGGAAAAATAGCTGCTTTTATTGAAAGCGATTTTGTCGAGATGCAACGTCCAGACAACCTTACATTAATGGTCAATAGCCATTATTTGTCGATGTTAAATTTTAATATGGAGTTGAAAAGGAATAAGATTTATACCTTATTTGATACCTCTATACGAAATTTAAATGCTTTTAGAAGCGTACCAGGATATGGTTTGTACTTAAAGGTTCCATTCAGTAAGAATTTGCTAAATACCCTTATTTCATTATTCGGTGTGCCAGATAATGCGACAATTCAACATATAGATGAATTAGATTTTGATTCCTTGTTTTGGTTTAGAAATAGAACCTATGAAATTGTACTTAAGCCGAGTCATGATTGCACAAATGATGCTATTCTACTACTTACAACCCTGGATTACGATGCGCTTATCAATCGGGATCCTATTTACCCAGCTTGAATATAGTTATTCTTCGAGTTCTTTAGTCTGATTGTTCATCTTGATTACAGCCTCATTCAATTCGCAAACAGAAGTTTCGAGGTGTTCAAGGATAGGGATCAGGTTTTCGTGATCGTCCAGGGATGGCCGGATCAGTTTAACCAGGGCAGTGAGGTTGGCCAAAGGTCTTCTGATCTCATGGGAGTTCAGCCAGGCAATTTCTTTAAGTTTCTGGTTTTTTAAGAGCAGGCGTTCCCCGTATTTTTTTGTGGTATCGATATCCTGAAGTGCTCCAATCATTCTTAAAGGGTTTTGATCCTGATCAAAAATGATGTAACCCCGGTCAGAAACATATTTGTACGTACCATCAAAACACTGATAGCGGTATTCTGACTGCCAGGCTGTTCTTTTATTGGCAAGTGCCTGCTCAAAAGAGGCCCATACTCTTGGACGGTCGTCGGGATGGATTCTGTTCATACTCCACTCCGCTTTTACCGGAGTGCTGTCCACTTTATAACCGAAAGTTTCATAATACCCGTTCATCCATTTCAGGGCATCATGAACAATATCATAGTCCCAGATCACATCATTGGTTGCCCGTGTTACGGTTTCATAAAGATTTAGCTGGTCATTCAGCTTCTTTTCATTGGCCAGCAGTTCGGTTTTGTGTTTGCGTTCGGTTATGAACCTTTTCCCGTAATAGTAATTGAGTGAAAACAACACCAGAACAGAAGTTGCAATAAGGAATATCAGATTCTTGAAAAAATGCAAGCCCTGGAGATTAACGGAGGGGTATTGATTGTCAATCCAGTTGATGACGACTGCACCTGCCAGGAGCCAGAGACTGCCCAGCAGGAAATACAAGAGTGCAATTTTTAATAAAGGGTACTTTTTCACAGTAGAGAAGGATGTTTATTGTAAAAATAAACTTTTATCGGTAGTAATTGTAAAATATTGACTGTGAAACTTCGGATGTGTTTTCTAACTAATTAAAGAGAAAGTTGTAGCAATGCCTTTTCGGCTTCTTCAAGCTGGTGTTGAATTTCCTGTACTGTAGACTTGGTCTGGAGTTTTAAATTGGGCACCAGGTTTCTGTAATAAGTTATACCTTCCTGCAACTGGGCAGAAAATTTGCTGAAATAACGGGCTTTTTTATCGCTCAACAACTCCAGATGAGCGGAGATGTCTTTCTTCAGATAATCAATATAAAGGTTGAGCTCATTGATGAATAGATTTGGCCTTTTCGCCGTTGCAAGCAGGTTCTCGCGTCCGTAAATATGACCGATCATTTCTGAAAGGCTGTACTTTCCTGAGAAATAGGCCAGATTAGGACCCGGGCAAATGCTTACCGCTTTACTTTCTCTTGGTTTCAGTAAGCCATCTTTTATATAGGCAGAAGCACAGAGTCCTTCACACAAGCATACTTTTTCTGTAATGGTTTCGTATTGCCTGCGGTATTCTTTTTCCTCAAGCTCCATGCTTTTCAGTTGTTCAATCTTCAGGTACTGGTATTCTCTTGAAGCGGTACAAATGGGCTGTGCAGTGAATTCTGTATTGGTGCAGAGGTATTTTTTCTTGCAGGGACTGCCAGGCCTTCCTTTTTCAATACGCTGAAGCCTCAGTTCCTCTGCGGTGCTTTTACGGAAATTATTAAACAATACACCCAGGGGGGAGGAATTACTCAGGTAGTAATCTTTTTCTTCTGCAGTAACCAATGCTTCCAGGGTATCCTGATCTACATTGGTGGCTTCAGGCACAAGTAGGAAAGGACTTCCCCAGCCGGCAGCATCAAGCTGATAATAGCTGAGCAGGAATTCATGCTCTTCAGCTGTCCCTATTCCGCCTTGCACCGTGATCCGCTGTTCGGGCAGCTCATGGACCCGGATGCCTTTTTTCTGCAGAGCTTCTGTATAGATTTCCCAAAGTTCATTGGCCAGAGCCCTGCGGTTCTGTTTGAATTCCTCCAGGATCGGCCCCATCAGCAAACCATCAGTGGCAAAGGCATGTCCGCCACAGTTGAGGCCAGATTCTACCCTGAATTCAGAGATCCAAAGGCCTTTTTTTGCCAATATTTTGGCTTGTAAATAAGCCGAACGATAATCACTGACCTTCAGGATGATCTTTTTATTGAATTGACCATGTACTGGATACAGCTCGGAGCATTTTTCCATATAGGCATACAGGCGAGGATTTAATCCAGCAGATATAATGACTGAAGAATGCAGCCGGCTGTTGGCAAAACCACGCATGGCGGCAATGGCATCTGTAAAATCATCACCCGCATATTCCTGCTCTGCATTGTAATTGGCTTTATCTACTTTAGACATAATGTTCACATCAATGGAACCCGGTCTGATCTGTTGTTTAAGCTCCTGTTCCAGATGGGATTTTAACGGGCCATCTTCCATCTTTTTTAAAGAGGTATACTGAATTTTGAGTGGCGAGTATTCCGGTAACCACTCAAAATAAGTAGAAAGTAGAGTTCCTTTAGAAAAATCCTGTTGTCTGATCTCGTCAAATTGTTGGGTAACTAATTGTTCCAGCAGGTTCAGATAGGCGGTAATCCTTTTGGCCCTGGAGTCGGTTTCATTTGGCCCTATAAAGTGGTAGGGCAATTGATTGCAGTCCGAATGGTACTTTCTCATGCGTTCTGTAAGTTCGTCATCTACAATGGAAACAACGGAAGATATGCCATATTTAGCTACTTTTAAAGGGGTATCTATAGAGTAGCCCAGGCCAAGAACGGGAATGTGGAAAGTATGTGTTGTCATATTCATTTATCGGATTGATGTGGCAAAGTACCAGACAATTTTTAGCTTAAAATATGATGGGGATCATGTTTTAGTTTTGATCGTAATCAAAATCAGGGGCATAAAAATTGATATATTTGTAAAAAAAGGTTTATGGAAAAAGCAAGGCTCTTAAATGCGATCATAGAAACAGCGATTGATGGAATTATTACAATTGATCAGCATGGAATAATTGAAAGCTTAAATCCTGCGGCCTTAAAATTATTTGGTTATGGTTTAGACGAAGTGGTTGGGCACAACATCAAAATGTTGATGCCTGAACCTGATAAAGGGGCGCACGATGGTTACCTGGACCGGTATGAACATACTGGAGAGAAAAGGATCATTGGAATAGGACGTGAAGTGAGGGGATTACGCAAAAACGGATCCACCTTTCCATTCCGGCTGGCAGTAAGTGAAGTACAGTATAAAGAACGCAAAATATATACGGGCTTTATCCATGATCTTTCTAAGGAGAAAGAAGCTGAAGAGCGTTTGCGCGAATATGCAGCAGAACTGGAAGAGCTGGTGGAAGAGCGGACCAAATCTTTAAAGAAAACGGTGGTGGCTTTGAGGGAAGCCAAAGAGGAGGTGAGTCTTTCCCTGGAAAAAGAGAAAGAGCTGAACCAGATGAAGAGCCGTTTTGTATCCATGGCTTCTCATGAATTCCGTACACCGCTCAGTTCTGTACAACTCTCCGCTTCCCTGATCGAAAAGTATGCCCAGCCTTTTCAGAATAAACATATTGAAAAGCATGTCAGTAAAATTAAAAATGCGGTGGGTAACCTGACCACCATACTCAATGATTTTCTGTCTTTGGAAAGATTGGAAGCCGGTGGGGTAGAACCTACTTTCAGCTCATTTGACCTGGTTAAACTTGCAGAGGAGATTACCGAAGAGATGCAGATGATTGCAAAACAGGATCAAAATATTATTTACCAGCATACCGGACTGGAAAGCATGGTGATGCTGGACCAGAACCTGCTGAAGAATTGTATGATCAACCTGATCGGAAACGCCATAAAATATTCAGGAGAAAATACTTTTATTGAGTTCAATACAGAGATCAATGAAAATCAGTGCATTGTAACGATAAAAGATAATGGTATTGGTATTCCTGAATCTGATCAGATTCATCTCTTTCAGCCTTTTTTCAGGGCAAACAATACCGGTAATATTCCTGGAACCGGACTTGGATTGAATATTGTACTACGTTATGTTACCTTGATGAGGGGAGAAGTACAATTTAATAGTATAATTAACAAAGAGACAACATTTATACTTTCTTTTAATAAATAGATGGGGAAAACAAAGATTCTGGTTATAGAAGATAACAATGATATACGGGAAAGTGTAGGAGAGATCTTAGATCTTGCCGGCTATGAAGTACTGGAAGCCAACCATGGAAAGACCGGGGTCGATCTGGCTATACAACATCTTCCTGATCTGATCCTTTGCGACATCATGATGCCCGAACTGGATGGCTACGGTGTGCTGTATATGCTCAGTAAGAACCCCAATACTTCTGCTATACCTTTTATTTTTCTTACGGCCAAGGCAGAACGTCTGGACATGAGAAAAGGAATGGAAATGGGCGCCGACGATTACCTCACTAAACCTTTCGATGATATCGAGTTGCTCAATGCCATTGAAAGCAGATTGAATAAGAGAAATAAGCAACAAGCCTTTTATAGTAAATCCCTTGATCAGATCAGTGGTCTGATCAGTGATAAATCTGGATTGGGAGAATTGAATAAGCTGATTGCCCAGCGCAAGGTAAGGCACATAAAAAAGAAACAGGTCATTTATTATGAGGGGGATTCTGTTCAGGGGATTTATCTGGTGATCACAGGAAAGGTGAAAACCATTAAATTGACTGAAGACGGACGGCAGCTGATGACTGGTATTTACGGGGAAGACCAATATTTTGGAATTCCTTCTTTATTGATGCATGAACCTTATGCCGAGAATGCGGAGGCGATGGAAGATACCACCATTTGTTTGTTGCCTAAAGATATGATGGAGGAACTGCTGAACCAGTACCCGGATATCGGACGTCAGTTCATTAAGATATTATCTAATAATTTATTGGATAAAGAAGAACAGCTGATGCAACTGGCTTACCACTCTGTACGCAAAAGGTTGTCGGAAGTATTGATCCGTCTGTCCAAACAGGAACAGTCTGACGACCCGCTTTTGCTAAAGGTTTCGAGAGATAATCTGGCTGCGCTTGCCGGCATGGCCACAGAGACCGTGAGTCGTATTCTGAGTGATTTTAAAGATGAACTGATCATAGAACGTAAGGGTAGCCAGATCCAGATCCTGGACCTCAAAAGGCTCCGTCAAATGAAAAACTGATGAATATCATGTTAATGGTTGATTAAACTCATTCTAATCGAAGGCTTCTGCGCTTAATTTTGATGTTATAAAATATTAAGCATGAGAGCAGTAGCCTATAGTATTAAATCTTCTGAAAAAGAACCTCTTGCGATCGCTAATCGCAAAAAGCACGACATTACTTTAATTTCGAATGCGTTAAGTGAAGATACCGTTGTCTATGCAGAAGGTAAAGAGGCTGTGATCGTATTTGTGGATGACGAGGTATCGGAGAAAGTGATCAACCGCCTTGCCGACCTGGGCATTAAATATATTGCCACACGTTCCACTTCTGTTGAACATATTGACAAACAGGCCGCGGTAAGCCGGAACATCCGGATTGCCAATGTCCCGGCTTCAATTCTTAAAGAGGGCTCTCAGGAGGCTTTGTCTATGGCCCTGGCCGCAGAAACCATACTGAACCTGGACAAATGGCAGCATAAAAAATGTTTAGGTTCTGCCTGTATTTGCTCCCGGGCCTGCGATCAGCATACGGAATGGTTTGACCCTAAGGAGGATGACCATGAAAAGTAAGCTGCTTGCGGATAAGTACAATGTGGCTGTGCCTCGTTATACGAGTTACCCTACTGTTCCTTACTGGGAGGCGGAAAGTTTTAACACTGACCGATGGCGAGAGGCAGTACAAACCTCATTTAGAGAAAGCAATACTGCCGAAGGCATCAGTTTGTATATTCATTTACCTTTTTGCGAAAGCCTGTGTACGTATTGCGGATGTAATACCAGGATTACGCGTAATCATAAAGTGGAAGTACCTTATATTGAAGCCGTCTTGAAAGAATGGGCTTTGTACCTTAAATGTTTTGATGGTAAGCCGGTGATCCGGGAATTACACCTGGGCGGCGGTACACCCACCTTTTTTAGTCCTGAACATTTGAAAATACTGATCAATGGCCTTCTGGAGTATGCTTCCGTACACGAACGGGCAGAATTTAGTTTTGAGGCCCATCCCGGAAACACCACCAAAGCCCATTTAAATACTTTATATCGGCTCGGCTTTAAACGCCTGAGTCTGGGTATCCAGGATTTTGATCCTAAAGTACAACTGATGATCAACCGTATACAAAGCTATCAGGACGTGGAACGGGCAACTGTTGAGGCCAGAAGTGCTGGCTACAGATCTGTCAATTATGACCTGATCTACGGCTTGCCATTCCAAAGCCTGGAAGGTCTTGTAGATACTATGGACTCCGTATTAAAGCTGCGGCCAGACCGCATTGCCTTTTACAGTTATGCGCATGTGCCTTGGGTAAGGCCTGGGCAAAGAAGATATACAGAACAGGATCTGCCTTCTGCAGATCTTAAAAGTAAACTCTATGAAACCGGCAGGGAAATGTTGAAGGCAGGGGGCTATACAGAGATTGGTATGGATCATTTTACCCTGCAAACCGACAGTTTGTTTACTGCAGAAAAGAATGGAAGGCTTCACCGTAATTTTATGGGTTATACTGATCAGTACAGCCGTTTGATGATTGGTCTTGGAGTTTCGTCTATTAGTGATACCTGGACCGGCTTTGCACAAAATGTAAAAAAAGTAGAAGATTACCTGGAATTGGTGAACAGTGGAGAAATTCCAGTGTTTAAGGGCCATATGCTGAGTGCAGAAGATTTGGTGCTCCGCCAGCATATTCTAAATATCATGTGTAAAGGAGCTACTTCATGGTCTTCTGCAGAATTGCAACATGTATCCTTATGGGAAGGACTGCAGCGTATGCAGGAACTGGAAGCAGATGGTCTGGTCGAAATTGCAGAACAATCTCTTCGGGTAACCCCATTGGGCAAAAGATTTCTCAGAAACATATGTATGACGCTGGATGCCAGACTCTGGAGGAATCAGTCTGCAACACAATTGTTCAGTATGGCCGTTTAGTTAGTTGCCTTAACGACAGTCTGCAACCCTGCCGCCGGGTTTGGAGGGGCTTAGATAGGGGATGTTCAGGTTCATCCCCCTTAAAATGAACCAGATGCCCAGGCAGATCATCAGGTATGGAATGGTTTTATTGATGCGGTTCCTGACCATTGCACTGGTCCATCCCACACCAATAGTAACCAGTAACATCAAAGGGGCGGTGCCCAATCCAAACCAGAACATATAACTTACTGCCGATGGAATACCTGGCGTATTCACTGCTCCGGCCAGTGCCAGGTACACAAATCCACAGGGTAGTAGCCCGTTGATCATTCCAATGATCAAATGATTGGCTTTGTGTTTTAAGGCGTAACCGAACAGCTTATGGAAAGGTTTTAAAAGGAAGGATGACCCATTGGTGGGTGCTGAGAATTTAAAGATCCTGGTGCAGGCGGCAACAAGAATGAGCAATCCACTGAGGATACTGATGCCTTGCTGCATGCCTGAGAGCCAGATTTGTTGGCCAATCGCTCCAATGAAGACACCTAATATACAATAGGAGATGATCCGGCCAGTTTGGTAAAGTAATTTGTCGAGTACAAGGTACATACGACCGGACTTCAAAGACGGAACTGCAAAGGCCAGTGGGCCGCACATGCCCACGCAATGTACGCTGCCCAGTAATCCAATCATAAAAGCCAGGTGGTTATCGCTCATTACAACATCACCTCCTTTTCATACAGATAAGATTTTCCATCGTTTTTCCATTCCATTTTAAGTTTCCATAAGCCACTGGCCTTTTGGCCTACGGGGATACGAAACTGGTTTCTGGAATCTGTTTTCAGCTCCAGCTTCTGGTCCAGTTTTTTGTCTGCTGTACGGATCAGTTGCACTTCACCCGCTGCGGCTTGTTTAAAGCTAATAACAAGGGTATCTGTTGTTCTTTCCACAACAGGTTCTGCATGTTCCTTTTTTACGTTCTCTTTCTTTAAGTAGTCCTGGTCGTAATGAATACCTTTCTCATAGTAGTCATTATCCACCAGTGCATCACTTTTGCTCCGGATCATTTTTATGCCCAGTACAATAATGAAAGTCATAAAGACGGCCAGGCCGATCACTAATTTTGTTCCCCAGTTCCATTTCATAGTCTAATCATTTGGTGGTGCGATAAAAGTGGTTTGAAAGCGGTCTATAACTTTTCCTCCCGAAAGAAGCTTAAATCCAATCTCTGTTTTATATTGCTTGATGCTGTTTTGAGGGAGGATGATAAAGAAGGTCAGTTTTGTACTGCCTCCGTATTTGAGCTGATCCTCCTTTTGTATGAATTGTATCTTCGCTGCCGGATCTTCCGGTATAATTTCAAATTTAAGGTCTTTGCTGGTTTTGTTGACCAGCTCGGCGTTATACAGGTTACTCACGGTATGGTCCTGGTCGCGGATCTGGTACAGTGTTCCGCTGGCCCTCAAAATGGTCGCTTTTACATCACTCCTGCTGAGGAGCAGGTAACTGAGCAAACTCATTAAAATCAACAGGACGGCACTGTAGCCGTAAATCCTTTTGCTGAGTTTAAACGGTTGTTTCAGTTTGATCTCTTCTTCAGATTTAAAACCGATCAGCCGCAGTGGCCGGTCAATTTTTTCCATCACCATATCGCAGGCATCTATACAGGCGGTACAATTGATACACTCCAGCTGGGTACCATTCCGGATGTCTATCCCGGTTGGACAAACGTGTACACAAAGCTTGCAGTCTATGCAATCGCCCCGGAGGTTTTCTTCTCCTTTAATGCGCTTTCCTCTTGGTTCACCTCTTTCATAATCGTAGGCTACAATGATACTTTGGTTGTCGAGCAGTACGCCCTGTAAACGGCCATAAGGACAAGCTACTGTACAAACCAGTTCCCGCATCCTGGAAAAGACCAGGTAAAACACAAAGGTGAAAATACAGATAGAAATAAAGCCGCTTAAGTGTTGTTGTACCGGCTCGGTCATGATCCTGATGAGCGCATCTGAACCAATCAGATAGGCCAGGAAAATATTGGCAATAAAAAAGGAGACCACCAGGAAAGCCGTGTGTTTAACGGTTTTTCTGACCACTTTTTCAGTGGTCAGTGGTCCATCATCCAGTTTTTTTTGCTTGATATGGTCGCCTTCAATCCAGTTCTCTATCCGGCGGAAAACCATTTCCATGAAAATGGTTTGCGGGCAGGCCCAGCCACAGAATACCCTGCCAAACACGACGGTAAAGAGCACAATAAAGACCATAAAAGTCAGCAGGCCCAGTACAAACAGGTAGAAGTCTTGGGGCCAGAAGATGATCCCGAAGAATACAAACTTCCTTTCCAGCACATTCAGTAGCACCAGTTGTTCTCCATTAACTTTAAGGAACGGCGCGGCAAAAAGCAGTGCCAGGAAAAAGGAACTGACAGCTGAACGGTATTTATACAGGCTTCCCTTTACAATACGGGGATAAATCCATTTGCGTTTCTTTCCGTCGTCTGTTATGGTAGAGATCTGGTTTCTGAACTGGTCTGGGCTCTGTGACATGGTTATTTTTGTTTTTCACCCTGAGGTGCTTTTGCCCCGGCAGGATGACTTCCCTGAAGGGATAAGATGTAATTGGTCAGATCTGCAATTTGTTGTGTGCTCAGTGATTTCTCCCAGGCGATCATTCCTTTTTCTGGTACACCATATTTAATGGTCTTAAAGATGTCTTTCACGGTTCCGCCATGCAGCCAGTACTCATCGGTCAGGTTAGGGCCCACAATACCCTGGGCATGTTCCCCATGGCAGGGGGTGCACCTGTTTTTGAACAGGGAAGCACCCTCATTGATCACAGCGGGATCTTTACTTTGTTCAATGTTGTTCTCATTCACTGCATTTTTGGCATTTCCAGGTTTCGCCAGGAAAGCTTCTTTGTCCAGTACTGCCTGTTCCAGTTCTGTATTGTATTCCTGTTCCTGGTTTTGGCCCCAGCCCAGTACTTCATAATTGAACAAATAGATCACTGCAAAGATGATGGTTCCATAGAAGAGTACCATAAACCAGGCCGGTGTTGGATTATTGAGCTCTGCAATACCGTCAAATTCATGCTCCATAACCAGGTCTTTTTCCTCAGATATGGGTCTTAAACCCATTAATTTGCTCAGCAGGGAAGGCTGCGCCTTTTTCAGGGCCAGCGCTTGTTCTTCGGCCAGGGTCCTTTGTGCTTTTTCCTCCGGACTAAGAAAAGGAGTAGGGTCAACAGATTCTTTGATGTAGAACTTGATCACTTTAAGCATCAGGACGGAAACACCCAGTACCATGATGGCGGTGAGGCCCATGGCGATCACCAATATGTCTGAATAACTCATATTATAAATCTTCTTCGTTTAACGGGAGTTCACTCATGTATTTCACTTCATCCTTTTTCATCATATAAAGTACAATGCCTACGATAATGAAAAAGAGCACAAATATTCCCAGTGAACTGATCAGGTATACCTGCTTGTCGTCTACCTGTTCTAAAAATTGTTTAAACATAGCTGTATCGTTTATTTTGCTTTAATGTCCATACCCAAACGTTGCAGGTAGGCAATAATGGCGATGATCTCTTTATCACTTTTTACTTTTACGTTGTTCTTGTTCAGATCGGCAGCAATATCTCTGGCTTGTTTGTCCAGATCTTTATTGGCCTGGTGTTCATATCCCGGCTCATAAGGTACACCCAGGGTACGCATGGCATTGATCTTGGCAATGGTGGTGGTGGTATCCAGTTTCTGGGTAATCAGCCATTCATAAGGTGGCATAATACTTCCTGGCGACATGGTTTGCGGGTCGAGTAAGTGGTTGTAGTGCCAGGAGTCGGAGTACTTTCCACCAACACGCTGCAAGTCCGGTCCGGTTCTTTTAGATCCCCACAGGAAAGGGTGATCATAAACAAATTCACCTGCTTTGCTGTATTCTCCATATCTTTCAGTTTCTGAACGGAACGGACGGATCATCTGAGAGTGGCAGTTCACACAACCTTCACGGATGTAAACATCTCTTCCCTGCAATTCTAACGGACTGTAAGGTTTTACACTCGCAATGGTTGGAATGTTGGACTTGATGGTGAAAGTAGGCATCATCTCGATCATACCTCCAATCAGGATCACAATTAAAGACAGCACCATGAAAATCATCGGTTTGCGTTCCAGGAAACGGTGTAGTTTTTTATCGGAACCCTGTGGTACATATTCTTTGGCAAGTGCTTGTGCTTCGGCAGGTTCGTTGGCCAGTAATTTTCCTGCTCTTGCAGTTTTAATGATGTTATAGGTCATTACGATGACGCCGCAAAGGTACATGGCACCACCCAGGGCCCTTAACATATACATTGGAATGATCTGAATCACAGTTTCCAGGAAGTTAGGGTATTTCAGTACACCCTCTTCTGTAAACTCTTTCCACATCAGGCCTTGTGTAAACCCGGCAAAATAAAGCGGTACCGCATAAAATATAATGCCCAGTGTACCTATCCAAAAGTGAAAAGAAGCCAGCTTTTTAGAATACAATTCTGTTTTGTAAATGCGCGGAATCAGCCAGTATAGAATTCCAAAAGTCAGGAAGCCGTTCCAGCCAAGCGCCCCTACGTGTACGTGCGCAACGATCCAGTCGGTATAGTGTGCGATGGCATTGATCTGCTTAAGGGCAAGCATAGGGCCTTCAAAGGTGGCCATACCATAAGCAGTGATCCCAACCACCATGAATTTTAAGGTTGGATCTTCACGTACTTTATCCCAGGCACCTCTCAAGGTCAGCAATCCGTTGATCATCCCGCCCCAGCTTGGCGCAATCAGCATCACAGAGAAAGCAACACCCAAGGACTGCGCCCATCCCGGAAGGGAAGTATATAGTAAATGGTGTGGACCCGCCCAGATGTAGATAAAGATCAGTGACCAGAAGTGAAGGATACTCAGCTTATAGGAATATACCGGACGCTGAGCCATTTTGGGCAGGAAATAATACATCATACCCAGGTAAGGTGTGGTGAGGAAGAATGCAACTGCATTATGGCCATACCACCATTGTACCAGGGCATCCTGTACACCAGCATATAAGTAATAGCTTTTAAAAGCGGAAACCGGAAGTTCAAATGAATTGACAATATGCAGTACTGCAATGGTAACGAAAGTGGCAATGTAGAACCAAATGGCCACATACATATGTTTTTCCCGGCGTTTAATGATGGTTCCAAACATATTGATCCCAAAGATCACCCAGATGATGGTAATGGCAATGTCTATAGGCCATTCCAGCTCTGCATATTCATGAGAAGTGGTCAGTCCCAAAGGAAGTGTAATAACTGCAGAGACAATGATGAGCTGCCAGCCCCAAAAGTGGATTTTGCTTAAAATATCGCTGAACATCCTCGCCTTCAGCAAACGCTGGAGCGAGTAGTAGACACCCATAAAGATGGCATTTCCAACAAAGGCAAAAATTACTGCATTGGTGTGCAGTGGCCTGATGCGGCCAAAGGTGGTGTACTGGTTACCCATGTTCAAGGCAGGTTTAAAAAGCTGCATGGCGATGAGCAAACCAACCGTCATGCCGATAATTCCCCATACAATGGTGGCGATGGCAAAGTTTCTGACGATCTTGTTGTCGTAGTAAAATTTCTCAGTCATAATAAATGATGATGGTTGTTTATTGAGGGTAAAATTAGCGCTGTGCGCGTGCCTGGAGAATGATACAAACTTCGGCTAAAGGTGATCTTCATCACTTTTTTGATCTACTTTTCCTGTCGCTTCTTCGTCGAACAGCATGCGTATCGACGGCGTATACGTATCATCATTTTGCCCGGTCTTACTGGCCCAGAAAAAGGCGAGGAGAAAAATCAGTGCCAGCAGGATACTGATACCGATCAGCATATAGATCATGTTCATAACAAGTGATTTTTACGGGCGTATAACCTTGCAGCTATACTGGTGAAAGAAATAATGGTTATGGTACTTGCAGGCATCAATATTGCAGCAATCAGGGGCGAGAGCGTACCTTGTACCGCAAAGAATAAACCCAGCGCATTATAGGCCAGAGAGATTCCAAAGCTCATATGGATTACTCTAACGGCATCTTTTGCCTGACGGATAAAGTTCGGGATCCGGCTAAAACTACTTCCATCCAGGATGGCATCGCAGCCTGGGGTAAAATTATTAATGTTGTCTGTGACCGCCACCCCCAGGTCACTTTGCTTTAAAGCACCCGCATCATTCAGGCCATCTCCAAACATGAGTACTTTATGTCCTTTGTTCTGCAGCGTTTTGATATAATCCAGTTTGTTTTGTGGCGATTGCCTGAAATGCATGTGCTGAATGCTGGGGAAAAAAGGGATGAGACTCTTGCGGTCATGTTCCTGATCTCCGGAGAGTAAATGAAGATCGGCATGCCGGCCCAGGCTGAGCACCAGATCTTTAAATCCATTGCGCCATTGCTGGCTCGATAAAAAATAGCCCAGGTACCGATCCGCTATCATGACATGTACAGCACTTCCCTGAAGCTGGGGAATAGGTTCAATGCCGAGAAAAGCAGTACTGCCCAGACGAATGAGTTGTCCATCTATGCGTCCACTAATTCCGCGGCCTACTTTTTCCTGATAATCTAGCGCAGTAAATTGTTTAGGAAGGGATATCCATTTGACCAGTTCACGGCTTAGAGGATGGCCGGAATTGCGGGCAAGGTCACTTATCCATTGCTTTTGTATAGCTGTTATTTTTCCGTTGAAACTGAAATTTGCAGCTTCAGGATTGGTTATTGTGCCTGTTTTGTCGAAGACAAAAGTATCAATACGGGCCAGTTCTTCTATAACGGCTGTATTCTTTAAATAGAATTTATTTTTGTCAAATATACTCAATACGGCAGCCAGCGTAAAAGGAGAGCTGAGGGCCAGTGCACAGGGACAAGCGATGATCAGTACCGCTGTAAAAGAGGCCAGTGCTTTGGATGG
The DNA here is from genome assembly GCF_032678445.1 of Pedobacter nutrimenti. Classification (GTDB taxonomy): domain Bacteria; phylum Bacteroidota; class Bacteroidia; order Sphingobacteriales; family Sphingobacteriaceae; genus Pedobacter; species Pedobacter nutrimenti_A. The sequence continues at coordinate 79,948 of NZ_JAVTSQ010000001.1, forward strand.
ATCTTCTTTAAAGAGCCAGAACAAACCTGAGCCAATCGCAACAGCCAGTAATGCCACACTAAAATATTTGCTGGCCGTGCCGCTAAAAGTTTTGATCCGGTCTTTATCTGCAGTAAAGGTTTCATTATTCCACAAACGGGTCAGGTAACTTTGAGATACCGGTTTGATCACCTCCAGCTCAATGGCACCATCGAGTTGTCTTCCTCCGGCATAGACAACTTCGCCCAGTACTTTTTCTACAGGTATGGATTCTCCGGTTACAAAACTGAAATCAAGCTTTGCTGTTCCGTTTAATAAAATAGCATCTGCAGGGATAATTTCATTGCTTCGGATCAGGATGCGGTCTCCCTGTTTTAGTTTATTAAGGGGAAGAGGACGCTCCTTATTGTCTTTCAGCAGAGTTACCGCCACCGGAAAGTAAGAACGGTAATCTCTCTCAAAGGAAAGGTGATGATAGGTGTGTTTCTGCATCCATCTGCCCACCAATAAAAAGAAGACCAGGCCACAAAGGGTATCGGCAAAACCTGCCCCACTGCGGCTAAAGATTTCGGCAGCAGAACGAAGAAACATGACAGCAATACCAAGGGCCAGTGGAAAATCGAGGTTGAGTACACCGTTCTTTAAATTGATCCATGCTGAAGAAAAGTAGTCACGGCCACAGTAAAACACTACCGGTAAGCAGAAGGCCAGATTTAACCATCCAAAGAAATCTTTAAATTGCTGTTCCAGGCCAGACAAACCAAAATATTCTGGAAAGCTCAGTAGCATGGTATTTCCAAAGCAAAAGCCGGCAACGGCAATTTTTCTGATCAGCTGACGGTCTGAAACATCATATTGTTGCTTTTTGACCACATCCTGCAAACTGATCAGCGGTTCATAACCAATACGGGATAAGGTTTCGGCCAGCTCCCTCAAGCTTAAGGCTTTATTTTTAAATGTAATGACAACCTGTTTCTTCAAAAAGTCAATCCTGGACTGTATAATGGCAGGATTGATCTTATAGAGATTTTCCAGCAGCCAGATGCAGGAACTGCAATGGATGGCCGGAATATAAAATGTAATAACAGTAGTCTCATCGTCTTGATAGTCAATTAGGTCTGCAGTAATAGTCGGCTCGTCAAGGTATTCCAAACGGGGAGTCTGCGTCTTCTGGGTTTGTCCGGGCACATCGTTGTAGGCATAGTAACTGTCCAGGTTATGACTGGAAAGGATCTGATAGACGCCTTGGCAACCCAAACAACAAAACTGTTTATCGGCTAAAATATAAGGAGAGAAAGGAAGGTCTTCACCGCAGTGGTAGCAGCGGGTTTCTACTGTTAAAGTTTTGATCTTTGACATAGCCATGTATTTGTTACAAAAGTGCATGAAGGCACTGAGCAGTAAAATGACACGGCTTTGTCTAAAAAGTGATCTCCGTCACTTTTTAGATTATTATTTTGTTCAGATATAAGATGTAAATTTGCCGCACCTTTGAGAAAGAATGCATGCGCCTGATCGATAAACAGAATTTCAATTACCTGATGATTTTTATAGCACTGAGCTTTATTATACTGACCGTATTTATTGCCCTGGCTCCATTGTCTTCAGTAGATATTGAATGTTCTGAATTTGTCCAGGGGTTTCACAGCAATACACTGGATGGGCCAATGCGTTTTGTGAGCTGGTTCGGGGAGATGCCTTATTCCCTGTTTACGGTATTGGTTACTGCCTTGTTGTTTTTTATTTTTAAATATAAGCGAGAAGCTTTGTTTACACTGACAACGCTTTTGGCAGGTGCAGCAAGTACCCTCATTAAATTTGTTGCCGGAAGACCCAGGCCGGCCGAACCTTTTGTCCATGTTTTAGAGAAAACCCGGCAATTGAGCTTTCCAAGCGGACATGTTAATTTTTACGTGGTGTTTTTTGGATTCTTGGTGGTTCTGATGCTTCATGTAAAAACATTACCCGCATTCGTTCGATTAACTGTTGGCGGATTTTCTGCATTGCTACTATTACTAGTGCCTTTTTCGAGGGTTTATCTGGGCGCTCATTGGTTTACCGATGTTGTGGGTGGTGTATTATTGGGCAGTTTGCTGCTCTATGCCAATAGTTATTTTTACCTGGAGACCTCCAAAAAAAAATAAACCGCCGTGGCTTTACGGCGATTTATTAATATCCTTTTACCAAATTAATTTAAAGAAGCCATATCTATAACGAAACGGTAGTGGACGTCGCCGGCAAGTGTTCGCTCATAAGCTTCATTGATCTGGTCAATATTGATCATCTCCACATCAGAAGTGATGTTGTGTTCGGCACAGTAATCCAGCATTTCCTGGGTTTCTTTTATACCTCCAACCAAGGAACCGACCAGACTGCGTCTGCCGCCAATGAGGTGAAAGGCAGCAACGTCTGAAGGGGTTGGCGGAACACCCAACAGCACCATAACACCATTGGTACGGAGCAAGGCTAGGTACTCATTGTAATCATGTTCTGCCGAAACGGTATCAATAATAAAATCGAAACTGTTGCCAAGTCTTTTCATGTTTTCTTTATCTGTGGTCAGCTCGAAGTGGTGTGCACCGAGTTCCTCGGCATCCTTTTCTTTGCTTTTAGATCTGCTCAGTACAGTGACTTCGGCACCCATGGAAGCAGCGATTTTAACCGCCATATGGCCAAGCCCGCCTAAGCCGACTACAGCTAGTTTATCCCCTTTTTTAACATTCCAGTGTTTCAATGGCGAATAGGTTGTAATTCCTGCGCACAGCAGCGGGGCCACTTTTTCCAGGGGGAGTTTATCTGATACACTCAATACAAATTTCTCAGTAACAACGATATGGCTGGAATAGCCTCCGTAGGTAATCGTCTTTTTATCCTGTAAGAGAGAATTATAGGTTTGTGAATGCCCATTCTCACAGTATTGTTCATTGTCTTCCGCGCAGTTTCTGCAATGACCGCAGGAATCTACAAAACAGCCAACACCTACCGTGTCGCCCACTTTGAATTTGCTTACTTTACTGCCTGTCCGGGTAACCTTGCCAACAATCTCATGCCCGGGCACTACAGGGTACATGGTACCTCCCCATTCATTCCTGGCGGTATGGATGTCCGAATGGCATACACCGCAATATAAGATCTTGATCTCTATGTCATGATCACCGGGTTCGCGGCGGTCTAACTGGTAAGGTTCCAGAGGCTTGTCAGCACTTTTTGCTGCATAAGATTTTACTGCATTCATAGCTTTTGAATTATTTGTTATAACAGGGATAAAACAAATCAAGCCGGTAGTTGTTCGGGGTATTTTTACGAATCTTAAAAGATTTTATGCAATTTTTTTTTCTTTCCAAATGGTAAATATTTTAATATATGTAGTCTACTACATATATTTGTATATAACCTATATTTATGGAACAGCTTTTTGAAATAAAATCATTGAACAATACCTATTGTAACCAGATTCTTGACCTTATTCTTCCCATCCAGCAAATTGAATTTCAGGTTCCTGTTACGCTTGAAGGGCAGCCTGATCTGCTGGATATTGAGACCAATTATATCAAACCGGGCGGAAACTTCTGGGGAGCATTGACGCATGAAGACCAATTGATTGGTTCTATTGCCCTAATGTCTGTGGGACATCAGACAGGCGTGATCAGAAAGATGTTTGTGAAAAAAGAATTCCGGGGAAAAGAACTTGGCATTGCACAACGTTTACTTGATATTCTGATTCAGGAGTGTAAAGCCGGGCAGATCACTTCTATTTACCTTGGTACTATAGATGTATTGAAGGCTGCACACCGGTTTTATGAGAAAAATGGCTTTGTCTGTATACCAGTTACAGATTTGCCGGATTACTTTCCCAGAATGATGGCTGATAATGTATTTTATCGTTTATATTTGGACGCCAACAAATAAATTTTATGAATGTAATTGATGAATCCGGGATACTGGCCATAGCCACCAGGTTACAGAGACTGAGTGATCAGATCCGTAAAGATGGCTTCCAGGTCTATAAAGCACATGGAATTGATTTCGAACCCAAATGGTTTCCGGTCATGTATACCCTGTTTCATAAACCTGTATTGAGTGTAGTAGAAATTGCGAATGAAATTGGTTATACGCACCCTTCTACCATCAGTTTATTGAAAGAACTGGAAAAGGAGAAACTGATCCGTTCTAAAAAGGATAAGATCGACGAACGTAAAAGACTGCTCCAGCTTACGGAGAAAGGCCAGATACTGGTTGGGAAAATGCAGCCGGTCTGGGATGTGCTGAAAATAGCAACTGCTGAAATGATCGATACAGAAAATAACCTGATGAGGGCGATAGAAGAAGTTGAAGGTCAGCTAAAGGAAAAAAGTTTTTTTGACCGGGCGGCTGCGCAAATGAAGCGGGTATAATTTCTTATATTGAGCATAAGAAAGAACAACAATGCCTAAGATATTTCTCCCACTTCTGATCCTCTTATGTGGTCTGTTAGGTACAGGTCAACTTCATGCCCAATCGGGCAAGAAGAAAAAAATAATGGCAGATACCAGCATCACTGCTAAAGGGGATACTTCTTTAAACACTTTTATTGACCGGGTAGAATATTATACCAACGCCTTCAACCAAATGAATGCAGTCTTGACTAAGGGCTTTGATACCACTGCGATCAGTCAGGATCTTCCGAATATAGATCTTACAGTTAAGTATATACAAAAAGGGACTAAGGTTGAAGACCGTTCCAATACCCTTAGGTTTTTATACTCTCTGAGAGATATCTTAACCAGGCTGGAGGATAAGCTGAATCTTTATCAAAAAACACTCAGTGGCTATAACGATAAACTGGTTACCATTCAGAACGGGCTGATCCAGGTTAAACAGGATCAGTTTCTTAAAATAGCACCTACAGATAGCATTTTGAATGCGGAGTACCAGGAACAGATGAAAGGGCTGAACCTGAAATGGGCCAGGATTGATGTACTCAATAAACAGGACATGCGGAGGATTGGTGTTTTGCAAAGCCTGGTGGTGGCCAATTATATCCAGGTGACCAATTACAAGGAAAGAATCAATCTTGAGCTGCGCAATTTTGGGATGCGCGCTTTTTCAAAAGAGTATCCCTATTTATGGCAATCGAGCGGAAAGGACTACACGAAAAGTTTTAGTGATGCCTGGGACACCACCGTAAAAACGAGTATACAACTGTTGAATTACTATTTTGTGACCAACTGGGGGATCCATATATTCGGATTGCTGATTTTTATTTCCTTTTACAGCTGGACTTTACTCTCTGTCCGGAAGATCCGGCTGCTGAAATCCGGACCCGAAAGTATTTTGAACCAGGCCCATTATATTCCGGAAAAACCACTTTTATCAGCTCTTCTCATTTCCTTGTTCATCACTTTTTTCCTGTATGACCATCCGCCGGTGGTATTTATGGAAATCATTATGCTGGTATTGATTATAGCGACAGGTTTGCTGGTGAGAAAGACATGGCCAAAACAGTTGTTCAGATTCTGGATCATTGTTCTTTGTTTAACATTGGTTGCGGGTCTGAGCAACTTATTTTTACTGGTGTCCTACACAGACCGGATCATCGTTTTTTTACTGGGCATAGCGGGAGCTGGAGCAGGCTGGCAATTTTTACAGATCCTGAAGAATTCAAAGAATTCCTATCCGGAAAAATCCGTGTTATTTGTAAAGGTTTTTGTTGCTGTTTTGTTGTTCTCTGTCTTTTGCAATATTATAGGGCGTTTTAGTCTGGCAAAGATGTTCCTTGTCGCCTCTGTGCTTGGAATCTGGCAGGCCATGAGCCTGGTTATTTTTGTCCGTGTACTGATGGAGGCCGTATTCCTGCAACTGGAAGCCAGTAAGGAAAACAGTGGAATGCCAACCTATTTCGACTTCGCGCTCCTGCAGCAGCGCTTTAAAAGTGTACTGAATATCATCGCGATTCTGTTGTGGCTGATCCTGCTGGCCGGGAATTTGAATATTCTGGATGCTTTATATGATTTTGCGGTCAACCTGCTTACACAAACACGAAAGATTGGCGGCAACGAATTTACTTATGGCAGTATTGTGGTCTTTGTACTGGTGATCTGGGCAGCTACAGTAGTGAGCAAGGCTGTAAGTTACTTTTTCGAATTTGCAGATTATCATTCCACCTCTACAAGCAAGAAGAACAAACTGAGTTCTTCTATTTTACTCATCAAACTCGCTATATTTTCTGTAGGCTTTTTGCTGGCCATTACAGCTTCGGGCATCCCTATGGAGAAAATTACCATTATTTTAGGTGCCCTCAGTGTAGGTATTGGATTTGGTCTGCAAACTATCGTGAACAATCTCGTTTCCGGAATTATCCTGGCGGTGGAAAAGCCGGTAGAGGTTGGAGATGTGATTGAAATAGGAACGAAATCTGGTACAGTGAAAGAAATGGGCATCCGAGCCAGTAAAATTGCCACGGCAGATGGTTCGGAAATTATTGTACCTAATGGGGACCTGCTTTCCCAGCACCTCACGAACTGGACCCTCAGCAATAAACACAGGAGGGTGGAGCTCATCATTGGTGTAGCTTATGGGAGTGACCTTAAGGTAGTTAAAGATCTTTTTCATCAGATCATTGACAACCGGGAAGATATTATGCAGGATCCAAAACCTATGGTGCTGATCCACTACCTGAACTCCAGTTCTGTAGATTTCAGAATTTTGTTCTGGGTAGAAGACATCAGCAACTGGGTAAATCTGAAGAGTCAGGTACTGAGTGATGTATATGAAGTATTTTACAGGGAAGGAATTTCTCTTCCCTTCCCTCAGTCTGATGTCTATATACATTATCCCGACCAGCCGACGGTCCAGCTCCCTAAAGAAGATAAAAAAGATTAGTTATTTATCCATCAGCAGATTTACAAGTTCTTTCAATTCCTCCAGTTCCTGTTCCAGTTTAACTACCCGTTCTTCCAGTTCTTCATAACTTCTGTGCTCTACAGTGGTTGACAGGTTTTCTGTTTCCTGAGGCTCAGCTTCAGCTTCACCACCAAACAACTGCATAAAGCGGGCTTCCTTTTGTCCCGGTCTTTTAGACAACTGTTTAACATAGGGAGGTTCGTCGGCCGAAAGTTTTTGAAGGATCTCCTGTATTTCTTCAATCGTTTCAAACTCATACATTCTTCCGGAATTCGTATTGATCTCTCCCGGAGTTAAAGGTCCTCTGAGCAAGAGCAGGCAGAGTATAGTCAATTCTGCAGGCAACAGTGGGTAAACGATGGCCAGGTTATGTTTGTACTTAATGCTCCGGCTTCCTGCTCCGGTAGCTGTGCCAACCAGACCTTTTATTTTTAAAGCATTGAGGGTAAGGGTAACGGTTTCTTCATCGTAATTCACAACCGGATTTCTGGATGTTTTCTGGTTGCAGGCAATAGTGATGGAATTGATGGTCATCGGATAATAATCCGGAGTGGTTTTACTTTTTTCAATCAGTACACCGAGAATCCTTTGTTCAATGGCGGTCAGGATCAGCAGAGGTTTCGTTTCTTCCATGCAAGTAAAGATAAAAATAATCCTTTTTGATGCTAATAAATCTTAATGAATTGCTGATCGATAAGAACCCAGTCGATACGCAAAGCTGTAATTTGGCAGAACCAAATATATAATCAATGAGACAATTGAACTTCAGTCGGCACTGCAAACAAGTCGTATTTACGTTGCTTGCTTTAACCTGCACATCAACCGTTTTTGCAGAAACCATTCTCGTTTCTTCTGTTGCTGAATTGCAAAGCGCTATAGACAAGGCAAAACCAGGAACGGAGATCCGGGTAAAGGATGGACAGTATATCACTGAAACGGATATTCTGATCAGGGCACAAGGTACTGCAAAGCAACCTGTACTCCTCACTGCAGAACATGCAGGAGCCGTAGAAATATCGGGCAGGGGAGGTTTTAGCCTCCTGGATCCAGCTAAGTATGTCACCATTAGCGGCTTTAAATTTACCCACCAGGCTTCAAAAGCGAAATCAGGAACAGGAACAAGCTTTTGCCGCTGGACACATAACATTTTTGAAAATACAGGTAATGGTGAAGACCTCACACTGGCAGGAAATGATCAGGAAGTAGATTATAATACCTTTCAGAATAAGGCCAGCATGGGCCGTTTTATCGCTGTGAGAGGTCGTGATAGCCAAATCGCCCAGCGACTGCATATTCATCACAACTATTTTAATAATTTTTCGCAGCAAACCGGTAACGGGGCAGAGGCACTTCAATTTGGTTTGAGTGGTTTCAGTATGTCGACCAGCAACAGTATTGTAGAATATAATGTATTTGAAAGATGTGCCGGAGAAAATGAACTGATTTCAGTTAAAGCCTCTGGTTTGGTGCTGCGTTACAATACCATCAGAGATTGTCCGGCCCAGTTTACCTTACGTCATGGCAATAAGAACGCCGTATACGGCAATTATTTTACCCGTACCCCTGGGCTCCGGATATTTGGCGACGATCAAACCGTTTATGGTAATTATTTTGAAGACTGTAAACCTGCAATTACGATTGGAAACGGAGATGGAGAAGTGGCCGATGGCAGTAAACTAACCGTTCACGATCGGCCAGACCGGATCCTGATTGCTTTTAATACGCTGATCGGCAATCCGGAGAACATCATTTTGCCCAACCGGAAAGATGGAATGGGTGCAACTTTGGTTACTGTAGCCTATAATGTGATCCAAGGAGGAGGCCAGGCCGCCATGATTGCAGGGCCACTTGCTGGTGCAACATGGGAAGGGAACAGGATCTTTAAAACCCGAAGCGCTGGAGATATGCCTGCAAGTGGCTATGTGGACAAAGACCCTGAACTGGTGAGAACAGCGAATGGTACATATGATTTTAAAAAAGGAACAAGCCTCGCAGATCAGTTTGCAGCACGTTTCCCAGTTGTAAGTACAATGGCCCCTGTTCCGGTACTGACTGCAAAAGAAGTGGGCGCTGCTGCTGGTCAACGCTGAGAAATATAGGCAGCCTTCTGGAATATAATTACCTTTGGGGATGAATTCTATTCCAAAAAACCGGAAACACCTGATCATTTTAGGGATCGTTGTGTTTTTGTGCCTTTCTGCAATAGCCTTGTTTATGAACAGCAGAATCAAACCTCGTATTGATCAGATCAGCAGGAGTATTGCAGGATATGCCTATGAGCAAAAGGCAACGAATGTGAATTATGAATTTAACAAGCTGATCAGTGGACTTCCTGCCGGAACAAGAATAGCAACCGGTTTAAAAGACGGACCCGACTTCCTTAAAAGCTCTGGTACCATCTATTCGGTGATCATGAATGATACGGCTGTAAGCCATGCCTGGTCTGCCGTATTGACCAAAAAAGACACCTCCTTTCATACTTTTGGAAGAGGCAGACATGATGGAAATGCAAAAACAAAAGCCTATGCAGCACAATGGGTAAAAAAGGCATTTTCTCTTCAAAAACAAACAACGCAATCTGCAGGCACATTGTTCAGCGTAAGCGATTCGCTGCATTGGCTGGTGGCTTCTGCCTGCCGGCTCAAAGACTCCAGTCTGGTGGTGATCGGACTCGATATTAACCTGAAAAAATTTCAGAACTATTTGTGGAATGTGAATGATAAGAGTAAAGCTTATGCCATTATTTTTAATGAGCAAGGGTATTGTATCTCACACCCCGAAATTAAGTTTATTGGTCAGCGCCTGCTGGATCCTAAAAAAACAAGTCTTGCTGAAAAGGTATTGGATGATAGTGCGACCATCAAAGAAACCATTTTTTCCAATTATCTTGCCGTTCCGGTGATCAGGTCCTATTCTCCGCTCAGAATTGGACCAATGAACTGGATTATGGCTATCGATACGCCCGTTTTTGTTGTAGATGATGAAGTCAATGATATTGAACGAAATGTGATCGGAATGGGTATTCTTTCTGTGTTGATCATTGTCGGAGTTGTGGCCTATCTTCAGAAAAAGTGGCAAGATGAATTTATAGGCCGGGAACAAGCCGAAGCCAACAGAAAAACCCTGCTGCTCGAACGTCAGGAGCTTCAGGTGGTGACGGAAAAGCAGGAAAAGGAAAATGCCCTTCTGCAGCTGAAGGTTTTAAAAGACAAGGTCAATCCGCATTTCCTCTTCAATTCCATGGGCTCACTGAATGCCCTGATCGACCGGGATCCAAAACTGGCCAGGGAGTTTATTGTAAGGTTGTCTAAAGTGTACCGTTACCTGCTCGATAGTTATCCAAATGGGCAGACCAGTGTTAAAGAAGAACTGAACTTTGCCAGCCAGTACTGGTTTTTACTGAACATTCGGTTCGGTGAAGCCATGCTTCCCTTAGAAGTCGATGTAAAAGAGGAACACCTGAAGAAGAACCTGCCCTTTATGAGCCTGCAGATTGCCCTGGAAAATGCCGTGAAACACAATATCGTGTCTAAACAAAACCCACTGGAAATCAAAATCAAAAGTGAAGGAGAGGAGATCGTTGTGGTCAATAATTACCAACCCAGAAGTCATGTGGACGACTCTGGTAAACAAGGCATTTCCTATCTAATCAGCACCTATCAGCATTTTGGAGGGCCGGTTCTAAGACATGGAATTTATGGTCCCGAGTACCGGTGTTATTTTCCTTTACTTTAATCTTCATAGAAATTTAACCTGCCGGACACAATTTATTCACTCCGGCTATTTGCGGTTTCACTGCCAAATCTCACTGATTCACTCCTGCTGCTTTTATAATCTATAAAATATAGGTCATTTTTAAAGGGTAATTAAGCAGAGACTAAAGAATGATAAGACCTTTACTACTAAGTACAACACTTACGGTAGCCCTTTTGTTTTCGGTTCCCGGACAAGCACAGCAAAAAAAGAAAACCCAGAAGATAGATCTAAAGAAAAAACAACCTGCAGATTCCTTAAAAAAGAAGGTTGATCAGGACACTGTTAAAAAAGGAAATCTAAAAGACTATAAGACTTTACTTAAAAAAGCTAAGACTACTGATGGTATTTTTAAAGTACATCAGGTAGAAACAGACTATTATTTTGAGATCCCTTTGAAAATGATGGGAAAAGACTTTTTACTGGTCAACAAAATCTCTTCTGTGCCTTTGGCCGTTAATGAGGCAGGGGTAAATAAGGGAATGAATTACGAAAATAAGGTCATTCGTTTTTATCAAAATAAACTGGCAAAGACGATATGGGTAAAAACCATTGTGCCACAGGTTGAATCTCCGGAAGGCGATGCGATCAGCCAATCTGTAAAAGATAATTTTATAGGCTCGGTTATAGAAAACTTTAAGATCGAAGCGTATACTCCAGATTCGTCTGCTGTAGTCATCAAAGTGAATAAAGTATTTGATGGAACAGAGAAGAGCTTTAACGACGTATTCAATAACCTGAATTTTGGCACCAGCCCTAAAACGGCTTTATCTGCTATAGAGCATATCAAAAGTTTCCCTCAGAATATTGTTGTGCGTTCTTTATTAAGTACGTCTGTAACCGAAGGTCAGAGTACCATCGCTGTCAGCCTGGCGGTGACCACAAATTTATTACTGCTGCCTGAAAAGCCAATGAAACCCCGTTTTGCAGACAACCGGGTTGGCTTTTTCAGTACACCAAGATGGTATTTTTCAGACAGTCAGCAAAAAATGGAAACCAGAGAGCTGATCACCAAATGGAAACTGGAACCCAGGCCAGAAGACCGTGCCCGTTATCTGAAAGGTGAACTGGTGGAACCGGAAAAGCCAATCGTATTTTATATTGACCCTTCTACACCTAAGCAGTGGAGACCTTATATTATAGACGGTATCCACGACTGGCAAAAAGCATTTGAAGCCGCAGGTTTCAAAAATGCCATCCAGGCCAAACTGGTTACAGATACCGCCGATTTCGATGGTGATGACGTCCGTTACTCCGTGGTCACCTACGCTGCATCTCCAAAATCCAATGCCATGGGGCCGGCAGTCGTGGATCCCAGATCAGGAGAGATCCTGGAATCAGATGTGATCTGGTGGCATAATGTAATGACCTCTCTGCAATACTGGATGAGGATCCAGACCGGAATTATAGATACGGGTGCAAGGAAGAATAATTTTAGTGTAGAGCAAATGGGGCATGCCATCCGTTTTGTGTCTTCACACGAAATTGGACATACTTTAGGCTTGAAGCATAATATGGGTGCATCATTTGCCTATCCGGTAGATTCCCTGCGCTCTCCGGCTTATACCTCAAGAATGGGAGGGACAGCACCATCTATTATGGATTATGCCAGGTTTAACTATGTCGCGCAGCCGGAAGATCATGTAACCAATATTACCCCGCAAATCGGAGTATATGATAAATATGCTATTGCCTGGGGCTACCGCTGGCTAGACAATACAGATCCGCGCGAGGACCTGAAAATACAAAAACAGTGGATTGCCAAACATCAGCATGATCCTTTGTACCACTACGGTGAACAACAGGAAGGTCTGAATGTTGTAGACCCAAGAGCCCAGTCGGAAGATATTGGTGATAATGCGATGAAGGCCGGAGAATACGGTCTGAAGAATCTGCAGCGTCTGGTTCCCCAGATCAGAAACTGGGCCGCAGAACCTGGAGACAACTATTACCAGGCGGGTAAATTATATATGGCAGCCATTTGGCAGTGGAATACCTATACAGACCATGTAATTTCTAATATCGGTGGTTATTACCTCGAAAATCCAGTAGAGGGAGATGGTAAAAAAGCTTATACACCAGTACCAAAGGAAACGCAGATGGAAGCCATGAGCTTTTTAAAGAAGCAATTGTTTAGCCTTCCACAGTGGCTTTTTAATCCTGAATTGTTGTCGAGCACCTTTGCGGTTAAAGACACGCCTTATGGGCCTTTTGAATATGGACCATACAACCTGAAACGCGAGCAACAGTACAGTTTGATGTATGGCCTGGTGAACGACGAGCGTTTGCTCAGGATGTTGGAAATGGAAACTATACATGGAGAAAAAAACGTGTATACAGTTTCTGAATTACTGAAAGAGATCCGCGAAACGGTATTTCGACCGACCATTAAAGGAAGCAGTTTATCTCTGGATGAGCGTATGGTAGAACAGAATTATGTAGATGTATTGCTTGTTGGTACAGATAAGTTAATGGAAAAGGTCAACAAGAAAGCCCTGCAACCGGTAACTGCCCTAAGCAACAACCTCCCTGAATTATGCGACCTGACACCACGTGCTTTTAAAGAGGAGAAAGCCACGACCGGGGCAGACCTGAGAACAGTATACGTAAGTTCTATGGTGCGTACATCTGATGTTGCACCGGCTAAAAGAGGAGAGCTGATCAAAATTTTACATCTGCTTGAGAAAGCTAAAAAAAGTGGTAATGAGGAGACCAGAAGCCATTATTTGGACCTGATTTTAAGGATTCGTCAAAGCCTGAGAATGAATTAAACTGAATCAATAAACTATAAACCAATAAATTTGCACAAATGAATAAACTTTTACTAATGTTTTTCCTGTTTGCGATTGGCCTTAAAAGCTTTGCCCAGGAACAAACCACCATCACAGGAACGGTGCTGTCAGAGGAAGACGGACGGCCTATTCCAGGTGCATCGGTGTTCGTAGACAAATCCGGAATCGGTGAACAGTCCAGCCCAGGAGTAATCCAGAATTCAGTGATTGGCGCAGTGACCAATACCGATGGACATTTTACTTTAAAGGTTCCCGCAGGAACCACTTATTTGAAAGTGAGCTATCTGGGCTACAATTCGGTTTTGGTCAACATCAAAAATAAAACCAATATTACCGTGTCTTTGACCAATGACAATAACGTACTGAACGAGGTAATCGTGAATGGTTATACAGACATTGCAAAACGCAAGAACACGACCTCTGTAGCTAAGTTAGACTATGACAACATCCGTCAAAGTGGTGTTTCTGGTATTGATCAGATGTTGCAGGGACAGGTTGCGGGTGTATCGGTGACCAATTTAAGCGGAGGACCTTCTTCAGCGCCTAAGATCCGTATCCGCGGAACGGTTTCGTTGAACGGAACACAAGATCCTTTGTGGGTTTTGGATGGTTTGCCTTTGGAGGGTACAGATTTACCGAAGAACATCCAGGATAAAGAAAATATCGATCAGCTGCGCAATTTGCCAATTTCAGGTTTAAATCCAGACGATATTGCGGACATCACCATTTTGAAAGATGCAGCCGCTACAGCCATCTATGGAGCAAGGGCAGCCAATGGCGTCATCGTGATCACCACTAAAAAAGGCAAGAAAGGCCCAATGGCAATTAACTTCAGTGCGAATACATTTATTGACCAGAGACCTGATTTTAGTAAGCTGAATTTAATGAATGCTACTGAAAAAGTGGATTTTGAACTTGGACTGGCTTCCAGGTCAGATTTGACCTACAGGGATAATCTGGGTGCGGTATCCAGAATTCTGAATAAATCAGGAGAACTGAATGCCTATAGAAATGGTGGCTTTTCGGCACTTAATCCTTCCACCCAACAACAAATCAATGCTTTGCGCAACACCAATACAGATTGGGGAAAGGAATTATATCAGGCTGCAGCTAACCAGCAGTATACGCTGGGGCTATCCGGAGGAACGGAGCAGGCCAGCTATTATTTTTCAGGCGGCTATTATAATGAGAAAGGTTCAACCATAGGAACAGGCCTCAAAAGATACAATACCACTTTAAAAACAGACTTTATCGTTTCTCCAAAATTGAAATTCGGAGCCTCTTTATTCGGTTCGGTGACCAATCAGAATAACTATCTGACAGAATCGGACTCGTTTACAAGTCCATCAAGATATGTTAGAAATGTAAATCCTTATTTAACACCAAGAGATGCAAGTGGTGCTTATATTTATGACCCGGATATCCAGGGTACAGCAAATTTAAGCGGTGATGTATTTGTGCCTTTCAATATTTTAGAAGAGCGCGAGAATACCCGTTATAAATTAAACAATAAGAGTTTTAAAGGTATTTTTGATGTCAATTATAAGATTCTGAAAGAATTGAACTTCCGTTCTGAAATGGGACTGCAGTTTGAAGAAAATGGTTCGGAAAAATATGGTAGTGCAGATACTTACTATGTGCGTAAATACCGTGAAAAGTCAAGGTTTTACAATTCTGCCACCAAGAAATATGAATATTTTCTTCCTGCAGGAGGTGTGATCCAAAACCAGAATACTTCTTTCTTCCAGTACAACTGGAAAAACATCTTTGAGTTCAATAAAGTGATCAACGAAAAGCATGAAATAGAGGCTTTGGCTGGTGCAGAATTTCGCCGCACTAAAAACCAAATGATCATGACCCGAGGATTTGGTTATAACGACAGAACGCTTACCACCCAGGACATCGTATACCCGAACTCTGGTTTTGCAACCGGTGAGTCAAATCCTTTCAGAAACTATCAGAAAACATGGCTTGAGAATGCTTATGCCTCTTTTTATGGCACGCTTTCTTATACTTATGACAGAAAATATACGGTGTATGGAAGTATCCGTTATGATGGATCTGACCTTTTTGGTGTAGACCCTAAATACAGATATTTACCTATCTATTCCGTATCGGGTGCATGGAATGCCAGAGAAGAAGAGTTTGTAAAAGACATCAAGTGGATTTCTAATCTGCGTTTCAGGTCATCTTACGGTATCCAGGGAAATATTGATAAAAATACCTCTCCGGAAATTGTAGGCGTGTATGACAATACGAATATTTTACCAGGTGGAAACGAAACAACCATTAATGTAACCAATCCGCCAAACCAGAAATTGCGCTGGGAAAAAACGGCAACCTTTAATGCTGCGGTAGATTTGGGTATATTTAATAATGCAGTCCAATTTACATTCGAATATTATAACCGTGTCAGCAAAGACCTGATTGGTATCCAGGAATTATCTTTGGAGAATGGCTTTGATAATACGAACAGCAACTGGGCCCAGGTAAATAACAGAGGATTGGAACTGAGCATTTCTACACGGAACATCAGCACTAAAAACTTCAACTGGTCTACAGACTTTAATATTGCCCATAACAAAAGCAAGGTTGTACGTGAAAAAGTAAGCTTGCAGTCGTTTGCGCCTTCAAAAGAAGGTTATCCATTAAATGCCCTCTTTGTACTTAAAACAAATGGTTTGGATGCGAATGGAATTCCTCAGTTTGTACAGAACGGAAAAACAGTTTCTTTAGAGAACTTCTATAAACTGTTCGATCCATATGCCGACTTTTTCCCAGGACAGCTTACACAAAGTAATTTGAGTAACAAGGAGTATCAAAATCTGTTTACTTATGCTGGTGATAAGGATCCTAAATATACAGGAGGTCTTGTAAACCGTTTCCGTTACCAGAATTTTGATCTTTCGATATCAGCGATTTTTAATATAGATCAAATGGTACTGGCTAATCCTACTTATAATCCTGCAGCTTTAGACCGTGGTCAGAACTATAGCCGTGATGTGTTAAACGCATGGAGCCCGACCAATACAGGGTCTCGCTTGCCAGCAATTATAGGCAGTGATACCGGTGACGGCAGCAGATGGATGGCTTACAGCTGGTTAAATGGGGGTGATCAGGTCAACTCTTTCAACAACCTGGACATATGGGCAAAGAAAATGAGTTATGTAAGGATCAACAGCATCCGTTTAGGTTATACACTGCCCTCAAAAATTTCAGGTAAAATTAAAGCAAACAGCTTGCGCATCAGTGTAGAAGGACGCAATATGCTGGTATTCGGATCTGATTACAAAGGATACTTCGATCCTGAAACTTATGGCAATATCTATGCCCAGCCTATTACAAAAAGCATATCTATTGGTTTAAACGCAACTTTTTAATTTAGATCAGATGAAGAAATTAATTATACTCAGCATAGTTGCTCTGTCATTGAGCATCAGCAGCTGCAAAAAATATTTAGATATTACACCAGTAGGAAAAGTGATCCCCACAACAGTCTCCGACTTCCGGGCACTGTTAACCTCTGGCTATTCCACTTTCCCAAGACATAAAGCTCTACTGGCTGTTCGCACAGACGAATTTCTGCTGGATGAAGACAGCCAGGATTTTCCAACATTGAAGGATATTTACAGCTGGAATGATGCAAATCCGGATGGGCTTACAGCTCCATTGCCATATATGGATTTTTACAAAACTATCTTTTGTGCAAATGAAGTGATTCAGGATGTAGAAGTCAAAGCAGGCATTTCTGCTGAAACAGCACAGTTAAAGGGAGAGGCTTACCTTTTAAGAGCATATGCACATTTTGAGCTGCTCAATATGTATGCTAAAACGTATAATAAAACGACCGCTGGCACGGATAAAGGCGTTCCCATTGCAACGACCATAGATCTGGAACAGAAATTTCCGCAGGCAAGTGTAGAAGCTGTTTATACGCAGATTTTTTCAGATTTAACTGTAGGTCAGCAATTGCTGAATGTAGACAAATGGGAAGCAGGAAAGAACTATCGTTTCAGCAAAAGAGCTGCACAGGCTCTTGCAGCCAGGATCTACGAATTCAGAGGAGAATGGGATAAGGCACTAACAGCAGCACAAAATGTTTTACAGGCCAACAATACACTTGAAGACTTGAATGTTAGCGGAAGTTTGCTTCCAAACAACTACCAGTCTAAAGAAAACATCATGTCACTTGAAGATGTAATGGATGCAAGAACTTCTAATATTGGTATTGTTTCCGCTCATTTGATCGGAATTTACGATCAAACCAATGATTTGCGTTTTTCAGCTTACTTTGGTAAATCAGGTGGTCATTACGTTTCTCAAAAAGGAAACTCAAATGCCTTGAAAATTACCTTCAGAAATGGAGAGATGTACCTGATTGTAGCAGAGGCAGCATTACAAACGGGTAACAAAGACCTTGCCCTGCAACAATTACTGGCCTTAAAAGCCAAACGTTTAAAACCAGCTTATTTCCAGACAGAGAAAACCCGGATATCCGCACTTTCATCTGCAGATTTACTGAAAGAGGTGTATGCAGAACGTGAACGCGAACTCGCCCTGGAAGGTCATAGATGGTATGACTTAAAACGTTATGGGCAACCAGAACTCAAACATACCGTAAGCGGTGTAGAATATACCCTGCAAAAAAATGATCCGAGATATACGCTAAGATTTCCAAAGGGCGCTTTGGCTAATAATCCAGACTTACAACAATAGATATATTAGGTTAGGTGAATAATCTGTTGGCTCCGGTTTCTTTTGAGACCGGAGTTTTTTTGTAAATTTACAGCTGGTATTTCGAAACAACCATGACTGTACTGATTATAGAAGATGAAGAACTGGCAGCACAGGAGCTGAAAAGCATGCTGCTTGAATTCGACCCGGGAATAGAAGTACTGGCTATGATCGAAACCGTTGCAGGAGCTGTTCAATGGCTCAAAAACCATAGGGCAGACCTGATCTTTATGGATATCCATCTGGGAGACGGAGAAAGTTTTCAGATCTTTCAACAAGTACAGATCCAAAGTCCGGTTGTATTCACCACCGCCTACGACCAATATACTTTAAAAGCTTTTAAACATCAGGGTGTAGATTATCTGCTGAAGCCCTTTGATAAGGAAGATGTTGTTCAGGCCATTAAAAAAGTACAAGGACTGCAGCAACAAGGCGCAGTTCCCGCAGTGGTTTATCCAAGAACACGCTTTATGGTCAAAATGGGGACCCGTCTTAAAGCCGTCCAAGCCTATGAAATCGCCTACTTTATGGCAGATGATAAGTATT
The DNA here is from genome assembly GCF_032678445.1 of Pedobacter nutrimenti. Lineage (GTDB taxonomy): Bacteria > Bacteroidota > Bacteroidia > Sphingobacteriales > Sphingobacteriaceae > Pedobacter > Pedobacter nutrimenti_A. Next base: position 98,634 of record NZ_JAVTSQ010000001.1, read on the forward strand.
TGTTCCTGGTCACCCGCGATCAGCAAAGTTATATTATAGAAGAAACGATCACCAGCCTGGAACCGCAGTTGTCTACCGCCGACTTTTTCCGGATCAACCGGAAATTCATTATTCATATAGATTCCATTAAAGAAATGTATAAGGTTTCCAGAAACCGGGTTAGGGTTGTCCTGGATCCGGAACCGGAGCACAATCCACAAGTATTGGTTACAGAAGAACGTGCAGAGGCCTTTAAGGCTTGGCTGAACTTGTAGTATTTTAACATTCTTTAACACTAATTAACAACTCATACATAGTGATATAGCTAATTTTGATAAACTGCCAAATTAAAATTAGAGCTCATGAAACATTACCAACGCATCAACAATCTCCTCGGATTTATTCTATTCTCTGTTGCCCTTATGGTTTACTGGTTAACCATGGAACCCACAGTCAGCTTCTGGGATTGTGGAGAATTTCTCTCTGCCTCCAATAAGCTGCAGGTAGGGCATCAGCCTGGAGCACCTTTGTTTTTGATGATAGGTAAAATGTTCTCGCTACTGGCACTCGGACATACCGGAAGAATTGCTTACTGGACCAATTTCCTTTCCGTAGTGGCCAGCGCTGCAACCATTATGTTCTTATTCTGGACCATTACAGCTCTGGCTTCAAAGGTGTTTGTAAAGAAACAAAGCCAGACAGAAATGTGGGCTATTCTGGCCGCAGGAGCTATAGGTGCACTGGCTTACACTTTTTCAGATACCTTTTGGTTTTCTGCAGTAGAGTCGGAAGTGTATGCCCTTTCGATTCTGTTCACGGCCATTACGTTCTGGGCCATTCTGAAATGGGAAAGGGAATTGGATGATCGTTGGCTGGTGTTTATTGCTTTTATGATCGGGCTCTCTATCGGTGTACATTTGCTCAGCTTGCTAACCATACCTGCCGTTGTGTTGATCTATTATTTTAAAAAGACAAGTCAGCCAAATTGGAAGGGTTTACTGAAAGCTTTTGCAATCGGATGCGTACTGGTGGGAATCGTACAGTTCTTTTTAATCCAGTACCTGGTGTTGCTGGCCGCCAAATTCGATTTGTTCTTTGTCAATCAGCTGGGCACAGCTTTTGGTGCAGGAGCCTTATTTTTTCTGCTTCTTGTTGCGGCGTCGCTGATTGCCGGAATTCTGTATACTGTAAAAACAAAGAAATATCAGTTAAACCTGGGTTTGATCTGCCTGACCTGTTTATTGATAGGTTATAGTTCTTACTTTCTGATCATTATAAGGGCCAACGCAAAGACCAGTTTGAACCTGAGCAATCCAGACAATGCCTTTGGCTTATATGATTACCTTGGCCGTACCAGTTATGGTGAAACCCCCTTGGTCTATGGACAAACCTTTGATGCCAAAGTCACCGATAATACAATTAACGGAAAAACCTACAGAAGGGGGCCTGCTAAATACGAAGTGTCTGGCAATAATTATAAAACCACTTACGACAAGAATCAACTCTTTCCCCGGATGTACAGTAGCCGGGCGGACCATGTACAATTTTATCGTCAATGGCTCAATATGGGAGAAGATGAGCATCCTTCCTTTTTACAAAACTTAAGCTTTTTTTCCAGCTATCAGGTTGGTTTCATGTACTGGCGCTATTTCTTATGGAATTTTGCCGGGAAACAGAACGATATGCAGAGCCAGGGAGAAATACAGAACGGCAACTGGATTACAGGAATCAATGCACTGGATAAAGTCCGGCTCGGTAATCAGGCTCATTTGCCTGCTTCTGTTGCAGAGAATAAAGGCCATAATGTGTTTTACGGATTGCCGCTCCTGTTGGGTGTTATCGGTATGATCTGGTTGTACAGGAAGAGCAAATCTATGAGCGTAGTACTTGCTGCGTTGTTTTTCTTTACAGGCCTGGCGATCATTCTGTACCTGAACCAGGATCCTATGCAGGTGAGAGAAAGAGATTATGCCTATGTAGGTTCTTTTTATGCCTTTGCCATTTGGATCGGACTTGGCGTGTTGGGTATCCGGGAATTTCTAAGCAGATGGGCTGCCCCAAAATGGAGCCTGGCTATTGCGGCTGGCTTATGTCTGGTTGTTCCCTACCTGATGGGGACTGCTGGCTGGGATGATCATGACCGCTCAGGAAAGACTACTGCCCTGGACTGGGCAAAGAACTATTTGAATTCCTGCGCCAAGGATGCCATTTTATTTACCACGGCCGACAATGATACTTTCCCCTTATGGTATGCCCAGGAGGTGGAAGGTTTCAGAACGGATGTCAGGGTGGTTAATATCCAGTATTTATCAGATCCGGCCTATATTACCCAAATGAAAAAACAACTTCGCCAATCGGCACCATTGCCGATCACTATGAACGAAGATCAGTATAAAGCAGGGTTGAGGGATGTATTTCCATATGTGGACTATGGTTTGAAAGATAGTATAGAGCTCTCTGATCTTTTTGCGGTAATGACTTCCGATCAGAAAGCTGACCAGGTGGAAATGAATGATGGCAGTTATGCCAATTTTGTTCCGTCAAGGAAATTAAAACTCAGCATCAACAAAACAGCTTTGCTGGAATCCAATATCATCAGGAAGGAAGACAGTGATAAGCTGACAGATGTGATGGAATGGGATTTTAAAAAGAACTATGCAACCAAACCAGATCTGGCCATCTTTGATATTCTGGTACACAACAACTGGAAGCGGCCAGTGTATTTTGAAAGCTCGGTGTCTAACGATACTTATATGGGCCTGGATAAATACCTTTATCTGGAAGGCTATGCCTATCGTCTTTTACCGTTTAAAACAGATAAAAAAGACAAAGAAGAACGGACCAATGCTTCAGTGATGTACAGCAATGTGATGAATAAAATGGAGTTTTCCGGATTTAAGAAAGCAGCTTATATGGATCCTGAAAGCAGGAGGGTATTGGATCAAACCTGGAGATTGCACAATACGCTGGCCGGAAATCTCCTGGCAGAAGGGAAAAAGACAGAAGCACACCAGCTGATGGTCAGAAGTCTTGATGAACTTCCGGTGAAAAATTATTCCATCAGAGACAGTATCCTCAGGCTGGGTACCATCACGAATCTATATGATCAGCAGGACCTGGCCCGGGCCGGCAAACTGACTACGGAAACAGCCAACTTCCTTGCCGGTGAACTTCATTACATGGTGTCTTTAGAACCTAAATTTCAGGAAGCTTACCTGGAAGATGCCCGCCTTGGCTTTTCTGTATTGCAGGAACTTGGGAAACTAACAGAACAATATGGTCAGCTGGAACAGCATAAGAAGATTATGGAGCAGCTTTCCATGCTGCAAAGGGTATCTTCAGGCGTATAGGGATAAACCCTCTTTAATGGCTTTGCCCGGTTTTGTTATTTGAGTTAAAGTATATAGCTTTATTCAATGATGAAGGAAGAGCAACCTAATGAAGAAGATGTATTGCTGGGCGTGGTGTCTCATGTGCTGAGTTTTACATTGGGTGAGTTTTGCAAGTACGGCTATCTGCTGGCTTTTGAAAAGGACCTGTCCGATTTAAAAGGTTTGGTAGATGCCGCTTCAATGTACGAGAATGACTATGAAGTTCTGGAAGGGGTAAAAGATCCGGCTGTTCAACTCTTGCTACAGTCTTCGGACAAGGTTTTTAATTGCATTAAAACCTACCTGATGATCAATTCTCTGGACGAATTTGAAGTCATGACGAATGAAGAGTTTAATCAGCATGCATCCAATAACTACCATTTTTATGTAGACCAGCCTTTGGGCCAATCCTATCCAGAGTTGATGGAGGAAACCTGCCATCTGTATTTCTCATTGATGCATATGATCTATCATACCTGCTGTCAGCTGGATCTTGGACAGATTGATTTACCTGATGAATTATTTGATGATTTTTATACGGGATTTCTGGATGTTATTGATGGCTGCGGGACAGCCACTGAAAACAAGAACATTAAATTACTCTACGATCTGCTCTTCGAACTGAATCAGGATATGAAACGAATGGAAGAACTGCGCCAGTAACAAAAAAAAAGCCCCTGGTTTACAGGGGCTTTTTATATGATATAATTTAGAAAGAAAAATCATCAATGCCCTTGGCACCGTTTCCTTCTTGATTTTCAGAATATTCGTAACGTTTTTCTATAACTTCCTGATGATTTTTGATATAATCTACAGTCTCATTTAGTCCTTCCGCAAACTTTTCAAAATCCTCTTTGTATAAAAAGATCTTATGCTTTACAAATACGCCGTCCTCCAGTCTTTTTTTACTTTCGGTTAAGGTTAAGTAATAATCGCCTGAACGTGTCGCTTTTACATCGAAAAAATAAGTTCTTTTACCTGCCCTTACTTTCTTAGAAAAAACCTCTTCTCTCTCTTTGTTGTCAAATTCTCCCATGGTTGGTACTGATCTTGGTTTTTGGTTCGGGTAAATATAAAGCAATAATTATTAAACTTCAAAATAGAATTAAAGAGATTTATTTTCTTCTTCCAATAATTGATGTTGATACATCTCCCTGTAGGCCCCATTTAGGTCTAACAGAGACTCGTGTGTACCCTGCTCGATGATTCTTCCTGCATCCATAACGATGATCTTGTCTGCATTTTTTATGGTAGAAATGCGGTGTGCAATTAAAATACTGGTCTTTCCTTTCATAATCCGCCCCAGGTTACGGAGTATTTCTTCTTCAGTTTTGGTATCTACTGCAGAAAGGCAATCGTCAAAGATCAAAATTTTAGGCTCTTTGATCAATGCACGTGCAATGGATACCCGCTGTTTTTGTCCGCCCGAAAGCGTGATGCCTCTTTCGCCCAGCATGGTCTCAAATTTCAGATCAAAGTCAATGATATTGTGGTATACTGCTGCACTTCTTGCCGCATTTTCTACTTCCTCATCGGTCACCTGGTCCAACCCGAATGCAATATTGTTTTTAATCGTATCAGAAAAAAGGAACACCTCCTGCGGAACAAAACCGACCTGATTGCGGTAGGGGCCTAACTGCAGGTTCTTCAGATTTTGTCCGTTGAGCAGTATTTCTCCGGAGTCTACATCATACATGCGCATGATCAGATTGGCAAGGGTAGATTTACCCGACCCGGTTCGGCCTATGACGGCAACGAACTGACCTTTTTCTATTTCGAAACTGACCTTTTCCAGGGCCTTGATACCTGTGTCCGGATAGGTGAAACTGACCTCGTTAAAACGGATACTACCATCAAAAGGTGCCGGGTCTACTTTGCCCGAAACAATATCGGGATGCAGTTCCAAAAATTCGTTGATCCTTTTCTGAGAGGCCGCTGCACGTTGGATCAGCGTGGTTACCCATCCCAGCATTGTCACCGGAAAAGTAAGCTGATTGACGTAAACGATAAACTCGGCAATGTTTCCCGCGGTGATGGAGCCATTGATCACTTGTTTACCACCTATATATACGGTCAGGATGGTGCTCAGTCCAACCAATAAGAGCATTGTCGGGTAAAAGAAAGCCTGTACCCTGACCAGGCTCATGGAGTTTTGCTTATAGCCTTCGCTTTCCTGGGCAAAAATAGCCTTGGTATGGTTTTCCCGCACATAAGACTTGATGACCCGTATGCCCGAGAAACGTTCCTGAACAAAGCTGGAAAGTCTTGACAGTTGTTCCTGGATTTGTTCACTCTTTTTATTGATCTGGGTATTGACAAAATAAATCGTTACCACCAGTACAGGCAAAGGAAGCAGACAAAAGGTGGCCAGTTCGGCATTGACCATATACATGGAAGTAATGATCAGTAAACATTGAACAGCTGTATTGAGCGCATACATAATGGCCGGCCCAACATACATTCTTACCCGGTTCACATCTTCAGTAGCCCTGTTCATCAAATCTCCGGTGTTGTTGCGGCGGTAAAAACCCAGACTTAACTTTTGGTAGTGGGCATAGATTTCGTTCTTCATGTCAAACTCTATATGTCTTGACATGAGGATCAGCGTTTGCCGCATAAAGAACAGAAACAGACCCCTGATCAGATACAGGAAAAGTACCAGTGCGCCAAAATAAAATAAGCTGTAACTGAAAATATCATAGATAATAGATTGCCTTTCGAAACCGGAAAAAAGGTTGTATACCTGGATGTTTTCGGTGATCAGGTTGAAGGCATGACCAATAACCTGTGCCGGGATGACGCCAAAGATGTTTGATATAATGACAAAGAAAACACCCGGAACAATCCACCACTTATATTTATAGAAGTACTTATTTAAAAAACGAAGGTGTTTCATGAGCAGGTAAAGTTAGACAAAGGCAGGTAATTTTTTTAAAGACTTTCGTTAAAACTAGGTAAAATAATGTTTTTTTATGCTAGTTTTGCGACATATCTGATAATTATAAGCGTATGTCTGATAACAGCTCTGTGGTAACTTCTATTTTGGATCAATTAAGTGCATTAGGTCATAAGAAAGTTGTTTTTTGTAACGACCCCGATACCGGCTTAAAAGCCATTATTGCCATACATGATACCACACTGGGACCTGCATTGGGCGGAACACGCATGTGGAATTACAATTCTGAATCAGAAGCACTGGAAGATGTCCTGAGATTATCCAGAGGTATGACCTATAAATCTGCCATTACCGGATTGAACCTTGGCGGGGGAAAAGCCGTAATCATCGGAGATTCCAGAAAAGGCAAATCAGAAGCCATGATGCGTAGTTACGGACGTTTCATCAAAAACCTGAACGGCGAATTCATTACTGCGGAAGATGTGGGTACAACCACAAAGGATATGGAATATATCCGTATGGAAACCAGCCACGTTACAGGTGTCCCTGAATCGATTGGTGGTGCAGGAGATCCGTCACCTTATACCGCAAAAGGCGTTTATCTGGGAATTAAGGCCTGCGTGAAAGAGGTTTTTGGAACAGATATGCTGGCTGGAAGATCTGTTGTAGTTCAGGGTATAGGAAATGTAGGTGAGCATCTGGTCGAATTGTTGAGGAATGATAACGTAGAAGTTTTTATCAGTGATATCAATGAAGAACGCTTACAGTATGTAGCCAGGAAGTATAAAGCCAAACCCGTTGAAGCAGATAAGATCTTTGCGCTTGATGCTGATATTTATGCACCTTGCGCATTAGGGGCAACCGTTAATGACAAAACCATTGCCAAAATGAAATTTGCCATCATTGCAGGTTCAGCAAACAACCAGCTGGCCGATGAAACCAAACATGGTGCACTCTTGCTGGAAAAGAATATTCTGTTTGCGCCAGATTATCTGATCAATGCGGGCGGTTTGATCAATTGCTATTCTGAACTGACCGGCTTTGGCAGAAAAAGAACGATCCAGCTCACCGAAAATATTTATGATGCAACACGCAACGTGATCCGTTTATCAAAAAAAGACAATATTCCTACCATTATAGCTGCAAACCGCATTGCCGAACAAAGAATGGCAGACATTAAGAAAATCAAATCATCATTTTAATACACACATAAACAGGTAAATTTACCACTCGTTCTTACATTCATGTTAAACAGAAGGCACCTAAGAATTAAAGCTTTGCAAAACATATTTGCATGGCAAATGTCAGATAAGAAAGATCTGATCTCATCAAAGAAAGCATTGATGAAAAGTATTGACGACGTCTACGAAATGTACGTCCGCATGCTTGCCCTTATATCTGAAATCACAGAGTATACTGCTGTTGATGCCATTGAAAGGTCTAATAAACACTTTCCGACGGAAGAGGATCTGAATCCCAATCAGAAACTGCTGCACAATGCATTTATCGTTTTATTACAGAAGAATCCTGAATTTCAGGCGGCTGTTAATAAATACCAGATCAACTGGAATGCAGAACCGGATTTCATTAAAACCATTTATAACAAACTGAAAAGTACACCTGAATATGTGGCTTATCTGGCAGGTGATAATGAAGGATTGGAGGAATCCAAAGAGATCATTAAGTTTATCTTTAGAAAGATCATTCTTAAAAATCAAAACATCATTCAGGCTTTTGAAGATAAATTTATCAACTGGTCTGTAGATAAAGAGGTGATGCAAGGTATGGTGGCTAAAACACTGAAGAATTTCACTTCTGAGGATCCGTTTGCAAATAAACTAACCCCGATTAGCCAGGACTGGCCGGAAGACAGTAAGTTTGTACAGGATCTGTTTGCTTATACTTTAAAGAATTACGATAAATATCAGGAGCTGATTGCTGAAAGAACTAAAAACTGGGAGTCTGAGCGTATCGCATTGATGGATACGATTCTGATGAAAATGGCGATTTGCGAATTGCTTAACTTCCCATCTATTCCGGTTAAAGTGACCATTAACGAGTATCTGGATTTATCAAAAGATTACAGTACACCGAAAAGTAACTCATTTATTAACGGTATCTTGGATAAAATTTTGGGCGATTTAAAACGCACGAATAGCATTAAGAAAATTGGACGGGGATTAATAGACGAATAATCACATGAAACACTTATTTGTATTGGGCATTGCCGGTGTATTGCTGGCTTCCTGCCATCAGGGAACGGCTAAACAAGATGTAAAAGCCGGCAGTTTAACAGACACGACATCGAGTGCAGCAAAACCTGCTTCTCCAGATGCTGCGATCCTTTCTTTTGAAAAGGAAAGCTATGATTTCGGAAAAATCAAACAAGGAGAAAAAGTACATTACGACTTCAAATTTAAAAATACGGGAAAAAGCCCGCTGATCATTTCCAATGCAACAGCGACTTGCGGATGTACCATTCCTGAGTCACCTACTGAACCGATTAAACCTGGTGAAGAAAGTGTGATCAAAGTGGTTTTTAACAGTGCGGGTAAAATGGGGATGCAGGACAAAGTGGTTACCATTACGTCTAATGGCAATCCGAATACCAATCAGGTGCATTTAACTGGAGAAGTGACTCAACCTTAATATTTTATTAAAAAAACAAAAAAGACAATATGACTACAGGAATAGTAATTTTACAAGCAGGCGGAAATGGAATGTTGGGTACTTTAATCCCAATGGTTCTTATCATGGTGGTATTTTATTTCTTCATGATCAGGCCGCAGGTTAAAAAGGCAAAAGACCATAAGAAATTGGTTGAGGATTTGAAAAAGGGAGATAAAATTGTAACTACTGCCGGTATTCACGGCAAAATTGTAGATATGAACGAGACTACTTTCCTGATCGAAGTTGAAGGTGGTACTAAAATCAGATTTGATAAAACTGCGATTTCATTAGATGCGACTAAGGCTACTTTGCCTAAAGCCTAATTGAAGTTATCCAATTGAAATATTTAAGCCGCTTTACGCGGCTTTTTTTATGGACCTGATTTTTGTGTTTGCTTGCATTACCAGTATTTCGCATAGACAACAGCCACCTCGTCATGCTGACCTGGAGCGCAGCGGAAAGCTACGGAGTAAATTCATTTCAGCATCTCGGAAGAGAAAGTCAGAGAATATCGTTGTATTACCTGTATTTCGCATGGACAAAAAAGGGATATGAATATTTCAGGCTGCACCAGCTTAGGCAGCCTGAAGGGGCTGCAAACCTGCTAAGGCCTGAAATATTCATATCCCTTTTTTGTTTGCAGGGCGGCTATAGCATGGAGATAATATTTGTCGTCTATGGTTCAAGACCTTCAGACAAATCATTCCATTCAGGATTTGCACTATTGATCAAGCTGATCTTCCAGACCCTCTTCCAATTCTTCATCTGTTTTTCCTTAGCAATAGCTTCTTCAATTGAACTGTGCTGTTCGAAATAAACTAGCTTATTGCAATTATAATTCGCCGTAAAGGAATTAGGAAAGTATTTCTCTTTATGCTCTTTTATCCTAAAGTACAAGTCCGATGTTACCCCGATATACAACACAGAATTAATTTTGTTAGTCAAATGTATACGCAACCCCCTCTATCCATAGTTATGATCTTTGATGAAGCGGTTAATGTAACATTTGTTTGAAAAAATGTCATCATGCAGCCAATAATGGAACATCGATCTGACGCGGATGGCGGAATTGTTTCCCTGATTAATAGGTAATCCTTTACATTATTGTATTTTTGTTTACTTTACAGTATGCCGATCATAAAATTAACAAAAATAGAACGAAAGCGATTTCTGACCCTTGTGGTCTGTTTGCTGCTGGCCCTGGGTGGGTGGCTGTTCCTTGCGTTAAATAATAAATACGTTTATACGGCAAAAACAGTACTGATCTACACCAATGTGCCGCAGAAAAAGGCATTTCATCCCCTGCAGTCGGATACGGTAGACCTGCAGGTGGAAGGTACTGGCTGGCAACTGTTGTTTGCCCGGCTCAGGATCAATCCTCAATCCATTTCTATCAGTCTGGACAAGCTGAATAACCGGAATTTTGTACTGTTTTCAGAACAGCTGTTCAACATCAACAGGCAGCTGGAAACCTCTCAGAAGATCATTTCTGTAAAGCCGGATACGTTATACTTCGATTTTTCGAAAAGAACTGTTAAAAAGGTACCGGTAAAACTGGTTTCTAAACTGGAGTTCAGGGAGCAATTTGGGATTTCTGACGATACGGAACTCAATCCTGCCTATGTAACGGTGTCCGGACCGGAGAAGGACCTGGAAGAGATCAGCTCCTGGAAAACCGATACACTTAACCTGAAAGGGGTTCAGAACTCCGTAAGTACAAGAGTTCCTATGAAACAAAGCAGCTATAAAAATGTGAGCATTTTTCCTGCCAGCGTTGAAGTGAAGATACCTGTAGATGAGTTTACGGAAAAAACCATAGACGTGCCTGTAAAGGTCATCAACAACAAACAGTATTTGAATGTTAAGTTGTTCCCTAAAAAAATAAGACTGACTTTTCTCGTCGCTTTATCTTCCTATCAGCAGGTCAATGAAGATTTTATTGATGCAGTAGTAGATCTGGATGAATGGAGGTTAGAAGGGCATCATAAATTGAGGGTAAAGTTGTCCCGGTTTCCTGATTATTGTAAAGTGATTAAAATTGAGCCCGCCAAATTGGATTTTATAATAGAAAAATAATGTTAAAGATTGGTATTACAGGAGGAATTGGAAGTGGTAAGACCACCATCTGTCATATTTTTGAAACACTTGGTGCATCGGTTTTCTATGCAGATGATGTAGCCAAGCAGATCATGGTTACCGATCCTGTTCTGGTTGCGGGCGTTAAAGAAACTTTTGGAGAAGAAAGTTACCAGCAAAATGGCGTACTGAATAATAAATACATTGCAGGCATCGTGTTTAATGATGCTGCACAACTGGCTAAACTGAATGCATTGGTACATCCGGCCGTATTCAGAGTCTTTGATATCTGGGTAGCACAGGTGCCTGAAACTTGTCCTTATATCTTAAAAGAGGCTGCTCTGCTGTTTGAAAGCGGTTCCTACCAGATGTGTGATAAAAACATTCTGGTCACCGCACCAGTAGAAGTCAGAATGGCCAGGGTAATGGCACGAGATCAGGTTACCCAGGCACAGGTGAAGGCCAGGATGGATAAACAATATACAGATGAACAGAAACTGAAGATGGCAGATTTTTTCATTATAAATGATGAAAGCAGCTCTGTTATAGAACAGGTGCTGAGCCTGCACCACCAGTTTCTGCAGATAAAGGATTAAATGATAGCAGAGGATTTTTTAGTACAAACGAAAATCGGTTTGTACTGTGTTTACGGGGATTTTTATTTAGATCCAAAAGAACCGGTTCGCCTTGCAGTGATTTCCCATGCCCATGGAGACCATGCCGTACCAGGTAATGCAAAAGTATACTGTGGCAGGGCCACCTCTTTGTTTATGAAGCACAGGTATCGGGAAGAGGCCGCAGGCGAATTCTATATCAAGGCCTATCACGAAGCTTTTGAGATCAATGGAGTGCTGCTTCAATTTATTCCTGCCGGACATATTCTGGGCTCAGCGCAGATCCTGATGGAATACCAGGGAACCAGGTACCTGTATACAGGAGATTTTAAACTGCAAAAAGACCCGACCTGCGAACCTTTTGAATTTGTGGGGGCAGATGTACTGATTACAGAAACGACTTTTGCAAACCCGGAGACACAGCATCCCGATCCGGAAGAAGAGATTAAAAAACTCAACTCAACCGATCTGAATATTATGCTGGGCGCTTATGTCCTTGGAAAAAGTCAAAGACTACTGGAATTGATGAATCAGTATTGTAAAGGGAAAAAGATATTGGTGCACCATAGTATCCTTCCGTTCATCAAAATCTATGAACAGGAGGGGAGGTCTCTGGGCACCTACGAGATTTTTGATAAACGGATATTGAAGGCCAATGTAAAAAATGTTGTTTACCTGGTACCTCCAATGGTTTTCAATAGTAATGTGAAGACACTCAATGTCATTAAAGTGTTTGCAACAGGGTGGAAAGACCTGCAGAAAATGAACCAGATGCAGTTATACCTTTCAGATCATGCAGACTGGAAAGACATTTTATACACCATCAGCCAGGTCAAACCCACAGAAGTTTGGACCACCCACGGCAGTGGTCACCAGTTAAAATTTCACTACCAGGAAAGTTTGGTCGTTAAATTGCTTAATTAAATGGAAGAAGGCGTAGATTTCTATTTCAATGAGGAGGGGCTTATGGTATTTACTGAAGCCTACCACCTCAAAAGAGGACACTGCTGTAAAAATAAATGCAGACATTGCCCCTGGAAATATGGAAAGAAAAAAGGCAGTTCTCCAGATAAGAAAGAAAAATAGTGCACATGGAATTGCAGAAAGAAATTAAGACATCCCGGTTTGAAAGTGTTTTCCAGCAAGCCGTAGTCAACGTATTTTATACCTATAGCTGGTGTACCGAGCAGATGAAACAAATCGTTGTACCTTATGAAATCACCACCCAGCAATTTAATGTGCTGCGAATCTTAAGAGGACAACATCCCAGACCCTCTACCATTAACCTGATCAAATCGAGGATGATGGATAAAATGTCTGATGCCTCCCGGATTGTAGACCGGCTGGTACAGAAAGGACTTGTAGAAAAGGAAATTAATTCAACCGATAAAAGAGCTGTAGACATCCGAATCAGCAAAAAAGGGCTGACACTTTTAAAAAGAATGGACGAAGAGGTGAACCTGTCGGCTATGGTTTCTTCCAACCTCACCGAAGAGGAAGCTTTACAATTGAACCTGCTCCTGGATAAGTTGCGGGGTTAATGCCCGGAACTGTAAAAGCCAACCAGGGCAATGCTGATGCCCAGCAATACGGCCACCATTTTGCGCTTGCTGACTTTATGGTCTACACTTGATTCAAATAGGATGGTTGTGGAGATGTGCAGGAAGATTCCGATCACAATACCCATCATCTTATTGAAATAAGCTTCTACACCGCCTATGGTGCCATTGCTTAGTCCTATACTTACATAAAATCCAAGCGGAGCCATTAATGCGAAAATAATGATGTAAAAAAGGATCTTTCCGGCTTTGTAGTGGTTTTGCATCAGGATGCTGGCCAGTGCAAAAGCAGCAGGGATATGGTGCAGGGCAATCCCAAAGATCAACTCATTGTGGTGGTCTTTGGCCAGTGGCATACCCTCTAAAAAAGCATGAAGGCATAAACTGATCATAATTCCGTAAGGGAAAATATGATTTTCGTTGTGTTTGTGAATATGTCCATGTTCCACACCCTCTGAAAATTGCTCCAGGAATACCTGCAGCAAAAAGCCGATCAGTATAAAGATCCCAATCTCATGGGCATCCGCACCACTGTAGGCATCGGGAATGAGGTGTAAAACAGTGATGGCAAAAAGGTAAGCCCCACTGAAAGAAAGGATCAGCTTAAGCAATTGTGATTTGTCACTTTTAACCAGGAAAATTGCTGCTCCGCCAAAAAAGGCACAAAAGAATAGTATAAATAATTTCCAGATCTCCATTTATATACGATTTTGCAGTTTTTTATAGATAATAGAGGTGAGCAGGCCAACTAAGGTACCCAGAACAGCACCGGCCAGTGTATCTATAGGGTAATGTACGCCAACATAGATTTGCGCGAAGGATATAATAAATGCCCAGGCCAGACCTATAGGTAATATCGGTTTCCAGCGGTCATAAAAAACAAGGATCAAAAATACCGCTATCCCAAAATGATTGGTGGCATGGGCAGAAGGAAAGCTGTAGCCACTTCCGCAGGGCACGCGGTGAATGAGTTCAGCAGAGAGTACAATGTCATTGCAAGGCCGTGGACGGGCTACAAAAGGTTTGATACATCTGGATGAAAAAGCATCACCAATAGCAAAGGTAAGCAAGATCATACCTATGATGAGGAATCCTTTCTTTTTATACTCCTTGATGCAGAAAATGATAATGAACAAATACAATGGTGCCCAAAAGAACCGGTTGCGCATCAAAGGCATCAGCCAGTCAAAGAAGCCATTGGAAAGGCCTCTGTTGATCCGCAGAAAAAGATCATGGTCAAATTGCAGGAGTGTTTCTATCATGCTTTTTTGCAGACTAAAATTAATCGGTCTGATTGTGTTTCATGGTATTCACCCAGAGAATAGTCTCCAAATTTCGCAACGATCTGCAGGCCGCTTTTCAGGAACATCCTTTCAAAATCCTCCAGTGTAAAGGCTTGAACCCTTTCTTCAAAGGCAAAAGCTTTTCCTCGGTGTTCGAAATTAATATGCTTGATGATTTTACCCTCAGAAACAAACTTATGCAGATGGAATTCTATGCCCTCCAGCGTTTTAGTTTCCTGGCGGGTCAGGTTTTTAATGATCTTTACCGTGTTGAAATAATCGATCACCAGGGTGCCATCTGGTTTTAAACCTTTTCTGAAGGATTTTAAAGCATTGACATGGTCTTTCTCTGTTTCGAAATAACCAAAACTGGTAAACAAGTTTAACGCAATGTCAAAATAATTGATAAATGACAAGCGGCGCATATCATGTACAAAGAAATGCAGGTTCTTCTGCTCAAATTGCTGTGCATAACGTATACTTTGCTCAGAAAGATCTATCCCGGTTACGTCGTAGCCCTTTTTATTCAGATAAATGGCATGCCGACCTCTTCCGCAAGCAATATCCAGGATCCTGGAATCGGCAGACGGTTTCAGATAGGCAGAAAGATTATCGATTAAAAATTCTGCTTCCTCATCGTTGCGCTGACTGTAAAGTATATGATAATAAGGAGAATTGAACCAATATTGAAACCATTTGCGCTGCATAGAGCTTTGTTTAAAATTTTTATTACTCCGCAAATATAGTATAATACCCATTTACTACCCTCGCTACTTAAATTTTTCTTATTTTTGGGTCAATAAAAAACCGAAAAATTGACACTGATAAAATCTATTTCTGGAATAAGAGGAACCATCGGCGGAATTGCCGGAAACGGGTTAACTCCAATTGATGTTGTAAAATTCACGGCAGCCTATGGCTCCTGGGTCATTGCGAAAACCAATAATAAAAAGATTGTGCTTGGACGCGACGCCCGTATATCTGGTGAAATGGTCAATAACCTGGTGATCGGAACCTTACAGGGGTTGGGCATCGAAGTTATAGACCTTGGACTGAGCACTACCCCAACGGTAGAAGTTGCTGTACCCCTGGAAAAAGCAGGTGGTGGTATTATCTTGACAGCCAGCCATAATCCAAAACAGTGGAATGCCTTAAAACTGCTCAACGGTAAAGGCGAATTTATCAGTGATGCTGACGGAAAAGAGGTGCTTGACCTGGCGGAGCGTGCTGATTTTGACTTTGCAGATGTTAATGATTTAGGTAAAGTTGTTGTTAACGATACTTACCTGCAAAAACATATAGATGCCATCCTGGCCCTGCCACTGGTGGATGTAGAGGCTATTAAAGCCGCAAATTTTAAAATTGCAATTGACTGTGTGAATTCTACAGGAGGGATCTTTGTACCTGCCCTGTTAAAAGCACTCGGTGTAAAAACTATTTATGAGTTGTTCTGCGAACCTAACGGTGAATTTCCGCACAATCCGGAACCGCTTCCGGAGAATCTGACGGAAATAGCAAAGGTAGTGCAAAGCAAAAATGCAGACCTGGGGATCGTTGTAGATCCGGATGTAGACCGTTTGTGCTTTGTTTGCGAAGACGGTTCCATGTTCGGAGAAGAATATACACTGGTTGCCGTAGCAGATTATGTGTTAAAGCATACACCAGGAAATACAGTATCCAACCTTTCTTCTACCCGTGCACTGAGAGATGTTACGGAGAAAGCGGGAGGGACTTACAATGCAGCAGCAGTAGGAGAGGTAAATGTGGTGAACAAAATGAAAGAGACCAATGCGATTATTGGCGGAGAAGGTAATGGCGGGATCATTTATCCTGAATTACATTATGGAAGAGATGCCCTGGTGGGAATCGCTTTGTTCCTGACGCATCTGGCCAACTTCGGAAAATCCATTTCTTTACTGAGAAGCAGCTATCCGAATTATCATATTTCTAAAAATAAGATTACGCTTACGCCTGAAATGGATATTGACGCTTTATTGCTCAAGGTGCAGGATAAGTATAAAAACCAGCCAAGCAGTACTATTGATGGTTTGAAAATTGAGTTTGACAATGAATGGGTACACCTGAGAAGGTCAAACACAGAACCGATCATCCGGATTTACAGCGAAGCCCAGAACGAGACTGTTGCAGAAGGACTGGCTTCAAAAATCATCTCGGATATCAAAGAAATCTTAAAATTGAACTAAAAACAAATGAACAGAATCTATTTAGATAATGCCGCTACAACTCCTCTGGATAAAGAGGTGCTGGCTGAAATGGTTAATGTAATGGATAATTATTATGGAAATCCATCTTCAATCCACGCCCAGGGGCGTGAAGTAAGAACATTAATCGAGAAGGCCCGCAAAACCGTAGCCGGCTTATTAAATGCGGTTCCTGCAGAAATATTTTTTACTTCGGGTGGTACCGAAGCAGACAATACAGCCATCCGGTGTGGTATTGATGCTTTTGGTCTTAAACATGCCATTACGTCTAAAATTGAGCACCACGCCGTAGAGCATACCCTGGAAATGCTGTTGAAAAACGGTGTGATCGATAAACTCAGCTATGTGAATATCGACGACAAGGGAAATGTGGATTATGCCCACCTGGAGCAGTTGCTAAAAGAGAACGAGCGTTCTTTTGTATCGCTGATGCATGCCAATAACGAACTGGGAACCTTAACCGATATTGTTAAGGTAGGTGATCTTTGTGAAACCTATAACGCCATCTATCATTGTGATACGGTGCAAACCATGGGACATTATGTTCATGATGTCAGGAAACTGAAAGCTCATTTTATTGTTTGTGCAGCACATAAATTCCATGGTCCCAAAGGTGTGGGTTTCCTCTATGTGAACCACAACATTAAGATCAGTCCAATGATCTTTGGCGGTGCTCAGGAGCGGAATATGCGTGGGGGAACAGAAAATGTATACGGCATTGTGGGCCTGGCCAAAGCGATGGAAATTGCCTATGCGGAAATGGAAAAACACCAGAACTATATCCAGGAACTGAAAACCTATATGAAGAATAAACTGCTTGCAGAAGTACCTGGAGTTGGCTTTAACGGAGAAACAGAACCAGAGAAAAGTCTGTATACGGTTTTAAATGTTTCTTTTCCGGAAATGGAAATGTCAGATATGTTGTTGTTTAATCTCGACATCAACGGAATCTCGGCATCAGGAGGAAGTGCCTGTTCTTCAGGTTCCAATATAGGCTCCCATGTACTCACCGGAATAGCAGCAGACCCTAATAAACCTTCTGTACGTTTTTCTTTCAGTAAGTACAATACCAAAGAAGAACTGGATTTTGTGGTGGATAAAGTAAAGCATATCGTACAGCAAAATGTCAGCGCTTAACTTTTTAAAAATAACTGACCGGAAAGATGAACGTCTTTCCTTTGTAAAGGCACTTTATCAAAGTGCCTTTCCTGTACAGGAGCGAAGGGAATGGCCGGTTCTTTTGTCTTTGATCAGTCCGGGAGCGGAGATGCAGGTGGACCTGGTCACAGACCAGGAACAGCCTGTGGCCTTTGTGATCTGGTGGAAGATTTCAGATTGGCTGTTTATCGAACACCTGGCCGTATCCTCTGCAGAAAGGGGAAAGAATTACGGAAGCCGGATCATGCACCATTATCTGGATGCTGCACAGGGAAATATGCTGCTGGAAGTTGAACCCCCGCTAAGTGAAGAGGCGCAAAGAAGAGTCTCATTCTACGAGCGCCTGGGGCTGCACCTGCTCGATTATATGTATGAGCAGCCTTCTTACCGGGAAAGGGGAGTTGTTTATCCTATGCGCCTGATGAGTACCTGTAAAGAACTATTGGACAGGCCAATGTTCAGCCATCTGGTGGAACAGATTAAAGCTAAAGTTTATTTTATATAAAAAAGGCGTTTGTGAAATCCACAAACGCCTTTTATGTATCTATCTTTTGTTAGTTCTTCATCATCTTTAAAAAGCTGGCCAGTTTTGACTTCATCGCTCTTCTGTCTACAATAAAATCAAGGAAACCATGCTCCAATACAAATTCAGAGGTTTGGAAACCCTTAGGGAGGTCTTTCTTAATCGTTTCTTTAATGACCCTTGGACCTGCAAAGCCGATCAGTGCACCCGGTTCTGCAATATTGATATCCCCAAGCATGGCATAAGAAGCTGTTACACCACCCGTTGTAGGATCTGTTAATAAAGAAATATAAGGAATCTTTGCCTGGCTCAATAAAGCCAGTTTAGCCGAAGTTTTAGCCATTTGCATTAACGAGAATGCAGCTTCCATCATTCGCGCTCCCCCTGATTTAGAGATCATCAGGAAAGGGATTTTATGTTTAATGCTATAATCAATTGATCTGGCAATCTTTTCTCCTACAACCGATCCCATAGAGCCACCAATAAAATTGAAGTCCATACAGGCAATCACCAGTTCTTCACCTTCGATCTTTCCGTGTGCAGCCCTGATGGCATCATTTAAGCCGGTTTTAGCGATGCTTTCTACCAGTCTGTCTTTATAAGGTTTGCTGTCTGTAAAGTTTAAAGGATCTCCTGATTTTAACCCCGCAAAGAGTTCTTTGAACTGGTTGTCGTCAAATAATACCTGGAAATATTCTTTAGAACCTACCCTCAGGTGGTAATCACAATAATGACAAACATATTTATTTTCTATAAGATCCGAACTGTGTAATGCCTTTTTGCAATTAGGACATTTGTTCCATAAACCATCCGGCGCTTCCTTTTTTTCTT
The DNA here is from genome assembly GCF_032678445.1 of Pedobacter nutrimenti. Lineage (GTDB taxonomy): Bacteria > Bacteroidota > Bacteroidia > Sphingobacteriales > Sphingobacteriaceae > Pedobacter > Pedobacter nutrimenti_A. Next base: position 117,816 of record NZ_JAVTSQ010000001.1, read on the forward strand.
CTGTCAGTGTACTAATACCTTTATTTTCTCTCTTAAACCAAGCCATGTTATTTGTTGAAAAATGCGACTACAAAGAAACAAAAAAAAAATTGAACCGTCTATGATAGTTTTAGGATAAAATAAAACCCGGCTTAGATTTGCCTTAATCTATATTTTTCCTAACTTCGGCGTATACAAAAATTAGAAAAATGAGTTTAAAAGGCTACAAAGGAGTAATTTACGGAGACGCCGTTCAGGAATTGTTTGAGCAGGCTAAAAAGCACCAGTTTGCATTACCAGCAGTTAACGTTACGGGAACCAATACGATTAACGCAGTAATGGAAACGGCGAAAGCTGTAAATTCACCCGTTATGATTCAGTTGTCAAATGGTGGAGCACAGTTCTACGCAGGTAAGACATTGAATAATGAAAACCTTAAAGCATGTGTACTGGGCGCAGTATCCGCAGCTAAACACGTGCATTTACTTGCAGAACACTATGGTGTAGCTGTAGTATTACATACGGATCATGCGGCTAAAAAATTACTTCCATGGATTGATGGATTGTTGGATCACGGTGAACAATTCTTCGCAGAACATGGAAAACCATTGTTTTCTTCCCACATGCTGGACCTTTCGGAAGAACCGATTGAAGAAAATATGGAAATCTCTGCTAAATATTTAGCCCGTATGGCTAAAATGGGCATGACCATTGAGATCGAACTGGGTGTAACCGGTGGTGAGGAAGATGGTGTAGATAACAGTGATGTAGACAGTTCTAAACTGTATACACAGCCTTCTGAAGTAGCTTATGCTTACGAAGAATTAAGCAAAGTAAGTGATAAGTTTACTGTAGCAGCAGCATTTGGAAACGTTCACGGGGTATACAAACCAGGTAACGTGAAACTGCAGCCGGTAATTTTAAAGAACTCACAAGATTATATCAGAGAGAAATTCAACCTGACTGCAGAAAAACCAATCAATTTCGTTTTCCATGGTGGTTCAGGTTCTTCTCAGGAAGAGATCAGAGAGGCCATTTCTTATGGTGCGATCAAAATGAACATCGATACAGATATGCAATGGGCATTCTGGGAAGGTATCCTGGATTACTATAAAGCGAATGAGGCTTATCTGCAAGGTCAGATCGGAAATCCTGATGGAGAAGATAAACCAAATAAAAAATACTACGATCCGCGCGTTTGGTTACGTAAAGGTGAAGAAGCATTTGTTAAGCGTTTAACCCAGGCTTTTGAAGACCTGAACTGCAAAGACGCCAGCGATAAATTATAGTTTATAAATAGATAAAAAGTAAGCTTAAATTGTGCGGTCGTCATGCTGAATTTATTTCAGCATGACGACCGCTTTACAATCGACAGCTTTACACAATCAATCGTTTTAATAAGTCGCTTTCAAACAGAGCGACTTATTTTTTGTTATAGTATTCATGGACACACTAGAGGTTATTAAAATCAGCAGCCAGGAGCAGCTGGAAGATGCGTTTGCAATTCGTAAAAAGGTATTTGTTGATGAGCAACATTGCCCGCCCGAACTGGAATGGGAGAATGAAGATGTTTCTACTCACTTCTTAGCTCTACTTGGTCAGCAACCCTGCGGCGCCTGCCGCTGGCGTAAAACAGATAAAGGTTATAAACTGGAAAGGTTTGCTGTATTAAAAGAGTTCAGGGGAAAAAGAATAGGGCAGGCCATGGTGGCTGCTGTTCTGGCCGATTTACCTGAAGATCATCAATATGTTTACCTGAATGCACAACTGGATGCTGTTTCCCTATACAGCAAGTTCGGCTTTGCTGCAGAAGGACCACAATTTGAAGAAGCAGGTATGATGCACGTAAAAATGGTGCGTAAAGCCTGATCCTTTTTTCAGCAGAATTTAAAGAAAGATCCTGGAAGAATAGGCCAGGGCCGCCTTCCATTTGTCCATATCGAGTCCGGTAGGCTCATCAATATGGTCCAGATAATTGATTAAGTCTTCTGTTGCCAGATTTCCCGTGAGGTCATCGGCAGCCATAGGGCAGCCTCCATATCCCTTTAGTGCGCTGTCAAAGCGCCTGCAACCACTTTCATAAGCTGCCTGTATCTTTTCCTGCCGTGTTTCCGGTGTACTGTGCAGGTGTACACCAATTTCGATGTCAGCAAAGCTCTGGGTGATTCCAGGCAAAATAGCCTTGATCTTTTCTGGAGAAGAAACCCCCGTGGTATCAGAAAGAGAAAGAATTTTTACACCAAGTCCAGCCAGTTTCCCTGTCCAGTGTTCTACGATATCTATATTCCAGGGATCTCCGTAAGGATTTCCAAAGCCCATAGACAAGTAAACCACGGCCTGTTTGCTGTGCCGGTCACAAAGCTCCAGCATTTGCTTTACAGTATCCATAGATTGCAGGATACTGGAATTGGTGTTGCGCTGTTGGAAGGTTTCTGAGATAGAAAAAGGGAAGCCAAGATAAGTGATCTCCGAATGCTGAACCGCTTCTTCAGCACCTCTCACATTGGCTACAATGGCCAGTAATTTGGAAGCCGTATCGCTCAGATCCAGTTTAGACAGCACTTCTTTGGTATCCCTCAATTGAGGAATCGCTTTAGGAGAAACAAAACTGCCAAAATCAATCGTATCAAAACCGACTTGCAGGAGCAGGTTGATATAGGCTGCTTTAAGATCTGTATCAATAAAATGATGGATGCCCTGCATGGCATCTCTTGGGCATTCAATCAGTTTAATCCGTTTTTCCATAAGGAAGCTTTATGCATTTCTGTAAAGATAGATACAACAAAAAAGGCATCCAATAGATGGATGCCTTTTTATATACATTTTATTTGTATTAAAGTCTATTTGCTTTTTCCAAGATCCACTACAATTGGTGTAGAGATACAAAGTGAAGAATAAGTACCGATAACACGGCCAATTAATAAAGCAAAGATAAATCCTCTGATGCTGTCTCCACCGAAGATGAAGATCACCAATAATACAAAGAATACAGTTAATGAAGTCAGGATGGTACGGCTTAATGTACTGTTCAGCGCGAAGTTGATCAGTTTATTACGCTCTTCACCATGAAGATCTTCTTTACCATGCTCTGCAAGTTTCTCGCGGATACGGTCAAACACAACCACTGTTTCAGTCATCGTATAAGACATTACCGTTAAGATGGCCGCGATGAAATCCTGTCCGATCTCTAATGAGAATGGAAGCACGCCATCTAAAATGGTATAGAAAGAAAGTACCAGCAATACGTCATGGAATAACGCGATTACCGCACCCAAACCATAGTTCAGTTTTTTAAACCTGATGATGATATAGAAGAACATCAGTAAGCAAGAGAACAATACCGCACCATACGCGCTATATACCAGGTCACTTGCAATGATAGGTCCTACTTTCTGGTTACTTTCAATGGTGTATTTTGCCCCGGTTTTATCCAGACCTTTTTTCAATGCATCTTCTACCAGTTTATCCGCATGTGTATCCTGATCGGCAATGTGGAAAGTCGTGGTGATTTTTAATTCATTGTCATTACCAGCAGTTTTAACCTCTGGTGCCTCGTTGTCGAAAAGAGGGGTTAAATCAGATTTAACATCTTCAGTAGATATGTTTTTATCGAAGTGAACGATATAAGTTCTTCCACCTTTAAAGTCGATACCCAGTTTCAATCCGCCATTTTTAAAGTAGAAGATGAAACCTAAAACAATGATTACAGATGAAATGGTGTAATAAATCTTTCTGCGTCCAACAAAATCAAAAGCAATGTTTTTGAAGGCATGCAGGGTAGCTTTGTTACCAAAAGTGATGTTGGCGTTTTTGCTCAGCAGAGATTCGAAAACCAAACGGGAGATCAATACCGCGCAGAACAGAGATGACAAGATACCAATACACAAAGTCGTAGCGAAACCTTGTACCGGTCCGTTACCGAAAATGTACAGGATCACACCTAAGATCAATACCGTTACGTTAGAGTCAATGATGGAAGGCATTGCATGTTTGAAACCTTCTTTAATAGAAAGTGCAGTGCTTTTGCCATGAAGCAATTCTTCTCTCACCCTTTCAAAGATCAGGATGTTCGCATCAACCGATAAACCAATTACCAAAATGATACCAGCGATACCAGGTAAAGTTAATACCGCACCTAAGGATACCAGGATACCCATGATGAAGAATAAGTTGATCACAAGCGCTAAGTTAGCCACCCATCCAGCTTTGTTGTAATACAAGGCCATAAAGATCAGGATCACTATGAAGGCAAGAACAAATGACAATAAGCCGTTGTGGATTGCAGCCTGACCTAAAGAAGGACCGACAACATATTCTCCTACAATTTTAGCAGGAGCAGGTAATTTACCAGCCTTTAAGATGTTGGCTAAATCTTGTGTATCGTTTACAGTGAAACTTCCTGTGATAGAAGAAATACCGTTAGGGATTTCGTTCTGAACAGTAGGAGCAGAGTAAACTGTATTGTCTAAAACAATAGCAATAGCTTTTTTATTGTTTGGATCTGCAGAAGCTTCTGCAGTGATTTTTTTCCATTTTGCAGCACCTTCACCAGTCATGTACATGGTTACTTCTGGTTTGCCTTTCTGGTCAAAGTCATGACGGGCATCGCTGATCGCATCACCACCTAAATCAGGTTTGCCATCTGCTGAAGTCACTTTGATTGCATACAATTCGAAAACCTTGGTGTTTTCCATAGGTTTTACACTCCACATAAATTTGAAAGTAGGAGGAATGATAGAAGCAATTTCAGGTTTTGCAAAGTAGGCGTTTACTTTAGCGGTATCTTTTTGAGCTACCCATCCTACAACCGGACCCGGACGTAAAGCAGGCTGTCCGTTTTGACCTTGATAGGTTGGAATACTCAATACAGCAAATAAAGGGTTGTTTTTAGAAAGCTCCTGTTTTTTAACATCAGCAGAATCTTTGGTTGCCGGCTTTTTCGCCAGACCAGCCAGTTTACTTTCTGTTTTAGCTGTAGTATCTTTAACAGCAGCCGTAGCTGAAGTATCTTTTAAAGCTGTAACCAGGGTTTTGTTGATGTTTTCCAGAACAGAATAAACTTCTTCATTCTGGTACACCTGCCAGAACTGAAGTTCTGCAGAACCCTGCAATAATTTATGAATCCTTTCTTTGTCCTGAACACCTGGCATCTCAATCAGGATACGGTTGGTACCTTCTTGTTTCTGCATGTTCGGGCTCACTACACCAAATCCATCGATGCGGCTTCTGATGATGATGAACGAACGGTCGATAGCGCTGGTGGCTTCTTTAGACAAATACGTTTTAACGTCTGAATTACTGGCATTGGCTTTAAGGTCCTTTGCATTGTCCTGATTGGAAAAGAAATCAGCCAGTTTTCCGTTAGGGCTTAATTTTTCATATTCGTTTACGAATAAACCAATGAAATCTTTACCACCAGCGTTTAACTGAGTTTGAGCGTTTGAGATCGCTTTGTTAAAATTAACATCAGCAGGATTGTTAGCCAAAGATTTTACAAGTTCACCTAACGATATTTCCATCGTTACGTTCATACCGCCTTTAAGGTCTAATCCAAGATTGATCTCTTTGGATTTACAGAACTGGTAATTAAAGCCAAAGACCGGATAAACCGGAACAGTAGCCATAGAATCCAAATAAGCCTTTTCTTTTAAAGGGTCTCCTTTGGCATACGCTTTAGCGTTTTTTTCTACGTTTGATGTAACCAGGTTAAACGATAGAGAATACACACAGACAATACCCAATAGTATTGCCATAAATTTTATAAAACCTTTACCTTGCATTTGTTTGTAATTATTTGTCTATATGCTATATATTTTTTTAACAAGTCGGCAAATCTAATTAATTTTTTAATTAATAGGCCTTCTTATTAATTTTTTATTATAGATGATACACTAACGGCGTATAAGTGTCGAAAATGTATATCCAATGGGGTTTTTCTCATCGGGCTGATGAGGTTCAACCTCCGTTTCTGACCAGATGCCGGGATCAATCTCCGGAAAAAAGCTGTCGGCCTCAAAACTCTGGTGGACCCGGGTCAGGTAGATCTTATCGGTTAAATGCAGCGAACTGGCATAGATCTGTGCACCGCCAATCACATACACTTCCTGTTCTTGCTGGCAAAGCGATAAGGCTTCGTCCATGCTTCCAACAATTTCCACCCCCGGAATTTCCAGGTCTTTATTGCGGGTGATGATGATGTTCCGGCGGTTGGGCAAAGGCTTGCCTACAGAATCATAGGTTTTGCGGCCCATAATTACGGTATGTCCGGAGGTAATCTCTTTAAAATGTTTCAGGTCTGCTGGAAGACGCCACAACAACTGGTTGTCTTTTCCAATGGCATTATTTTCTGCAATGGCCACTACTGCGGATACGATCATACGGCAACGGCTCCTTTAATGTGCGGATGCGGATCGTAATTCTCCAGGCTGAAATCTTCGTATTTAAAATCGAAGATGTCTTTGACTTCCGGGTTGATTTTCATCACCGGCAGCGCTTTCGGAGCACGGCTCAGTTGTAGCCTGGCCTGTTCAATATGGTTGTTGTACAAGTGTGCATCTCCAAGGGTATGGATAAAATCACCGTACTGTAATCCGCATACCTGAGCCACCATCATAGTGAGCAGGGCATAGGATGCAATATTAAAAGGTACGCCAAGGAAAATGTCTGCACTTCTCTGGTACAGCTGGCAGCTGAGTTTACCATCGGCTACATAGAACTGGAAAAAGGCATGGCATGGTGGTAGGGCCATGCTTTCAATTTCTGCTACGTTCCATGCCGAAACAATGATCCTTCTGGAATCGGGGTTGTTCTTAATGGTTTTAATTATATTGCTGATCTGATCAATATGGCTACCATCAGGGGAAGGCCAGGAGCGCCATTGTGATCCGTAAACTGGTCCGAGGTCGCCGTTCTCATCGGCCCATTCGTCCCAGATCTTTACACCATTATCTTTTAGATATTTGATATTGGTATCGCCGCTTAAAAACCAGATTAGCTCATGAATAATGGATTTTAAGTGTAATTTCTTTGTGGTTACCATCGGAAAGCCTTCCTGCAGGTTAAATCGCATCTGGTAACCAAAAACACTAATGGTACCTGTTCCGGTGCGGTCATGTTTTTGAGTGCCTTCATCCAGCACATGCTGCATTAAGTCTAAATATTGCTTCATCTTGTAAATTATAATAGGAACACCTCTATTGCAAAAGTACATAATAAAACCATCTTTATACCATCTGGATGCCTTGTTCGTAAAAATTAATGAGCTTGTGTTTTTTAGGAGGTTTATGGGGGATAGGCATGAAAATTGGGTTGAAAATATGTTTTCTGATCTCTCTGGACCTTCCGCGAAGAGATTCAGGCCCTGAGGTTCAATCATGAAAACATATTTTCCTGGGTGCAGACCGGGGAGGGTGTATATCTGCGTGTTCAAAATATAAGTTAGCCTAGCCTAATTCTTTATTATTCTGATCGGAAGAAACCATTGGCAGGTATTTTTTCCAGTTGTCTGCAATGATCCATAGATTGATCACAAAAAGTACCAGTGCTGTCAAGATGCCTGTTATTGGCTCATAGGTAATATTGTGGACCAGAACACCTGTTGCAACTGGTAAAATAACCAATGCACCCAGTGCACGGTATTTAGGGATAATGAACAGAAGGCCTCCTATAACCTCTATGGCTCCAACAAGAGGCATAAGCCAGGATACCCTCATAAAGGCTTCCATTACTTTTAGGTGAGCATCGTCCATTTTTGGCATGGGGAGATAGTTTAAGAATTTATTAAGGCCTGCATTGATAAACATCAGTCCAAAAAGAAGGCAAATGATAAATTTTACTACTTTCATAATCAAGGGGTTTAGATATTAAAAATAAGAAATTCTTTTCAAATCTGATTTTATTATAAAAAGGTGTTTAGAAGTGAAAATATGTTTTCTGAGCTCGCTGAACCTTTCGCGAAAAGCTTCAGGTTCTGATGTCCGTTCATGAAAACATATTTTCCCGGGGTGCAAACCGGGGAGGGTGCAGATTTTTTACAATAAAAAAGGGGCCAAGTCTCCGACTTGTACCCCTTATATTAAATTAACTTTCTCTTATCAAACTTCCATATTATCTTTGATATAGTTGTATGCAGATTTTTTCTTTTTTTGGTTGAATAAAAATAAACCGAAATTTGAAAAGGTTAAGCAAGCAGTTCATCGTTTAATATCTCCTATGGACATACCAGAACAAATTGAAAAATATATCACTGGTGAATCTGAACCAAAGCGTAGCGATATGCAAGGGTTGCACCATCTCCTGCTTCGGGTTTTACCAGGTTGTAAATTATGGTTTGATGATGGTAAAAACAGCGAAAATAAAACGGTTAGTAACCCTACTGTTGGCTATGGATTTCAGACGCTGAAATATGCTGATGGCAAGACCAAAGACTTTTTTCAAATTGGCCTGAGCGCAAACAAAACCGGAATTTCTGTCTATATTCTTGGTGTCAAAGATAAGACGTACTTAGCCCAAACGTTTGGTGGAAATATAGGTAAGGCAAGTGTGACTGGATATTGCATTAAATTTAAAACGCTAAATGATATCAGAATTGATGTGCTGGAAGCGGCAATAAGATATGGGGTTGAGGTTACTGCTGAAAATTAAATTTTTATTAATCTTATTTGTTTTCTTTGGCTTAGGTTGATGCCAGGTTCAGTTTTATCTTGTATTGGTTCTATTATGCTTTACTGTGACTGCGGAATGTCAGTGTATTCACTGCGCTATAAGTGCGCGTTTTTTCTGTAAAAAGGCGCACTCATGGCGCACTCACTGCGCACTCATGGCGCAGTCATAGTGAACAACTATATAGCCATGATACCAGCTTGTCTTATCTGGTTTTAGCTATACTGGTTATGGAATTAATTTTGAAGGTTCAAGGTTGTGTTTACGATTGTCTGGTGTTTCAAAATACCGTAAATTGCATCCAAAGTTCTATTTTTCTGTTTAATTAACAAGTATATTTACGCTGGAAAACAGTATAGATCGCTATAGAACTAAATCATCAAATGAAGCTTGAACCCATAAATAACGAAGAACTACAGAATTTAAGAAATCAAACCATCGGCACGTCTCAACTGATTCATTTTAATAATGCGGGCTCTTCCTTGCCGCCGGATGTTGTAGTTGATACTGTGATTGACTATTTAAGAGAAGAGGCTTTATCTGGGGGATATGAAACCGAAGCGAAATATATAGACCGGATCAATGGTGTCTATGATCAGATTGCTCGGTTGATCAATGCAGACAGAGATGAAGTTGCTGTCTTTGAAAATGCGAGTGCTGCCTGGTGTACGGCTTTTAAAGGTTTATCTTTTAAAGATGGTGATGAAATCATTACGAGCGAGATGGAGTATGTGACCAACCTGATTGGCTTGGTAGATCTGCAAAATGCCGATGGTATTAAGGTTAAGGTCATTCCTAATGACGAACAGGGTAATTTTTCGATGACCGAGTTTGAAAAGGCCATTAACGCTAAAACTAAACTGATTATGGTCACACATGTTTCATCTTCTGGTGGAAGTATTGCGCCAGTTGAGGAAATCGGAGATCTTGCAGAAAAACATCAGATACTCTATCTGGTGGATGCTTGCCAGAGCGCTGGTCAATTGCCCCTGGATGTGAAAAAGATAAAATGCGATATGCTTTCTGCTACGGGGCGTAAATACATGAGAGCTCCAAGAGGAACAGGTTTTTTATTTGTGAAGAAAAGCAGTCAGGATCTCATAAAACCCATACTGTTGGATTTTCAGGCTGCTGGAAATGTATCTTTAACAGCGTACACGCTTAGAAAGGATGCACGTCGTTTTGAGCTTTATGAGAAAAGCAGGGCACTTACCCTTGGGTTTGGGAAGGCAATCGAATATGCAATGAATATTGGATTGGATCGCATATGGCATCGTATTGAACATTTGTCAGTATTGATGAGGAGAAAGCTCGCTGAAATTCCAGGGATCATTGTACGTGATTCTGGTGACCGGCTGAGTGGTATTGTTGCTTTTTCGGTAAACGGTGTGGAGAGTTCAGAGGTTAAACTCAAGCTGGCAGAAATTGGAATTAACGTTTCTGTTGGGGGATCGCAGGCAACTCCGATATATATGGGCAAGAACCAGCTTTCTACGGTGGTGAGAGCCTCTGTGCATTATTACAATACGGAAGAGGAGATCAATACATTGTGCCAGGAGCTTTCTGCTATGATATCGGCGTTGTAAATTATTTTTACGGCACTTCCGGGATGTAGATTTTAAGGTTAAGGTTGTTTCATTTTTTGCTAAGTTTGCGATATGCTTGCCTTTGCCAATGCCAAGATCAATCTTGGTCTGCACATCACAGAAAAGAGAACTGACGGCTACCATAATCTGGAAACCGTATTTTATCCCGTAAAGTTATATGACGTTGTTGAATTGTCAGATGCCGAAGAAACACACTGTGTAATTGCAGGTGTTCAGGTTCCGGGAAAGCTGGAAGACAACATCTGTTTGAAGGCTTATCATTTGTTGGGAAAAGATTTCGAACTGCCTCCTCAGCAAATTACATTGCTTAAAAATATTCCTGTTGGTGCTGGTTTGGGGGGGGGCTCGGCCGACGCGGCTTTCGTAATCAAGCTTCTGAATGATAAATTTAAGCTGGGTCTTAACAGTGCTGCGATGCAGGACTATGCCCGGCAGCTTGGTGCAGATTGTGCTTTTTTCATTGAAAATAAACCTGTTTACGCCTTTGGAAAAGGAGATGAATTTAGTGAATTGCAGCTTGACCTGTCGGCCTATTGTCTGGTTTTGGTCAAACCTGATGTTCATGTCTCCACTGCAGAGGCTTATGCGGGGGTTAAGCCTTCCATGCCTGGGAGATCGCTGAAAGATTTAATACATTTGCCTTTAGAAGACTGGCGGCTGCATGTACAGAATGACTTTGAGCGGAGCGTTTTTTCAAAATATCCAGGGATTGGACAGATTAAAAACAGCCTCTACGAATCGGGCGCAGTTTATGCAGCCATGAGCGGGAGTGGATCTTGTGTCTTTGGAATTTTTGAAAATAAAGTGCGTTTGCCTGAACTGGAAAAAGAGAATAGAATATTTTATAACGTTTGATAGATCATATGGAAATCAATTTAGTACGTAAAAGCGGGAAATTTAATTTTGAAGCCATCAATCCGGCAGGACATACGGTGGAACTGGATGCTAAACCTGAAATAGGCGGTGAGGGCAGAGGGTTCAGGCCAATGGAAATGTTGCTGGTGGGTTTGGGTGGTTGCAGTGGTATCGATGTCGTGAATGTGCTAACCAAACAAAAAGAACCGCTGGAAGATGTAAAGATCAGTATTAAGGCAAGCAGAAAAAATGAAGAAGTTCCTCCGATTTTTGAAACGATCAATATTCATTTTGACCTTTACGGTGCGCTGAGTGAGCAAAAAGTGGAAAGGGCACTGGCTTTAACTTTTGAGAAATATTGCTCCGTATCCAATATCCTGGGGCGTTCTGCGACCATTAAATTTACACATACCATTCATTCTTAAAAGGGGGCAGGACCAGGCTGTTTAGCTGATGTAATCCCGGTCCTCGTCGCTTAAATTATTTTTGTGGTCAGTACTTGTTTTGGGGTCATCAAATTTTTGATCGTAAGTACTGATCACTGTTTTTGGCTTTCCGGCCCAGTATCCAAGCACAAATCCAATAAAGGTAAACACCCCTACCACCACAAGCTTGGAAATATCTTTCTTTACAAAAATAAAATTGAATTCTACGGAGTCTGTGTTGATCATTAAGAAAATGGTCAGCAGGGCGGTAAAGACGATGATAAAAATGGTTTTTGTACGCATAGACTTAAAATGTGTAGGTAAAAATGAACTCTAAGATAGGATTTTGATTATAAATTTTATTCACAAACACCATTCTTGCGCCAATATCGGCCAGGGGTTGGTAACGCAACAGGTGCATGCTGCTGCGCAATTCAAAGCCATAGGTTTTTGGTTCGGATAAATTGGTGTCGTTTCCGATGTTCTCGTAATGACAAAATAAAGTTCCCCTCAAATTTCTTACATAAGCCAGTGGGCCAACCTCCAGGTCGGGAAACACAATCGGGAACCGGTAATTGAGCAGCAAGGTGTTCTGGAGCGGACTTTTTGCCAGAATATTGTTGTAGCCGTATACGGTATTGATCTCGGTGGCGTAACGCCTTACGCCTGTGGCTTTCTGATAGCTGAAATTGATCAGGAAAGAATGGTTTTTGAGCAGCCCGGGAGTGTAAATGAAACTCTCTGCTGAAAAAAGCTCGCCGGCCAGTTTTTGATCGAAGGGTTGATTGAAATATTGGAAACGTAAAATTTGCGCCCATCTCGGTGCAATGTCCCGCGTGGCCTGGGTCTTTCCGTGTGAAAAAGTGAACCGGTACTCCATTGGAAAATTCAGGGAGGTGATGAAATTGGAAGGCATGTTCTGGGGCATGTAGCGTTTGGTTAAACTGGTGGCTACATTGAAGCCGAGGTTGTAATACTCGTCAAGGGCATTCAGGTTAACGGGGATCGTCGCGTTTAGCTTTACGTAGTGTTCTCTCCAGTCTCCTTGTTTGATTGTCTTAGCGGAGCTGTAAAAGGTTCGTTCGGGTCTGTTCTCATAACTGAGTCCGATCACCGGGTAAAATGTTTTCAGGTTGATGCCGGCATTGTATTCAAATCTGCCCAGGTCTCTGTGGTAATTGACACCGGTGTAAAAGTCGAAGGTGTTGAGCAGGTTGTTCGATTGCAGCTGGATCCCGCCAATGTATTCGTTTTCGATCACCGGGACCACGCTGTGGAAGTTGAACAGGTGCATGAACTTTTTATAGGGTGCTGTCTGGAAGGTACTGTCGGGGATGTTCTTTTCAAATATATTTCCGGTATTTTCCTGCTGCTCGGCAGCTTTGCCAAAATAGGCAAAGTTGTTTTCCTGAACTGCCGATGGTGTGAACTGGCTTGAAGCAATGTTGTATCCTTCGGGACCAAAATTATTGAACAGGATCTTTTTGCCGTCTGAAGAGAAGGATGGATTAAAGGCGCCGTATTTTGAAGCGCTCAGAGCGCTTATTTTTTTTGAGGCGGTGTCTATCTGGTAAATATTGTCAACTCCGCTGTAATGTGCGTTAAATGCGATTCCCGAAGAATTAAATATTGGCCTGTTGAGTTGCTGGTTGGCCTCATTTAGCAATTTGGATTTTTTGCCGTTTTTTTTCGCTGCCCAAAGAGCTTTTCCTTTTTCGCTCACGCTGATGTAAGTGATCCGTTCTCCGCTCTGGTCAAAAGCCGGGCTTTGCAGGATCAGGTTTTCCGGATTGGGGTAGGTATACAGGGTTTTGCCGGTAGTGGCATCGAGTTCGATGAGGTTGGACTGGTTGCTGAGGTCAATTTGTACTGCAATGATTTTTTTGCCGTCGGCCGACAGGGAAGGGGAGAAGGTTCTGGTCCTGCCTTTCAGCTTTTTAATTTTTCTGGTTTTGAAATCGTAGAGACAGATCACGCTGTAGCTGCGTTGTCTGAACCTGGGGTCATAACGGATCTCATCCCAGGTCAGTTTGCCCGCGGCATAACTGAACCAGGCTTGCTCCTGGTAACCGATGCCAAACAGGCGGGTCTCTTTTTGGTTGCTGTCTATGACGACAAAATAAGGGGTCTCGGCTTTGCTTTGTTTCAGTGCCAGGATGTTTCCGTCTTCGAGCCAGGCCGGTAAAAAATAGTCCGTTGCATATTTGGCTTTTTTGTTGAGTTGGGGGTAAGGGCTACTTTGGTTTTTTTCATCCTGGGCTGTCCATGCTTTTTTGAGATCGGCAGTGGTGGCGGTGTACCAGCCCTTGCCGGTTTTGCCTGTCAGTTTTTTCAGACTGCCTGCAAAAGGGTAGGCGCGGGCGGGCCGCTGTCGAATGTCGGTAAGCAGGCTGTCAAAAATATTTTTTCCGAACTGAGTTCTGATGTTGGACACCATGAGGTACCCGAGTTGATAGTAACCCGGAGTGATGTCTTTGTCTGATCCGAAATTGGCTTTGCTGTAGGAAATATTTTTCCCTTCGAGCAGGCTGGTCCGGTAGGGCATGATCCAGGAAGGCTGCCTTCCGCGGCCGGCATGAGTGAGGGAAGTTTCGGTGCTGACAGCGTCTCCTTCAAAGAACCAAAGCGGGATGCTTACACCCATCCAGGCGAGGTAAACTTCTTCGGGAAAAGGGTAGGCTTTTCCGTGGGTGAGTTTGTCATATTGGGCGGCATGTCTGAGCTCGTGAACGGCCAGATTATTGAGCCAGTCCTGGCTATCGAAAAACTGTGGGGGAGTGGTGTAGAATTCGGATTTTTTTGGACCCAGTTGAACGAAGCCGTTTGCAATCACACCACGGTTTTGAAGCACGATCGGGAGGGTGGTTTTTCGTACGCCCAGACTGGCGCCGTCATAAGGAAAAATGAAGCCGATGGTATTGGCCATTCTTTGTGCTTCTTTTTCAAGTTCGGTTGGATAGATGATCTTAAAACCTTTGTTGTTGATCTGTCTCCATTTTACACTAAGTGGGTTCTGTTCTGCGCTGAAAATCTGTGAAAAACCGGAATGTGATATTGAAGTTAATATGATTAGGTTTAAGTATCTGAATTTTAATAGTTTATTTTTTAGTATTTGAATCATAAAACTTCATTGCTAATATGTTTAGTATTTTTTCGCGAAAATTTAAAGATTTATATGGATTTAAATTTTAAATAATCTATATAATTTGTTGGTAATGTGTTTGTTGATGTTTCTATTATTATTGAAGTATTTGTTGATTTTTGTGCTTTTTTTGTTGTGTTTCGCCTGGTTTTGCTCTTCTTGTTCAGGCGGCTCCTGTTGCTTGATGAAGGTACACTATTTACCCCGTAAATTAAAAATAATTTTAGCTGTTAAATTAAAGAATGTATATAGAATGGAAGCGTAAAATAAGTTGTGAAACATGGCCTCCCCTCCCCTTACATCTGATTTTTATGTCGGTTTTATTTGATGAAATGTTGTGTTTGATGAGAAGTTTTTTAGTGATTTCAGGGCCTGGAAATGGGGCGTGAATTGCTGTTCTTCAAGCCGGGATAAAGGGCTTTTTCAGGGGAGGAAAAATGGGGAAATAAGGGCTTTTTTTAGAATTGATTTCTTCTTTTTTTGTAGATGGGGTACAGGAAAACTGCACCCAAAATCAGGACGGCTCCAACGTAAAATCCGGGGGTCATAGTCTCTTTATTTCCGAAGAAAAGGAAGGCTAAAAGGATGCCGTAAACGGGCTCGAGATTGGTGATCAGTGCTACCCGGAATGCCGATAAATAGCGCATCACTCCAACACCTGCAACATAGGCAAGGGCGGTACAAACTGTACCTAAAAGGAAGAGGTAAAGCCAGTCGCTACCACTTAAATTGAAGGTCTCTGTGAGCAGGCTTTTGTCGAATAAACGGTACAAAGTGATCCAGAAAAATGCGCCTGTGATCTCGTAAAAACTGATGATTCTGGCTTCACTTTTTTGCACCAGACTGGAATTGATGACTGAAAAAAGGGCGGAGGCTACTGCAGCTGAGAGACCGAAAATGATTCCTAAAGTGTATTTTGTTTCGAATTTAAAGATCAGATAAATGCCCAGAATGATGATGAAACCAATCACTACATCGCCTGTTTGCATCCTTTGCCTTTTCATAAGGGGCTCTAAAATTGCCGTGAAAAGCGTAAATGAAGAGAGGCAAACCAGGGTTACAGAAACGGTTGAAACCTTAATGGCGTGAAAGAACAGTATCCAGTGGAGGGCCACCAGGCTTCCTGTAAAGATGAATTGCAGAAATTGCTTCCTGCTTACTTTAATACTGGTTTTGCTGAGTATAAAATATAGAAACAGTGTAATGGAGGCAATCATGACACGATACCATACCATTTGTACTGCATTGATGGAGATCAGCGCCCCCAGAATGCCTGTAAAGCCCCAGATGAAAACTGTAAAATGAAGGATGAGCAGGTTTTTGGTGGTGTTGTTGGTCTGGGTAAGGGGCATGTTATTTTGGGGCTTTCCGCAGCAAATATAAGCCTAATAAGCCGAAAAATATAGTCGGCATCAGTACGGCAAGCAGGGGTGGAATGCCTCCTTTTAAAGAGAACATCTTGGCAAAGCGGTCTACAACGATATAAGAAAAGCTGAGAAAAATGCCTATTCCAAGTGATATACCAATTCCTCCGCGGACTTTTCTGGAGGATAAAGCTACCCCAATCAGGGTGAGTACGAAGGCAGAAAGGGGCTGTAGATAGCGTTTATATTGCTCAAAAAGCAGGTCGTTCATGATACCGGAGCCCCTTGTTTTCTCTTTCCTGATCTTATCGGAAAGGTCCTTGTTGCTCATGTTCTCAAAGATATTGTCGTAAACAGAGAAGTCATCTGGACGCATGTCAAGGATGGTATCTTTAGTGGCGCCAGCACCGCTTTTAAAGGTTTCTTTAAGGCCCTTGATGTCTCTTACTGTATAATTGGTGAGTTTCCAGGAGCGCTTCACAGAGTCCCATTTGATCTCATCGGCCACCAGTTTTTTAGCCAGTACATCACCTTTAAAATTGTCCAGCATAAAACGGAAGCCGGATTTACTCTTGCTGTCGAAGCTTTCTATATAGATATAGGTGTTGTCATCCAGCTTCATGTGTATGTTTTGCTTGCTGGTGGGGTCGTTTTTCTTCATGTACACGTTCTCAAAATTGTTTTTGATCTGATTGGTGTAGGGAAGAATAAACAAATTGGACAGCAAATTGGCCGCAAATATGAACGATGCGGAAATAAAATAAGGGCGCAGAAAGCGGTTGAAGCTTACTCCGCCACTCAATATCGGTACTATCTCCGTCTGATCGGCCATTTTAGCAGTGAAAAAGATCACGGCAATAAAGTTGATCAGTGGGGAAAGCATGTTGACGTAAAAAGGGATCGATCCTGCGTAATATAAAGTGAATACCTGCCAGATGGTGAGGTGGTTACCCAGGAAATCATCGAGTTTCTCAGAAAGATCAAATATAATGATGATGACAATAAATACCGTTAGGGTATAAATAAATGTACCGAGGTATTTACTGATAATATACCAGTCAATGATCTTAAATCTGCTTCTGAGGAACTTCATCTATAATTTATTGCCTAAGATAGTGACCATTTTGTTTTTCCAGGCATAAAATTCGCCGTTGATGATCTTTTCCCGGGCTTCTTTTACCAGCCACAGGTAGAAATGAAGGTTGTGCAGGGTGGCAATCTGTGCACCCAGGATTTCTTTGGAGTGCATTAAATGCCTTAGATAGGCTTTTGTATAAACCTGATCTGCAAACAGGTCGCTGTCGGCTTCAATAGGAGAAAAGTCGTTTTCCCATTTCTTATTTCCGATATTGATAATGCCGTTTTTAGTGAAAAGCATACCGTTTCTGGCATTTCTTGTAGGCATCACACAGTCAAACATATCTACCCCGAGGGCTATGTTTTCCAGGATATTAACGGGTGTACCTACACCCATCAGGTAACGGGGTTTGTCTTCTGGTAAGATATCGCAAACGACCTCGGTCATGGCATACATTTCTTCGGCTGGTTCTCCAACAGAAAGGCCGCCGATGGCATTGCCTTCTCTACCCATGGAGGCGATGAATTCTGCTGATTTTACCCTCAGGTCTTTGTATACCGAACCCTGAACGATAGGGAAAAGGGTTTGGTCAAAACCATATTTAGGTTCTGTCGTATCAAAACGGGTGCAGCAGCGCTTTAACCAGCGGTGTGTCATGTTAATGGATGCTGCAGCGTATTTGTAGTCGCATGGATAAGGGGTGCATTCATCGAAGGCCATAATAATATCTGCCCCGATGGTCCGCTGGATATCCATGGCATATTCCGGTGTAAAGAGGTGTTTGGAACCATCTATATGCGACCTGAAGGTAACACCTTCTTCTTTAATTTTACGTACTTTACTTAGAGAATAGACCTGGTAACCTCCGCTGTCGGTTAAGATCGGACGGTCCCAGCCAATGAATTTGTGCAGGCCACCGGCTTGTTCCAGGATACCAAGACCCGGGCGAAGATATAAATGATAAGTATTGCCAAGGATAATCTGTGCATCAATATCGTTTTTCAATTCCCGCTGGTGAACTGCTTTAACCGTTCCTGCGGTGCCTACCGGCATAAATATGGGGGTTTGGATGTCTCCGTGTGCAGTGCTTACCACACCTGCTCTTGCTTTCGACTGCGCGTCCTGGGCCTCTAAAGTAAATTTCATCTATGTTTTTTTATTCCTTTGGGTCAAACGGCGCTCAAATAGTTGCGCCTGTGCGCTGTTTTGATAGCTTCCCAAAAAATCTCGTCAAAAATAGCAAAAAAAGGAGGGATTTAAGCGCTAAATTTTTTATCAACATACAGAGGCATTACAGATTAAAAACCAGAAATTTGACAGCTTTTAGAAATACCATCGTGGAATTAACCTTAATTGAAATCTGCCTGCTCGGCGTATTAGTTTTTTGTTTCGTCGTACAGCTGTATTTTACACTTTTTGTACATCAGAAATTAGCCTCTGTCTCTATAGAAGAACCGCTCCCAAATGGCATAAGGCCTTTAAGTGTGGTGATTTGTGCCCGAAATGAAGCGGAGAATCTGAAGACTTTTTTGCCGGCGATCATGGATCAGAATTACCCTGATTTTGAAGTGATTGTGGTCAATGACCGGTCCTGGGATGGTACCAGGATTGTTCTGGAGGAGTTTGCGGAGAAGTATGAAAAGCTGAAGGTAGTGACTGTTGCTGATGGCGGAAAATTTATTGCAGGAAAGAAATTTGCAGTGACCATGGGTATTAAGGCCGCGAAAAATGACTGGCTTGTTTTTACAGATGCGGATTGTTATCCGGCTTCTCCAAACTGGTTGCTGGGTATGCAACAACCGCCGGAAGACCATAAAGAAATCCTGTTGGGCTATTCACCTTATACCAGAAAAAGAGGTTTATTGAATGCGCTAATCCGTTTTGAAACCTTTTTTACGGCCGTAAATTACCTTTCTTTTGCTTTAAAAGGTATGCCATATATGGGGGTTGGCCGGAATATGGCTTATAAAAAATCGTTGTTTTTTAGAAATAAAGGCTTTGCTGCTCATATGCATATTCCCTCTGGTGATGATGATCTTTTTGTAAATGCACATGCAACCGCAAGAAATACGGCCATCCGTATCCATCCGGATACGCAGGTGTGGAGTTTACCCAAGACCAGTTTTGCAGCATATCTGAGACAGAAAAAGAGACATTTTGGAGCCGGTAAAATGTATAAAGGTAAACATCGGTTTATTTTGACTGCTCAGGCATTGATCCAGTTTTTATTCTATATGATGCTCATTGCAGCCTGTTTCTTTAAAACATTATGGTATCCTGCAGCAGGTGTTTTTGGCCTGAGTATTCTGATCAGGTGCTTTGTATACCCTAAATTATTAAGGCGTTTAAACTACCCTGGCCTGGCCTGGTGGTTCCCGGTTCTGGATATACTCTTGTTCATTTTTCTAATCTTTAACGGCATTCTGTCTATATTTGTTAAAAAAGCCCAGTGGAAATAAAATCAACAATCATTCAAAAATATTTTAAAGATCTGACTGAAACGCAAATCGCGCAGCTGGATCAGCTTTATCCTTTATACAGTTTCTGGAATGCACAGATCAACGTGATCTCCAGGAAAGATATTGACGAGTTGTACGAACGACATATCCTCCATTCACTGGGAATAGCTAAGTTCTGCAGCTTTAAAAAGGGAGAAAAGGTTCTGGACGTGGGTACAGGTGGTGGTTTTCCTGGCATCCCTCTGGCTATTCTTTTTCCTGATACGGAATTCCATCTCGTAGATTCTATAGGGAAAAAGATTAAAGTAGTTACAGAAGTGGCTTTGGCATTGGGCTTAAAAAATGTAAAAGCCAGTCATTTGCGTGCAGAGCAGATCACAGATCAGTATGATTTTGTGGTGTCCAGGGCGGTAACACGTTTAATAGATTTCTACCCCTGGGTGAAAGGAAAGTTTAAAAAAGACTCTAAAAATGCAATTCCAAACGGGATTTTATACTTAAAAGGCGGGGAACTACAGGAGGAGATTAAAGAATCCAGGCTAAAAGCAGAGCTGTATCCACTGGCAGAATACTTTGAGGAGGATTTCTTTGAAACTAAATACGTGGTATATATACCACAGTAACAACTTTGAAAAATGGAAAAGGGAAGCTTCAGCTTCCCTTTTTTTATGGATTATTTTCTTTTGTTGGCGGTACTGGTACTGGTGGCGGTGGCGGTGCTGGCTGATCTTTTTTTATGATGGGTGGCGGAAACTTTATTTGATCGTGGCCTGAGTTTTTTTTATGTCTTCCTGTTGTCGGATGATTTGGTTTTATAATAGGAGGTGGGAATTTTACTTGCTTTATGATGGGTGGTGGAAATTTCACCTGATCAGGGGTTGCTTTTCGTTTATTTGGTTTCGCTACAGCATCTTTTGGAGGGGGAGGAGGCTGCACTTGCTTGTGATGCGTACTTTTTTTAGTGCTGTCCTGTTGTTGGACTGCAGGTTTTTGAGGCGATAGATCAATCAGGGCGTACTCTTTGCTGAAGGCCAGGGTAGAGCAGCAGAGCATGCCTCCGGCAATTGGTAGGGCCAGCAGAAATTTGAACCGGGATCGGAATCCGGATTTTTCTTTGTCTAACATAGTGATTCTCCTTTTTAAAATGGATGGATTAAATATTTGATTAGTGAGTTGATTTACAGGGTTTCCAAATGAATTCTGAATTAGAAAAAGAGCGTAATCATGTTTTTGAATAGCAAATCTTGTGGTCAGATCATCGGCTATGTATTCATGGATCAGCTTAATTTCTTTTTTCAGAAACCAGGCGACTGGATTAAACCAACAGAGGATTTGAATCAGTTCAAACAAGAGGATGTCAAGACTATGCCTTTGCCGGATGTGGACCATTTCATGCTCAACAATAATTTCCTTATTTGGCGCAGAAGGGTGCATGAACAACAGGTTGAAAAATGAAAATGCCGCGTCTGAATTTTTCAATTCTATGTAAATGAGTTCATTATAGTGTTGTTTTTTTGAGCTTAAGGCAAGACGGGCCAAAGCGATCAGCTTGATAAGCAGCTGGAGGCTGAGCAGGCTAACGGCGATAAGATAGGTTAGTATTAAAAGCTGACTAAAGCCATCCCAGTAATAACTTGTGTTGTTTTCCGGAGTGGGAATGTGAGTTATCGGGAGATTTTCTTGCCCGGAAATCCATTGATGAAGATGACTGATTTGCAGCAGAGGTAAAACAAAGGAGATCAGGCTGGAGGAAAGAAGATAGTACCTGTTTAAAGTGTAAAATGTTTCTTTCTTTAAGAGCAGCAGATAAAATGCATAAAAGAGAACGAGATATACATTTGCTTCTAGGAGGTAATATAGCGAGTTCATGATTTTCTGTTTTTGAGTTTTTCAGCCAGTTGGATCAATTCATCAAGCTCGTCCATGTCCATGTTTTTTTCCTTAACTAAAAAAGAGACAAGGCTTTGATAGGAGTTTTCAAAATAGTTATTCATTACTTTATCAAAAGCAAAGTGTTTGTATTGAGCTTCTGTAATGAGTGGGAAATAGATATAGGTATTGCCAATAGCCTTATGATCGATAAATCCTTTGCTTTCAAGTACGCGTATAACTGTGGAAACTGTGTTGTAAGCTGGTTTGGGTGGGTTCATTTTTTCAATGACATCTTTTACCAGCCCTTCTTTAATTTCCCATAAAATTAACATGACTTGTTCTTCTGCTTTTGTAAGTTCTCTCATCTTCTTTAATGATTAGGTTAATTAAAGTTACAACTATTTTTATAGTTTTCAAACTATTTTCATAGTTTTATTAGGTGCCCTTCTTTTATTTCTTTTTGTGTATTTATTTTTCTTTTGGATTGTTGAATGTTAATTTAGCCTATGAGTATAATTCATCAAATGGGCCTTTCTTTTATTGATACAGTAGGCCCTGTATCGTCGAAAATTCTTCTGGAACATTTTGGTACAGCTGAAGCTGTGTTTAGTGCAAGGAAAAATGAGCTGCTTGCTATAGAAGGTATTGGTGCGGTGATGACCACCCAGATTCTGAGTGGCAAAGCATTGCTTACCGCTGAACAACAGCTTAAATTTATCGAAAAAAATAGAATCAAACCACTGTTTTTTACAGATCCGGATTATCCTGGGCGTTTAAAAGAGTGTCATGATGCACCAGTATTGCTCTATTATAAGGGTACTGCCAGCCTTAACCATCAAAGGATATTAAGCGTAGTGGGGACAAGGATGGCTACTGCTTACGGGAAGAACCTCTGTGCTGAGCTTGCGGAAGCTTTGCGACCTTATGATGTGGTGGTGGTGAGCGGACTTGCTTATGGTATTGACGTGGCTGCACACCGGGAAAGTTTGAAACATCAGATTCCCACGGTAGGGGTACTGGGGCATGGTTTGGACCGGATTTATCCGCATCTTCATAAGGAAACAGCTTACAATATGCTCAAAAACGGTGGCCTGTTGACGGAGTTTCCGATACATACCCGACCTGAAAAAGGTAATTTTCCCAGAAGAAACCGCATCATTGCCGGGATCTCAGATGCCACTTTGGTGGTTGAAGCGACTCTAAAAGGCGGGGCCCTGATCACAGCAGAGCTGGCCAATTCCTACCATAAGGATGTATACACTTTTCCTGGCAGGGTAAATGACCTGTGTTCGCAGGGTTGTAATTACCTGGTGAAGACGAATCGCGCTGCGTTGATTAGTAGTGCTGATGATTTACTGGTGAATCTGGGCTGGGAAACTCCCGGGAAGAAAAAGACACTGCACCAGGCGAGCCTGTTTCCAGACCTTTCTGTGGAGGAGCGTAAAATTATTGATATCCTGAAAATTGGTACTGCTTTGATTGATGAAATTGGACTGAAGACTGCATTGCCACAAAATAGGCTAAGTGTACTGATGTTTAACCTGGAGATGTTGGGTCTTGTTACTGTTTTGCCCGGAAAACGTTATCAGCTTAATTAGGAAATTTTGATTCACCTATAAAAATAAAGGTTTGTAAGTCTATTGGTGTAGTAGATTAAAATTATATTTCATTTATTCTTATTATGTAAAATTATATTTTAAATTTCTATTTGTAAATAGAATTCTAAGGGTCAAATTGTATTTTTGTATCATGTGGTACAACAATATATTAGAAACAATCGGCAATACGCCGCTGGTTAAACTGAACAATATTACGAAGGAAATTGAGGCTACTGTTTTAGCTAAAGTGGAATCTACCAATCCCGGAAACTCGATCAAAGACCGTATGGCCGTAAAAATGATAGAGGTGGCAGAACAAAATGGTCTGCTTAAGCCAGGAGGGACCATTATTGAGGGGACCTCTGGTAATACAGGAATGGGATTGGCCATGGCAGCGATCATTAAAGGATACAAATGTATCTTTACAACAACAGATAAGCAGTCAAAAGAGAAAGTAGATGCGCTGCGTGCCTTTGGTGCGGAGGTGATTGTGTGCCCAACGAATGTAGAACCGGAAGATCCGCGTTCGTATTATTCCGTTTCTTCACGCTTGGAGCGTGAAGTTCCAAATTCCTGGAAACCAAATCAGTATGATAATCTGGCCAATTCTCTGGCGCATTATGAGCAGACTGGTCCGGAAATCTGGGCGCAGACAGAAGGTAAGATTACTCACCTGGTGGTAGGGGTAGGAACTGGCGGAACAATTTCGGGGACCGGTAGATATTTGAAAGAGCAAAATCCGAATATTCAGATCTGGGGCATAGATACTTATGGTTCTGTATTTAAGAAGTATAAGGAAACGGGCATCATGGATAAAAATGAGATCTATCCTTATATCACTGAGGGGATAGGCGAGGATTTTCTTCCTAAGAACGTGGATTTTGACCTGATTGATCTTTTTGAAAAAGTAACCGATAAAGATGCGGCTTTAATGACCCGGGATATTGCCCGTAAAGAGGGCATTTTTGTAGGAAATTCTGCGGGTTCTGCTATTGCGGGCTTGTTGCAATTGAAAGACAGACTAAAACCTGAGGATGTAGTGGTGGTGATTTTTCATGATCATGGCAGCCGGTATATGGGTAAAATGTATAACGAGGACTGGTTAAGAGAGCGTGGCTTTTTACAGGATGAGAAACTTACAGCACGTGCTATTCTGGCTAAAAAAGACCAGTCTGAGATCATTACGATTGACTGCGAAAAGACCATTCTGGAGGCTATTAACAATATGAATACCCTGAATATTTCTCAGATTCCGGTTACCCAGAAGGGAATGGTGGTTGGTAAACTGGCAGAGGGAGATATCCTTAAAGCTTTGTTGGAAAATCCATCTTTGAAATCTGCTCCGGTGAGCGAAATTATGACGGCTACTTTTCCTTTTGTGGATATGAATACGTCAATAGACCGGATTTCTGCATTGATCAATAAGGAAAATAGTGCGGTACTGGTAGAAGATGAACAGGGAAAAATTGAAATTATTACCCAATATGATATTATCAATGCGATTTCTGGTTAAGAGATGCATTATTTTTAAGACATAAAAAAAGCCCCATTTGGGGCTTTTTTTATGTCTTTTGATTGGGGTATTAATGGCTTGGTCCGTTACCTTCTACACGTTTGATCTGTGCACCTAATGCGCGCAGGCGGATATCAATGTCCTGATAACCACGTTCAATCTGCTCTATATTATAGATGGTCGAGGTTCCTTCTGCAGATAAGGCTGCAATAAGTAGAGAAACTCCTGCCCGGATATCAGGTGAAGTCATACTGATACCTCTGAGTTTGTATTGTTTATCTATACCGTTTACACTGGCACGGTGTGGATCGCAAAGAATGATCTGTGCACCCATATCGATTAATTTATCTACAAAGAAAAGCCTGCTTTCAAACATTTTCTGATGGATCAGTACCGATCCTTTGGCTTGTGTAGCGACTACCAATACAATGCTCAACAGGTCTGGTGTAAATCCAGGCCATGGAGAATCTGCAATGGTGAGCATAGAACCGTCTATAAATGATTCTATTACATAATGTTTTTGAGAGGGAATATAAATATCGTCGCCCCGAAGTTCAAACTTGATACCCAGTTTTTTAAATGTATCAGGAATGACACCAAGTTCGTTATAGCATACATTCTTGATGGTGATCTCAGATTCAGTCATGGCAGCAAGGCCGATAAATGAACCAATTTCTATCATATCCGGAAGCATTCTGTGTTCTGTTCCACCCAGTTTGGTGACACCTTCAATGGTCAGCAGGTTGGAACCTATGCCACTTATTTTAGCGCCCATGCGGTTCAGCATTTTACAAAGTTGCTGTAAATAGGGCTCGCAGGCCGCGTTATAAATGGTTGTAGTGCCTTTGGCCAGTACTGCGGTCATCACAATATTAGCTGTTCCGGTTACTGAAGCTTCATCCAACAGGATATAAGCGCCTTTCAGATCGGTCGCATCTACGTTAAAAAACTCTTTTTTGTTGTCGTAAACAAATTTGGCACCCAGTTTCTCGAAACCCAGAAAGTGGGTGTCAAGACGTCTTCTTCCTATTTTGTCGCCTCCTGGTTTAGGTATGGCGGCTTTACCAAAACGGGCAAGAAGTGGACCTACAATCATGATAGAGCCTCTTAGACCGCCTCCTTTGGCTTTGAAGATATCCGACTGGAAGTAGTCGAGGTTGATATTTTTTGCTTCAAAAGTATAAGTGTCTTTAGATAAACGTTCTACTTTTACGCCGAGGTCGCCCAGTAATTCGATCAGTTTGTTGACATCTTTGATGTCGGGGATATTGCTTATGGTGATCTTCTCTTCCGTTAATAAAACGGCAGATAAGATCTGTAAAGCTTCGTTTTTTGCGCCCTGAGGCTGGATTTCGCCTTTTAGTTTTTTGCCACCAATAATTTCAAATGCGTTCATATACTCTCTGTTCCTGTCTTAATGCTGATGGTAATTAATGTCTTTGTTTCGGATTGTTGTTCCTTTGCTGACGGTTATTATTGTTGTTGTTATTTTGACGGTTTTTTCCGTTATTGTTGTTGTTTCTGCCTCTGTTGTTGTTGTTGGCAGGTCTGTTGCTCACGGGTTTAAATTCTACCTTGGCCAGGTTTACATTTTCTTCCAGCTGAAGTTCTCCTCCCGAAAGTTCGGCTAAATTCTTTAAAATGGTTTCGTCGGCTACATTGTCCTTGTTCCAGGTTACATAGGCCATTTTCATGAAATTAGCAATTCCCTGAACCATAGCCGCTTTGCGTTCTGGTTCTTCCAGGGCTTTTGCTTTTTCAATAAGCACTTCCACGGTTTTTCCGTAGTGCTTATACCTGATCTTTTGCTGCGGATAGCCAATATGTTTGGGTCTGATCATTGCCGCTTCAGGCGTTGGTTTTGGATAGGGGCTATCTACATCGATCTTATAGCCGGAGATGATGTGCAGGTGATCCCATAATTTATGCTTAAAGTCCGCAACGTCACGAAGGTGCGGGTTTAAAAATCCCATCAGATCGATCACTGCCTGGGCATATCTATTGCGTTCCTGGCGATCTTCCAGTTCACAAATATACTTCACCATGTTCTGCACATTGCGACCATATTCTGCCAGGATCAATTCGTTTCTTGTGGTATTATAATCGAATTTCATGTTCTATTTTCTCTATAGGCACCTGGATATGGAATCTGGTGCCTTTTGTTTTTATTTAAATCTATATAACTTTTACGAGTACACCAAAGATGTGTCCTCTAAAGTTAAATTCTTATCTAACAATCCGCAATTTAGCAAATTTTAGTAATAACTGCTTATTACCCAAGCCCTGAAAGAAAACTGTTGCTTTTACGTCTGGCAATTGACCTTCCAGATTAACAATTTTACCAAAACCAAACTTTTCATGCTCTACTTCCATTCCATTCTGAAATGCATTTGGTGCATCGGGCGCAAAGCCTGGTGTAGGTACATGCGCTTTGGGCAGCATGGTGGTGGTTTTTGGTCTCATAGACGGGGCACTGCTGCCAGTGGCCGGGGCAGATGAGGTCATTTTTGGCTTGCTGAAGGTATCTCTTTGCTGTGTCCAAACCCTTCTTTCATCGTCAAAACTGTTCTCTCCCAAACTGCTTTTTACAGGTTTGGCGACTTCTATCTCTAAATATCTTGCATTGATCTCACTGATGAAACGGCTGGGTTCGCAATTGGTAAGTGTGCCCCAACGGTATCTGGAGGTAGAATAAGTTAAAGTCAGTTTTTTTTCTGCACGGGTTACGGCTACATAGAATAATCTCCGCTCTTCTTCCAGGTCTGTTCTTGAATTGAGTGACATCTGGGAAGGGAAGAGGTTTTCTTCCAGTCCAACAATAAAT
Organism: Pedobacter nutrimenti; assembly: GCF_032678445.1. Classification (GTDB taxonomy): domain Bacteria; phylum Bacteroidota; class Bacteroidia; order Sphingobacteriales; family Sphingobacteriaceae; genus Pedobacter; species Pedobacter nutrimenti_A. The sequence goes on from NZ_JAVTSQ010000001.1 coordinate 145,193, forward strand.
ACATTCTTGAATTCCAGTCCTTTGGAGGAGTGGATGGTCATCAGGGAAACGGTGTCTTTGTCTTTGTCGTCTTGTCTGTCGTCATTGGTCAGTAAAGCGATATCCTGCATAAAAATGGCCAGGCTGCGGTCTTCAATGTCTTCACGTTCAGCGAATTCTTTGATCCCGTTTAGGAGTTCCTGGATGTTTTCGTAGCGGCTTCTTCCTTCTATACTGTCATCGGTATGAAGTTCTTTAAGGATACCGGAATGCTGCGCGATATACAGGGCAGTTTCATAAGCATCCAGCTTTTTGGCTTCTGCCATAAAGCTCTGTATGAGTACCGCAAAGTCATTTAACTGATTGGCAATACGGCCTTCAATATACTGGGATGGATTGCAGATCACATCCCACATGGTGATATTATATTTGTCTGCAGCAACAATGATTTTGTCTACAGTAGTGTCACCTAAACCCCTTTTAGGATAATTAATCACCCTTTTTATAGCTTCTTCATCGGCCGGGTTAAAGGTTAAACGGAAATAAGCGATCAAGTCTTTGATCTCTTTACGCTGGTAGAAGGAAAGTCCGCCGTAGATTTTATAAGGTACGTTCAGCTTTCTTAAAGATTCTTCCATAGCCCTGGACTGGGCATTGGTACGATATAAGATGGCAAAATCATGGTATCTCAGTCCGTTACTACTGCGGTCTTGTACGATGGCTTCGGCAACGATTTTTCCTTCTTCATTGTCGGTAAAAGCCCGCTGAACTTTGATCCGGTCGCCAGATTCATTGTCGGAGAATACATTTTTCTCCAGCTGATTCTTGTTATTTGCAATGATGCTGTTGGCTACTTCTACGATATTTTGTGTAGAACGGTAGTTTTGTTCCAGTTTATAGACCTTCAGATCCGGATAATCACGCTCAAAGTTCAGAATATTCTGGATATTTGCGCCCCTGAAGGCATAGATACTCTGGGCATCGTCACCCACTACACAGATGTTCTGATAGGCGGCTGCTAGTTTTTTTACAATGGTATACTGTGAAAAGTTAGTATCCTGGTACTCATCGACCATCAGATACCGGAATTTCTGCTGGTATTTATTCAGCACATCCGGATGGTTTTTTAATAAAATATTGGTTTTGAAGAGCAAATCATCAAAATCCATGGCACCAGCTTTAAAACATCTTTTTGCATAGGTTTCGTAGATAACACCCATTTGAGGGCGCTTATTGCTGTTGTCTTCGGCCTGGATCTCCTTGTTTTCCAGGTATTCTGACCAGGAGATCAGGTTGTTTTTTGCAGAAGAAATTCTGTTATAGACAAAATTGGCATTATAGAGTTTGTCATCCAGTTGCATTTCCTTAAGAATGGCACGGATCAAACTTTTGCTGTCGTCTGTATCATATATGGTGAAGTTAGAGGGATAGCCTATCTTTTCTGCTTCCACCCGTAATATTTTCGCAAAAACGGAGTGAAAGGTACCCATCCAGATGTTCTTAGCTTCTCCACCAACTACTTTCATGATCCGCTCCCGCATATCTTTGGAAGCTTTATTGGTAAAGGTAAGTACCAGAATATTGAATGCGTCTACGCCTTTTTCTATCAGATGGGCAACTCTATAGGTAATTACCCGTGTTTTACCCGATCCAGCACCGGCCACAATCATGGCTGGTCCTTGTGTGTTTTCTACTGCTGCACGCTGTTGTGGGTTTAATCCTGCTAAATAATCCAAAATAGATAAATGTTTTAATCTTGCGAAGTTATAAAATGACCGTATATTATTAGCGTTTTGTTTAAAACTAGTGTGCTACTATCATTTTTTTTGTGACTTTATAGTCGCCGTCGCCGGCAATAGCCTTATAGATATAGATGCCGGGAGCCATATTGCTCAGGTCTATGTCAAAACTTTGTATTCCACTGTTCAGGAAATCGTCTATGACCGTTCTGACTAATCTGCCCTGGATATCGTAGATTTTGATCTGCAGGTTTTGTGCATCTGGCAGAATTACATCTATCGTGGTTTTATTGAATCCGGGGTTTGGGTAGTTCTGGTTCACAGTGAATTGCAGAAAGCGCTTTGCAATAATCCGGTTAATGGTGTCAAATAAGATATAGGAGATTAGCCTGTAGCCTTTTGCATTGGGATGGAGGTCGTCCTGGTAAAGTGAAAAATCGCGTTTAAAGAAGCGATTGATGTCGGCCAGATTGATTTTGTATTCGGCCGCCAGTTTGATGTATATCTTGTTCAGTTGATCAACAACTATATTTGCCCGCCTGTATCTTCCGCTGTTGGTGTCATTGATAGTTTGCAGGGTACAGATGATAGGAACCAGACCGGCAGCCAGTGAACGCTGGATGATCTGACGCATATTGGATTCGGTTTCCTCTATCTTAAGTTTCTTGTCTATAATGGCAAAAGCATCGTTAATACCCATATCAATTACCATAAAACCTGTTTTTCCAGCCAAGGCTATATCTAATCTTTCTAATCCCTGTCCGGTGGTTTGCCCCCCTATACCATAATTATATATGTTGATACTTTTGCCTTCGTAGCAACGTTCAAAATTGGCCTTTAGGTAGTCTTGAAAGCTAAGCCCTTTAACGCCTTCGATTGTGCTGGCGCCAAAAGTAACCACGTTTATGCTGTCTTTGGCATAGTATTGGGCCGTTTCCGGACAACTTACGGGTCTGGTCTGGGCGGTAACTTGAGTAAAAGAAAGTGTAAATAGTGCAAGGCCTGCAGCAAGTGCCCGGTATCCCATTAAAAAAATATTATTTGCCCTGAAATTTTATGTTAATGCCTCAAAGATACAATTATATGTACTTAATATGAAAAGTTTCAAATTAATATGAAAAGGTTCAAAAACTATATCTTTGCCCAAAATCATTTGTTATGCAAGAGATCAAAAAATATGTAGAAGAAAACAAACAACGCTTTTTAGATGAATTGTTTGAGTTGTTGCGTTTTCCATCTGTAAGTGCTGATCCTCAATATAAAGGGGATGTGTTGAAAACCGCGGATTTTGTAGCCCAAAAACTGAAAGAGGCTGGTGCAGATCGGGTAGAAGTTTGTCAAACTGCGGGTTATCCTATCGTTTACGGTGAGAAAATCGTAGATGAAAAATTACCAACTGTTTTAATTTATGGACATTATGATGTGCAGCCTGCAGATCCTCTGGAATTGTGGGAAACACCTCCTTTTGAACCAACTGTTCGTGATGGCAAGATCTACGCTCGTGGGGCTTGTGATGATAAAGGACAGTTCTATATGCATGTAAAGGCTTTTGAACTGATGATGAAGACGGGTACTTTGGCTTGTAATGTGAAGTTCATGATTGAAGGAGAAGAGGAAGTAGGTTCTGCAAACCTGGGTACTTTTGTGAAGGAGAATACGGAGCGTTTGAAGGCTGATGTAGTGTTGATCTCTGATACTTCTATGATCAGCATGGAGCATCCTTCTATTGAAACGGGTCTTCGCGGATTGGCTTATATGGAAGTGGAAGTGGTTGGACCCAACCGGGATTTGCATTCTGGTGTGTATGGTGGTGCTGTGGCGAATCCGGCAACGATCTTATGTAAACTGATTGCTTCTTTGCATGATGAAAATAACCACATTACGATTCCTGCTTTTTATGATAAAGTAGTGGAGCTTTCTGATGAGGAGAAAAAGGCATTGAATGCTGCGCCTTTTGATCTGGAGGAGTATAAGGAAGACCTGAATATTAAGGCGGAATGGGGTGAAAAGGGGTATTCTACCCTGGAACGCACTGGAACCAGACCTACTTTAGAGGTGAACGGTATTTGGAGCGGTTATATTGGTGAGGGGGCTAAGACGGTGTTGCCTTCTAAGGCGAATGCGAAGATTTCTATGCGTTTGGTGCCGAACCAGAGTTCTGAGGAAATCTCTGAGATTTTCGCAAAGCATTTTGAAAGTATTGCTCCTGATTATGTGAAGGTGAAAGTGACTGCGCATCATGGTGGCGAGCCCGTGGTAACGCCAACGGATAGTGTGGCTTATCGTGCGGCTGAGCAGGCTATTGTGGATTCTTTTGGTAAGAAACCGATCCCGACAAGGGGTGGGGGCAGTATTCCTATTGTGGCTTTGTTCGAGAGTGTACTGGGGATTAAATCGGTATTGTTTGGCTTTGGTTTGGATAGTGATGCGTTGCATTCGCCGAATGAAAAGTATGATATCTTTAATTATTATAAGGGTATTGAGACTTTGCCTTTGTTCCATAAGTACTTTGCGGAATTAAACAAAAAAAGTATTTAGCTGTGCAGAGCGCTTGATTTACTGGGCGCTTAATAGAGAAAAAAAACAGCAATGGCTTTTATCTTCGCGGATCAAGAAGGATGATCCGAAGGTCGATAAAAGCCATTGCTGTTTTTTTTTGCAGGGTGCAAATCAAGCGAGTTGCGTTAGCTAAAATGGGGGAGATCCGGGCAGGGTGCAGAGATATGGAGTAGATTATAAGTTGAATAGATAGCGTTAATGACCATAGCCGTATGATACAGCATAAGTTGTATATGCAGCTACTTGATTTTATGCAGAAAATTAAAGCGCATTGTTTAGGCGATCTGCAAAAAAAAAGTCAGTGATCTTGATCGACCTTCGGATCATCTTTCTTGATCCGCGGAGAGAAAGACTACTGACTTTTTTCTATTATACGTCTTAATTTTATGCCAGATTTTAGGTGTTAAAGCTCCGGGTTTGCTTATTTTTACGCCGTGTCTGAGATCAATAAGAAAACTGTTATTCCACGTCCGCGAAAGCCAAGAACCACTAAAGCCTCTACGGTAGCGTCTGCTGCGGGTAAGCCTGTGCGGGCTGCTGCGCCAAGAAGGAAGGCCGTGAGGAAGAAAAAGAAAGGGCCGGGTATGGCTTTACACTGGAAGTTTTTGATTGCTTTGGTGTTGCTGGTGCTGTTATCACCTTTGTATTATGCTTATGTACTGAAGATGTTTAGTTCGGGGATCCGCTGGGTAAAGGATATTGGGCAGGATCCGAATTATAGAACGTATACCAGTTTTAATATAAAGATACCAAAGAAGTATAAGATTCATGGGATTGATGTATCGTATTACCAGGGTAAGATAGACTGGCAGAAGGTGCAGGCGATGGAGGAGGATAGTGTTCGGGTTCGCTTTGCCATTATAAAGGCGACGGAGGGGATTTTAAGTGTGGATCCTTATTTTTCGAGGAACTGGAGGGAAGCGGCGAAGACCGGAATTGTTTGTAGTGCTTATCACTTTTTCAGGCCGCAGAAGTCGGGGGAGTGGCAGGCGATGTTCTTTTTGCAGACCGTGCAGTTTGAAAAAGGGGATTTGCCGCCGGTGGTAGATGTGGAGCAATTGAACGGGGTTTCTCCGGAGCGGATGCGCAAGGAACTGAAGGCCTTTATTAAATATGTAGAGAAGAGGACCAGGGTACGGCCTATTATCTATTCCGGGCTGGATTTTTATAAGAACTTTTTGCAAGGGCATTTTGAGGATTATCCATTGTGGATCGCACATTATCATCAGCCGAGGCTGAATGTGGATAAATCTACGAAATGGGTTTTCTGGCAGCATTCAGACCGGGCCAGGATCAATGGCATCAATCATGTGGTGGATTTCAATGTGTTTCAGGGAGACAGTGCGGCTTTTGAGGGGTTAAAGATTAAATTTTAAGTCTATTATTCAGGTTTTATGAAAAAGAAACTAGTGGTTTTAACAGGAGCAGGAATTAGTGCGGAGAGTGGCTTGAAGACTTTCAGGGACAGTGATGGTCTTTGGGAAGGTTATAATGTTTATGATGTGGCGACACCCGAAGCCTGGGACAGGAATCCTGCATTGGTACAGCAATTTTATAATGAACGCCGTAAACAAGTGCTGGAAGCTGTTCCGAATGCTGCTCATTTGGGTTTGGTTGCTTTGGAGGATGATTTTGAGGTGCATGTGATTACGCAAAATATAGATGATCTGCATGAGCGTGCCGGTTCTTCTGATGTGACGCATTTACATGGGGTAATTACCCGTTCGCAATCAGATCTGGATCCGGGTTTGACTTATCCTATAGAAGGCTGGGAGATCAAGATGGGCAGTTTTTGTGAACTGGGTACACAACTGAGGCCTCATGTGGTTTGGTTTGGAGAATCTGTACCTATGATTCATCATGCGGCACAACTGTGCGCTGGTGCTGATGTTTTTATCCTGGTTGGAACTTCTCTGGCGGTTTATCCTGCTGCCGGACTGGTGGATTATGTGCCTGCCGGGGTACCTAAATATATTATAGATCCTAAAATACCGGAGCTTGGCCGATATAAAAATATCATTAAGGTAGAGAAATCGGCAACTGAAGGGGTGAAGGAAGTTTTAGGGCTCTTGAGGGCTTAGACGATCCAGCTTTCGCAGGTTTTTAAAAATTCCGGGTCGGCGTCTGCACCTATTCCAATGGTGTCTGGTACGTCCAGGTGATAGCCATTATAGGTTAAGCCGCCTTGTACAGGATCGATCAGATGGCCTAAAAGGCAGGTGTCCAGGTCGAAGAAGACCACATTTGGACTCGCCAATGCGAAGTGGAGGTTCGCGCTTAAGGCGATTCTGCTTTCCAGCATGCTTCCGATCATGCACTTCATGCCTTTTTGCAAGGCAGTTTCATGGATCTTCTGGGCTTCGAGGATACCTCCTGATTTTGAAAATTTAATGTTTAAATAATCGCAGGATTGGCTGTTGATCAGTTTGCGGGCATCGTGATGGTTGTAGCAGCTTTCGTCTGCCATGATTTTGATGGGCGAATTGAGTTTCAATTCCGGGAGCTTATCATCAAACCAGGTGCGCATGGGCTGTTCGCAGAATTCTATATTGTATTGAGCTATTTCACCCAGGGCAAGCAGTGCATCGTCAAAACTCCAGCCCTGATTGGCATCGAGCCTCAGTATCATACTATTGCCTACAGCTTCCCTGATCCTGGCCACCCTCTGGATGTCTTCATGAACTTTTTTGCCGAGTTTGATCTTTAAGATGGTACAGCCTTGCTGCTGATATTTCAAGGCGGATTGTACCATTTCCTCCGGGCTTCCTATGCCTATGGTCATATCGGTTTCTATAGGGCGTTTGTGCCCGCCAAGAAATTTGTAGAGTGGCTGTCTGGCGTTTTTTGCCGAGATGTCAAACAAGGCCATGTCAAAGGCACTCTTAATCGTGCTGTTGTGAGCGGCATAGCCCAGCAGGTCATTCATCCTTTCGGGGATCTCGAGGGGGTCTTTGTTTAGCCAGATCTGCGCAAAGTCTTTGGCTATTGCGATACAAGTTTCCTGTGTTTCACCAACAATCATAGGAAAAGCAGAACATTCGCCTACACCGTAAATGCCTTCATCAGTATGTACCCTGATCAGTACATTTTGTGCAAAATGCATCGTTCCCGTGGCAATAACAAAGGGTTCCATCGGAATGCTGAAGCGGTATATTTCGGTGTGGGTAATCTTCATATGGCTTGCTTTACCGTAAAAGTACAACTTATCTTTTTACCTTTATAGTATGAATTCTGAACCCAATCATTTAATTAAAGCTTCTTCTCCCTATTTATTACAGCATGCCTATAATCCGGTTAACTGGTTTGAATGGGGAGAAGAGGCTTTACAGAAAGCAAGAGACGAACAAAAGCTGATCCTGGTGAGTATTGGTTATTCGGCTTGTCACTGGTGCCATGTTATGGAACGTGAAAGTTTTGAGAACCATGAGGTCGCCGAAGTGATGAACCGGCATTTTATCTGTATTAAAGTAGACCGGGAGGAAAGGCCGGATATTGATCAGATCTATATGCTGGCCATACAGCTGATGACAGGAAGCGGAGGCTGGCCTTTAAATTGCATTTGTTTGCCGGATCAGCGGCCTATTTATGGTGGAACCTATTTTAAGAAAGACGACTGGATCAATATCCTGTCGCATGTGGCGGATCTCTGGAAAAATGAACCCGATAAGGCCAGGCAGTATGCAGACCGTTTAACGGATGGCATCAGGAATGCAGAAAAAATTATTCCGAATGTTAAAACTGCGGAGTATACAGAGGAAGATTTAAAAGAAGTTATTGAGCCCTGGAAGCGTTATTTTGATATGAGTGAGGGTGGTTATAACCGGGCACCTAAATTTCCTTTGCCCAATAACTGGCAGTTTATGCTTCGTTACAGTCATTTAATGAAGGATGACGCAACGCATGTATCGGCCTTGCTCACTTTACAAAAAATGGCTTTAGGCGGAATTTATGATCAGGTAGGCGGTGGTTTTGCCCGCTATTCAGTAGATGGGGACTGGCATGTGCCGCATTTTGAAAAAATGCTCTATGATAATGGCCAGTTGATCAGCTTATATGCGGAAGCCTATTTATATGCCGGTATGCCTCTGTTTAAACAGGTGGCAGAGGAATCTATAGAATGGGTGAAAAGAGAAATGACCTCTCCGGAAGGACTTTTTTATGCCGCTTTGGATGCGGATAGCGAGGGGGTGGAAGGTAAGTTCTATGTCTGGTCTTCTGAAGAATTTGAAGTGCTTGCCGGTGGGGATCATCTTTTACTGGCTGAATATTTTAATGTGACTGAAGAAGGAAACTGGGAAGAAGAGCAGACCAATATTCTGTTGCGCAGGCATACAGATGAGGAGTTTGCAGAGGCAAAAGGACTCGCCGTTCATGAATTGCAGCATAAAGTGAGGTTGTTGAAAGAAAGCTTACTGGAGCAGAGAAGTGGGCGGGTTAGACCGGGTCTGGATGATAAATGTATTACGGCCTGGAATGCGATGATGATTAAAGGTCTGGCGGAAAGTGCTAATGTATTTGGGAAACAGACCTATTACGATATGGCAGTAAAAGCGGCCACTTTCATTTCGGAACATTTAATCACTCCGATGGGTGGTTTATATCGCAATTATAAAAACGGGAAAGCGAGCATACCAGGCTTTCTGGATGACTATGCATTTTTTATTGAGGCTTTATTATCCTTATATGCGGTAGATTTTCAGGAAAAATGGTTGAATGAAGCCAAACGATTAACGGAGGTTGTTCTGGCAGATTTTTCTGATCCGGATGGTCCAATGTTGTTTTATACGGGGGTGAATGGGGAAAGTCTGATTGCGCGTAAACATGAATTGATGGATAATGTCATTCCGGCTTCCAATTCTGTAATGGCGCAAAATTTACAGGCATTGGGCTTATTTTTTGACGAACCTTCTTATTTGGATAAGGCCGGGGCGATGCTTGCTGCGGTACAACCACAAATTAAGACCTATGGCTCGGCGTATTCCAATTGGGCCATACAATTGTTGAACGAAGTGTTTGGCATCAATGAAGTTGCGGTAGCGGGAAATGAGGTTAAAAGTGCCCTGGAAGAGCTGAATGGCATCTATATTCCGAATAAAATTACAATTGCGGGAACAAATTCTGCACTTCCTTTGTTAAAAGATAAGCAAAGCATTGAAACAAAAATCTATATTTGCCGAAATAAAGCATGTCAGCTGCCAGTACTTTCAGTTGAGGAAGCAATAAAATTAATAAATTAAACAAGAATCTAATGAGTATTAAAGCTAATACAGTAGTTTCCTTAACGTATGAATTGCATACGACTAACGAAGAAGGACAACAAGTTTTTGTAGAAAAAGCTGATGAGCAAAACGCTTTGGTTTTTTTATTTGGTGTGGGTATGATGTTACCAAAATTTGAAGAGCATTTGCTTGGAAAAAATGCAGGTGATGAGTACGGTTTTGAACTTTCTGCGGCTGATGGTTACGGAGAGATCGATCCGGGAGCTTATGCTGACCTTCCAAAAGAAATGTTTAAAGATGTAGATCTTCCTAATGTTGGAGATGTTATTCCTTTGCAGGATAATCAAGGTAATCACTTCAGAGCTGGTGTTACTGGTGTACATGAAACGACAGTTTCTGTAGATTTAAACCACCCTATGGCTGGTAAAAATCTGATTTTTGCTGGTAAGATCCTTGCTGTTCGTGAGGCTACTGAGGAAGAATTGGCACATGGGCATGCGCATGGTGCTGATGGTCATTCAGGCCACTAGTTCTTTCCATTAAAATTATAAAAGAGCAAGCCGCTTTATCTCTGCGGATCATGAAGGATGATCCGGACGTCGATAAAGTGGCTTGCTCTTTTTTGGGTGTTTAGTGCGTGTTCGAGTCAAAGCGGATCAATTCCTCTTAATCGGCCTTCATCCCGGCACTGCATTTTTCGCATATCCCGTAGGCGGTGGTGTTGATGCTGCTGGCTGTAAAACCCGGCGGCATTTTGATACTTGGTATCTTGACGTCCAGGCAATAGATTTTCTGGCAGTTGCTGCAGTTGAAGTGCACGTGTTCGTCATGGTGGTGATGTTCTGTACAGGAGGAGGAACAGATGGCATAATTGGCAGTTCCGTTCATGTCCATGATCCGGTGAAGGATGCCCTTGTCTTCATAGGTGTTTAAAATACGGTAGAGGGTTACCCTGTCTATTTCTTTTCCAAGTTTCTTTTCCAGTTCAGGCTGTGAAATCGCAACGGTGTCCAGTGCGATTTCTTCCAATACACGGACTCTTTGTTTGGTGTGTTTTAAATCGTGGTCCTTTAAGATATTTACAGGGTCTATATGCATAAGATTAGATTGATTTTCCATTGATCAGTGATATCGGCGGAGTATCCATGGCATTTGCATTACTGAGTTTCAGAATGCCCTTTATGGTAACGGTTTGGTAGGTAAACTTGACCGGTTCGGCAAGCTCTACCAGGACCATTACAGGTACACCATTCTTTCCGCAGAAATAGCACTGATTAATAGGTAACGTTGAGAGCATGAATTTGGTTTGCTTCATGCCGTCTTTTATCGGAACAATATAGCCTTCGAGTTCAAAGGGCTTATCTGCATGCTTTTTAATTTCGGGGGTAAATACCGGGAACATCTCTTTGTTCTTTACGATTTTAAAGTTCACACTGCCGATCACCTCCCAGTTTGCTGAAATGATCTGGTCGTTGGGATCGTGTTGTGCTTTGGCTGCAAAACCGGTGAGTACGAATAATAAGAGGAGGAATTGCTTCATGTTTGTCTTTTATCTAGCTTTTGGATAGGATTTCAGAAATGTTGGATCTATAGGCCTGTATTGCCGGGATTATGGCTGCAAATATACCAATAGCAAGACCGGCTGCCAATAAATATATTTCGCTGTTCAGGAAGATTAGTCCGCTGAGCCTGGCCTGGCTGCTTTCCTGGAAATGGCCGATGATCTGTAAACCGGCGTGGCCCAATAAAATCCCGGTTAGGGTACCAGCAAAGGTTAACATCATACCTTCTGCAATTACAATGAGGAAGAGTTTGCTGCGTGAGGCACCAAGTGTACGCATAATGGCAAGATCGTAGCTCCGTTCTTTCAGGGAATTGTAGAGGTTCACAAAAACACTGATCACTGCGATGGCCATAATGAGCAGAGCGAACCATTGTAAAGTATCCACGCCTACACCAATCAGGGAAAACAGACGGGTGCTTTCCATAGCCGGCGAAGCTGCCTGCATATTGGTAGACTGGTTGACCATTCTTGGAAACATCACGACGGACATTGGGGAACGGTACTGGATCAGTAAAGAGGTGATTTCCTTGTCCTGGATTTCTGGTGCTTCTGCTTTTTTACCTGAGTCTTCAGCGTGGTGGCTAGGTTCTTTTTCATCTGCAGGATCGTGCATTTTCCATACGCTGGAAATATTGGTGAGGATCAGATTATCGGTCACATTTCCTTGTGGTTCGAGGATCCCCGTAACTTTATAGGCATGTGCTTTATGGATATCTGTATTGCCGGTAAGGCCATGGGCTCCATAAAACTCATCGCCAACTTTTAAATGCTGGCTTTCGGCTACAGCCGAACCTATATTGGTCTCAAAATCCTGCTGCCAGAGTTTGCCTGCTTTTACTTTAAGACCGTAAAGGTTTACAAAACCAGAATCTGTGCCCACAATGCGGATTCCATTATAATTATCGCCAAGGGCAAGCGGTACGGCACGTTTTACCCATGGGTTTTGGGCAAGTTCGTTTGCTTCTTTTAAGGGGATATTGCCCGTTGGAAAATCAATATAATAGATGCTGCTCAGGATAAGTTGCAGGGGGCTGCCCTTTGCACCCACCACCAGGTCAATATCTTTGGAATTCCGGCTTAATTTATCATTGATTTGGGTAGAGGCCAGCAGAAGTATGGTCAATATACTGGTTCCAAAGGCAACGAGAATGAGGTTTAGGGAAGAGGACAGGGGCTTGGACCATATACTTTTCCAGCTGATCTTTAGTGGGCTCATTTTAATTCGTAAGTATGGGTAAAAGCATCTTTAACTCTTTTATCGTGGGTGGCCACGACCAGGGTACTCTGGTTAAGGGCAGACTGCTGCATCAAAAGTTCAAGTACAGACCGTGCATTTTTATCGTCAAGGCTGGAGGTGGGTTCATCGGCAATCAGCAGGGAGGGCTTATTGATCACGGCCCGGGCTATAGAGACCCGCTGCAATTGTCCCTGGCTCAATTGGCTGGGATAGGACTTTTTCTTGGCCGTGATATCGAGTGATTCGAGTACCTCCTCTATTCTTTGCTGGTCTTCAGGTAGCTTTGCCAGACTTTGTGCCAGCAGCAGGTTTTCTGTAATGGTTAAACTTTTGATCAGATGGGGGCGTTGAAAAACAATACCGATATGACGACCCCTGTATTGGTCCAATGCTTTTGGGGAGAGTTTATACAGGGATACCTCGTCCATCATCAACTCGCCCACACTGGGTTTTAAAATTCCTGTCAGAATATGAAGCAGGGTGGTTTTTCCACTTCCGGATTCACCAAGTAACAGCCATTGACTGCCGTCGGTAATGGTCCAGTCTTTAAACCGGATCGTATGACTGGAATTGTAGCTGTGGGATACTGTTTTTAAATGGATCATCAGGAGGCTTTTATTTTGCTTTTCAAATATCTTAAATAGATCTGCTTACTGTCCATTTTTTCATGTTTACAGCCCGGGTTTAGCATGCTGATGAAGAGAAGGAAAACGAAACCGGCAACTTTCTTATTCATTAATTTGTCTTTAGAGTACAAACATAGTAAATGCAATTTTATTGCATTGTTATTAATTCACTTTTAATGTAAAGTATGTGCTACAGGGTATAGATTCCTTAATTGGAATGCTCATGGCTGCATGTTTTGCTGTATTTCCAGTTGATCCAGTGTGCGGCTGCAATGATCAGTCCGCCCACTGGTACAAGAATGGCCTCCATAGTTTCAAAAAGTAAATGGCCAGATCCTATAAAGAGGAAACCCGCAAGCAGCATCGCTATGGGTATGATCCGCTTGTGTTTTGGATAGGAGGTGCTTAGAGCATAGGTGCCGATGAAAAGGGATAAGCAGATCATAGAGATCTCTACCCAGATATTCGCTAAAAATTCCAGACCCAATAGAGGTAGGCTGGTTATTAAAAGAGGGAGCAGGGCGCAATGTATAGCGCAGGCTAGGGAAGCGGTGATGCCCAGTTGATCGAGCCTGGTTGATTTTATAATAGATTTCATAGTGCAAATATAAAAGCAATATAGTTGCATTTGTGAATGGAGATGTCATATATTTGCAACTTAATTGCATATAGAAAAACTATTGAAATAAGATACGTTAATGGAAAAGAAACGATTGCCTGTTACTGTGCTCAGTGGATTCCTGGGGAGCGGTAAAACAACTTTGTTAAATCATATTCTTCACAATAAAGAAGATCTGAGGGTGGCGCTTATTGTAAATGATATGAGTGAGATTAACATTGATGCACGTACGGTGGAAAACGGACATACCCTGTCCCGAACGGAAGAAAAATTAGTAGAGATGAGCAATGGCTGTATTTGCTGTACGCTTCGGGAAGACCTGATTGCAGAAGTAGAGAAGCTGGCCAGGGAAGATCGGTTTGATTACCTCATTATAGAAAGTACAGGCATTTCAGAGCCTATCCCTGTAGCCCAGACCTTCAGTTATGTGGATGAGCAAATGGGGATAGACCTCAGCCAGTTTAGTCAGCTGGACACCATGGTTACCGTGGTTGACTGTTTCAATTTTAAAAATGATTTTGGTACCAGTGAGTTGTTGAAGGACAGGGATTGGGTAGAAGAAGCTTCAGATCAGCGCACAATAGTTAATCTGCTGACAGATCAGATCGAATTTGCCAATGTGATCATCCTCAATAAGACAGATCTTATAGAGGAGGCTGATCTGAAACTGATCCGTGCGGTGGTTGGGAAATTGAATCCGGGGGCTATTCAAATTGAGGCTTCTTTTAGTAAAGTAGAGCTTAAAGAAATTTTAAATACAGGCTTGTTCGATTTTAATGCGGCGTCTATGGGGGCAGGCTGGATCAAAGAGCTTCAATCTGTACATGAGCCGGAAACAGAAGAATATGGGATCAGCAGTATGGTGTTCCGGTCTGCAAGGCCTTTTCATCCGGAACGTCTCTGGAATTATTTGAACAGGGACTTTCCGTCCAACATTATCCGGACTAAAGGTTTATTCTGGCTGGCGGCAATGCCTGATTATGCACTGAATTTTTCGCAGGCCGGCGGCTCGTTGAGAATGGAGAATGCGGGTAGCTGGTGGGCGGCCATTCCATTTAGTGAACGGATCAATTATGTAGATTTTGTTGATAATAAGCAGGATATTGAAGCCCGCTGGGATAAAAGATTTGGTGATCGCCTGAACGAACTGGTGTTTATTGGCCAGGACCTGGATAAAGAACAACTGAAAGAAGATCTGGATCATTGTTTGTTGACGGAACCGGAAATCCTGGAATTTGAAAATGGGTTGAGTTTCCCTAATCCTTTTGAAAAAGTGCTGTAAGAAAACGGGGATGAGTGAAAGGGTCTTTTTGGACCTTTTCACTCATCCCCATTATAGTAAAAATTGTATATGCTATTTATACATTTCTGCTCTTAATGCTGCTACATCCGCGCTCGTAATGTATTCGTCATAAGTCATCATTTTATCAATGGTGCCATTCGGCGTAATCTCAATAATCCTTGTGGCTACGGATTCTGTAAGCGCATGATCTCGTGAAGTAAAGAGCGCCGTGCCTTTAAAATCTTTTAAACCGTTGTTTAATGCGGTAATGGATTCTAAGTCAAGGTGATTGGTTGGTTCATCAAACATGAGTAAGTTCGCATGTCTAAGCATCATTTGAGAGAACATACAACGCATTTTCTCACCACCGGAAAGTACTTTCACATTTTTCAATACCTCTTCACCAGAAAATAACATACGGCCCAGGAAGCTCCGTACAAATTGCTCATCCTGATCGGTACCGGAGTATTCGCGTAACCAGTCTACCAGGTTCTCATCTTTACCTTCAAAATAAACCGAGTTATCGTTAGGAATGTCAGCTGTATTGATCGTTACACCAAATTTGAATTCACCAGTATAGTTTTTTTCCCGACCAGTTAATACGTTGTAGAAAGCTGTAGTTGCCAAACTGTTTTGTGATAAAATGGCAATTTTATCTCCTTTATTCACCATAAAATTGATGTTCTTAAACATCACTTCTCCATTGGTACTGTGCGATAAATTTTCTACCTGCAGAATCTGGTCTCCTGCTTCTCTGCCCAGGTTATTGAATAAAATGGCCGGGTATTTTCTACTGGAAGCTTTAATCTCCGAAATGTCAATCTTGTCGAGTGCTTTTTTACGGGAGGTTGCCTGTTTGGATTTAGAAGCATTGGCACTGAAACGCTGGATAAACTCCTGGAGTTCTTTAACTTTCTCCTCCAGTTTCTTGTTTTGGTCACTGCGTTGTTTTAATGCCAGCTGGCTTGACTCGTACCAGAAGGTGTAGTTACCAGAGTAAATACTCATTTTGCTGAAATCAATATCCACTATATGTGTACATACAGCATCTAAAAAGTGCCTGTCGTGGGATACGACTAAAACAATATTTTGATAATCAGCAAGGAAGTTCTCTAACCAGGCAATCGTATCAATGTCCAAATCGTTGGTCGGCTCATCCAGTAACAGGATGTCCGGATTACCAAATAAAGCCTGTGCCAATAAAACACGTACTTTTTGGTTACCATCAATTTCCTTGAGTTGTTTATAATGTAAATCTTCTTTAATTCCAAGATTGCTCAGCATGGTGGCAGCATTGCTTTCCATGTTCCATCCGTCCATTTCAGCAAATCTGTTTTCCAGTTCACCTGCACGCTCACCATCTTTATCCGTGAAATCTTCTTTCAGGTAAATGGCATCTTTTTCTTTCATGATGTCGTACAATTCCTTGTGCCCCATCATCACCGTTTCAATTACAGTGAATTCATCAAACTCATAATGGTTCTGTTTTAAAACAGCCATTCTTTCTCCGGGTGTAAAAGCAACACTTCCGGTGGTTTGGTTAACTTCGCCTGAAAGGATTTTTAAAAAGGTGGATTTACCCGCTCCGTTAGCTCCGATAACACCATAGCAATTGCCATGGGTGAATTTTAAGTTAACATCTTCAAATAAGGTACGTTTTCCGTAACGCAGCGATAAATTAGAAACTGAAATCATAATACTGAAAAATAAGCCGCAAAGGTAGTTATAAATTTATAAAATGATTCTGATTCGGTAGTTTTGATCTCTTAAAATTTTATTGCTGTGACCAAAAATGAACTGATAGAAAGATTGAGTGTATCCATGGAGAGCCGGATGGTGAATATTCTTACCGATATTGCAAACGACAGATTTCTGGTTAAAGACGCTGATGGCCATTTTACTATTGATGATCTGATAGACCTTACTTTCTTTTCAAAGAAGGAAGTCGCTTTTCGATTCGCCTGGATCCTGGAATATAGTTTTGTGAACTATCCTTGTATAGGGCCGTATCTGGATCATTTTCTTAGTGGCTTTGCAAGACAAGACAATCCATCCTGTATGCGCCATTACGGTAAGATTGCGGCGTTTTTTACTGGCAAGAAGGTTATTGGCCTTTCTGAAAAACAATTGGAAGAAACGGATCTGGAACCGCTGGTGGATACGTTGTTCGCCTGGCTGATCGATGAAGAGGTATTGGTGGCCACAAAGGTGCACTGCATGCAGGCGCTGGCGAATCTGGCTCCGAGATACCCCTGGATTAAAGATGAACTGCTGCAAACTATTTATCATCTGGAAGATAAGGAGAGCATTGCTTTTTTTGGCCGGGCCAAACAGGTAAAAAAACAGCTCGGAAAGATGAGGATCTGAAACAATGACGAGGCGCAAACAATTAAGCCCGGATAAGTACTATTTTTGCCGGGTATTACACGTATAATAAGAATTCATGGAAAGAGAAATAGATATATTAAATACGATCATCAAAAGGAGGAGAAGTATTTTTCCAATCAGTTACACTAATCAGGAGATACCAGTAGAAGTGATCCGCCAAATTTTAGAGAGCGCCAATTACGCACCGACCCATAAATTAACGGAGCCCTGGAGATTCGTTGTATTTAGAAATGAAGGAAAATGGAAATTAGGAGAGCAACTGGCCCGTCTATACAAAGAAAATACGCCTGCAGCTTCCTTTCTGCAGAAAAAATACGATAGCATTACGGAAAAAGTGGAACAGTCGAGTTGTGTTATTGTGATCAATGCCCAGTTGAATCCCGACAAACTTCCGGCCTGGGAGGAGATTGCTGCCCTGGCTTGTGCGGTGCAGAATATGGCATTGACAGCAGAGGCGCTGAATGTGGGGGCTTATTGGAGTTCTCCGGAAATGATCTCAAACTTAGGTGATTTTCTGCAACTTGGCGAAAATGAAAAGTGCTTTGGTCTTTTTTACATGGGATACCATAATGAAGAGGCCAGACCTGCAAAAAGAACACCTATAGAAAATAAGGTAAGGTGGGTAGAAGAGTAAAATATGGATCAGATCAAAGATAAACTGTATCAGCTTTGTGCTGATTTTATTGAGCAAAGGATTCATACGGCAGAAACGGCCTTGCTTCAGGCTCAGGAGGCCAGCAATGATGATACAAAAAGCAGTGCGGGGGATAAGTTTGAGACCACCAGGGAAATGATGCAGCAGGACATCACCAGAAATAAGAGTTTATTGATGGATGCAAAGCAGAATTTGCAACTCCTACATTCTATAAAGGACGTGCCAGTTAGTGAAACCATTAGAAATGGCAGCCTGGTGTATACATCCAATGGTGTTTTTTACATTAGCATCAGTGCCGGACAATTGAATCTGGAAGGGGAAACTTATTTCGCTATATCTGCGGCATCACCGGTAGGGAAACTGATGACCGGGAAAAAAGTCAATGAGCTATTTAGCTTTAACCAAAAGGAATACCAGATTGAGGCTATTCTTTAGTCAATTGATTATTCATAAAAAAAGCGGAATTCATTCCGCTTTTTTTATGAATAATTTAAATGAATCAGGTCTTAGAAACTGTTCTTTATGCTGTTGTGCAGGGTCTTTGGACTCCAGTAACCGCTGGCAATAATTCTTCTGACTGTGTACAAAGGGTCGTTCTGATCGCGTTTGTCGGCCAGGGAGAATGCCATTCTGAAGCCTCTTTTTTTCAGCTCAGGAAAACCTGCGGCATTCCATAAACCGAAAGGATAAGCAAATTCTGTCATTTTTTTTCCGGTGATATCTTCCAGTTTTTTAGTTGGTTTATCCAGTTGTTCTTCCCAGTCTTTACCTTGATATTTTTTGAAGTTTTTATGGTCGTAGGTATGGCTTCCAATGATATTGCCCTCGTCGGAAAGTTGTTTGATCTGTTCTTTGGTCATATAATCTACAAATTTTCCTTTTCTGCCGATAGAAACAGTCATGATAAAATAAACGGCTTTAAAGCCATACTTCTTCAAAGTTGGTGCTGCAATGGTGAACTGGTCCATGTCGGTATCATCAAAGGTGAACATGATGGGTTTGCTTGGAAGTGCTGCGCCTGTATTGAGGTAGGCATACAGCTGGTCTGGCAGGATAGAATGATATCCGCTGTCGGCCAGTAGTTTGACCTGGTCTTTGAAGTTTTGTATTTCAACAATATAATCTTTACCAACTTTTCCATCTGTGGGTTTCCAGTTCCGGATCTGGTGATAACATAAAACAGGAACCTGCTTGCGTGCTAAAATGGTTTTGGCATCTGCAGGCTTTATCTTGGATACATCGATTTTCTGTCCTTCAACAGGGGCAGAGGCAGTCGTTTGTGTTTGTTCAGTACTGTCTTTGGTGTTTTGAGTGTTTGAATTTGTTTGTGATTTTGACTGGCATCCCGCTGTTAAAATAACTGCAGCGGCTGCAAAAGGTAAGAAATACTGCTTCATATATATAGATTTGCTACAAAACTATAAAGATATCTTATTTATTACAATTTCGCCGCCGAAGGCTCTCAATAATTCAATAATTTAGGCTTTTTATAAATTATTCTAAATGAAGAAACTCTACTTTTCGGCTTTGCTTGCATTAAGCGCTTTGCAATACGTTTCAGCACAAACCAAAACATTCACTTTAACGGAGAAAACAACTGATCCACCAAAGGCAAATTATCAACTCGCCTCCAGATTTTCACCTAATAAATTGAAAAAAATCGTTTACTCTACTGCGGTTGATCCGCATTGGTTAAAACTAAGCAATCGTTTCTGGTATGTTTATGAGACTCCAAGCGGTAAACAATGGTACCTGGTAGATCCAGCAAGCAGAAGTAAGAAGCCGATATTTAATCTGGCCAACCTGGCTGCAGAAATCACCAACATCATGAGGGATCCTTTTGATGCGCAGCATTTGCCGATTGAAGAGATTAAATTTTCCAAAGATGAGAAAAGCATCACATTTGAATTGAAAAGTACAATTGATGAACTGAAGAAAGACAGAAAGGATAAAAAGGATGCAGATTCTATGCAAAAGAAAATCTTTTCTTTCAATTATGATATTGCTTCGGCTAAACTGACGGAGGTTCCCAATTATTCCAAACCAAAGGCTAAACCAAGCTGGGGCTCTGTGGCTCCCGATTCTTCTGCAATTGTCTTTAGCCGGAATTACAATTTGTACTGGATGGACAAAGCCAATTACCTGAAGGCCGTTAAAAACGAGGAGGACAGTACCATCGTAGAACATCAGCTGACGAAGGATGGTGTTAAATTTTACGCTTATGGCAGTGACGGAGATGGGGAGAATAATGAAGAAAATGAGAAGAATAATAAAAAAAGACGGAGTGCTTATGTATTGTGGTCGCCAGACTCAAGATATTTTGTATTGAACAGGGAAGATTCGAGAAAGGTAAAGGACCTGTGGGTGATCAATAATGTAAGTGCAGGGCGGCCTACTCTGGAAACCTATAAATACCAGATGCCAGGGGAGAAGGAAGCGCCGATAGATGAGATTCTTTTGTTTGATTTTCCGGCTAAAACCTCTAAAAAATTGAATATTGCTGCCTTTAAAGATCAGTCGGTTTCGCTTTGGCAGGCGCCCTCGCTAAATAAAGACAGAGATAATGAGTTCAGGCCTTCGCTTTGGCTGGGGAACAATAGCAAAATTTATTTCTCCCGTACCAGCCGGGACCTGAAAAGAGTTGATATTTGTATGATTGACATCAATAGTGGCAAAGTTTCTCCTTTAATAGACGAGCGTTTCAATACCTATGTGGAGGTAAACCGGCCAGGTCTTGTTAATGATGGTCAGGAGATCATCCATTGGTCTGAAAGAGATGGATGGGGACATTTCTACCTTTTTGACGGTCAGGGAAAATTGAAAAACCAGATCACAAAAGGTGCTTTTCATTGTGAGGCCATTGTAAATATTGACCAGAAGAAAAGGGTGTTGTATTTTACGGCAAATGGACGTGAGGGCAAAGAAGACCCGTATTACCTGCATTTATACCGGGTTAACTTTGATGGTTCGGGACTGAAATTGCTGAATAACGGAGATTTTGATCATGCCGTTAGTATGAACGATGAGGGGAAATACTTCGTTAATAATTTTTCCAAGGTAAATACAGTGCCTAAATCTGTGTTGATGGACAATTCTGGCAATAAAGTGATGGACTTAGAAACAACAGATTTGTCTTTGTTGATGGCTACAGGTTATAAGTTTCCTGAACCTTTTAAAGTAAAAGCAGATGACGGTATTACGGATATCTATGGGGTGATGTATAAGCCTTTTAACTTTGATCCGTCGAAGAAATATCCCATCATTGAGTATGTATATCCAGGCCCTCAGACAGAGGCTGTGAATAAGTCATTTAGCAAAAGCATGGACCGGACTGACCGTTTGGCACAGTTTGGCTATATAGTGATTACGGTAGGAAACCGCGGAGGTAATCCGGCACGCTCCAAATGGTACCATACTTTTGGTTATGGAAACCTTCGTGATTATGGGCTTGCGGATAAAAAAGCAGCTGTTGAACAGCTTGCCGATCGTTATTCTTTTATAGATGCAAGCCGGGTAGGGATCACCGGGCATTCTGGAGGAGGCTTCATGTCTACGGCTGCAATGCTGGTTTATCCGGATTTCTTTAAGGTGGCTGTATCTAATGCCGGAAATCATGACAATAGTATTTATAACAGATGGTGGAGCGAGAAGCATCATGGTGTTAAGGAAATTATTTCTGCTAAAGGAGATACAACTTTTAAATACAGCATAGATAAGAATCCGGAGATTGCTAAAAACCTGAAGGGCCATTTAATGATCATGACAGGTGACGTAGATAATAATGTGCATCCGGCAAACACTATCCGTCTGGCCAATGCTTTGATGCGGGCGGGTAAGCGTTTTGAATTTGTGGTTATGCCTGGTCAGCGGCATGCTTTTGGTGATCTGACGGAATATGCTTTCTGGAAATTAGCCGATCATTTTAATAAATATCTGATTGGTGACTTTACTTCTTCTGATCAGGTTGATATATTGGAGATGGACAGAGAGGTTGAAATGAATGGGAAGAACGGTAGGTAGATAAATTATACCTGCTATAGTAAAAGCGAAAGGCCGCATCACTTTTTTCAGTGATGCGGCCTTTCGCTTTTATTAACGCTTTAATTTTAGGGTTATTTACAAATTGAGTTTTTTTAGCAGTTCTTTAGACAATGCTGCTTTCGGAACAACTAAACTCACCGTGTTGATGGCGAAATAAGGCTCTGAAACTTCAATATATCCTTTAAAAGGACCTACTTCTCCCCAGGAATTTTTCACTTTAAATAGGGTCTTGCCCTCTGCGGTCTGGTCCAGACCAATCAGGTGCATTAGGTGATCATCTTCGGTAGTCAGGTTTTCGTACAATTGCTGACGCAATTCCTGCGAATAACTACGTTCTTTGATATTTGGGTTCAGGCCGGGCTGTTTTCCGTCTTCTTTGTTTTCAAACAATAATGCATAACCTTTTTTCTGCTGAAAATCGCTGTTGCTCACATCCGCATCCCACATAATGGTGTAACCATTTTTTAAGGCGGACTTGGTGAGGCTCAGCATTTCATCCAAAGGAATATTATAGAAAGACCCATTGGCAAAATTATCTGGTGCCTCTAAAATAAAAGATTCGTAGAATGGATGATGGGTAAAAGAAGTGATGCTGACATAATCTTTTGGGTTAAATTTCAGAACATCTGCAGCGAAAGATTTTGCTGTGTAAGTTTTTCCTTTGTAGTCGAAATTTGTAGGAGGTAAGCCTATTTTCTGGTTTAGAATCTGCTCATAGCCTTTTAGCCAGTCTGGATTTAAAGGTCTGCTTTTAAGCGTGCTATCCAGATACGTTTTTAGTGCTGTTTCCAGTCCGGAATGGTCTGGAATTGTTCCACTTACACCTTGAAAGGCTTCCTGCGGCATGGCTCCATATAAAGCAACAGCCCTGATCAGGTCATGGCCAAGACCGCCTTCGCCAAATTGGGCTTTGCCTTGGCGCAGGATGTAGTTTTTAGCTTTTTCTATATAAATGTTTCGGGCCGTAAACATTTCACTCAGGTCAAATTCGCCTAAACCTTTACGCATTTCTTCAGATTCAATGAGAGATGTCGTAGAGTAATTCCAGCAGGTACCTGATTGCCCCTGGTTCTTTACAGAAGTTGCTTTATTGTCCTTAATGATTTTAAGGGGTGTTTCCTGTGCATTTGCAGCAAGAATAAAGCTGAGGCTGCAGGCCAGTAAAAAGGTTTTTTTCATTGGAATATCGTTTTTTAGAATAAGGTTAGTTATATGTCCTTCTCAAAGAAGGGAAAATTCTGTTTAAAAATACCAATTTCTATACAAATAAAAAGCCCTCCAAATTTGAAGGGCTTTTTATCTGATGAAGTGGAAATTCTTATAAGTGAAACATTACACCTAATTTTGGTGATAGTGAGTTTGCACTAAAGCTAAACGAATTTGAAGAGCTTTTTTCATTAGTTACTTTGTTCTTAAACTTGTTATGAGAATAGTCTAGGCCATTCGAGGAGAGTTCAATACTTATTCTTTTTGAAGGAAAAAATGCAAACCCTGGCTGAACGCTCAAACCTAATGAGGATGTGTTATATTCCAGGATAAAATTTTCATTTGCGTTACTAGTTGTTTTTACTTTACCCGAATTTATTGGAACCAGAAGTTGACCGAAGAATTTGAATTTATCCACTAGAGCAATGTAATAGCGAACATATGGACTTATAAAAAACTCATTCAAGTTAGTTTCCTGATTAAAATTTATACTTTGATTATTTGAAATATAGTAGTTTCCTGTTGTACTCGTTTTTACACGGGTGTAGCCAATTCCCAGGCCAATTGCAAGGTTGTCTTTTATAAAAAGACCTGCATTAGGGCTAACGGAGAAAGAGTTGTTTTTCGTACTACTGTTTTGTACACCCTGTGTCTCCTGAATTTGATTTTGAGCGACCGATTTGTTATTGAGATAATTAATACTTCCTCCAAGAAGGATTTTTCCTTTTTCAGTTTGAGCGTTTGCAGTCCATGCACATGCACAGAATGCAGCGAGCGTTAACAATTTTTTCATAATTTTATTTCATTTGTGTGCGGCAAGTATAGAGTTTAATATTGAAAGTTCAATAGTTCCGGATAATTTCAGGCCATAAAAAAGCCCAGATCGTACGATCCGGGCTTTTTTATTGATTAAGTAGAAGTTCTTAGAAGTGGAACATTACACCTAATTTAGGAGCAAAAGTGTTTGCATCTAAACCGAATGAGTTAGAAGATGCTTTAGCACCAGTTGCTTCAACTTTAGTTTGTGCATGCTGATATTCTAAACCGTTAACTGAAACTTCGATACCGATATGTTTAGTAGGGAAGAATGCGAAACCTGGAGCAACAGTTACACCAATGTTTGTAGTTGTACCCAATTTATCGCTGGTGTTACCTTGAACGTCGATGTTTTTGTAGTTACCAAACTGCATAGGAACTGCAACTTGTCCGAAGAATTTAAATTGATCAGATAAAGCTACATAGTAACGACCAAAAGGAGCAACTTCAAAAGCCTGAGTTAAAGATCCAGTTGTAACTGCGGTATTTGCAACTTTGTCGTAAGTATAACCAACTCCAGTACCGATAGCAAAATTGTTGCTTACAAAATAACCAACGCTAGGTACAATACTGAAACTTACGTCAGATTTTGGAGCACCGTTAGCTTTAGTTGAAAGGAAGCTTAAGTTACCACCAAGCATTGTATTTCCTTTTTCAGTTTGAGCTTGAGTAGTGAAAGCTAAAGCAGCAACAGCAGCGATTGATAATAGTAATTTTTTCATTTTCTTATGATTTTAATTTATATTTCAGGCCAGTTTTTAATGTTTATATTCTGACCATTGTTGTCATATAGTCAATGCCTGTGCCAAAGGAATGTTTTGAATCTGTATCACTGAAGCACTTTTTTGTAAAGTGCTAATTGATAGTGGAATAAAAAAATGAATTTGATCCTTTATTATTTTGTAATGACAATTAACAATTTCTTTAAATTAAAATAACATTAAAAAATTCAGTCAATTTGACTTTCTTTGTAAGATTGTCAGCCGATATGTTGTACACTTTGTCATACATTGCGTCTTGTTACCGGAGGGGAGTAAGGCTGTAAAGAAATATTTCCTGAAAAAACTTATATTTCATAAAACTATTGCACCCCCTTTATCTGTTATAACATCATGAGATTATCTATAGACCGCAAGCCAGTAAAAGTATATCCTGACCCCAAAAGGGTAATTGCAAGATTCTTTTTTAATGGAGATGATCGGGCAAAAGAGGTTATAAAACTCGTTTTAAAGCTGTCCAAAGAGGAGGTCTTTGGCTTAATATCTCCATTGTTACAGGAATATTCCAAAAGGCACCGGAATATTACAAAGATCCTGGCACGGCACTGCAAGAAGGTTAAATATTGTATAGAAGCCATTGGTGTGGATTATGAAAGCCTGGATAAGTACGAGCGTCTGCTGATCGGATCCTATTTTACTCATGAGTATTCTATAGAATCGGCAGCATTTTTTAATCCATCTATAGTAGAAGATCCGGATCAGACAGATCTTGTTGAAGGAGAAAAAAGAGTCATCATAAGTTTTAGGGCAGTAGGTGAGGGCCATATTTCTTCTGTGGTGTTTAGAAGGGCACTGATTGACCGCGACAATAGCATCACTGTAATCCCTTCTGGGAATTATATTGATGAGGCCGAGGTGATCAGGAATGCGGTGTACAATAAGAAACTGTTTCTGAAAAAAGCAGCAGATTCTATGATCGATATTGAAGTGCTGGACGAAGTGGGGAATAAACTCGAGGATAAATTTGACTATGCACAACTTAGAAAGGTAAGTATCGATTCCAAGAACCTGCAAACTGATGACCTGAAGAAACTGGAATACGATAAGATCCTCTGGCTCTCGGATACTTATCATGAGATGAGTTTTTCCAGAGATACCGATATTTCAGACCGTGTCATTTTTCCAATTTCGGAGTTTGAGCGTAAGGGAATAGAGGATGCCAGGTTTGTTCGTTTTATTAAGGAAGATGGCACTATTATTTATTATGCCACTTATACTGCATTTGATGGGGCTATGATTATGCCTAAGCTTTTACAAACTACTGATTTTTATGATTTTAAAGTGAGTCCGCTTCATGGTATGGGCGCTCAAAATAAAAACCTTGCTCTTTTTCCCCGCAAGATCAATGGAAAATATGCTATGATGTCCAGGATAGATGGCTGGAACAATTATCTGATGTACTCTGACAAGATTAACGTCTGGGACCATCCTGTAAAATTGCAGCATCCGGAATTCCCGTGGGAGTATGTCCAGATTGGCAACTGCGGCTCGCCGATAGAGACAGAAGCCGGCTGGCTGATCATAACGCATGGGGTAGGGCCAATGCGAAGATATTGTCTGGGCGCAAGTTTATTGGATCTTGATGATCCTTCTATTGAAATAGGCAGGCTTAGTGAGCCACTGGTTATTCCCAATAATGACGAAAGAGAAGGTTATGTGCCCAATGTATTGTATTCCTGCGGATCTATTATTCACAATGGAGAATTGATCATTCCTTATGGCCTTTCAGACTATTGTTCTTCGTTTGCGACTGTAAACCTGGAATTATTGCTGGACAAACTTAGGGAATCAAAATCAAACCTTTAAGATCTTCTGGTAGAGTTTAAGATAGTCCTCTACCATTTTTTCGGTCGAGAATTTCGACACTGACCAGTCCCTGCAAGCTCTTCTTTCCAAATGATGAAGTTGATCTACAGCCTGGATGGCCTGTTGTTCATTGGCTACAAGGAACCCGGTCACTTGATCATGTATCAATTCTGGCATAGAACCGCGGTTAAATGCAACAACCGGAGTTCCACAAAGCATTGCTTCTGCAACACTCAACCCAAAAGGTTCGTCAAAGCTGATGGGATGTAATAAGGCTGCTGCTTTTCCAAGTAATTCATTCCGTTCTTTCGGGCCTTTGGAGCCAAGAAAAATGATCTGATCATTTAAGTAAGGTTCAATTTCATTCTTAAAATAACCCTCATCCTGAACTATGCCTGCAATTAGTAGTTTCTTCTTGCTTTGCAAAGCGATACGAATGGCTTCTGCGGTTCCTTTGTGTGGATGAATTCTGCCAAAGAAGAGTAAATAGTCATCGGGATGTTCATTAAAACTGAATTCCTCTTTGTTTAATCCATTATAGACCGTAGCTGCATAATGAAGGTCCTGATGCCTGTCGGAATTGCTGATGGATACGTAATGGCCGGTTTTATTGTACTTTTTGTACACAGGAATAATTTTCTCTGAGGAAAAGCCATGGATTGTGGTAACCACAGGAGTTTGAATGAGACCCGAGTAGCTGAGGGGCAGGAAATCAAAATGATTGTGGATCAGGTCAAAAGAGCCTGCCTTTTCCATCAGGTTGCTGATGTGAAGACATTCCACCACTTTTGCATCGAGAGAACGGTCTTCTTCGTACCCCTTAGCAATTACAGCATCCAATTTTCCCGCAGTTTGAGAATCTCCTGTAGCAAAAAGTGTCACTTCGATTCCTTTTTTAAGCAGGCCTTCAGTAAGATTTGATGCGATCTGTTCCCATGGGCCATAATGACGTGGAGGTGTTCTCCACGCCACCGGCGATAATACGGCTACTTTCATTTTGTGATTTTAGGGAATTAAGAAGCAGACAAATTCTGCGTGTCCAGTAATTCTGTGCTTTGAATAAATTCGTATTCAAATTCAAGTGCTTTAAGGACCATCAGATGTGAGATCCAATAAGCAAGTGTACTTTCTGCGCCTTGATTACGATTTACACCGTGTGGCTGCAAACCGTCGCCACAACCTTTGGTTTCATGATCGTACAAAGGTAGTCTTAAACTGTTCTCTCCAAGGAACCACTGGTAGCTTAAATACATGTGTTTGATGTATTGCAGGTCACGTGTAATCTGGTATGCTTTGAAATACATGAGTACCATAGCCATGGTTTCGATGGCTTGCTGATCATAAATTGCCATTTCTTTGTTGCGGTACAGCCAGCCATCATTGCCCACGGGATTAAGATAGCCTTTGTCTAAGGTTTTCTGCGTCAGGAAGTCCATACTTTCCAGTGCGATGTCCATAGACTCCTGGTCGTGGGTTGTTTCGTAATGACAAAGCAGGGCTAAGGGGAGTAGTGCATTATCATAGGTTAACTTATCCTCGAACCAATACCAATCAGGGCCTTTCTGGCTTTTGTAGGCTTTCTTTAAAGGCATTGCCAGCTTGGTCATTTCCTCAATCATCCCTTCATCGTAAGGGTTGGCTTTTAGAAAGCTGCTTAGGCCGATCATGGTGTTGGCAATCCCTCTTAAATGTTCCAGCTTGCTGAAATGGGGAATTGACTTTACAAACAGCTCCCTTGCAAATTCTTTGTACGAGTTATTTGGCGCATTATTGATCAGGTAACCCAATGCCCATATGGTTCTGCCAAAAGAATCTTCGGAGCCAACTTCGTCCAGGTATTCCCTTCTGAAACTCAGGAAATTTCTGAAGTTTCCATCATCACACTGCATGTATTGAATATAACTCAGGTAAACGGGTAGGAGTTGTAACGCAACTTTACTCTTGTTTTGCTGATAGGCCAGTATAGATGCGATCAGTGCTCTTGCATTATCATCAAGACAATAGCCTTCCTTTAAGTTTGGAATCCCATATTTTGCATGCTGAACAATACCTGTGTCGTCTGTCAGACGTTGTATATGGGCAAAACTGAAGGCCGGCATCATATCCGGATCGATGATCGGCTTGTTTTCATCTACAGCGAGTTCAGCTTCGGCAATTGATTTTTGCAGGGTTTTGATAAATACCTTGCCTGTATTTGGCCAGCGCAACTGCATGCCATAATCGTAAGCATTCTTTTTCATCTTAGCTAGACGCTCCTGATCGTCAAAAAGTTCATTTACAATAGATGCCAGTGCATCATGATCTTTAAAATCAAATAACTTGCCCCTGTTGTCTGCCAGCAATTCCTGTGCATGCCAGTACGGAGTGGAGATTACTGCAGCCCCAGCACCTACTGCATAGGATAAAGTTCCGCTGGTAATCTGAGCCTCATTGAGATAGGGGGTAATGTACATGTCTGCTGCGGTAAGGAAGTCGAACAATTCTTCTTCAGACACGAATTTGTTAATGAAAATGAGGTGATTTTCCACGTTTAACTTTCGAGCTAGTTTTTTTAAGCTGTCTCTGTATTCCTCTCCCGAATTCCGGATAACGCCCGGATGTGTAGTTCCCAGTACAACATACATCACGTCAGGATGTTTCTTTACAATTTCCGGCAAGGCATTTACAACAGTTTCAAGGCCCTTATTGCGGCTGATCAGGCCAAATGTGAAAAGTACTTTTTTGTTCCTGAATGCATTGGATTGCTTTACAGGGTTGTTTTCTTTGGCTTCAAGATTAGGAACGCCGTGCTCAATCAGTTGAATTTTCTCTAGCGGAATATCATATACACTAGTTAAAAAGCCAACTGCCCTGTTGCTCATGACCACGATCTTTGAAGAATATTTTGCAATTTCACGGATAATGGTGAGCTGCATAAAGTTCGGATCCTTTAACACCGTATGAAGAATGGTAATCAATGGTTTTTGCAGCCTTGCAATAAGCGGAAGGATATAAACTCCATTTTCGCCGCCGTAAATTCCGAATTCGTGTTCTAATATACAGACATCTGATAAACTCGTATTGATATAATCAGCACCCCTGATGTAATCTTTTTGGTTGTCTTGTCTGATGATATATTTGACTTCCTTAGGGTATTCGTATTCATTTAAATTATCAGAGTCATTCATCGCAACAACAAAGCTGTCGTCTGAAACTATTTTGTCAAGTCCAATAGCATGAAGCAAGTTGTTATTAAAAGTAGCAATACCGCATTCGCGCGGTGGGTAAGTAGATATATAGGCTATTTTCATCGGTATATTTTTTTATGAACAAGAACCATCGCCAGGTTTAACCGGTTCGATTCAGGTATAGAACAAATAATCTGCTTAAATGTTCATTTTTCGAAAATTTTTAAAGGCTAAAGCTTTTTTGATGTGTTTTTGAAGCTTTCTCAGCGGGAAAATCCAATATAGTTATTATTATCTAACGATTTTTATTTATTGGTTAAACAAAATGTTTTTTACGGGAATAAATTGTTTAACTTTTTAAGGAATATCTATGGTTTTTTATCACAGAACAACAATGCCAGTACATCGTGGTATAAATATTGGGGTGAGGGCCTGGAGAAAAACACTAAATTTGCATTATGCCATTTATAAAGACATCGATCGCGAAACTGCATTATCAGGAATACGGGACGGGGAGCAAAGTGATGCTGGCCTTCCATGGATTTGGGATGAAGGGAACGCAGTTCGGTTTAATGGAGCCTTATTTGGGTAAACATTACAAGATTTACAGTTTTGATCTGTTTTTTCATGGCGATACTGTCCTTCATAATGAATCACTGCCGCAAATTAGGGAGGGTATAACCTCTGCCGGGTTTGCAGAGCTGATCATTACTTTTATCAAAGAAAAAGAACTGGAACAGCAGCCATTGACATTATTGTCTTATAGTATCGGTGCCCGTTTTGCGCTGGCATTGTTACAGGAATTGCCGCAGATGATCAGTGGGGTCTATTTTATTGCTCCCGATGGCATAGAACCCAATAAATTACTGGTCAGTGCTGCTGAGAACCGGCTGATCAACCGGAGTTTCTGGAAATTGGTTTCCAGCCCCAAAACAGTAAATTTTCTGCTTAGGGCTCTGCGTAAAACACGTTATATAGATGATAGTCTGGAACGGATCCTGTCGAGGGAGTTTGAAACACATGAAAGCCGCCTGGCCTGTTACAATACGATTACTTACCTCAAAAAGCTTTCCTTTGACCGGGAAAGACTGGCTAGACTGATGAACGATCATGCTATAGAGATCAGGATGTATTTTGGTCAGCACGATAAACTTTTCCCGCCTTCTATAGGAGAGCGATTTAGAAATCTTGTGCCTCATACTTATTTACATATATTCGATGAAGGTCATGAACTCGTTAATACAGCGCTTTGCAAGGTGATGGAAGAGGAACTGGAAAATAGAATGAGCCTGAATTATGATCAAAGATAAGCCGCTGAAGATGGTCCATTACCTTGGGGTAATGGTGGAAAAGTATATGCTAAGGCACTTTTCTAAATTGATGATAGTGGGAGAAGTACAGATGCAGGCCGATAAAGCGGCCCTGGTACTGCTTAACCATTTCAGTTTTAATGACGGTTTTGTATTGCACCGTCTGAACAGAACGATCTTCAGAAAGCGGTTTAAAACCATGTCTGTTGAGGCACAACTCAGGGCATTTCCTTTATTAAGGTATATAGGTTGCTTTTCTGTTAATAAAAAATCAAGAGATGTTATAGAATCACTTAACTATGCTGCTGAATTGTTGAATGATCCGGCCAATATGCTTTGTATATTTCCGCAGGGAGAAGTGTATTCGCAACATCTGCCTAAAGTTCATTTTGAGAAAGGGCTTTCACAAATTCTTAAAAAGACAAAACAGCCTATACAGGTAATTATGGGGGTCATGCTGGTAGATTACCTGGATAGTTTTAAGCCGGTGATGCGGGTATATCTTAAAGTATATGATGGGGAAAGGGATATGACCGAGATGGAAAGGGCGTATAATGAGTTTTATATGGCTTGTAAATATCAGCAATGTCAATTGCACCATCCTCCGGAAAGTGTATTTAAAACCTAGGTTAGGGCATAAAAAAAGCAGGCTGGAACAGCCTGCTTTTTTTAATACGATTAATTTTAAACGCTTTCTTTTTCGTTGGTATTGAGGAAGACAAATTTATTATCGAACATATCCAGTTTGATCTTGCTGTCCTTATCTATTTTTCCAGCCAGAATCTCTTTAGATAATTCATTTAAAATCCTTTTCTGAATCACCCGCTTTAACGGTCTTGCACCAAATTGCGGATCATAGCCCAACTCTGCCAGCCAATCCAGTGCTTCCACTGAGGCTTCTATTTCGATGCCCATTTCAGCAAGCGTTTGCTGCACATGTTTGAACTGAAGTTCCACAATATTTCTGATCTCGCTGCGGTTTAGCGGTGTAAACATAATCAACTCATCGATCCGGTTCAAAAACTCAGGCCTGATGGTTTGTTTTAACAATTCAAATAGTTCGTTTTTCGTTTTTGCGATCAGCTCGTCCCGGTTGTCATCATCCAGATTTTTGAAGTTTTCCTGGATCAAATGAGAACCAATATTGGAGGTCATGATGATGATGGTATTTTTAAAGTTCACCACACGACCTTTGTTGTCTGTTAAACGGCCATCGTCCAATACCTGCAGCAGGATATTAAATACATCAGGGTGCGCTTTTTCAATCTCATCCAGAAGTACTACAGAATAAGGTTTACGACGTACGGCTTCTGTAAGTTGCCCGCCTTCATCATATCCAACATAGCCCGGAGGCGCACCAATCAGTCTGGATACAGCATGACGTTCCTGGTATTCACTCATATCAATACGCGTCAATGCATTTTCGTCATTGAAAAGAAACTCTGCAAGTGCTTTAGCCAGCTCTGTTTTACCCACACCAGTTGTACCCAGGAAAATAAAGGAACCAATAGGTTTGCGTTTGTCCTGTAAGCCTGCACGTGAACGTCTGATGGCATCAGAAATTGCTTCTATAGCCTCATCCTGTCCGGCAACACGTTTGTGCAATTCATCTTCCAGATGCAAGAGTTTTTCTCTTTCGCTCGAAACCAGTTTCGTTACCGGGATTCCAGTCCAACGGGCCACTACGCCTGCAATATCATCTGCAGTCACTTCTTCTTTCAGCATACGGCCTTCGGTCTGTTGACTTTCCAGTTCAGTTTTAAGTTTTTCCACTTTATCCTGAGCCTCTTTGATCTTACCATAACGGATCTCTGCTACTTTTCCATAATCTCCTGCACGTTCGGCTTGTTCTGCTTCCAGTTTATAATTTTCAATTTGCTCCAGCTGGGTATTAATTCCATCTACCACATCTTTTTCACCCTGCCATTTTGCTTTTAATTCATCGCGTTCAGCAGCCAGATTGGCAATTTCTTCACCTAAAGCTTTTACTTTTTTATCGTCGTTTTCCCGTTTGATCGCTTCTCTTTCAATTTCCAGCTGCATAATCTTCCGGTCAAGTTCATCTACATTTTCAGGAACACTATCCATTTCCAAACGCAGTTTAGAAGCAGCCTCATCCATTAAATCAATGGCTTTATCTGGTAAGAAACGATCGGAGATATAGCGCTGAGACAATTCAACGGCTGCTATAATGGCCTCATCTTTGATTCTTACCTTATGATGTGTTTCGTAGCGTTCTTTTAAACCACGAAGAATGGATATGGCATCCTGTGTATCTGGCTCACCTACCATTACCTTTTGGAAACGACGTTCCAATGCTTTATCCTTTTCCAGGTATTTTTGATACTCGTCTAATGTAGTGGCACCAATAGCCCTTAATTCTCCTCTGGCCAGGGCAGGTTTCAGAATATTGGCAGCATCCATGGCACCCTCTCCACCACCAGCACCTACCAGGGTATGAATCTCATCAATAAACAAAATGATGTCTCCGTCGCTTTGTGACACTTCTTTAACTACAGCTTTCAAACGCTCTTCAAATTCACCTTTATATTTGGCACCTGCAATTAAGGCACCCATATCTAAAGAATAGACCGTTTTTGTCTTTAAATTCTCTGGAACATCACCTTTAATAATTCTGAAAGCAATTCCTTCTGCAATGGCTGTTTTCCCCACACCAGGTTCACCGATCAGAATAGGGTTGTTTTTGGTTCTTCTGGAAAGAATTTGGATCACTCTTCTGATTTCCTCATCGCGGCCAATAACAGGATCCAGTTTGCCAGATTCGGCATATTCATTTAAATTTCTGGCGTATTTATTCAGTGC
This sequence comes from Pedobacter nutrimenti, assembly GCF_032678445.1. Lineage (GTDB taxonomy): Bacteria > Bacteroidota > Bacteroidia > Sphingobacteriales > Sphingobacteriaceae > Pedobacter > Pedobacter nutrimenti_A. Next base: position 179,008 of record NZ_JAVTSQ010000001.1, read on the forward strand.
ATTATAAGTTGCTTCTGCGTTTTGATCGGTTACCCGGTTGTCGCCACGCAAAGCAATCACTGCTTTTTTGAGATCTTTTTCATTTACACCCTGGTCTTTTAGCAGTTTAGACGTGTCGTCGTTAACTGCCAGCAGACCCAATAATACATGTTCAACAGATACGAATTCGTCTTTAAATTCTTTCAAATAAGACTGTGCTTTCTGCAGTGCTGAATTAGAGCCAGAAGATAAATAGACATTGCTGCCACTTACCTTAGGGAATTTAGCAATCTGCGCATCCAGGTGTTGGTTGAGCTGGTTAATATTTACATTGAGTTTCTTGAGCACATAAGAAACCACATTTTCATCAACATTCAGCAAACCCTTAAGCAGGTGAGCTGTTTCAATAGCTTGTTGCTGATTGCCTTGAGCTATTTCGGAAGCCTGTTGAATTGCTTCCTGGGCCTTTATAGTAAAGTTGTTGAAGTTCATAGCAACTGATAAACAAACAAAATGCCATATTGTTGTTTGATATCAGATCGGAAATTTTGTCTGTAAAATTCTTTTTGTTATGACTAAATTGCTGATTTTTAGTATGTTGTACTGAATTAATGTCTTGTTTTATTGATGTGTCTGGCATTTTTTCTTCAGGGGCTTTCAAATCTTCTTAAATTTGCCAGGCTACGCCACCACAGGTTGTTGGTTCAAAGAAAGGGATTTATGAAGGAGTTTATACGTTTATATTTAGATGCTTATCGCGGCTTGTCTACACCAGCATGGATGCTGGCCCTGGTGATGCTCATCAACAGGAGTGGGGCAATGGTTATCCCTTTTCTTGGCGTATATATGATTAATCACCTTAGTTTTTCTCTCGAAGATACCGGTACTGTGTTGAGTTGTTTTGGCGTTGGTGCTGTAGCGGGTTCTTTCCTGGGGGGGTGGCTTACCGATAAAGCAGGCCATTTTAAAGTGCAGTTGTTCAGTTTAATCTTTACGGTACCCATGTTCTTTTTACTTCCGGAATTAAACACGGTACTTAAACTGGCTTTAGGCGTGTTTGTACTAAGTATTATATCTGAAACCTTCCGACCTGCAAACTCAGTTTCTATTGCCTATTATTCTAAACCAGATAATGTGATCCGTTCTTTTTCGCTGAACAGAATGGCTATGAATCTTGGTTTTTCTATTGGCCCTGCTTTGGGTGGTTTTCTCGCAGCCGTATCTTATACTTTTCTATTCTATGGTAATGCCGTTGCTGCATTTTTATCGGCCGTACTCTTTTTTGTTTACTTTAGAAAAAGAAGAGGGAACGAGAAAAAGGAACAACAGAAAGAGACCGTAGTTGAAGCGGAGAACGGAGAAAATTTATCTCCTTACCGGGATCTTCCATTTATGCTGTTCAGTCTGTTTTGCTGCATTTTTACCATTTGTTTTTTTCAGCTGCTCAGTACTTTACCATTGTATTACAGAGAAATCTATAAGATGACGGAAGCCGATATTGGTGTAATCCTGGCCTTTAGTGGGGTAGTGGTCTTCTCCCTGGAAATGTTGCTGGTTCATATCGCCGAAAAAAGAATGTCTTCTATGGCCATCATCGTCAATGGTACATTAATGTGTGCCCTTTCCTTTATTATTCTTAATCTGGCTTCCGGTACCTGGGTATTGTATAGTGCAATGTTTGTGCTTTGTTTAGCCGAAATATTGGCTATGCCATTTATGGCTACAGTTACTCTAAAAAGATCTTCTATGAAAACCAGGGGCGCTTATATGGGGATCAATGCTCTTTCAGTATCTGCTGCTCACGTATTTTCTCCTTTTATTGGAACCAGAATTGCTGCTGCCTTTGGTTTTGAAACTTTATGGTGGGGCACCGGAGCTGTTTTGTTGTTCACCGCAATGGGATTTTACTGGGTGATGAAAAAAATGAAGGCCTGACAATCTAAAGATCAACAGGCCTGGTAATTTTTTTATGAGTAGTTCTTATCCTAAGATCTCAGCTAATTTTTCTGTCTGGTGATCCGCTAATTTTTTCAATGGCCCAGAAGCCAGCATCTTCATCATCATGTTTAAATCAGCAGAAATAATATGTGTTGCTGTAGTACCACCATGGCCATTATCTGCTACCGTCCATTTTAATTCAACATCAAACGGAGCCTTTTCAGAAGGAACAGCAATAAGTTCCTGGTTTGGGACACGGCTGGAAATTTTAATGGCAAGTTTAGCCATATTTTGTATGGTAAAACTAGCTTCATCTTCTGTAGAAGACCAGTTGTAAATATTCTCCGGCATTAACTGCTGGTGGTTGTTCAGATCAGCTAAAAAAGAATACACTTTTTCTACAGGTAAATTGATCTCCGCAGAGCTTTCAATAACAGTCATTATATATTAGGTTAATTGTTCAAGTTCCTGTCCCCATCCTGAAGGGTCTCGACGCCATTTGGTCAGCAGGTCCACATCATTTTGTCCAATAAAACTATGCTCAGCAGCATATTTAATTAAAGTATCATAATTAGACAAACTTGAATACCTGCATTTAGCTTCTTTAAAATTTTCATCTGCTTTATCAAAGCCATAAGTAAAGATGGAAACCAGACCGGCAACAGACAAGCCTGCCTTTCTCAAGGCATCAACAGCTTGCAGACTGCTTTTACCAGTAGAAATCAGATCTTCTACAACCACTACCCGTTGTCCTTCAACAATCTCTCCTTCAATTAAACTTCCCGTACCATGTTCTTTTGCCTTTGCCCTTACATAAGCGAAAGGCAGACCAAGTTCCTGGGCAACCAGCACACCTTGAGGGATGCCTGCAGTGGCCACGCCAGCGATCAGATCAACGGAGCCAAACTCCTCCTGGATCAGCTGTGTAAGCTTTTGTCTGATGTATGTTCTAACTGATGGATGCGAAAGCGTAATCCTATTATCGCAATAAATTGGAGATTTCCAACCCGATGCCCAAGTAAATGGATTAGCAGGTTGTAATTTTATTGCTTTAATTTGTAACAGAAATTCAGCTACCTTTAATTCAATATCACTTTTATTATACATGGCTCAAAAATACAGAATATATATTAACGATAACACCTTGTTTATTGCAGATGTTGCTCCAGAACAAAACGAAGATATTCAACAAATTGATACACAGTCTTTTGATTTTTTAACATTTTATAAAAAATTAGGCAAAGGTTCAAAGAACCAATACCTGCTGCTGAGCGATAACCCGAAAGCCGTTTTTCAAAATCTGAAAAGCAAATGCCAGCTGATTAAAGCGGCAGGCGGTCTTGTACAGAATTCTGCAGGCGATTATTTATTTATTTTCAGAAATAAAAAATGGGATTTGCCGAAAGGAAAGGTTGAAAAAAATGAAAAGATGAAAGCCGCTGCACTAAGGGAAGTAGAGGAGGAGTGCGGCGTCAAAATTCAGAGTAATAAAGAAAAGCTATGTAAAACCTATCATGTCTATGAACTGGGCAGTAAAGTTGTACTTAAGAAAACCAACTGGTACGCGATGACCGTTAAAGGCCAGCCTAAGCTCGTTCCTCAAAAAGAAGAAGGAATTACCAAAGCCGGCTGGTTTGGGAAACATGAACTGGATCCGATCTTTAAGAACACCTATCTATTGATTTTTGATGTCCTTAAAGCAGGAAAACTCATTTAATTACAGGTAGGCTATTGCAGCTGCCGGTACAAATTTATGCACATCACCATGGTTACGCAGAATATCGCGTACTATGGTGGAGCTTATAGCAGAATATTCGGGTTTGCTCAGGATAAAGATGGTCTCCATTTCGGGCATCATGGTTTGATTGATCTGGGCAATAGCCCTTTCGTACTCAAAATCTCCTACGGAACGAATGCCCCTAACCATATACTGTGCATTAATCTCTCTGCAGAAATCTACCGTAAGGCCTTCGTAAAGCTGAACTTCTACATTGCTGTAGTCTGTAAATACGGCGCTTACGATTTCCTGTCGCTTTTCTGCAGAAAGGTAATTTTGTTTAGAGCTGTTTAAGCCAATACCCACAATGACTTTGTCAAAAAGGGGCAATGCTCGTTTCAGAATATCGACATGGGCGATGGTAATCGGATCAAAGGACCCCGGAAAAAGAGCTGTTTTCATACAATATTTGTCTTTTCAAAGAAACTGAAGGAAGAGTTGCCATACTTACGGGTTTCCTTGTAGCCCGGTTGCCCCTCCAGCCTGAGTAAGGAAGGATGTTCAACAATCAGGATCCCGTTGTCCGTTAATAAATTGTTCTTCATCACCATTTGGGGAATAAGGGGGATGGTTGGTAAGTTATATGGGGGATCAGCAAAAATAATCTGGTAGGATTTTTTATGTTGATCAAGGAATTTGAACACATCTGCTTTGACCACATCAATAGCGGGGAGATCGTATTTTTCTATCACAGATTTTACCCAGTATACGCAACCAGAATGTTTGTCTACCGCCGTAATAGAAGGGATACCTCTGGATGCAAATTCAATACTGATGTTTCCGGTGCCACAAAATAAATCCAGGACATTGCACTCTTCAAAATCGTACAGGTTGTACAAAATGTTAAATAAGGCTTCTTTTGCCATATCCGTTGTAGGCCTTACCGGTAAACGTTCGGGTGCATTCATCCGGATTCCTTTTAACTTACCGCCGATTATACGCATAGGTCGATGGCTAATAAACTGCTGTAATAATAAATTGGCATATCATCCAGGATGGTGCAGTCTACATTTTTATTCTGTGGGACGTTAAAGGAGATCATCTCAAAATACTTTTGCAGTATTTGATGTCTGCTATCGCCTTCATTAATAATTCCGCTGATATAAACCGGGATTTCCTCCCTTTGTATGCCCAGCTGTGTTAAAATCAAGAGTAAATAGTAGTTAAATTCTTCAGCGTCTTCAATCTCATAACTGTTCCTAAAAACCAGTTTAGAGTCGGCCACATAAATGACCGTAAAGGAACGGGCTGTGAAATCCAGAAACAAACCATCACTAAGACCGGCAGCAAGGGCCAGCACAGGAGTGGTAAGTTCAAATTTAACCGGGTTTTCAAATGTACTGTTCAGACTGTCTTCAAATTCGGGCTGAAAGCCAAATACGGAGGTGAAATTAAAATCTTTGTTTTCCTGTATATAGATTTGTTTAGGCCGGGTTTTGCTGAAAAAATTCAGGTAGGAAGGAATGTCTTTTTGCTGGTATAGTTCCGAGGGAACGGCGATAGCACTATCTGTTGCAACGGAAACTTTTACTGTTTTAAAAGGATGTTTCAGATAGGGGTCGTTCTTTAAATTACTGTGTAAGGTCTGCGAAATATTAGGGCATTCCTGCTGGTCAAAGATGGCTTTGAGGTGCTGGCTTTCCTGATTTATAATTGCATAAGAAAAGCTGTCGTTTGTAATTTTTATCAGTAAATTACAATCCGGTGCCGTGTTGGGATCAAATTGAGGATCCAAAAGCAGAAGGCTGTTTTTAATATTCATCTTAACAAAATTAATTCTTTTTTCTATAACAACACCATTGCATATTTGTAAAATGGATAAAGTGACGATTATAGCCCAGGCTTATCCCTTTCCACCAACAGAAGAACAACTGATTTTCTGTAGCAGGATGGCCGGGTTTTTATCAGGGCGGCTGGATGAAAAATGTTTTGTGTTAAAGGGCTATGCCGGAACCGGTAAAACCACTTCTGTGGCTGCTTTGGTTAAAGCGCTTCCTCAATTTAAACTGAGGTCTGTATTACTCGCCCCAACAGGAAGGGCGGCAAAAGTAATGAGCAATTATACTGGAAAAAAGGCGCTGACCATTCATAAGAAAATTTACCGTAAACGCTCTGCCGTGGCCCTGGAAATGGCTTTTCAGCCGGCGCCGAACCTGGCTGAAAATACGTTGTTCATCGTAGATGAAGCCTCCATGATCGCCGATGAATGGAACAGTCAAAATGCTTCTTCCTTTTTAAAAGACCTGATGGAGTTTGTCTATAACCAAAAAAATTGTGCGGTTGTATTTGTAGGGGATACTGCCCAGCTTCCGCCGGTAGGCAGCCTGGATAGTCCGGCACTGAACCCTGTTCATCTGGCCGAAAGCTTCTTGCTCGATGTGGTTCACGTAGAACTTAAAGAAGTGGTCAGACAGGAAAAAAAATCAGGCATATTGGCCAATGCTACTATGCTCAGGAAGCTGATTAATGATTATACGACAAAGGAAGAACTTGGTGAATTTCCTGAAATAGAACTTCCCAAATTTATTACCAAATCTTATAAAGATATTTTTAGGATGACCGGGGTAAAACTGGTCGAAGGATTAGAGTACGCCTACAGTAAGTTCGATATAGAAAACTGTCTGGTGGTGTGCAGGTCCAATAAATCGGCTAATGTGTATAACCAGCAGATCAGGGCGAGGCTGTTGTACCGTGAAGAAGAGCTAACCGGTGGAGATCAGATTATGGTGGTTCGCAACAATTATTTCTGGCTTGGTGAAAATGAATCAGCATCTTTCATTGCCAATGGCGATATGGCCAGGATTACCCGGGTCAGAAACGAAGAAGAACGCTATGGGCTTCGTTTCAGTGAGGTACAGATGGAATTTCTGGATTATCCGGAATTAGGGGCTATTACCTGTAAAGTACTCCTGGATACCTTGACCGGGGAAACACCAAATCTTTCTTATGAAGACAGTAAAAGGCTGTATGAGGGGGTGAGTTTAGATTATGAACACATCAAAACAAAGAAAGAAAGGTTTGCAGCGATTAAAGAAGATCCATACTATAATGCCCTGCAGATTAAATTTGCTTATGCAGTGACCTGTCACAAGGCCCAGGGCGGACAATGGGATGCTGTATTTGTAGATCAGGGCTACCTGACCGACGATATGGTGGATATGGATTTTCTGCGCTGGCTGTATACTGCGGTAACCAGGGCGAAAAGAGAATTATTTTTAGTAAATTTTGCCCAGAACTTATTTACAACTCCGGCGGAAGACTAAAAACCGGCTTTAAAGATGTGCTTATGATATTTGGTTTTTCCTTTAAACAAAAAATGAAGATTGCATCATTTTTGTTCTTCATTATGTGCTCAACCATGTTAATACGGATGTTCGAAGACAAGAGCATCAAAAATATGAGTAATGCTTTTGTGTCCATGTATCACGACCGTCTGATTCCGGCAACAGATCTGTTTTTCCTGGCAGAGAATGTCTATGCAAAAAGATATTTACTGGAGGAGACTTTAAACCCGGACCGGACAATAGAGGTCAGCTTCAGCGGATTGAGAGAGAAACTTGAAGTCCATAATAAAAATATCGATTCGCTGGTGCATAAATATGAAGGTACTTTTCTGATCAAAAAGGAAAAAAGCCAGCTTGCCGACCTTAAAACTAAGCTCCGTGATGGAATAAAGATGGAGGACAATATCATCACGATGGCAGAAAAGCACACCCTGACAGAAGGACGCCATCTATTTGAATCATTGGGAAAGGCGGCCTTTAACAATATTTCAGGAAAACTATCAGAGCTCAGCAGGATACAAACAGATGCGGGGGAGGAATTGATCCGGGAATCGGAATCTATCGTTTCGGGAAGTAAATTGTATTCTACTGCACAAGTATGTCTGGCTATTTTTATTGGTATTATGATTGTAAACCTTGTACTCACTTCCAAAGTAGCAAACATTAGCAATGACAAATTTAAATTGAATTAAGCCAGAAGAGGAATACGGACTACAAAATTGCTGCCTTTATTTTCTGTGCTGTTGACCAGGATGTCGCCATGGTGCTGTTCAATGATTTGCTTGCAAATGTGGAGCCCTAAACCAATCGACTTTTCGCCCCGCAGACCTGATCGTCCTGCTTTGGAAAACTGGTCAAATAATTTATCCAGCAGTTCGGGCGGGATCCCAATACCAAAATCTGTCACGGTGATCAGTGCTTGTGTGTCTTCTGCTTCCAGTGAAACATGTACCGGTGCATGGTAAGGGGAAAACTTTAAAGCATTTCCGATCAGGTTATCGATAACCCTCAAAAATTTTGAAGGATTGATCATGGCATAAACCGGGTCTTTTTCAGTCTTAAAATTGATTTTTCGCTCACTGCTGAGGTTCATTTGCCAGGTTTTTACAATCTGGTCCAGGAAAGAAGAAAGATTGATTTCTTCCCTCGGCAGTAAGGTGTTGGTATTGCTTTCCTGGATAACCTCCAGTAAATCGTTAATAATGGTTTTTGCCTGCTTGGCAGAATCAAGTACCATTTCAACTTCTTCCTGCACACTTTTCTGAACTTCTTCTTCCATCAGCATCATCGTGCTCAGTGCCTCAATGTTGTTTAAAGGATTGCGCAGGTCATGTGCTACAAAAGCAAGTATTTCACCCTTCTGGCGGTTAAGTTGTTCTACCTCCCGGTTCTTTTCTTCCAGCTGTTTAACCTGGAAGAAGTGCTGGGACTTGAAGTAATAACTGTAGCGGGAAAAACCGAAGAGCACAAAAGCGAGTACTATGGAAACAATGATGTTAAATATCTTTTCCTGGATATTTAAGGAGGAAATACTAATGCTTATGATAAAAAGAGCAATGATATAGACCGAAAAGCCAATAACTTCCCAGAGCTCCAGCAGAAAAAAGATGCTTACCGCTACGATTCCGACCAGCAGCATCATTAAGGTGTTTTTGGTGTTGTGTAGAGAAACGATGTAACTGGTAGAGAAGGTGATGGAAATGATGAAGAAAACGAAAAGTAAGGTGATTGCTCTTTTGAAAAGCTTCTTTTTTCGTCGGATTTTGAGTGCTCGGGTACTGGCCATTATAAAAATAGCTGAGCCAATGATCTGAATATAATTAACCAGATTGTACTCCTGGTACCTGGGTATGACATTCAGATTTTCATAAAAAAGAATATTGGCTAACCTAACTATTGAGGCAATAATGAGGATGAGCCAACTCAGGGTCCTGACTTGCTTTATATTAATGGAATTATAAGACACCCTGAACTCATCAGCGTATTTTTTGGGTGTTTTATATCTAAATAAATTAAACAAAGCAAGGGTTTAGAATACGCGAAGGTATATCACGGCCCTGTGAAAGAGCCTGATATGCAAAAAAAGAAATAAGGAATTATCTTACGCGGTTTCTTACAGCGGTCAGATAAATTGCGGTAATGGCAACAACTAAGCAATAAGGAACTAAAGACATATAAACTTGGCAATCGCTCATTATAGTACTGCAGATAATATTCATGGTCGTAAATTTTTTGGTGAAGGTAGGTAAAAATGAATAAACTTAAAAAATACTACTGAGTTTTTTCCCTGAAAAAGGGGCCGAACTTCCCGGAACGTCCCCTTTTATTGTGAGTATCGACATCCATCGAATAAGAATAATGTGACAAACCTAAGGGTTAACATGGTGCTAAAAAATGACCATTATCACTATTGAACACTCGTTTTGTAATAATTTAACATATTTTAACATTCAGAAGGAGCTTTTATCTTGCGAAAAAATGGAGGTTTATATAATTTTCGCATCGAAAAAAATTAAGTCCAAATGGAAGAAATAAATATCACAACCGAAAGTTCATCATATGGAACTGATATCCGGGCGTTGAATGAAATGATACAACAGGAGAGTGCGTTTATAGACCTCCTTTTTATGGAAATGGATAAGGTGATCGTTGGTCAGCGTTATATGGTAGAACGTTTGCTGATCGGTTTGCTGGCTGATGGGCATATCCTTCTGGAAGGTGTTCCTGGTTTGGCGAAAACCTTAGCCATCAATACGCTGTCCAAAACCATTGATGCGGGTTTTAGCCGCATCCAGTTTACTCCCGATCTGCTTCCTGCCGATTTACTGGGAACCATGATCTATAACCAGAAAAAAGAAGAGTTTGTGGTCAGAAAAGGACCACTGTTTTCTAATTTTATCCTGGCGGATGAGATCAACCGTGCACCGGCCAAAGTGCAAAGTGCCTTGCTGGAAGCTATGCAGGAAAGGCAGGTCACTATTGGTGATACAACTTTTGAGCTCCCCAAACCTTTTTTAGTACTGGCTACCCAGAACCCGATAGAACAAGAAGGAACTTATCCGCTTCCTGAAGCGCAGGTAGACCGTTTTATGCTTAAGGTAGTGCTGGGCTATCCGAAAAAGGAAGAGGAAAAGAAAATCATGAGGGCCAATATTTCGGCTCAGGGAATGGCGAAACCGAACACTGTATTACATCCTGACGATATCCTGAAAGCCCGGAAAGTGGTAAGGCAGGTATATATGGATGAGAAAATTGAACAATATATTATTGATATTGTTTTTGCAACCCGTTATCCTGATGAATACAAACTGGCAGATTATAAAAACCTGATCAGTTTTGGTGCTTCTCCAAGAGCCAGTATCAATATCGCCCTGGCTTCAAAGGCTTATGCTTTTATTAAGCGCAGAGGCTATGTGATCCCTGAAGATGTACGGGCAGTTTGCCACGACGTATTGAGGCACCGTATTGGTTTGACCTATGAGGCCGAAGCAGAAAATGTAACTACAGAAGATATCATTACCGGTATATTAAATGCCGTAGAAGTACCATAATTTATGGATACCAAAGAGCTCTTAAAGAAAGTAAGAAAAATAGAGATCAAAACCCGCGGGTTAAGCAATCAGATCTTTTCAGGAGAGTACCAAACGGCTTTCAAAGGTCGTGGTATGGCTTTTAGCGAAGTCAGAGAATACCAGGTAGGCGATGAGATCCGGACCATAGACTGGAATGTGACCGCACGGTTCAACCATCCCTATGTGAAGGTGTTTGATGAAGAGCGTGAAATGACCGTAATGCTCCTGGTGGATGTTAGTGGTTCCAAGAATTTTGGAACCCAAATCCAGCAGAAACAGGAACTGGCCACTGAATTGTGTGCTGTTCTGGCTTTTTCGGCCATTCAGAACAACGATAAAGTTGGTGTGCTTTTTTTTAGCGACCAGGTAGAGAAATTCATTCCACCCAAAAAAGGCCGGAGCCATATCCTGATGATCATCCGTGAACTGATCGATTTTAAGCCTGCACATAAAGGCACCAATATAGCCGAGGCCTTAAGGTATTTTACCAGCGCCATTAAAAAAAGATCAACTGCTTTCCTGATCTCCGATTTTATGAGTGAGAAATTTGAAAATGAGCTCAAGATTGCCAATCGTAAACACGATCTTGTGGCTTTGAAACTCTATGACATCCATGAGGAAGAATTCCCTGACCTGGGCCTGATCCCGGTTGCAGATGAAGAAAGCGGACAGATAGAATGGATCAATACCGGTGATAAAAAAGTTCGTCAGGCTTACAAAGCTGCTGCCCTGGAAAGGAATGGCAGATTGCAGGACCTGTTCAGAAGATCGGGCGTAGATTATACCTCCATTGGTACCCACCAATCTTATATACAACCTTTAATGACCCTATTTAAAAAACGGGAGGCCAGAAGATAAAAGATGATGAAGCCGTATTTTAATTTGAGTTGCAGCGTATTGCTGTTCTTTGTATTCCTGGGTTACACCAGCCAGGCACAAAATATCCAGGTCAATGCAAAACTAGACAGATCTTCCATTTCTATGGGAGACCAGACCACACTTTCTCTAAGCGCAGCATTACCTGTTAAAGAGAAGATCAGTTTTCCGGCTCTGTCCGACACTATTTCTTCCAAGATCCAGATTGTAAAGGCAGGTAAAACCGATACAGTTTCAGATCCTAAAAATCCAGGTATACAAACCATTACCCAGCGGTATATTATTACCTCCTTTGATGCAGGAATACAGGTAATCCCTGCTTTTAGTTTTCAGTCCGGAACGCAGCATTTTGCTACAATTTCCATTCCCCTTGAAGTAACAGCCGTAAAAGTAGATACCACAAAAGCCATCTATGACATTAAGCAACCACTGGCCGTTTCCTATTCCTGGATAGACTGGCTTAAAGACCACTGGTTATGGGTTGCAGGTTCGGTACTGCTGATTGTTGTACTGGCCGGTGTGGTCTATTATCTGAGGAAAAGACCTAAGAAAGGGCCTCCACCGGTTGTTGTTCCAATTATACCGCCAGATCAGCTGGCCCTGAATAAACTACAATCCATCAGAGATCAAAAACTCTGGGAACAGGGTCATATCAAACGTTACTATAGCGAACTGAGTGATGTGATCAGAGAGTACCTGGAAAGCCGGTATCAGATCAAAGCACTGGAACATACTTCCGAAGAGATTTTTACAGAACTTCGGCACAAAGAGATGCCCCAGCAGCAACGAGCCAATTTGAGGCAAATGTTGAACCTGGCCGATCTGGTGAAATTTGCTAAAGAAAAGCCGCTGAATACAGAAAATGAACTCAGTATGGAGCATGCCATCGGCTTTGTAAAGCAAACAAAAGAAAGTCAAGCCAAACCTGAAAATAAAGCGCATAGAAGTCATGATGAATAGTTTTAAGGGAATAGAATTTGCCCAGCCAGGTTTTTTCTGGTTATTACTGGTCTTGCCTTTTATGATTGCCTGGTACATTTGGAGAAACCAAAAGCTGCAGGGCACATTGCGCGTTTCGGCCATAAATGGATTTCTAAGAGCCAAACGTCGTTCCTGGCGTATTTTGAGGCATTATAGTATTGTGCTGAGGGTACTGGCGCTTGGTGCCCTGATTGTTGCCTTGGCCAGACCACAATCTGCTTTCAGCTGGCAAGACTCTACAACAGAGGGAATAGATATAGTGATTGCAACTGATATTTCGGGAAGTATGCTTTCTGAGGATTTGAAGCCCAACCGCCTGGAGGCCGGAAAAAATATCGCCATTGATTTTATTAAAGACCGACCGAATGACAGGATTGGCCTGGTGGTATTTAGCGGTGAGAGTTTTACCCAATGCCCTTTAACCATTGACCACGATGTACTCATTAACCTGTTTAAAGGCATCAGTAATGGTATGATTGAAGATGGTACAGCCATTGGAATGGGATTGGCCACCGCGGTAAACCGTTTGAAAGACAGTGAGGCAAAAAGTAAAGTAGTGATCCTGCTCACCGATGGAACCAATACCACAGGCTCTATTCCACCACTTACTGCTGCAGAAATTGCCCGGCAAATGAAGGTAAGGGTGTATACCGTAGGGGTGGGTACCAAAGGTTATGCGCCTTACCCGGTAAAAACGCCATTTGGCGTACAGTATCAGCAGGTGCCGGTAACCATAGATGAGGCGATGCTGAGTAAAATTGCAAATATTACTGGAGGCCAGTATTTCCGGGCCACCAATAATCAGAAATTAAAACAGATCTACGAACAGATCGACAAGCTGGAAAAGGCTAAAATTGATGTGACCCAGTACCACAAAAAGACAGAGCGTTTTCTGCCTTTTGCGCTGCTGGCCGGAATCCTGTTGCTGCTTGAATTTTTATTAAAGAATACGGTGTTTAAAAGCGCCTTAAACTAAGGATATGTTACGTTTTGCACAGATAGAATTTTTATGGGGCCTGGTGCTTATACCACTGTTCATTATCCTGTATCTGGTGGTGCGCAGGTGGAAAAGAAAAGCCTTGAAATCTTTGGGAGACAGAGAAACTGTTGGAAAGATCATACCGGAAGTATCTTTCTCCAGACCGGGGATCAAATTTGTATTCTTCCTGATTGCTTTTGCAGCTTTGGTGATTGGACTTTCAGATCCTCAGATCGGGACCAAAATGGAAGAAGCGAAAAAGAGCGGTTCAGATCTGATTGTATTGCTGGATGTGTCCAACAGTATGCTGGCGGGAGATTTGGCGCCAAACAGGTTGGAGAATGCAAAAAGAGCGATTTCTCAGATGATTGACAACCTGCACAACGACCGGATAGGGATTGTGATCTTTGCCGGGGAGGCCTATGTGCAGTTGCCCATTACCACAGACCATTCGGCAGCTAAACTGTTCCTGGACAATATCAATACGAATATTGTTCCTACCCAGGGTACGGCGATTGGTGCGGCCATCGATATGGGTTTAAAAACCTTTGATCTGGTGAGTGGTACAAGTAAAGCCATGATCCTGATGACCGACGGGGAAAACCATGAGGACGACGCTGTACAGGCTGCCGAAAGGGCCCGGAAAAAAGGCGTAACCATCCATGTTGTTGGTTTGGGCTCTACGGAAGGAGCACCAGTGCCGATTTATAAAAATGGCAGCCCCGTAGGCTTTCATTTGGATGAAGCGGGCAAAACTGTGGTGAGTAAACTGAATGAAGATATGGGTAAAGAAATCGCTGCGGCAGGTAATGGTGTCTATGTGAGGGCCTCTAACGCCAATAGCGGTTTGCCTTTAGTGATGTCACAGGTCGATAAAATGCAGAAAAACACGTACGAGAGTAAAGCTTTCAAGAATTATGAAGATCGCTTTCAGTTCTTTTTGGCCTTGTGTTTTGTTTTACTGATCATAGAGTTCTTTATTTCCAGCAGGAAAAATTTAAAGTTAAGTGAGGTGAATTTGTTTGAAGTAAGAAAGCCATGAAGCAATTTATAATGATGCTGCTCCTGGTGATTCAGGGGACAATGCTGTTTGCACAGCAGGAAAAGAGAGAGATCCATAAAGGAAACCAATTGTACAACGAGCAGAAGTATGCAGAAGCAGAAGCGAGTTACCAGAAGTCTTTGGAGAAATCCAAACAATCTGTAGCGGGTAATTTTAATCTTGGTGATGCTTTTTATAAGCAGAAAAAGTTTGATAAGGCGGCAGAGCAGTTCAATGCACTGGTTTCTTCCTCAAAAGATGCCGGGGTTAAAGCGCAGGCCTATCATAATCTGGGCAATACGCTGATGGAAAATAAAAAGTACGAGGAAAGTATAGAGGCTTATAAGAAATCTTTGATGAACAATCCCAAAGATGACCAGACGCGGTATAACCTGGCTTATGCTATGGAAAAGCTGAAACAGCAGCAGCAACAAAACAAGAACAATAAGAATAAAGACAATAAGGATCAGAAGAATAAGGACCAGAAAGATAAAAACAAAGACCAGAAGGACAAGGACGATAAAAATAAAGACAACAAGGACCAGAAGGATAAGGATAAAAAAGACCAGGATAAAAAAGATCAGGACAAGAAAAATCAGGATCAGAAAGATCAGCAAAACGGGCAAAAACCACAGCCTGATAAGTTATCTAAAGAGGATGCAAAACGTATGCTGGAAGCTTTAAACAATGAAGAGAAGAACACGCAGGACAAATTGAAAAACAAAAAAGCAACCGGGGCAAAGGGCCGTATTACGAAAGACTGGTAAAACAAATGAAAGTTAGACATTACATATTATTGGTATTGGTGCTGTGGACAGGAACCCTGTTTGCAGCCGATATTAAGTTTACAGCCTCTGTAAGCAAGACGGAGGTAGGTACAGGTGAACCTTTTGAAATCACGTTTTCTGTTAACGCAAACATCGAGCGTTTTGGGGCGCCTGCATTTAATGGTTTTCAGGTGGTTTCGGGTCCCAACCAGAGCTCCAGCATGACCTCTATCAACGGAAATACCTCTATGAGTATGTCGCTGAGTTATGACCTGGTGGGGGTTAAAGAAGGAGAATATACCATAGGACCTGCTACCATTGTGGTTGGCGGTAAAACCTATCATTCCAATGCAGTAAAAATAAAGGTGGTTAAGGGCCGTCCGGTTCAGCAAAATGCCCAGTCTCCGTCTGCTGGCGGCAATGCACCAGCAGTTTCTTCGGCACCTTCTGCAGATCTTTCCAAAAGTCTGTTCATTAAAGCCGTAGCCAGTAAAACCAATGTATACCAGGGTGAACAAATTACGGTGAGTTATAAATTGTATACGAGTGTCAATCTGGTAGACAATGCACTGGACAAATTGCCGGATTTTAACGGCTTCTGGAGCCAGGAAATTAAAAACAACAGCCAGCGTGTAGACTGGACCATAGAGAATTATAAAGGGGTGAGTTATCATGTGGCTGTTCTAAAGCAGATCATCCTGTTTCCGGAACGTTCCGGAAACCTGGTTCTGGATCCGTTGGGCATGACTTTTCTGGTGCGGCGTGCTGTAGCATCAAATGACATCTTTGATCAGATGTTTGGTGGAGGTTCCTATCAGGACGAGAAGTACAAAGCCAGCAGTGCCCCGGTAACGATACATGTAAAACCATTGCCGGAAAACGGTAAGCCTGTAGATTTTCAAGGTGCAGTTGGAACTTTTGCCATCCAGACTGCTGTAGATAAATCTTCGCTAAAAGCAAATGAAGCTTTAAATTATACAGTTAAAGTTACGGGGGCAGGTAACTTAAAACTTCTCAATGCCCCTAAAATGGATTTCCCTGAAGGCATGGAGAAATACGATCCAAAGGTGACGGATAATATTGTGGAAAGTGAGAAAGGGGTTACCGGAAGCAGGGAATATAAATTCTTGCTGATTCCAAGGAAAGAGGGAAATTATACCATTGCTCCATTGAAGTTTTCTTATTTCAACCCAGCTACCCAGCGGTATATGTCTCTTTCTTCAGAGCCATATACGATTAAGGTGGCTAAGGGAGATCCGGGAAGCAATGTGACCGCTTTTTCCGGTGCAAATGAGCGGGAAGCCAATTTACTAAAGAAAGACATTGCAAGCATAAAAACGGGCGCGCCCGACTTGTATAAGGAAGGGGAGGTTTTCTATGATTCTTTAGGCTACTGGTTGTTGATCCTTGTTGGGCCTCTGGCTTTTATCGCAGCCAGACTATTTAGAAAACAGCAGGCCGAAAACAACAAAGACCAGGTGAAACTGAAATGGAAAAATGCCAATAAAATTGCTGCGAAGCATTTAGCTATCGCAAGTAAGCAACTGCAGGCCGGAGATAAAAAAGCTTTCTACGAAGCGGTTTACAAAGGCTTATATGGTTATCTGAGTGATAAGCTGAACATCTCCGCAGCAGATCTGAACCAGCAAAACATTGCAGAACAATTACAGCTGCGTCAGGTAGACGCCGTATTGATCAGCCGTTTAACCGATACGCTTAACCTTTGTGAAATGGCAAGGTATGCACCGGTTACAGGAATTTCTGAACAAGAGGTATTTGATAAAGCCAAAAATATAATCAACGATATTGAAACGCATGCTTAAGGATATGAAGAACAAAATTTTGATGGTGCTACTGCTGGTACTTCCTTTGTTTTCGGTAGCAAATGAACAGGCTAAAGACCTTTTTGCAAAGGGAAATGCTGAATATGCTAAAGGTCAGTACCGGGAAGCGGCAGAAATCTATCAGCAAGTGCTGAAAATGGGTTATTTATCAGCTGCAGCCAATTTTAACTTAGGCAACGCTTACTATAAACAAGGTGAGTTTGCTGCTGCACGGTCTTGTTATGAGAAGGCACATCAGCTGGCCCCAGCAGACCGGGATATAGAACTGAACCTGCAGCTGGCGAGATTAAAAAGCGGAGATAAAACAGAACATTTGCCGGAACTCTTTTTTGTACGCTGGTGGAAGGGCCTGGTTTTCCTGTTCTCTTTCTCCTTGTTGAGTATCTGGAGTGTGCTTTGCTTTTTGGGTGGCTTTGCTGTGCTGATTTATTACCTGTACGCAGGTTCAGTATCGCTTAAAAAGGTAGCTTTTTATGCCGGGATCTCTATAGTGGTGCTCGGTTTAGTTTTTATGCTCTTTGCCGGCGTCCAGACGCATTTTTTCCTCAATCCATAAAGACATATACTTTGTACTGTTTAGGGTTTGATGCTGTAAGATCTGGCCGATAAAGTTATGCTGACGGTGCAGGTCTGATTTTGCGGATAGGTACTGTAGGATTTTGATCAGTTCCACACCGTTGAGTTCATTAGCATAACGCTGGTTTAGGATGTTGATGCCATTTTTACCTGCTTCCATCCACAGATCTTTGTTCTGATATAGTTGAATAGCTTTTTGGATAAAGTTCTCTTCCTGGTCTTCTATGGCGCCGTTCCAGTCCAGGTTCCCTTTCATGGCCTCTGCACCTATTGTGGTGGTTACCGATGGGGTACCTGTTTGCATGGCATCTATAAATTTTCCTTTAACTCCTGCCCCAAATTGAATGGGGGCTAGTAAGATCCTATGTTTTTCAATGGCTTTTCTGGCGTCCTTTGCACGTCCATGAACATAAAAACGTTCTTTGACGTTGTGCAGCTGCATAACTTTTTGTGAGGGATAGGCACCGTAAATATGCAGGCCTGCTTCCGGAATTTTTTTACGGAGCAAGGGCCAGATCTTTGTTTTTAGGATTTGAACGGTATGCCAGTTGGGTTCATGCAGAAAGTTGCCGATAAAGGTAAAGCCTTCCCGCTCTTCGAAACTTTTCCAGTTTTTAATCTGGGCTTCTGTGAGCTCCTCTTCTAGAAAAGGAAGGTAATGGAGTAAAGAGGGGTCTATATGGAATTGCTCTTTTAACAGTATCATTTCCATTTCAGAGATGATCAGAGAGAGGTCGCACCTGAGAATAGCGGCAATTTCTCTTTTAGCCAGGTCTGAGTAGAGGTCTGTATGGCCTGTTTTTATGGCTTGCTGCCTGGCCTGGCGAAGAAAGTGCAGGTCTTCTGTATCTAGTATTTTTAATGCTCCGGGGCACTCCTGATGTACCCGCCAGCCGTATTGCTCTTCTACCATGAAACGGTCATAAAGAACCATATCTGGCTGAAGTGTTTTGATGAGTTCGTTAAAGCCGGAGTCATTGAGCTTGATGGGGTATTCTGTTACCTGCAGGGCTTTCAGATCGCAACTGAATTCGCTTTTTGATGCTGCGGAGGCCAAAGAAATGTGGTAGCCTGAACGGTGGAAGAGTTTGATCAGTTGAACGATTCTTGTGCCTGCGGCTGATGATTCAGGCTCGGGCCAGACCAGTCCAATGATCAATATCTTTTGTTGCTCCATCTCTTTAAATTCTGGCTAAAATTAGCTGTTTTTAATGCATAATTTTTAATCCCTGTGATTATTCCTAATTTTGGGGACGAAGAATTTACAGATCACCTCATGCTTGGATTAAAATTATTGACAGACCCGCGATGGGCAAATATTGCTGAATCAAACTTAGAAGAAATTTTATCGGACCATGCCTGGTGCGAACAAAAGGCGGCTACAAATGCGATTACACTGATTGCCAATAATTCTGAGCATATGGATTTGGTGGAGGAACTGACTGCTATTGCGATAGAGGAAATGCAGCATTTTCAAATGGTTGTGGAGATTATTAAGGAAAGGGGCTATACGCTTGGCCGGGAGCGCAAGGACGATTATGTTGGGCGTTTGGTGAAGTTTAGCCGCAGGGATGGCAGCCGGAATTCTGCGTTTATTGATCGTTTGCTGTTTGCGGCCATGATTGAAGCCAGGAGTTGCGAGCGTTTCCGTGTATTGTCTTTGAATATTAAGGATCAGGAACTGGCCAAATTCTATCATGACCTTATGGTTTCGGAGGCAGGTCATTATACGACTTTTTTAAATTTTGCACGTAAGTATACGATTGATGTGGATGTAGAGAAACGCTGGAAAGAATGGCTGGAATTTGAAGGTGAACTGATCCAGAGTTTTGGAAATAAAGAAGCGATTCACGGATAGGATGGTGAATTTTTGAAAAAATCAGGCTGTTGATTCGGGGCTAACGATATCAGGTGCGCTGAAGAAGCGCACAGATCTCTGAGGCCGCCTCATCAATAGCCTGATTTTTTTGAGCAAATTGCAGAGGGGGTTGAGAAAAGGGGATTTGAAGGGGGCAAATGCCGGGATCCTGGACAAGCAAGGCGTTATACTGGTTTAGGAGAATTATTGATACAAAATGATGAAAAAATAGGGGACAAATTCTGGGGAATACCTGTGTTTGGGATAATGTTAAAGACTGTTAAACCTACAGCAAGCGATTGCCAGATTATTATATTTAGCTATGCAAAAGTCTAAATATATCAAACTATTTCCCTTTCTTCTTCTTATGTCTCTTTCTTCTGGTTTACTGGCTCAGGAAACACAGATAGTTGACAAACTCAATAGCATCATTAAGCCAATTAATACGCTACAACCTGATAGCAGTTTTAATGATATTGATTTCTTAAGTGGTATACTTATGAAAAAAGAAATAATTGCACTTGGTGAAGTTACTCATGGGACAAGAGAAGTATATGCCTATAAGGAGAGATTAATTCGCTATTTGGTTTCTAATCTCAACTACAAGACTATTGTTTTTGAAGCCGACTACAATGGATTAGAGAAATTAGACGACTATGTAAACGGAAAGATTGATAATACTGCGATGAGTCCCAATTACACCTCTCTTTTGAAGTGGTTAAGGGCATTCAATAAAACGAAGAGCGAGGAAAATAAAGTTCATCTATATGGTGTAGAAATAAGAGAATTTAATTCGGCAATCGATCATATATTCGCTTTATACAGGGATATCAGCCAACATGATAAAGATGTTTTGCTAAAAATCAGGAATACGCCATTTGATAAAGTAGATAAAGAGGATCTTGGCAAGTTCAGAATGGTTTGTACTCAGCTGCCTGAAAACCTTCAAAATAAAATGCTCATTCAGCTCATAGATAATTATTACAATTTCATCGGTATCAATAGCAAATTAGGTGCTAGGGATAGATTTATGGCAGAAAATGCCATTGCGTTAAAGGAAAGTACAAAAGATAAGAAAATGATTATTTGGGCGCATAATGGACATGTTGCTAAAATGTCTATTGACAATACACCAGCAATGGGAGAATTTCTTGAGAAAAGATACGGTGATCGGTATTACGTTATTGCTACGGATATAAACAAAGGATATGTTAGTGTTAGAAAGTTTATTGCTAAAAATAAACCAGTTTCAAATTGGCAATCTTTATATTATCCGGAAGTAAATTCAAGTAGGGGTTATGAGTATTATTTTAAACAATGTAAGTGCAAAAACTTTATTTTGGACGTAGATGCAGCTATTATTGATAACCAATTGGGTTCCTTTTTAACACAGCCAAAGGAGATGAGAATGATTGGTGGTTTAAGTATTCCTGTTAATAAAAAATTATCTATAGCAAAAAATTTTAATATGGTTGTTTATTTTGACGAAACTAGTAGTGTTTAGTTCTTTATTTTCGGTAAAGTAAACAGTATGAAAGCCATCGGGTCGGTGGTGTCGTTGTGGTGGTTTCTATTCGATCCATGGGCACTTTAAAGTAGTTACCTAGGGTAAGTGTGGGAGTAGTTGAGTTGCCTATATCTAGGCAGTAAACAAAATTAAGGATACCAAAGCCTTACGGGTTCTAAAACACCAATGAATGGTGCTGTTTCTTATCACTTAAAAGAAGCGGTAGTAAGGGCAGACGGAACCTTAAGAATTGATTATTCGAAAGCTATATTTAGCAGAGGGGAGTTACTCACCTCACACATTACAGAAGTAATAGTTGAACCAGGACCTGTGGAAGAAACAGCAGTGAGTACAACACTTTATGTGGAAGAGGTTGGCTTGGGGTAAACCGATTCTAATAACATTATAACAACATTCTAATGGTTTTCTAACTATAATCCAGAAAACCGATACCTACTTTTGTGCCACAATAAAAAAAGAACTCATATGGATAAGCCTCCGTGTTATAACCCATTTATTATTTACCCTTCTCTTTCGGCATAGGCTCTTTTGACTATTCCTGAAAGGGAATAGAAACAAAAAGCTATGTTAACGACACTAGACTTTGCAACGCGCCTTTTACTGGCCCTGGTTTTGGGTGCAGGTATAGGTATAGAGCGCCAGTGGCGCCAAAGAATTGCCGGCTTACGTACCAATACACTGGTATCGCTCGGAGCAGCAATATTTATTACACTTTCCGTTAAAATCGGCGGCGACGCCAGCGGTCGGGTAGCCTCTTATGTGGTCAGCGGTATTGGATTTTTGGGTGCAGGGGTGATCATGAAAGATGGTCCAAATGTTCGTGGACTCAATACAGCAGCTACGCTTTGGTGCTCCGCGGCTATTGGTGCCCTTAGTGGTATGGGATTTTTCCTGGAAGCAGCCATAGGTGCGGCATTTATTGTTCTGGCTCACCTCATGCTTCGTCCTTTAGGATTAAAGCTGGGCAGCATCAGCGCGTTTCAAAAAAGCGAATCTGCAGAAACCGAGTACCTTATTGTAATTAAGTGTAAAGAAGAAGTTGAAAACCACATCCGGGTTTTACTCCTGCAAAATATTGGTAACGACAATAAATTGATGCTGCGTGCACTCACCAGCAGCGACAATGGCGACCCCACCAATGCAATAATCACGGCAGAAATCATTGCTGCCGGTAATCAAAATGATCTTATGGAAAAAATGGTCAGCAGGCTCACTATAGAAAGAGCTGTAATGAAGGCCAGTTGGGAATTAACAGGACAACAATCAGAGTTATGAAAGAGTTAAAAATGATCAATCCAAGGAATATTTCCGGGTTTGATGAAGTAGCCGTTACCAAATTGCGTAACGTGGCCAGGTTAGGCGATGATGCCTATTATGCAATGCTGAACAGCCATCCTGAGGGATTAGGGCCCAGGTCAGTAACTGAAAAGATTAAGCAGTTTGGTTATAACGAGATCCAGCATAAAAAGGCTCCTGCCTGGTATGTGCAATTTATACAGGCCTTTTTAAATCCTTTTATCGGGGTACTGATGGCTTTAGCAGTGATTTCCTTTTTTATGGATGTATGGTTTGCCGCGCCGGAAGACCGGGATTATAAAACCGTCATTGTAGTTGGGGTGATGGTGTTTTTAAGTTCCATATTGAGGTTCTGGCAGGAATATACGAGTAATAATGCTGCAGAGCAGCTGAAAAGCATGGTGACAACCACGGCTACCGTACTGCGGAAAGTAGGGGGAAAGAAAGAGATCGACATAAAAAAAATCGTTCCTGGGGATATCATTTTTTTAAGTGCGGGTGATATGATCCCTGCAGACATCCGGATCATTCAGTCTAAAGATCTCTTTGTCAGCCAGGCCATGCTTACAGGTGAATCTATGCCGCTGGAAAAAAGAAGTGCGGCTATTGCTGATACAGATCATAAATCGCCGTTAGAACTGGATAATATCTGTTTTATGGGTACCAATGTGGTGAGTGGTACGGCTACAGCCATTGCGGTGACTACTGGAAACCTGACTTATTTTGGATCTATAGGTAAAGCCATTATTGGAAAACGTGCGGAAACCAGTTTCGATAAAGGGGTAAATAAAGTAAGCTGGCTGCTGATCCGTTATATGCTGGTGATGGTGCCCTTGATCTTTCTGGTGAATGGTTTAACTAAAGGTGATTGGTTTGAAGCTTTGTTATTCGGAATTGCAGTGGCTGTAGGCTTAACTCCAGAAATGCTGCCTATGATTGTAACCGCTAATCTGGCCAAGGGGGCAAAGAACATGAGCAAGCGCAATGTGATTGTTAAACGCCTAAATGCCATTCAGAATATAGGTGCCATGGATGTATTGTGCACAGATAAGACTGGAACGCTAACGATGGATAAGATCGTGCTTGAACGGCATTTAAATGTATCGGGGGAGGAGGATGATGAGGTTTTGAAATGGGCTTATCTGAACAGTTTCCACCAGACCGGTTTGAAGAATTTGTTGGATGTTGCTGTGCTTGACCATATAGAGTTGCACGATTATTTAAAGGTGGATGAGGACTACAAAAAAGTAGATGAAATTCCTTTTGATTTTGAACGCCGCCGGATGAGTGTGATCCTGGAACAAACCAATGGCAATCAGTTGCTGATCTGTAAAGGGGCGATAGAGGAAATGCTGGACCTGTGTTCTTTTGCTTTTGAACCCGGAGAAGATCATGAACTGCACAGGGAAAAAGATAAGGTGGTGGCGATGGACGAGTCGATGCGGAATACGGTATTGAGGATTTCCAGGAAACTTAATGAGGACGGGCTTCGGGTATTGCTGGTGGCCATCAAGGAATATAAACCACGCCCGGCCAATTACAGTGTGGCTGATGAGTACAACTTGATCCTGACTGGTTTTATCGGTTTTCTGGATCCGGCGAAATCTTCTGCTAAACCGGCCATTGAAGGTTTACAGAAATTGGGTATTCATGTAAAAGTATTGACGGGGGATAATGATGTGGTGACCAGGAAAGTGTGCCGGGATGTAGGTATTTCTATTGAACAGGTGCTTCTTGGACCAGAGATTGAACAAATGTCGGATCCGGACCTGGCCGCGCTGCTGGACAATACCAGTATTTTTGCCAAACTGAGCCCTATCCAGAAATCAAGGATTGTAAAACTGCTGCAGGGCCAAGGTCATACTGTTGGCTTTATGGGCGACGGAATTAATGATGCTGCTGCGCTTCGGGATGCAGATGTAGGTATTTCCGTAGATACGGCGGTAGATATTGCAAAGGAAAGTGCAGATATCATCTTGTTGGAAAAGGACCTGATGGTGCTGCGCAAAGGGGTGATCTATGGAAGGAGAACCTTTGGGAACATTATTAAATATATTAAAATGACGGCCAGTAGCAATTTTGGAAACATGTTCAGTATGCTGGGGGCAAGTGCATTCCTTCCTTTTTTGCCCATGTTGCCAATTCACTTGCTGATCCAGAACTTGTTATATGATATTTCTCAGATCTCTATTCCCTGGGACAGGATGGATGAAGATTTTCTGGAAAAACCACAGAAATGGGATGCCAGTGGTATTAGCCGGTTTATGCTTTTTGTTGGTCCGATCAGCTCTATTTTTGACTATGCGACTTTTGCCGTACTGTATTTTGTTTTTAAAGCGAACAGCCCTGAGCACCAGACATTATTTCAAACGGGTTGGTTTGTAGAAGGTTTGTTGTCGCAAACGCTGATTGTACATATGATCCGGACGCGTAAAATACCATTTATTCAAAGCTGGGCCACGGCACCGGTGGTGGCTTTAACATCGGCGGTGATGTTGATCGGTATAGTGATTCCTTTTACGCCATTTGCAAGCTTTATAAAACTCCAGGCTTTGCCATTGGCCTATTTCCCGTGGTTATTGGTGATCCTGGTGAGCTATTGTTTACTCACTCAACTGGTTAAACGCTGGTTCATTCAAAAGTTTGATCAATGGTTATAAAAAAAGAGTGACGTATTCAAATACGCCACTCTTTTTTATTTTTTTAAGATTTAGTTGGCTTCGGGGTGTTCTTTTCCGTTATGACAAGTAATGCATGATACAGCCAGCATTGCTTTTCCATCTTTTTTGTCTTTAATATGGAAGTATTTACTGTTAATCTTGGCAGTCATGCGAACCATATTGCGGGTAATTTCTTTTTCAGGTTTTTCATCACTTGCAAAATCCAGTCTTTTTGGATCGTCTTTTTTTGCAGCATGGCAAAAATTACATTTTACGCCTAAGGCAACTTTCCATCCATCCATGATTTTGCCTAGTTCTTCATGGCTGATGTCTTTAGGTAGAACCTTTAGGTTTGTTGCTTTTCTTTCTTGTTGCTGTTTCGGCATAAATGCACTCAGTATGACTACTGTAGCAAGTAATATGGATAAGGTAATGGTTTTTTTATAACGCATAGTGGTGTGTTTATGACATTAAATATACAAATACATAAATGTAATTTGAAAGTCAAAACCTTATTTAGAAAGGTTATAAGCCTATAAACGAGTAACAATACTGCTACTTCTTGTTTTGTTGAAGGAACAGGAAGTAGCAGGGAGGAATTTATTGGCTTAATAATAGATTTAAACGGTCGAACATGCTGAACCAGCTCTGATAAGCTCCTGTCTTTTTAGCTTCTTCTTCGTCGACGGTTTGGTGTAATGTAACCTTGGTTTGTTTACCAATGGGTGTAAATGTAATTGTTGTAAGAATAGCTTGTGGCCATTCCTCTGGCTTCCCGGCTTCTGCAGAGCTAACTGTATCGCCATGTTCGTTGGTGAGAACCATGGAGAAAACTAATTTTTCAGGAAAGGTTACCTCCTGGTAGATGCCTTTGATCCAGCACGCTCCATGGACAGGATCGTAGATGCAGGAATGGAACTGACCGCCTTCTTTTGCTTCTATGGTTTTAAATTCGACTGTACAGCCATCAGGTGCATACCATTGTTTTAAGTGTTCAGGATTTGTCCAGGCTTCAAAAACAAGCTCAGGAGAAGCGTCAAATAAATGCGTTATTAAAAGTTCTTTATGGTCTTTTTTCATCGTTTTTAGTTTTTACTTCGGTTAAATATTGATCTAATTTTTCGAATCTTCTTACCCACAGTTTTCTGGATTGTTCTACCCAGGTGGTTACTTCATCGAGTTGGTCTAATTTCACTTCACAGAACCGGTCTCTACCGCTTTGTTTGATCGTGATGAGTCCACAATCGACGAGGATCTTGACATGTAGAGAGACAGCTTGTCTGGTCATGTCAAATTTTTCTGCGATAGAATTAACATTGTGAGGCTGGGCAGCCAGAAGGTTAATGATTTCTCTTCGGGTAGGATCGGCTATGGCCTGGTATACATCTCGTCTGGCTTTCATAATATGCAAGTAAGTGATTGCAAATATAAGAGCAAGTATTCGCTTGCGCAAATAAAATGTTAATTTACTTTTTGATTGAGTGCCAGATCAATTCAATATGGGATTTTTGTACGTTGTAATCTTTGGACAGATATTTCCATTTGTTTAGGGCACTCTTTGTTTGCTCAATAATTTCTTCTATGAGCTTTTTTGATAGCTTAGCTTCCAAACCAAGTTTATATAGATGTTGGGTCGAAGGTTTTTTGCCCTCGCCCATTATCATAGTGCTTTGTTCACCATTTGGTCCACTTGAATAAGTAAGATCGTAAGCGGGGGCAAGCTTCCATTCTCCATTTTCACTCATAAGAAAACTGAAGTTTTTTGCATGATCGTCTCTGTTATGAGATAATACATTGAAAACGGCGAGGCGATAAATTTTTTCTACTTCACGGATGTCTTTTGTTAGTACAGCAGTTAAATTGAGTAGATCTTCATAGTCTAGTGCAGGGGTTCTGAAATCACTATGCAGTAGGCCACTTGAACCAAAGCACCCATTCCAAATAATCCGACGTGTGCCAAGCGATCCAAAGAAGAAATACTTGCAGGTAATATTCCTTGAGATCTCATTGTACGGTCAAAAAGCAGCCGCCCCCATCCATCGGGTAAACTGTCGCTGAAAACACCTGCTAGCCCTTCAAAGGGACGTGTTGGCAGTTCTATAAGACCCTTTTGCAATGGAAGACGGAACGGGGATATTTCTATACTTTTTTGTCTGAATTCCTCGTTATATTCAAAATAGATAGTGCTGTTACGTATAGCTAAACGCCCTACTGGCTGAATTTGTGAGCCAAAATCCAATCCAACTTTAATTTCTGTAATGGGACGGATCATTTTTTACTTCCTCTTTTTCGTGTGATACTATTTGTATCTTTTAATACTTCATCTATCGATGTGAAATTTGGCTTTGACGGTTTCAATACTTGGATAGTTTCTTCCAGTCCACCAACAACCATCAAAAGCTTCAGAAAGGATTCCAGAGAAATAGAACCTTTTTGTTCGAACTTGCGCAAAGTAGCAAGAGGAACACCTGATCGTTCGGCCAAGCCCTGTTGGGTCAACTCCATAGATAGTCTTCTCTCTTGAATATTCTTGGCCAGTTTTTGTTGGGCTTTAGATGTGGATATAAGTGATATCATAGTAGTAGTAGTATGATTTATTGACTAGTTAGTGATACTATAGTATTACAAATTTAATGAATTTTAATTAGAAAGTTGATCCTTTCTATCGTTGCTTTGGGGGGGAGGAGGGAATGTGTTTGTATATTAAAAAAGGGATTTCCAGTTGGAAATCCCTTTTGTGGAGCCGAAGGGGTTCGAACCCTTGTCCAGTTGTGTGATAAATTATGCCTTCTACATGCTTATCTTCCAATTAATTGTCGGGAGCAAACGGGCTGGTAGCCGACCTTGCTTGTCTCCTTAGATGCTTTATCTCGCAACTGCATCGCACCATACAATTGCCAGCATTATTATTTCGATGCCCCGGATTCTAACCTAACAATGCAGCAGTTAGAGGGACAAAAGCTAGGCTAATTCTAAATTAGGCAGCTAAGGCGTAGTTATTTTCGCCAATTATAGTGTGAACGTTCTCTTTAAAGTGCTCTCCGTACAACGCACTGCATGCTTACATACTCAGCGCCACCCTGTCAAATCCAAAACGGCCCCAGTACTATGCTGATGATCTGAGGTTTAACTACTCCCTTCTGTCATCAGCATACAAAGTTACGAAAATTATGCCAATTTACGGCCAGGATATTGTTTTAAAGCAATATCTAAGCAATCCATGGCTTTATTCAGGTCGTCGGTGTTTAATACGTAAGCCATACGCACTTCATTCTTTACAGAATCTTTACTGGAATAAAATCCGGTAGCTGGTGCCATCATGACAGTTTGTCGTTCATGCTCAAAGCTTTCCAGGATCCACTGACAGAATTTGTCGGCATCGTCTATAGGAAATTTGGCTACGACATAGAAGGCACCGCCTGGGTTTGGACAAAGCACACCTTCCATTGCATTTAAGCGGGATACCAAGGTGTCTCTTCTTAAAGTATATTCTTTATTTACTTTTTCAAAATAACTATCAGGTGTGTCAACTGCTGCAGCTCCGGCAATTTGCTCTACCATGCCTGGACTTAAGCGCGCTTGTGCAAACTTTAATCCGGATTTGATCACTTCTTTATTCTTGGTGATCAGACAACCTAAGCGGGCACCACATGCGCTGTACCTCTTAGATACGGTATCCATAACGACTACATTGTCATCAATACCGTCCAGGTGCATAGGAGAAATAAATTCCCGGCCGTCGTAACAGAATTCGCGGTAAGCTTCGTCAGAGAACAGGAACAGATCATATTTTAAGCAGAGCGCTTTTAATGCTTGCAATTCTTCTTTTGAATATAGATACCCGGTTGGATTGTTTGGGTTACATATAATAATAGCCTTGGTTTTCTCTGTGATTAGTTTCTCGAACTCTGCAATAGGCGGAAGGGCGAAGCCATTCTCTATATGAGACAGAATAGGTTTTACCACCACATTACTCATGCAGGCAAATCCATTATAATTGGCATAGAAAGGTTCGGGGATAATGATTTCATCGCCTTCGTTTACACAGGTCTGCATAGCAATGGTAATGGCCTCAGAACCTCCAACGGTAACCAGTATGTCTTCGGGTGTGATGTTATACCCCAGTTTATTGTAATATTCAGTCAATTTTACCCGATAAGCCAAAGTGCCTTCTGATGGGGTGTAGGCCCAAACTTTAAAGTCAATGTTCTTGATCGCATTCAACATGCCTTCAGGCGTTTCAATATCTGGCTGACCTATATTTAAATGATATACTTTTTTACCGTCTTTTTTTGCCTGATCGGCAAAGGGGGTGAGTTTTCTGATAGGAGATGCAGGCATCTGAACTCCTTTTTCGGATATTTTTGGCATGGCACAAAAATAAAAAACCTCGTTGATTAACGAGGTTTTAATTTAAAAAATTAAGTTAAATTTTTACTTGGTTGATCCGGCAACGGTTTCACCTTTAATGTACAAAACTTTAGTAGTCGTTTTTGCATTTGAAGTGATGGTAATGCTCTTGCTAAAAGGAAGGGCAGCACCGGCTGGATTATAGGTTACTTTGATGACACCAGTCTTGCCGCTTTGTACCGGAGTTTTGGTGTATTCAGGAACTGTACAACCACATGTGGTCTGTACATCTGTCAGGATTAGCGGTGTTTCACCCACATTTGTAAACTTGAATTCTACTGAAACTGGCTTTCCTAACGGAATTTTACCGAAGTCATAAGATTCTTTATCAAATTTAAATTCTGCAGGTTTAGTTTGAGCGTTTGTTGAAACTGCTATACCTAAGATGAAGGAAAATAGGACGATTAACTTTTTCATGTTTGTATGTTTTAAACAAATTTAATGTTTAAATTGTTATTTCAAATAGTATTCCAATATATAAATTACGTTACATCGCTAACCCCGGCTTTATAAAATGTTTATCTTTGTGCCGTAACATAAATGCTTATGACGCCAAATAATAAACTTACTACGAACCCTATTGATGCTTCCGAGTTAAGTTTTGAAGACTTCAAAACGATTGTGATTAACGATTATAAGATTGCTTATGAAAGTCGGCAGGCAAGTTTGTTGGGACGTAAGGAAGTTTTAACAGGTAAGGCAAAATTTGGCATTTTTGGTGACGGTAAGGAATTGCCTCAAATTGCCATGGCCAAGGCCTTTAAGAACGGTGACTGGCGCTCTGGCTATTACAGAGACCAGACCTTTGCTTTTGCAACAGGTATATGTACACTGAAAGAGTTTTTTGCGCAACTCTATGCAAATCCTAGCGTAGAAGCAGATCCGGCTTCGGCAGGAAGGCAAATGAACTGTCATTTTGCTACGCGTTCTATTAATGAGGACGGCAGCTGGAAAGATCTTACAGAGATGAAGAACAGTTCGTCTGATATTGCGCCAACAGGCGGGCAAATGGCCCGGTTGGTTGGATTGGCCTATGCCTCCAAACTTTATCGTGAAAATCCGGAATTGAGTTATTTGAAAAATTTCTCTGTTCATGGAAATGAAGTGGCTTTTGGCACTATTGGTAATGCTTCTACTTCTGAAGGTGTTTTCTTTGAAGCTATTAATGCTGCTGGGGTTTTACAGATTCCAATGGCAATGTCTATCTGGGACGATGCTTATGGCATTTCGGTTCCTGCAAAATATCAAACGACAAAGGAAGATATATCGGAAATACTTAAGGGTTTCCAGCGGGATGAAAATGCAGAGGGCTATGAAATCTATAAGGTAAGGGGCTGGGATTACCCGGCACTTTGTGAGACCTATCAGCAGGCCATTGAGGTTTGTAGAGAGCAGCATGTTCCTGTATTGATCCATGTAACCGAAGTTACTCAGCCTCAGGGTCATTCGACTTCCGGTTCTCACGAAAGATATAAAGATAAACAGCGTCTGGACTGGGAACGGGAATATGATTGTATCCTTCAGATGCGTAAGTGGATGATCGAATCTGCTATGATTACGGAAGAGGAGATCACTGAGCTGGAAGCAACAGCTAAACAACTGGTACGTGATGCACAGAAAGAAGCCTGGAATGAATATCTGGCTTCTATTAAAACTGAAAAAGACCAGGTAATCGATATGGTTTCTGCCTTGGCCAAAGGTGACAACAGGCTAACTAAAATTGCATCGGAATTATCTGGTGCTGCAGATGCCCAGCGTAAAGAAGTATTTTCTTCTGTAAGAAGGGCGTTGCGCTTAACGATAAATAAACCATCTGCAGAACGTAGTACGCTTGTACAATGGTATGCCCAGCAGGAAGACCTGAATGCAGATCGTTACAATTCTAAATTGTTTACAGACGGAAAAGAAAGTCCTTTCCTGGTCGATCAGGTAGCCGCAGAATACGAAGAGGAGGGTAAAATGGTAGATGGAAGGGAGATCTTAAATGCTTGTTTCGATGCCAACTTTGCTCGTGATCCGCGTTTGGTTGCTTTCGGAGAAGACTTGGGTAATATTGGTGATGTAAACCAGGGTTTTGCAGGTTTACAGGCCAAATATGGTGAATTGAGGATTACCGATACGGGTATTCGTGAAATGACTATTGTGGGGCAGGGGATAGGTTTGGCTTTACGTGGCTTACGACCAATCGCAGAGATCCAGTATCTGGACTACCTGCTGTATGCTTTAAATATTTTGAGTGATGACCTGGCTAGTCTGTCTTACAGGACCAAGGCCGGACAAAAAGCACCAGTGATCATCAGAACGCGTGGACACAGACTGGAAGGCGTGTGGCATTCGGGCTCTCCGATTTCAATGATCCTGGGCTCCTTGCGTGGATTACATCTTTGTGTACCTCGTAATATGACCCAGGCTGCGGGAATGTATAATACCTTATTCCGTTCTGATGAGCCTGCTATTGTTATTGAATGTTTGAATGGTTACCGTTTGAAAGAGAAGTTGCCTGAAAATGTTGGATCTTATACTGTTCCGCTTGGGCAGGCTGAAGTGATTCAGGAAGGTACAGATATCACTGTGGTTTCTTATGGTTCTACTTTACGTATTGTGGAAGAAGCAGCAGAGGAATTGGCCCAAATGGGAATTTCTGTAGAAATTGTTGATCCACAGACTTTATTGCCCTTTGATTTGAACAAAGTTTGTGCAGGTTCTTTACAGAAAACGAATAAGTTACTGGTCGTTGATGAGGATGTTCCGGGTGGTGCAAGTGCTTATATTCTGCAGCAGATCCTGGAAGACCAGCAAGGGTATTATTCTTTGGATGCGCAACCTAAAACTTTAGC
This sequence comes from Pedobacter nutrimenti, assembly GCF_032678445.1. GTDB lineage: Bacteria > Bacteroidota > Bacteroidia > Sphingobacteriales > Sphingobacteriaceae > Pedobacter > Pedobacter nutrimenti_A. The sequence goes on from NZ_JAVTSQ010000001.1 coordinate 211,212, forward strand.
TGCAAAAGCACATCGCCCACCATATGGTTCTGATGGAGATTATTTCAGCAAACCTTCTGTGGACGATGTTGTAGAAGCGGTTTACCAGATGATGCACGATACAAATGCTTCTAAATATCCTTCTATTTTTTAATTTGCCTCACCCTCCTGAGCTTATCTCAGGAACTCAAAGGAATTAAAACAAAACAAGCAGGCTATAGCCTGCTTGTTTTGTTTCTGAGCAAATGGTCTGCAAGGACCAGTGCTGCCATAGCTTCGACAATAACGACGGCTCTTGGAACCACGCATGGATCATGGCGTCCTTTGCCTTTGATCTCTGCGGCGTCTCCGGCTGCGTTAATGGTTTGCTGATTGTGCATAATGGTGGCTACAGGTTTAAATGCAACGGTGAAATTGATTTCCATACCGTTGGAGATTCCACCCTGGATTCCGCCAGAAAAATTGGTCAGGGTTTTGGGTGCTCCACTGGCGGGAAGAAAGATGTCATTATGTTCTGATCCTCTCATTTCACTGCCTGAAAATCCAGAACCATATTCAAATCCATGTACCGCGTTTATACTGAGCATTGCTTTGCCAAGATCTGCATGTAGTTTATCGAAAACCGGATCACCCAGGCCAGGAGGGCAGTTACGAATAAGGCAACTGATTTTTCCACCAATGGTATCTCCGTCTTTTCTGACAGCATCTATGCATTCGATCATTTCTTTTGCCGTTGCCGGGTCTGCACAGCGTACAATGTTTTCCTCTCTGATCTGAAGCAACTCCTCGACTTTAAGGTTGTCGAGATGAGGCGCGTTGATCTTTCCCACTGCAGAAACATGGGCAAATATTTCGATCCCATGGTGCTTCAATAGCAATTTAGCTACAGCTCCAGCCGCAACTCGTGCAGCTGTTTCGCGGGCAGAAGAGCGACCGCCACCTCTATGGTCCCTGATGCCGTATTTTGCGTCATAGGTATAGTCGGCGTGTGACGGACGGTAAACATCTTTGTTGTGTTCATAATCCTTTGATCTGTGGTCTTCGTTAGGGATCAGCAAGGCAATTGGTGTTCCTGTACTTTGACCATCAAAAATCCCGGACAGGATTTCCACCGTATCACTTTCTTTTCTCTGAGTGGTGATCTTGGATTGCCCTGGTCTTCTTTTATCCAGTTCCGACTGGATAAACTCCATGTCTATGGGTAATTGTGAAGGACAGCCGTCTATGATAACCCCAATCGCTTTTCCGTGTGATTCACCAAATGTGGATATTTTAAACAATTGCCCGAAGGTATTTCCAGCCATATTTTTTTATTTAAAATTAGATTTCATTTACGGTAAAACCTGCTTTTTGTAAGTCTCTCCAGAAATCGGGATAGGATTTTTCAACCACATCCATTTCTTCCAGTACTACCTCTTTGATCAGCAAGGCCAGCGGGGCAAAAGCCATAGCCATCCTGTGGTCTTCGTAAGTAGCGAAGCTAACGCGTTCAGGAAATTCAAGTTTGTCGCAATTTAAGGTATATACCTTATTGTTTTCAGTTAAAACGACACCAATTTTAGCCAGTTCATTTTGCAGCGCTTTTACCCGGTCTGTTTCTTTGATCTTTAAGGTTTCAAGTCCGGTAAAGACCAGGTTTTTTCCGAGAGCCGCCGCACAAACAATAATGGTTTGCGCCAGGTCTGGACAATCTTTCAGATCCAAAATTTCCTTGCTGAAGTCTTTGTCAGAGCTGGTTAGGCAGATGCCATTGGAGGTTTTTGTTGTATCTACACCAAAAGCAAGCATAATTTCGCGGATACGGCTATCGCCCTGAAGACTCTTTTCTTTCAGGTAGGGTAAGCTGATCTGTGCTTTCTCTGCCAGGGCTGCAATAGCATACCAATAAGAAGCGGCGCTCCAGTCTGGTTCTACAGTTAGTGTGACAGATTGGAAAGGCTGTGGTTCGATGGTGATCCTGTTTTCAGACCAGCTGTGTATAATGCCAGCTTCTTTCAGCATATCCAACGTCATATTCACATAGGGAAGAGAAGTTAGTTCTCCTTCTATTTCTAAGGTAAGCCCATGTTTTAATGCAGGGGCTACCATTAATAATGAAGAGATATACTGGCTGCTCACATCGCCTTTAATTTTTACGGTATTGTTTTTTTGGTTTAAAGGACCTGTGATGTTTAGCGGCGGAAAGCCTTCTTCTCCGGCATAAGTGATTTCTGCGCCAATTGCTTTCAGTGCTTCTACCAGGATTCCAATCGGCCGTTGTTTCATTCGTTCCGTTCCGGTAAGTAGAAAATTACCATTTGCAGCAGATAAATAAGCGGAGAGGAAGCGCATTGCTGTACCCGCAGGCCCCACATCAACGGTATGCTGATGTGGATGGTTTTGCGGAATATTATTCAGAATGCGGTCTAAAGTAACGGTATCTGCAGCATTAGACATGTTTTCTACTTTTACGGTTCCTTTGCTCAGTGCCGCCAGGATCAATGCCCTGTTGCACTCGCTTTTAGAACCCGTAAGGCTGATTTCGGTGTCTATATGTCTGTTCCCATTAAAAGAAACAAGCGCATTTTTACTCATAGTTAGGCTTTAACTTCGGTGTGTGCTTCTGCAGCAATTCCTTTTTCGGCTTTGCCTGCATTCATAATTTCTGTTTGTTTTCTGATGGATTCACCGTGTACCAGCTCCAGGAATCTTTCTGTGAAGTTCAGGTCCAGGTTCAGTGCTTTTGCAAAGGCCGTTCTTTTTTGCATGATCTCATCCCAACGGTTTACCTGTAGAATGGTTACGTTGTTATCTCTTTTGTATTGACCAATTTTCTCTACGATAGACATGCGCTCTCCTAATTTTTGGATCATCAGGTCATCGATTTTGTCAATTTGTTTTCTCAGGTCGGCCAGCTTATCTGTAAATTCTTCGTTTTTAGATTCTGGTTTACGAAGGCTGAAGCGCTCTGCAAGTTCTGCTAAAGCGGCAGGAGTAACTTGTTGTTTGGCATCTGTCCAGGCTACTGAAGGATCAATGTGAGACTCGATCATTAAGCCTTGCATATCAAGATCCAGTGCTTTTTGTGCAATGTAAGGAATCAGTTCACGGTTACCACAGATATGGCTTGGATCGTTGATGATTGGTAATCCTGGGCAAAGTGTTTTCAACTGGATGGCCAGTTCCCACATTGGTTCGTTACGGAAAGAACTTTTCTCAAAAGAAGAGAAACCTCTATGGATAGCACCTAATTTAGTGATGCCTGCATTGTTGATTCTTTCTAATGCACCAATCCATAAAGACAAGTCTGGATTTACAGGGTTTTTAACCAATACAGGGATGTCTACGCCTTTTAACGCATCAGCAATTTCCTGTACAGTAAAAGGGTTAGCTGTAGATCTGGCACCTACCCAAAGGATATCAACACCTGCTGCTAATGCTTCCTCTACGTGTTTTGCTGTGGCTACTTCAACTGCTGTTGGCAAGCCCGTTTGCTCTTTGGCTTTATTTAACCATTCCAGACCAATGCTTCCGATACCTTCAAATTCTCCCGGACGGGTACGTGGTTTCCAGATTCCAGCTCTTAGAACAGATACTTTTCCTGTTGCGGCTAATAAATGTGCAGTAGATAATAATTGTTCTTCAGTTTCAGCACTGCATGGACCAGAGATGATTAATGGCTCGTTTTTTACGTTTAACCAGCTGCTTAGTGGCTGAATGTTCAAATTTAGTTTCATTATTGGTGGGGTTTTTTAGTTTTAAATATTTTTGTTCTTTAAATTATACTTTGTCGTTTTTGGCGTATTCGCCCATGATGTTAAAATTGATGGTGTACTTCAGGGCTTTACGTACTGCAGTATCGTACTTTTCCATGTTGTTCCATTCGATGTCTACATAGAAATAATACTCGTTCCTTTTCCCCAATACCGGCATGGACTGGATTTTGGTCAGATTAACATCGTAGTTGGCGAAGATGTTGAGTACCTGTGATAAAGCGCCAACGTGATTGCTGACCTGGAAACAAACAGAAGCTTTGTTGATCTCTCTGTCGTCTTCTGATTTGTCCTTTTTCAGGATCAGAAAACGGGTAAAGTTTTTCTTGTTCGATTCAATCCTTCTTTCCAGGATGGTTAGACCATATAATTCTGCAGCAAGGGTATTGGCAATGGCTACAGTATCGGTAAGCTGCTCATCGCGGATTTTCTTGGCACAAGCCGCGGTGTCTACGCTTTCTACCACCTGAAGGTGAGGGAACTCATCAATGAAATCGATACACTGACGAAGGGCGATTGGGTGGGAGGTAACATATTTTACATCTTTCAGTTTTACGCCTGGCAAAGCCATCAGGTGTAATTGGATGGGAAGGTAAACCTCACCTGTGATGGCAAAATTGAATTCCCGCAGCAGGGTGTAGTTTGGAAGCAGACTTCCGGCAATAGAATTTTCTATGGCCATCACCACGAAGTCTGCCTCTCCCTGTTCCAGCTTTTCGCAAGTCTGTTTAAAGGAGTTACACTCCACAGTTTGAATGTCTTTACCGAAAAATTTGAATGCAGCTTCCTCGTGGAATGATGCTTTGATACCTTGAATTGCTACTCGTGTTGCTTTCTTCATTTTGCTTAAAACAAAAAAAGTCCCGGCTTCTGGCCGGGACTTTTGTATACAGTTATATTGTTATATTTCTTGCATATTAGTCCCGGCTCTTACTAAAGTAGTAAAAGTAACCAAACCAATATGTTGTAATGTTGTTCATCTTTTCTTTTGTTGGGTGGCCTGTTTAAACAGCCCGTTTTTATTTTCGTTTCGCCAAATGTACAAACAAAATTTAATTTGTCAATAGCTAATTAAAAAAAATTATTTTCCGTGCTCTGTAGCCCTCAGCTCTTGTTGCAAAATTTTAGCAATCTTCGTACTGCCATCATGGCTCCATCCCGGTGGGTAAAGTGCATATTTAACCTTGTCTTTAAAGGTCGGAGCCTTCTTTATATCAGAGGAAAGCGCTATAAACTCGTGGAAAATAATGTTAACGGGCCCGGTGTCTGCAGGTTGTGTCGTCAAGCCATATTTTATTTCGTCTGTTGGAAGTTCTTCCTGAAATGTCCCGAACCAGCGGTCCCAAAGGATCAGGACCATCCCCATATTTTTATCCAGATAACGTACATTACTGGCATGGTGTACCCGGTGGTGAGATGGGGTCACAAAAATATATTCAATAACAGGGTGTAGTTTTCCAACAGTTTGGGTATGGACTATGTTCCCGTAGATTTGTGTAACGAGGTATGCAAAAAGAATATCCAGTGCTGAAAAACCCATAAAAGCCAGTGGCAGGTAAAAGAAGACACGGTACAAGGGTTCGAATACGGTAGACCGGAAGCCGGTAGTGAGGTTAAAATGTTCTGAAGAATGATGGGTAACGTGCATTGCCCAGAAGAACCTTACATAGTGGCCAACGGTATGCAGGAACCAGTACAGGAAATCCTGGCCAAGGATCAGTACAATCCAGTAGACATAGGGATTTGGTATCTCAAAGAACCTGAACTGATAACAATAATCCAGGAGAAAAAAGGTGGCTGTTTTCATGCCCAGATTGATCACGATGGCAGCACACATCAGGTAAACATTTGTCCAGGTATCTCTTTTGGTATACAGTTTCCGGTCATGGATATAACTGAAATACATTTCTGCAAGAGAAATGACCAGAACGAGCGCAAAGAGCGTAGTAACCGTTATATTTCTTGGATCAAACAGCATAAATTGAATTGTAATAAACTAAACTTTCCAGGATGTCTTTCTCTGTTACCCTGCAATTGTACTCGCAATGACCAATATGATCAAGTAAAGAAAAGAGAATCTGGCCATGTTCGTTCTTTTTGTCACTTTGCATCAGTTTAAGCAAAGCTTCAAAACTATCCGGAGCAATGGTGTATTCTGGATACAGGCTGGTGATATAGCTGGTGATGTCTTTTAATTCGGCTTCTTCCAGGTGATTGTAACGCTGAGACAGAAAAGCCTCACAGATCATACCTATAGCAATAGCTTCGCCATGGGTGAGTGGTTTCTGGTCATGATTCAAGGCATAGCTTTCTACGGCATGACCAATGGTATGACCAAAGTTCAGGATCTTTCTAAGGTTCTGTTCTTTTGGATCTTCGGTAACTACTTGATTTTTAATCTCTACAGAATGTAATACGATTGCCGGATCAAGTTGTTTGAAGTCACTGTTTTTTAGAGTTTCGTAGTAATCTTTGTCTGCGATTAAGCCATGTTTAATGACTTCTGCGAAGCCCGACAACAATTCCCGCTCTGAAAGTGTGTTCAGAAATTCATGTTCAATAAATACAGCCTTTGGTAGAGTAAAGGTACCCACCATATTTTTTACATTGTCTACATCTATTCCTGTTTTTCCGCCAACTGAAGCATCCACTTGTGAAAGTAGCGTAGTAGGTATATTGACGAAATCAATTCCTCTTTTATAGGTAGAGGCTACGAAACCGCCCATATCGGTAATTACTCCACCACCCAGATTGATCATCAGAGATTTGCGGTCTGCTTCAAAATCCAATAGTGTTTTCCATATGCCAATACAAAAATCTATATTTTTGTTTTCTTCTCCAGGATCGGTTTCGATCAGGTCAAAGCCATTAAAATCATCCAGCATTTCCCTGAACACAGGCAGGCATTTTTCAGAAGTATTGCTGTCTGCAAATACAAATACTTTGCTATATTTTCCTTTTTCTATCAGCTCCATCAGCGGCGCAAGGCGCGTTTCAAAATGGATGGTGCTCTCAAAACTTTCTAAACTTGCCATTAAATTACTTTAATTGATTGCCCCATAAAATTAATCACATCACCTGTACGGACTTTTAAACGCTTGCGGTAGTCAACTTTTCCATTGTATTTCACCAGTCCGTCTTCTACAACAGTCTGCGCTTCACCACCACTTTGTACCAGTGCTGTGGCTTTTAAAAGTTGGATTAAGGGGATAAATTCGCCTTCTAGCTTAAATTCTATCATCGTGCAGCAAATTTACAATAATTACAAAGTGTTTTACCATGGTTCGGTGTGGAATTTATATTTTTGCACCGTCTTGACTAAATTATATTGACATATGGAAATATCCCCCAGAAAAAGATTGAATTTCGAAAACACTGAAATCGCTTTTCGGAATAAATCGAACGCTGACCTTAACAGTGCTTATTGGCTGTTCAAAGCTATAGGCAGTAATTTTTTGACACAAATCGGCCCACCAATCACAATTTTTTTTTTAAAAGCAGGTTTACCTATCAAATCAATCATTAAAGCAACCATATTTAAACAATTCTGTGGTGGTGAAACCATCGCAGAATGTGAACATACTATAGGACAGCTGGCTTTGGGCAGAGTAGGTACTATTTTGGACTATTCTGTAGAAGGCGAAGAAGAAGAGGAAGTTTTTGATTTTACCTGCGAGGAGATCATCAGAACAATTGAAAGGGCAGCGGGTGATCCGCGTATTCCCATTACTGTATTTAAAATTACAGGTATAGGCCGTTTTGCACTTTTGGAGAAGTTAGACGCGAAGCAAGAGTTGAACGTTGCTGAAACTGCAGAGTTTGAAAAAGTAAGAGCACGCTGTGAGAAAATCTGCCGCAGGGCTTATGATAAGAATGTTCCGATCATGATCGATGCAGAGGAGACCTGGATTCAGAAAACTATTGATGAACTGGCTCTGGATATGATGCGTTTGTTTAACCGGGAGAAACTTTTGGTGTATAATACTTATCAGATGTATCGTCACGATAAGCTGGCTGATATGAAGGCCGACCACTTGATTGCGAAAGAAACGGGTTTTATCCTTGGGGTAAAGATGGTGCGTGGCGCTTATATGGAGAAAGAAAGAAAACGGGCTTTAGAAATGGGCTATCCGTCGCCGATCCAGCCAGACAAAGCTGCTTCTGATGCTGATTATAATGAATCTTTAAGATACTGCGTGGCGAATATCGAAGAAATTGGTTTCGTTTGCGGTACGCACAATGAAGAAAGCTGCAGGATTCTGGCGCAATTGCTGGATGACAATAGTATTTCTCATAACCATCCACATGTGTATTTTGCACAATTGCTGGGAATGAGTGATAATTTGAGTTTTAATTTATCTGATTCGAACTATAATGTGGCCAAATATGTTCCTTATGGTCCTGTTAAAGCCGTACTGCCATATCTGTTCAGGAGAGCACAAGAAAATACTTCGGTTGCAGGCCAGACCAGCAGAGAATTGTCTTTAATTGAGAAAGAAAAGAAACGCAGAAAATTGTAAGTCGTTTCATTCGTAAAAGAATGAACGGAATTAATAAATAAGGCCCGGAAAATGAATTCCGGGCCTTTCTTGTATTATAGTCGGTTTGGTTAGTACCCTTGGTTTTGAGTAAGCATTGAATTAATTTTCCTTTCTGCATCCGGTATTGGATAGAGGAAATAATTTCGGTCTGCTTTGCTCATCATTTCTGTTAGCGCCAAGCCTGTTCTGCAATAGTCAAACCAGGCCTCGCCTTCAAACATGAGTTCCAGTCTTTTCTCTTTTTGCACCGCGGTAACAAAGCTGGCCACATTGCTAAAGCTTGCATTGTCAGGGGTGCTGATTCCAGCTCTGTCTCTCACTTTTTTATACGAATTGTAGGCTGCAGTGCTCACCGCGCCATCTACACGTGCCTGGGCTTCTGCATGAATCAGGTATAATTCGGCAAGACGGATGACTGGGAAATTTTGGACGGCAGGGCTGAACAGTCTGTATTTTCCGATATAGTATTTCGGATCATCAGTATTTTGGTAGATGGTGAATGCTTTTCTCTTATCGGTGTCCTCATACATATCGGCTATTGAAGCTCCTTCTGCATAGAACAGCATAGAAGGACTTGGGTTACTTACCGAAGCCAGGGTATTGGTGGCCTGTTCATCAAACTGCAATTCAAAAATAGATTCTGCAGTGTTTTCGGTTTTCCAGATAGAGGCATAGTCTTCCTGCAGTGAAAAACCGCCACTGGCAATGACTTCTGAAGCCAGCCGGGCTGCATCAGTGTAGGTCTTTGTGGTTGCTCCGTTATAAAGGTATACTTTTGCCAGCAGGGCTTTAGCAGCATTGCTGGTTGCCCGCCCTTTGGTTTCTGCGGTACTGCCGTAGCTTCCGGGTAGCAGGATGGCTTCTTTAAGGTCTGAAATGATTTGTGTATATACATCAGCGGTGGCATTTCTCGGTACTTTCAGATTGTCTGTTTCTCCCGTTGGTGTGATGATCAATGGTACATCTCCAAAGGCCCTCACCAGCAGAAAATAGCTGAGTGCTCTTACAAATTTTCCTTCTCTTATGAACTGTTGTTTTTTTGCGTCACTGATTGCCCCTTGTGGCATTTCATTAACTTTGACCACGACATTATTGGCCGCATTTATGGTCGCATAGCTGGCATTCCAGATGTTTTGAACCCAGGGATTATCTATACGAATGGTATTGGATTTGAAATCGGTATATTCTGCATAGCTGGCGGCATGGTTAACCTGCTGAGCGGAAAATTCGGGAACAATAACGATCGACTGCCCATAAGAATAGGGGCTAAGCAATGTTCTGTACATTCCGGTTACCGCAGATTGGGCTCCTTGTTCGGTGCTGAAGATATTATCTGGAGTAACTTGTGCAATAGGTTCACGATCGAGAAATTTTTTGCAGGAGCCAAGGCTAAAAAAGATACTGGCTGCAAGTATATATTTAAAAGTTGTCTTCATTGTATGTTGATCTTTGGGTCCTTAAAAAGTTAAATTAACGCCGGCTGTAAATATTCGTGGCTGTGGGTAACTGCCGTAATCATAGCCATAAATAAGGCCTTGATTGGCTCCTCCCTGGTTAGAACTGACTTCCGGATCATAACCGCGGTATTTGGTGAATACAAATGCGTTTTGAACAGTTGCATAGACGCGCAGGCTTTTTACTTTTAATTTCTGTATCGTTTTTGCATCCAGGGTATAGCCCAGAGTGATGTTTCTAAGCCTGAAAAAAGAACCATCTTCTACAAATCGATCGGATATGGCAGTGTTGTCAAGGCTTCCTGGTGTTGGACGGGGAACATCTGTAATGTCTCCCGGATTTCTCCAGCGTCTGGTCCAGTCTATAAAGCCGTTGCTGCTTTTATTGCTTCCGTCAAGACCTGAAGCTAGGTTGTAGTTAAATACGTCATTTCCGTAAGAAAACTGCCCCATGATGCTCAGGTCAAAGTTTTTATACTGGAAGGTATTGGTTATGCCACCAAAAAAATCCGGATTTGGGTTGCCTATAATTACGCGGTCATTCGGATCAGTTGGGGCACCCAGTGTGCCATCTTTTTTAACATAATCGATCAGACCGGTTTGCGGATTTACCCCTGACATTTTCCAGCCATAGAAGGTGCCCAAAGGTAGTCCTTCGCGGGCGATATTAAGGTTTCCAATACCTCCATATAATTCTCCTCCCGGCAGGGAAATTACCTTGTTTCTGTTAAAAGACATGTTAAAAGACGTATTCCATTTAAATTCACCTACCAGGTTCTGGCTTGAGATTTCAAATTCAAACCCTTTGTTCTGGATCTTGCCTACATTAGTAAAACGGGTTTGAAAGCCGGAAGTGCCTGGGATAGAGATCCCCACCAGTAAATCCGAGGTGTTTTTAACATAATAGTCAGCCAGCAGGGAAATTCTGTTGTTAAAAAAGCCCATATCCAGACCTATATCTGTTTGTTCGGTGGTTTCCCATTTCAGGTTCTTGTCGCCTAGTACATTTGGTACGTAACCGGAGTTTCCGAGATAGTTATTGCTGCCGCTATATAGAGAATAGCTGGCGTAATTAGGGATGTTCTGGTTACCGGTGATCCCCCAGCTGGCCCGTAATTTAAGATTACTGATGGTTTTGTTGGTTTTTAAGAAATCTTCATCAGAGGCACGCCATGCTGCACCAAAGGATGGAAAGGTACCATACCGGCTATTGCTACCGAAACGTGAGGATCCGTCTACCCGGATGTTGGCCGTGAAAAGATATTTGCCTTTATAATCATAGTTTACCCTCGAAAAAGCAGAGGCGATACTCCATTCTTCCGGGTAAGAATTGGCTCCTGTCAATGTACCCCCAGCTGAAATATACTTAATGTCGTTGGAAGGAAAGTTAGACCGGCGGGCATCTACAAATTCAATTTTTGATTGCTGAACTGAAGCTCCCGCAAGGGCATCAATATGATGCTGCCCAAAATTTTTATCGTAGGTTAATGTGGTTTCATTGATCCAAAGCTGATCTCTGGTATTTCTTCTTGCGCCAATACCGCCTTGTGCAGCGAAAGAGCGGATTCCGTTGGGCGGCATAAAAAAGGTCTCATCAATATAGCTTAAATCTGCCCCAAAATTGGTTTTTAATGTTAGTTCCGGAATGATCTTATATTCTGCAGTAGCACTGGCCAGCACCCGGAAGGTTTGGGCATTATTGACTGGTAAAAGTAACATCGCTACCGGATTCTCCCGGCTTGTATTCACCTGGTCGTAGGCATAACTCCCGTCAGGATTGTATACCGGAATATTTGGTGCAACAAGAATACCGTTTTTTGTCGACCCTTCTTTGGAATTTTCCTCTTGTACACGATCGTTTAAGGCCCTGGTGAGGTTTATCCGTGTTGAAAATTTAAGCTTGTCGCTGTGCTGATGGTCCAGGTTCAATCTTGCACTTAAACGGCTGAAGTTGGAGTTCAGGATTACACCACCCTGACGCATATAACCAATAGAGGTATAATACTGGGTTTTATCAGACCCTCCGTGTGCAGAGAGTTCATAATTGCGGGTAGGTGCGGTCCTGAAGATTTGATCTTGCCAGTTTGTGTTGATATCGGGATTGGCCAGTATTTCTGCGGGAACTGGGGTTGGGTTCCCATTGGCGTCCAGCAGGTATTTGTAATAATCTTTCATGTAATCCTGATATTGGGCGGTATTCATGAATTTATATTTTCGTTCAGAAGGGACCTGGGAAAAACCTTCGTAAGCATTGAAGCTAAAATTACTGGCTCCGGGTTCTCCTTTTTTCGTCGTGATCAGCACCACGCCGTTTGCCGCTCGGGCACCATAAATGGAGGAAGAGGCCGCATCTTTAAGAATTTCTACAGATTGTACATCAGAGGGATTTATAGAGGCGAGGATATTGATGCCCTGGGTTCCTCCACCAAAGTTGAAGTCGCTTCCGCCGGTAAAGTTGGTGGTGCTGTTTACCGGAATACCATCGACTACATAGAGTGGATCTGAACTGGCATTGATGGACGTTGTACCCCGAACCCGGATATTGAGTCCGCCTCCCGGAGATCCTGATTTCTGTGTAACTTGTACGCCGCCTGCTTTTCCCTGAATGGCCTGTGTGATGGTCGGCAGTACATCATTTTTAATCTGGTCTGCTCTGATACTGGAGACTGCACTGGTTAATTTAGCCCTGTTTACTGTACCGTAGCCAGTGCTGACTACCTGAACTTCCTTAAGTGCTTTGGACTCAGACTGGAGTATGGCGTTAACGCTTTTTCTGTTGCTGACCGGTTCTTCTTTCGGTTTATAGCCGATAAAGGAGAAAACAAGGATGGCGTTACCTGTTGCTGCAATCCGGTAATTTCCTTTCGCATCAGTATTGGCTTTTGCTGTGGCGCCTTTTACGGTGATGATCACTCCAGGTAAGGGCCCGTTGGCATCGGATACCGTTCCACTTACGGAATCTTTTGCTGCGGTATCCTTGTGCAAAGTATCCTGTTTAGGGATCGATGCAGGCGCTATGGAAGGCTTTATCGTGTCTTTACGGGTCGTGTCAATCTGACCATGAACAATGCTGGTGCTAAACACCAGAACAAGAAGGAATACGAAGTAAGGTAGAGGGTTTCTTTTCATCTGAAATGCGCTATTCTTTAAGTAATGTGCTTATTAATAGCCCATAAAGGCACAATCTTTGCGCCATACGGTCAGATAATCTTTAAGTATTTAGGGTAGAAGTGGTTACATTATTTGTGCTGTTTTTTGTTGTAGAACTCTTCTACAGCCTGTAGGAAGAAGGAACAGGTTTTAGTCCTTATCCTCCTTAAAAAGGCTTAGAACCTTAAGCTTGCTTTTGCTGATTTCTTTTTACGAGTAGAAAACACAGATATAGCAAAAGTATCCAGCCAGGAATCAGTTCTACAGGTAACTTCATTCCGGTTACCCACATGATGACCAGTATACCCACCAGAAAGATCAGGCAGATGTAATTGGACAGTGGATAGATAAAAGAAGGGAATTTAGTTTTGACGTTTTCTGCCTTTTTCGCTTTCCTGAATTTTAGATGTGTAATACTGATCATAAGCCAGTTGATCATTAGCGAAGAGACGACCAGTGACATCAATATGCCTAGTGCTTCTTTTGGAATAAGTTTATTAACGATGATACATATAGCAGCAAATACACTGGAAACCAATATAGCCATAATGGGAACATGACTTTTATTCAATTTCTTTAAAAAAGATGGTGCATTTCCTTGCTCTGCCAGTCCATAGAGCATACGGCTATTGCTGTATACGCAGCTATTATAAACAGATAGGGCAGCAGTTAAAACGATCATATTAAGCGCATTGGCAATAATGCTTGTAAAATAAATGGTTTTGCCCAAAAAGCTAAATTGAAATCCTTTTAGACTTTCAAAAACCATAACAAAGGGGCTGCTGTCTGTCGTGATATTTTTCCATGGAGATAAAGAAAAAAGGATCACCAGGGCACCTACGTAAAAGATCAGAATACGGTAGATCACTTGATTTGTTGCTTTAGGGATGGTTTTTTCGGGGCTTTCTGCTTCCGCAGCAGTGATTCCAATGAGTTCCAGCCCACCAAATGAGAACATAATCAGGGTAATGGCTGCAAAGAGGCCCTGAAAGCCGCCCTTTCCATCGGAGCTAAAAATTCCTTTTGGAAAGAAACCACCATCATTCCACAGATTTTGGATGCTGGCCTGTTCACCACCTGAACCGCTAACCAGAAGGTAAATCCCGAAAATGATCATAGCAATAATAGCAATAACCTTCACAATCGAGAACCAGAATTCAACTTCACCATACACTTTAACAGAAGTGAGGTTTAATGCATTTATGGCAAGGAAAAAGAAAAGGCTCGAGGTCCATAAAGGAATTTCTGGCCACCAGAAATGGACGTAAATCCCAATTGCAGTAAGTTCAGACATGCTGACAAGGATATAAAGTACCCAATAGTTCCAGCCTGAAGCAAAACCAGCAAAAGATCCCCAGTATCTATATGCAAAATGGCTGAAACTGCCAGACACGGGTTCTTGTACAACCATTTCCCCCAACTGGCGCATGATGAAAAAAGCAATGATACCAGCTAGTGCATAACCGAAAATTACAGAGGGGCCAGCAAGCACTGCCGCGGGGCCGATACCTAAGAATAGTCCGGTTCCTATAGCACCGCCAAGGGCAATAAGCTGGATATGTCTGTTTTGTAAACCTCTTCTTAATTTTTGCCCCTCAGGTGCTTCGTTTGTTTGTTTCAATGTGTCTGTAATTGGTCTGAAGGCAAAAGTGTAAACTTATATTCACTTCAGGTATAAAAAGGGCAAATTTAAATTAAATTGTCAATATATCTTATTATCATTGCGTCCTTATATAAAGATATATTGATGAAACTATCATGCGCACATGATAGCTTCATAACCTTTAAAATTAATTATATACTAATGAAACCATCATAAGCATATCGCTTACAAACAGCAATGAATATGCTTATGATAGCTTCATAACAATTAAAAATCAAATTATATACTAATGAAAATTATTGCTGTTATAAACCATAAAGGCGGCACGGGAAAAACAACCTCAACCTTGAACATTGGAGCCGGATTGGCGCGTATAAAGAAAAAAACATTATTGGTTGATATCGACCCTCAATCTAATTTAACAGAAGGATTAGGACTGAGGGATGTTAAAGTGTCTATCTACGATAGTATAAAAGATGATACCGCTCTTCCTATTGAATCTGTTTCTGAGTATCTGGATATCGTTCCTTCTTCCCTGGATTTGCTGGGCGCAGAGATTGAGCTGGTTTCCCGGTTAGGAAGAGAAACCATCCTAAAGAGATTATTAAAATCTGTACAGGGAAAATATGATTATGTCCTGATTGATTGCGCACCAGCTTTAGGTATGCTTACCGTAAATGCGTTGGTCGCTGCCGATACAGTGATGATTCCATTAGAAGCCGAATATTTCGCCTACCGGGGGATTGACAGGCTGGTGTCCATCATTTCTGATGTAAGAACGCATTACAATGAAGACTTGACCATTGGGGGAGTATTCATTACAAAGATCAACCCACGGAGGGTAATTACAGAGCAAATTACAGCCAGTATAAAGAAATACTTTAATGATAAACTATTTGATACTTCGATCAGGATCAATGTCTCGTTGGTAGAGGCCCAGCTTAAGGGGGTAGATGTATTTGAGTATGCACCTCTGTCCAATGGAGCAGTCGATTATTCAGATTTGGTAGATGAAATTTTAGTTAAACTATAAGGTTATGGCAAAGAAAAATTTAGGTGATATAGAAGACAACAATAAGAATTTGGGTGGAGTATCTGCTTTGTTTAATTCTCCTGTAAAAGGGACTTCGGCAAAAGAAGACTCGGTAAAAGAAGTAAAACAGAATAAACTGGCTGAAGAAGAAACAACCTATCCTTTGAGGCTTAGGAAGAGTGCTTTAAAGGCATTGAAAATTCTGGGTGCTCAGAAAGGAATTACAGTGAAGGAATTGATCTTATCTGTTATAGAGAAAGAATACGATTTGTAAATTACTGATACGGACCTGTTATAGGGCCGTTGCATACCAGCTGCATACAAAGTGCATACCTTGTTTGCAAAACAGTTACCCTTTTGCGAACAAGGTATGCACTTTGTATGTTTTTAGTGTGCCCTTGTCCAAAGTCTGACATCATTTGCTCTGGCATGAAAAATGGTATAGGTTATTAGTTAAATGAAAAGATATGGCTATACCATCGTTGAAGCGGGTTAATTTTAAAAAAGTGAAAAAGGATGTGGGCGAAGGCTTTAAAAACCTTGCTGCAGGGGGCTTTAAACAGATTTTTAACCAGATTAATCAATTAAATATCAAAAAAGGAGTTGACGGTATGGGGATTGACAAATTTATCAATCAATGTGCTTTACTGGCGGCGGGATCTGGTTTAATTACAGGAGTAGGTGGAATTAGTACAATGCTGATTGGTACTCCTCTTGATGTAATCAATATCATTACCCAACAATTTCGGGTTACACTGGCAGTTTCTTATCACCGTACAGGTGCTTACAAGGTAACTTTTGATGATTTTTTTAAGATCGTTGCATCTTCTGTTAAAGCGGATACCAAACTGGCGATCAGTAAAAATATCATGGAGGAAGTTGCCGAGAAAATCCTCGCTAATTTAGGTTCAAAAGTAGGTCGGCGTCTCGTACCTGTAGTTGGCGGTCTGATTGGTGGAACGGTCAATTATCTGTTCATAAAAGGGGTTGCAAACGAATTGAGGAAAACTGAAAGCTAGATCTTGCGGAATAAAATTGACTGCATCACTTCCAGTAAATTGCCAGACGTTAGTTTAGCTGCAACGAAATCATCGGGTCTGATGAGCAGTGCTTCATCTTGCGTGGTATGGCTGAGTTTTTTCCAGTTATTCAATAGGTTCTCGTTGTTTAATGTGATCAGTTGAATATTGATGTTTAATTGTTGCTGCACTTGAGCCGTTTCAATCTGCCAGCTTTTATTGCCGTTAGCGATTAATACAAACTGACCTCTTATCCAGTCCAGTGAGGATAGGGTATGTGAATCATTAAGCCAAAGGTGCGGGATCCGGGTTCCTGCTTGTCCGGTAAAATAGGTAAAGGGCAAATGAGCTTCTCTTTTAACCGCTGGTGAATCATAACCATAATCAGGTAAACCCATCAGATCTTTAGCTTTGGTGACCATCAATACGCTATTTATCAATCCGTTTTTGTCTGCCAGTTGACCTGAGAGCTTGGCATAATAAGCGCCTACGGGCTGACGTTCCATATGGTAAGTGTCCAGCAAGGAGTCGTTTGAACCATGTTTCAATACTGCTCCCAGTTTCCATGCTAAATTCTGTACATCCTGGATACCTGTATTCGCGCCTTTCCCTGCATAAGGTGTCATGGTATGCGCAGCATCTCCTGCAAGAAAAATTCTTTTAATAAGCATTTGACTGGCAATTGTTACCGTAAGTTGCCATGGCAAAACTTTAAGAATGGAAATTTTTATATCCGGAATGCCCAAAACATGCCGAAGAATGGAGATGAGTTTTTCTTCAGGATAGCTGGCTATGGTTTCCCCGTTTTCAGGATAGAAACGTACATGAAATGCCCATTTGTTTTTGTTGTTAATGGCCAAAAGAAAACCTGTTATTTCTGGTGTGTCGATCAGAAACTGGCTAAATTCTCTTCCTTTCACCAGGAGTTCCAAATCAGCTTCAAAATAGATATTGAGCAAATTGGTCCAGGAACCATTGCCAGATATCGGAACATTCAATTGTTTTCTTACCAGGCTGTTTGCACCATCTGCTGCAATCATATAGTCTGCAATGATCGTATATTGTTTGTTGGTTTCTCTGTTTTTTACCAAAATTTCTACTTCGTTTTCACGTGGGTTGAAACTGAGCATCTCCTGATAAAAACGGAGATCCAGACCCTGTTTCTGTGCGGTTTTATAGATAATGGCTTCGCTGATATCCTGTGTACAGCGACATACCGTTTCAGGAGATTTTTCAGCAAAGGATTTCATCTCTTTTTGTGCCTCTATTAATTGGCTGGGCGTTATTTTACCAACAGGGTTTTGTAAAGCCTCGATCATATTGTTTCCCCGTATAATACCCCAGGCGGGTGCTAATGATTTTCCGCCTTCACGTAAATCCTCACTAAGCCCAATTGCTCTGAATAACTCCATCGTTCTGACGTCAATGGTTCTTGATCGTGGATGTATTGAGGTCCCTTTGTGTTTTTCTATCAGGATAAAGTCAACTCCTTGTTGTGCTAAATATAGTGTAGCGGCGAGCCCGGTAATTCCACCACCTAGGATTACGACCTGCGTTTTTTCAGTTTGCTGTTCCATTTCTATTAATTGTATAAGTTTTAATAGCACAAATTTAGCTGACCATTAAAAAATAAAATAGCTAATTTAGATCAACTAATAGTCTTATCCGCTCAATTTATGGCGACAAATTCGAAAGTTGAAAATGAGATTTTAAAAGACCCGGCAAAGTTTGTTGGAACCAGGCTTGAAAATGGTGTGACGTATATTCCTGCAAATATGGGCAAGGGGTATATTAAAGGCTTTTTTATTCATCCTGAATTACGATTAATTGTGAGGCAGTATGAATTGAAAGAGGAATGGCTGCTGGACAGGGGAATCGGTAAAGAGGAAAATGAGTTTATCGTGATTGCTTTTCATGATATTTTACAACCATCATCAGGCAATAAGTTATTGCCATCAGTACAGGTAGCTACCAGTAACTTTAATATTGAATATCTTCCTGCGAACAGAAAAATCAATTCGATACTGATTACTGTGAGTACAGCGTATTTAAAGGAATTACTGAAACCAAAAATGGGGGATACCCTGTTGCAAATGGTCACTTCCAGTAATCAACCTTTTTTATTTGAAGAAATCATTTCGCCAAAAATACAAGAAGTTGGAGCGGATGTTGTGACTGCAAATCCTACAGGAGAATTACAAGATCTTTATTACAAGATAAAAGCGGAAGAACTGATCTATTTATTATTTGTGGAGCTATTGAAAAGGCAGGACACGACTTTGCAAAGGTTGAATACGGCTGATATTAAAAGGATATATGAGGTAAAGGATAAACTTCTTTCAAACATAGACACGCCGCCAAGACTTCCAGAACTTGTGAGACTTTCGGGTATGAGTGAATCTAAATTAAAGCGGCTTTTTAAACAAATTTTTGGAAAGAGCATTTACAATTATTACCAGGGTTTCAGAATGAAAAAGGCAGCTTATCTCCTCAGGGAAGAAAATTTGTCCGTTTCGGAAGTGGGGTATCGTTTAGGTTTTTCAAACCTTAGTCATTTTTCAAGGTTATTTGAAGCGCATATTGGTGTAAAGCCAAAGAAGTATTCTGCAGGTAAATAAAAAGCCGTTTCTCTAAAAGAAAAACGGCTTTTTAAACAGTGGGCCCAGCTGGGCTCGAACCAGCGACCAAAAGATTATGAGTCTTCTACTCTAACCAACTGAGCTATAGGCCCCGAAAATCGGTTTGATTTTGCGAGTGCAATGTTACATATTTACATCGAATTTTGAAAACACTTTTATGCAAAAAATTAAAAATATTATTTTCGATTACGGTAATGTGATCTTTGAGATCAACTTTAAAAATGCTCAATTTGCTCTGGAACAACTAGGTATCTCTAATGTTGCCGGATTTTTTGATCACAAAAGTCACAACAATATTTTTGATGATTTTGAGACAGGTACCCTTACGCCAAATCAATTTAGAGACGGAATCCGTAAAGAAGCGGGAGATAATTTAATTTCAGATGAACAAATTGATGCTGCATGGAACAGTTTATTAATCGGTGTTCCTCCGGGAATTCACGAATTACTTTTAAGGGTCAAAGAAAAATATCGCACTTTTCTATTGAGTAATAACAATGAAATTCATTATCTATGGATCATGGACTATTTAAAAAGAGAGTTTAAAATGGAGTCAATTGATCATCTTTTTGAAAAGGCCTATTTCTCTCAGCAAATGTATTTGCGTAAACCGAATGTAGAGATCTTCGAACAAGTCATCAGAGAGAACAATTTGGTGCCCGCAGAGACGTTATTTATAGACGATAGTCCTCAACATATAGAAGGGGCAAAGAAAGCAGGATTGAACGCTTTATTAATGACCGCGCATCCCCAGCACCTCGAAAATTTTTTACAGGAAAACCATATTATCTAAATTTCATGCCAGATACCCGATTCAAATCATTAAAAGAATTTTATCCGTTCTATTTAACCGAACACCGGAACCTCACCAGCAGAATACTTCATTTTATTGGGACAGGTCTGGTTGGCCTTCTGTTGATAGGTGCTATACTTTTTCATGAAATGAAATTTTTGATTGCTGTTCCTTTTGTTGGTTACGGCTTTGCCTGGATTGGGCATTATTTTTTTGAGAAGAACAAACCCGCTACCTTTAAATACCCCGTCTATAGTCTGGCCAGTGATTTTATCCTTTTTTGGGATTTGTTATCAGGAAAGCAGCCATTTAGAGTAAAGGGCTAAAGCAAGGAAAAAATAAATCGTATAAAATTTATTATTTTTACTTCGAGAGCGTTAATATTGCGGAGGTAAATCAATTTGATTTCCTCCGTTTATTTTTTTGAGGATGCCTTATGACTGTAACTGTATTGCCAATTTTAGAACCTGATTCCCTTAAAACAGCCCCACTGGCCAAAGTGATGAACGAAAGACTTCAGCGTCTTGCTGTAGAATTGCAGGACACGCATTTAAAGAAGCTTCATTCTGTTGAGCCACTTTCCGAAGATATTGTGATTTACATCGGTTATACGGGCAAATATAATGTTCGTTGGAGGATCGTAAATGATGTTGCCCCGGAGATTGAGATAGAGGTGGCTAGAAAATGTGCTGACTTGGGGTACGTACTCTGGAAAACAAATACCATATTTTCGAAAAGTGATCCTTCCAAATAGCCGGATCAATACATTTGGATTTATTTTTATTTTAAAAAACAAAAGCCCTGTTTATTTGTTCATGTAAATGAGAGCGTTAATTAGGTAAGCGGGGTATTTCTACGGAGATATCCCGCTTCCGTTTTTCATAGAGGTTTACATGCCGAAAATGTGTATCATCACTGGTCAGTCTCTCCGGATAATGTAATGATGCCCATCACAGATAATTCATTCAAGACAACAGGGTCAGGAGGATTATCTGTGATTAAACAGGTAAATTGAGAAAGTGACACGGATTGTACATAAGCATTTCTTTCTATTTTGGAGGAGTCACATAGCAAATAGATCTGGTCTGCATTGAAGCAGAATGCCTTTGTTATCGAGGCCTCAAGTTCTGTATTGGAAGTCAGCCCTTTTTTGATTGAAAAGCCACCTGTTCCTATAAATGCTTTTGGAGCATGGTAATGATGAATATTTATTATTTGAAAATGCAATGGCCATGATTTCAAGCGGAGAAATTCAAGATGGCAAAACAATTATGCTGTTGCAATATCTTTCTTTGTCAAAACTCATGAATTAAAATGATGGATTGGTCTTATATTTGGCGAAAAAAAATTATGATAGCTCATCACGTTTTATTCTGGCTTAAAGCCGACACGACAGAAGATCAAAAGAAAGCATTTCGCAAAGGCCTGGAAACATTAAAGGATATAGAAGTTATAAAAAACTTTCATATTGGTACTCCAGCCGCGATTGAGCGTGCAGTAGTGGATATTACTTATACCTTTTCTTTGACTTTGTTTTTTGAAGACCTTGCAGGCCATGATGTTTACCAGGTACACGATCTGCACAAGGCTTTTCTTGATGAATTCCGTATTCTCTTTGATAGAGTAGTGATTTACGACGCAGAAGGATAGTGTTTTACCTGAAATTCTGTTAATGTTTGGATTGCCTTAACAAACATTAACAGGATTTAACACTATTTAACGAAGGTGCTTTAGATTAAAATGAATATTTGCATATTAATTTTTACTATAGTTAACCTTTAAATCTTCAATGATGAAAACCTTTACCAACATCAACTTTAAGAGATCACTATTGGTCTTTTCCTTTTCTCTACTTTTTGCAATAATTTGGAGTTCCTGTAAAAAGAGTGATAGCACAGATACAACTACTATAAGCTATCTTAGCGTGGTAAACGGATCACCTTCTACGGGTACATTTAATGTTTATGCAAATGACGTAATAATGAACAAAGCAGCCTTGCCAATGGGGGGAAGTGTTCTTCCTTATGTACAGTTGGTATCTGGCAGCAATACATTGAGATTTACGACAGCAAGCAGTTCGGATAATTTGTTAAGCAAATCAATTTCCTTGTCGGGAAGCACGGCCTATACTTATTTTTTAATCGGGCAGTCCGGACAGCTTGATGGTGTATTGGCTACAGATGTAATGACAACCGTTTCAACGGATAAGGCCTTTGTTCGCTTTGTGAATTTATCCCCCGATGCACCATCTTTAAACCTGGCTGTTACAGGGGGAAGTGTAGTGATCAATAACCAATTCTATAAGCAAGTGAGTTCTTTTGTAGCAGTGGATCCAAAAACGTACTCTTTTGATATCCAGGACCAGTCTACAGGAAATGTAAAGACAACATTGACTGGGGCTACATTTGTTGCAGGTAAGTATTATACTGTAATGGCACTTGGAATGATGGCACCAGGCGCTGCTGAAAATCCGCTGAACGCTCAGGTAATGACAAATCAATAAAAATAAAAGCCTTGACGGGGATTGAGTTCTGGCCCTGTCAAGGCTTCTGATTTTATAGATTAATGGATATTGCTATTGAACATTATTCAATGTAATATCGAAATCAAGTACAGAGTTGGCTGGGATCGATCCCTTGGTCACATTTCCATAGGCAAAATAAGAAGGGATAATCAGGCGTATCTTTCCATCTTTTTGGATTTTCTGAATACCAAACTGCCATCCGGCAATAACATTTCCCAAAGTAAAAGTTGCTGGTGTTTTTCCTGTAGTCGTGTCGAACACGGTGCCATTTAGTAATCTGCCCGTATAATCGGCAGTGATTTGAGTACTGGCAGAATAAGTAACACTTCCGCTTCCGGGAGCAATAACCTGATAAAAAATTCCTGATCCTTCATCTTTTTTCATTTCCGTAAGGTTATTGGCTTTCACAAAAGCTCTTATCGCAGTGGTATCTGCTTTGAATTGTGCTATTATTTGTGTCTGATCAACTTCTGGAACATCATTGTTACTTTTAGAACATGCAGCAAGGCATCCTGCCAGGCAAAGCATTAATAAACATTGTTTTATACTTCTTCTCATCATAAGACAAATGTAAAGATTAGAAATAATTCTTTTGTAGCCGAACCACCATCTAATTTGTAACTTTATTTTTAACTTACCCTTCTTAAATGAAACCCAAATCCTTATGAACTTAAAAAAAGCAAGCCGAACCTGCTTATTTAAACTCACTTTAACCATTGCTCCATTACTGTTTTCCAATTTTAGCGAGGCTAAAGTTGTGCTTCCTTCAGTGTTTAGTAACAATATGGTACTTCAGCAGAAGACCAGTGCGGCCATCTGGGGAAAAGCAAAACCGGGTGTTAAAATAACCGTTACTCCCAGCTGGAATCTGGAAAGATACAGTGGTGTTGCAGATGCCGATGGAAACTGGAAAATAAAGGTAGTAACGCCATCTTACGGAGGTCCATATACTTTGCGGATTTCTGATGGTGAACCTGTTGTTTTAAAAAACATACTTATTGGGGATGTATGGGTTTGTTCGGGGCAATCCAATATGGAAATGCCGCTGGCAGGCTGGGGTAAGGTACATAATTATGTACAGGAGATAGCCCTGGCCAATTATCCGTCTATACGTTTGTTGCAGGTTGAACACCTCACTGCTAACCAGATGAAGGATGATGCCAGTGTGACCAACGGAGGATGGACCGTATGTAGCCCGGCTACAGTGACGGAGTTTTCTTCAACGGCTTATTTTTTTGCCAGGGAGATTTATCAAAGAACAAAAATACCAATTGGGTTGCTTCATACTTCCTGGGGTGGTACTGTTGCTGAAGCCTGGATGAGCAGTTCTTCATTAAAAAGAATACCTGCTTTTGCGTCGGCTGTTGAAGAGATTGAAAGAACTCCTGGTGAAGATAAAAATTATGCTGACAAATTGCTGAACTGGCAGAAGGTTGTTCTGGATAAAGATTTGGGTTATCACGACCAAAAGCCTATTTGGAGTGCCGAAGACGCAGATATTTCTTCCTGGGCGGAGCTTAAAGTTCCTGGTTTGTGGGAAAATGAATTAAAAGATATAGATGGTGTTGTCTGGCTAACCAGAAAAATCACTCTTCCGGAGAATTGGGCTGGTAAATCACTGAAAGTAAATATCGGACCTGTTGATGATGATGAAATCACCTGGTTTAACGGATCGGAAATCGGAAGAACGCAGGGCTATAATCAGCCGCGGGTTTATACAATTCCAGGAAATTTGGTTAAAGCCGGTGAAAATACGATTACGGTGAGGGTGTTTGATAGTGGAGGCGGGGGTGGAATGTACGGAGAAGAGAAGGATCTTCAGTTCACAGGTCCGGATGGAAAGAAAGTGGGCCTTTTCGGTTCATGGAAATACCGTGTCGGGCTTAATTTAAAAGATGTTCCACCTATGCCTGCATCTCAGGATTCACCAAACCGTCCTTCTGTACTTTACAATGCCATGATCCATCCTTTTCTGCCTTTTTCTATTCGCGGGGTGATCTGGTATCAGGGAGAAAGCAATGCAGATCGTGCTCATCAATATCAATCTCTTTTTCCTTCTTTGATCAGAGACTGGAGATCAAAATGGAAGGAAGGTGATTTTCCGTTTTATTTCGTCCAGCTGGCGGGTTTTATGAAAAGAGAAGAAGAACCAGTACCATCGAAATGGGCGGAACTTAGAGAGGCGCAACTCAAAACACTGTCTTTACCCAATACAGGAATGGCTGTTGCTATAGATATAGGGGATGCAAACGATATACATCCGAAAAATAAGCAGGAGGTTGGACGGCGCCTGGCGCTGATTGCTCTGGCAAGAAATTATCAAAAGAAAATCAGTTATTCCGGGCCACAGATGCAATCTTTTAAAATAGAAGTGGATAAGGTGCGGATTTCCTTTGCACATGCTGATGCCGGTTTAAAAGTGCAGGATGGAAAAGTGCTGAAAGGATTTGTTATTGCCGGGGCTGATCAGAAGTTTTACCGGGCTGAAGCGGTCATCGAAGGAAATACAGTCGTGGTGAGTAGCGATCAGGTGAAACAGCCTGTTGCCGTTCGTTATGCCTGGGAAAATAATCCGGATTGCAATTTGTATAATGGAGCCGGATTACCTGCGTCTCCGTTTAGAACGGATACCTGGAAAGGGATAACAGAGTAAACAAATAAGGGAAGCAATAATGCTTCCCTTATTTGTTTATAGGGCTAGAATTTGTACGTTAAGCCTGCGCCAAAGATCTGTTTGACTTGTAGGGCTTTTTTGGTGCCCGCTGGAGTTCCATCAGCATTGAACTCCTTAATCTCGGTCTTGTCATCGTAGATCAGTTGTACCCCTGCATTCACAGTGACAAACTTGTTTACCTTCATAAACAGGTTTGCAGTGTAGTCTGTGTATATATTGCCTGGTTTATCCAGATAATTCGAATAGAGTTTCAGGATATTTTCAAAACCAATGTTTTCCATGAGGTTTATTTTGTAATAAGCATCCAATGATGCGCCGAACTCATAGCGTATTTTTTTTCCCTCATCTACTCCATACGATGTAGCAAGTGCAGTGTCTCTTACAATAATGAGGCGGGAAGCAAAAGGAGAGATGTTGATTCTAAAATTATCAGATTTTTTATAAGCAAAACCTGGTCCGAAAGTCAGATAGCCAGGAGCGAGGAAATCGGAGATTTTCTTGTCAGGGCCTGTACTATTATACTGATATCCCTTTGAAAACTGCGTCTGGAAATTTGCATAAAAAGTATACAACCAGTATTGCGCGGCCTTATAGCCCAGTAAGCTATTTAAAATGATGCGGTCATCATTTTTACGCGTACCAATTCCTTGCTGTTTACTTAAACCGTAACCAAGAATGGCCTTGTTGTCCCAACTCCATTTGTCTTTCTTATAGTTAAAATCGTAATTAAAAACCAGATTGCCAGCAACTGAGTTCACACCTCCTGCCGACCAGTTGGAAAAAGAACTTTGATTGATCAAAAAGGTGTTTTCCCCGTGAATTGTCCACCTTTTGGTGGTATCAGCTTTGGGGGCTGTATCTTGTGCATAGCCAGTAATTCCTATGACTATCAGAAGAAGAGTAAGCGTAAAATTTTTCATGAGCCTGTTTTTTGATGAATAAATAGATTAACTTTTGATGATTGAATCCATCCGGATTTTGGTTAAAAAAAAATCCCGGTCATTAGACCGGGACTTATGCTATATAGCCAATAAGGTCCGAAAATGGCAACGGTTTTCCCATCGTCAGTTGTTGGAGTTACGTTGAAATTTGTTTCCATAGGTAAGATTAAATTAGATGTATATACTTCTAAAATAACCTTTTTTAAGCTAAAAAGAAAAATATTCTTGAAAAATCGGGCAATTTTATCGCCCTTTTAGGCAGGATTAAAATACCGCTGCACAGCCTCATGAATCACTTCCGGTAATGATTCCATACTTCTGTTCTTAACCTCAAACTGGCCCGAATTGAATTTTTGAATATAGGTGCCTTCTGTTTCGCTGAATTTCAAGAAGCCTTCTACAAAGAAGCGTTCTTCCAGTACAGAAGAGGAATCTAAGGATCTGAAAGTAAGATGTTGAATTTGTTTTGTTTCCTTATTGAACAGCAGCCAATGAAAAATCTGATCTACAGTGCTGCCTGCAGGCTGGTCAAGTCTTTTAATCTCGAGAATCGAAATCTCTTTAGAATCGAGGTAATAAAGTGTATCAAAAACAATTTGCATAGGTTTCTTGTGTGGCTGCAAATTTAATATTTATGTTTAAAGACCAAATTGATAAATTAAAAAAATATGACCAGAAATAGTTACCAGTCCATTTTATAGCAATCATATCCGCATGATCTCACCAGTCTTATAATTTCACAACGTTCCAGACCGTCGGTTTCAACCCTCAATACTCTTTCTTCATCAGTAAGATCCACAGACCAGTTTTGGATTTCTATTTGTTTGTCGAAGACCTTTTTCAACTGAGAAAGATCTTCGACAGACTCAATATTGGAAACAAAAATGAAAACGTTTATCATGGAGGGTTTCTTTTACCAGTACTTAATTCCAGTTAACCTGGCCATTTCAACTTGTGCGAGGCAAAGTTGATATTCATATTGCAATCTGGTCAGTTCTGCTTTTTGAACATTTGTACTGGCACTGGTTAATTCCAGGTTTGTGCCTATACCATTCTTGTACCTGCTTTGCGCAAGTTTTTGTGCTTCTTTGGCCTCTGTAACCTGACCTCCAGCATTCACCAGGCTGGAACGATTGCTATTGATATCAGTCAATATCTGTTTAATATTACTCTTAAAAGTATTATTCAGCGTCTCCTGTGCGAACCTGGTTTGCTTCAACTGGCTTTCTGATAGTCTTTCCTGTTTTTTTGCCCGGCCTCCCTGATAGATCGGGATATTTAGCGTTACACCTGCTGTATAATTGTATCTGAAGCGGTCAATATCTGGCGCATAACCGTTGGTATATCCAGTTCCTGCATTCAACGTCAGGGAAGGTTTTCCACCGGTTTTACTTAAAGCGAGTTCCGCTTCAGCCTGGGCAATTCTGTCTTTAAGGAGCTTAAATTCAGGATTGTAATTCCACGCATGTTCCAATGATTGTTCTGCTCCGTCTTCTAATCCTTGTATTGGAAAAGTAAAGCCAAGTGGAGCTTTATCCATCTTCGTTCCTGTAGTATATTCCATCAGGATATATTGTTTGTCCAATGAAGTCTGGAGATCAATTTTTCTATTGTTTTCCTGGTCGATACTGGACTGTATAGAGAGTACATCATATTTTAATGCATCCCCATTTTTGTATTTGACCTCGGTATCCTTTTTATTTCGCTCCAGAAAATCGATCACACTGTTCTGGATTTGTATGGCAGCTTTTAAGTAAGCAATCTGAAAATAGATGTTCGATACTTGTGCTGCCATCTGATTTTTATTATAATCCAAATTGTCTTTAGCGAGCATAAGGCCTGTCTTGGCCCGATCTACACCGGCCTTTACGACACCAAAATCCCAAAGCGTATAACTGCCATTTACAGAAGTCTTATAATTGTTTTTAGGCATGATCTGAAAGCTAAGAGATTGCGCCCCGGCTGGTATAGAGATTTCGGATACCGGATTAATGTAGTTGTAAGTTCCTGTCGCCTGGAAAGAGGGAAGGCCGGCAGCTTTCGCAAGCGTGATGCGCTGCTGTTCAACATCTATAGCCTGTCCAAGTTCTTTAAACTGAGGGAAATAATTGAAAGACTGGTTGATGAGAACAGATAGATCTCCTGCAGTTTGCTGTTGTGCATATACAGAGCTACAGCTGAAGGTGATAAGGAATATATTGAATAAACGTTTCATAGTATTTATGTAATAATAATTAATGTGCTGCTGCCGCTACTTTTGCTCTGGTCTCTGCATCCATGCTTTCATTCTTAAGCAAAAGCATAAAAGGAATAGTGCACACAAAGAAGACAGCTATTAAAAGAAAACCATCCAGATAAGCCTGCATTTGTGCCTGGTTAGATAATGCATGGTCTAAAACACCGTAGGCACCTTGTTTCGCTGCTATGGGATTTACCCCTTTTGCAACCATTCCCTGGGTAATTCCATTTAGACGCTCTGTGAGTAAGGGATTATTGTTCTGCAGATTGGAAACCAGATCGGAGCGGTGTGTAGCGAAACGATTGGTGGCATAGGTATTCATAATGGCAATCCCGAAGGCACCTCCCAACTGTCTGAACATGTTGTTTAAAGAAATCCCATAGGGCATGTCCTGTGGTTTTAACCCCACAACGGCCTGACTTAAAAGAGGTACGGTTAGGCAGCCTGTTCCAACACCCCTGAAAATTTGAGGTAAGCTGAACCACCATCTTCCTGATTCTGGTGTGGCAAGTGAAGAGGTATAACCATGAAGGATAAACAGAATAAAACCTGCGATGACGAAGTAAATGGGCTTTATACCTTTGCCAAGACCAGCTCCTATAAAAGGCATAGCAAAAATGGAGACTAATGCGCCTGGAACCATTGAAAGTCCGGCTTCTGTTGGCGTATAGCCCATTACCCGCTGTACCATGACTGGAAAAAGATATACAGACCCGAAAAGGCCGAAGCCACAGACAAAGGTGAGCACATTACTGCCAATCAGGTTTCTGTTTTTCATTACCCTCAGGTTAATTGCAGGTGTTTTGGTATGCAATTCCCACCAGATAAAAAAGCCAAGTCCAAGTATGGCGGCAAGCGTCAGGTATCTTATGGATTGCGCCTGAAACCAGTCGTCAGACTGTCCCTTTTCAAGTATATATTGAAGTGCACCCACGCCAATAGTTAAAGAAAGTATACCTATATAGTCGATGGGGATGGCTTTCTTATTGATATTGTATTCGTCAGGCTTTTTGTCAATGAATTTCCAGGTCAGCAATGCTGCTGCTATACCAATTGGAATGTTGATGTCAAAAATCAGAGCCCAGTGATAATTGTCTACAATATAGCCCCCCAGAATTGGACCAATGGTTGGGCCGATGACAATGCCCATTCCAAATATACCTCCGGCAATTCCTTTTTCCTCCGGTTTGAACTGATCAAAAAGGATACCTTGAGATACAGATAGCAGGGCACCACCACCTATGCCTTGAACAAATCTCCAAAGGACCAGCATCCATAATGAAGTAGAACTGCCACACATATAAGAAGAAAGAGTAAATATGACAATCGAAGCCAGATAGTAGTTTTTTCTACCAAAGTACCGGCTTAAGAAGCCGGTCAGCGGAATAATGATCACATTGGCAATAGCATACGCTGTTACCACCCAGGAGGCATCTTCCAGTGTAGCGCCCAATGTTCCACTGATGTTGTTCAAGGCAACATTGACAATAGAAGTGTCGATCAGTTCCATCATTGCAGCAGTAATGGTGGTGATGACAATAATGATTTTAATGTATTTTGACATCTGCTTCTACACTAAGTCCTGCTTTTAAAATTCCGGTAAAAGTTTCCGGGCGATCAATCTCGATAGTTACGGGAACTCTTTGAGTCACCTTTACAAAGTTTCCTGTAGAATTATCTGGTGGAAGCAGGGAGAATTTTGCACCGGTAGCATCACTGAAGCCAGATATTTTGCCGGAGATCTTATGATCAGGATATCCATCTACCTTAATGTCTACAGGCTGTCCAACTTTCATATGCTCTATCTGCGTTTCTTTAAAGTTGGCTACAATCCAGTATTTGTCATTACTGATTAAGCTGAACAAAGGCTGGCCACCTTGTACGTATTGTCCCTTTTTTAAATTTGTTTTACCCACTTTTCCGCTTGCTGGTGCAATGATCCGGGTATAAGAAAGATTAAGCTTGGCCTTTGCCAGCGCAGTTTCTTTAGCTGCAACGCTCGCTTTGGCTTTTTCAATCTGAGCTTGCGCAGTACTGGTTTGTGTGCCTGCCTGGGTTACTTTACTGCGACTGGAGATCAGTAATTTCTGAGCGGTTTGATAGGCCGATTCACTGTTTTCAAACTGACGCTGGGTAATAGAGCCTTCTTTAAATAAAGCCTCATCTCTTGCTACGTCTCTTTTTGCTTTTTGTAAGGCAACCTCCTCCACACTCACTCCAGCAGATGCAACTTCTTTGTTAGAACCAATAGTCGGAATTTGGGACTCAGCACTGCTTAGATCTGCTCTTGCGGCCAATAGATCTGCCTCAGCTTGCTGTACCGCAAGAATATATTCTGTATCATCAATTACAGCGAGCGTATCACCTTCTTTAACCTGCTGGTAATCTAAAAGAGAGAAATGATCAATGTAACCCGCAATGCGGCTCAGTACAGGGACTGAATTGGTTTCCACCTGTGCATTATCTGTGCTTTCAAAATTCAGAGCATGATTAACCTTGCTAAAAGTGAAATAGCAAACCACAATAGCCACCACACCTAAACCTGCAATTTTTGCTGTCTTAACAGCAGGAGATTGTTTTTTTTCTTCTTTTTCCATGACATTATTTAATGCTGCAAATGTAAACTAAGTTGACTATATTTGTCAACCAAGTTTACTACTTGAAAAGAAAAAGACATTCTGTTGACAATGAGTAATTGTTAAAAAAGTACTAATTTTACCTTTATGGAAAACCGATTGAATGAAAACGACAGAGTCCTGTTCAGAATAATTTACCTTCTAAGGCGATTGACGGATAGGTGGGCCTCTGTAAATTTATCCAGAGTAGCCGCTCAGGATTTTAATGTTACCTTTTTGCCTTACTTTATGAATATTGGTGACGAAGGTGTATCCAATCACGATCTGGTCAAAACGATTAAGGTGACTAAACAGGGGGTAAGTAAAACAGTTAAGGAACTGGAAAATCTCGGCCTTGTTTACACCGAAAAGAGCGATACAGATGCAAGATCCATTATGATTTATCTTACAGAAACAGGTAGAACGCTCTTTAATGTCATTAAAGAACACTCAGATGATCTCCATAACGAATACAGGAAACTCGTTGGAACTAAAAATTTCGAACTCATGGTCGATACGCTCGTAAAAATTATAGATTTTCACGAGCGTATCGAGAAAGAAGTGCTTTAAACTTTAAAACATCAGGCAAGATCTATTTCCCTGGCCAGGTAGACATCCTGGATGGTATGTAAAAAATCAACACCCTCGTTAAAAGGTCGTTGAAAAGCTCTTCGTCCCAAAATAAGACCTGTACCGCCAGCACGTTTATTAATTACAGCATTTTTAACAGAATCTGCCAGATCAGATGAACCTTTAGATTCGCCTCCTGAATTAATCAGGCCTGCACGGCCCATATAACAATTTGCTACCTGATATCTGCAAAGATCAATTGGATGATCCGTAGTTAATTTACTATATACCAAAGGGTCTGTTTTCGAGAAGTTTATCGTAGTGAAACCTCCGTTTACATCAGGCATCTTTTGTTTGATAATATCTGCTTGTATGGTTACGCCAATATGATTGGCCTGTGCTGTAATATCGGCTGCCGACTCATAGTTAACTCCATCTTTCTTGAAATCATTGTTACGGCAATAACACCAGAGTACGGTAACCATACCCAGGTCATGTGCCTCTTCAAATGCCCTGGCTACTTCTACAATCTGCCGGTCAGATTCAGCCGAGCCGAAATAGATTGTTGCACCTACAGCCGCCGCGCCCAGGTTCCAGGCATCCCGGACCGAACCAAACATAATCTGATCATATTTGGTGGGGTAGGTGAGCAACTCATTATGATTCAATTTCACCAGAAAGGGAATTTTGTGAGCGTATTTTCTGGCTACAGCCGCCAGATTTCCAAAAGTAGTTGCTACTGCATTGGAACCACCTTCTATAGCAAGCTTTACAATATTTTCCGGATCAAAATACATCGGATTTTTTGCAAAGGAGGCTCCCGCGGTATGTTCTATTCCCTGATCTACGGGGAGAATAGAAACGTACCCTGTTCCTGCCAGTCTTCCATGATTAAAAATAGAGGCCAGATTTCTAAGGACCTGTGGATTGCGGTTACTTTGTACAAAAACCCTGTCAATAAAATCAGGCGAGGGTTGGTGAAGTAGTTTTTTATCAAATGTGGCGCAGTGGTGATTTAAGAGCGTATCGGCATTGCTGCCTAATAATTCAACAATTTTCTGAAAAGCCATAACTGTGTTTTTTTAAGAAACGAACCGGGAGGCTTTTTTGTTCTTAAAAACAATTATTTATCATCTCGCCCTTATTTCTATGGCTTATTTATAAGTTAACATTGCCTTAATAAACTCAAAGATTTCGCCTGCTACTTTTGTCGCTAAAGAGTTTCTTAGGTTAAAGCATGGCGAAGACACTGAAAGATTTACCAGATCCTATTTTATTGAAAAAATACAGCGAGGGCAATACCAGTGCCTATAATGTACTTTTCAAGAAATACTTCGATGCTCTATATGGCTATGCATTAAAGAATGTAAAAGACCGTTGCGCTGCCGAAGAACTGGTGATGGATGTGATGTTAAGTCTCTGGAAGAAAAAAGGCGACATTCAAGTAGAACAAGACCTGAAAGCCTATCTTTTCCGTTGCATTAAAAATGCGATTTATAACCATTACCGGAAAAAGATTCTCCCTACAGTGTCGATGGAGTTTATACCTGAAAATCATGGTTTAACTTCAAAAGGAGCTGACTATGAATTGGACAGTAAAGAGCTGGAAAAGATCTATCGGGAGAAACTCAGTCAGTTGAGTCCCCAGCGCCGCAAGGTCTATGAAATGAGCAGGGAAGAAGATATGACTTATTCAGAAATTGCCAAGGATATGGATCTCTCGGTAAATACCGTAGAAAACTATATGGTGGCTTCGCTCAGTTTCTTTCGCAAGCATTTGAAAGAACATGCAGATTATACCCTGGTACTGATCTTTTCCTTATTTTTTCTGTAGCCTGATCCAGGCTCATATTCCCTTAAAAAAAAATATACTGTTTTTTTATTTCGAATAGGTGGTCTTCCGTAATAATTGTGTTTTACCTATTGAACAACAATTAGAATGCAGGCGGAGAATACCCATAAAACATTAATAAGAAAATACATTCATAACGATTGTACCCCAGCAGAACTGGAAAGTATAAAAGAGTTGATGAAGCTTCCACAAGCACAGCGTCTTTTTGACGAGGTACTTAATGAGAGCTGGTCAGGGTTTGAAGCGGAGCTGGATCTGGACCAGCCCCGTTTAAACCACAAGTTACAGGAGTTTTATAACCGTTTGCAAAAAGAAGAGGCGGAGCAGGTGCAGGTTGAAGTCCCCACAGGCTTTTTCGAGAAAAGAACTTATCTTCGGTTTGCAGCGGTGCTCGCGGCAGCTATACTGAGCCTGGGAACCTACGGGTTACTCCAGTTAAAAAAAACTCCTGCCAAAGAGCAGCTCGCTATTCATGAGATAGCAAACCCGATGGGGCAGCAATCCCGGATTGTTTTGCCCGACAGTTCAGAAGTTTTTCTTGGGGCGGGAAGTAAGCTGAAATTTCCAGAGCGCTTTACTTCCAATACACGGGAGATCAGTTTGGAAGGGGAGGCCTTCTTTCAGGTCACTAAAAATCCGCACAAACCTTTTATTATTCATACCGGAACAGTTCAAACTAAAGTATTGGGTACTTCTTTTAGAATTGAAGCTTTCCGCGGATTACCATTAACAGTTTCTGTTGCAACAGGTAAAGTAAGGGTAGATGATTATAAGGGCGTTGAAGTTCATTCGCTTGCAGTCCTGCTTCCCGGGCAGAGGGTTTCCTATGATTCTGGAAAAGCCAGGCAAGGAACAGTTGATGTAGAAGAGGTGAAGGGCTGGAAAGATGGCCGTTTGGTTTTCAGAGGGGCAAGCCTTAGAGAAATTACCAATACACTCGAACGCTGGTATAATGTAAAGTTTGACTATGGGGATTCCGGGAAATCAATGGAAAAGATCAGCGTGCTTTTACAAGCCAATGTTCCTCTCTCTAAAATTATGAAGGTTTTGAGTGTAACCGGTCACTTTAAATATAAAATAGATACAAATCATGTCCGCATTCATTAACAAGATAAGCACAGAAAGGATAAATATGTAGAGGTTCTTTACTAAACAAACGTTCCCCGCCAAAAGGCGGGGAACGAATTTAATGTTATAAACCGTGTGATTTCGACGTCCTCCGGTTTATCAATCAATTTTTAACAGATCAATCGCTTTGCAGCGAATTAACCAGTAATGTTCAAAAATATGCAAAAAGGATTAAATGTATGTCCTTCAATTCGATTTATTATGAAATGCTCTTTAATTCTCATTGCGGCCCAGCTTACTTGCATAAGTATGCTGCTGGCCAGTAATGTGAAGAGTCAGGATCTCGATCATAAAGTAGACTTGCGGCTGGAAAATGTCACTGTTGCACAAGGCCTGTCGGCCCTGGGTAAACAGAGCAATATCAAATTCTCCCTGAGGGAACAGTCCGTTCAAGCCGTAAAAAGGAATGTAACCCTGGTGGCCAGTCAGATCACCATAAGGGAAGCCATCCAAAAATTGCTGGCCAATACCAATCTCCAGTATAAGCTGGTGGAAGGCTATGTAGTGGTAGACAGTAAGCCGGTACCTATCCTGGTTACAGGTACAGTTATTGATGAGAAAACAGGAGAAACCCTGATTGGTGTTGGGGTAAGAGTTAAAGGTGCGGGTACTGCGGTGTCTACCGATATGAATGGTAAATTCCGCATTTCTGTACCAGAAGGTGGTGCTACATTGGTTTTCTCTTATATCGGTTATCAAAGCAGAGAACTTAAAGTAGATGCCGGAACAAAGGATCTGCGTGTCGTATTAAAAACTTCTGCTTTCCAATTAGGCGAAGTCACTGTACAAGCCAGAAGAAAAACCAATACAGAGGTAGCAGTACTTGACGAACGTAAAAAGTCTGCCGTCGTTCAGGATGCGATTTCTGCTGCTCAAATAGAACGTACCGCGAGTATTACGACTACGCAGGCACTACAGAGGGTATCAGGAGTTACGGTGACTGATGATAAATTTGTTGCTATTCGTGGCCTGGGAGACAGGAGTGTAATTGGCCAGTTAAATGGTGTACGCTTAGCTTCCTCTGATCCAGACCGAAGTTCTATTCCTTTTGACCTGGTTCCAGCTTCGCTTTTAGACAACGTAACCATTTATAAGACTGTTACGCCCGATAAACCGGCAGATGCCGCTGCGGGTATTGTGGAGTTAAAGACAAAGTCAGTACCAGACAGTATGGTGTTTAATGTAATCCTGCAATCGGGTTTTAATTCTAATATTGGAATAGGTGGTCAGTATAACAGCTTCTTTCATAGTGATATGGGCGTTTTTGGAACAAAGATCAATCAAAAAAATCTTTCTCCAGATTTCCTGAACCTGGCTACTCAATATAAAGGTGGGTTAAATCAGATCCAGAATATGATTTCTAATAGCGGGTATAGCCCCTCAGTGAAACAGGAAGTTGGTCGTATCAATAACATTATGCAGAGTTTTGATCCGGTATTGACCACCAGGTATAAACAAGCACCGCTGAATCAACTTTACTCCGCAACTTTTGGAAATAGTTATACTTTATTTAAAAAGCATAAACTCGGTGTTATTGCCGGCGGCAATTATTATCGTCGCACTACAGACATTGCGGGAGGCGATATCCAGCAATATAGCATTTACCAGGGTGTAGTAACCGGGAACCCACAAGTGAGCAGTCCAAGGAATATCCCAAACTATATTACGCCGAACAACCTTTATATGGGTCGCTATCAGACCTATAAAGAAAACACCGGTACCGAGACATTGAATTACGGGGTGTTAGGCGGTTTAACTTATCGTTTCGATGCGCGCAACGAGATCAGTATGCAGTATTTAGGCAGTTGGGGTGGAGAAACACAGGCCACCAATATGTATGGAGCTTACGAGTATACAGGTCTACCGGGTGAAGTAAAAAGTACCATTTATTCATTAAAACAGTCTTACCGGACATTGAATACGTTTAACCTCCAGGGGGAACATAAATTTCTGGCTTCAGAATATTCTCCAAAACTGAGTTACAATGTATCGAGTTCTAAAGCGGGTCAGAATGATCCGGATTACCGATTTGTAACGCTTGCCGATTATACACCACGTGGCGGCGCTT
Source organism: Pedobacter nutrimenti (assembly GCF_032678445.1). Taxonomy (GTDB): domain Bacteria; phylum Bacteroidota; class Bacteroidia; order Sphingobacteriales; family Sphingobacteriaceae; genus Pedobacter; species Pedobacter nutrimenti_A. The sequence continues at coordinate 247,786 of NZ_JAVTSQ010000001.1, forward strand.
ATGTAAATTACCCAGGAACGGGACCACAAAATTCGGTAGAGCAGGGATTTACCAAGCATTTATATGCTTTGTCATCAGGTTATGTGAATGGATTTGGCGCTTATGGGATTATCCAGGCAGAGCCCAATGGCCGCAGATACAGAAACCTGAAGGAAACCAATTACAATTATAAGGCAGATTTATCTATACCATTTAAATTTCTTGGTCAGAAACAGGAGTTAAAAACGGGAGTGAATTATCTAAACCGCGACCGTACCTTTACGGAGAACGTGTTGTTCCTGCCGGGATCTAATTTCTCGTCTAACGGCGCACTTCCATTATATACTGTATCTGGTAACCTGGACCGTTTGGTTGGGCCCGAGATTATAGGTATTCATGCCCCAACGGCAGGTGTGGGAGAAGGTGCAAGTCCAATTGGCGGATTTTTATACAATAGTCAAAAATCCCCGAACAACTATACAGGCTTTTTTGAAACCAAAGCAGGCTATGCCATGCTGGATTTGAAATTAACTAAAGATTTAAGGCTTACCGGTGGGCTGCGTTTTGAATCTACCAATATCCAGTCGGCGGTAGATACTTCTGGTGTGTTCCTGGATCCTGCACTAACTGCACCTGGAACCAATATACCACTTACCCTGACCAGTCCGAACTCTGTGTATAAAGTGAAATTTAAGCCCTATTATTCCTTAAATACGACCTATAATTTCAGAGACAATATGAATTTCAGGGCAGGGTATAATACCACGCTGGCCAGACCGGAACTCCGGGAAATTACCAATGTATTTGAATTTGATGCTTTTCAAATGGGATTAGTTGTGGGTAACCCGAACCTGGTTAATCAATACACACAAAACCTGGATTTCAGGTGGGAATGGTTTCCTAATAACGGAGAGGTTATTGCAGTTTCCCTTTTTGGTAAACGCATCAAAAACCAGCTATATAAGGTGTTTAGCTTACAAACCAGTGGTTTGGCAGCTACTTATCCGGAGTATCCGACAATCAGATTTGAGAACGATCCGAATACGGGTAAAGTATGGGGTGTAGAATTAGAAGTTGTTAAAGATCTGGGCAGGATCTGGGACCCGTTACGTAATTTTTATATGGGTGCAAACCTGCTGCTTGCACAAAGCGACATTAAAAAATCACCGGAAAGACTGGAAGCCAACCGTTCGTTAGACAGACATACGCCCGAAAACAGCCCTTTATTTGAACAAGCTCCATATTCAGTGAACGGATGGTTGAATTATGATAATAAGAGATCAGGAACCAGCTTGACCGGAACTTTTAACATGGTGGGGGAACGTTTGATCCAGATCAATTTAACCGGAGAACCAGACCTGTATACCCGGCCTGTACCAGTACTGGATTTTGTATTTAGCCAACGCTTGTCTAAGCGAATCATTTTTAAAGGTTACACCAAGAATATTTTAAACCCTGCCGTTCAAACGGTATATGCCAATCCTGGTACAGGAGGAAAATGGTATGGTAACCAATATCTAAACCGCAGTTATAAAAGGGGTGCAGAATTTATGATGGGGTTCACCTATAATTTGTATTAAAGATGAAGAAATTAAAGAAATTTATACAGCATTTACCTTTGAACCTGGGCTTTTGTATGCTGCTGGCATTCAGTGCCTGTAAAAAGGATAAACAGGATTTTAGATACGATAACCGTGATATTACAGATGCCCGCAAAAATTCTGCTGTACGGATAATTAACCTGGGTAAATTTAACCAGGTAATTATGAGTGGAGACACACTTACAAATTATGTGGTGCGCACCCTTGCAGAGCCTTTGAAAATTTATCCCGGAACCAAGTTTTTCCCAAGCGACGGCCGTTTAGGGACCACCTGGAACATCCCACAGGAATTATTGAAAAATGGAAAAGCGCATCTGCTGGCAGAAGATATTTCTGAGTATGGAGTTCAGGACAGGGTTAATTTTGATATTCAGGAAGACGGGCAGCAGCCTGTAGATTATTACGCGCTGGTTTCCAACCGTACAGGCGCGACCCCGGTCCAGCAATTTATTAAAGTTCCAAGGTCTGTGGCCTCTCCATCTGACCCTGCAAAATTTAAGATCAGGATACTGAACCTTTCGTCTACCGTAGCCATAAATGGAATGGAAAATCTGGTTGGTCCAATGACCCTGACCTGGGCAGACGGTACACCAATAAGTACTAAAACCAGTAATATTCCGCCTGGTCAATATTCAGAATACGTCGAATTACCTTATACGACGGCGCAACTTAAAGTATTGACTTCGGCAGGTATCCAGGTTCCAGGCGTATCTTCCGACCTGATCTTTCCAGCTACTTCAACCATTCCGGGCAACACAGGGTGGCCACCTGTAAATACCAATCTTACCTATACACCTTTTAAAAGCTACGCACCGGGCGGGATTTATACCATTGTGATATCTCCCTATTTCTTTAGAACGCCTTATTTAGCAGGTAATCCAGGTGAAGAGAGCAAAGATTATCAAAACGGTATGCGAATTATCAGCGACATCAGTGAGCCGCTTAACAATACTTATGCAAGGGTTCAGGCCATAAATGTATTGCCTGGCGTGGACGGGGTGAAGATAACGATGAACAGCAAAGCACTGGGCAGTGCACTTGCCTATACAAGCCATACAGAATACCAGGAGTATATTGCAGGTAATTACAACATCGAAGCAAAAGACGCAACAGGCACCGTATTGGCCAGTACACAGTTGAAACTGGATGCCAATACCAATTTTAGTTTGTGGCTTTATCCAGATGCAAACGGTAAAGCGTCAATTGTTGCGGTGCCGAATGATTTAAGTAATCTGATCCCGCGCACAGATGCGACTGACGACGGAACTTATGCAAGGTATAAACTGGATTATCCTTTTGGATTGCGTTTCCTTAATTTATGTCCGGATTTACCTTATTTAACATTTACAAGGGATAACGGACAGATATTTGTAGATAAATACAACACCAATCCGAATGCCTCCAATAACATCAGGCCTGGAATTTTCCCTATAGAATATCCTTATATACAGATTCTGCCAGAAGAAGCACCTTATCAGGTGATGGCTTACCGTTCTACACCAGCGGTGGTTCCGGGCAGCTGGGCAAGTGATATTCCGGTAATCAAAGGAAAAGACCTGGTTGCCCGACCAGAATTGTATGTGCGTGGCGGACTACCAAACCATGAGCCAGGCATTTATACCATTGCACTGGTGGGGAGTACCAAGCCCTCGTCAGCTGGTGGTCAAAAAGCTAAAATGATTATCCTGAAACATACCAAATAAAACAGATGATGTTAAGATCAAAAATTCAAAATATCCTATCGTATGCTTCCCTTGCTCTGCTTTTCTTTATGGCAGGTTGTTCGAAAGTAGAGTATAAAAAGATTGATGACCCGGCCTATTTAAGGGTTTTTAATAACCTTAACTATAAGATAGGAATTGACAATAAAGATGAATTGCTGCCATTTTTAACCATGCTGATCGATCCTGAAATGGGGCAGGATGGGATTCCAATAAATGCAGCAATCAAAGGTGATTTTCTGGACCAACGAGAGCCTTATGCACCTCCTTATCCATCACACGTGGGTAGTGGAACAACTAAAAATAATCCCGAATATCCGGGCCGGGAAAATGTTCTGGTTGGTCCGGTACTAAACGGTTACGACCTGAGCAGCTGGGCCCAGGTCCCATCAGGTAAACATCGCATTGTCTTTATGTTTCGTCCAAAAAATGAGATTCCTTTTTTTGCTCTGGAAACCAAACTTAAAAAGAATGTACTGATTGATACGACCATCGTACTGGACAGTAAAGAAGTGTATACTTTACATGTTTTGCAGAAAGATTACCAATCCAGGAAAAATGGAATTTATCTGAGAAAAGAGAACTTTCAAAAGCTACCGCTTTCCGACTCGCTTATCTATGTGAATTTTTACAATATGAGCTCTAAAGGTTATTGGGAGGCAGATAATGAAGCAAAAGGTGGTACAACTTATGGTATGGGAGCCTTGGGCAACGGGATCAGAGATGAAATGAACATCTTTTTATCCCTGTATAAAAATGCAAATCCGCTTCCTGCCGGAAGAATCCCGGGCTATGGGGGGAAATATCTGACTACTTTAAAACGCAACTCGGAGGTGCTTGAAGTGAGTCCATACTATAGTTTTCCTTTATTTGCCGATGGTACTTCTGATGGCATCCATACAGAGATGTGGCAGCGTTTCGATTTTTTTGCAAAGGGAATGGACCTCACCAATAATCCTTATGGTCAATATACGCCGCTTACCGACAACAACTGGGCTTCGGTAAACTGTTTTATGTCTGGTAAAACACCCCAGCCCGGGATGGAAAATTCAGTCAGTTTGCCCAATATGATTGTCAATATCCATTCCGGCAAATATAACCCACGTTCCTTCGCAACGGTAAATACCATTGAAATTGTAAATGGGCGTGCTTACCTCACCACTATTCAAAGAAAGTATGCACCTCCAATTTATTAAGGACCTAATTAAAAGCGCAAACAAATGAACATCAAAAGAATAGGTAATACGTGTCTTTTTCTCCTTTCCATGTTACTGGTATTGAGTTTCAATTCCTGTAAACACAACGATCTGGAAATTGACAAATTAAATGATAGTTTCAGGCCTGCGGCCGACTTTGTTAAAAATAATTATGACTTGTCGCTCTTTTCAGCTGCGGTTGAAAAAGCAGGGTTGACCCAAAAATTAAATGGTACAGGGCCTTTCACTGTACTTGCTCCCAACAATGATGCTTTTCATATTATGGGGATCAATAGACCATCAGACTTTGATAAGATGAACGCCGACACCCTGAAGTTTCTGGTAGAAAGGCATATCCTTGATCGCAGATTGCTGGTTAGGGATATTCCAGCGAACGGTATTGACGTTCGGTACCATACTCTTGCCGGAACGGAGCTATATACTTCCGTCTTTAGTGGCAGCAAGCCACCCATGATCTTTTTTAACGGATCTTATGCCACCAGACAAGATGTAACCATTGCCAACGGGAACCTGTTTGTTCTGCAACGGGTAATGAAGTCGACAGCTAAGACAACGGTACAAAGCTGGCTGGCTGCACATGCGCAGTACAGTATTTTTGTAAGTGCACTAAAGAAGTTCGGATATTGGGATGAGCTGGCCACTGATGGTCCATATACCGTTTTTGCGCCTAAAAATGAGGTTTTCGAAGCGGCCGGACTTACAGCAGAGGTGATTGAAGGCTTAAATCCGGACAGGTATATACGTGCCCGTTTATTTGGAAGCTATGTATTCCGTAAAAAACATTTCTTCATTTCAGATTTCTATGTCATTGCTCAGATTAATAATGATGGTGGGTATAACCGTCCGATTGAGGACGATACCTATTATATGGCGATAGGTGGATCTGCCGGTGCTTATTATCAAAATACGACTTACGGCATGGAGGTCAGGACAGCGAAAAATTATCCTTATGAAATTGTTTCCCGGGTTGGAGGGAGCGCTCAGATCGGTATAGATAATTTAACGGATAATGGGATTGTACAGGACCTGCAGGGGCTGTTGATTCTGCCAGAGCAAGCATTAAAAAATAATTAACAGGATCTAATTGCATTAAAAAGATGAATATAAAATTATATCAAGCTGGGAATGCCTTAAAACTACTTGCCATTTGCATGTTGTTTTTATCCTTGGTTTCCTGTAGGAAAAAGGAATTCCAACCTGAGGTGGAGGGCGCAAAGATTCCTACCCAGGACATAACAATTACATTAAAAGAAGCACTGGAAGCTTCTCCATACACCCTGTTTAAAGCGGCCTGGAAAAAAAGCAATATGAACAGCATTCTGGAAAAAAAGGGAAGCAAAGCTCAGTTTACACTGCTGGTACCCACAGATGCAGCATGCGTTGCCGGTGGGCTTACCCAGGAGTTCATCAATCAAACGCCTTCTGAGCTCCTGGACAGCATCTTGTTGTACCATACATTGATCGGCGCAGTAGACGCTAAAACTTTGAGTACAAGAGGTGAAAATACCATTGGTGTATCTTTACTGACCAATCCGTACCTCCGGGTTTTTGGGTATGAGAACCTTTATTTGTCGGACGTGTATGCCTACAGACAATACCTGAATGTTTTTGGTTCCGATCTATATATCAATAACAAAAAGAGAAGCAGTGCGGTACCGACCCAGGCAAAAGATGGTACACTATGGCCCATAGATCAGCTTTTGAAAAAGCCTACCAAAACCATCTACGAGGTTTTAAAAGAAGATGGCCGTTTTGGAATGTACGTTGGTATTATGGAGAAAACTGATGAGCTCTGGGACGAAGCCATAGAGGGCATGGCCGACCGCGCTAAATTCAAGATCGGACTATCCGTTTATTCTTATTCAGATCGCAGTCCTAATATTCGTTTTACCTCTATTTTTGCGCCAACAGATGAAGCTTTTCATCAGGCTGGCTTTAAAAATATAGATGACCTGATGACCTTGAACAGCCGGGCTCCATTGCCTTATTATGACTGGGATACCTACGAAGTGGTAGGCAGTGGTTATGTAACAGATACCCTGCTGACGATGCATCGTTGGGGAAGGTTATTTGAGCCATACAGCAATATCGCGGGAAAAGGACTTCCTATGCCAGATATTTTTTATGCAAACGATTTGAACAACCGTTTGCTTGGAGATTATACGCTAACCACTTCCAATGATGGCAATCTGCCGGTTTATAAAACGCCATTGGATTTCGGTCTTGATGCCAATGGACGTGTAACTGTTAAAGCCAAAGAATCACCTTATCCGGCAGCGGCAGTGATAGAAAAGGACATCAACACACTGATGGGGCCAATCCATGTGGTTGACCGTTTGATCCCACCAAAGGATTTTAAATATTAACCGCACAACTTTTAAGAAGAAAGATGAAGAATTTTAAGTATATACTCCTGCTCCTGACCATTATTGCATTTGGCTGTAAAAAGGAGACAGTGGATGATGTAAAAGACAATAGTAAGATCAGCGCCATTATTGCAGATAACTTTAACCTGTCTGTTTTCAATACGGCGCTGGTGCGCACTGGCCTGGCTAAACAGATCGATCAGGAAGGACCATTTACAGCCATTGCACCTTCGGATGAAGCTTTCAGGTTGGCAGGTTATCCAACTACCACCAGTATTCTCTCTGCGGTTCCGGCAAGAATTTCTGCTATTATGAATTACCACATTCTAAATGGAAGCTATGAGTTTAATAAACTTCCTTTTTTGTTCAATCAGGAAATCAAATCTGCCAACGGAGGAAAGCTTTTTGTTACCCACTGGGTTAAAGGACCAGATACGGTATTGACCATCAATGGTTCAAGAGTACTCTCGCAAAATATAAAAGCCTCTAATGGACTGATCCAGGTGGTTGACCGGGTGCTGGAACCCTATACCTATAGTTATGTAACAGATGCAATCGCATCCGACCGGAACCTAACCTTGTTTTATCAGGCATTACAGCGTGCAGGATTGATAGAGACCTTAAATGGAAAGGGCCCCTATACCGTATTTGCAGCAAATAATGCGGCTATGACAGCTTTTGGATTAAGTTCCGTTGAGGCTATTAATCAAATGGAACCTGCTGTGTTGCTGCGTTTAATGCGTTATCACATCATTGCCGACCGCAGGTTTGTATATGATTATATATTGAGTACCGGAACCTCAGGTAAAAGTGAGCAGTCCATGCTGGACGGCAATTCTGTTCAGGTAAAATTAAAGCCGGATCCACAGGTATCCGGTGCCTTTAACGGGATAGAGCTTTTGGGAACCGGGAATACTGCTATGGTGCAATTGGATCGGCGAGATCAGCTCACAGGAAACGGCGTAGTACACACCATTACCAGTATGTTGAAAATCACACAGTAATTAAGATTTTAGAGATGATAGTAAAGAATATACTTCACAAAATATTTTTATTCCTGGTTCTGCTTCTGCCGTTTGCAGTGATGGGACAGGAAACCAGCGGTACTTTGAATGGTACTGTATTTGATGCCACAGGACAACCTATGCCGGGTGCAACAGTAATTGCTGTTCACCAGCCTTCGGGTACACGTTATGCCACTTCAGCAGATCAGAAAGGACGTTATTATCTGCCCAATTTGCGTATAGGCGGACCTTATTCCGTGGAAGCGACGATGATCAGCATGAATACCGATAAAAAAGAAGGGATCACCATCCGTTTAGGGGCTTCTATCTTGTTGAACTTTGCGCTGAAAGACCAGGCACAGCAACTGGGTGAAGTGGTGATTAAGGCGACCAAAAGAGGAGCGCAGGCCAGTACCTTTGGTTCCGGCAAGAACATCAGTGCCGATCAGGTGCGCCATATGGCTACCGTGTCCAGAAGCATTACCGATATCACCAGGCTTGTACCCCAGGCTACCAAGGACAACAGTTTTGGCGGAACGAATTTCCGTTACAACAACGTGACCATAGATGGGGCAATCAATAACGATGCGATCGGCTTCAGCCCTTCTCTGGGCGGACAGTCTGGAACTTCAGGCATGGCCGGAAGCTCCACCCGAACCAACCCGATCTCGCTGGATGCGATAGAAGACATGCAGGTATATCTTGCGCCCTATGATGTGAAGATCGGCAATTTTACCGGGGGATCGGTAAATGCCGTTACCCGTAGCGGAACCAATACCCTAAGTGGATCTGTATATGGCTTTGGCCGTAACGCAGCCCTGACCAGCAAGGACCGCGTGGGTACGCTAGGGAAAATGAACAGCGATTTCTATGATTACCAGAGCGGCTTTCGCATTGGCTTTCCACTGATCAAAAATAAGTTGTTCTTCTTCAGTAATGAGGAGATAACCAAAAGACAGGACCCTGCACAGCTAAAAGCCGGAGAGGCGGAGACCGTGCAGATCCTGAGCCTTGCCGATGCCAATGCGATCAGTGCTTCGGGCCTGATGAATGCCGGCACCGCAGGAGACTTCAATACCTATTCCAAGTCCCATAAATTCTTTAACCGTTTGGACTGGAACATCAATGATCACCATCAGCTGGCTGTGCGGAACAATACGATTATTTCTGAGGCAACGCATATGGACCGCGACCAGCAGGATTTCCGCTTCAGCAGCATGGGCTTTTTACAGAAGAACAACCAGAGCTCTACGGTAGCGGAGCTGAAAAGCCGTTTTGAACATGGGCTTTCAGGCAATTTATTGGTGGGCTATACCCGTGTGAACGACACCAGGGACCCATTGGGAGATCCAAGCCTTCCGCAGGTACAGATTGCCGGGCGCACCCCCGGCACCACCATTTACTTGGGCACCGACCGCGAAGCGAGCATCTTTAACATGAAGCAGCGGACATTGGAGCTTACCGCGAATTTGAGCTGGAACCTGGGCAAACATACCCTGACCATGGGCACCCATAATGAGCTGTACAAGATCAATTACGGATTTGTAAATGCCTGGAACGGCAGGGTAGACTACCTGAGTATAGAAGACTATTTAAACAACAACCCTTACCGGGTACGGGGGGCGTATAATTACACCAACAACAACCGGGAAGATATCCTGGCCAACCCGGGAGCGGTGTTCAACGTGAACATGTACAGCGCCTATTTTCAGGATGAGATCAGGGTATCCGACAAACTGAAAGTAATCCCAGGTTTAAGGGCCGATATGACCGATCTTCCGGAAAAGCCTGAACTGAGTGATAAGGTGCAGAATGCCCTGGCCGATCCTTATTTTGGCAATACCTATAGTTATACCCCTTTAAGCCGGATCCAGAACAAATACCTGAACAAGGTGCAACTTTCTCCAAGAGTAGGTTTCCGTTACGACTGGTTTGGTGATCAGAGCCTGATTCTAAGAGGGGGTGCGGGATTATTTACCGGACGTATCCCGATGGCCTGGATTGCCTATGCTTTTTACAACACTGGCAACAGTTATGGAGGTTTCGATCAGAAGGCCGATCAGAAGCCCTTTGTTCCAGGGAGCGATCCATTGAAAGGCGGTGCCAATGGCATTGGTGATTTTATTGCCGCCAACGGCGCGGTTACCGATAACCGCAACAGCGGTAAGACCCAGGCCGACCTGATTGACAATGGTTTTGTGATGCCGCAAGTGTTGCGGACGAGCCTGGGAATTGACTACAGCACGGCCAGCCAGTGTAAATTTACCCTGGAAGGCATTTACACCAAGAACATCAAAGATGTGTTGTTCCAGCAGCTCAACGTACAAGACAACCCAACCTATTATGCTTACGACAAGAACCGCCAGCAGCCGGTTTACAGTGGAACAGTAGATCCCCGTTTTTCCAATACCTATTTGCTGAGCAATACGAGCAAAGGTTACCGGTACAGTTTAACCGGGAGTATCAGTAAAAGTATTGCAGAGGTGCTTCAAGCCTCGGTATCCTATACCTATGGGGCATCCAAAGACTTGTCCAATGGGGTAAGGAACTCCATGGAGTCCAACTGGCAGCTGAACCAGTCGCTGGTGCCCAATAACCCTGCACTGGCCAACAGTAATTTCGATATCCGCAACCGGATCGTGAGTACCATTAGCTATACCAAGGCCTGGAATAAAGCGAATAAAACCAATGTTTCGCTGTTCTTCAGCGCGCAATCGGGTAGTCCGTTTACCTATGGCATTGTGAACAACAGTGTACAAGGCTTACCTCAGCAGGTGAGTCTGGCTTATATTCCTCAAAGGGAAGAAGCGGTACGTTTCTTTAGAGACCGGATTAGCGGTGGGCAGACCATTACAGCGCTTCAACAAGCGGCTGATTTTAACAAACTGATTGATGGGGATACGTATTTAAGCAGCAGAAGAGGAAACTTCACTGAACGGAACAAGGGGCGTACCCCATGGAATGTACAAGCCGATCTGCATGTTTCCCATGATCTTTTTGTGAGCACAACGGGCAAACAATTCATTACCCTTACTGCGGATGTGATGAACCTGACGAATCTGATCAGCAAAAACTGGGGCATACAGTATTTCTCGCCTAACACCTTTAATTCTACTTCCAGTGTAGGTTTAAGCCCGGTCTTGTTTCCACCTCAACAAAATACAGGAGGATATCCGGTGTATGAATTTACCTCACCAGGAAAGCCTTACAGTATAGATTATTACGGTTCCAGGACGCAGGTGCAATTGGGTGCCAGATATACTTTTTAAATCATGGATATCAACTTATATAAAAAGAACAACATGAAGAATTTCTTAAATATTTCCAGGGTCTGTCGCATATGGAGTTTCTTTGGGCTCTTTCTGCTCCTGATTGCTGCCTGTAAAAAGGACAAAACAGATATCGTGAAGGAGCCTTTGAAAGTAACCGATTATTTTCCGAACAGCGGGAACCAGGGAACCCTGGTGACCATTCAGGGTACTGGATTTGGAAACAATACAGCTGAAGTTACAGCTGCTTTTTCCGGAACCACGGCCGATATTATCAGCGTTACCCCAAACGAAATTGTGGTCAGATCACCAAAAAACGGGAGTACAGGAGATGTTGTATTAAAAGTATCTGGTGAACAAGCTGTGGTGGGAAAATATAGTTATCAGGAATTGAGTGTGCAAAGCATCAGCCCTGCCAATGGATCTGCGGGTGCACATATTCAGATCACAGGGGCTGGTTTTGGCAGTATAACCGGGCCCGCGCAGGTTTTCATTAATGGAAAACAGGCTCTGGTTGTTAGTGCAAGCGACAACCAATTGGTTGCTGAAGTACCCGAGGCGGCCGGTACAGGACCAGTAACGGTGAAAGTAAACGGTAAAGAAGCCTCAGGTCAGACCTTTAAGTTCCAGTCGATTACCAGTATTAAACCACTAACGGGTGGAAAAGGAACAAAAGTCAGGATAAATGGTTCAGGCTTTGAAGAAGTTACGACGGGTAACTATGTTGATTTTAATGGAAAACAGGCTGTTGTACTCGAAGCGGCTGCCGATCATCTGATTGTTGCAGCTCCGGACGGCGTGGCAACCGGACCCTTATCTGTTTCCATCAACAATCAAAAAACAAGCGGACCGGTATTTACAGTAGTTCCTGTACCGGTAATCCAAACCGTAAGTCCGTTAAGCGGGCCGGCGGGTGCGGTGATGACCATTGTAGGTACAACTTTTAGTACCCTAAAAGAGGAAAACAAAGTCAGCATCAATGGCAAGGATGTCTCCGTAACTTCTGCCACATCTACCGTCATTATGCTAACCCTTCCCGGAGGAACAGGTAGTGGGAAGATTGTTTTAAGTGTGAACGATCAGGTGGTTCAGGGGCCGGATTTTAAAGACCAAAATCTGGGAATTGCAAAACTGAGCCCGGACAACGGATTAACTGGGACAGAAGTGACCATCACCGGGTCAGGCTTTAGCAGCAACCCTGCTTCCAATGTTGTAACCTTTAACGGAGTTGCAGCAGTGGTGAAAAGCGCCAGTGAAAATACCCTGGTGGTTACTGCTCCGCAAGGATTGAGTACAGGATTGGTAAAAGTTGTGAATGGCAGCCAAACGGCAATATCTCCAACCAATTTTAACCGCGCAGGTGTAATCACCTTGGCAGGTGGTCCGGGTAACAAAGATATTTCGGTTTCCAGATTTGGTGGCGGCCTGGTGGTTGATAAACAAGGCAATGTATACCTGCAGGAAATTGAAAACAACCGGATTAAAAAAATTACCCCTGATGGTGTGGTTTCTTTATTCGCAGGAAGTCCTTCTTCTCAGGCAGGTAACCAGAATGGACAGGGTTCTGCTGCACTATTTAGTTTCTCTTCAAGTTCAGGCATGGTCATGGACCCCGAAGGTAACTTGTTTGTAAGTGATTACGGAAATCAAAGCGTGCGTAAAGTTACTCCTCAGGGTGTGGTGAGCACCTTTGCAGTCAACCTCGGTAACTTTACAGGTAAGATTACCATCGATCAGGAAGGAAATATCTATGTACAGAAATCCTATCTGGGCGTATGGAAAATTGATAAGAATGGAGTAAAAACGAGTTTGGCCCAGGGAACCAGCGTGAAAGAAGATTCTCAGCCAGCGGTTGTAGGCTCTGACTTTTACTGGGTAGATTATGAGGGTATCCTGCTCAGCAGACAAAATATGTCTACGGGAGTAAACATCAGAGGATGGGCAGGTGGAAATTATGGCTTCCAGGATGGAATTGGAACACGTGCAATGTTTGCCGGGCTCAGAGGAATTGTTTACGATGGAAATGGCAACTTGTATCTATCAGATTACGGAAATAACGCCATCCGTAAGGTAAACATCGCCACTCAGGAAGTCACTACTGTATTTAAATCAGAGAGAGGTTATAAAAATGGAAGTCTGGCTGAAGCACAGATGAATTTTATTGCAGATATGACCATAGATAAGGATGGCAGTGTCTATATCCTTGATCTGAATAACAATGCGATCAGAAAAGTCTTTTTGAAATAATCCAGTTTAGTTTTTAATGCGCACTAACGGGCTGGTTAACAACCAGCCCGTTTTTTTATTAAACACAGCAGTTAAAAATTTTGATTAGCTTTATCTTAAAACCAGATGCCTATCAAAAGCGCTTCATTTTTATGTTTATTTCTCCTCTGTCTGTTCACCTCCGGGCAAGCACAGCCCTACGTGAAATTAACTACCTTTACCACTAACGAAGGGCTGCCAAGCAACCATATTTATGATATCGTTGAAGACAATAAGGGGTTTCTATGGCTGGCTACAGACAATGGAGTTTCCCGCTTTGACGGCAAATATTTCCAGAATTTTTCTGTCAAGAACGGACTACCTGGCAATGACGTTCTACAGGTGGTGAAAGATGGAAATGGAGTGATTTGGGTTAACAGTTATAAACAGGTGCCAGCTTATTTTGATGAGATCACCAATCGCTTTATCACGATTACGGCAAACAAGAACCTGAATGAAATCTCAAAAACCTTGTTTCTAACCAGCTCTATGGCAAATGGAGCTGTAAAGTTTTACAATACGGTTGGCTATGTTATTTTTAAAGATAAAAAAATAATCATTTGTGAACTCACAGGAAGTTATAAGAAAAATCTACTTATTCATGGAAAAGCAAAACCCATACCTATCCCAAGAGTGGTCAATGAGGAAATGGCAAACTGTATGTATACAGATAGGTTTTATAATTTATGGTTAGGGACTCTGGATAAAGGTCTAATTTATTTTAGCCGGAATGGCTTGAACTCTATTAAGATATCGGTGGGGCTGATCAACCCTAACTTTTTAAGTATCACCATCAACGATTATGGTGAACTGTTTGCCGGTAATTACTATGGTCAGGTTTTAAAAGTCAAAGGAAATTTGTTTGAAAAACATGATAACTCCAACGCAGGCACCGCCTGGATTAGGAAAATATTCAGCACATCAAAAGGAATTTTTACGGTGAAAGACAATGGCCTTGGTGTGAACTTTGGTCCGCTTGTCTCTGTAATGAACCAGTTTAAATCGCCAGCCTCGTTAAAAGCGGCAACAGCCTTGAATGACAGTATTATTGTTCTTGGCAGTATTTGTGGCCTGATCAGTTTAAATATCAATAGCTTAACCACAAAGCCACTTCAGAGTGAATACGATAGAACATTAAGTTTGGTGAGAATGAACCACAATGTGGTTTATTATATCGGATCAAAAGGGCTATATAAATATTTTTACAATAAGGATTCATCTGGTTATATCCCGCTCAGTGGGGTGCTGAAAGATGAAAAATTATCTGTTTTGACCTTCGCACCCGACAGTACACTTTGGGCATCAACTGTATCGGGAAATTTGTTGGTCTTTAAACAGGATAAGATCATTGCAACCATTCGAAATGATGGAAGTCTGCCGGAAAACATCACTGCTATGCTTGGATTTAAGAATAAAGTCTGGATTGGCAGTAAAACAGGCATTACTATTTTAGCGTATAAAACTATAAAAACAGGCCTTCAATATACGATCCGTAATTTGTCCAAAACAGATGGGCTGCCCTCTAACACCATTAATGAGTTTGCTTATAAAAACGATACTGTTTATGCGGCCACGGAAAATGGGATTGGGATTATTCCCGCAAATTATGGAAATCCGAGATTTGAAATTGCTCCGGAACTCATCGCTATAAAAATCAATCAGGTGGATGCACCAATTGAAAAAAAGTATATCCTGGAAAGCAACCGTAACAACATTGCGCTTCAGTTTGCAGGAATAGACCTGAGCGGTCATTTTAAAAATATTCAATACAGCGTAAATAACACTGCTAATTGGAACAATCTGACAGGAAATACCTTAAATATAGAATTGGCAAGTGGTAGTAATAAAATTTACATAAGGGCACTGGATGTTAACAACCAGGTTAGCCGTAAAACTCTTCTTCTTGATTTTTATATCAAAACGCCATTTTTTAAAACCATCTGGTTCTGGACTTTGGTTGCCGCTTGTCTCACTGCATTCGTATTCTGGTGGCTGAACCAGAGAAAACTTGCCCTCCAAAGAAGTGCTTTTGAAAGACATCTGGATCTGGAGTTGCAGCGAAAAAAAATGATCGCCGATCTTCACGATGATATTGGCGCAACGCTCAGCAGTCTGCAGCTGAACAGTGCGGTGGCCAATCAGTTGATCCATAAAGATGTTAAACGGACGAGGGTTATTTTAGATAAAATCGAAAATCAATCTAAAAACCTGGCTGATAAGATTGGTGACATTATCTGGAGCATGAAGCCAGGTAAAGATGAATTTATGACCCTCAGCAGCAGGATCAAAAATTTTGCAAACGATATCCTGAGTGCCACAGATATGAATTACAAGGTCAAGATCGATCCGGTAATAGATGATCTGGTAAAGGACATTACGGCACGTAAAAACATTGTACTGATTGCCAAAGAGGCCATTAATAACGCTGCTAAATACAGCAATGCCACTGAGGTAAGCGTGAACATGGACATCTTTAACAACCAGATCTTTATCACTGTAAAAGACAATGGAACTGGTTTCGATCCGCATTTGCAAAAAGGCAATGGGTTGGATAATATGCGTAAAAGAACAGAAGAATTATCTGGTCATTTTGAAATCTGTTCTGAAAAGAAATCCGGGACCTCAGTTTTGGTAAGAATACCTCTTATCCCTTAATTTAATTACATCAGATCAAAAATTTAGTTTTTACTTTTACCTTATGGCCATCCGGATTTTTATTTACGATGATAGTATTGACAGAAGGGACAGTCTCAAGGCACTGTTGAGCCTTAACGAAAACTTTAATGTAGTTGGAGAGGCATCTGATTGCACAAACGCAATAGGGGACATGGAACGTACGTATCCGGCAATTGTGCTTATGGATATCAATATGCCAGGTGTGAACGGACTGGAAGGCCTTAAAATGATCAAAAATAAGTATCCACAGATCAAAGTCCTGATGCAAACCGCCTATGATGACAGTGAGAAAATCTTTACCAGTATTAAAAACGGCGCCAGCGGCTATATTTTAAAGAACGATAAGCCACAGCGTATTCTGCAGGCCATTGAAGAAGTGATCGAAGGGGGGGCTGCAATGAATCCTGCTATCGCTCAGAAAGTGCTTGATTATTTTAAGCCCGTAGAGCGCAAGTCACCGTTAAGTCCAAAAGAAACAGAGGTCATATCTTTACTGGCAGAAGGCCTAAGTTATAAAATGGTGGCAGATAAAATGGGGGTAAGTTATACAACCATCAACACCCATACCAAGCGGATCTATGAAAAGTTACACATTTCTTCTTTAGGCGAGGCGATTGCCTATTATTATAAGAATCTAAAACAGTAGTAATTTATGGTTCCCTAGATTTAGGGATTTCTACAATAGATTAAATATTCAACTTCATGGTATCTACAAGCGGTTATCCAGGTAACTGCGCATTGTTAATTAAATCCATGATTATGAAAAAAACAATTACTCTACTCTTTTTATTGATCTGTACCACAAGGTGTGCTATGGCCCAGGTTCCTGGACAGCCTATTAAAGGCGTCATTGTAAAAGGCGGTAAAAATCCCGGTGGTAACATGCTGCTTTCGCTCGGGGCAGGTATAAACAACCCTGGTACCAAGATAAAGGAAAGTGCTTTTATCGGGAACGGTCTTGCAGTGAACGGAAATCTCTATGTTCCTTTATTTGCCAGGGATGGGAACCTGGCCGGTAAAACAGATCATTTTTTTACCCTGGGCATAAATGCCGGGGGCGAATATTTCCGCAGTAATAAAGATTACAGCACAAGCGGATACCTGCCTTATCAAATTACAGGACAAAGCAGTGCGCCTACCATTTCCGTTCAGGATAGCGGAAGCCCTAAAAAACAGGGGTTTAAGGCCGAAGCAGGCGTTCAAGCTAATTTTTCATTTGGGGCCATTACCATTTCTCCAATATTCAACGGCGGTTATATGAGGATTGATCAGAAAGCTTTTGAAATCAATCAAAGCAATTCTGTGAATGGAAAAACAGAGGTCTATCATTTGTATCGCCAGTCTGTTGCCAAAACAAGCGGTTTTGCGGTTACTCCCAAACTCCGGCTGGCTTATTTTCCAGGTCGGATCGGCATTTATATAGAGGGTAATTACACTTTAGGTCCCGATTTGAAAAATGAAACTTCGGTGTTCACCCCTCAGGGTACGGCCGATCTGAAAACAGGGAGTTATAGTATCGACCAAATGCTAAGCGGAACCAATCGTTCGGAGGTTAAAACCAATAAGTACAGCGGACTTGGACTGAATTTCGGGATCAGCTTACCATTAGGTAAAAGCATTCGTGAAAAAGGTGTTAAAAGGACGATAGCTGACCCACAGGGCAAAAGTATTAATGAAAAAGGGATTAAAAGGACAGAAATACAAAATAACGAGGTAGCAGGAGATGGGTTTCAGTTTTTAGCAGAAAGCCTTCCGGCCAGACCGTTAAACTCCAGACAGGATCTATGCATCAATTTGATCAGTCCCAAAAACGGAAGCTCCTATTCTTCCAAACAAGATCTCGAAATTAAAGCTGATCTTTTAAATCCCAGTGGGACAGTTAAATCAAGTATCGTGCTGTATAAAATTTCCAGCGATAAAGATTTCTGGTTTAAAGCGGGGGTAAAGGCCCGTGAAAAATACCGGGCGGCTGATTTTTTGCTCCCAAATAGTTATGTAGAAGAGATCAAAAGTACCGGTTTTTCACCGATAACAACAGATGCCGGTATCAAAGGAAATCAGGTTGCTCATATGATAGAAAAGGGGAAACTGACTGAAGGGAGCTATAAATTGGTGTTTAATCCCAATAACGGATGTGCGCAAGCCATCAGTAATTTTAGCATCAACTCCAGTAATTGTACACATGCTGTACGTCTCAAATCTGTGGATTGTATTGGCAATGCCGATGCTTCCGGAAATTCCAAATACAGGGTATGTGTTGATTATACCAATACCAGTAACCCCGGATGTACCAATTGTGAAATCCTGCTAAACCATGCCAATAATTATTCCGGCGGACCAGCAATTGCCAGTTTGGCCCCAGGTACCACGGTCAGTAATATTTCGGTCGTTCCATCTTCACTGCTGGCCGGACAATCTACCGTGATCTGCTTTGACGCTGCTATAACTTCAGGAAGCAATTTGGAATTTGCTGTTTTGGCAACCTGTAAAGATGGCTTGGAAACCTCTGCCTTTCCCAATCATGAAAACGAGCTTTTTAACGAAACGGTGAAGGCCTGTATCTGCGATATCTGCAGTGAAATTGAGTTTGAACTAAAAAAACAAACTACAGCTAGTTTATCAGGTAATAGTGTCAATATCACAGAGCCAGTGAGCGTTTATGCGCCAAATCCGGCCGTTGGACAGGTGGTTGCCATAAAAGCAGAAATCATCTCTTTTGAAAGATATGTTGGAGAAGAATGCATGAGCTGCGATAAAACGAGCAGTCAATGGGGCAACTTTAACACAGGGACCTATGCTGGTCTGAACGGGGCATTGGGAATAGCCAATAATGGCGTAACCGGCAACACCACCCATTCCATGTATTGGAATACGCCTTCCGGATCAGCTTTACCTGCCTCAGGGAGTTTTAATTTGAACGTCAGCCTCCCACCACTGAGCAATTTGAACTGCTGTTGTGATCAGGTCGTGATCACCATTAGGTATACATACAGTTTTAAGGACAAGCAAACGGGGATATGTAAGATGTGCAGTTTTATCAGGAAATATACCCTGAAAAAAGGCAATTGCCCGATTATAAAAAATCCAGGCACACCGATAAAAGTAGATGTACCGAATATTAAAAACTTTTAATTTTTTAATCAGATGAAACGATTGATATATAAAATACAGCTACTGATTGCCAGCCTATTCGTTTGTAACCTGGCTATGGCACAATTACCGCTTCAATTTGGGGATGGCGTGATTACGCACAGTCCCAATTCCTATGCGGCAACAGGTCCGACCACTACCCCAGCGGTTTTAAGGGTCGTGCATACTTCAAATACCACTACTGCACCTTTAGGTGCCACATGGGACTTACCCTCAAAACCAGCGAATGATTTTTATCCAAATTGGAACGTAAATAATTTAGGTTATGTTTTCGGGATCACGCTGGACCAACAGCCCAACCCTAATATTTATGTTTCTTCCACCCAGATCTACACCAATACCACCTTGAACAAAAGACAGGTATGGCGGTTGAATGGTACCAATGGCAGTCATTCACTAGTTTATGATTTCAACAATATTTCCGGCTCTGGAAACCTCACCAGCAGCCGGTCGCTTGGAAACTTAAAATACCTTAAGGCCGGGCTTCGGGAAAATATCTATGTTTCGGATTGGGAAACCGGAAGCATTCAGCGACTGACTGGAAATTCAAGTGGCGCAGCGATATGGGTCATCCAAAATGCATTCGTTCCTCTATTTGGAAAGCCGGCAAAAGACATCAACGAAATGCCTTATGGCCTTGCGGTCAGGAGAATGGCGTCAGGTGCTTATAAGCTTTATTACGCCAAGGTTTCCACCAACAGCAATTCAAATTCTATTGGGGGGTATGGTGGAAATGAGGTCTGGTCTGTTGACCTGGATCCAAATGGCGGGTTTATTTCCGGAACGGAAACCATGTCGATCACCCCAAATATCAATAGAAACCCAAGCAGCTGGGGAGGTTATACCCCTGGAGGTGGTTATAACGGAACGATATTGCCGGTCATCTCTGATATCGCCTTCACCAGAAATGGACAAAAGATGCTGGTCGGTCAGCAGCCATGGGGTGCATTTGCTCAGCTTGCGCCTCATAACGCCGATGTCCGTGAATTTTTAAACGCACCAATGTCTTCAAGCACCTGGATCAATTCAGGAAATCAGTTTCCAGCTGGAAACTTTATAGGGGTAGGAAATTATTGCAATTCAGTTGGCGGGGTAAGTTATTCTGATAACATTTTAAAGAAAGATGGGGTTTCTTTTGCCTGTGATACGACCGTTTGGTTTATGGCAGATTATATTAATGTTCAAAATACCACTTCTTCAACAGCAGGCAATACGGTTTATGGCCTGCAGGGGATGAATGCAAATGGGGGCGCGGCCAATAATCGAAACAATTCAATTTGGATAGATGCCGATGATTTGCTCGATTTTTACGACAAGATTTTTTTGGGGGATGTGGAGATCTATAAAAATCCAAAAGCTTGTGCAGAAGAATGCGCATGTGGAACGTGGAACTCTATTGGCCTCAATGCAAATCCAAAATGGTGGGTAAACGATGCCACTGCCGGACATCAGGCATCGCCTATTCCAACACTTACTTTTAACCAGGGACAAAGCACGGGTGTAATTTTACCCAATTTCAGTTGTTCTGGCAGCTGCAGCCCTACATTTACCTATCAGATCATCAGTATTGATGGTACATCTGCAGGCAGTTGGTCGGGGCCAAACCTGGATTTAGGGCAGGATAAAATCAGGAACCTGCGCTGCGGCAGTTATAGTATCGTGATTACTCCAACCTGTGGCGAAACAACTTGCCCGGGTGTTCGCATCAACCTGGTCATTGTTTGTCCGCCGCCTTGCCCGGGTTGTAACAGTGAAAGTTCTGTCAAATTAACTGGCACACCGGTAATCACTGCTGTAAGCAACCAAAGCAATCCAAACCCGGTAAGTACTTTGAGTGCCAGCTTAACCATCACCAACAGCGTTCCGGTAACGGAAATTCGTGTTCTTGTAGATGAATTCAGGATTTATTCCGCTTCGGGAAATGACAATTGTATTTTATGTAAAAACCAGCCCAAAACCTGGGGAAGTTTTCAATCTGGAATGTTAACTGGTGTGGCATTACAAACTGGCCTAAGTACTGCTTTGACAAATGATAGCCGAGAATTGGTGTTTACCAATGGGCCAGGCACCCTGTTTAACCTATCCTCTGGTAAAACTTTAAGTTTTACATTAGGTCTGCCAGGGGTAACAGGTTTGGATTGCTGTAATTTGAAAGCCGAGATCTGTATGAAGCTCACCATCCGGGATGCCAACTGCTGTGAGAAGGAGGTGGTGAAATGCATCACTATTAATCTGCAATAATCTTATGAATTTGTTTTTTTACCACAACAGGAGCGTCAAAACTCCTGTTGTTTTTGGCATTATTTTGCTGATGTGGACCATATCTGCACAGGCACAGACTTTTTCAAAACAAAATGTAAAGCTGTACGATTATTTCAATACGTTTTTTATTCAGGAAATCCCTGTTAAGGTAAACGGATTACCTTTAAAGGCAGACTCAGTTTATGGACTGGAGAAAGTGAAATTAACGCTGCACCACAAGCGGATCAGTGACCTCAAGATCCAGCTGCAGGCACCGAATGGTACTACGGTTTGGCTGACCAATAGAAATGGCGGCCTGGAAGGAAAGGATTATATAGAAACCTGTTTTAGGCAATACGGAAAAGATGGATTGGTCAATACCGGAAAACCTCCGTTTACTGGAGAGTATATTCCCGACGGGCAAATCACTTATCTAAATAATGGAAGTGATCCAAATGGAGAATGGAAGTTGCTGGTTGAAGATCTAAAATCCGGGGAGGAAGGTTTTCTGGATTCTATAGAGATTACCTTTAGTGATAAACCTGCATTTATGAGGCAAAAAAAGTACTGTTCCCTGGAAAACCCCGGTCAATGCAGCTGCGGGATAAAAGGGTGTGAATTGTTGCCTGATTTGGTAGTGGTGCCTTACTTTACCCAAAAGCAATATCAGGAATTTGCATTCGACGATCAGGTTTACCCCGGGCAGCTGAAAATTTCAGTGGCCATTGGCAATATTGGTATGGGGCCGTTAGAAGTTAGTCCGGATACCCTGTTAACCGGTGGCTGCTGTACAATCGATTCTTCGAAAACAAAGACCGATAAAAGATATCAGCTGCTCCAAAAGATCTATTCAAAATCAGGTTCTTCATTTACGTCCAGGACACAAAAAACGGGGACGATTTATTTCGAAAATAAGCCTGGTCACCAACACTATCACGTAGACGACTGGATAGAAATGCGGTTGATTAAAATCATCAAAGGCAAGCGGAAATTAATGTGTAAAGGTTCAAAAGTAAGTTATTGCCTTTTTACAACGGGCATGCTCTATGAGGGAAACCAAAGCAGTTTAATCAATGGTAAAGTTTTTGGTTCCCACATGCTCAACTATGGGCTTGGTAATTATTACGCCTGTAGCTTAGCCAAACAAGGCATTAGTGTTGGTGGTTACGATTATTACGGACTGATGTATGAAGGTCAGTACCTGCAATTGCCAAAGGGGTTTAAAAATGGGAATTACATACTGGAGATCGAAATCGATCCTGAACATAAATATGTAGAATCCAATGTAAGAAACAATACATTTTCTATGTCCATTAAAATTGAGAAACAAAATTAAACCAAAACTATTTTTTACAGTCATAGCTATTGAAACCGATACGATACGCTTAACCAAAACCTGCTATGACTTTAAAATTCTACTCTTTTACTACGGTTACTTTACTGCTAGGCCTTTCTTATTTACCCGCATTTTCTCAAAAACTGCCTTCTGCCCAGGAAAATAGTTTAATTGCCCCGGCAAACATCAGAATTGACGGGAAAAACAAAGAATGGGGTACAGGACTCCAGGCTTACAATAAGAGTACAAACCTCCAGTATACCATCTGCAATGATGATAAAAATCTATACCTCATTGTAAAATCCACTGATGTGCTGAACAACAGGAAGATCCTTGCAGGCGGTCTTACTTTTGGTGTAAATCCTGATGGTAAAAAGAATGAAAAAGAAAGTATCCAGCTCACCTTTCCCATAATTACAGCCTCTGCAGGTTTTCGAGGCGGAAGAGGTGGGGGCGGCGGCGGCTTTGGCGGAGGAGGCGGACGTGGTCAAAGAGGCGGCGGACAAGGAAGAGGTCAGGGCAAAGCCACGCGGGAGTCTGCCAAGGAAAGGGATTCTATAATGGCTGCAGGTCAACGGAGCCAATTGCTCCAGGCCAAGGAGATCAAACTTAAGGGCTTTAAGAACACAGCCGATTCTGTAGTGTCTATCTATAATGAATTTGGTATTAAGGCGTTTGCTTCCATTGATGGAGAGAATGCCTTTTTTTATGAAGCAGCCATTCCTTTTGAAGCTCTGGGTATTACAAAAGGCTATACCGGAGTTTTGGCTTATCAGATTCTGTTGAGTGGCTTGCAATTGAAAGACTTCAACGGCGGGGGCGATCCGGAAATGACCAGCCCGACAGATTTCTGGGGTAAATACACTTTGGCTACAAAGTAACACACAGACACACAAATAAACCAAACATACCATTTTATGAACTATTCTTATGCGCTATTGCTGTGCCTTTTTTTTAGTTCCTTGTACGTCCGGGCACAGCGACCCGGCAAGCAGGAACTGCCACCCCCGCTTGCAATCAGGGAAATCAGTGGGATTGTCAAAGACTCTACAGACCTTGGAGTTATTGGGGCTACTGTAACCCTCACTTCTCCTAAAGACACTTTAAAAGTAAGCACCAATACCGATGGGATCTTTGTTTTCAAAAATGTAAAGTCTGCAACTTATACATTGATGGTGCAAAGCATAGGCTATATCCCTACTAAAGCCATGCGTTACAAACAAAATGATGCCGTTGCAAGAATTGTCATGGATCCAGTCGTCCTCCAGGAGCAGAAAAATAACCTGAATGAGGTGGTGATCAATGGCACGCCCTCCATCACCTATAAAACAGATACGGTTGAGTATAAGGCCAGCGATTATATTGTCCGGCCTAACTCAACTGTAGATGAACTGCTCAAAAAAATGGAAGGAATGGAGGTTGGCAATGATGGTACGCTGGTTCACCAGGGGCAGAATGTAACCAAGGCTAAATTAAATGGAAAGGAATACCTCGGCGGTGACATTGCCAACGCGATTAAAAATCTGCCTGCTGAAATTGTAGATAAGATCCAGATTGTAGATGATTATGGCGACCAGGCCGCCAGGACTGGAATTAAAGATGGTGATCCGGAAAAGATCCTGAATATTACTACCCGCGTAGATAAATCTGTTGGAAATATGCTGAATGTTAACGGTGGTGCGGGAAACAACAAACGCTATGATGCGGGGCTATTTGGTACCCGTATCAATGGCAATCAAACGATTGGTGTGAATGCCAAATTTAACAATACTGTCAACGGTGTAGCTTCTAGTGGAGATAACGGCGGCGGTAACGGTGGTGGTGGCGGAGGAAGAGGCCAGGGTGGAGGTGGAAACAACAGCGGCAGCAGCGGAGGTGGGAGCGGTGGTACCACCACCACAGGTAACGGCTCCTTTAGCATTAGGGAAAAACTGGGTAAAAAAGTAGAGCTGAATTTAAACTATGGCTTCTCTACCACTAAAGTAAAGTCCTTAAATGATAGTTACTCGGAGACACCTACTGTACTGAATGGTTCTACTTTTTATACCTATGCCACCTCAACAAGTGAGAGTAAAAACCTCACCAAGAACCATAATCTCCGTGCAGAAATAGAAGCAAACCTGGACAGTAATAATTTTTTACGTATCATTCCAACGTTGAAATACGGTTCGACCAGCAGCAGCAGAATGTCAAATATTGTTCAGACGGGATTTCTGCACCAGAACCGTACCGGAGTAAACAGCAGTACAAATAAAACACCCCAAATTGGAACTTCAGTATTTTACCAGCATATTTTTGCCAAACCCAGAAGGAATTTCTCCGTTCAGGCCGATCTGAACAGTAACGACCAGGACCAGGAATCTGAACAGGATACGAAGATTATCTATTTTCTGAACCAGGCTGAAACGGAACAAAGAGATTCAGCAGTGAACCGGATCATTGCCCGTAAAAACCTGCAGAAAAATTACCGGGGAAGTTTTACCTATGTGGAACCTTTAAATGCAAATACCCAGATGGAGTTAAATGCCCAGGTAAATTATAACGGTTATGACAATACCGCAACCACCAGGAATATCGTAAACGGTGGGCCAGATCATATCATAGACTCTCTGAGTAACATATACAATTACTCCTTTACCCAGGGCAGGATTGCTTTAAATTACCGTTATGGAGTTGGACCTCTATCTAAAGTACGGTTCTCTGTAGGTATAACGGCTGTACCAACCCTGCTTTCAGGAACTAAAGTAAGTTTAGGAACCACAACCAATAGAAATAGTTTTAATCTGATCCCTATTGCCCGTTTTGAGTATTTATGGTCCAGACAGGAGAAAGTGGCTATTAACTATTCCGGAAATGCTGTTGAACCTTCTTTTGACCAGATCCAGCCCGTCAGGGATGTATCAAATCCACAAAACCCTATTGTGGGTAACCCGAATCTGTTGTCTACGTTTGTACATTCTGTTAATGCAACTTATAATAACTATATCGCCAATTCGAAACTGAACTTTAATGTCAATCTAAACGGATCCATGACGGAGAATGCAGTAATCAGCAATAACGTACAGATTGTGGATCAGAGTGTAAATTTGCCTACACCAGTTTATATTACTGAAACCCGTTATCTGAATACAAATGGCGTGTACAAGATTGGCGGAAATTACTCGGTGAGCAAACAGTTGAGCGATCGCAAATATAACCTTTCCTTTAGTGGATCGGCCAGTTACGATCACCGCTTGTCTATGTATACTTCCTTAAAGAACATCAATACGGTACAGACTTTTATCGAGCGTGTCGGTCCTCGCATGAATCCGAACGACTGGTTTGAGATTAATCCGAATGTGTCTTATAATTATACCAAGTCAGACAATAGCCTTCCTAATTTCAGAGATACTAAAACCAATACCGTGGCGCTGAATGTAGATGGTAAGATTTATTTCTGGAATACCTTTTTATTTGGCTACAGTGCAAGCAAGAACTATGTAAGTGGGATCAGTTCAAATATTACCGCCAATCCTTTTGTGGTGAATATGTACCTGGAGAAGGAATTGTTTAACCGCAGGGGCAGGTTGACTTTACAGGCTTTTGACCTTCTGAACCAGAATAACTTTGTGAACCAGGATGTTAGTGCAAATGGTACGATTACACAGACAAAGTCTAATGCGCTGAGCAGGTATTTTATGCTGAGGTTTAGTATGAGGTTGCAGAAATGGAGCGGGATGAAGGGGAGAAATGGCAGAGGGGTGATGCGCAGGGGAGACGGCAGTTTTATGTAGGAGAATTTTTGAAAATTTTGTATGCTGTTTCGGGGCTGCCGATCTCAGACGGGCTGAAAAAGCCCGCAGACATCGAATGCTCCCTCAACAGCATACAAAATTTTCTGAGCAAATTGCAGAGGGAGGGGGGACCAGGAAGGTGTGTTATTAGCAGGATTGGAGTTTAATTGTAGGAAGGTGTGTTATTAGCAGGCTTGGAGTTTAATTACAGGGCGCGTTAGTAGGAAGGTGCGTTATGGGCAGGATGTATTCGTAGATTGGAGTTTAATTGCGGGGCGTGTTGGTTACGTGTAAGAGATGAAATTGTTACTTAGTTTTTCAGGTTGAGGCTTAGTTTGTTGAGGGTAGGTCACTTAAAAAAGACGTTTTTTTGACGTATTGAACACAATTCTTCAATTTTCAAGTTGTTTATTTGTCCTTTATGGACATTCATACAAAAGCTAAAAAGACCACATCTATCGTACCGCTCGTTACCATGACCCTGCTTTTCTTTATGTGGGGATTCATTACCTGCATGAATGATATTTTGATCCCGCATTTGAAGGAGCTTTTTCAGCTGAGTTTTTTTGAGTCCATGCTGGTACAGTTTGCCTTTTTTGGAGCTTATTTTATTGGGTCACTGATCTATTTTCTGATTTCACATTATAAGGGGGATCCGATTAATAAAGTAGGGTATAAAAAAGGGATTATTGCAGGTGTATTGCTTTCTGCAATTGGATGTTGCCTGTTTTATCCGGCAGCAAGTTTCTCTGTCTATGGCTTTTTTCTTTCGGCTTTGTTTGTACTGGGGCTGGGTTTTACTATTCTGCAAATTACAGCGAATGCTTATGTAACCCTGCTTGGACCTGAAGAGAGTGCCTCGAGTCGTTTGAATTTAACACAAGCTTTTAATTCATTTGGTACCACGATTGCGCCTGTACTGGGCGGTCATTTGATCTTTTCCCTGTTTCTGGATAATGGCAACGTTACAGCAGATTCAACACGGATCCCTTACCTGATCTTCGCTGGAATTTTAGTGCTTCTGGCTGTGGTGATCAATAAAGTGAAGCTCCCGTCTTTTAGTACAGAAGAATCGGAAAATCATGGTGGCCTGGGTGCACTTAAATTTCCACAACTTAAACTTGGTATACTGGGTATTTTCTGTTATGTAGGTGCGGAGGTGGGAATTGGAAGTTTATTGATTGCATTCATGAGCCAGAAAGACATCATGAACCTGCAGGAAGTGGTGAGTAAAAATTACTTGTCCCTATACTGGGGTGGTGCCATGATCGGGAGGTTCCTTGGGGCTATTTCCCTGAGTGGGCTGGATAAAACCAAGAAAATTATTTATATGGTACTTACCTCAGCGGTCGTATACCTGCTGGTGTTTAGTATCGTTGATCTGAGCTTTGCCCAGACCAGTTTCTTTATTGTGTTTATCGTACTTAATCTGCTTGCCTTCCTAGTTGGAAAATCTGCTCCGGCACGTACACTAGTGCTTTTTGCAGGAATCAATATTGCCTTAATTCTTGTTTCCGTATTTAGCACCGGACCAATGGCTTTATATCCAATCCTGGGAATCGGGTTATTCAACTCTATTATGTTTTCCAATATCTATACGCTCGCTATATCTGGCCTCGGCAAGTATGTTAGTCAGGGCTCTTCTTTATTGGTTATGGCCATCCTGGGTGGGGCTATTGTACCATTGATCCAGGGTGCCCTGGCAGATACTATTGGGATACAACATTCCTTCTTCCTGCCAGCAATTTGTTACGCCTACATTCTAATTTTCGGATGGTATTGTATGAAGAAAGTCCACACTAACCATTAATTCAAACTTATGAGAGGAAAAGTTATAACCGGGCTGTTTATGTTGATGCTCCTGTGCGTTGCAGGTAGTTTTGCTCAGACACAGCCAAAGTTGTTTACAGGAGCAAAGGCTGTACTAAAGCACTATAAAGCACTTTATGTGTTGAACAGTGGTGATGAAAAGAAAATTACAGGGACGTTAAGGAATTTAAAAAATGCATTGGACGATCCCCGGCTTAAAGGAAAGCTGGAAGTAGAGCTGATCGCCTTTAGTGATGGCGTAGCTGTTTATCGAAAAAATGGACCTTTTGAAAAAACTTTACTCGAATTGCAGGCCAGAAGTGTGATTCTCGCACAGTGTGAGAATACGATCCGGGAGAGACACATTGATAAAACGGAGCTTTTTGACTTCATCAGCTATGTTCCAAGCGGTAATGGAGAAATCATCATTCGTCAGCAACAGGGCTGGGCAGTGGTGCATCCATAAAAACGTTTGGGAAACGGATATCCGATCCTTTAAAATGAAAATCACAATATTTGTCGCTAAACAGTATAATAAATGCAACGATTCATGGGATATAGAAAAAATCCTGTAATTTTAGCGCGAAACTGAATTAGAAATTATACATGTTAACAGTAGAAAAAATTGGGGGTACCTCTATGAGTGCCCTTAACGAGGTTATAAACAATATCATCTTATTTGAACGCAGTGGCAAAGAACTTTACAACCGGGTTTTTGTAGTATCTGCATTTTCAGGCGTTACCAACATGCTCCTGGAAAACAAGAAAACAGGGGCACCTGGGGTTTACCACCGCATTGCGAAATATCAGGATTTTCACCGTCCTTTGAAGAATCTGATTGTTCAGTTAAAAGCAATAAATAAGCAGTATAAAAGTATCGGGTTGGATCTGGCACTTGCCGATCAATTCATTGAAAGTCATATCAAAGAAGCAGAAACCTATCTGGAAAACTTAGCGAATATACTGGCTTCCGGATATGTAAGTAAAACAGGTATCCTGCAGGCAGCCAGAGAAATTCTGGCTTCCATTGGAGAAAGTCATTCTGCTTTTAATTTTACCAATATCCTGCAAAACAAAGGCATTAACGCCACGCTTGTTGATTTGAGCGGCTTTGGAGATCATCATGCATTTACCATAGATCAGCGGATCAAGCATGCCTTCAAGAACATCGATCTGGAAAATACCATTTGCATCGTAACCGGTTATGCAAAAGGTACAGAAGGAATTATGCGTGAATTTGACAGGGGCTATTCCGAAGTCACTTTTAGCAAGATTGCTGGTTTCCTGAAACCAAAAGAAGCCATTATTCACAAGGAGTATCATTTATCTACAGCAGATCCTGGTTTGGTAGGCATAGAAAATTGCATACCGGTAGGCTATACCAATTATGATATAGCAGACCAGCTGGCCGATGTAGGTATGGAGGCCATTCATCCAAAAGCCTCAAAACCCCTTGAAATTGGAGGGATCAACCTGCGGATTAAGAATACCTTTGAACCGGCACATCCTGGTACGCTGATCACCAGAGAGTTTGTTTGCGAACACAAACGTGTGGAGGTCATTACAGGTACAGATAAACTCCTGATCATCGATATTTATGATCCATCTATGGTAGGCAGTGTTGGAAGTGATCTGCATATTATGCAAACTTTCTATAAACACAATGTCAGCTATACCTTTAAAGCCACCAGCGCCAACAGCATCTCTATTGTAATCTGGGAACAGGACTTTAATAAAAAACTGATCAGCGATCTGGAAGATGATTTTGAAAAGATAACCGTAGAAAAGGTGGCCATGGTATGTTTGCTGGGCTCAAATATGGACGAACCAGGTTTACTTGGAAAGAGTGCATTGGCACTTACCGAAAGGGGAATAAATATTAAGAGTGCGGGTTTTGCCCTAAGAAAAGTCAATATCCAGTTCTTAATTGCCCGTGAAGATTTTAAAACCGCCATTATTGCATTGAACAAGGTCATGAGCCAGGCATAATGACGCCCATAAAGACAGGCCGGCGTTGTGAAGATTGCCGGCCTGTATCCTTAAACAACCCGAATTACTTTAAGGTCTCTTTGATCGTTCCGCAGGTGAGCATACTTTCTCCAAAATAAGGATTTTTGATTTCGCGGGAGCTGGTTACCCAATCTGCGCCCTTGTCGTTAGATGCCATAGGGCAATGGGCGATATACAGTTCTCCTCCACCCATTCCTGCCTTTTTAAGTAAGGCAATGAAATGGGTACTCAATGCTGCAAATTCTATTCTCTGTGCATCGATATCGTTGGTGGCTGCAATTTTGGAAGCCAGGCTGCTTATGGATTCCGCTCCCGGGATCTCCTGCGCACCGAGCTCAATGGCCGCTGCAGCTACCTTTGCTTCTGTAGCATCCGCCTCAACAAGAGCGGTGGTAAGATGCTGATAATAGGGGTAGATGGCATTCAGCTGATCATCTTTTAAACTGGCTGTCTGACTTGTCTTTGGGCTTGCCGGACTTTCTTTGACTTCCTCTTTCTGGTCTTTTACCGGACTGGTACAAGCAGCAGCAGCAAATAAGGCTACCCATGTCAATGCAAATAGAGATTTAGTTCTTGTTCTCATTTTCTAATTTTTTACTGTATCGGTTCCGTTTACATTTTCATACCCGCCATAGGGTTTTTTCCTTTTTTGAGGATATATTCGCTATAGAGCAGATACGCGCCTGTAACCACCACCTGATCTCCTTCGACTAAACCCTCTTTAATCTCTACCTGATCTGCACTTTCTACACCTGTTTTGACCATTCTGGGTTCAAACTTACCCTTTGAAGATTCTACCCATACATGCATACCTTTTCCTTCCCGGATCACAGCATCAACAGGAATGCTCAGAACTCCTGTCTTATTTGTGTTGGAGGGTACAAATATATTGGCTTGCAGGCCTGGCTGCCATTGACCTGAGGGATTTGGAATTGCACCTCTTATCTGTGCCAGCTGGCTGTTTTCCTGTAAAGCCGGACTGGAAAATTGAATGGTAGTGAGCTGAGGTTCATTTTCCCATCCGGGGATAACAACCTTTACCCGTTCGCCGTTCTTAATGCTTCCCGCTTCTGAGGGATAAATATCCGCCTCTACCCATAAGGAATGATAACCTTCCATGCGCATAATCGGACTGCCTTCTGAAACATATTGACCTTCACTTACAGACAGTTCAGCTACTGTACCATCTGTAAGAGCAGAATAAGTTACATAAGGATCGGTTTTTTTTGCGCTTTCCAGTCTTTGTACCTGTGCGTTTGACTGTCCATAGAGAAAAAGCTTGGCCTTTGCAGATTTTAAGATCTCTCCAAAAGTTTTGTCTGCCGGGAACTGCGTTGCCTGAGCTTTAGCCAGCAGGTATTCCTGTTGCAAAGCCGCCAGTTGTTCGGAGTAAATCTTATAAATGGGCTGGCCTTTACGTACTTTCTCTCCAGTTTGGCGTACATATAATTTTTCCAGACGACCTGCCACACGGCTGGACAGGAATGCGGTTTGGTCTGGGTTCACCACCAGCCGGCCGTTCAATTGTTTATAGGTTTGCAGCCCGTTCAAGCCAACCGCCATCGTGGTAATATTGGCCAGGGCCATCTGATCGTCGTTTAAATTCAAACCTGCCTCTGCGGCATTCTTTTCAAAGGGCACTAAATCCATTGCGCAGATGGGGCAGGTACCTGGTTTGTCCTGCACAATCTGCGGGTGCATCGGGCAGGTATAGGTTTGTACTTTAAGCCCGGCCTTTTTCTTGTCTTTACCCTTTTCGGAGTTGCACGCACTTAAGAATATAGCAGGTGCGAGCGCGGCGATGACAAAGTTTCTTATAAATGCTTTCCTTTCCATACGATTATACTCCTTCATTTCTAGTCTTGATGAAACTTTCACTATCAATTAAGTAATAGGCGTTTTTAGCCACTTGCCATTGTCCAATCTCCTCCAATACCTGTATCTCCTTGTCCTGCTGAATACCTGTTTTTACCATTTTTGGAACAAAAACCTGGCCTTCTTTTTTGAAAACCACCATTTGATTCCCCAATGATACCACAGCTTCTTTAGGTAGCCAAAACCCTTTTGAAGCCAGCATAGGCAATTGTCCGGTCAGCAATTCGCCAACCTGCAGATTGTTGTTTTTGAGGTATACCCTGGCCAGTACAAAATTTTCTCCCGCGTTAAATACCGGTTGTACCAATCCAATTTTACCTGTAAAACTTTGTGTTTTATCGGCTGTTCTTTGAACGATCACTTTGCCTTGCTTGCTGAGGTTTGCAGCTACTGCAGGTCTCAGGGAAAACTCTGCAACCAGCTCGCCCGCCTGATAAACTGTAAAGATATTTTGCCCTGCACTGAGGTACTGCCCTTCACGAAGCAGAACAGCAGTTGGGGCAGTGGCTTGTGGCGCTGCGCTGCTGGCTGCCGGACTTTCAGGAGCCCCCATAGCATCCATACCACCAGCTGCAGCAGGAGCACTCTGCGGAGCCGATACAGGCGATGAACTACCTTGCTTTTCAAGAATATAACCCGAAGCATTACTGTATAAAGGAATGCGGTAAGAGACCTTCCCGGTTTTCAATACATTTTGTATCCCAGCCTCGGTCATGCCCAGTAAACGAAGCCTTTGTTTAGCCGGCTGCAGCATATGTTCGGAATCGCCAGAGCGCTGAATCAACAATAATTCTCTTTGGGCGGCCGCCAGATCTGGAGAATAGATCTCCAGAATAAGCTGGCCTTTTTTTACCGGCTGATAATTGTATTTGATGTATAATTTCTCGATCCGGCCGCTTACCCGACTGGAAATACTCACCTGGTTTCTGGTGTCATAGGTTGCACGACCCTGCACCTGGTCAATATAAATTCTGGAACCCGAACTGGCCTGTATCACCGGAATTCTGGCAATTACCTGTTCGTTGACGGGCTTAAGCAGGTAATTCAGGCTCGTATCCCTTCGGTCATGGTCCATTGCCATTGCTTTTTTCTGATGATGATCCGGGTCTGGAGCAGGCTTATTCTGGCGGCAGGCTGTAAAACCGGCCACGGCTATAGCCAGTACCAGCAGTCTAGCGATATAATTCCTTTTCATAATCAATAATCATTTGATATAATTTCATTTTTTCATCCAGCACATTGTTCTGCATCAT
Source organism: Pedobacter nutrimenti (assembly GCF_032678445.1). GTDB lineage: Bacteria > Bacteroidota > Bacteroidia > Sphingobacteriales > Sphingobacteriaceae > Pedobacter > Pedobacter nutrimenti_A. The sequence goes on from NZ_JAVTSQ010000001.1 coordinate 281,331, forward strand.
AGTCAAAGCCTCCCAGGAGCCCATTACAGCCGTAATTTGCAACTTGTTTTCCTGATAATTGGCAAAATCTGCATCCATGGTCTTCTTCAGTGCAGGAACAATTTTGTCTTCCATAGCAGCAATTCTTTTTTCCATACTCTGGATCTCGTACTGCATACCGTAAAGCATTCCCTGGCTTTCCTGCAGCATGCCGGAGCGTTCTTTCTCCATGGCCTGTATTTCGTAATTCATAGCCTTCACTTCCGATTTATACATTCTGGAAGCCCAGGGTGCAATCGGAATACTGATCATACCCATCACACTATAGGCCTTAGGCATCATTCCCCCCAAAGGAGACATGTGGTCAAAACGAAGTTTGAAATCTGGCTTTGCCTGTGCCTTCATTGCACCCACACCCAGTTTCATCGAGCGGATATTTTGTTCCATTTGCAAAATGTCCTTACGCTGACGAGCCAATAATGTGGTATCCAAGCCTGATTCAGGAATAAATTTAGGTGTAAAGTTCGTGTCTATTTCCAGTTCCTGGTTTCCCGGCAGGTTCATCAGACTGTTGAGCCAGGCTTTTGCTTTAGCAATATCACCCTGCTGCATGCGGATCATGTTCTGGTTTTCTTCAATTTTTGCACTTGCTTTATACACCCCCGACAGCTGACTCTGGTTATACGGATAGCGGATCTGCTCAATCTTTTTCATCATCTGCATGATCTTGTCGTTTTCCTGTAGGATCTGAATACGCTGACTGGCTACAATCCAGGTATAATATAAACTTTTTGCCTGAGCCTTAAAGGTATTCATGGCTATAGCCCGGCCAGCCATTTCCACATCGCCTTTAGACTCTATATAACGTTTCTGGGCATTTTGCTTCGCCGGATTTGGGATATCCTGTTCCAGCTGGAGCATCACAGAGCCTTTATCCCTGTCGTCCATTACCGTTTGCCCAGGGTAGGGTGTCATAAACGTTCCCACACCGACCATTGGTGCCATCCATGCTGTACCAGCCTTGGCCTTGTATTTATAGCTTTCTGCTTTTAGAGCATAAGTCTGTAACAGTAAATTATTTTTTTCAATCCGGTTTAAAATGGTGTCCAGTTTAACCGGAGTTTGCTGTGCCAGTAAAGAAACAGGCAAGAGCAACAACAAAAAGGTCCATTTATTAATGCTGAACATCGTGTACCTCCAATTTTCCATATTTTTTCAATTCATATTCTTTAGCCATCAAAAAGATCAGTGGGGTAACCAGCAGGATATGGGTAGAGGAAGTAAGCACCCCACCAATCATAGGCAAGACAATGGGCTGCATCACATCTGTACCGACACCAGTTGCCCATAATACCGGGATCAAACCAAATAGAGATACGCAGACTGTCATCAGTTTAGGACGTAATCTTTTCGCTGCACCCCGCACCACAAATTCCCGCAGGTCTTCTTTCGTAATCGTTTCACTGGAGTTGCCTTTCAGTTTGATCAGCTGCCCCATGGCGTCATTCAAATAAATCACCATTACAATTCCGGTTTCTACCGCAATACCAAATAAGGCAATAAAGCCAACGGCAACAGCTACTGATAAATTGACACCCCAGAAATAGATGATATAAGCACCACCAATTAAGGCAAACGGAACCGTGATCAGACTTAAGAATGCCTCTCTCAGTGATTTAAAAGCAAAATAAAGAGAGAAGAAAATGATCAGCAGTACGATAGGAGCAATCCACAGCAAGGTTTGCTGTCCACGGATCAGGTTCTCATATTGTCCGCTCCACTCTAAAAAGTAACCCTCCGGTAAAATACCCCGGGAGCTGTTGATCTTGTCTATAGCTTCTTTTACCGTGCTGCCCAAATCCCGGTCACGCACGTTAAACATCACAGCACCTCTGAGTAAAGCATTTTCGGAATTGATCATTGGCGGTCCATCTTCAAAACGCACATCTGCAACGGCAGATAAAGGGATTTCTCCCATACTGGCCGACTGGACAGGAATACGTCTGATCCTTTCTACACTATTCCTGAATTCCTGAGCCAAACGCACACTGATGGAAAATCGTTGGCGGCCTTCAATGGTATTGCCAATATTGGCTCCGCCCAGTGCCGATTCTATCGTTTCATTGATCTGGTCTATGCTTAAACCATATCTGGCCAGTTCTCCCCGGCGTATGTCAATAGAGAGGTATTTACCACCGGTAACCGGATCTACGTAGAGGTCACTGATGCCTTTTGTACCTTCCAGTGCCAGTTTTACCCTTTCAGAAACGGCTGCCAGGGTATCCAGATTTTGTCCGTATACCTTAATACCTACATCTGTTCGTATACCGGTAGCCAGCATATTGATGCGGTTAATGATGGGCTGGGTCCAGCCGTTCACAACACCTGGTATCTGTAATTTTTTGTCCAGTTCATTGATGATGTCTTTTTTGGTCATCCCTTTCCGCCACTGTGCTTTTGGCTTCAGCATAATAATCGTTTCAATCATGCTGATCGGAGAGTTATCTGTGGCTGTACTGGCACGTCCAGCCTTCCCCAAAACTTTATCCACTTCCGGAACAGATTTAATGATCTTGTCCTGAACTTGAAGGATGCGTTTGGCCTCTCCATTAGAAACATCAGGTAAAGTAACCGGCATAAACAGGATGCTTTGTTCGTCCAAAGGCGGCATAAATTCGCTGCCCAGATTTTTGAGCAGGGGAATAGTAATCAATAAAGCGATCACATTGATGGCAATGGTTGTCTTTCTCCATTTCAGTACAGTCCTGATTACCGGTTCATAAAACCGTTCAAGTACCCGGTTAATGGGGTTGGCGTTATCGGGGCGGAATTTACCCTTCATAAAAAAGGAGATCAGTACGGGGGCCAGCGTAAGCACCAGTAAGGCATCTACAATCATAATGAAGGTTTTTGTATAAGCCAGTGGATGGAACAATTTTCCTTCCTGCCCAGTGAGCATAAATACAGGCAAAAAGGAAGTGATGATAATGATGGTGGCAAAGAACACCCCCCTGGAAACCTGCTTGCTCGATTTCTCTATAATCTGTAACCGTTCCTCTTCTGAGATCCAGTCCGGACTTTTCTTGAATAAATTTTTAAACCAGGTCATCATAATTCTTTTGTTTTTTGCTGTTCATTCTGCCATTGTGCATAGCGTTCTGAAAGGTGTTTATAGGCATTTTCACTCATGACAATGCCGTTATCTACAATCACCCCAATGGCCAGGGCAATACCGGTTAACGACATGATATTGGAAGAAATACCAAAAGCATTTAATAAAATAAAACTTGCGGCAATGGTAATCGGGATCTGAATAATGATGCTCAGTGCACTGCGCCAGTGGAAAAGGAAAATGATCACCACCAGTGAAACGACAATCATCTCTTCAATCAAGGTGTTTTTAATAGAATCTACCGATTCCTGAATCAAATGACCACGGTCATAGACAATATCAAATTTTACCCCTTTAGGAAGCCCTTTGGAGACCTCTTTCATCTTGGCTTTGACCCTGTCAATTACTGCAGCCGCATTTTCGCCATAGCGCATCACCACAATACCGCCAACACGTTCTCCTTTTCCATCCTGATCAAAAATGCCCAGCCGGGTTTCTCCGGTCATTTGAACAGCCGCTACATCTGAAACCTTTATTGGGATACCCCTTTGGTTTTTAATCGGGATATTACCAATCTCCTCCATTGATTTCAGATAGCCCGAGGTTTTGATGATGTAACCGATGTCACTCATTTCAAACTTCCGGCCGCCGGATTCGTTGTTATTGGCCCGTACAGCGGCGATAACCTCTGGTACGGTTAACTTGTAATACAATAATTTATTTGGATCTACGGCAATCTGGTATTGCTTTTGAAAGCCACCAAAAGAAGCGATTTCACTTACACCAGGTACGTTTTGCAAGGCAAATTTAACATACCAGTCCTGGATCGCACGCTGCTCACCGAGATCGGTGTTTGGAGCATCCAGGGTATACCATAAGATATGACCAACGCCGGTACCATCCGGCCCCAGTTGCGGTGCAACACCGGTAGGAAGGGAGCGGGTAACGGTACTGAGCCGTTCCAGGACACGTTCACGTGCCCAGTAAATATCTACATTGTCTTCAAAGATCACATAGATAAAGCTCATTCCAAACATAGAAGAACCACGTACATATTTGATTTTTGGGATGCCCTGAAGGTTTGTGACCAAAGGGTAGGTGATCTGGTCTTCGATGAGCTGCGGAGACCTGCCCATCCATTCTGTAAATACGATAACCTGGTTTTCTGACAAATCGGGTATGGCATCTATTGGGTTCTTTTTTACTGAAATCGCACCCCAAACAAACAGACCTGCGGCAAGGAGCAAGACTATCCAGCGATTTCTTAAAGACCATTCTATAATTCTGTGTACCATTTTTTGTTTTTTTCAAAAAGAGACTGTCTGAAAAGATGCGCTTGTTTAAAGCGCTCGTTTAGTGCGTTCGTTTAAACGACCGATTTAGACAAGCGAGCTAAAACAACTCTATTCAGGCAGTCTCCGCTGTTAATGTTTGTTCGCTTTTTTCGAAGTTTTGCTACCTGCACGGTCATACTGACAGCAAGTTGGCAATGCAGAATAAGCGGCTTCTGAAGCTTTGAACTTTGGCGTGTCGTAGCCTGCATTGGCCACTTTTTGCTGCACATCGTCCAGACTTACTTTAGAAGCATCATAACTTACAGCAAGCATTTTGGAATCTTTATTCCAGTTTGCTGAACTTACACCAGGTACCTTTAAGGCTTTTTCTATGGTTTTTTTGCACATACCACAGTTGCCGGAAACTTTGATGCTGTCTGTTTTAGACTGTGCAGATACAGCACCGCCAAGGAAGACCAATAGGGCCACCGATAAAAATCTCAATGATTTCATTGTTTTAAAATTTGGGTTTGAAAAAAATGGTTATATAAAATGTGGCCAGAGGAATGCTATGGCCTGTACACGAATGTGCAGAGAATTAGAAGGGTAATTTTATATTCTGAAGGTACAGTTGCGGATAAAAACAGGTGTATCACCTATTAATGGAGGCGCATGGCTTAAGGAAGCTTTACCTGTTTCCAGAGGTACAGGAATATAGGCTAAATTCCAGTTTGTTCTATCCGGTTGTAGTACTGGCAGGGGTTGAAACTGATAAACCGCTGTTGATGTTTTCTGCGATTTGTCAACCTTTGCCTGTTTGTAGTCGTCTTTGCAGCAGGATTTACCGGAGCTTTTTTTAGGCGCCTTGCAAATCTTACACATGGCGCTTTCAGGTTGGGTAAACCCCCAGCTGGCTAATTTTCCCATGCAATAATGAAAATGCACAGTCATCCCGCTGGTTGTACCCAGGTAAAAGAGGATGAGTAAAGTGAGCAGTGATCTTTTCATTATAAAGCAAATGTAAAACAAATGGATTAATTAAATTTATATAATTTTTAAAACATGTTATATAATTTCGTAAATCACATATATGCTAAGAAATACTAAAGGTGACAGGTCCCTTAAAGATAATGTGATGCTGGCAGCGTCTACTGCCTTCGTTGCAGGTGTGATTAATGTAGCTGGGCTTATCGCCTTTTTTGCTTTCTCTTCCAATATCACAGGGCATGTTGCCAATCTGGCAAAACATATTGTATCTCTGGATTTAAATGACATTACGACGCTTGTTTTTTGGTTGCTGGCTTTTTTCTTCGGGGCTTTTCTATCCAGTTATATTATTAAATCCCATAAGAAGGGGAGTCCGTACAGAACCCACTCTGTACCAATCATGATAGAAATGCTGGTGCTATTTGGGGTCGCTCTCTACAGTGATTTGTTTTACCATGGAGATCCTCTAGAAAGTGAAATCATTATTGGCTGCATTTTGTTTTCCATGGGTTTGCAGAATAGTGTAGTCAGTATTATTTCTGGTGGATTGGTTAAATCTGCGCATTTAACAGGTTTAATGACCGATATGGGCGCTGAAACGGCAGAATATTTACATCCTAAAACAAACGACCGCGTTGTTATCAAGCATAAACTCTATGTGAGATGTGCTGTTTTCTTCTTCCATATTTTTGGCGGATTGGTAGGGGCGTATTTCTTCTATTTATACAAATTCGAGGTTTTTTATGCTGTTCCTTTGATCTTGCTGGTTATTATTTACTATGACTTGTTCCCTTTGTGGATGCATAAGTTTATGCACAGGTTTAAAAGAACCAGTCCTTAACAGGTTCTTGTTGTGGGCAAATGTATACTTGTCTTGGGGCAAATTCATAGGAGCTTCGCAAAATTAGTTGTTTTGCGAAGTGAATCTTTCAGATTCTGAGGTTCGCCTCAGTAAAACATATTTTCTTGGGTGCAGACCGGCGGATTCATTGTTATGATACTTCTGGTTTCGAAAGTGCATTTTGATCGCGGAGCTTAATGGCTAAATAGCTTCCTATTATAATTCCTAAGATCATGGCGGAAACAAAATAGACCGTGTAATATGTGTCTCCTCGTTCAGTATCTGCTATAAAACCAACACCTGTCTCCATAAGAAGGCCAAATAACATGCTTATTGCAAGGTACTTTCTAATGCTGTCCTTTTTGTTATAAAATGCGATGAGAAAAGAAGCGGCCATGTATACTAGTCCAAATACAATAGCACTTCCCGCAATGTTATCTATTCGAATTGATCTCGTCGATGCGGCAAATAGTTCTATAACAACACCAAATGAAAATAAAAATGACACGGATGGTTTTTGAAAGAGCGTACTTATTGTTAAGTTTTCTGTCTTATTTATGCTGAAGATTAAGCTTAATGTTCCCGCAATGATACTCATTATCGCTATATAAAAGCTAAATTCAGAAATACTACTGTTAAATGCATAAACAGGGTATCGAAGTGCAACGGATTGCTCTATTTTGCTAAAATACCTGAAAGGAATTGCATTTAGCAAGAATGGTATAAAAGAGATGCACACAAAACGGAGGTTATTCTGCTTCACTTGCTTTTCAATAAACCCCGAAATTTCTTTCTTGTTTTTCACTATATACCAGACAAAAGCAGTAAATACCAAATGAAAAGCTGTGATGATACAAACACCTGTAAGCGATGTGTTGAAATTCTTATAAACAAGATGATACAGTAGGGCTATAATACTAAGAAAGATAGACGGTAATGCATATAAAAGATTAAACCCGATAAATAAGTACGCCCAAACTTTATTGGTATGAACAGATGTGTTTACTTTGCTGTACTCCTCAGCGAGAATAACCTCATTTCCCATTCTTTTGCAAGCTATTGTAAAAGCTTCTTCTTCAGATAAGCCCTGTTGCTTCAAAGCGTCTGTGGCATCGTAGAGGTGCGCTGTTAACTCTGCAGCATCAGAACCAGTAATACTTCCCTGAATCTGGATCAAGTGTATGTAATGATTTATGGATTGCTGGAGATTGAAATTGGAAGATCCCATAGTTTATGAATTAATGCATTAATAAAATTTAATTGTGAATACTGCTCTTCTAGTTCCTGTTTGCCTTTCGAGGTGAGGGTATAATATCTTCTTTCTCTTCCTGTATCAGCTTTTTTCCAGGTACCTTCAATCCATTTCTTTGCTTCCATTTTTTTTAAAACAGGATAGAGTGTGCCTTCTGCGACGTTTAGTTCTCCACCTGTTTTATCACGCAGTTCCTGAATAATCTGGTAGCCATAACTTTCCTGTCTTCTAAGTATCAGCAATACTATCGGAGCAAGGGAACTAGCCATTAAGTCTTTGTTTAATTCTATCACATAGTAAATATACATAGAAGTTCTAAGTATAACGAATATTTGCAGGGAAATTTAATTCATAATGAAAATTTTGCCCTATTGATTCGGGGCTAACGATATCAGGTGCGCTGAAGAAGCGCACAGATCTCTGAGGCCGCCTCTTCAAATAAGGTAAAATTTTCTGTATAAATTGCAGAGGGGGCTGAGTGGAGAGGACTGGTCGTGAATAACTGTGTGTTCGTCGATGGTTACCCTGCTGTTGGTCTAATAGGGGCAAAAGGGGTGAAACGTTTCTGGTTTGAGCACGTCTTATGTACAAAGAGAATTTAAAAAACTTAAAACATAAAGATATGAAAACCGCTATCAAAACCTTATTCGCAACAGCATTAACCGCTATCGTTTTAACTTCATCTGCATTTGCCACTTTTGCAAAAGAAGGGGATAAAAATCCATCTGCAATTTCTACCGTTTCTGGTGCAACAATGATCAAAGTGACTGGGAATTTAAAGGTGTATTTAACTCAGGGAACTAAAGAAGGTTTCCGTGTAGAGACAGATCAAACTGAAGCTAAAGTTTCTTTCAAAAGAGAGGGTAACAAATTGTTCATCAATTCTACTGGTGATGAAACAACAACGGTGTATTTGACCGTGAATGATTTGAAAAGAATCGATGTTTCTGAAAATGCAGTTGTAAAATCAACCGGCCGTTTCAACTTGCCAGTGCTTCAGGTATTTGTACAGGACAATGCCAAAGTGGATGTGAATGTTGTTGCTCAAGATGTATACACCGTGACCAAAGATGCTTCTTCGTTAAAATTAAGCGGATCTGCAGAACGCCATGTATCGGTAATCTCTGATGCTTCACACATCAATGTAAATCAATTTGCAGCCTTAAAAGCTGTTTCATCGAGCCCTGTATTTCACGCTGATCTGGATGCGCAGCTTGCAGAATCAGTTAATATAGCTGTAACTTCCAGCAAAGTTTCGAAATAAGAATAAGAATAAAGAATCGGAATATAAATGGCGGATATCTAACTGATACCTGCCATTTCTGTTTTAGCGAGAGAATAGCCAGCATCTTTTGTTCTATTTTATCTGAGTTTAGAAATACCTGGTAATTGATCTCTGGAAATTTTTCCCGGGTTTTTTTGTATAGATTTTCTTTTGTCCTGCGTGCTACTTTCCTCTGTGTTGGTTGTTCGATGATCCGGCCTTTTAGCGCCGATTGTTCGGTAAAAGTACCTGTTTGCCTAAGTTACGGCGGAGAAGCGGCGGAGAAGTGACGAACCAAGACGAAGTCAGGTACCGCTTTGGGGCTGCATTTGTATAGGATTTGTCGTTTTATAATCCGGTTAAAACTTGGCATTAATATTTTTTAATCCTGAATTGGCTTAATAGGTGAAAATATGTTTTCTTGGATGCAGACCGGGGAGGAGCGTACAATTTCCTGTTTTTGAGTGAGAGATTATATATTAAGTGGCCTGAACAGATACATCCTAATATTTAAAATGTTATTTTTGTAATAGCCGTTATCTTAATGGCCATTAAGATAACGGCTATTACAAAAATAGAGATATGAAATTTTACGGCAGAAAAAAGGAACTTGAAATATTAAAACTTAACGAAGTCCAATCTAAAAAAACGGCGTGTTTTACCGTTATGGTTGGTCGTAGGCGTATTGGTAAAACCTCACTTTTACTCGAATCTGTTAAAAATCAGAAATATCTATATTTATTCGTTTCCCGTAAAAACGAGCAGCTTTTGTGTGCGCAGTTTCAAAAAGAAATGCAAGAGGTACTGGGTTTACAAATATTCGGCTCAATTACGGCGTTTCAGGATATTTTTGAACAGTTACTGATGTACTCGACTAAAGAAAATTTCACCTTAATTATAGATGAATTTCAGGAATTTGAATATGTAAACGCGGCGATTTTTAGTGACATCCAACGTTTGTGGGACAAATATAAAGATCAGTCTAAGCTTAATTTCATTGCATGTGGCTCAATTTATTCCATGATGCTTAAAATTTTTGAGAATAAAAAAGAGCCGCTCTTTGGGCGTTTAACTTCAAAGATGGTTATTCAGCCATTTTCTGTGGGCGTAATGAAAGAGATTCTAAAAGATTATAATTCTAAATATACATCAGAAGACTTGTTGTGTATGTATGCTATTACGGGCGGGGTGGCTAAATATCTCACTTTATTAATGGAGGCTGGCGCAACAACTGAGGCGCAGATGTTTGATCTGATCACCCGTCCTGATTCTCCTTTTCTTGTGGAAGGGAAAGACCTGCTCGTATCGGAATTTGGTAGAGAGTATGGTACTTATTTTTCCTTATTACAATTGATTGCATCGGGAAAAACCACACAAACGGAGATGGATTCCATGGTTGGCAAAAATACCGGGGCCTATCTGGTCAATCTGGAAAAAGAATACTCCCTGATCAACAAAAACAAGCCTATGTTTGCTAAGCCGGAAAGTAGGAAGACACGGTGGAGCATCAGCGACAATTATCTGAGGTTTTGGTTTAGGTTCATTTATCCAAGCCAATCTATGATTGAATTGGGAAAGCATGAATTGCTCCGTGAATATATAGTTCAAAATTATGAACAATATAGTGGATTGATGTTGGAAAAGTATTTCAGGGAAAAGCTTTCTGAAAGCGAACGAATTACTGCAATTGGTAGTTATTGGGACAATAAGGGAGAAAACGAAATTGACTTGATTGCGATTAATGATCTGGATAAGACGGGTATTGTGGCTGAAGTGAAGCGGAATCCCAAAAAAATAAATATAGAGCTACTGAAAGCTAAAGTCAAAACTATACAAAAAGAACTGTCCAAATACAAAATTGAGGTTTTGGGTTTTTCTTTGAAGGATATGTAGTCTGTGAAAAATATGTTTTCTGAAATCGCTGAAGGTTGCGCTTAAAATTAAGAGATCACTTCAAAAATATGGTGTTTAATGGCAAATAAAACCAAACCTGCTGTATTGCGACAGCCTGTTTTGGTTAACAGATTGTTGCGGTGCCCATCAACAGTCCGGATATTAATAAATAGCTTTTCTGCTATTTCGCCATTGGTATGTTCCTGGCAAATGTACTGCAATACTTCCCTTTCTCTTGGTGATATTTCAATAACGACACCATTATCGTTTTTAAGCGCATGTGGTTGTAAGGAAGTGTGCTGCATCGCTTTTAATACCTGCATATTCATATAAAATCCAGTTTTATAGGTGGTCTGCAGGGCTAAAATTAATTCTTGCTTATTGCAGTTCTTGGCCAGATAGCCACTTGCTCCATCATGGATCATCCTTGCCATCAATCGTTCTTTCGTATACATGGACAGGATAATTACCTTTATCTGAGGATATAAACGCTGGATCTGGTTATTGAGCTCTATACCATCCATTACAGGCATTTCCATGTCTATTAAGGCAATGTCGGGCAGTATATATGCACGCTCAAGGGCGAGCAGAAAATCCTGACCATTTTCGGCTTCCAAAAGGAGCTCGAAGTCCGGTTGAAGTTCAATAATTGAAGCTATTCCCTCCCGAAATAGTTGTTGATCGTCTACGAGTGCAATTCTGATATTTTCCATAAGTTAAACTGGCAATGTAACCGATAAATTGAAACCACTATTGTTATCTGTAATATGATAGCTGGCACCGATCATTCCAAGTCTGCTTTCTATATTTTGCAGACCCATACCTTTTTTGTGATCAGGAGCCATTCCTGTGCCGTCATCCTGGTAGTCCATTGTACAGAAATCGTCTCCAAAAGAAAAACAAAGGGTAATTAGTTTTGCTCTGGCGTGTTTAATGGTATTGTTAATCAATTCTGTAATTACTCTGTAAATAGCCAGCGTAACCGTATCCGAGAAATTGATCGTCTTATCCTGATCAAAGGTTACCTGGATCGCTATTTTTCCGGAACTATTAATACCATCACAATAATCATAAATCATATCTTGAAAGCCGTACGACTTATTGAGCAGCGGGGATAAATTGTGAGAAATATTACGTGTATTGGTGATGATGTTGTCAATTATTGCCCTGCATTGCTCGTTAAACTGATTAACCGAGCTGATTTCCTCATTTCTTTCTACGAAGTTCTCTATCAGAAGCCGGAGATAAGACAAATTTGCACCCACTTCATCGTGCAAATCCATTCCTATACGTTTACGTTCTGATTCCTGTGAGTTGATGGTCGCTTTTAATAAGTTCTTCTGATATTGCACTTCTGCAGTCTTAAGCTCGTATTGTTTCTTTAAAATGTTTTTCCGGTACTTGATATAGAATAAAATAGTTGCCAGGCACAGCAGAAACGTGGCTGTCATGCCCAATATGATATATAGATAAATACTCATCGGCTTGGCTTTAATCGGAGAAATGCCCAGGCAAATATAAGGTACATAATGGCCATGATCGTGGCGTGTAAATTCCAGACAAAAATAAGGGCGCCATGACTTGCCTTATTATGCAAGGTTTGTGATAAGCCAAATAATATGGAACAACTGGAGAAATAAAGCATCAGACCTATTATTGTTGTAAAATTGAAACCGGACAAATTGACTTCCGTATTGGTGAAATTTAAGTAAAGAAAGTATATACATATTCCCACTATTGTTATACTGCTCAAAAAGCGGGGTAAGGTATTATATTTGAAAAGGCTATGTGTTAGCAATACATATGCAATGGCAAATAAGCTAAAAAAGATAAGTGAATAAATTAATGATTTCCGGACTCCACGCTGTTCAAAAATACCTCTAAATAACAGGCATAATAGACAAAATTCAAGTATGGTATATACATGCAGGATAGGCATATTATTGATATGCAGGAAGGTAGTTATTGAGGCGATACAGTTAAAGAATACGGAAAATAATAGATAACCGAATAACATTTTTTGCGGCCCTAACCAGTATTTACGATTTATGAGCGCAATTATAATTGGCACCACCAAAATAGATGGAGCAATCACAGCCGGGTAAACCGTTCTTATCGAAAACAGTAAATGCATCTTCCTTAATAAAATGGCTATTTACTGCGGCTCCGAATATAATGGACTTGAAGTATCGCATACATCAGGGCAAGGGGCCGAAAAATCATAAATTGCTGATTCCTTAATTTCAGTGCCATCTTCGTCGGTCCCAGAAACATGGGTTATGTCTATCTTTTTCGCAACGGGCAGCAGAAGTATATGCACCAGGCCAGGGGTATCCTTATCGATAGGTTCATCCATCGCTAAATAGCCTCGAACTGCATCTATTTGGTTGTCTTTATTCTTCTTCTTGTTATTGTGGTTATCTGCTGTTGTTACAATTTTTCTCAAATCATCAAGAGGAATCGTAAAGCCTCGGAATACATCCTTGTCATTAGGCGTTACATTAATATCGATTTGTTCCTTATTGTTCCAGTTTTTATAGGCTCTTAACAAATCTGCATAATAAGTACGCCATCTTGTCGTCAGGGCTTTAGCTGTGTCAAGGTTTATAGGTGGAAATGGTTTCTGATTCATTTTCTTGGTTCTTTAATAGGTTGTGGTATGACTAATATAAAAATTAATATCAATTAAATCATCCAAGGGTGACCAGGTCTTTTTACCTATAGGCTAAATCAGGTTTTTTAGCTCTGAATAATGCTTTGTCCTTGCTGTTACTTTGCTTATGTCAAAGAGAAATGACAAACAGGGATGCCGAAAACTGTATAGAGTAGGCCGTATTCTTTTAAACTATAAAGAAATGCCACAAAAAATTCTAAGTCATGCACATTTTTCAACCACAATCAGGACTGCTAATCGGGGTATCAAATTAACATCGAATAGTGCCGGTGGGCACAGGTTAAATATAACAAATTATGGAAATGTAAATCTAAATCCGGGTGAAGTCAGGCAATTGCCTGGGATAAATGCCAATACTCTATATACGATTGAAGTGCTTCCTTCAGGTGCTAACGGAGATATTATAGTTGATTATTAATAAAGTATTGAAAAAGAACAAATTAAAGTGTTTTAATATAACCTAAAAATTAACATTATGGCTAGATCAGTTAAAATGACCGTCATCAACAATACAGGTAAGGTGTTGAAATTCAAAAGTAAAAATGCAGTGCATGGAAAGTTTAACTCAGATCCCCCGACCAGTATTGAAGCTTCGGGCAGTTGGACTTGTACAACCAGAACAGGTGGTACTTATGGTCCGGAGGGTACTGTAACTTATGAAACCGATGGAGGAGATGTTACAGTTGAATTTTATTATAACCATCCCTATGGCAGTGCGGCCAGTTCCTATCGTGTCACACCTAATCCTTCTGATTCCATGGGCTATGAGATCAAAGGCAGTTTCAAAGGTCACGATCAGAAGATCACTTTTGAACTGTATCAGACATCCTAAAATCCAAAGATATGACTATGGAAACGTCAACCTGGATGAGCCGCCTGGACAGTAGTACAAAGCTGAACGGCATAGTAATGCCTGGAAGTCATGATGCGGGTATGTCTCAATTGAGTCATTGTGATGGAGGGGCTAAATTGAATTGTGGAATTATAAAGACCCAAGCCTTAAATATCCTGCAGCAATTGGAAGCCGGTTCCCGGTATTTTGATATCAGGGTAGATTATGATCATTGGGAACTGGTTACCTATCATAGAAGTGGTGATGCCGGATGCAATGGCCAATCACTGGTTGCTGTTTTAGACCAATCTCTCCAGTTTATTCAATCTCATGGTTCAGAAACCTTTATCCTGAAATTTTCCCATATCCGTACCAACCGAAAGAACGAGAGGGAGATAAAAGATAGGATTGACGAGTTTCTGGCGGATGTCAAATACCGGGGATATCTATTCACATCTCCAAAAAGGGATGTCAATCTGGCCAATATCGCCTTGGACGATTGCAGGGGGAAAATGATTCTGGTTTTCGATTATCCCGAACATACCGGGGCACGGGCGGGCCGGTTCCGCTACCACGATGGATTTGGCTATTGTGGGCCTAATATCACCGTGTGCGATTCCTATTCCAGTACCACTTCTCTGGAAAAAATGAAGCAGGATCAGCTGGCAAAACTGGATGCGTATGGTGGCTTAGATAAGGACCATTTCTTTCTGTTGTCATGGACGCTGACGCCCGACACCGATACTTTTTTTAAAAGCTCTGTCGAGAAGTTGGCCGGGGAAGCAAATCCTGCATTGGAAGAAGCATTGGCAGAGCGTATGGGCCAGGTTGATAAACCGAAACCCAATATCGTTTATATAGATTACCTCAATGCGAAAACCGCGCAAAGCATTATTCAGTGTAATTTTTAAATCATCTATTTAAACAATGTATTATGAACAATTCTGAAAGAGATAACCCCTTGTATGGGGTGACTATTGGGACAACAATATATGCCCATAACGGGAAATTCAAGGCTAGTGTGGTGAAGGGGCCCATTAGCTTAATGATTTCCCAGGAAAAATCCGAGAAATATATGTCGGGCGAAAGTAGTTATGTATTTTCGGAAAAAATGAACCAGGGGTCATTTGGACTCTCTGGGGCCTATGGAGTTTCGGGCGTAAGCTTACTTAAATCTTCATTGTCCGCTTACGTAGGGAAATCTTCGGCGGCCAGCAGTAAATCGGTGGCGGTAAATTACAATGCCATTTCTGTTGGAGGAATAGAGTATATCAATTTTGAAGAGCTGACTGCCAGCCAATTTATGAAAAGCCTGAACGAGGCTTGCAAGCAAAGTATAGAGTCAGTACTGGATGCATATAATGCGGTAATGGCTGAGGCTTCAAAATCAGGTTTGGATTTGTTGAGTGTTTTTTATAATGAGGATGTTCAAAGTAAGCCATTAAAAAAGTTAGTAAGTGATTGGATAAAGGCTTCAGAACAGTTTACACATGATTTTGGTGATGGGCTGGTGGTTGGGGTTACCTGGGGTGCTTTTGGGGGCGTGAAAATGTTGATGACTTCTGAGGGTGAATCCAGATCCTGGAAATATGGAGGTCAGGCAGATTTTTCCTATGCCAACACTTTTGCTTCGGTGGCTGTAAAAGCTACTTATGATGGAAGCCAATCCAGTGGTAACGCAAAGGTGAAGGTGAATTGTACCAGTTATTTAAGTGGGTCAGTGCTTTCCTCGCAGATTAAAGAATGGTTCGATCAGGTGGCGAACAAAACATTTGAGGATCTGGCTAACGTAAGTGTTATTGATAAAGCGCCGCCTATGGATATTACCCATGGAGCACCTTCGATTCCGGAATTTGTACAACCTGTACCTGGAGAGGAAATCGTGAAAAAAGTAGAAGAAATAAAAAATCTGGATGGCTTGGATACTATGGCAAAAGCTTCGGCTTACGAGAAGACAAAAATAACCAACCCAAAGCTTACTTTTGACGAATTCATAAATAATGCGGGTAAGCCAGCGAAAAAGGAAAAACTCGATGAGTTTAAGAAGAAAATAATTAATAATGAGATTGATACGCTGGATTTTTCTAATAAGCAGAAGAATAAGGCGGGAAAGATAGGGGAGAAATACGTGGACTTGGCGATGGATTCTGGCGATAGCTTTTTCTCTTCTGAAGCACTGGCGTTTAATACAGACGTAAAAGCTGAAGGATATGTTCCTCTGGGTGTATGGATCAGCAATTGGCCTGACCTTTTTCCGTGGATGGCCCAGGGGTATTATAATAGTATTGATGGCATCGAGGGGGAGGATGTTGTAAAAGCAAGGGTAATGTTGCAGGACTATCAAACCCTGAGCAAGATGTACTACATTGCCCATTCCTCAGGAATCACCGAGTTTAAAAGAAAGGATTCGTCTAAGCCAAGAGTGACTTCATTGAGTATCGCGGATGCCTTTGCCAATGCTGCAGGAAAGATGCAGGATATTTCTGAAGACCTTAACGGAACCGGAATTGAGGAGATTTATGAAAATTTGAGCGAGGCAGCCAGAAATATTTATAAGCTGTGGAATAACGTGGCATTCCTTAGAAATTGTGAATTGGGACTGGGCCTAATAAAAGATAATAAGACTATAGGCAATCCTTTACCGGATGCAGATAAAGATGGCAATCACCGAACCTATGCGTTAAGTACTTGTGATTTTGATGGAAGAAACTACACGGCCTTCAGCCGTGCCTACAAAGTATTGCCTTTGCTGACGCCGGATGGGGATATTTGGGTTTTTGGTCCGGAGAAGGGTGCGTTGAGTTCTATTTATAACAAAGAGATTGTCTTTTCTAAGCCTGGAAGGGCGAACTATTTGGTGTTTGAGTATAGCAAGGAGGGGAGAATCTTGAGTAATAGTGATAACGGGATTAAATTGTATCCGATCCCATTCTCGGCTGCACAGAATGTTTCTGCCTGGAAAGGCATGTCTTTCAGTACGAATATAGGTTCTGTTAAGAGTTTAAATGATCGCTTGAAATCTCTTAGTGATGATTTGGGTAAGCTCAATGCCTGGTCTTTTAGCAGTGCCAATTGGAACAAAAGCTGGAAGGGGAAAGATTTTTACAGGCAGCGGAATATTAAAAAACAATATATCGGCCTTGTCGAAGAGATCGGGAATGTATTTTGATTGAAGGGGGGGTGAAAATATGATTTCTGATCGCGCTGAACCTTACAGGTTCTGAGGCTTGATCATGAAATCATATTTTCTTGGGTGCAGACCGGGTATGGTGCAGATTGGGGATGGTGCAGACTGGGTATGGTGCAGATTGGGTATGATGCAGACCGGGGATGGGGCAGATTGGTTTTATTTATGTTCTATTTTGAAGGTAATTGGCGGTAAGCGATTTTTTATTGTTCAATAAGTCTTTTACAGAACCCTGAAACATCACTCTTCCTCCTGCATTACCTGCACCTGGGCCGAGATCTATAACCCAGTCAGCTTGGGCGATGATATCGGGGTTGTGCTCAATCACGATTAGTGTATTGCCATTGTCTACAAGTACATTCAGGAATTTTAGCAGTTTTTTTGTGTCGCTTGGATGCAGGCCGTTACTTGGCTCGTCTATGATGATTATTTTATCAGTGCCGGGAAGTTCTCTTGTTAACTTTAACCTTTGCCGTTCTCCACCCGAAAAGCTATCCATTCGTTGCCCCAGGGTGAGATAATCCAGCCCGAGTTCAATCAATGTATCAAATGCAGAACGAAACTTCTCCTTTGGAAAAAAAGCACCCGCATCGTGAACTGTCATCTCCATAATTTCGGCAATGTTCTTTTCATGGTAAAGATATTGCAATACTTTTGGATGGTATCCGGAGCCATTACATACGTCACATATCTGTTCGATGTCATCCATAAAGGCCATTTCAATTTTCTCCATTCCCAGTCCTTTACAATTTGGACAGCAGCCTTCACTGTTCCGGCTAAAAAGTTTGTCTGAAACTTTATTTGCGCGTGCAAAAAGTTTTCTCACCTCATCAGAGAGGTCAAGGTAGGTGAGCAGGTTTGAACGATAGCTTGCCGCAGGCAAGGATTGGTCAATAATAGTCACCTGAGGGTAATGAAATGGAAGTACTTTAGTTGCTAATGTACTTTTCCCAGAGCCAGCTACGCCCGTGAGAACAGTAAATATGCCTTTGGGGATATCTATACTGATGTTTTTTAAGTTGTGTGTTGAAGCTTTTGTGATTGTCAAAACTTCTTTAAATGTCCTGGGATCTTTGTTGTACGAAGTTTTTTCGGAGAAGCAGGTGCCTGTTATTCCTGCTGATTGCTTTAGGCCTGCAAAATCTCCCTGATATACGATTTCGCCGCCTTTCTTTCCTGCACCCGGGCCCATATCCACGATATGGTCTGCCAGTCTGATCAGGTCATGATCATGTTCCACCAATAGAACTGTATTTCCTTTATCCCTTATTTTCAGGATGATGTTTGCTATGTTCATCACATCATGAGGGTGCAACCCTGTACTTGGTTCATCAAAAATATATAATAAATCTACCAGGTTGTTACCAAGATGCCTGACCATTTTAATGCGTTGGGATTCTCCACCGGAGAGTGTATTTGTTGACCGGTCCAATGTGAGGTATTGTAGACCTATATTCATTACATATTGTAATTTCCTTTTGATCTCCTGCAAAATCGTGTCAAAAGCATCTGAATTTAATTTACTGATAAATGCATATAAGTCTTCAATGGTCATCATTGTGCAATCGGCAATGTTTTGACCTTTTATCTTACAGGATAAAATTTTAGGGGCCAAACGTTGTCCCTGACAGCTCGGACATACCTTTGTCACAATCACCTTCTCTAACGAAACTCTTATGGTTTCCCGATGTTCTATTTCCCGGTTGAGGAATGCAGTTTTGATCCTGGGGATAAGTCCTATATATTTTGCCGATTTCCTCCAGTCTTTGGTTGGATGCTTTGGTTTCTGCTCCTCTGCATAGAGCAGCAGATCCCATTCCTTTTTACTGAAATCTTTCAGTTTCTTATCGTTGTCGAAATTTCCTGAGTCTACGTAACGTGTTAAACGCCATCCTCCGGGTTGAAAGGTTGCGAATTTAATTGCACCTTCATTCAACGATTTATCTTTGTCAACCAGTTCATCAACTTCTACTGCCTGCACATAGCCCAATCCCTCACACTCCGGGCACATGCCCAAGGGATTATTAAATGAAAAGGAGTTGGAGTATCCCACAAAAGGTTTGCCCATTCTGGAGAAAAGCAACCGTAAAGAAGCATAAATATCTGTAGCGGTGCCCACAGTAGAACGTACATTTCCTCCCAGGCGTTTTTGATTAATGATAACCGGGACATTTAGGTTTTCTATCCGTTCTACATCAGGAACACCATAATGTTTCATACGCATTCGGGCAAAGCTGCTTTCTGATTCATTGATCTGCCTTTGTGCTTCAGCTCCTATAGTATCAAAAACAAGTGATGATTTTCCTGAACCGGAAACTCCGGTAAAAACGGTCAGCTTATCTTTGGGGATTTTCAGGGAGATGTTTTTGAGGTTATTTTGCTTTGCGTGCGTTATGGTAATATATTTTATCATAAAGTGCCAGGCTTTTATTTCGTCGTAACAGATTGATAAAGTTCTTCAGATATTAAATAACATATCAGAACTTTATTGGTTTGACGTTGGGGGAAAAAATATGATTTCTGATCTCGCTGAACCTTACAGGTTCTGAGGCTTGATCATGAAATCATATTTTTCTTGGGTGCAGATCGGGTATAGTGCGGACCGGGTATGGTGCGGACCGGGTATGTTGCTGATTGGGTATAGGGCAGATTGGGTTTATTTATGTTCTACTTTGAAGGTTGCAGCATACTTGAATTTTCCTTGTTGAAGAGCAACAGGGATGGTCAATAAGATTCCATCATCCTTTGCTTTCCATTTGATATTCATTTTGGTTCCAAGCATGCTTACTTTTTGTATTTTCTTTGCTCCATCCAATGCTATGAAAATTTGCTCTGGTAAGTGAACATCTTCTGTTTCTGCAAGCCAAACGGCATAAGACTCTGTGCCTTTTTTAGACTGGGTGTAAAAGATGTTTTTCGTGGAATATGGTGCTATTGGTTTTGAGCCGTAGATGCACTCGCCATTAATTTTTATCCAGGAACCAATATCTTGTAAACGCTCGTAAGCTACCGGGTCCCAGTCTCCATTAGGACCAGGGCCAATGTTAAGCAGAAAATTTCCACCTCTGGATACAATTTTGACCAGCAGATCCACCAGTTGTTTGGCAGATTTATAGGTGTCATGTGGTACATAACTCCAGGAATTTCCCATCGTCATGCAGGTTTCCCAGGGATAAGGAAGGGGCTTGTCTGGTACTTGTTGTTCTGGAGTGGTGTAGTTCTCAAATTCACCTGTTACCGTGCGGTCTACTACAATTAAACCAGGCTGATGACTTCTGGCCATACCGGCAATTTTGGCCATATCTATGTCCTGATTAAGTTTCTTATTCGGTCTGACCTGACCACCATCCAGCCATAGAATGTCGATTTTTCCATAATCGGATGCTAGTTCCTCAATTTGATTGTAAGTGAAATCTTTAAATTTCTGCCAGCGCTCAGGGTATTTGGCCGGATCGTAATTTACGTTTCTGTCTTTGGGTGGAAAATATGGCCACCAATAATATTCACTGTGCCAATCGGGTTTGGAGAAATAGGCGCCAATTTTAAAATTCTCTTTTCGGAAAGCATTAAAAACCTCTTTTGTGATGTTGCTTCTGGGGTTAGAAGAAAAGGGGGTTTTAGCGTCTGTTATTTTATAGTCTGTTTGTTTGGTGTCAAACATACTGAAGCCATCATGATGTTTTGTTGTAAATACCACATAGCGCATGCCTGCATCTTTAGCTGCTTTTACCCATTTTTCCGGATTAAAAGCTATAGGGTTAAACGTAGTCTGAAGGTTTTCGTAAGCTTTTTTATACTTGAAATAATCGTCTGAAAACGGTCCCTTGCGTTGAGTCCAGTCCTCATCTTCCGGACAAATGCTCCAGCTCTCTACAACTCCCCATTGACTATAGGGCCCCCAGTGCATAAATAAGCCAAATTTAACATCTTGCCATTCCTTAATGTTTTTTCGAACCAGGGAATCTTTAGGAACCACATAGTCAACAGACATTTTATGCTGCTGGGCCTGAGTTCCAAGATGGAGTATTAAAAAAGCGCCAATTATTAGAAATTTCTTCATAATCAAAAATACCTATTTAGGTTATACAATCGGTTTGTAATTATGATTTTACGAAAACGTTTGTTTCGTTTTATAAATGAATGGTAGCGAATTGTAAATAAATGGGATTTCGTAACCTATAATTATTATTTTACGGGGCACAAATAGTTAAATATGATAACTGTAGCGATTATAGAGGATGAACCTGCGATCCGTAAGGAAATAAGCTATCTGATACAACAGGAAGCCAATACAGAACTTGTTGGTTGGAGTGACAGTGTGCGGACTGCTGTAAAGCTGATTGAAGAAAAACAGCCTGATGTCATACTGATGGATATACAGCTTAGGGATGGAACTGCTTTTGACCTCCTTAAAATGCTGTCTCCTATTCCGCAAAATATCATATTTATTACTGCATATAACCATTTCGCGATCAAGGCCATTAAGTATGGTGCATTGGATTACCTGCTGAAACCGGTTGATCAAACCGAATTGAAAGAAGCACTGGAGCGCTACAGGCGCCGCACGGATAACAATCCGCAATGGATGCAGCAATTATCGATGGCACAGGATTCTATCAGCACAGCAGAGCTGCCGGAAAGCATTGCACTTAACTCCGTTCATAATGTGCGTATAGTATCCGTAAACGATATTATCTATTGCAAAGGCGATGGTCCCTATACTTTTTTCTTTCTGAATGATGGTACAAAGCAACTGATTTCCAAGCCGCTTAAATATTATGAAGAATTGTTGCCCGCACCACATTTTCTGCGAACGCATCAATCTTATTTGGTCAATCGCCGGTTCGTTTCGGGCATTAACCGTTCTGAATATATTGTGCTTAAAAATAAGGAGGAAATCCCAATTTCTACGCGACGGAGAAATGCTGTATTAACCCAACTTTTTCCTGAAAAATGAAACAAATATTGCGTATCTCGCTTTTCGGATTGATGATTTCATGGACGTTGGCTTGTCATAAAAAGCCGCTTGCGTCCCTTCAAAATAATTTGATTACAGAGAAAATAAAAAAACTGGAAAAGGTGGCTGTCTCTCCGGCAAATGGTGATTCAGTGGTTAGGGAATGGCGGAAATTCGACGAAAATCCACTTGTGAAAAAGGATGCTGTACTTTCAGCAAATGTTAAATATAATTTGGCCCGGCTATACGGTATGCGCGGGCAGGATTCGGCTCGTTTTTTTGTGGAAAAAGCTTTAGATCTTATAGAACCAACAGGAAATCAGAAGTATAAGGCGCTTATATACAATGGGGTGGGTAATGTACGAAGCATGGAGGCAAAGCTAAGGGAGGCGAGCTATTATTATAATAAAGCAGCAGCGATTGTGTTATCTGATGCTACAGCTGACCTGTCTCCCGAAGCCAGATCTGCTATACTGCTTTCGGCTGCGCAGAGCAACCGGTCTTTCTTTCAATATCATCTGGCTGAAAAAATGAACCGCGCTGCATTGCGATTGACCGACTCTCTGCCCCAAGGTCATATCAACCGGCAGCGTGTGCTGGTACAGACGATCCAGCTCCTGAACCTGCAACAAAAGCCAGCAGACAGTATAGCTCCTTATCTGCGGCGATTAGAGGTGCTTCAGGCTCGACATCCTGATCAATATGATATCAGCTACCTGTACGAATCGAAGATGAAATACTTTGAGGCAGAAAAACGAAATGATTCGCTGTTACACTATCAGTTGTTGAAAACAGAAGTAGATGAGGCTACTTATGATACCAGAGCCTCTTCGGTTAATATCAACAATTTACTTGTTGACTATTGTAATGTGGCCACCATCTATGTCGCATTCAAGCAACCCGTAAAGACGGCTCAATTCATCTATAAAGCGAAAAGGTTGAAGGAGCATCATCCAAATCTGATTCTGGATGATGATGAAGTCGTATATCAGAAAAGTTTGGCTGATTTATACCGTTTACAAGGTAGAAACAAGGAAGCAACAGAGGTGCTGAAGAATGTAGTCAAATTACAGGAAAACCTTTATCAGGCTGCACACACGCAAGCTCTTGCTGAAATGAATGCACTTTATCAATTGCAGGTTAAGGACCGTTCTATCCACACTTTAAATGAGAGCATTAAGATCAATCAACTTCAATTGCAGCAAAATCGCTTGTGGCTTGTTGTTGCGGTATTAAGCGTTGTTCTCTTGGGTGTTACGCTATTATTTCTATATTATAATTTTCGACAGCGCAGGGCGAGACAGGAAAAAGAAAAAGTATTGTTGCATCAACAATTGTTGCGGACACAGATGGAACCTCATTTCATATTCAATACTTTATCTGCAGTGCAGAGTTTTGTCCGTCTGGATAAAAAAGATAAAGCCATTAAATATCTCAACAGGTTTAGCCGTTTGCTCCGCAACAGCCTGGAGCTAAGCCGGGAAAGTCTGGTCCCCCTGGATGACGAAATTGATGCGCTGGAAAACTACCTCTGTTTACAGCAAATGCGTTTTGAAGAAGCTTTTACCTATCACATCCTGCAGCCAGAGGGAGAGGATCCAGGTGCAGTCATGTTGCCTCCTATGTTGATACAGCCTTATGTGGAAAATGCGATTCTGCACGGCATAGAACTGGATTCGGGCAATGGTAATATTGATGTTTGCTTTGATCTTGAAAAAGATGTGCTGCAGGTAACAATTACCGATACCGGGAATGCTCAGGGCCACCAATCAGATACAACGCACCGTTCGTTGTCGGGTACCATCAGCCGGGAGCGAATGGATTTACTGGGTAAAAAAGCAGGCGTATCTATAACCCGTGGTACAGATGGCGGTACAATTGTAATCCTGCAGATTCCAATAGTGTATGGATAGTTTTGCGAATTGTAAATGGCAATTGCGAATCATAAATGACTTGATAATTTAAGTAGGATGACTTTTATTTTTACACTGAATTAACGCATACGACAAACGTATGCAGTGGTTTAATAAAAATAAATAACTATGAAAAAATTATTAATGAGTTTGGTAGCCGTGGCATTTATGTCATCTGCGGTGTTTGCAAAGACTGGTGAAGTAAAACCAGCAGAGAAAACAGTTGAAAAAACAAAGGTCTACACAGCTGTTGCTGGTAAGTCCAATGTTAAAATAGTCGGAGAGGCTAAAGAGATCAAGAAGGGGAACTTCAAGACATTATGCAGATTGACTATGAGTATCTACAACACGAGCGGTCAGCTGATTGACACTCAGGTTTTAACGTATACGTGTTATGGAGCCACCGACATGTTCTACAGTAATTGTGGTGAATACTTTAGCGCCACAATACAAAATTATCAAAATTATTACGGAAATCCGAACCATAATTAAGTCGCACCTATGAACAACAACAAAGTGAACCGGAAGGTTCACTTTGTTGGTTTTTAAGATCCATGAAACAGTATTTACTATTTTGTTTGCTGCTGTGTGCTTCGTGGAGCGTACACGCACAAAAATTACATGCGGTATATGAATATATACCTTCTGCTGTGGCGACCTTCCGGGAGCATGTCTATTTCGGAGACGGTATTAAAATGGCTGTCCGGGATTCAGTGCCGGTTGCAGTGGATAAGGGAGAAGGTAAAAGTGAGGATGGCGAAATGTTTTCCAGTTTTTCTTTGGTACTCCATACCGATAAAAATTACAGGAACATTGTTGTTCAGAAAAACAACGAAAACGATCTTTTAGAAATCCGGTCGATTCAGGGAAAGAATTATCAGGTGACCGATAAGTTTCCCCAATTGCAGTGGAATACTGACTACAGCAGCACGGATACCATAGGCAAATACATCTGTCATAAAGCGACGGCCAGTTATCGTGGTACCAAGCTTATTGCGTATTATACCAATGATATTCCGGTGCCGGCAGGCCCTTACAAATTCGGCGGACTGCCGGGTCTGATTGTGATGTTGTATAATGAAAGTGCAAACCCGAACTATTGGACACTCAAAGAAGTCTCCTATCCGTATGAGGGAAGCATTCCTGTAGATCAAGGATATATCTATTCCTTGCCAAAATTGTCCTTACAGAGCTATATCAAGAAAAATGATGCATTGGTAGAGGAACAAATGCGTATTATGGAAAGTAAAATGCCGGCGATGGAAGGTGTGACGATTGAAAGGAAAAAGGTGAGGGGTACGGTGGAGCAGGTCTATGAATGGGAAGAAAAAAGTCTGCGTGAAAAGTAGATTTTGGTGCTGTGGATGGGTATTACTTTGCTTGTGGTTTGTTGCCTTTCCTGCCCGGGCACAGGTATCGATCGACGGAAAAGTGACTTCGGGGGGCCGCCCTGTTGGTGGTGTTCGGGTAGACCTTCATCGGGATAGCATCTCTGGTCTTTTGGCGTATACATTTACAGATGGCGAAGGAAAGTACCATGTACAAACTACCTATGCCGGCAAAATGAACTTGTATTTTAAGGCACTGAGCTATGAGCCCGTACTCAAAGAGATTAAACCGGGGCAGTCAAATAGGACTGTGGATGTAGAGCTCAGTACTGGAGGTGTGGAGCGTTTACAGGAAGTTGTGATCCATTCGAAGCGGCCATACAGGCTGGGCAAGGATACTATCGAACTGAATGTACAATCGTTTCTGCAAGGTGACGAACGGACTGTGGAGGATTTGCTGAAGAAGATTCCTGGATTAAATATCGGTACCGACGGGAGTATTAAAGTTGGTGATAAAGAGGTGGAAAAGGTAATGATAGAGGGCGATGACTTTTTTGAGAAGGGTTATCGGCTGCTCACACAAAATATGTCTGTCCAGCCCTTGGAAAAGATACAGGTCTTGCAGCGTTATTCTAATAATAAGCATCTGAAAGGGATTGAAAATTCAAATAAGGTAGCCCTGAACTTGCAATTGAAAGAAGACAGCAAAAGTCAATGGCTGGGTTCTGTATCTGTTTCAGGTACGCCGATAGCACCGGCATTCTACTACGGCAGCGTCAACCTGATGAATTTTGGAAAAAAAAACAAGTATTATCTGTTAGGCACCGCCAATAACAACGGCGTGGATGCCGTAAGCAGCATCAACCATCTGCTGTATCCTGGCAAATCTGATGAACCTGGACAGATCGGTCTGGGCGTGGTTACGCCTACGATTATCGATTATACACCTGATCTCCCAGGTTTTGATTATAAAAGAACAAATTTCAATCGCGACAGGCTGTTGTCATTCAATACCATATTAAACCCGACCAAGCAGCTTAAGATTAAGTGGCTGGGCTTTGCGAACCCTACAAAAAAATCGTTCTATCAGAATATATTGCAGGAATATCATATTAAGGATATTCAGTTTACCAATACAGAGGTTTATGAATTTAACAAACGCATTGACAATTATTTTTCGAGATTGGAATTGCAGTATGAAATCAATAACCGGTCAACGCTCATCTACACCGGAAATCTGGGGTCACTTGGCAGGCACGATACTGGAAACCTGTTGTTCAATGGAGACAGCGCAACAGAGTTGACCTCCACCCAGGGCTATGTAACCAATCACAGCCTTACACATACCTACAAGTTGTCAGACCGGGAAGCCCTAGTGAGTTCTGCCCGCTGGATCATGCAGCGATCTCCCCTGGATTACAGCATTGACCAATACTATTATGAAGATCTGTTCCAGGTCGGCGGCATTTCGGATGTACATCAGCATGTCGAGAATAATCTGCAGTACCTGGGGGTCACCTCACACTATGTACGCAGGCAAAAAGGGGGTGATTTTATGGAGATTGCTTTTGCAAACGAATATAAGAACCAAGAGCTGGTGACGGATTTCGTTTTGCAGGGAGGTAATGGCAACCAGATTCGCCCTTCCGGCTTTTCAAACCAGGTGAGGCTCCTTGCCAATCAGTCCCGTCTCCTGGCTAAATACACCTTGAAGCGTAAAAAATGGGAATGGACACCGCAATTGAATGCAGGGTTTATACATAGTGACCTGCAAACGCAGGGACTGGCTCGGGACCGAAATAACTGGTTGATTTCTTCGCGGTTATCTGCAAAATGGGAGCCGTATCGAAAGGGAAAGCTGGAGACAGAACTTTCGTTTCAGCAGACCAATACCGAACTGATGGATGTCATTCCCGGCTACTATAATACCGGCCTTCGGAATTTTGCAAAGGGGCTGGACGATATGGCCACTTTGAGCAGTTCGGGAGCAATACTGACCTATACGCATGGCAATATGCTGGATAAATTTTTTGCCAGTTTATCGATAGGCTATAAAACGCTGTTCGATTATATGAGTAATCAAAGCATGCTAAATGCAAACTATAACCTGGCTCAACAAGTGCTGTTAAAGAATAAAAAAGTGGCCTTTTATAAAGCACAGTTCAACTACTATATACAGCCGCTGAAAGGGAATTGTAAATTGGATATAGGTGCTGATCTCTCTGATTACGAAGCAGGTATAGCGGGAGTGGGAAACCGAAAGATACAATCTGGATCGTATGATTATGGCTTATCCTTCAGGAGTGTTTGGAAAGGGAAATTAAACATACACACTGGAACCCGTATGCAGTTCACCTCTTTTAACAGCGAGACCAAGAGCCGGCTGAAGAATACCTACAGTTTTCTGAATCTATTCGTCAATGTTGCTGATGGTATCCAGGCCAATCTGAAGAATGAGGCCTATCATTTTGGCGACTTTTTTGCTACTTCAAAAACGTATTATTTTTCAGATTTTTCGCTGTCATATGATGTGAAAAAAATTAAGACCAGATTTGAGGTGACCGCAAAAAATCTTTTCAATAACCGTCAGTTTAAGAATGCAGTGATTACAGATACCTACCAGGCTGTAACCGAATATCGTCTGTTACCGCGCTATATCGCATTGGGGGTTGATTATAGTTTCTAGGTCAATCAGATGAAAGTTCATCCAGCATGTTAAATGTGGGTACAAAAAACAAGCTACCTGTTTTGGGGGTGCTGAAATCTAAAATTCTATCATAATTTCCTGCCGGAGAACCAATAAACATATTGTTCAGCATTTTCTCTACAGTGCTGAACGTACTTGCATAGGCTATAAAGTAGGTCCCCATTTCATTTGTAGAGATGTTACCAAAGGACATATTGTCACGTACGATTTTAAAGTCATCACCCACATTAGCCAAGGCGATGTGGGCATTTGCAGGCTTAACATCGTCTGGCATTTCTACATCATTAGATTTGTATCTTCCAATTACTTTTTCCTGCTGCTCTGTAGAAAGCGTCTTCCAGTCGGATAAATTATGGATGTATTTTTGTACGAAAAGATAACTTCCTCCTTTATAAGCCGCATCATCGTCTCCGATCATACTGAAGAATTCCCGGTCTTGCCCCTGTGGGTTTTCGGTGCCATCTACAAAGCCTAAAATGGAACGGCTGTCCCAGTATCTGAAACCATGGATTTCTTCTACACTGGTGGCTACTGGTTCTAAAATATTGGTAATGGCCGCTGCCATATCGTAACAGATGCTGGTGTTATCGGCCCTTATATGGAAGTGTAAATCTCCTTTGGAAGAAACGGCTGTATGTTTTTCGCCAGTAATGGGTGCAAAATTTGCCAATTCCTTAGGTAAGGGGGTTGGAAGATTGAGCTGATGCCAGGCGTTATAACCAATTCCCATTACACAACTGGCTCTGGAAACCGGGAAGCGAACGTTAACCGAATTGTTCAGGTTGATCACGAGTTTACAAAGCTGGTTAAACACAGACCTAACCGCTGAATTATCTTTAAAATTCCATACCATAAATATGGTGTTGTTATTGGTGTAGTCTGTTACATTCTGAGAATCCTGTTTCATCTGCGTATAATTTGTGAGGTGGCACGAAAGTAAGAAAAATTGCACATGTTAATTGAAAATTACACAATCGATTGTGCCATCCCATGCAACCGATTGTGTAGTTTTTACAGCTACGAACACCCGGTTGCAGGGAATATTTTATTCCAGGTTTTAATTAGATTCGGGTCATTAGAAATTGAAAATCAACCTTAAATTATGCGAAAATTTACCTGTCTGCTCTTGTTCTTAATTCCATTAGATCTTTTAGCCCAGCAATTTAAACCTGTACAAGACCTGATTAAAAGGAGAGCCCCCTGGTTAGAAAATCAAGTTGTTTTCAAATCATTGAAAAGCGGGGAGAAGGATATAGCTGAATTACAGAGCCAGGGAAACAAACTGGTGATTACAGCTTCAGGTCCTAATGCGGCCGCAGTAGGATTGAATTGGTATTTAAAGTACTATTGCCATCGTTCCATGTCGCATATGGGAGATAATCTTGCTCCGGTGACTTCGATTCCAATGGTAAAAGAACTTGTACGCATAGAGGCACCGGCCAAATACCGCTACGCTTTGAATTATTGCACCTATAATTATACCATGAGTTTTTACGACTGGAAAGACTGGGAACATGAACTGGACTGGATGGCTTTAAATGGTGTAAACTTAATGCTTACCGTAAATGGAATGGAAGCGGTGTGGCAAAGTACATTGAAACAAATTGGGTATTCTGATCAGGAAATTAACGATTTTTTAGTAGGTCCTGCCTATACCGCATGGTGGTTAATGGGGAATATACAGGGTTGGGGTGGACCAATGCCTCAGAGTCAGATCGATGGCCGGAAAATGTTGCAGCAACGAATGATGGAACGGATGAAAGAACTCGGGATAGAGCCGGTGTTGCAAGGTTTCTATGGAATGGTGCCGAGCTCTTTAAAAGACAAGACCAAAGCGCCGATTATTGACCAGAAAACATGGGGTGCATTTAAACGCCCGGATATTTTAATTCCTGGTCATACTGACTTTTCCAGGATAGCGGGGATATACTATAAGGAATTAAAAAAAGCTTATGGCAAAAACATCCGCTTTTTTGCTGGAGATCCTTTTCATGAGGGAGGAATTACAGATGGTATAGATTTAAAGGAGGCAGGTAGGTCTATTCAAACAGAAATGCTAAGGAGTTTTCCCGGATCTACCTGGGTATTACAGGGCTGGCAGGATAATCCTAAACAGAAAATGCTGGAGGGACTTGATAAATCCCATGTGCTGGTGCAGGAATTGTTTGGTGAGTTCACCAATAATTGGGAAAAAAGAAATGGTTATGATTCGACACCATTTATTTGGTGTGTAGTAAATAATTTTGGAGAAAGACCTGGTTTGTACGGTAAATTACAGCGTTTCGCAGATGAAGTTGACCGGATAGGTAAAAGCCCGTATAAAGATTTATTTAAAGGGGTAGGCATTATGCCTGAAGGACTCAATAACAATCCGCCTGTATATGATCTGATGTTGGAACTGGGCTGGAGAAAGGATCATGTTGATGTTAAAAAATGGGTGACGGATTATACCAAATATCGGTACGGAAGTACAAACAAAGATATTGATGTGGCCTGGCAGGGATTCCTGGAAACGATATATCAAAGCCTTCCTGGCTACCAGGAGGGGGCAAGTGAGTCTGTGTTTTGTATCCGCCCGGCGCTGGATTCCAAACCTGCCTCCCGTTGGGGCACCCGGGAAAGAAACTATGACAGTGCAAAGTTTAAAGAAGCGGTTCTGGAGTTTGCTAAAGCAGCACCTGAATTTAGACATTCGGATACTTATCAGATCGATCTGATTAATATGTTAAGGCAAGTGTTGGCAAATGATGGTGAGGTGGTTTTTCAGGCTATGGGAAAAGCCTACCAGGAAAAGAATACGGATGAGTTTACCAGGCTTTCCGGTCAATTTCTGGATATGATCCGTTTAACAGATGATCTGCTGTCCAGCCATCCTTATTATCAGTTAAATACTTATAAGGCCCAGGCCTTGAGTTTGGGGAAAACCAAGGAAGAGAAAGCGCTTAATATCAAGAATGCCATGATGCTGATTACCTATTGGGGAGAAAACATCAGGACTGAGGATAACCTGCATGAGTATGCTTACAAAGAATGGGGAGGCTTGATCAAGGACTTTTATCTGGTAAGGTGGGAAATGTATATAGATTATTTACTAGATAACCTGCGGGGTAAAAACACGCAGGCTCCCGACTTCTTTATGTGGGAGCGTGCGTGGGTAGAGCAGAACCTGGAGGTTAAGCCCGAAAGTCAGGTTAAGCCTTTAGATCAGATAACTGCGGAAATTCTAACATTGAAAACAGGTGTTCAATAGCCTGATCGGATTGATTTTCTGCAATATCCCTGTTGTCTAAAGTGACAACAGGGATATTGTATCTTCTGAGCTGTTCAAACTGCTCTATATCTATGGTGGATTCGGTCACTGCAATCAGGATGCCGTCAACCCTAAGGTTCTTCATGTTTTCTAAGATCTGTTTTTCCCGGTCTGGTTCTTGAAAAGACTGACCGAAAATTACATTATAATTCTTATTATGAGCGCAACACTCTATTTTACGTAAGATTGAACAATAAGAATTTTCTGCGATATCCGGTAAAACAACACCTATAGTAAAGGTTTTTCCCTGCTTAAGGAACACTGCATTTTGGTTGGGGTGGTAGTTTAATTCTTTAGCTACTTTGTTGACCCGCATGGTGGTCACCAGACCGATACTTGGATGTCCCCGAAGCGCTCTGGATACTGTTGACGGATCGATCTTAAGTCGTTTCGCTATATCTTTGATTGTGGGTATCTTTTCCATTTTCTGCTTAAATTTGAGTAAAACTTAGGGCTCACTATTTTTAGGGTGGAATTGGCATCCTGACCGCTGGTTTTTTTCCAGATCTGAAAATCGGTAATCGGGTTGCCATTGGTGCTGTTCCAGATCCATTGAGGCTGTATTGTGGTAAAATAGCTGTTGTGATCAATGGTATTATGACTTCCGGTTAGGGTGTATTTATGGACCAGCACGTCCTTAGGTCCTGCATATACGCTGTTGTTCTTAATTACATTGCTGTCGCAATGCTCCGTTAGTCTGAGTTCTCCTTCAATTTCTCCAAATGCCCCTGGAACACGATTATTCTGAAATAAGGTATTGTTCAAAATGCTACAGTTTTTTGTGCCGGCGATGGTGTAGTTTAAATAATCTCCCATATAAATGCCTGCCCTATAGCAGTTATAGACCAGGTTGTTTCTTACTGTAGTGGTTCTTGTTGGATAGATATTGCTTTCACTGACCAGTCCAATACCTCTGTCGCTTTCGTAAACGATGTTTCTTTCAATAATGGTATTCGCTCCGCCACAAACGTAAATGGAAATGGCACCGAATCTATCCGCGCCCCATGTCTCGGGTGTTTTGGTCATTGTGTTGTGATGGAAAATGTTGTCGCTGATTACACCGTTGCGGGCATAATTGGTTTTAACCAATCCATGGGGGTTTAAACCATCGCCTCCGGCTACTATAACACCGATATTCTCGGTGTCATAGACCTTATTATGACTAAAGATAAAGCCATCAATATTTCCAGCCAGAGTTACGTTTTCACTTGTTCCGGTTTGTGTATCGTGTATGGTACAGCCTGTGATTAACAGGTTAGAGATTGGTGTGTTGTCACTTCCAATAACCAATATGGCGTGGCCGCTTCGTCCTTGTGCAAGTGTAGCCGTACTTTTGATATTGTAAATATGGCAGTTTTTGATCGAAATGTGCTGCGCATTCCCATTGATCGTGATGCCTTGGGGGTCTGTATTCATACCGGAACTGCTGAGGTTGCAAATGTCGAATCCCTCCATAGATACATAGCTTACATTACTTACAGTAACCATGGCCATCCATCCGGAAACCACAGTTTTGCTGCCGTCAATGATGGGCTTTTCTCCTGGGTAGTTTTTTAGACTGATGTATTTACCAGGATGGCCTGATTTTGGAAACTTCACCTCTTGATGGTAGGTGCCTCCTCTAACGACTACCTGATCGCCAGGCGCAGCGTGGCTTAGTGCCCTATTGATGGTTTGAAAAGGGGCGGTGATGCTTCCAGTGTTGGCATCGGAGCCCTTAACTGATACATAATATTTATGGGGCTTTTCTTTTGTTTGAAATAATGTCGCAAAAGTACTCGTAGTACAAAAGAAGGTTTGTACTACGAGTACCAGGCTTAAAAAAGCGGATGGTCTCATGTTTTAATTGAAATTTGGTGTATGTAGGGCTTTGAATTATTCGGAAACGATCTTCCTGATCCTGTTGTTGTTCTTATCCAAGACATACACAGTTCCGTTTTTATCTACTGCAACTCCAGTTGGGGCGCTGAAGGATGCCTGTCCGCCCACTCCGTCTGAAAAACCAGCGTTGCTGCTTCCGGCAAATGTGCTCACTTCATAAGTGCCGGCCTGAATATAGCGGATGCTTTGGTCGGGATTGGTCGTGCTTCCACCACCTGTCCCGTTGCCGGCCACATATATGTTATTATTGCTGTCTATTGCGATTCCCCATGGAAAGGAGAATAATGCGGATGTGGCTGCTCCATTTACATAACCTGCATTTCCCGATTGGCCTGCAACGATACTGCTTTGCCAGGTACCGGCAGTGAATTTTTTGATGACCTGATCGCCATGCAGGGACACAAATAGATTGCCTGTATTGTCAAATTTAATACCCGCAGGGTAATTGAGCCCAGAGATGATCGCCTTACTATTACCTTGGGCATTGATCTGATAAATGTTGCCGGGACTGGAACAACTTGCGTAGTAAACATTGCCGCTTGTTTTATCAAAAGCAACACTCCAGGGTTCCTGGCTTCCAAAGCCCAATGTGGTGGCCTGTCCATCTGGTGTGATCATTCTAATATCCCAATTGCCCGGATCTACACAATACAGATTTCCATGGGTATCAATAGCGAGGTCATATGGCAGAGAGAAATTTGCAGCAGTACCTTTACCATCGGCGTAACCCGAGAGGTTGGGATTGCCGGCTAAAGTACTGACGTTCCCTGCCGAATCAATTTTTCGGATGCAGTGGTTGCCAGGATCGGCGACATAGACATTGAGGTTGTCGTCTACTACGATACCAGCGCTCCTGTACCAGTTCTGGCCGCCAAGGTTAAATGAGGCATCTGTTCCCTTGCCATTGGCGAAGCCTGGGTTGCCAGAGCCTGCCAGGGTAGTTACCGTTTTGGTAGATTCGTAATTGAAAATGGCCTGGCTGGATCCTTCTCCGTTTTCTATTTTTACTTTTATTGGACCTGTCTTTGATCTTTTAGGTACAACTGCCATAATCTGCGTTGCATTAGCGCCTATTACTTTAAGTGGCCGGTCGTTCAATGTAACAGAGACTTTTGACAGATCGGAAGAAAAGTTACTTCCCGTAATGAGTATTTCAGTTCCGCCTCCACCTTTTTTCGGAATGAAATCTGAAACAGTGATGGGTGAGGAAGGGTTGAAAGTGCTGTCCTTGTCTTTTTTACAACCTGCAAAAAAGAGCTGCAGGCCAATGGCGAAGTATACCAGATGAATACATTCTGCCTTTATATTGATGAATTGTTTCATGGATTGCTTTGTTAAATACATATTGATGTTTGATTTTACCAACCTGGATTCTGTACAAGTGCTCTGTCTCTGTCCATCTGGTATTGAGAGATTGGAAAGAGATACATCTTGTTGTTCCATGCTCTTTTTTGAAAAAGGGTGCGGTTGTAAAACCGGGTAAAAGCAAAACCCTGTCCACCATCATCTTCATTGACATTCATGCCATAGATGGTTTGGTTTTCCGTGGCCCCCAGCATCAGCCTTCTGACAAGCGTAAAGTACCTGTCGCCCTCAAAGCAAAGCTCCACCTGTCTTTCCTTCAGGATGTATTTTCTCATCAGGTCCTTATTTCCAACCGCCAAAGGGTATACGGTCTCTATGCCCGGGAGCCCTGCCCTTGATCTGACCAGGTTCAGCGTCCTTACAATATCTGCGTTGGAGGGGTCATATTCATTTAAAGCTTCGGCATAGTTCAGGAGTATTTCAGCATAACGGATAAGGATAAAGGGCCTGTAATTGGTCGCATCCTGTCTGATGTTATCGGCAGGGCCTACATTTTTCAGAAAATCATAACCGGTAATGTTATTGGTGATCCCGGATGCTTTGGCACCTGCTTTGCCTGTATAGTAGAATTCTATGCGACCTGTACCATCAACATTGCCTGTTGAAGAGAAAAAGTTTTTATCATCGACAGTAGGGGCGGGCAATACCGGGCGGGCATTATACTGTACGTAAGCATAAAAACGTGGTTCACGATTGGCATACATGTTCCATTGGCCTTTTTTATGCGCCCAGTAATGTGCTCCGTCGGTTCCTGCAAATCCTGTTTCATTATATTGGGACTGAGGATCATCAATACTGCGGCCGTTGTCCATATAAAAGGCGTCAACTACGTTTTGGGTGGCATTGTACAAGTTGATACCTCCGGGGTTGGGTGAGGAGGCCTTAACGTAACCCCAATAGTTCCATGAATTTCTGGAGAACAGGATTTCGCTGTTCCAGTTGGTCAAAAACAAATCGCGTACAGATAGGTAAGGGTCAAACTGGGTACCACCGTTATCCAGATTAGTGAATAATTTATAGGCATTAAGGTCGATCACTGCTTTTGCAGCATCTGCAGCGATTTTCCATTTATTGGCGTCATAGCTTGCAGGGGCCAAAGCAGTTCCGTCCTGATTTTTAAATGAAGCGAAGGCCGGGTTTCCGTTCCATAACGGGCTGGCAGCCCATAAGGCCAGCTGTGATTTAACGGCAAGGCAGGAGCCTTTGGATGGTCGGCCATAATTACTGGATGCAGACCAGCTGGTGGGTAGAACCGCAGCTGCTTCATCCATCAACTGATTAATATAGTTTTTACAGTCGTCAAATGTAGCCCTTGGATAGGTATTGAAATCTGCATCCAGCGCCAATGGGCCGGTAAGTTTTACAACCGGTCCATATTGTTTGATCAGCTGCCAGTAAAACCATCCTCTCAGGAATTTGGATTCTGCTTTATACTGCGCTTTTAAGGCAGAACTCAACTGCGATTCCGGAACTTTGTCTACATTGGCCTCAAAAATAAAGGAGGACCGGATACCCTTATAATAATTGTCCCAGTGGTCATAATGGGCATTTACCGGACTCCAGTCTCCGGCGGCCATCCGTCTTGCGCTGGTGCTTGGTATGGATATAGAAGCTTCGTCGCTGGTACCCTGGTGTGGATAGTCGATTTCCAGTATGGCACCATAGATATTGTATAAATAGGATTCGGCATTGGCCCTGTTGCTCCACAGGATATCCGAGGTGAGCAAGTTATCCGGTTTTTCATCCAGATGTTTACAGGAAGACAAAATGCTTGTCAATAAGCATGATCCTACTGCGATGATGAATATATATTTTTTCATTGCTTTATTTTTTAATGCTTGTAATTGATCAATATGTCTGGTTAAAACGATACTTTCAGTCCCAGTGCAAATGTTCTTAATGGCGGATATCCTGCGGCATTCGCACCCAATTCCGGATCCCATAATTTAAATTTGGAGAAGGTGAGCAGGTTCTGACCTGTCAAATAAAAGTATACCGACTTAATACCTGATTTTGTTAGAAATGCATCTGAAAATCTATATCCCAAAGTGGCCTGTTTCAGGCGGACAAAACTGGCATCTTTTGACCACCAGGTACTTGGCTGGTAGTTATTGCTGTTTTGATTGGCAATGCCCAGTCTCGGATAATCTACATTCTGGCTTGGGTTTTCAGTAGTCCACCTGTTTTCCAGGTTGGCCAGCATTCCGGAAGGGTAGAGACCCATTCCTGTAAAAGGAACGATACCCGCACCCTGTGCCCCGTCGCCAGTTACCGCAGATCCATTAGCCATAAAGGTTGCGCCGGAAATGCCCTGGAAGAAAAGGGAAAGATCTATGCCTTTGTAGCCTACAGTAAAACCTGCACCATATAGAATGGTAGGAACATCAGATTTACCCGTAAATATCCTGTCAAAGCTGTCTACCACACCATCGCCGTTCACGTCTTTATATTTAATATCTCCCGGTTTTAATATCGCACCAAACTGACCCGGGCTTTTGGAAATCTGGTCTTGTGAGGTAAATAAGCCTTCCGCAACATACATCAGGTTGTCACCATATTTACGCCCGGTTGCCTGTTGATAGGCATAGAGCTGCTTAGGTTCATCCTGCTGCATAATTTTATTGTTGTTATAGGTGAAATTCCCATATAAGCGAAGAGATACATTGCCCAGGGTTTCATTATATTCTATATTGGCATCTACACCATGATTGTTCATTTCACCTAAATTGGCAAATACAGTACCCGTGGTACCCAAAATGCCTGAAAGGGAACTGCGTGAAATTAGTATGCTCTTTCTTTTTTCCCTGTAAAGGTCTATGGTCAGGCTTAATTTGTTCAATAAACCGATTTCTATACCCAGGTCGTCTTTAGTGGCTTTTTCCCAGGTAAGGTTTTCGACACCGATCACACTTTCCGTAACGCCGTTGAAAATGGTGCCATTGTATCCAAGGCCTATAGAGCTACCAGGACCATACTGGTTCATGTAAGGGAACCTGTTCAGACCGAGATTTCTACCGATCTGATCATTTCCCACCAGACCGTGGGACCCCCTGATTTTGAGTAAGTTTACCGTGGAGGATAATTTTTTGAAAAATGGCTCTTTGGAAATTACCCAGCCTGCTGAGAAGGAAGGGAAAAAACCAAATCTTTTGCCAGGCTCGAAGTTCTCGGAACCAGTGTATCCCGCATCAAATTCGGCTATGTACCGATCGGCATAGGAATAGGTAATCCTGCCAGCCATACCCTGATTTTTGAAGGGAATAGAAGAAATCACATCGCCAGCTGAGCTCACGATTCTTGAACGCATATTGTATAAAAGCAAGCCGCCGAAATGATGATTGCCAAAGTTGCGGTCATAATTGATATTGGTTTCCAGGTACATGGTTTTTTCTGCCTGTGCAGATTGGGAATAGCCTAAAAACTGATCTCCGATCCGGGACTGGTTCAAGACCAGGTTTCCATCTGCATCTCTTCCGCTGGCCATATACAGACTGTTTTTTCCGAACCTTCGGTTGTCGTTTTCACTGTAGGAGTCAAAAGAGAACCTGGCCATGGCGCTTAGACCATTTGTAATGCGGTCCAGTTTTTGGTTGATGGAGAAAATGGACTGTATGGTTGGTCTGAACTCTGTTGCATAGCCGGTGTTCTGGATCTCATTGAGCGGATTGGAGCCTACATTGTTATAAGGCCCAGCCCAGGATCCATCGGGATATTGTACAGGAAAAGCGATAGGTGGGGTCAAATACGCATTATACCAGATTTTGCTGGCAGAAAGGCCTGGGTACCTGCTGCTCACCAGCATCGCGTCCAGGTTCATGGACAGGAGCGTGGTGGGGCTCAGATCAATGTCAAGATTGGTCCTGAAATCATATCTTTTGAAGTTAACATTTGGGTTATAGTCGTTTTGTTTGGTTACTTTATAGTTGCCGTCCTGGTCATAAAAGGAAGCAGAAACATAATATCTTACGGTCTTGGCTCCCCCGCTCACATTTAAATTGCTGTTGAAACCAGGAGCCCAGTCTTTATAAGTCGCTTTGAGCCAGTTGACATTCGGATACAGATAAGGGTCCAGGCCACTGGCTGTCTTTTGGATCAATTCTTCAGAATATACCGGCTGGTTGCCATCATTAACAGTTGCTTCGTTGTACAACCGCATCCAGGAAACCCCGTCGAGCATTTTTGGCATTTTAGTAAGGCCTGACATCGAAACTTCAGTTTTAACAGAAATCTGCGGCTTGCCGGCAACCCCTCTTTTTGTCGTAATGATCAATACACCATTGGCTCCTCTGGCACCATAAACTGCAGTAGCCGACGCGTCTTTTAGCAAGGAGATGCTTTGTATGTCCTCCGGGTCAATATTATTATAGGAGCCTCCAAATGAACTGTTTACATCATCCCGTTGTACGCCGTCAATAATGATCAATGGTTCTGAGTTGCCTGTGAATGTGCCAATACCCCGAATGGTAAAGGAGGCATTGTCGTAACCCGGTTCCCCACTTCTCTGCATAGAGATAACCCCGGCAACCTTACCTGCCAATGCATTGGAGAGCGATCGGTTAGGTGTTTGCATATCAGCCATATTAATGGTGCTTACAGAACCGGTAATGGTTACCTTCTTTTGTTTACCATAGCCAACCACGACAACCTCATCAAGTGCTTTATCCTCATCTGTGAGGGCAATATTGAGTGCCGTTTCATCTTTTACGGTTATTTCCCTGGTTACAAAGCCTACCATTTGGATCATCAGGATATCATTTGGATCGGCCTGGATTTTAAAATTCCCATTGTAATCTGTAGAGGTCGCTTTTTTTGTGCCTTTGATGATTACGGTTGCTCCCGGAATCGGATTACCTTTTAAGTCTGTTACTTTGCCGCGGATGTCCAGGGCTGAGAAAATGTCAATCAGTTTGTCTACGGCCTTATCCAGGATTGACGTTTCTTTTGGTTTGATCATAATGGTTTTTCCATCTATGATATAGGTTAAGGGCAGGTTGTTCAAAACTTTTTTAAGTGTGACTTCCAGTTCCTCGTTGTTCACGGAAATAGTGATCGGTTTGACTCCATTGAGTATCTTTTGGTCAAATAGAAAGTTGTATCCACTTTGATTATGGATCTTTTCCAATGCACCCTTTAATGATACTTTACGTTCATTAAGTGTAATGCGCTGCCCAAAGGTAGCGGCACTGACCTGCATTAAAGTGAATAGGAGCACGATGGTGGTTAGGCGCATAATCATCCATATTTTACGGATATAACGGCCTGTTATACCCGGTTTACTGGCATAAAATCTATACATTTTGCTATATTTGGTTGCGCAGTGGCCTCTCAGCTCTAATTGTTAGGCAACTGCATGTTTCGGTTAATATGATTTGTTTATTAACGATGCCAATAATTATCGGGGGTGTTTGCAGCACCCCTGGTGATTTGGCATTCCAGGGAAGTAGTTATTCTGTCACAATTATCCTCCTTTCTTTTATTTCGAAATGAACATTGCCAACGGTTTCTATCCATTTCAGTACTTCCGAGAGGTTGCTTTTTCTTGAAACTAATCCTTCAAGGATGAGGTTTGAGTTGGCGTTTGACTCGTAAACTACCTCAATATTATACCACCTCGAGATCTTACGCATAGCAGATTGCAGGTCTTCTCCATCGAATATGAAATTTTCATTTTTCCAGCCTATGGCTTCATTTGTGTTGACCTGCCTTATATTTATCAAGCCCGCAGCATTAAGGGATGCTTGCTGGCTAGGTTTTAGCACAAGAGGTTTCCTGACTTGCTTGTTTTTTAAACTCTGGACCTGCATACTTCCTTCTACCAGTGTTGTTTTCGTAAAGGGTTCGTCAGAATAACTGTTAATGTTAAAGGCTGTTCCAAGGTCCTCTGCTATTTGCGTTGGTGTATGCACCCGGAAGGGCTGTTTAGCATCGTATTTAACTTCGAAATAAGCCTCTCCGCTAAGCTCGACGAGACGTTCTTTAAGCCTTGAGAAAGTAGAAGGGAATTTTAGAGAAGAGGCGGCATTTAACCATACCCGGGTTCCGTCTGATAAGGTGATTTGGTACTGGCCACCTTTGGGGGTTGATACTATTAACGGCTCTGGTTGTTCAGTTCCTTTTTGAGCTGGAATAATATTGGTGCCATCATTATAGGTGAGCCCTGAATTTCCAATCACAATACCGCCTTTGAGGCTGTTTAAGTCGAGTTTTTGGCCATTTGCTAAGATTACAATTGCCTTATTACTTCCTGGTTTGACATCATGAAGCGCTAAATTATAGGCAGACTTCTTTTTGATCTGTATCTGTATATAGAAATATAGACCGGTACTTAAGATTAGGAGCAGGGAAGCGGCTACCAAAAAAGCTTGTTTTAGTTTTTTATGTTTGATTTCCGGCTGAAGGGTTGTCGTCATCTCTTTGATGGAGAGGAGATCCTCATGCAATTCTTCTGCCGTCAGAGCTATTGGGATATTTTGATTCCATTGGGCATACCAGCTTTCTAAAAAAGCAATTTCTGTAGCTGTGCAGGTGCCTTTATGGTATTTTTGTAAAAGTTGGTCTATTTCTTCTTGTTGCATCATATTAGCGGGGGAAGGAGCGTACCTTCCGCATTCAAAGACTAAAGACGAAGCAGACCAGCCTTGGGGGTAAAGGAAATAAAAAAAAATTAAAGGGATAGAAGCAGTAAGGATCCAAATTTAATGCGAAGTACCTTTAAGGCATTGTTTATTGTGCTTTTTACAGTTTGTTCAGAAAGGTCTAGTTCCTTCGCAATTTCCTGGTGACTAAGGAATTTCTTTCTGCTTAATTCAAAAATCTGTCGGGTGCGTTCCGGAAGGTTTGCTATTTCCTGATCTATAAGTGCTGTAAGCTGGTTTTGTCTAACCAGGTGGTCTGTGGTAACCAGCCCGGTTTCGGCGAAATGCTGGATGGATTGTGTATAGGAAATTTTTAATTTCTGTTTGGCAAGGAGGTCGAATATTTTATTTCGAACTGAGGTATACAGGTAGCCAGAAAGCGTTGTTTTAAAGTTAATTTCCCTGCGTTTAATCCATAAGG
The DNA here is from genome assembly GCF_032678445.1 of Pedobacter nutrimenti. Classification (GTDB taxonomy): domain Bacteria; phylum Bacteroidota; class Bacteroidia; order Sphingobacteriales; family Sphingobacteriaceae; genus Pedobacter; species Pedobacter nutrimenti_A. The sequence continues at coordinate 323,143 of NZ_JAVTSQ010000001.1, forward strand.
CCGTAAACAATTCGTGAACAATATCTTTGCATTCTTCCCTGGATTGAAGTCTTTTGAAAGCATGAATGTATAAAGCCGCATGGTAGCGATTGTAAATTTCAGTATAAGCCAGCCTGTCATCAGACTTAAGCAAATCTGTTAGTTCGCGATCATTATGGCTTTTATATGGCATTTTTGTTTGAGTATACTAACCTACATAAATATTAATTCTCTCCAAAATAAAAAGATCTTAAGAGTAGGAAGTTGGGAGGTGAATTGTTAAAAAAATTGTTCGGAAAATTCTGTACAGCTGCTTCAAGACTAACGATATCAGGCGGCTGAAGAAGCCGCAGATCTCTGAGGTCTTTCCGCAGCGTACGAGAATTTTCCTTAGCAAATTGCAGAGGAGGGAGGTGACCGGGTATGGAGCAGAAATAAATTATTTTAATTCTTTTCTTTCTCCACTTAATCCAGTCTGCACCCAGAAAAATATGTTTTTATGATCGAACATCAGGGCCTGAAGCTCTTCGCGGAAGGTCCAGAGAGATCAGAAAACATATTTTTAAACAAAACAATCAGGTATCGGCAATCTTATTTGTAATTGCTGCGGTTAACCAGTTTAACAATATCATTGACCCATATCTTGCGGCCTTCAGTCCGGATAATTTGTTCGTTTTTAAATTCTTTCAGTAAACGGATCACATTTTCTTTAGCAATACCAGCCATATTTGCCAGGTCTGCTCTGGAGAGGTTGATGCTGGGTTCTTCGCCGGCAGGTGTTCCTGTTTTTGATTTTTCGCGGATTAGAATAAGAGATAGAGCAAGTCTTTCAGCTGCGGTGCCCTGGCTGGAAATGGAGAGGTTATTGGTCAATACACTGTATTCATGGCTGAGGGCTTTAAGCAGGCGCCTCGCAAATGTGGTGGATCGCTGCAATATATCAAGAAAGTCTTCTTTTGGGATAAAAGTGATTAAACTCTCTTCCAGAGCGGCGGCTGAATCCGGGTAACGCTCTTCCGCAAGAATAGCATGATAGCCAATCAACTCATTTTTATTGGCTACGTAAATAATCTGCTCTCTGCTGGCCGGCCCGGTTTTGTATTTTTTGACTTTACCTTGGTGGATGAAATAGATACCTGAAGGTACCATGCCTTCTTTGAAAAGGATTTCACCTTTCTTGTATTTTTGCGCACCTTGTTTGGTGATCAGGGACTGATATTCTGCTTCCGTAAGGGCGTTAACCACTGCTTGGGTGCTGAAGTTCCATTTCTCTATGGGGAAAATTCCTGATAAGCTCATAAGGCAAAGATACTTTTATAGGGATGCTTTTTAAAAAAGTACTTGCCTAATGTTTAATTAAAAGTTTTAGTTTTTGGTTAAAATCGCTGTCTGTAAGCCGATAGGAAGCGGGGATTTCGTTCTCATCAACATGGTAGGTAACCAGCCGGGTCCCTATCGGTTTTTCTTCGAGTATCTTATATAAATAGTTCGCATAATAGTTGTATAGGCTTGGAGAGTATTGTATGCTGTTGTCAATTCTTCCGTTACTAGATAGGTTTTCGGCAAAAGAATTGAAAAAATAGATGCCATCATAGTCTTTCAGATTGATTTCGGTGAAATCTCCATGAGTAAAATGGACGTTATTTAATCCTGATCGTATTTTCAGCCGCTTAGAAGTTTGATAGAGATTTTTACGCTGTTCTATCCCATAGAATTCGGCATGAGGACAATAATGTGCAGCTGCGATACAGAATTTACCAGCTCCACTGCCGATGTCAATAACTTTGCTCCCAGGCTGTGGAGCAAGAAAGATTGCTGCTGTTTTGATGATTTTTAGTGGACTCCAGTGTATTTTAGACAGTTTTTGTATTCTCGGCGAAAATTGTTGGTCGAATGCTTCGTCGTCTTGGTAAGGTGTTGAGTTCAGGGAGTTGATCTTCATTTATTATCTTATTTGAAGAGTGTTTTCTTTCAACGAAATTAGGTGGTTTTATAGGTAAATGTTGTGGTAGAAGATCAGTTCAAAAGCTGATAAATATCATGTTTTGCCCTTTGGTGTCGACTGTTATTTATATTTGGTGTTTATGACTATAATTAAAAAAGAAGAAGATTTGATCAGACAATACCGGTTGGATTCTAATGCCTGTATTGCAAAAAGAGATGTTGATGGTGTTTCTAAGTACTGGATGGCTGATTTTGTCCAGGTGGCTGGCGATGGCAGTCATACCATAGGTAAAGCCCTTATTGCCGCCGATTGGAAATATATGTTTTCTCAAAGCAGTCCTGTATTTGAACGTTTGCCCGATGAAATTGTAATTGGAGAAGCGGGAGATTTGGCCTGGGAGAAGGGGAAGTGGGTTTATAAGAATGATAAGTACTGGGGAAACTATTCTGCAATGTGGCGAAAGGTTAAAGGCAAATGGCTTACGCAGTGTGAGTTGTATGTGTCGTTGAATAAGTAGTATAACAGGGTCAACTGCGCAAGATCCGGGTTTTTAAGCCGATACTGTGAGGTTAATTTTGTGTCTTCAATATTTGATATGATGATACAAAATTTAGATGAACGCCTGGAAGAAAAAGACTGGAAAACCATTTCCGGAGAATTGCACAACAAAGGTTTTGCACAAGTGAAAAATGTGCTTCTTAAAGAGGAGTGCAAACAATTAATAGAAAACTATAATTTGGCGGGTGCTTACCGTAAGACCATTACGATGGAACGGTATCGTTTTGGAATTGGAGAGTATAAGTATTTTCAGTATCCTTTGCCTCCTTTAATTACTCGAATACGGGAGACAGTATATGCTAAAATTGCCCCTGTGGCCAATGCCTGGATGGAAGAATTAAATATCAATCAACAGTTTCCGCTCTCACATGAGGAGATGAGAAAGCGTTGTGCGGATCACGGGCAAACAAAACCCACCGTTTTAATTCTAAAATACGGAGCGGGAGGATTTAATACCTTACATCAGGATTTGTATGGAGAGATCTATTTTCCAATACAATTGGTGTTGTTTTTAAATAGTACCGAGGATTATACAGGCGGCGAGTTTGTTTTAACGGAACAAACTCCAAGGGCACAGTCTAAAGCAAATGTACTTCGTCCAGATCTTGGCGATATGTTGTTGTTTACAACAAATTTCAGGCCGGTTAAAGGTACAAAAGGCTATTACAGGGTAAATATGAAACATGGTGTAAGTCCATTGCACAGCGGTGAGCGGCACAGTCTTGGAATTATTTTTCATGATGCGCTTTAACAAGAAAGGGATGTCGCATCCACGCACATCCCTTTTCTAACCAAATATAAACTGTATGAACGAGTTTCTCTTTTTATGCTTTTTTTACGAGCATCCATTTATGTCTTATCCTTGTTAATCTGGCAGAACAAAATAATTGTAAGTTATTCAGCTTTCCGGATCTGGATAAATAGGTAATTAACAAGGCAATGATCATAAGCAATTATTTTACCAATCCTGCAAAGCGTTGATAAAACGCGGTTGGACTGTTTTCAGTTTTAGGTTCATATTTACCGGCTATAATTGGCAGGTAAATCACTCTTCTCCGGCTTGATTCCCCGGTGATGGATGATTGTGCCACCCGATGCCATAAGCGTCCGTCATGCACAGTTAAATCTCCTGCAGAAGGTGCAATGGCCAGTTCATTGGCATCTGCATGGTTATCCAGAAAATATTTTTTTCTGAAAAGCAGGTTGTACAAACTTTGCTTATGTGTTCCTGGCAAAATTCTTAGCCCACCATTTTCAGGGCTTAAGGTATTCAGATGAATCCCGATATTTAACATGGGGTTTAGTTTTAAACCCTGAAAAATGTCGCGTAAGCCATCAGTATGCCAACCCATTTGAGTAAACTTACTTTCCTCGCTATTTACATAGTGATTGAGTACCATGCCATCCTTTTCTTCCGTTCCCAGCCTTGCACCCGGGGCAATAAGGTTTAACAAAACTTCCAGCCGCGGATCTTGCGCCAGTTCAGCAAACAGGGGATGCTGTTGGTTTAGGAAGGCAAAACGCTGTACGATTGGAGATCCATTGAGGTCTTTGCCGTATTTTACCGGAATACCATTAACCTTAACTTTATTGATTTTTATCCATTCCGACTGGACTTGCTCAGATGCCCGGATCACATCCTGAATGGTCTCTGTTTTTATAAAGTTTTTGAAGTGGATAAAGCCATTTTCATTGAAGAAGTCTTGTTGTTCAGTGGTGATTTTATCACCTAAAGTGAATTGTACATACTGGTGGTTCATGGTTAAAAGGGTTTGGGTTTAGAAAAAGACAGGATGGGCCAGCCGCTGGTCAGGCCGGTTAGAAGATATTAATCAGGAAAGAACAAAGATTAACAACAACAGCAACAACCGGCCCCTTTGAGAAGGGACATTCGCATGGTACATGCAGCGTGGTTGTGGTTGATTTGATTCATTGAAATAAAGTCTACTTTATTAGTAGACTTTACAAAAGTATAAAATTATTTGACATAAAGAATTTATTTGAAAATAAATTTTTATTCCTTGTATAAACCGGCTGCAACTTTCTCTATCAGTGATTTAGGAAGGTGACTGGCACCAAAAGCAGAAATCCAATTGATGAAGCCTGGTATAATTTCTGCTTTTTTGTTAAACATTCCTTTTAAGCCTGCTTTGGCAACGGTTTCGGGTGACATGTTAAATTTATCTGCCAGGTCTGCAAAGGCGTCCAGGCCTGCCCGGCTGGCGAAACCTGTACTGGTAGGCCCAGGGCAAAGGCAGCTCACAGAAACTGTAGAATATTTTAGTTCATAACGTAATGCGCGGCTAAAAGATAAGATGAAGGATTTTGTTGCTGAATAAACAGCTAAACGCGGAACAGCCTGATAGGCTGCAGTACTGGCTATGTTTAATACGAAAGCTTGTTCCTGAAGCTTAAGCAACGGCAATAAGAGATGCGTTAACTCTACAACTGTATTGATATTGAGCTGAAGCATATTCAACTGCTCTGTTATAGAAAGACTTTCAAATGAACCAAACAAACCATAGCCTGCATTATTAACCAGAATAGAAGGGGCAACAGATTGTTGCTGAATCCATTTGAACACTTCGCCAGAAGCTGAAGATAAGGAAAGATCCAGAGACAGATAAGAAACTTTAATCTGGTGATCATTTTTAATTTGTGCAGAAAGAAGGGAAAGTTCATCTTCTGATCTGGCCACTAATAAAAGGTGATAACCAGCTCTGGCAAGTTCCAGCGCCATTTCTTTTCCAATTCCCTTACTTGCACCGGTAATTAAAGCATATTTATCCATCATTTCGTTTTATGGCGAAATATAATGTTTAATTTCCATACTGATTTTGAAACAGCAGAAGAGCAATAAAGAAACAAGGTCTGCAAAGAAATGCAGACCCTGTTTATACTATGCTTTGCTTTCCGCTACTGTTTCAGCTTTATCCTCAGCAGCTACTTCAGTTGTAATGATATTGCTTAGATTTTTGTTTACTTTTTTTGCAAGCTTTTTTGATAGCTTATCGGAAGCTCTTTTTAATTCTTTTTTGACTTCCTTTGGATCATGACCAAGTGTAGTGATGGCTTGCTCAAGTTCTTGCAGAATTTTAATGTCTAACTCTTTACGGATCTGTTTTTTCGCAGACTTCGCTGCAAGTCTTTTCTTTTTCTTACTCATGGATAATGTTAATTTACAGCCGCAAAGTGACATAAAATTATTGTTAATTTTATATTATCATTATGTTAAATGAAGAATTGAAACTTAACATTGAAGTAAGGAATCAATTAAAATAACTGTTAAAAATATTTGGTAAATCCCTAGGGACGATTGGTTTTGTTATCTTTGTTAAAGATGAACAATTTGCAACAAAAAATAAACTGGAGAATTTTTCCGCATATCATGCTGGCAATCCTACTGTTTTTTGGTTTGCTGAATTCATTCGGTATCACAGTTTCAAGAACTTCTGGCTTTGAAACCAAAGCGACAACTGACCAGCCTGTTCAAACAGAAAGTTTTAAGAAAACGCAGATTTATTACAAGAGTTTTCTGCATCAAAGGATTTTAATTAAGCTGGCCTATAAAATTCTAAATGTATCTCAGCAGATTTTGTCTTTGATCTATTCTATAGAAATTCATATCAAGTTCGTGCTCATGGCAATCCTGATGCTCTTGATTGCATCTATAAAGATGGAATTCCTTAAAAAGGCATTTCTAAAGTTCAGCAGAAGACAACAGTTCTGTAACCTGGCCTAGTTCCAATCATTTTATTAAAATTTATTAACGGACACTAGCGGCCTGTAGGCCGGTTACATCATTTTCTATGAAACAGTTTAAAAAAATACTGCGTCTTACCGGACTTGGTATCTTAATTATATTAGCCTCATTTGGTATTGGACTGGGCGGCCCACCTCCGGTGTTGCCAAAAAACAGAGAGAAAGACAGGATGGAATGGGTAGAAAACAAAGAAGAGAAGGAAAATCCAGATTAGACAAAAAAAACAGGTAGGCACCCTGCAAAAAAAAAAGATATATCTGCAGAGAATGCCTTCTAAGATTTGCGGGCTTTTTCAGCCCGCCTAAGCTTAGGCAGCATTCGAGCAGATGTATCTTTTTTTAATAAAACACCCTGCTATCAATCCCTTATCTCATGTCTAGCTTAAAATTGCTTACACAAGTGGCAAAACCAATGACCAGAATGAGCAAAGCGGCCAACACCCAGATCCATCGCTTTTGAACAATAGCCAGGATAACACAAATAAAAGCGTGAAAGCCAGCAAACATAAAAGCGGCAATGCCACCATCTCCGCCGCCGGTATATACACATAAAATGGAATACACTGCAAAGATACCCAGATTGATACCCAGTATTTTCAAATCACCAGGTTTCTTATTTTGTTGTTGCTCTATCATATACTGACTTCATTTTTAAGAACGTTTAGATACTCAATCTTGTCATCCCTGTAGAAAAGATTCATGGTTTCAAAAGGGATGATCTTCATGTCTTTATTAACAATGTGTACACAAGATTTTTTAATTGCTCTAACATCAAAATTCTGTGCATCAATAAAGTTCATAATAATCACTCTAAAAAGATTATCATAACTCAATTCGGGCGCATCAATGGCAGGTAAGCAACACAGAATTGATTTTAAATGTTCATTTGCCACCTCTACAGAATTTCCTGTACTAAACATATGCAGCAAATGCGGTTTTAAATGCTCATCGTTTTCATATACAATTGTGTTTCTGGAATTGTCCAGCAAATCATTAGGATCAATTAGCCGGGTCAGTGGGAAAACACTCCCGCCGAGCTTTAACGCATAGCCCATAACCAGGGCATCCGGATTACATGGAACCGGAAGAAGATCAGCAGCCGTAAATACATCAGTTTGGTCGAGAATGGCCGATCTGACCTCGGTTAAAGTATATCGGTCAGTTGCCTGATTATAATTTTCCAGGCGACCGGCTTGTTGGGTTGGCTGAAAAGTAACGCCCCTGATGCAGGGTTGTTTTAGAGCATACTCGATAATTTCTCCGATTTCATCGGTATTCAACCCTTTCTGCAGCGTTACGACTAAAGTTGTGGACAGATTATATTTGTTAAGGTGTTCAATAGCTTTTCTTCTTACCTCTCTTAAATCTTCACCACGTAGCTTTTCCAGGGCTTCTTTTTTAAAGGAGTCAAACTGGAGATAGATTTCAAAATCTGGCATATAAGAAGCCAAGCGGGCTACAAATTTTTCGTCCTTTGCAATTCTGATGCCATTGGTGTTCAGCATAAGGTGTTTTATGGGTTTGCGTTTGGCGATATCCAGAATTTCGAAGAATTGAGGATGCACGGTGGGCTCTCCGCCACTAATTTGCACCACATCAGGTTCACCCTCATTTGCAACAATCACATCAAACATTTGTTCAATTTCTTCCAGCGTCCGGTGGCGGCCATAGCTTGGTGAAGACATCGCATAGCAGGTAGGACAGGAGAGGTTGCAGCGGTCAGTAACTTCAATAACAGTTAAGCAGGAATGCTGTTCGTGGTCCGGGCATAAGCCGCAATCATAAGGACAGCCAAAGTGGGTAGAGGTATTAAATTTTAAGGGAATTTCACTTCTTTTTGCATAATTCCGGCAGCTTTTATAATAGGCTATGTCGGTTGCAATCAATACCCTTTCACGTCCATGTTTTGGGCAGTGTTTAAGCATGTAAACTTTATCGTCCTGAAAAACGATCTTAGCATCAATTCTTCTCAGACAGGTACTGCACAAACTTATGGTATAATCGTAGTAAATGTACGGGCGTTCAGGCATAGGATTTCAGTAGTTTTGAGGGGTTAGCGAATAATTTATAATAATATAGTAATCCGGCAATACAGGCCAGCTGTATCACAGATAAACCGAAATTAAAAACATAATCAGGTTTTATAAATTCAATACAAAAGCGAAAAAAGAGATAGGAAGCCAGCATTAATTTAAAGCGTGCCCCATTTTCCAGTGCGTATTGCTTTTCAAGATTATAAAGTGAAATCCAAAGCAGGATCCAGAATATGATTTCATATAAATTGGTGGGGTGCCTGGTTATACCATCGCCAAAATCAATGGCCCAGGGCAAGGAACTTGGAATTCCATAGGTGCCATCATCCAAACCAGCAAAATGGCAACCCAAACGGCCGAGGATCATGGCCAGTATAATTGGGTAAACCATCATATCACCCGAGGAGAGGGATACGCCAATTTTCTTCTTTATCAGTTCAACACCAATCAGCCCACCCAATAAACCACCAACAATAGTTGTATTTCTCATAAAATAGAGAATGCCCATATTTTTTAGATATTGTGGGTTTTCCAAAACACCAAGAATATGAGATCCCAGAAAACCACCCAGGGCCGCACCAATGAAAATAAGAATACGGTGTTCATCACTGATCTGATCTTCCTGTTTACTTCTTAAATAAATATAGTACCGGTAACCAAGAAAATAAGCGAGTGTTTCGCATATAAAATGGATTGGGACAAAGGATTCACCTAGTGGAATATTGGCTGGATAATGCAAATCTTAAATTTTGGTTGTACCAATTTACAACAAATTATGTACCCTTTATGATTTTTTGCCAGCCAGCCCCGTTCTAAATGCTGGCGTTGATAAATTGTTTTACTTAAGTTGTAACTAAGTATTTGAAAGTCATATATTGTAGTCATAAAACTCCGAACCAAATATATGAGTGAATTTCAAATCAAAAAATCACCTACTGTTTATGATGCTATTGTAGTAGGTTCAGGCGCAGGCGGTGGAATGGCTGCATATGTCCTGGCTAATGCAGGTCAGAAGGTTTTAATGCTTGAAGCTGGCCAGTATTTCGATCCAAAATTAGATGCACACCAATTAAAATGGCCCTGGGAATCTCCCCGGCGAGGTGCAGGTACCGTTAGACCTTTTGGCGATTTTGATGCTTCTTATGGAGGCTGGGAACTGGATGGTGAACCCTACACGAAAAAAGATAAAACGGAATTTGAATGGTTCAGGTCAAGAATGCTTGGTGGAAGAACCAACCATTGGGGGCGGATTTCCCTGAGAATGGGGCCTCATGATTTTAAATGCAAAGATGGTTTGACGGATGACTGGCCAATCACCTACGATGATCTGAAGCCGTTTTACGATAAAGTTGACCGCATGATCGGTATTTATGGTACTGTTGAGGGCTTGGAAAATGAACCTGATGGAATTTTTATGAAGCCACCAAAACCCCGGTTGAATGAGCTTTTTATAAAAAAAGGCGCAGAGAAAGCCGGAGTAAAAGTGATTACCGGCAGAGGTGCTGTACTCACTGAATCTATTAAAGGGAACAATGATCGTGCGCCTTGTTTTTACTGTGGCCAATGTGGCAGAAGCTGCAAGGTATATGGTGATTTTTCTGCTTCTTCCTGTTTGGTTATTCCTGCTGTAAAGACAGGTAACTTAACTGTCATTACTGATGCAATGGTCAGGGAAGTGATTATAGATAAAGATGGAACGGCCAAAGGCGTCTCTTATGTGAACAGGCGGGACCTGCAGGAGTATCAGGTCAATGCCAGATTGGTCATTCTAGGAGCCAGTGCCTGTGAGTCGGCAAGGATTCTTTTAAATTCCAAATCTCCTCAACATCCGGCTGGACTGGCAAACAGCAGCGGGGTAGTTGGTAAATATCTACATGATTCTACAGGAGCCAGTGTTTCTGGATTTTTACCGCAATTAATGGATCGGAAACGATATAACGAGGATGGCGTGGGCAGTGTCCATATTTATTCTCCCTGGTGGCTCGACAATAAAAAACTTAATTTTCCAAGGGGTTATCATATAGAATATGGTGGTGGAATGGGTATGCCTTCCTATGGATTTGGTTCGGGAGTATCTGTCATGAATGGCATGGTGCCAGACAGAAATGGAAAGATGAAAGATGCCGGTGGATATGGTGCCTCACTGAAAGATGATTATCGCCGTTTTTATGGGACAGGAGTTGGTATGGCCGGCCGTGGTACCGCAATAGCCAGAGCCGATAATTATTGTGAAATTGATCCGGATGTAATAGATAAATATGGAATTCCTGTGCTGAGGTTTCATTATAAATGGGCACAGGAGGAGATTAACCAAGCCAAACATATGCAGGAGACTTTCCTTTCTATTATGAAAGAAATGGGGGCTGTGGTCACTTCAAAAATACAAGGCCAGGAAACAAATTACGGTCTGGAGGCTCCCGGAAAGATTATTCATGAAGTTGGTACCATTCGTATGGGAGATGATCCAAAAAAATCAGCCTTAAACAAGTATTGTCAGGCGCATGATTGTAAAAATCTATTCGTAGTTGATGCAGCACCTTTTGTTCAGCAAGGAGATAAGAATGCAACCTGGACAATTTTAGCTTTGTCTATGAGGACCGCTGAATATATTCTGGCACAAAAGAAAAAACAAAACATTTAAAGATTGAGCTTATGAACAGACGTGACTCGATAAAAGCATTAGGACTTACAGCGATAAGTACCAGCGTACTTATAGATGCCTGCAAGCCATCTGAAACTAAAACGGACGCCAGTGCGCCAGAAGAAACAACAAAAGAGGCTGGGCGGGAACATTGGGAAATAGAACGGGATAAAGAACTCCATTCAGAAACCTTCTTTACCAGCCATGAAATGGCAACCATTACAGTCCTTGCAGATATTATTATTCCAAAAGATGATGTTTCCGGAAGTGCATCAGATGCGAAAGTCCCGGAATTTATTGAATTTATAGTAAAAGATATACCCGAACATAAGATACCAATGCGCGGCGGTTTAAAATGGCTGGATCTGCAGTGTCTGAACCGTTATCAGAAACCTTTTGTTGAAGTTTCAGCAAAAGAGCAAATTGCTATGATCGATGAGATTGCTTATCCTCAAAAAGCCAAACCGGAAATGAAGCCTGGAGTGACTTTTTTTAACAGGATGAGAAACCTCACTGCATCCGGTTTTTACACTTCAAAAATTGGTGTAACAGATATTGGTTATGCGGGCAATGCTCCAAATCAATGGCAAGGTGTTCCCGATGAAGTATTAAAACAATATGGAATGCAGGATGTAAAGATTTAAAAAGAAAATCAGGACCGGATCACGACCCTGTACTTGCCTTCATTGAGGTGTTCATGGCGTGAACGGTTCTCGAAATTGATATTAATGGTGTTTTTATCTACTATTCTGGTGTCAGGAGTAATTTGCTGACCTGTCGCAACTTCATAAATGGCGAGGATAACATCTCTTGTGCCCAGATTGTGTACGATGTAATAGTTTCCGTTTTTCTCTACTTGTATAGTCTCAACGTATTTATTTTCCATGGTCAAAGGTACGGATAATATTACGGTGCAATTGTCAAAGAAATATTATGAATAAATTAATAGTGTAATTTATTAAGATGGTTTATCTTGCTTCTTTTGGATTGGTCCCGTAATTTTTTTTGAAAAACTTATTGAAGTGACTCAAATCATTAAACCCAAATTCCATGCTGATCTCTTTTAGCGGGTGTTCCGTGTATTTAAGCCTATTTTCTATCAATTTCAGTTTGTAGTTATCTATATAAGTTTTAATTGGCACCCCCATTTGCTTCTTAAACAATCCAGTTAGATAATTAGGCGAAAAATGAAACACTTCTGCAAGCTCCTTGAGTTGCAAATTACGAGGATTACGGATGTGCTTATGGATATAGTTTACAATAGACATTACTGTGTTTTCCTGACTGGAAATCTTTGGAGACAATTCCTTTACTGCCGTTTTTTTGAGGAGTGAAAACACCGCCCTGATGAGATAAAAGATGGTTTCATTTCCAGAATTGTGGCTGGTTTCCCATTCCCGGATAATTAAATGGATCAATTGCTCTATTTTAAAAAGCTCTTCGGCGGAATTGACCAGGCAAGACTGCAGGGTAGAACTCAGTGCTAATAACTGTTCCATTAATTTGCTCCATTCCTGTAAGCCCTGATCGGCAAAAGGACCGTCTAAATAGATATTTGTAAACTTCAAAATACTAAATTCTGTTCTGTCCTGGATCTCGAAAATGTGATAGTCTTCAGGAGAAAGCAGAAACAAACAAGGTCCCTGATACCATTGAGGTACTTCATTGAGGTAGTGAAATCCATTGCCCGAATGAATAAATGCCAGTTCGAAATGATTGTGGTTATGTACGGGGAAAGGCCATTTTGTTGTGGTAAAATGCCTGATATAAAGCGCATCGTGCTGTATGAATCTTTCCAATTGGTGTTATTTACAATTTTATTGTTTAAATGTACAATTTAAGTGGTGGTTGAAGGCCTAGGTTTGTGTCAAAATTATTCCGCTTATGGCTATCACTATACTACTCAAACTTTATTTACCTAACGTAGCGCCCAAATTCAAAGGAAATTATCTTGACCTTTTAAAATCAACTTTGTCTTTGATTAAAGAGCACAGAGTATTAAGACAAGCCTGTTTTCTGGGATCTTTTACCTTCGGTGTGTTTTGTTCCTTTTGGACAACCCTAACCTTTCATCTGAGCACAGCGCCTTTGAATTATCAAACCGGTACAATAGGTTTATTTGGCCTGATCGCCATCGGAGGAGCACTTGTTGCATAGTCGCTTGAATACCATTTATGTAACTGTTTATTTTATTGGCGGAGCTTTAGGTACTTATTGTGGTTTGCTTTCCTGGAAATTAGGCGGCTGGAATCTTTCTACCTATCAGATGCTGCTTTGGAGTGGAATTGCCCTGATTATTGTAGTTGTATCCCAAACTGTAACCCGAAGGAGAACTGTAAAATGATAAAAATAGCCGTTTTTAGTGATGTACATGGAAATCTGCCTGCTCTTGAAGCCGTACTCGAAGATATAGAAAGGAGAGGTGCAGATCAGATCTATTGCCTGGGGGACCTGGTTGATTTTGCCCCCTGGAATAATGAGGTGATCGATCGGATCAGAAAACAAAAAATACCCTGCCTGATGGGTAATCATGATGAAAGAATTGCTTTTGATTTAGATATCCTGCCCCTGGTTAAACATAGTGAAGAAGAAACAACAGCAAGAACTCTGGCCATTCGTCACACCAAGAAAACACTGACCCGGACAAATAAAGCTTATCTGTCCAGTTTACCCCGTCAGATCAAATTGAACTTTGGGGAAACACCTGTAAAAAATCTTTTGTTTGTTCATGCCAGTGTAAGAAGTAATGATGAATATATCTATGAAGACCATGATACAGCAGACTTAAAACAGATGCTGCAGACTGAGCAAAGTGAGGTTCTGGTCATGGGGCATACCCATTTGCCATACATTCGGAAAATTCCCGCTGTTGAAAATGCTTCGTCAGATTTGTTATTCGTTAACTGTGGTTCGGTTGGCAGATCAAAAGAAGCCGGACGTTTAGCGACTTATTGTATGCTGGTTATTAATAATAAAGAGATTGATGCTGAGGTTGTTAGGATTGAGTATGAGAAAGATAAAACAATCTTGGCTATCTGTAAGAGTGAGATCCCAGACTTTTATGCTAATTTTTTGAAATGATAGTTGATTTCAAAGGGTCATCAGTTTATTGTAACAGATTACACAATAAATAGAATAAATTCATGATATTTATCAAATTTAAACCGAAAATGCAGTTAAAGGAATATTTCTTAACACCAAATTGCATTTCAGTATCATGGAAATTTGATTATATATGGATGAGAAGCCTCTCCTTGATAAATTGAAATCGTTAATATGTTTTAAGGCTGGCCTTAATCATGTAACGCCTGCCGACTGCAAACGGATTTCGATAGATATCAGGAAAGAATTCGATAAGAATGTTAGTGAGACAACGCTGAAAAGACTTTTTGGCTTTGCAGCCACGAAGTTTGCTTTTTCGAAGTACACCATCACAGCTTTGTGTGAGTATGCCGGAAAACCGGAGTATATTGAATCTCTGGCAGAGGGTGGTACGCATTTTGGTGATAAGGAAGACATATGGGAAAAAGTAAGTTGTCACGCTGATAGAATTACCAGAATTACACTAAAGAATATCAGCTGCAGATCTGGATTACCCTATCAAACAACTGTAGGCAGAAAGTTTGCTGAACACGCTTTTGAAGAATTTTGTGAGGGACGGTTTAATTTTATGGCGTTTGTAGCCCCAGCTGGTTATGGTAAAACTATTTTACTTAGTCGGCTGATCGATAAGTATATTTCAGATAAAGAAACTATTTATAAGAGTTATTCTGTTCTTTTTGTAAAATCGAAGCTTTTTTTAACCCACAATAAAACAAAACTCCAGTTTGAAAATCAGCTTAAGGCGCTCCTTGGTTTTGCAAATCATTCAAAAAAACTTTTTGAACTGCTTTCTGACCAGTCACCAAAAGAAAATAGAAAACTGATTCTGATTGTCGACGACTATAGTGAATACCTCGCTGACTTTATGAACCGATTGGTTCCGGGGCTTATAAAAGTTGTTGTAGCAGTATCGTCGGAAGATTGGAAATGTTTAAATAAAAGGCTAAAAGTTCCGGCATATGTGTCGCCCGTCCCCTTACTCAACCAAATTGAAGTCGATCAGATATGCTCTAATCTTGGGATTCTTAAGGCTGAGCCCGAACTGTTTGGATTACTGACATTTCCATTTTATATATCATTCTATTTTCAATTTAAAATGGAGAATAAGAATGATCATCACAATCGTGTTGTGATTTACCAGGAGGTAATTGCCAGGTTTATAAAAGAGAAGATTTATCAGTCCAATAATTACACAGAAAAAATCCTGCTCCTCAAAAAACTTGTCCAACAGATGGGGTATGGGGTACAACAAGATGAAGTAAACCTGGATCTGTTTTGCGTCGAATTAATGGTGTTTAAAAATGCCTATGATGAGTTATTGATCGATGGTATCCTGGTGGAAGATCTAAAGACCATACGTTTTATGGATAAAAATGTTTTCGAATACTTCTTGTTTATTGAACTTTTAGAGCAGTTTAATCTGAATGCAGACCTCATTTTTCTCCGCTTCATCAACCGTGTTTATGGTGGTAGCCAAAGAGAGTTTGCTTTGTTAAAATGGTCAATACGATATATGGTAAAAACCGGGAATCCGAATGCAGAAGAATATATTTATCGCCTGGAACTGGAGGGAACAGAGAAAAAGGAAATTAAAATGCTGTTGGTTTAATTAAACCAGAACAACACCTCGCCATCTGCTGTCGCTTCTGTGAGAGATATAGAGAAAGCAAAATAATTTCTATAAAACTATTTGTTATGGCCGTTGTCTCCCAAAGAGGAAGACAACGGCCATAATAACTTACATGAACGGGTAAACCAGTGAACCTGTAACGACTTGATTTCCTGAATAAGACTCGGTTTTTACGGATTTTCCATCAACAAAAATCTCTGCTTTAATATTACCTCCGGTATAAGATGTAACGCCGATAGAAGCTGCTTCAGCATATTTTACATTTCTTTTAAATGTTTTTGTAAAAGGAAGCGCAGCATCACTAACATTGCTGTTTCCTCCTGTTTCGTTGGAAAAAATAACATTTGCTTTAGTTAAATCTGGTGAAGTGATTTTATATTCTATAGTCACTTCTTTCGGATAGCTGCTGTCTGGTGATTGTGGGCCGTCATCCTTACTTTTGCTACATGAAACCACAATAGCCATACAAGAAATAAACGCTGCAATTTTTAAAGTTTGTTTTTTAAATACAATAAGATTCATAGGTTTTTATTTAAATTTATAGATGAATATAGCGGCAAAAATCGCCCATCCTTTGAGTTTCTGCAATCCTCGGATTTGTGGTTTTTCATCTACTGGTTTTTTGGTATTTTCGAAAACCAAAAACTATTGAACAATAAAATTAAGCAGCCCATGATAGCTTCATAACCTTTAAAATTAATTATATACTAATGAAACCATCATGAGCAAACGCTCGCAAACAGCAATGAATATGTTCATGATAGCTTCATCTCCATTAAAAAACAAACCGAGTTTACGAGTTCATTAATACAAATGAAAACAATACACAAAGAATTAATAATTATATACTGATGAGAAATATAATATTGAAAATGAGTATACTCTTTTTAGTTATGGCGATGGCTGCATCTGAAGCAAGTTGCAGTTTATATGCTCAGTCACGGAAATCCTCTCTTCTTTCATTTTTTTCAGAAAAGGATTTTAATCGGTTTTTCCCTCAGCATGATCAGTTTTTTTCTTATAAATCATTGAAACAGGCGGTTTCGGAAATGTCAGTAGTGAAAATCAGAATTGAAAAAAGAGGGATATGGATCTTTAAAATAACCAAAACTGATCTGGTAACTGGGAAAAGTACAGTAGTACGGCAGGA
The DNA here is from genome assembly GCF_032678445.1 of Pedobacter nutrimenti. Lineage (GTDB taxonomy): Bacteria > Bacteroidota > Bacteroidia > Sphingobacteriales > Sphingobacteriaceae > Pedobacter > Pedobacter nutrimenti_A. Next base: position 339,943 of record NZ_JAVTSQ010000001.1, read on the forward strand.
TCCCGATTGGGAACAAGACTGGGCGAAAAAAGAACCTTATTCCAGTACAGAGATCAATTATGGTGATTTCTGCGCAAATCTCAATAAAAAGGAAGCTGCAGCTTTTTTTGCCCATATTGCTCATGAAACCCGTAATGGTGTAAATGGAAAGTTTAATGATGGGCTGATGCTAACACATGAACTCCGTAGAGACCTTGATTATGTAATCCAAAATAAGGTATATCCAGCTGTAGCTGGTCAAAAATACTATGGGAGAGGCCCTTTACAATTGAGTTATAACGGCAATTATGGGTTTGCCTCTACCGTTATTTTTGGAAACCCAGATATATTGTTGAATAAACCAGATCTGGTGGCTAAGGATCCGGTTTTATCTTTTAAAACAGCAATTTATTTCTGGATGACGCCACAGAACAGGAAACCATCGGTACATGCTGTCATGACAGGAGAATGGAAACCCTCAGAGGCAGAAAAGGCCTCAGGTTATGCACCAGGTTTTGGAATGACCATTAACCTCATTAATGGCAGTATAGAGTGTAATAAGGGAGAAAATAGTTCCGGAATGCAGGACAGGATTGGTTTTTATCGGTATTTCCTGAAATTACTTAATGTTTCAGACCCCAACTGTGTCTGTTCCTGTGGTAAAATGGTACCCTTTCCATCTTAATAAGCCTGATTATAATTTATTCATCTCTTAAGCACTGAATTGGATCTGCTCCGGCAGCTTTTATCGCTTGCAAGCCCACTGTTAGCCAGGCAATGAGCAAGGCCAGCAAGCCTGCTGCAAAGAAATACCAGAGCTGGAGTTCCATTCTGTAAGCAAATGTGTTTAACCAGTACCTGGTCATTACATAGCTGAGGGGTAAAGCGATCAGGATTGCAAAGAACACAGGTTTAGCAAAATCTTTGGATAAAGTGTAAACAATATTCATTTCGCTGGCACCTAAAACTTTTCTGATGCCAATTTCCTTTAATCTTCTTTCTGCAGTAAAAATGGCCAGACCAAATAAGCCAAGGCAAGAGATGACTACAGCTATAGAAGCAAAGTACCTGGACAATACCGATACCCGGGTTTCTGCAATGTATTGTGCCCGGAAATCTTTGTCCAGGAATTTAACATTCAGGCTAAAGCCAGGATTATAGGTTGCGTTTAATTTCTGCAAATCATCTGTAACTTCTTTTACTTTACCCGGACTAATTTTGACCATCACTCTGTTGGTTCCAACAGGAGCATATCTTAAAAACATCGGTTTTACGGGCTCATGCAAGGATTCAAAATGAAAATCCTTGATTACACCAATGATTTCGAAATTTTTGCCCCAAAGCATAAATGTTTTGCCAACTGGATGACTTAAACGCATCACTCTTATACCTGCTTCATTGATAATGATCTTTGAGGTGTCTGCGCCAAACTTATTGGAAAAGCTTCTCCCGCTGGCCATTTTTATACCTAAAGTCTCTATCAGACCGGTATTTACCGTTGCCCTTTGAAACTTAATAGCCTCTTTTGGATTTCTTCCTTCCCAGCTGAACTCTCCAAAAGTATAACTCAGGTCTCCAAGTAGTTCCCGGTCTATGCTTGAGACATTGAGGACACCAGGGATTTTTTTTACGGCATCAATAGCAAAGTTTACATTGTCTCTGAATTTTCCTTCGGTTTCAAAATAGATCACGTTATCTTTCTGGTATCCCTGGTTTTTTGTCTGCACATATTCGATCTGCTTATAGATCACAAAAACACCTACAATTAAAATCACCGATAAGGTAAATTGGAAAACAACCAATCCCTGGCGTGTCCATAATGCTCCTGAACTGAGGTTGAGTTTTCCCTTTAAAGCAGAAACCGGCTTAAGTCCTGAAAGATAGAGTGCCGGATAGCTTCCTGATACCAGGCCGGTGAAAAGGGTTATGGCAAGAAGCGTTAAAATAAGTGAAGAACTATAATATAGGCTAAGTTCCTTTCCGACAATCTGATTAAATTGAGGCAGTAACAGTTCAACTATAAGCAAAGAAACAAATACCGCTAAGATAGTGAGCAGAATGGATTCTGCCATATACTGTAAAATGAGTGAGCCTCTTTGTGCGCCCATTACTTTTTTGATGCCTACCTCTTTTAATCTGCGGGAAGCTTTTGCTGTAGACAGGTTCATGAAATTAATGCAAGCGATCAAAAGGATAAAAACGGCAATAAGAGAGAATAGCTTTACATAATCAATCCTTCCTCCATCCACTTTCCCATTTTCAAATCTGTTGTACAAATAACCATCAGCAAAAGGTCTGATGAACAAGCTAATGTTTTTCTCTCCCTTTGATTTTAAAAAGCCTTCTAATTTTGCGTTAAATTGTACCGGGTCGGCACCTTTTTTTAAGACAAAGAAAGTATTTGGACCGTAGTTTCCCCATTTCAGATAAGTTTCACTAATGTTGAATAAGGCATCCAGGGAAATCAGGAAATCAAATTTGTCAGAAGAATTGGCAGGCGTATTTTTAAAAACGCCTGATATCAGCGCTTGCCGGTTACTTTTAACATCAGCATTGGTCCAGGTAAATTCTTTTCCAATAACATCTGTTGTATGAAACAGCTTTAGGGCCAGGTTTTCAGAAATGACCACGGTGTTGTTGTTCTTCAATACCTGATCAGCTCTTCCCATGATCAGCGGATAATCGAATATTTTAAAAAAGTCTGCACCAGCGAATTTTCCTGCAGCTTGTACCGAGGGGTTGTTATTTACAGACACCTGGCTTTGTCCAAGCCAATAAGTAGGGGATACCGTTACCGCAGATGCCACTTCCGGCATTTCTTTTGCCATAGCTTCGGCAAGAATTCCGGGGGTTCCGTCAACTGTATGGATCCCTTCGGTGATATGCTCGTTTTCCATAACCTGATAAATGCTTTGATGGTGGAACCGATCCATTTGCATTTCGTCATTTACCCACAGGTAGATCATTAGAGCGCAGGAAAGTCCTGTCGAAAGTCCAATCAGGTTAATAAAAAAAGAACTTTTATACCTTTTGAAATTTCTATAGATCAATAAGAGGTGGTGCTGAAACATAATTTTTGTGATTTGCCTCTGTTGTTCAATCTATATGCCATGCCATAAAAACCAAACTGACAGTGCCAAATTAAGGTTTTTATATTAATAAGTGTTCGTATACGGACAGATGTAGTTCATATGTGAACAGGTTGGTTAAGGAGAAATTCGATAATTCTATATAGCTTTGAACACAGGTTATACCTTTTACAGTATGAAGAATATCATTTTAGCAAGTACCTCTACTCTATTTGGGCAGGAATATCTTTCCTATCTTTTACCAGAAGTTACCCTTCTATTTAAAGGCATTGAAGAGATCATTTTTATTCCATACGCCAGACCGGGAGGGCTGAGCCACGATGCCTATACCCAGAATGCAGCAGTAACTTTTGCTACGTTAGGCATCCGTGTAAAAGGGCTGCATACTTTCACTGATCCTGCTAAAGCCATCAAAGAAGCACAAGGCTTCTTCACAGGTGGTGGAAATACCTTTTTACTGGTAAAGCAGTTGCATGAACTTGATTTAATGCAAATCTTAAAAGAGGCTGTTGAACAAGGTAAACCCTATCTGGGAACAAGTGCAGGAAGCAATATCGGAGGATTAAATATGCAAAACACCAATGATATGCCCATAGTCTATCCTCCCGATTTTACCACCATGGGACTGGTTCCTTTTAATTTAAATGCCCATTACCTGGATCCGGACCCCAATTCAACACACAATGGCGAAACCAGGGAAACACGGATTAAGGAGTTTCATGTGTTTAATGATGTTCCGGTCGTTGGGCTTCGTGAGGGGAGTTGGATAAGAGTTAAAGGGGAAAGGGTGACCACAGAAGGGAGTAAGAACTCGAGAGTATTCCTTCAAGGAAAAGAGCCTTATGAATTGTCTACAGGTTCTGAACTTAATTTTAAATAGCCTAAACGTTCAAGATCGTCTGAGCTTTTTGTGAGGTGGGTCTTGCCATCTGATAATACATACAAATTGTCGGAGATTTCAATGATATCTCTGTATTTGTGATCGGTAACCAGAATTCCTTTATTCTGTCGCTCGCCTATAATCATTTCCTTGATCTGTTCCACTAAAACAGGACTTAAAAATGAAAAAGGTTCATCCAGTATTGCAAATTGTGCCGACGATTTTAAGATCAGGTAAATTTCAAGTAACCTTTGTTGCCCGGAAGAAAGGTCTTTAAAAGACGATCTATAATGAGATTTAAATTCGGGAAATTGTTTTTCAAATGCCACATATTCTATATTAAAATCTGAAAATATCCTTTTTAATGTTAGCCCGTTTGGAATAAAATGCTGCTGTGGCAGGTAAACGAGCAGGTCCGGTCTTTTAAAAGCATGTAATATAAAATTTCCATCAAAACGGATGCATTTATGAGTAGGGGTTAAGTTGCCATAGATGATATTTAGTAAGCTTGTTTTTCCACATCCGTTTCTTCCCAAAAGTCCAGCTATTTTTCCAGTCTCGCATTTCAGGTAAATGTCGGATAGGATCCTTCTGCCTCCAAATTCGAGTTGAACACTATCTGCTTCTAAGGTATGGGTCATTTAAAGGCTAGCTTAAGGTAAGGGAAAAAATAAATAACATCAAGTCGAAAACCAAGGTGCAAACCCATAATCTTTGTTTCGAAATGCCTAAGTTTTGATAATAGTAAAATTCCTTTTTTTTGTAAGAATTGATGTAGAAGAAAATGGTTGCAAGGGTAAATAGTTTAAACCAAATGATGGCCGTTAAAGCATCCGGTCCAAGTTTAGAAAACATATACGCACAGCAAAGCGTTACAATAATTGTTGCTGCACAAAAGTTATAATAAAATGTAAATAAGAGCCTTACAGTTTTTTGAATCGACATGCTTTCTTTAGAATTCCATTAAGTTACTACAATCTTTTAGAAATAAAAGGTCATTTTATGAATATTGTATTTCTTATCCTTCCAAATTAAGATCGTGTAAATTTCCGGGCTATAGATGAATCCTGCTCTTTCATAACATTTTATAGCCGCAATATTCTGATCCCAGACCAGGAGTTCCGCAGTTTTGGTGTTATAAAGTCTGTCCGATTCTGCCAGCAGAGATTTAATGAACTTTCCGCCTAACCCTTTCCCTCTAAGCAAAGATTCGCCAACCAGGATCCGGGCTAATTTTGGTATCCCACTATCCTGCAATATGATCTCGCCAAAAGCAAAAGGGACTTCATGTTCGTATGCAACATAAAAACGTCGTTCAGGATAGCTTAACTGATAAGTAGTCATCTGTTGCGTGGTCATGGGGTAAGAAAAATCCGTGCCGGCAAACTGAAGTAGCAGGTCTTCATCAGTTACCCATTTCTCCAGGAGCTTAAAATCGTCGGAAGTATAAGGTTTGAGCATATTTGGTCAATAGAATGTTGCGGAAAGATAAATGAATTTTGATAGATTAATTTTAAACTATAGCACTAAATTTGTAACATTAGGCTTTTAAAAACAAATACCAATTGGAAAAAGCGCTCAAGATGACATTTTATAAGCACTATTCATTTGACCTTTGGTTAACTCTTATTAAATCCAATCCTGTATTTAAGGCAGAACGGACCAAATACTTCTATACATATTTTAATGCCACGCGTAAACCTTTGGAAGAGGTTGCAGCAATATTCAGAAAAGTGGATCTTCTGGTGAATGCTATTAACGAGAAGACGGGTAAAAATATAGATGCGGAGGAAATGTACCTGATGGTCATTAGCATCATTAATGACTATTCTACTGCATTTCAAGATGTAGACCTGGAACAGCTCTATCATGAAATGGAAGAATTATTGTTGAAACACATGCCGGTGTTATACTGTGCGGAGTGTACCGACGTTTTATATAAACTAAAGGATGGGAATTCCAGTACCATTAGCCTTTTAAGTAATACAGGATTTATTAAAGGAAAAACGCTAAGAAAAGTGCTTGAACATTTAGAATTAGATAAAGTACTGGACTTTCAGCTGTATTCAGATGAGGTTCGTTTGTCTAAACCCAATCCTGAATTTTTTAATCTCATGCTACAGTCGATAGACAAAAAAAGACATCCCGAACTGGAGCTTCACGATATTATACATATAGGCGATAATCCTGTTGCAGACGTTCTTGGTGCAAATGCCATTGGGATCAAGAGCTTACTGATCAATTCAAATCATCTAACCATCTCACATCTACTTTCATGATTCCATTTACTTATTCTTTGCATAAAATTGATAACACCAGCCATTTTGGCTTTCATCCGGATGACTACAGCCTTTTTAAATTCGGAGATGATCTGGTTGCTGAAAAATTCGGGAAAGACCTGGCCGATGGATTTATCCGGGACTTCCTCTCAGAAAATCAGATCGAGGAACAAATGGTGGTGATTTCCAGTCCATATTCTTTCATCCCAACGGCAACCTTCGCGATGAAAAATTATTTTGTCTACCAGCTGAACCGTTGGCTGGCGGAACAGGGGATGCCCGTCGTACAGGAGGCAAAAGTGCACCGGACCATTACTTATAAAGAAGATTATGGAGAATTGAGTGCGGAAGAGCGAATCAGGCTGATCGGTAACGATTCTTTTCATATTGATAAAGATTTTCTGGAAGGAAAAACCTTATTGTTTCTCGATGATATCAAAATCACCGGGAGCCATGAAAGAATGATTATGAAAATGGTCAAAGCATATCAGCTGAAAAACGACATCCATATGCTTTACTTTGCTGAGCTGGTGAATAAAGAAATTCATCCCAACATTGAGAATTATCTGAATTATCATAAAGTTAAATCCATTTTTGATCTTGAAGAGATTATTAACAGTGGTCATTTCTGTATGAACACCAGGATTGTAAAGTACATCCTGAACTGTGATTATAACAGTTTTGCAGTATTTCTAGGAAGGCAGGATGCACGTTTTATAGATCAGTTGTATGATCTGGCACTGGGCAATGGTTATCACACGATAGAAGCCTATGCTGAAAATCTGGAGCTTGTAAAAAAGAACTTAAATAATAAAAACTATAAATTGATATAATATGGCCATTAACTTGCAAAAAGGGCAAAGAGAAAATATTGGAGCCCCTAAATTTACTATTGGTTTAGGCTGGGATACGAACAGCTCAACAACGGGTACTGCGTTTGATCTTGACGCTTCCGTTTTTATGTTAAACGACCAGAAAAAACTGGTTTCCGATGAGAATTTTGTCTTTTATAATAACTTAATCTCTCCCGACGGTGCTGTGGAGCATACCGGAGATAATCTAACCGGAGATGGGGATGGCGATGACGAGCAGATCAAAGTAGATCTGACAAAAGTAGATTCTAAAGTAAGCGAAATCTGTATTGTAGTAACCATACATGAAGCCGATCAGAGAAGACAAAACTTTGGACAGGTTAGAAACTCTTTTGTGCGTATTTTTGATCCGGTAACAAATGAAGAACTATTGAATTATGAGCTGGATGAGGATTTTTCTATAGAAACTGCAGTGGAGTTTGGCCGCATCTATAAACGCGAAGGCAAATGGAAATTTGAAGCAGTTGGAATGGGAATGAAAGGCGGATTACAGGACTATGTAAACAAATATCAATAAGAAATTATGGCAATCAATCTTCAAAAAGGGCAACGCATCAGCCTTGAAAAAAGCAACGGAAGCAAGCTTCAGAACATTTGCGTAGGAATCAACTGGGGCGCAATAGAAAAGAAAGGCTTATTTGGTTTTGGAAAAACAAAAGAAGCTGTAGATCTTGATGCAAGCTGTGCCTTGTTTAACGACAAAAAACAATTACTGGATGTAATCTATTTTGGCAGCTTGAAATCCAAAGATGGCTCTATTAAACACAGCGGTGATGACCTTACTGGTGATATGGGCGGGGACGATGGATTAGACAACGAGATCATTACTGTAGATTTCACACGTCTGAACCCTGAAGTAAACCATGTCGCTTTTGTGCTGAATAGTTTTAGAGGACATGATTTTGGTACCATTCCTTTTGCCTCTATTCGTATTTATGAAGGAACTCCAACACGCGTAAATGAGGTTTTTGCGACATATGATATTGCACATGGATCCAATTTTGCAGGCCATGTTTCTATGGTGATGGGTATTTTCTATAAGAAAAATGGAGAATGGAAATTTAATGCCATAGGAGAACCTACCAAAGACAGAAAGCTTGAAGATACTGTAAAAACTGTAACACAGAGTTATTTATAAACTCTAAATGCTATCAATTTAAATGCTATGGAAACAACCCCAAATGCCCCTTCTGAAATTACCCCGGTAAAACTGGATAAAGATGGTAATGTAGACTTAACGGCCATCACACCAGAAGAAGAGCAAAAATATAAGGAGATCAGCAAGTCCCTTGAACCCTCTGATGTGAATTCTATATTGAATTACGGGTTAGATGCCCAGAATTCAATGGAGAAATACAGTAACGATTTTCTGGCTTCTGTACGAACTTATAACAGCGGAGAAGTGGGAGGACTGATCAACGAACTGCTTTCTGAATTGAACTATATTGATGTCAATGAGTTAGAACAAAGCGGATTTAAGTCTTTTATTTCAAAAATTCCTTTTCTGAAAAGCTTGGTCGTAGACGTAAAAAAGCTGTTCCAGAAATATGATGTGGTGGTCAATAATATTGACAAGATCACCAATAAAATCAAAGCCGGGCGCTTAAATTCGATCAAAGACAACAGCTCACTTCAAACCATGTTTGATAGCAATGTAAGTTATATCCACCAAATGGAAGAACTGATCATTTCAGGTCAGCTTAAATACAATGAACTGAGCATTAAACTGGCAGAGATGGAAGGGCGCCCTGCGGATTACCAGGATTATGAAATTGCAGATCTCCGGGACTTTCTGGGCAGGCTGGATAAAAGACTGGCTGATATGAAGATCGTCCGTTTTATCATGCTGCAGTCTCTTGCGCAGATCAGGGTTGTACAGAACAACAATACCTCTATTGCTGAAAAAGCACAGTCTATTGTATCTACTACTATTCCAGTCTGGAAAAATCAACTTACCCTGGCAGTTGCCCTGCAAAGGCAGAAAGCCAATGTAGAAATGCAGAAAAAAATCTCGGATACCACCAATACCATTCTTCAGAAAAATGCTGAAATGCTGAAACAAAATAGTATTGATGTGGCAAAGGAGAACGAGAAGACAGTGGTATCCATAGATACCTTAAAAAGAACAACACAATCTTTAATTGAAACTTTAAATGAAGTGAAGAGAATTCACGAAGAAGGCAATCAAAGCAGAAGGGCGCTTGATGGTGATCTGAAAAATTTAGAAGCAGAGCTTAAGAAGAATGTGACGCGTGTTAATTAACTTTAACGCATGGATGAAAACCGTTTAAATATCTTAAAAGAATCACGCAGGGAGATGAGCCGTTTACAGCTTCTCTCTGCGTTTTTTGAAGAGGATGCGGTCTATAAAATCTATCTAAGGAGCCAGGTGATCCACCAGATGTTCGAAAACAATGAAGAACTGGACATAGAAAAGCTGGATCTTTTTCATGTACAGTTTACTTCTAGTGTAATTGAGTTGCTCCGGAAAATAAAAAAAAGCAACGAAAAGAACGTCAGTCTGATCTATGATGAAGTTCATCTGAACGAGGAGCTTATTGCACAGATGAACAACCAGCTTTTTAGTGAAAAAGCATTCCATCTTGACAAGCTGAAACAGGCATCAAAGGTTAATTTGTCTTTAAGAAGATTGTTTGAAGTGCTGTCTGATTTAAGTACAGATTTTCCATTTTCCAAGAACATCAATGCCTTCAGCTCCAGATATGCAAAAGATTTCTTTCATGCCATTTCTCCGGATGAATTAGGCTTGTTGACGGACTATGATCCTAAAAACACCTATGTGAGCAGTTACGCGACCATAGAACGGAAACTGATGGGCTTGCTATGCAAACAGGAATTCCAGACAGAATTCTTTTGTGGTTTAAAATCCGGACAGCTGGCTGCTGAGATCTATAAGTTCCTGGATATAGATCGGTATTTTCTGTTTTTTCCAAGCAGGAATCTTTTTCTGTTCTGTGATTTAAATTTGTTAAATAAAATAGATCTATCTGCTAATAGATCTGAAAAAGAGAAACTGATCCAGGAGCTGGCCTACAAAAATGATAAACTGCAGGCCAATGCTGCTGCTCAAAAAACATTTATTCCTAAAGAGATCATTGATTTGCTGGAGGAGAATTATTTAAAGATATCAGATATTAATTTTATTGATCATTTGAACAATTTTGATGTACAGGCTAATATTTTAAAAGCGATGCTGAAAACGGATCTCTTTTAACTGTACTTGTACATGAATACCTAACCAATAACAACAAACACATACATGGATTTTTTACACACGATTCTGGGAGAGGATATTGAGGCCGGGCTCCTGATTATTTTAAATTTAATTGTTATAGAAAGTTTGCTTTCTGTAGACAATGCTGCTGTACTGGCCACAATGGTGATGGACTTGCCTAAAGAACAAAGGGATAAAGCACTAAAATATGGTATTATCGGTGCTTATGTTTTTCGTGGAATTTGCCTCTTTTTAGCGGCATGGCTGGTTAAAATCTGGTGGCTTAAACCATTGGGCGGTCTTTATCTTTTATACCTTGCTTTCGATTATTTTAGAAAGAAGAATGCGAAGGGTGCTGAAAAGGAAGAGGAAGAAGTGGATAAGAGTAAAAGCTGGATCTATAGATCTACAGTTGGGTTGATTGGAACCTTCTGGGCAACTGTGGCTTTGGTAGAGGTGATGGACCTTGCTTTTTCTATTGACAATGTCTTTGCGGCTGTCGCATTTACAGATCATATCTGGTTAATTTATATCGGCGTATTTATCGGTATTCTGGCCATGCGTTTTGTTGCCCAGGCTTTCGTAAAATTGATGGAGAAGTTTACTTTTCTGGAAACTGTTGCATTTATTGTGATAGGGGTTTTAGGGATTAAACTCACCTCGTCTTTATTGACACATTTTTATCCGGAGTCTCCGGTTTCGCAACTGATCGAGGGCGAAAAGACAGATCTTTTTGTTTCAATATTCACCGTTGCCATATTCATTTTACCTGTATTGTCTTCGTTGTTGTTTAATTATCCGAAAAAGAACCTCATAAAGGAAGAAGAAGGAAATTAGTGCGGAAAATTCTGTACAGCTGCTTCAAGACTAACGATATCAGGCGGGCTGAAGAAGCCCGCAGATCTCTGAGGTCTTTCCGCAGCGTACGAGAATTTTCCGTAGCAAATTGCAGAGGAGGGTGGTGACCAGGTATAGCGCAGAACAGCAGGAGGAGATGTACGTTTCCGGAATTCAAATGTTCGTTAATGGACATTTGAATTTGATCACAGGCCAGCAAAAAGCTTTTGAAGGCCTTTTTTTTAACTGGCATGCCATTGGCTGGCGTAGAAATAAAAAGACCATAATGTTCAAGCTTAATCTAAAAATTGCGCTGCGCAACCTCTGGAAAAACAGGGGCTATACACTGATCAATGTTCTTGGTTTAACAATTGGGATGGCCAGTTGTATTCTCATCTTTATTTTTATACGCTTTCAGTTGAGCTTTGATAAAGGGTATAAAAATTCAGATCAGATTTACAGAGTTGTCAGTCAATGGAGATACAATAGTTTTGAAGATTATTCGTCTGGGGTGCCTATCCCAGTATCGGCAACTGTAAGAAATGAATTTGCAGGGGTGGAAAAGGTTGCTGCTATTGTAAAAAATGGTGGTGTGATGACCGTTAAAGATGCACAGGGAAAGCAGACCATTAAAACAGACCGGACATACTTTTGTGCAGAGCCCAGTTTTTTTGAAATCTTTGATATTCCATGGCTTAGTGGTGATCATGGTAGGGGTTTAGCTGAACCCAATACAGTTGTTTTGTCTGAATCTACAGCAAAAGAATTTTTTGGAAGTGCGGAGAATGCTGTCGGAAAGAGTTTTTTATTGGGAACAAAGACCAATTTAAAGGTAATAGGGGTATTTAAGGATATGCCCGAGAACAGTAGCTTTCCCTTAAAAATTGTGTTGAGTTACCAGAATTTTTGGGCAAAAGAGGATAAGTCATGGGATTCTGTAAGTTCTGGTATCCAATGTTATGCCCAGTTGAAGGATGGCTTGAAGGAGGCTGATGTACAGGCTACATTGAAGAAATTTAATAAGACATATCTTGAATCCAGGAAGCTGGAAGGAAATCAGACGGTAGATTTACAGCCTCTGGATGACATTCACTTTGATCAGCGCTACGGGAGTTTTGCAGATACTTCAATTACCTTAAAAGAAGTATATGGGTTAGGAATTATAGGCTTGTTTTTAATGATTACAGCTTGTATTAATTTCATTAACCTGGCTACTGCACAGGCTATTAACCGCTCAAAGGAAGTTGGCGTTCGTAAAGTAATGGGAAGTAAACGTAAGCAACTGGTCGTTCAGTTTTTGACAGAAACTTTTGCCATCACTTTAATGGCGCTTTTGCTGGCTTGCATGATAGCTGAGCTGGTTATTCCGAGTATGGAGAACCTGTATAAACCAGGTGTTGATTTTAGTCTCTTTGGCCACCCAATGATTTTTGCCTTCATGTTTGGATTGGTTCTCTTCGTAGGCTTTTTGGCCGGACTCTACCCGGCAATGGTGATGTCTGGATTTAATCCAGCACTGGCTATAAAAAATAAGGCTACTGTAAATGCGGGTAATTTCAGTTTGAGAAAAGTATTGGTGGTGGTACAGTTTACCATTACCATCATTTTGATCATTGGAACACTGGTGATCATAGAGCAGATGAGCTATGTGAGGCAAAAACCACTAGGCTTTAATACAGAAGCTATTGTAATGATCAATGCACCAGCGGATAGTTTAAACAAAATGAAACGTGAAGGATTTAAGCAAAGGGTGTTAAAAATACCTGGGGTAAAACAGTTGAGCTATTGCATCAGGCAACCCCTCTCTAACGACATGAATACCACGAATTTTAGTTTAGACGGTGTAAGAAATAAAGATTTTGAAGTGCGGCTGTCCCCGGTCGACCGGAATTATTTTGATGTTTTTAACCTGAAGATCATTGCTGGAAAGCTCTATGCTGAAAGTGATACTATTAATGGTTTTATTGTAAATGAAACCTTTTTGAAAAGCGTTCATCTTTCCGATCCGCAATTGGCCATAGGGAAGATTGTTGAGGAGGATAATAAAAAGGCCCCTATAGTTGGAGTAGTTAAAGATTTTAATGACCGGTCCCTTAAAGAGAAAATTTCTCCAATGCTGATGTTCTCCCGTGAAGAACAATACTACAGAGCGGCCATTAAAATAGACAATAAGCAGATTATACCTGCTATGAAAGAAATTGAAGCGCTGTGGAACAGTACTTTTCCTACCGCAGTATATTATTCGGCGTTCGTTAATGAAGATATTAAAAACTACTATGAAACAGAGCGGATTATGGGGGTATTGTTCAAAGTTTTTGCAGGCGTGATCATTTTTATATCCTTTATTGGACTGTTTGGTCTGATCTCCTTTGTCGCCACACAACGGACTAAAGAGGTAGCCATCAGGAAAGTACTTGGAGCATCCACCCTGGAACTGGTCAAAATGCTTAATGGATCGTTTCTGTTCATGGTTTTCCTGGCCAATCTGGTCGCCTGGCCGCTGGCTTATTTATTGGTGTCCAAATGGCTTTCAGGTTTTGCATACAGGATAGAGATCAGCATATGGCCTTTTCTTTTTGCGATGGTTATTTCTATGCTAATTACCTTGGTTACGGTATCCGTAAGGTCTTATAAAGCTGCTGTAGCCAATACCATCGATGCCTTAAAATATGAATAGTTTATCTAATTGTTGGGAACAACAAGATCAATGTTAAACAGCGGAAATTTGGAAGCATAGAGGAAAAAAAGAGAACAGAATAATTTCAGTTTTGTGATTGTGCATTACATCAGTAAGAAATAGCTGGGTTTTATTTTGCCAAATTTCTATTATTTGATTTAAAATTTTGGTAAATTGGATTAATGTTTGCAATGTATAAACAGAGTTTGAACTAAAATTTAAATTACGGACTCCTATAGCAAAGAAAACCATGAAAAGACTACTTTCACTATTGACCATTCTAAGCTTCTGTGTAAGCTTAAGTATGGCGCAAACTGCTCAACCTGCGCAAACTACTGCCGCCCAAACCAAGAAGGCCGCAAGCAAAGCAAAAGCTGAAGCAAAAAAAGAAGCAAAGGCTGCTAAAGATGCCGCCGCCACAACCGGAGTTAAATTAAAAAAGGATGGCACACCTGATAAGCGTTATGCAACTAAAGCTGCAGATGCAGCTACCAAAACTGCAACTAAAGCAGAAGCCAAAAAAGATGCGGCTGTTGCAGCCACAAATGCAGCTGGCGTTAAATTGAAAAAGGATGGCACACCTGATAAGCGTTATGCAACTAAGGCTACAGATGCAGCTACCAAAACCGCAACTAAAGCAGAAGCTAAAAAAGATGCTGCCGTTGCAGCAACAAGTGCTGCTGGTGTCAAACTAAAAAAAGATGGTACACCAGATAAACGTTATTCTGCGGCCAAAGATAAAGTACAGGCTACTACTCAACAGGCAGAAACTAAGGCTGCTGATGTGAAAAAACAAGCCAGTTCGACAGTAGCTTCAACTAAAAACTATACTCCTACAGTAGATGGATCCTTGCATGGACCAAACGGCGAACAAGTTTTAACTGGTCCCCGCGGTGGAAAGTATTACATCAACAAAAACGGTAATAAAACCTATCTGAAAAAAGATAAACAATAATATTAAAGTTTTTAAGAACAGAAAGCCCCCAAATAATAATCTAAATTTTGGGGGCTTTTTATGCTTAAAATTTAACCGGTTCTCTTAAAATAGTTCTTAATTTTTCAGGGGCTGTTCTGTTAAAATCTGTAAGGTAGATCTCCTGATGAAATCCATTCCTGATGAGTTCGTTTGCGTCCATAAACCTTTTAATCTGTTTTAAGGTTTCAGGTTCGGTATCAAATGGGCCAATATGCATCATTTGTACAACCCTTTCTTTGTTTTTTTGCAATAATTTAATTTGTTTGACCAACTGATTTTGCTTTTTTTTCACAACCTGATCAATTGCATCAGAAAGGTGACTGTTCTCTACAAAATCAGGCATTCGTATCATCATGGTGTAGTTCCATTCATTTCTGGGAATAGTGACAGGAGCATCTTCCATAGTCGCTTTTTTGTATTTTTCTTCATCAAAAGACCACTGTCCTTCAAGTTTTGCAATTACAAAATCTCTGTTTGCTTTTTTTAATAGAAATTTAACAGCATACGCTGTTTGATACAAGGCTTGTACATTTTCTGAGAACCCTTTTCCGGAAGGGTCGCCTTTTCCCTGAATGGACAGATATTGCGTTTCTTCAATATCGACGATCTCTGGTTGCATTTTTGCATTGTAATAAGCTTTATAATGCTTTGTCAAATCTAATTTTTCCATTTTATTTTGTTTAATGATTCAAATAAAAATGGCCTGACTGACAACCTTATGGCAGTTGTTGTTATTTCTTTATAATAATGTCCCTCCCAGTTACTAAATGAATGGTATACACCCTGTACAATCCATCGTCGCTTATGTCTATTTTTTCAACCAATCCGGTTTTACTGAAGGTATCTGTGACCAGATCGCCAATTTTAAGATCTTGTAGTACTTCTGAGGGGGTATCCTGATTCAATCTGATCATTTTTATAGTTTTACTTGTCTGATGATGTTTTTAATATTTAACTCAATAATATCTGTCATTGTTTTACATTCCAGATACTGCTGATCAGAGAAATATTCCGCCATTCCATTTTTTAAGGTTTCTATATTTTCTGCTGAGGTGAGTACCTCTGTATTGGATACGTCTCTGAGGTCTGTTAATCTGTGCCTTTCGCTGCGAACCCGATGCAGAATAGAGGATTTCTCTTCCTGTTGATATTGAAGATAGGTTTTATCGGTCAATTGCTCCATACACATTTTTACATAAGGAAAGTTCTCCTTGAAAAACTGGGGTAGATAGACTTTGATGTTGCCTTCATAAAACTGCTGATCAAAATCAATTGCACGGATCCGGAATTGGATATCGTCAAAGTCTGGAGTGATCTGAACGACGAAGTTATAGGCCCGCATATCGCCAAGGAGCATCACCAAGCAGCGTTCATTAAATTTTACAAATTCTTTAGCTATACGGGTAGGATTATATTCCGGATTGTGTAAGTAGTTTTTTGCGAAAACATCTCCTGGGATACCTGCAATGTGTTCTTCAATCAGGGTTTCCCGGTCTACTAAATAATTTACCTGATTTGGGGATAAGATTTCCTCCATTTCCAGGCCATAAATTCTGGAAGCATCTGCTCTTTTTACATAAAAATAGTCATAAACATCATTTAAACGGTTTACAATCCTGATCCTGAACGGATGGGTATTGCCAAAGGTACAATACTCTATTTTGTCAATGTATTTATGCTGGACAATTCTGAGGTTACCTGAAGCTTTTAAATTGGCATAAATAACTTTTAGACCATTGTGAAGCTCCTCTATACGGTCATTGGCATAAATAGGCCCTTCCCACAGAGAATCTTTTCCATATTTATCCATGATCGGAAAAGATTCATCAAACTGCAGCAAATCAGTATAGGTGATGGGAAGCCTGGATTCCCGCTGGTAAGTCCTGAGGTATTTTTGTAAGGCAGGAGATACCGGAAAAATAGGTTTTTTTAAGGCTATTTTTACATCATTCAGTTCCATCAGAAGCAATTTGCCTCCAATTTAGTGTTTTCTGTAATTAATACAATAAATCAATCAGACGGGTCTCTTCATTTTCCTGAATGGAGTTGGCCTTTTTAAGATAAGTATTGTCTTTATAATGCATACCTGCCAAAATGAGTATTTTGTACATTTCCGTTTTATCGTAAGGGCTAATTTGCTGATGTTCTTTCTTTTTATCCTCCAGCGTATAGGGGATCAACCAGTCCAATGCTTTTTGTAAATTTGCGCCATTTGGAGTTTTATAAGTCCAGACATCGAGGCCTACCTGTTCTCCAAGCAGGGCGATATTAAACCAGTTGCTTAGATTTAGCGTGCTGTAGCCATAGGCGTTTGTTCTTTCCAGCTCCAAAGGTTGCTGGCCATCGGGTTCCAGTTGAATAGATAATCTTTTCAGGCTTGCAGCTAAAATTTGCTTTGCCTTTTCTTTATCGCCTGTAAATAGCGCAAAAGAAGCTGTTTGCATATCGTAAATGGTGCCATGGTTATTTTTTGCGTTATGCTCGTCGTTCCCGTTTTTACTCGTCAGCATCCAGTGCAGGTATTGTTTATACCAATCTTTGATCTGTTCTAAATCGGTTGGTGTAAAACTTTTTGAAGTTGTCATAATCTGCATCCAGTCGGCCAGGTCGGCTAGAGATCGGGTCTCTATAATTCCTATACCTCTGCCATCGTTTACGCCTTTGATGGCCTGAGCATAATTAAGATTAGGGTTCATCTTGGTTTCGGGATTAAGAAACCAGATGCTTAGCAATTCTTTTGCTTTTGCTGCATATTTATCCTGGCCACTAAAAAAATAGGCAAGGGAAAGAAACTGGCACATATTAGACACGTTCTTCATATTCGTACCATCCGTTATTTCTTTGATCTCCGGATTCCTTTGTCCATCCTTTCTGATATAAGGAAGTCCATCGGGTTTAGAAGGGTCTGGCCAAAAATAAGGAGCCAGGCTCATATAGTCGTGTTTTGATCCACTTGGTGGTGTAAATGATTTATCCATTACAGATTTTGGTTTTATAGCGAGGAAGCCATCTGCTTTATGGATAATTTGTTGTACTTCATCCGTTACTTTTTGATCTCCTTTTTTATAAGCTTCTTTGACAGATTGAAGACGTTTCGGATGAATTAAAACGATCTTAGAAAGCTGGGCAAAAGACAATTGGAAAGAAAATGCAAGCAGAATGATGCAAGCTGAAATGGATTTAATCATCAGGAAGATTTGGTTAGGTTAATACAAATCTACTCTTTTGGGAAGCTTACACAAGTAGAACTTTTGTTACGTTAAATCACGCTTTTTTTTGAAGAAATCTGAAGGTACATTCGTTTTCTGCACTAAGTTTGTAATATTTCATGCAAAGCACAGAGACAAGATAAGTAGGGGCATAGCTGATCATCAATTCATCAAAACCCTGTCTTCTGAAATTTCCGGAGAGGAAGAGATATATAGAGAATACTAATGCAGACAGTAGTGTGGCGGTACAAATAATCGTATTTTTGCGATAATCATTTCCATTGGATTTTGGAATGTTTTTAGCAGAAAGGAGAAATGCAAAAAAGAGACTTGAAAGAAGTACCGCTAAATCAAGATAATTTAACTGCATATCAAAACTCCACTGCTGTTGCATTACATCCATGAGCTTCATATACAGGAACATTACAGATAAAGTGACCGGAAGAACGAGAATAGATGTTGTAAACATCGCTTTTAAAGCATGCTGAAGTATGTGTTTCATAATATTAACCTAACTGCTCTTTGATGCTTTTGTTATATTTTTGTTACAATGAATTTTGGTTTATAATGAATTTATTTTAGGACCAATTGAAGAGGGAATGATCCTGGATATGCACTCCTGCAATTACAATTGTATATTTACCAGCGTTAATAATTATACTCGAATGAATAAAACAATTCAAATTGCAGTTCTTGATGACTACCAGAAGGTGGCTTTACAAACGGCAGACTGGACAGTGGTACAGCAGCTTGCAGATGTAGTGGTGTTTAGTGATCATCTTGAAAAGGAGGAAGCCATAGTAGAACGGCTTTTGCCTTTTCAGGTACTTTGTGTAATGAGAGAGCGAACGCCATTGAACAAATCTGTTCTGTCAAAACTCCATCATCTGAAACTAATTGTATCTACAGGAAGGCGCAATGCCTCAATAGATGTCAAGGCTTGTGAAGAATTCGGAATTGAACTTCGGCATACAGATTACGTGGAAAGTGGTGCACCGGAACTGACCTGGGCTCTGCTGATGGCGATGGCTAGAAATGTTATTGTCGAAAATGAAAATTTTAGATCCGGCAAATGGCAATCCACTGTTGGAACGGATTTGTCTGGAAAAACCCTTGGCTTGGTGGGATTAGGGCGTATAGGGCAAAAAATGGCCAAATTTGCTCAGGCCTTTGATATGGATGTGGTGGCCTGGAGCCAAAATTTAACTACAGAAAAGGCTGCAGAAGCAGGAGTAAAGCTCGTGAGCAAAGCCGAACTTTTCAGAACAGCGGATTTTGTAAGCATTCACCTGGTACTGAGCGAACGCTCAAGGGGAATTGTGGGGGCACAGGAATTGGCTTTGATGAAAAAGGAAGCCTATTTAATTAATACTTCACGAGGTCCGTTAATTGATGAAGCAGCGCTGATCGACACCTTGCAAAACAAACGTATTGCCGGCGCTGCACTTGATGTGTTTGACAAAGAACCTTTACCTGAAAATCATATCTTGAGAAAACTAGACCAGGTTCTTGCTACGCCTCATATTGGTTACGTTACAGAAAAAACTTATCGGGTGTTTTACGAAAATACCGTGCGTAAAATTGAACAATGGCTGAAAGAGCATTTTGTTTAAGGATTTACGTAAATAGATGATTTTTTTTATGTAAAATATTTATTTAATGTCTAAACGATAAATTTGTTTTTTGTTTAGGTTTAATTATTTTTTATATAAGTTGCTTTTGTTAAATAAATTAACAAAATTTGGGATGACATTTATTGAACATTGCCCTGTTGGTACGAACAGATTTTCTAATTGCGCTCAAGACATGAAAAAATCTTCTTTGTTTAAGGCTGCCATGCAGTGTACTGTGGTTCCCTAGGTTTAAAATCAGTAATAATCTTATTTATAAAAATGGGCAAAGAAGAAATCTTGATTGAAATTGAAGAGGCGGTTGCATATGCTGACTTAGTGGAACTGGATAGATTATTCGATCTTTACTTAAGTATGGAAACGGAAGATGAAGCGAGTAAAACGCTTGCAATGATCTTATATAGCAATTACAATACTTTTTCGGAAAATAATACGGTAAGAATGATGGAAATGCTGATCCGTAAGTGTTCAAATCTGGCCACTTTAAGAGAATCAGAAAACTTTTTATTTAGAATATCAGTTCTCAGAGGGTCTGTAAAGCTGTATAATTGTTTTATTAAAGA
Source organism: Pedobacter nutrimenti (assembly GCF_032678445.1). Taxonomy (GTDB): domain Bacteria; phylum Bacteroidota; class Bacteroidia; order Sphingobacteriales; family Sphingobacteriaceae; genus Pedobacter; species Pedobacter nutrimenti_A. The sequence continues at coordinate 360,170 of NZ_JAVTSQ010000001.1, forward strand.
GGGAATTGAACCATTCTTGTTGAATTGTGGTTCGGAAGAAAGGGAGAGTTACTATAGTAAACTGGCCGGTGTAGCAGAGATGCTGACCAATGTGCTTTTTAAGAAATATAGCCAATACACCAGAGGAACGGATTATAACGGAGCATTTGAAAGGGATGAGGGAAGCAAGGATGTTCTATTGATCAACAAAGAAGATTACGAATTGATGGATGATATTATAGAGAAATATAATACCATCGTTGGACGCCGGGATATTATTAAAAACCTCATTAAGCGTTCAGGTCAGAAATGGCAATACAGCTAGTCTATAAACGGGAGGGTAAACCAAAATGTAGTTCCCTTTCCTGGAGCACTGTCTACACCGATATTTCCACCATGGCGCTTAATAATTTCTGAACAGATGTAAAGTCCTAATCCGAGGCCGGAATATTGTTTTTCTGTGTAATCTGCCCGATAATAACGATCAAAGAGATGGGGTAATTTGTCTTCAGGGATGCCTGGTCCAGTGTCTCTTACGGAAATTATTGCCAGATTACGGTCTTTTTCTACCTTTAGATAAATAGACTTAGAATCCGGGGCATATTTAACGGCATTATTTACAAAATTAACGATAACCTGCTCAATTCGATGTTCGTCGGCATTAATCTGCAGGTGCACATCGCCTTGTACAATAAGCGTATACCGACCTTCTTCCCTGATATGACTACAACATTGATTGAGCATATTGATCACGGTAAAAGTGGTCTTATTCAGGGTCAATTGTCCTTCGCTCATCCGGGATACGTTAAGAAGGTCGTCAATCAGACTGGTGATCTTTTCCATACTTTTTGTGGACTGATCCAGGAGTCTTGAAAATATAGGTTGAGAAGGATTGTCTCTCATGCGGTTCATGAGCTGTAAAGATGCTTTAAGACTTGTAATTGGGGTTTTTAATTCATGACTGGCGATACTGATAAACTCATCCTTTTTCAACAATAATTCCCGGGTACTCCGTTCCAAAGATTTCTCCATAGAGATATCCAGGACAGTGCCAATAAAACGGGTAGCTTTGTTTCCTTCATTGAGATAGGCCTTACCTTTGGATTTTATCCAGCGAATTTTTTGATCATGATGCCCGATAGAACGGTATTCAATATTAAACTCCCCATTATTTATACCGCTTAATGCCTTATTAACTGCTTCGGTAGTCAATTCACGGTCGTCGGGATGAATCAGGCTTAGAAAGATATCAAAGTCAATTGCATCTTTAGGGTATAGTCCATATAATTCCTTACAGCGGTTATCCCAGATCAATTCTTTTGTAAATACATTTAGATCCCAGGAACCAATTCCTGCAGATTCTATGGCAAAGTGCAGTCGTTCTTTACTTTCTGCAAGTAAACGTTCCGCTTCGGCAAGACCTTCCTCCACTTTGCGTTTATCCGTTAAATCATGAATAGCAAGTAATGTCAATGTTTCATACGTATGGGTATCAAATTGTCTTGCTGTGAGCAGCATAATCTTATGACCAATAGTATTGAATACATGATTCACTTCAAAAGCCTTAAAAAAGCCTTGTTCAGGTAGTATATGCTCTAATTGCTGCCGCAGAACTGGTATGTTCCATTGTCCGTTCCCCAGGAGATACAGAAAATTTCCTTCTGTTTCTTCTTTAGTTACTTTGAAGGTCTGATAGAAACCATCTGTTGCCCGGATTACTTTAAGATCTTTGTCCAGAATGACCAGTGGGTCATGTATGGTGTTGAATATTTCTTCAATGTATTTTTTAGAATTATTCAGTTGTTCATTACGATCATGTAATTGCGTGTTTACGAGTGTAATTTCGTCATTCGTCCTGAGTAGCTTTTTGTTGGTCATGTCCAGCTCCTGTGATATCTTTTTGAGTTCAGTCACATCATAAAAGCTAATGACTGCACCATCCGGTTGAGAGCTGTTTTTTCGGATATAAGGCATGGTCATCACCTGGTATATTTTTCCATTCGATGCTTCAGCTTCCCTTGTAATGGTCCGTTCATCCAACATAACTTGTTTAATATCATCAACCAGTGTTTCTAATTTTATGTTGGTGGTGATATTACTTAATGGACGGCCAATATCACTTTCCCGAATGTTAATATGTTTTACTGCACCGGGAGAGTATTTTTTTAACAAAAGGTTCTGATCGACGAATAATTGTCCATTGAGGTTACTTCGGAAATAATTGTTCAGGTCGTCATTCAATTCCGTTAATTGCGTATTGGTTGCCTGGTATTCTTTATTAATGGTGTGTAATTCTTCATTTACAGATTGCAATTCTTCATTTGCTGATTGCAATTCTTCATTTGCCGATTGCTGCTCCTCGTTAAATAATTGCATTTTTTCATCGTAGGATATGGATCTTTCATTAGCGGCCTCCATTAATGCTCTGGCTTCCGCCAGTTCCCGTTCCAGACTTCTCAAATGGTCTTGGGCCAAAAGACTAAAATCGGCAGTTGCGATCACATCAAGATCTTTTGATCTGATCTTATTTTCAAAGAATAAGATCAGTAGTAATTTATCCTCCGGCTTATCGATGGAAAACGGCTTGATTACTATATTAACAAAAACCGTCTCCTGAAATTTTAAACCATTGAGAACAACTCTTTGGTTCCATTTCAATGCTTTGTATGCTGCGGCTTTAAAAACAACCAATACATCGTCTGGTATTAAGTCATTTAAATTAAAATTGAAATTTTCATTCTTTAAATATCTTGTGGTATCTCCAAAGGAATGGGTAACCATTAAATCTTCATCAGTACAAACACCACTAAAGCCAGATTCCTCCAAAATTGCGCTGTTCAGGTCATCTGCTTTTACTAACCTGGTCGAAGAAGGCATACTCTTTTTGTTAGAATTCATTTTTGTGTTTACATCTGTTTTTTGAAAGAATAGGTTTTCATTCGGCCTGGGAAGCTGGATCTCTTTTACATAATCTTCAATAACCTTAGGCATGTGTTGAGGCGAAAGAACAAAATCGGCGCAACCTGTTTGCAGAGCAGAAAAAGGCATTTCTTTGAAGGCAGCAGTCTCTGGATCCTGTACGATGATCATCCCTCCGGATTTTTTAATCGCTTCAATACCTTTGGACCCATCATGACCTGTACCTGATAAAATAATCCCTATAGCTTTTCTCCCGCGCTCTTCTGCCAATGAGGAAAAAAAATGGTCAATGGTTAGATGCGGCGGGTGTTTATCTTTTTTATCCGATAGAATCAATCTCCCCCTTTTGATGGACATATAACTGTTACTGGGAATCAGATAAACTTTGTTGGCTTCGACTGGAGTTTGATCGGTCACCTCAATGATCCGTAACTTACTATGAGATTTAAGGATCTGAGCCATATGGCTTTTAAAATCAGAAGAAAGGTGTTGGATCAGAATATAAGATACCGCATCTAAAGGGGTGTGATCAAAAAAATCGGATATGGCCTCAAGGCCACCAGCGGATGCGCCAATGGCAATGATATATTGTTTATTGTCAATTTTTGCCATTGGATGAGGATCTCCAGTAAAGAGAAGGATGAGAAAGGGGAAGAGACCCTATCAAAGATAGTCATTAATAACTGTCTTTGCATTGAATATCCGTATTTACGGAAAATGACGGTTTAATCATTCTTTAGGGTTTAAACCTGCTTTTTTCAGATACTGTTTCTGTACCAGTAAAACACTGTCGGGCATCCTGTTCAGGGTTTGATATTGAATATCTAAAGCTTTATATAAAGTGTGTCTTTTTTCGATATTCTTTTCGTCAATAAGTTCACCTGCAGATTTGCCATATTGTTCTATACTTTTAAAATAAACCGCGACTGCATTGCGGAATTCTGCCGCATCTTTATTGCTGCTTTTCATCACATCCAGAGAAACGAGGTTGCTTTTTGCGCCATTGGCAATATTACCAGCTATGGCCCCTAAACGAATCGAAGTGGAAGGGTCAGAGGAAAAGATAAGGGTAGAATCACTGAAGGTTTTTTGAGCCCCGTCTACCTGATTCATTTCGCGTACAAAAAGATCAGTAACAAATTCATTGTAGGCATATTCTTTATTCTCATTGCAGGCGGTACCGAGCAGTACAATGAATAAAATTGCAGTTAAAGCTGTAGGTTTCATAGGATTTTGAATAGAATGTTTAACAAGATAAGAAATAATAAAAAAACGCACCTGTTAACAGATGCGTTTTTCATTATATTGTAGAGATGTATTCGTTCTCTAAAGAGCCATCGTCATAGAGTTTAAGGATGGCATAACCTGGAGGTGTTTGCTGATAGTAATAAGGCTGGGCTGATTTTGCATCTCCCTTATCCCACCAAAAGCCACTCATTGCTCCATTACAGAAATATTGAACATCATTGTACCAGGCGCGGTCCAGTAAATGTTGATGGCCGCTCAAGCAGACTTTGACCTTATCCTTGTATTTATAAAACAACTGTTTAAGTTCTTTGTGATCACCATGCTGGCCACCTTCCCAGGTATTGGTTACCGTTAAGATCGGGTAATGTGACATCAACAATACTGGTGTATTAGCAGGAAGTTGTTCCAGCTCTTTCTCCAGCCAACTGTATTGTTCCTGATCCAGTGTAATGTTCTTATTATTACCATCTAGAATGATAAAATGCCAGCCTTTTTTTGAAAAACTATAATAGCGATTAGGTATTTTTAGTCTTTTGACCACGTAATCTTTTCCATACATTTCATCTTCCTTAGATGGAGCTGCCCACCAGGTATCGTGATTACCAATACAACTGTGGACTTCATAGTCTGAAATTTCTTGCAGGCATTTGTCCCAAACACCCCATTGTTCCACAACGGATTCTCGTTTGATGTTGTCATAATCGGCAGCATGAATGCTGTCGCCACCATTCAGAAAAAAGTCAATCTTCAATTTCTTAATATCCCTAAGATAACGTTTAAATTTCTCGGGAGCATCTTGAAAATTGCGTATGTGTACATCTGTGATATGCGCCACCGTGAGCACCAGTTTCTTTTTTGAAGGTTTCTCAGATACGGGACCGGCTACCGCCTGGCCAATTTCCCCCAGGGCCAGCGCTAAGGTGGCCAGGGGAATTGCTTTAATTAAACTTCTTCTTTTCATATAGGTCCGTATTATTGCCAGCCCGTAGGTTGCGTTAATTTTGGATTAAGAACAATCTGTTGCAACGGTATTGGAAAATAGTAATATTTAGGCTCTATAAATGAACGCGGGGAACTGATGTCTTGCGGAAACATGACAAATCCTTTGGTTCCCTCACTTAAATAGAAACTATTGCTGTTCAGGTAATACAGAACCAGTTTTGAACGCACTGACTCTGGAAGGGAGGAGATAGGACCGGTTTCTGATGGTGAATTCAAGATGGCAATATCTTCTACACCATCGCCAGTTACATCATAGGCGCCTAAAGCTGGAACATACATACCTTGGGTAGGCTTAGCCAGTAATTTACCCGCTTTCCATCTTAAAAGGTCGTCAAACCTGAAGCCTTCACAAGCCAGTTCAACATTGCGCTCCCGTCTGATTTCCAGCAATACGCCTTGATTGGCTCCAGTGGTTAAAGGATACATGGCAACCAATACAGGATCGGGTTGTGCATTTGCCGTAGTCATATTCAGTGCAGGCATCCCTACACGGCTTCTTAATAAATTAACAGTTTTATCCAGATCTGACTGAGTTAAGGTATTGAGTTCTGTTTTTGCTTCTGCATTGATCAGCAGTACTTCCGCATAGCGGATTACCGGCAGATCTGTAAATTCTGTATAGACTTTGGTAGAAGGGTCAAGTGCATAGAATTTGATTTGCGGATAACCTCCAAAAGTTGGCCTGGTTTTATTGGGAATACCTCCTATAACTGTAGAAAACCCAGGAGGCATAATGGTTGTGGCCATTCTTGGGTCTCTGTTGCTGAACATTTGTACATATGGTTTTGTACTGTAACCAGGGCTGGATGTAAAAGGTGTACCATCGAGCATCAGATAGGTATCTGCCAGTGATTTGCTCAGAGACCATTGCCAGTCAAAAACATAGTGTGTACTGTTGGAACGGTTTAAGGCCTGATCGTAGTCCTGGTAAAAGATCATTTCTTTGTTGGAACTCAGATCTGTACTGGTAAATAATTTTTGGTAATCTTCTGCTTTCTTACCGGTATTATAAATGCTAAAACCGGCAGCCATAACCTCCTGAGAGGCTGAAACCGCTCTCTCCAGAAAAGAGTTTGCTGTACTTTGAAGGTTCAGTTCGTCATGGTATTTCCGGAAGGTACCTTCAAACAGGCAGAATCTGGCCAGCATAGACAGGGACGCCCATTTGGTAATTCTGGTGGCAGAGCCATCGGCTTTCACATGTGCTGCTGCAAATTCGAAATCCGCACGAACTGAATCTGCAACCAGGCTGCGTGGGTCTTTGGGTTTATACAATGCGGCATCGTCAGTTGCACCCAATACTGTATTGTAAAAGGGCACATCACCAAAGCGTTTCATCATCTGGAAATAAAATACAGCTCTGTAAAAGCGGGCAATGCCTTTAAAATGATCAATAGAGACCTGATCTCCTTTTACATTTTGGAGATTGTTCAGCATATAGTTGATCCGGCGCAGATTATCCCACTTCCAGGAATCGGAAGAGACATTTGAGGCACTGATATTGCCCCGGATCATATTGTCCACCTCGCTTCCGCCAAGGTAGACTGAAATATTGTCTGAAAAGACATCACTTGTACCGGGTCCAAATGAAGTGTTTCCACTCATCTCGTAAAAACCATTGCTATAGGTTTCCATATCGGCAACAGTCTTAAAAAAATCTGTGGAGGTAATGGCAGTTTGAGGAAGTCTTTCCAGAAAATCTTTCTTGCAGCCGGCAAAGAGAACAGCTGCAAAAAATGCCATCAAAAAAGTATGGTAGTATCTTGTTTTCATGATGCTTAAAAGTTAACGTTCATACCAAATGAATAGGTGCGCTGGAAGGGGTAGATATTCCCGTTAAGACCTTCCGGATCTAATTTCACTTTGAGTTTAGTGTATTCAAAAAGGTTTTCACCACTTACATAGAAGTGAACATTGGCCAGTTTTAATCTGTTTAGAATACTTTTTGGAAGTGTATAGCCCAGCGTTATATTTTTAACCCTTAAATAGGCTGCGTTTTGCAGGTATTTGTCATTTGGAATACCAAGTTCCATTCCCGCATCTTCAGCGGCATAGGCTTTTACTCTTGGAAAATAGGCGTTAGGGGTTTCTGGTGTCCAGTGATCCATGTTCTGAACGGTGACATTTGTCCATGGCTGGGCATAAATTCCCCAGAAATAGATGTTGGAATTTCCTGGGTACCAGTCTCTTTTGGCTACGCCCTGCAAAAATACGCGCACATCAAATCCTTTCCATGCAGCGGAAAGATCGATGCTGTAAGGTAAGTGAATGGCATTGTTTCCGATTTTGGTCTGGTCTCCGGGTTTATCAACGGTATTGTTTCCAAAATCAACCTTTCCGTCGTTATTGCGGTCTTTAAATTTAATGTCACCTACATAATAGCGGTAGTTGTTGTCGTCTTCACCAACAGCAGTCTGATCAGCGTGATTTTTTAAGTCGGCTGCGTTCTGGAAAAAACCTTCTGTTTGTAAACCCCAGATCTCGCCAATTTCCATGCCTTTATAATAGTTGGTCAGGGAGTTTGTTGGATTATCAAAGCGGGTAATGAATGTTTTACTATCACTTAAGGCAAGAGTGACATTATAGCTCAACGGAGAACCGGCTATTGGAACATCATCTTTCCAGCTCAGTTTCAGTTCCCAGCCATTTGTTTTTAGATCTGCGGCATTAGTTGTTGGTGAAGTAGCACCGAAAACCCCTGGCAATGGTTTTCCTGGAACCAGCATGTTTTTTGTGTATCGGGTGTATTTATCCAGACTCAGTTCCAACTTGTTGTTTAAAAAGCTCAGGTCAGCCCCCACATTCACTGTAGATACTTTTTCCCAGGTAAAATCATCTGAGATCGGCGCCGGAGGGTTTACATAGGTTCCCTGTTTACCGCCCAGGATCTGTCCGCCTTTGGCACTTTTCAATATGGACAGGTAATCATATTCATTGACCGAAGATTGATTTCCAAGTATCCCATAAGAACCTCTGATTTTAAACTGGTCCATGTGCAGGGCTTTCTTTACAGATTCAAAGAAGCGCTCTTCAGAAACGATCCATCCAGCAGAAGCGGAAGGAACAAATACCCATCTCCGGCCAGCAGCAAACCTGGATGAACCATCATAACGGCCATTAAACTCCAGCAAGTATTTCTCTTTATAATTGTAGTTTAAGCGGTAGAAAAGTCCCTGAACTGCCCATTCTCTAATGTTTTCTGTCGTAGTTTGATCGCCCGTTGCGAGGTTGATTGACGGAATATTGGTAGAGATCAGTTGTTTACGATCGGCCTGGAAATACGTATTGATGGAATGCTCCTGGTTATAACCCACCAGTCCGGAAATAAAATGGTTGCCCAATTTTTTATGTGCATCTGTATAGACGTTGACTACATCGTACTTAATGTTTGTGTTTTGATCTTTGGCACTGGTCGTAGAGGTTAAAGGAGGCGATAAATTTGGCCCTGTTTTATAGGCTACGGGAATTTCATAAGATTTGGCAAGTGTGTCGATTCTGCGGAAAGTCGCATCCCCTTTTAAACTCCAAACATCTTTAATCAAAGAGGTATTGAAAGAGAAAGTGGTTTGTAGGGTATGGCTGTTGACATTTATTCTTCCTCCTTCCTGTGCTGCGCCCAATACACTGGCACCTTGTGAAGTCCAGGATCCATCCGGATTTCTAGGTACGTCAATAACATTGGAGCGATTGATTTGTTGAAAATAACTTCCACCATTTACAATAGTAGGGGTTTCATAACCGCCCTGGCTAAGTACTGTATTGTTAGATAAGGTAAGCCATTTGGTCACATTTAAATCTACTTTAGCCCGCATGTTATATCGGTTATTCTTCTCATTGGCATTTTTTACCAGGCCTTGCTGATTGTAATAACCTGCAGATAAATAATAACTTAACTGATCAGTTTTTTTCGAGAGTGTGAGGTCGGCATTATAAGTAGGGGCTGAATTGTTATAGGCCTCTTTAATCCAGTTTGTATTTCCAATATAGAACCATTTATTTGGATCATTTGGATCGATGATAACGCTTGGTAAGGACATATCTAAGGAGCGCAAACGTGCAGCTTCGACCAAAGCCGGGCTATAGGCTGGATTGTACAATGGATAGGCCGCCTGGTTCTTCATTTGTAATACCGTATAAGGATCAGTAACCAGGTCTGGCAGTTTCCCAACGGTCCGAATGGCAGTATAGGCATTAAAGCTCACATTGAGTTTGTCGCTTTTAGCAGATTTGGTCGTAATCAGCACAACACCAAAAGCAGCCCTTGCCCCATAGATTGCTGCGGAGGCCGCATCTTTCAAAACGGAAACGCTTTCAATGTCGGAAGTGTTTAACGATAGAAGTTCAGAAGAAGAGTAGGGAATATTGTCTACCAGGATTAAAGGCTTGCCGCCATTAATGGAAGTAAAACCACGGATATTGAATTCTGGTGCGGTATTGGGCGCTCCATTGGCAATCGAAATGTTCAGGTTAGGGATCAATCCCTGTAAGCCCTGACCTAAATTGGCAATAGGCCGGTCATTTAGTTGTTTAGCCGTGATCGCATCTACTGCACCTGTTAAATTCGCCTTTTTTTGCGTACCGTAACCTACCACAACCACTTCATTCAAATCAGAAAGTGCAGGAACCATTTTAACCGACAGCTCATTGGATGTTTTTAGAGATATCTCCTGTGTTTGATAACCCATGTAAGAAAGCACGAGTACAGCATCATTATTAGGAACCTTAAAGCTGAAATTTCCATTCTGGTCTGATTTATACCAGGTTTTGGTACCTTTAACCAGGATAGATACATAGGGCATAGGCATTCCTTTTTCATCCAGAACCTTTCCTTTAACCTCTATATCTGTAAAAACCCTGACCAGTTTTTCAAAGAAAGAAGTAGAAGATGGCTTAATGACAACGGTATTGGCTTCAATTGAAAAGCTTAAATTTTGCCCTTCCAGACACGCTACCATGACCTCATTAAGAGGCGTGTTTTTAAATTTCGCATCGATGGTCCGGTTGGTTTTAAGCTTATCCTGTTCCCAGAGAACATTGTACCCTGTTTGCTTTCTGATTTCCTTAAAAACGGATTTTATGCTGATGTTTTTTCCTGTTAAAGAGATATTCTGCGCACGAATGCTGGCACTGGCCTGGACCAGGAAAGCAAGCATGAGCAGGGAAGTAAGTTTAACGTTCATTATCAACTGCCTTTTTAATGCGGTTTTTGGTAAAAATTTGGCCATATAGGTACTTGCCCTATGTAAAAAGCCCGTATAAATTTTATACATTTGATTGTTTGTTGTGGGTTTAAGTATTGTATATCCTAATTTATTTTGCTTGCCCATACTCAGCACGCAGTTTACTGCGAACATAGATCAGTGGTGTTCCGAGGCATCACTGATTTTTTCTTTTGGAACAAAGCGGTTGGTTCATTTTAAAACGATAATTTTCCTCCCTTCTATTTTAAAGTGAACAGATTCGGTTAATTCCAATGTTTTTAAGATCTGCGATACACGCCCAAATCTGGACACTGTACCATTAAAAGATTTTTTTCGAAGTTCGTTTTGCTGAAACTCAATATCTACATTATACCAGCGGGATACTTTTCTCAAGATGCTCTCCAGGTTCTCATTATTGAACATAAAAATGCCTTCTTTCCAGGCTAAGGCCTCTTCTACATCAACCGACCGTACTTTAATCTCCCGGTCAACAACAGCCTGCTGGCCTGGAGCCAGTATTTGAGTATCTCCACTATTATTGGTTAAAGACACCTTTACACTGCCTTCAGCTAGTGTGGTTTTAGTGGTTTGCTCGTCGGTGTAGGCATTTACATTGAAATGTGTGCCCAGCACCTCAATATTTTGTCGCTCACTATTGACAATAAAAGGCATTTTCTTGTTCTTAGCCACTTCGAAATACGCTTCTCCCTTTAAAATAACCCTTCTTTGCTGCCCGCTAAATCTGGCAGGGTAGCTTAAACTGGAAGCTGCATTTAGCCATACCTTAGTTCCATCGGGCAGGTTGATCTGGTACTGGCCGCCTTTAGGTGTTTCAATGGTATTTAAAGCAGCAGAACTACCTGCATCAGCTGCACTTAAGTTTGCTTGTTGGGTGTAAACCAATTGGCCGTCTGCGGTTTTGGTGATCAATATTCCGGATTGTTTTGCAATGGTGCCCCTCAGCGCATCTTCAAGCACAATTTTAGATCCATTGGCTAAAGTCAGGATGGCCTTGTTACCACCGGAAGGCAAATCTGTTTTTGCAAAGTCAGTTAAATTACCCCTTGAAGTGGTTGGTTTTGTGAAATATAACGAAACCCCCAATATTGCAATTACGGCAGCTGCAGCGGCAGACCAGTACAGTGTTTTTTTGAAAGGATATTTTATGCTGTTCTGCTGGCTGATGTTTTCCCAGAGTACTTTTTCCATCTCCGGGTAATCAAGCGGATCAATATCCTCAGGCCTGTCTTTGGTCTCTTCCAAATACCAGCTTTCTACAAGAGAGGCATCTTTAGGATTGCCCTTGCCTTCCAGGTATCTGGATATTAATTTTTTCGCTCTTTTATTCTTCATTCTATATTACCAGTTGGGGCGTTTTTACATAAGAGCATTTGTAAGGACCCAGGTAGTAGAGAAAATTGAAAAATATTTTAAAAAAGTTTAAAAAAATGGAAAAACAACAGAATAGTCATGCTGGCACCCAATTTCAGTTTGAGTATTTTAATGGCATTGTTCATTTGTTTTTTTACCGTTTTATCAGAAATTTCCATCTTACAAGCAATTTCTTTTTGAGAGAGGTGTACTTTTCGGCTCAGTTCAAATACTTCTCTCATTTTAGGTGGGAGTTTGGAGATCTCACTCTCTATGCGGTTGGATAATTCCCGGTTGCGGACCAGGTGATCTGTAATATCGGTGCCTTCATCTATGAACTTTTCCAGTGAATTCATATAGCGATCTTTGATCTTTCCTTTTTCAAATAACCTTAAGATGCTGTTTCGAACACTGGCGTATAAAAAAGCAGACAAAGAAGTATGGAGATCAATAGTGGATGATTTGGCCCAGATCATGACAAAAACATCCTGGATCACATCTTTTGATTCCTCCTCATTTTGTAGCATTTTCTTGGAATACCTGTAAAGTATACCCCAATATCTTTTATAAATTTCCTCGTAGGCCCTGTGGTTGCCCGCTTTTAAAAGCACCATAAGTTCCTCGTCAGAAAGTAAATTATAAGCGATCATATATGTCTGCAATGAAAAGACAAAATAAACATTATATTTTATACTTAATGTTTATTTCTTATTGTTGTTGTGTTAAATCTGCAGCAGATTCGGAATGCTGAAAAGGGCATCATTAATTATATACGACACCTACGGTATAGGTATGTTTATACTACGACTTACCAGGAATTAAAAGTTAATAAAAATGAACAGAAAATGAACACGTGAGTATAAAGATATTGCTGTCAGGTAAACTATTTTTACCTGCTTATATCTTTTGGGCACAACCTTCAAAGGGTTATATTACTTATGGGGAAAAGACGACTCTTATTATTTATATTCACGATACTTTTTATGAACGCTGCCCGGGCGCAACAAGATGCCCAGTTCAGTCAGTATATGTTTAACGGAATTTATATCAATCCTGCTTACGCAGGCTACAAAGAACAGCTGAACATTCATGCCTTTTACAGGAGCCAGTGGACCGGAATTACCGGAGGGCCTAAAACCATGTCATTGGCTTTGGATGCTATTGCTAACGATGGTAATGTAGGTCTGGCTTTGCAAATTTCCAAAGATCAGCTTGGTGCACAGAGTAATCTGGCTGGTTATGTCAATTATGCTTACCGGATCCGGATGAATGAAGACGGCAGCGCCCGCCTGGCTTTCGGTCTAGGGGTGGGTGCGGTACAGCTCGGTATTGACGGAGCGAAACTAAATCCTAATGAAGCAGAACCGGACCAGCCTACCGGCAACCAGAGTACCACTGTGCCAGATGCGAGGGTTGGTGCTTATTATTCTGACAAGCATTTTTATGCAGGGTTCTCTGCTGATAACCTGATCTCTCAATATACGAACATAAGCCGTTATGCTTTTATTCCTCAGCCTAAACCCCATTATTATTTAACTGCTGGTGCATTGGTGCCTTTATCAGAAGATTTTCTGTTAAAACCCTCTTTTCTGTTAAAGGATGACCGGGCAGGCCCGACCAGTTTAGATCTGAATGCCTTTTTACTCCTTGGAGAACGGATATGGGTGGGTGGATCTTACCGAATGGGCGTAAAACTCTATGACAAGAGTTACCTGCAACGTGACCTGAGTATGCAAAATTCGGTGGTCGCGGCAATAGAAATTTTCGCTTCCGATAACTTTCGCATTGGTTATGCTTATGATTTTTCCGTGGGGCCTTTGCAAGGGTATAGCGGAGGAACGCATGAGATCTCAGTTGGCTATTATTTCAAGCCCAAAAAGACAAGAATGTTAACACCCAGATATTTTTAAGGCTATGAAGTCTATTCTATTTAAAAACGCATCGATTGTTGGCTGTGTTGCAATTCTGTTGTGTTATGCTGGCGTTGTAAAAGGGCAATATGTGATCAAAGAAGCAGATGCTGCTTATGAACTGTATAATTATGAGAAAGCTATAGACCTTTATGAGCAGGCCTATCAAAAAAAGGAAAGCTTACATGCAGCAGAGCGACTAGCCTTTTGCAATCAGCAAGTGCGAAATTACAAAGCAGCAGAAAGCTGGTATGCAATAGCCGTAAAATTGCCGGAGAGCAGAGCGGAAAACGTGTTGAATTATGCACAGGCCTTGCAGAACAATAGTAAATACAAGGAAGCACGGGAACAATATGTAAAATATGCCGCATTGAACACCGCAATCACAGCCCAGCAAAAAGAGCGCTGGCTGGCCAGTTGTGATTCGGCTTCAAGCTGGATGAAACATCCCAAAGCTATAAATATTGACGACCGGAAAACGTTGAACAGTAAGGCATCTGACTGGGGAACTGCGGTTTATGAGAATGGCCTGGTTTTTAGTTCTGACCGTGGAAATGTGGAGTCAGAGGGGCTCAGAAAAGGGAAACCTTTTTTGAAATTTGATGGTTCTGAAGTTCCCGATCGGAAGGTATATGGCTGGACTGGGAATGGCTATTTAAACCTGTATGAACAGAAGACGGGCGATGATACGGTTACTCTTTTTCCCCTGCACGTACCTACTGATTATCATGTGGCTTCCGCTAGTTTTAGTACCGATGGAAACGAGGTTTATTTTACATTGACCCGGATTCCCAAAAAGGGAGAATTTGACAATAAGCGGATCCAGACAGTGAACATAGAAATCTACAGTGCAAAGAAAGATACGCTGGGAAACTGGACCGAACCCATTCCCTTCAAATATAATAAGGTGAATGCTTATTCTGTTGGCGACCCCTTTTTGAGTAAGGATGGTCAGGTGCTTTATTTTGTGTCCAATATGCCAGGTGGTCGGGGTGGAACTGATCTTTACTACAGCCGGCGTGAAGCTTCAGGAGGCTGGGCTTTGCCAGTTAATATGAGTGAATTGAATACTGGAGGAAATGAGCGCAGCCCCGCCTTTGATGAGCAGGGAGGTTTTTATTTCAGCAGTGACGGCCGTATAGGAATGGGAGGGCTGGATATTTTTAAGGCAAAACCTGACGGTGATCATTTTGGTGTGGTAGAGAATGCAGGTTATCCTTTAAATTCTCCTCAAGACGATTTCGCCTGCTTGCCCATTTCAGCAGATCAAGGGTATTTTTCTTCTAACCGGATGGATGGCTTGGGTAGCGATGATATTTACAGTTACCACAGACAAAAGATGCTGGCGTTCAGGCTGGAAGGTGTGGTCTACAAAAAGGGGACTGCTGAGCCTTTAGGTGAGGTGGTGGTGACGCTGCAGAAAACCGGCGGAGGAAACCTTAAGGTACAAACTGGTGTCGATGGGCGTTTTGGGTTCCATCTCGCCGAATCTTCTAGTTATGGTTTAACGGCAGAGAAGACCGATTTCAGGCGTGACAGTGCTTCGGTGAGTACAATCGGTTTAACAACCTCAACCGTATTGAAACAGGACCTGTATCTGGAAATGATAACCTTGAATAAGGCGATCCGTTTGGAGAATATTTATTATGATTTTGATCAGGCAGGCATTCGCCCTGATGCAGCGATAGAATTGGATAAACTGGTGCGGATCATGAAGGATAATCCAACGATGTGGATAGAGCTGGGATCTCATACAGACAGTAGGGGGAATGACCAGTATAACCAATGGCTTTCTCAGCGAAGGGCAAACTCAGCAGTGCAGTACATCATTGATCAGGGTATTCATAAAAACCGGATCTCAGCTAAGGGTTATGGTGAAAGCCAGTTGTTGAACCGTTGTGCTAAGGGGGTGAAATGTTCTGAAGCTGAACATCAATTGAACAGAAGAACAGAATTTAAGATTGTGAAATATTAACTGAAAAATCCTGATGCGCTGCTCCAAGGCTAACGATATCAGGTGCGCGAAGAGCGCACAGATCTCTGAGGCCTTTCCGCAGCGCATCAGGATTTTTCATAGCAAATTGCAGAGGGGATTTATCTAAATTCTACCACACCTCCAAAACCTGTTTTTTCATTGATGTTAGATTGAAACAATACCGTAACAGAGCTGTAAGCCTTATCCTTAGGAAGGTCGACTTTAAAATCAGCTGGTTCAGCATTTGTTTTCTCTCCGATCTTTTCTCCGTTTGCCCAGATCTCCGCTTTGCCCGTCAACTGTTTAAACAAAATTTCGGAACCGCGTTGTATTTGCCGCTTGGAAAGCTTGATATTGCTTCTATACATCACGTACTTACCTGTCATTTTTTGCAGTTTTCCAGTGGTACTGGGCTGCCAGCTGTTCATGTCATTTTCTGCAATTTCCTTTTTAGGATCGGGCTTACTCATGCTCATTTCCGATACCAGCCATTTTTCTAAAAGCTGATTGGAAGAAATGACAGGTACATAAGACAGGGCAGGTGCTTGTTTTACCGGAATAACCAGCCGAGCGGGTTTCATCCCTTCTGCGGAAGCGGTTATAGTGATGGTTTGATCTGCACTGATTTCATCAGTTTGAATAATAACCTGCGCCAATCCATTGAACAAGCTTCTAACATTTCCTTTTTCCGGCTCGTGCGAATTGGGATCCCCATTACCTACACTAACAATTCGGCCAGGGCCATTTAAGGTGAAATTAACCTTGAAGTTGGCGTGAGGAACAGCTCTGCCCTTGGCATCCAGAGCTTCAACAGTGATGGGCAATGCGTCAATACCATTTCCTTTTACTGAAGCACGGTCTGGGTTTAGTGCTAAACGAACCGGCGCACCTGTGGTTTCAACCGCGTAACGCGAAATTTCTTTTCCTCTTTTATAACCAATGGCCATTAGTTTTCCTGGCTGATAGGGAACTTCCCAGGTGTTCATTTCATATTTATCTGCATTTTGTTCTCCAATCAACTTGCCATTTAAAAAGAGTTTTACAGTTTCTGCATTGCTGATGGCCATTACTTTGATATTTTTGCCAATACTATCGGCAGGCCAGTTCCAGTCGGGAACCAGATGCATAACGTCTTTGTCTTCCAGCCATTGTGCCTGGTGGATGTAGTACGCTGCTTTTGGAAATCCGCAGAGATCCATAATACCGAAGAAGGAACTGACAGTTGGCCAGGCATGAGGCGTTGGTTCTCCGTGATAGTCGAAGCCTGTCCATACAAAACCACCTGCAAGATAGGGGCGTTCCGCAATCGCTTTCCAGCCATTGCGATGGGTTGCACCCCAATCTGCGGCATGGGTATCATAACCGTCAAAAACATGTTTACTGTTGTTTGTTGTGTATTCACCCCGGGTCATAAAGGCCGATACGTCTTCTGAACTGGTTAAAGGGATGGTCGGGTTTTCTTTATGAAAGCGGTCATAAGCCCAGATTTGATAGTTAAAGCCAACTACATCTACGGCCTGGCTTACGTTTACAGGGTCAAATAATCCTCCGTTCATGGCAGCGGTTACCGGTCGGGTAGAATCCAGTTTTTTAACCTCATGGCTCATTCTTCTAACCATTTGATAGCCGATTTCTGTTCCCTGCATCGGCTCTTCATTAAAAACAGACCATAAAATGATGCTTGGGTGATTGCGGTCCCTGCGCACCAGCCATTGCAGTTGCCTAACATATTCCGGCGAAGAGTTGAAGTTTCTGTTTTCATCCATCACCATGATTCCCATGCGGTCGCAAAGGTCAAGAAACGACGCGGAAGGAGGGTTGTGTGAGCATCTGTAGGCATTTACGCCCATTTCTTTCAGCTTTCTTAACCTGAATTCCTGGATGGCATCTGGTACGGCTACACCTAAACCCGCATGGTCCAGGTGGTTACATACGCCTTTCAGTTTTACGTGTTTGCCATTGAGGTAAAAGCCAGAATCTGCATCAAATTTTAATGTTCTGAACCCACATTTAGTACTCAGGGAGTCTGTTATGCTGCCATTTAATTTTACGATGGTTCTGACATGATAGAGTGCTGGATTTTCAAGTGTCCATAAAGCTGGATTGCTGGTCTGGATTTTAAGAGTTACAGAATTTGTATCCAGGGTATTTACAGTAACAGATTGCTCTTTCTTCTCTACCAATTTTCCTGCTGGCGTATATAGTCCAACTTCCACTTGAGCCGTTACGGGTTTGGAACCCGTATTTTGTAAACTGATCTCTGCCGGGATTTCCCACTGGCCACTGGCCAGCTTAACAGGGTTGGCATATACGCCATCAGTAATGATATGTACTGGTGAGCGTTTAATGAGCCAGGTATCTCTGTAAATTCCTGCACCTTCGTACCACCAGCCTTCCATGGAGTTTGCATCCACGCGAACGGCAATGGTGTTCACCTCATCGCCGTATTTGGCAAAAGGGGTAATGTCAATATAAGAAGAGGTATACCCGCACCAGTTTCTGTGGACAACTGAGCCATTGATCCAGATGGTGGCATAGGTGGCAATACCCTCAAATTGTAGTTCCAGGTGCTTTCCGCGATCTAGTGAATCTAATTTGAACTTTCTTCTGTACCATCCAAACCCTCTTTTCCTGTAACCCTGTGAAACATTCTCTGTTGAATCACTTGGGTTTTCTATCGCCCAGTCGTGGGGTAAATTCACTATTCTCCAGTTATGGTCATCGTAGCCTGGTGCAGCTGCACCAGATGCACTGCCTGCTTTCGCATTCATGTAACTTTGACCATGTCCTTTGATAACGGGAAAGGCAATATCTCCTTCATAGAACTTCCAGCCTTTATTGAAAGATAATTTTTCCTGTGCCTGAGTTAAGATACTGCATAGGAGTATGCAGGTAAAGAAGATTGTTTTTTTTAAAAATAGGTTCATCGGGTTATTGAGCAAGTTTGTAAAGGCCAATATTGGAGATATGAGGTGTTAATCTGGAAGACTCAATACGAATGCGGACTTTAGTCGCGGTAATTGCATCAAATTTGATCAATCGCTTATAACCAACTGTAGTTCCTTCTGCAAATTTTACCCATTGGTTATTGTTCCAGTATTCGGCTGTAAATTTTTCCACCCGCTGGCCTTTGCTGATGTCTTCCTGGAGGGAGAGTACATCGAAGGTTTTAACTTGTTTTAAATCATATTCCCAGGTCATTCCATTTTTTTTAACCGATGCTCCAGACAGTAGATTATGGTTAAAAGTTGCATCCATTTTGTGTTTCCATCCCTGTAAGGTTTTTTGGTCGCTTTCGCTGATCAGGCCTTGCTTATTAGGTGGGATGTTGAGCAGAAGCACACTGTTACGGCCAACAGAGGTGAAATAAATATTCATCAGTTCATCCGGTGTTTTAACTTTTGAATCTTCAGCAGCATGGTAGAACCATCCTGGTCTTATCGATACATCCGTCTCTGCTGGATACCAGGCCAGCGTTTTGGCCTTAATAATTTTGTCCCTGCCACCCAGATCATCTCCAGTCATATCACCCTGCGGTGGAAAAGAAATATCTTTTTGTGAATTTTGTGCGGTACTGGTATTGGTTTGCTGACCAATTGGTACGACGCTCCATTCTGTTAAACGGCCTTTTCCTGATTCTGTGCCTACCCAGCGAACATCGGGACCGGATATTGCAATTACGGCTTGTGGCTGGATTTTACGGATCAGACGATACCAGTCTTCAAAATGATAGGCTGGTTTTTTACCGTTTGGCCCTTCTCCGTTGGCACCATCAAACCATACTTCATCTACTTTTCCGTAGTTACTCAGCAATTCAGTTAATTGCTCCATAAAGTATTTGTTGTATTTCTCGGTATCTCCATAGTCTGCATTGTTTCTATCCCAGGGAGAAAGATAAACGCCAAAGCCTACGTTGTAAAGTTTACATGCTTCTGCAACTTCTTTTACGATATCTCCTTTTCCGCCTTTATAAGGGGTGTTTTTAATGGAGTGTTCTGTGTATTTACTTGGCCAGAGGCAAAAGCCATCATGGTGTTTAGCGGTAATGATGACTTGTTTAAAACCGGCTTCTTTAACGGTTTTTACCCATTGTTTTGCATCTAGTTCTGCAGGGTTAAATGTAGAAATGTCTTCTTTTCCATCTCCCCATTCCCGGCCGCTCATCGTGTTAACGCCAAAATGGAAAAAAGTAGTGAGTTCCAGGTTTTGCCAGCGCAGCTGCCTTGGCGCGGGAACTACATTCGCGGCTTTTTGGATCACCTCTTTTTCGGTATCCGTTGGCAGAATCTGGACAAAGTTCTTGGTTTGGGCATTTGCCGATAAAGTACAGATCAGCAAAGGCAGGCTTAGGTGTTTCAGATATTTCATTTGTTGTGTTTGTGGTTGCTAATTTAAGATAAAAAGGAGCCCTTTTAAAGAGGACTCCTTCATTAAAATTTAATATTTGCAGAATAAAACTACCATCCGGGGTTTTGTTTTAAATTCGGATTTAAAGTGAGTTCCTGTGTTGGTATTGGGTACAGGTACAATTTATCATTCCAGGTCCTGGTAATGCCGGGATATATTTGTATGTAATGGTTGTTGTCTACCACAATGCTGCCTACTTGTCCGGCAGGATATTGCGCTTTAAGTGCGGGGGTGAGTTTCATACCTAAGGTGGTTTCGGAGTTGTTGATCAAGCTTCCGGCATGCCATCTGTGTAAGTCATCAAAACGAAAACCTTCAGAGCCCAGTTCTATTCTGCGTTCCCGCCTGATTTCATCAATTAATACAGGCAGTCCTGGAAAATCTGACTTCGGATCTTTTACCAGGTTGGCTAACATCATATGTGGCATGCCCACTCTGTCGCGTAACTTGTTAATGGTTTGGTCCAGTACGGATTGTGTACATAAACCGAGTTCCGCTTTGGCCTCTGCTTCAATTAAAAGTATTTCAGCATATCTGAAAATGAAAAGATCTAAGGTGGATTGCCCTGCATTCCAGGCAGCCAGACTCGACGATCTTCCTTTAATAGGCTGATAGCCTGTAGAGGTTACCGATGTGCCTATTCTAGGAAGTGTAATCAGGTCTCCGTTCAGAAAGTCGAAACCTCTTGTTGCTATTTGCTGCTTATAACGAGGGTCACGATTACTTGCTTCATCTTCTGGTGTGTCATCTCCTTTGTAGAGGGGGCTAATTGAAGTGGGCAAACCATCTTTACACAGAAAAGATCTAGCAAAATTCTTGCTGTAACCATCTCCCGCTTCTCCGAGCTGCCGGTCATAGTTGTTCATGAGTATAGTGGTAATGTACCTCATTGGCATGATGGCTTCTGTGTTTCCCTTGAGTTCATCCTGGATAAAGAGATTGTAATAGTCGGAACCGGGATTTCCAGTTGTATAAATGCCAAACTTTCCTGAGCTCATCAGCTGTTCTGCAGCATCTGCTGCCTGTTGAAGGTATATGGACTCATCACCAACGCCAAAGTATTTTCTGTAAGTGCCTTCCCATAAACACATACGGGCTTTAAGAGCAAGAGCAGCATATTTATTCAAACGTCCGTCGGCTGCGTTTACCGGCAAATGATCAATCGCAAAATTGATATCTTTCAATACAGAATCCATGACCTGTTTGTGTGGCATTCTTGTGCCATACAGAACGCTTTTGGAAGTATCAGATATATATATGTTGATATAGGGAACATCTCCAAATGATTTTACTTTTCCCCAAAAATCATTAGCCCTGAAGAATAAGGTCTCGCTTACATAGATGTTCTTGATGTCGGCACTGATATTTGCTTTGGCGTAGTTGGCCAGAAAGAAATTGTAACTTCTGATGTAACTAAAATTCCATTGTACCTGAGTTAGGTCAGGGGAAGTTGGTGCTGTATTTGGAATGGTATATGTACCGGCCAGAAAGACATTTAAGGAGGCATTTGCTTTATCATCCGAGTTGTCATCTGCATTTACAAAAGTTTGTACCGGCAGCTGAGAATAGTATTGATTGCAGTACAGCTGCAAATCATTCTCATTTTTGAAAAAATTCTGCGGACTGATGTCGCTTAGCGGGGTCCGGTTTAGGAAACTATCTTTTTTGCAGGATGCAAAGGCAATTGCTGCAAACAGGAGTATATATATAATTTGTTTAGTTTTCATGTTGTTATAATTAAGTTTCTACTCTTTTATAATGTAACCTGTAAGCCGAATGAAACGGATTTATTGATCGGATAAACTTGATAGCCAAAACCATTGGTTGCCATTTCTGGATCATAGGCTTTAAACAGTGAGGTAATGGTGAACAGATTTGCTCCTGTTACATAAAATCTTACTTTTTGGATGTTTAACTTATTAATGAGCGGTGTAGGTAGTGAATACCCTAAAGTCAGTTGCTTTATCCTCGCATAAGCTGCATTTTGAAGATATTTGGTTTGAGCCTGTTGGTTACCAGATCCTGCAAAACGGGGGCGTGCAAAATAAGCGTTGGTATTTTGCGGGGTCCAGTAGTCTGTCGCATACTGATAGGGAATATTCCATTCATTTCCCTGAAATGCATAAAAGGCATAATCATTAGGCATAAAATCAGCTTTTAAAACACCTTGAATAAAAGTGGTGAAATCAAAGTTTTTGTAAGCAAGGCCCAGGTTAAAGCCAAATTTGTATCTTGGGGTCCTGTTACCTATAATCTTCTGATCACCGGGGTCTGATAAGGTACTGCTGCCTTTGCTGATCTTTCCATCGTTATTCAAGTCAGCATATCTGATGTCTCCCGCAAGCCATTTGTAACCTGCAAGAGCAGTGTTGTCAACTGCAGCGGCTTCAGCATCTGTTTTGTAGAAACCTTCTGTCACAAATCCCCAGATGTCTCCAAGTCTTTGACCGGGGTAACTCTGAGTGATACTCATAATAGGGTTTAAGTCGTATTTTTTGATGGTACTGTAGGCGTCCGAAAGTCCTAATGTCATGTTATAGGACAACTGATTGTTAAAAGCGCGGTCTTTCCAGGTCATACTCAGCTCCCATCCCTGTGTTCTTAGATTTGCTGCGTTCCTTAAAGGCGCACCGGTTCCAAGTGTAGCTGGCAATTGCTGCCCGGCAACGAGCATATCCTTGGTATCCGTAATAAAGTAATCGAAACTCCCACTCAGCTTGTTGTTAAACAGAGCATAATCCAGACCGATATTTTTTGTTTGTACTTTTTCCCAGGTAAGGTCTGGGCTGATTAAAGAAGGAACCCCCACTGTAACACCTTTCTGGTTGTTGAACAAATAACCCACAGAGCCACCCGGTTGTGTTGCAATATATGGATACTGAGCTGCAGACGTAATTACTCCGGTACTCACTTGCTGGTTAGGAAGTTGACCATATGATGCCCTGATTTTTAATTCGTTCAAGATGTTTTTGGTGCTTCCCATAAAGGATTCTTCAGAAATATTCCATCCTGCAGAAACAGACGGAGAAAAGGCATAGCGGTGATCTGCAGGGAAACGTGAAGTTCCGTCATATCTGCCATTTACTTCCAGAAGATATTTTTTATCGTAAACATAATTCAGTCTGAAAAAAGAACCAATTAATGCATATTGGGTTTCAGTTCCACCTACGCTTGGTTTAGGGTCATTATTGGCGCCGATGGCAGGGAGCATATTGTCAATAAGATTGTTTGCGCCCTCATTGCTCAAGACATAGTGCTGGTATTCCTGGTTATACCCTGCCATGGCCTTAAAGTAATGTTTTTCTGCAAATGTATTCTCATAGGTAGCATAAGCATTAAAGGCGTTATAGTTGTTGTTTTGCCTGGATTCATAAACTCTTGATGGGTTTGTATAGGGGAAAACATCTAAAAAAGCACCATTTACACCATATTCGTTAAAGGGAATTAAATGTTGTTTTTCAGATTCATTATAATTGTTCCATGTATAATCTGAGGTAATGGTAAGATGGTCTACCGGTTTCAAAATAACTCTTCCCGTAGTCCAGAAATCATTTTGCGCGTCAATATCCCTTCCATTTTGATTGATTACAGCAATTGGGTTGGTATAATTGCCCTGACCGGAGTAATTTCCATCTGGATGATAAACAGGCATTACCGGACGAAGGTCGCCGGGAATCCATGCTCCACCTTGATTTACATTTGTACTTGCACTTTTATTGTTGTCTGTATGTGTCATGGACATACTTAAATTAAAAGTCAGCCATTTGGTTACATCAGAATTCACTTTTAAGCTTGGTGTATAGCGTTTGTAAACCTGATTGGCAACTTTTTCCAGACCGTCCTGCGTAAAATAACCCATGTTTGCGGAATAGGTGGTTTTGCCTTCACCACCGGAAACAGACAGGTAATGCTGTTGCTGTGGCGCCCATCCAGGATATAAGACTTTTACCCAGTCGGTATTCCCAACATATCTGTATCGTTTTGGATTACCCGGATCAATATAGGCATTGGGATTGTTGGCAGGATCTCTGAAGTAAGCTGCAATTAACAGAGAATCCTGATTGGTAAAGGGCTCTGAGGAAGTATAACCACCACTTTTTGAGCCCGTTCTCTGTGCACTGTTGAATATATCAATATACTGTTGCGAATTGATGGAGGAAAGTACTTTTGTTGGTCGTGAGGTCGTGTACGAACCAGAATAACTGACTTGTGTTTTACCCTTTTTTCCCGTTTTTGTAGTGATCAGAATTACACCATAAGCTGCTCTGCCACCATAAATGGCTGCGGAAGCGGCATCTTTTAAAACCGTCACGCTTTCGACATCATTCGGGTCGATCAGGTTAGGGTCACGCTGCACACCGTCAACAAGAACTAAAGGGCTTGAGCTCGAATTTTGGCCAATGGTTGTGTAATTCCTGATGTTAAAACTGGCACCCGTTCCCGGTTGTCCATTATTAATATTTACATTTAAGTTTGGTACCAGGCCATTTAAACCGTCGCCCAGATTTGTCATTGGCCGGCTGTCTAATTTTTCACTTCCAACACTTGCAATGGAGCCTGTTAAATCCAGTTTCTTTTGCGTACCATAACCAACCACCACAACCTCACTTAAATCACTGTTGGCTGGCTTTAGCTGAACATTAATAGTAGATTTTCCATTGATACTCACCTCCTGACTGATGTAGCCAATATAACTAAATACCAGTATGCCATTGCCATCGGGAACGGTAAAGGAATAAGATCCATTATTGGAAGAAATGACCGTGGTTGAGCTGCCTTTAAGTTTTATGGTCACACCCGGCAGCCCCAATCCCTTTTCGTCAGTAACCATCCCTTTTACAGAAAATTCATTTGTCTGGATCTCATTGTTTTTGTTTTTTCGCTGAACAACTATTGTATTGTTAACAATGGTATAGGATAAAGGCTGGTCTTTGAAACAGGCATCCAAAGCTTCAATTAATGTCGCGTTACGCAACGACACATTTAAATGATTTGTGCCTTCCAAAGTTTTGTTCTCATACCAGATTACATATTTGGTTTGTTTTTGAATTACACTAAAAATTTTTTTCAGAGAGATATTCCGCTCTGAAAAATTGATTTGCTGAGCATAGCCGGAGGCTGAGGCTTGCAGGCAAAATACAGTCATTAAAAAAAACACACACTTCATAAACAGAATGAGTTTAAAGGAAGCCTGGCGTTTTTGGAACGCAGGCTTAAATAGCGTATAAAAATTCATACTTTTGTTATTTGGTTAACTGGAAAAATGATCTAGAAATAGATTTACCGTTGGGAACGGAAGGTTAACTTTTATTGCCCGGCAATGTTGGTCGCATTGCCGGTTTTTTTATTAACCGGGAGATGTTTCTATGCGGTTAATGTTTCATAGCTGATGTATTTAAGGTTCATAATTGGTTAGTTTTCTAAGATTAGGGGGTTACAAGGAGTTTTCTGCCTTCTATTTTAAAATGAATATGGCTTAATTCCAGAATTTTTAATATTTCCTGGAGATTCGAGTTTTTTGAAAAGCCGCCGTTAAAGGAGCGTTCAGGTATATTACCTCTGTATTCCACATCGATATCGTACCAGCGGGAGACCTGGCGCATAATTGATTTGATATCCTGGTCTGCAAAGAGGATTTGACCGTTTTTCCAGGCAACTACACTATTTAAATCTATGTTATCGGAAATAATGAAGCGTTTATCGTCCTGAAGGGATGCCTGCTGTCCTGGTTTTAAGGTGTTTTTCTGGAAAGTATTGGAGACTTCAACAGATCCTTCAAGCAGGGTAGTTTCAAGTGCGGGTTCATCAATATAAGCCTTAATATTAAAATGGGTGCCTAAAACCTTTACTTTCTGCTTGTCTTGTACATCAACAATGAATGGTACATTTTTATTTTTTGCTACTTCGAAATAAGCCTCGCCCTGAAGTTTAACTTCACGCGTTGCTTTTGCAGTAAAACAAACCGGATACTTCAAAGTTGAGGCAGAATTTAACCAGACCTGAGTTCCGTCTGGTAAACGTATTTGATACTGGCCGCCTCTTGGTGTTTCTACGGTGTTGTAAACCTCCGCGGATTCTTTCTGTTGACCCTCTGCTATCGTATAAATGAGTTGTCCATCTGCGGTTTTACTGATTTGTACGCCAGATTCTTTAGCTAAAGCACCATTGCCCGCATCTGTCAGGACAAGACGCCTTCCGTTTGCAAGGGTGAGATAAGCCTTATTTCCACCTGGTTGTATTGGCTTCGTACTTCTCTTTAAAGTGAGGAGTGGAAGGGGAGATCTGTTGAAATAGAAGTGAAGAGCAACTGTAGTACATAAAAATAAAGATGCCGCGACAAGGACACGAGGCCAAATACGGTAGGTTTTCCGTTCTGTAAATTTTAATTCTTTCTGTATGCTTGCAAAAATTTCTGCTTTATGTGCTTTTTCTGTGATCTTTTTATGGAATAGAATAGTTATAGGTTCATCAAGGCTTTGTTCAAACCAGTGATCAAACTCAAATTGTTCAGCAGATGTTAGCGTTCCGTTGAGATATTTGTGTGCTAGTTCTTGTAATCTGATCTTTTCTTTGTCCTGCATTTTAAGGGCCTTTATATACTAGTACCCTGAAAGGAGAAAATGATTCAAATTATTTCAAAAATATTATTTACAAAAAGGTGTCGCCTCGAATTAAAGCAGAAAACTGGCGAGGAAACTGCTTAAATGAGCACGCAATACCTTTTTTGTTCTAACCAAATGCGAATTTATTGCCTTTTCGCTCATACCGAGTTCTAAGGCAATTTCCCGGTGGCTCATTCCCGCTTCTCTGTTCATTCTGTAAATGATCACACTTTTTTCGGGGAGTGTGGCCAATACTTTTTCTAAACAATCGCGAAGTTCCTGAAATTCCAGATATTGTTGGGTAGAATCATCCAATATGTCATAAGTAGCTAGTTGTTCTCCTTCATAAAGCCGCTGGGACCTTTGTTTGTCCAGCCATTTAATAACCCGGTATTTAATTGATACCACCAGATAATTATTTAGACTTGAGCTAATGCTGAGATTTTCTCTTCGTTTCCAGAGTGAAACAAAGATATCCTGAACGATATTCTCTGCCTCAATGATATCGCCTGTTTTTTGGGTGGCCAAGTGTAAGATCTTTTTCCAGTATCGATTGTATAGTTCTTCGAATGCGGCATGCTGACCTTCTTTTAGGAGCAGAACAAGTTCGTGATCTGAAAGTGCAGATGGCATTTGGCTATAGGTTTAGTTCACAAAAAAAAGATGAGTTTTTAACAGCAAAGGATACACTATTTTTTGAGTCTTCCAAATAAACAAGGTCTATTCTTATTTTTTGGCAATAAGACTTAATAATCAGCTTATTTCAGTTAGTATAGGTTGTCGGAATACGTAAAAGCTAAATCTATGTTATTTTAAATGTGGCTGATTCAGAAGAGAAAGCTGGTTAAATAAAGGATCGTCACTGCGGTGATCAATAACAATGGGGTAGCCCATAAACCAACACGGAAGAAATCGTATGCACTCATGTTGATTCCTTTTTGCCTTGCTGAACTGATCACCAGCATAGTGGCTAAAGAACCAGCTACGGTTAAGTTTGGTCCAATATTACACCCAATCAATGCCGCATATTGGACCAGTTCTGGTGAATGTGCCATGTTCAATACGGAAATAGATAATAGTGCCATGGGGATATTGTTGATGATATTTGACCCAATCCCTGCTCCAAATGTAGCACCTAGCATCTGCAATGACAGGGGAATATGCTGGAGTGACATTAATCCCTGCGCAGCGTATTTAGTTAAACCCAAATTTTGTACGCCCTGTATAACGATGAAAAGACCTATAATAAAAGGAAATAGTGACCAGGAAATCCCATTGATGACCTGCTTGCTGATCTGCTTTCTGTATATACTCCAAATCAATAAAGCCGCTGCGCCTGTCAGCGCGATAATATAAGGCGCAATTCCAATTAAAGCACCAATAAAATAACCGATAGTTACACTGGCTAATACAACAATTGCACCCTTAAAATAAAGCAGATCCTTAATTACACTTTTAGGTTCCGGCAAATTCAATACATTAAATTTTTCCGGCAGATTTTTTCTAAAGTACCATTTGAACAAATGATAGTTTAAGAAAATGACAGCAATTTGAGGCAGAAACATCCGTAAAGCGAACGCTGCAAATGAAAATTTTAGCGGCCCCTGGAAAAGAAGGTTAGTCAGGTTACTAACGGGTAAGAGTAGTGAACCCGTATTCGCAATAAAAGCGCAGGCCATTAAAAAAGGTAAAGCGGGAAGTTTTAATCTCTTTACAAAGGATAAAACGATTGGTGTAAGGATGATCGCCGTAGTATCAAGCGATAGAAATGCCGTGATAATGGCGCCCAGAATAAAGACATTCCGGTAAAGTAGTTTTCCATTTCCAGCGGCCCACCGCGCTGCCCAGATGGCCGCCCATTCGAAGAAACCAGAACGGTCCAGCAGATCTGACAATAGCATTAAAGCCAATAGAAACAGCAATACATCTGCACCTTGAGCAGTAATTTGTAGCGCTTGTGCTATGGTTTCCCTTTGGGTAAGCAACATAAGGGCGGCACCTATTATAGTAGCCCAGGCCTCAGGTAAACCTTTAGGCTTCACAAGAATCAGGAACAAGGTTAGCACAAAAATGCCAAGCGTTATTATTATAGATGCCATTGGTCGCTCTTCTAACAAAATCAGTTCCAAAGCTGGTGAAAATATATTAGAATCTTTTTTGCAAAATAAACTAGCTTTACCAGACCAATTGAGAATTACAATAGATGCAGGAAATTAAATGGGGAATTATAGGTTGCGGTGATGTAACCGAAGTGAAGAGCGGGCCGGCTTTTAATAAGGTGCCCTACTCATCTCTGGTGGCCGTAATGCGCAGGGATGCAGTAAAAGCAGCAGATTATGCCCTTCGGCATGGTGTGCCGAAATGGTACAGCAATGTACATGAACTCATCAATGATCCTGAAGTAAATGCAATATACATCGCCACCCCTCCATTGCAGCACGAAGAATATACATTGCTCTGTATGGCCGCTGGTAAACCTGTTTATGTAGAAAAACCTGTAACCGTCAATGCGAGCTCTGCTGTACGAATGAAGATGGCTTCCGAACAATATGGTGTTAAATTGAGTGTGGCTCATTACCGGAGGGCGCAGCCTATGTTTTTGAAGATCAAAGAACTGCTGGAGCAGAAGGAAATAGGCGATGTACGATTTGTACAATTGCAAATGCTGCAGCCTGAAAACACGGATATTATAGCTTCCTCAGAAACCAACTGGAGATTAAATCCGGAAATTTCAGGAGGGGGATTGTTCCATGATCTTGCTCCTCATCAACTCGATCTGATGATCTACTTCTTTGGTGATCCTTTGGTATCATCGGGAGTGTCTGTCAATCAGTCTTTGATCAGCAAAGCGGATGATCTGGTGGCCGGGCATATTTTATTTGAAAACGGAGTGGTTTTTAACGGAACCTGGTGTTTTACGGTTTCAGCAGAAAACAGGAAGGAGGAGTGCGAAATTCTGGGCTCCGAAGGAAAGATCAGTTTTTCTGTATTTGGAAATAAAGTTTTATTGACAAAAAAAGGACAAGAAGAAGAATTGGTTTTTGCACCTATCCAGCATGTAGAGCAGCCTATGATTGAAAAGGTGAATGAGTATTTTCTTGGTCGTTTGTCAGACAATCCTTGTTCTATTGAGCAGGCTATTTTATCAATGACCGTTATGGATAATTTTACTGCACTGCCATAGGGTTGTCAGTAGGATGTTTTTTCTTTGGCGTTAAATCCATAGAAAATCAACCATGAAAGACATCCTGACCATTCAAACCAGAAACATAGTTCAAAATTTTTACCAGGCATTAGCCAGCAGAGAATTAGAAACACTTTGCGGCCTGTTTTCAGAGCAGGTAGACTGGTACATACCAGGAAACGAAGGCGTGGCACCATGGCTGGGAAGAAGAGAGAGCAGAGAAGAAATTGAAGATTTCTTTCATCTTTTATGGCAGAATATAGAACCCGTACATGCACAGATTGACCATATTCTTGTTGAAGGTCATTTCGCTATTGCTTCAGGCGAATTTAGCTCGAAAATGCTAAAAACCGGAAAACTGTATTCTTCTATGTTTTCTGCACAGTTTACTATAGAAAGCGAGAAGATAGTACGTTACCGATTGCAGGAAGATAGTTATGGATTATTTAAGGCATTGACCTTAGCCAGGGATAAACGTTATTCTTCGCCTTTTTTATTGTTCTTTTAAATGATATCGTAGCGAAGAGATCGTTTCTTTTGCCGAAATTTTCTTAAATTTACGTTTATGAACAGCACGCTTAACTTTCCACTCAAAGTTTGGCTGACCAGTATTTTTATTGGCCCTTTGTTTTTGCTTTTAAATGCCAGTAACAATAATGCCGTGATGTTCAATACCGATATTACCCAGATTATCGATTACGTTTTTTCAAAGGATTTTGTCATCTATTATTTGGTTGCAGTGGGGGTAGGAGGGGCTTGCTCAATACCCTGTTTTCTCTTATTATGGCTTTGTTATGCACTTCTGGTTAAAACCTCTTTGTCTGCACTAAACATCAGAGTGCTGCTGATCCTGTTTAGCCTGATATGTACTATAGGGATCTTTATGTTATTTTCTATGTCTGATTTGGAGCATTTTTGGAGTATGGGCAATATCGTTATGATGGCTTCGTATGGATTGCCTTTGATGATAGGCTTGTTCATTTATAAAATGAATTTAAGAAATCAACTCTCTTCTGCAACACCAGAATCCGAACTTGCTGAAAAGGGTCAAGACTAAATCATATTACATATTAGCCAATAAGCTTCTTTAACCAGTGGGGGATTGGTATGCGAATCATACCATCGCCAACAATCGCTTTAATAAAACCGGTTTTCGAATCAATAACAAGAATTAAACCGAGTAGTATAATGATCCCCATTAAAATGATTTTACTCCGAATATATTTTGTGCTTGCAGGAGTGACTTTTTTGGGTTGGGGACTTGGGCTTTTTGATTTTTTCTTCATTGAAACAGAAATGATAATAATGCAAAGATTAAAAAAAAAATGTAGCATAGAACAGCAATATGGTGCTGATTTTACTTCAATTGGTACGTTAAAAACAAGAATGTTAAAAATATTTGGATTTAAGAAATAATAGAATACATTTGCACTGTATTACATAAGTAATACAGTAATACGATAAACTTGTTTCTATGATTGAATTATCGAACCTTAGTTTTGGATACAGCAAAAAATCGCTCTTATTCAAAAATCTCAACCTCAACCTGGATGTTGGTCATATTTATGGTCTCCTGGGTAAAAATGGTGCAGGTAAATCTACTTTGCTGAAAAATATAGCTGGTCTGGTATTTCCCTTTGAAGGGAAATGTAAGGTAAACGGGTTCGATGCTGCCAAACGTTTGCCTGTATTTTTGCAGGAGCTCTTTTTTATCCCCGAGGAAGTGTATATGCCGTCAGTGACAGCTAATGAATTTATTCGTCAGACAGCACATTTTTATCCAAAATTTGATCAGGCCTTATTTTATAAAGTGCTTGCAGAATTTGATGTTTCACCAGATTTGATTCTCAGTAAGTTGTCATTCGGACAGCAAAAGAAAGTAATGATCACCTTTGGTCTTTCTACCAATACCTCCTTGCTAATCATGGATGAGCCCACCAATGGATTGGATATCCCTTCTAAAGTTCAGTTTCGGAAAATTGTAGCTTCGTCGTTAACCGAAGACCGCTGTGTAATTATATCAACCCATCAGGTCCGGGATTTGGACAGTTTAATCGATACGCTTGTCATCTTGCATGAGAAAGAGATCATCCTCCATAAGAGTCTGGACGAAATTGCAGATCGTTTACATTTCAGTACCTCTGGGCAGGCAAATAAAGAGGCTATTATCTATACTGAACAAAATGGAATAGGTAACAATACCATTAGCTTAAGTCGTCCTGATCAATACAGTAAAGTAGATATGGAATTGCTTTTTAACGCCATTATTAACGATCACCAGGTCATCATTAACTCTTTAAAATAAGTCCTATGAACAATACATTTAATCTTATTCGGTTTCTGCGCCTTTTTAAAAAGCAAACAGCCGAACAGTACAAAACCTATTTGATGTCAGTAGGCGTACTTATCGGAATTCTGGCATTGTTGCTTGGATTTATATCTTACAGTAACGGTGGAAATATAGGTCCCACGGCTCAAGGGGCTGTTTTTTTTAATTTAATGCTTTTTTCTGGAACTATATTTACCAGTCTGATCTTTTCAGATTTAGGCAATAGTAAAATGTCTATACCGATTTTAACCCTCCCGTCATCACATTTGGAAAAGTATCTTGTGGCCTGGCTGTATTCCTTTGTTATATTTCAAGTCCTGTACATAGCTTGTTTTTATGCTATAGATTACGCTGTAATTGCTGTAGGCAATATGGATCAGACCCATAAAAGTGAGGTGGTCAACGTATTTTCGATGAATTTTAAAATTTGGATTGCGTTTCCAATGTTTGCAGTGTTGCATTCCATTTGCTTCATAGGCTCTATCTTTTTTGAAAAACTGCATTTTATAAAAACTGCATTTACTTTTTTTATATTCCTTATTTTTCTTTGTCTGATCAATGCCATCATGCTTGGTGCAATTTTTCCTGCCAAAGTATTGAAAGGAGTTCCATTTAATAGTGTAGCCCTTGAAATTAATGAAAAGTTTTGTTTTATCAGACCGACCAATACCAGTGACGTTATTTTATTGGTTATGGCGGGTTTATTAACGCTTGTGTTGTGGGCGAGTACTTATTTCAGGCTTAAAGAAAAACAGGTATAATATGGAATTTAGAGATAACGAAGCCATTTATATCCAGATTGCTGCTTTTGTAACAGAAAGAATCATGACACAGGAGTGGCTACCGGAACAAAAGATCCCATCGGTAAGAGAAATGGCCTCTGACCTGCAGGTCAATCCGCTTACTGTAGTGAGGGCTTATGACTTTCTTCAGAATAAGGAGGTGATTGCCAATAAAAGAGGAATAGGTTTTTTTATATCGGCAGATGCTAAAGAGAAAATCAAAGTATACAGCAAGGAACGCTTTATAGGGCAGGAACTTCCTGAACTATTTAAAAATATGTATCTGCTGGGGATTACTATAGAAGAGATCGAAGTGCGTTTTAACAATTTTATTGAACAGAACTATAAAACTAAAGAATTATGAGAACCAGTACAATATTAATTATTACAGCGGTTATCATCACATTAATTTGTCTTGCCGCGTATAATTTTAACCTGAAGGCTTCCTATTTAAGGGGCGATTACAAGAACCCTTTTTATGGTTTAGAATACAATGCTGTAAAGAATATAAACTCACTTGAAATAGAGTCTGCAAATAAGATTTCTATTCGTGTGGAGCAAGGAAAAGCAGAAGGACTTTGGATAAATGACAGAATAAAAGACAAACTGGTATGGTCTATAGAAGGGGGGATACTTAAAATTGACCTTACTAAAGAGGCAAAAGAAAGCGACTTCCAGGTGAATGGCAACGAGCTTGTTTTGACCACGCCAAATATTTACAAAGTTGTTGCCCACCCGTATTTAGAAAAGGAGAATCATGGCGACCGAAATTACCAGGGCTATATTGGTATATCCGGATTTAATCAGGATTCATTAACACTGGACATTGGTTCAGCCATGTATGCCAATCTGGACAAAATGCAGTTGTTGACTTTGAACGCTGTTATTGGAGACCAAAAAAATGGAAATACCAATCTGGTACTTTCCAGTGCTAACGAAATCAAATCAGCCACTTTTAACATCCCGGGAGAAAGCAAACTTGACCTGCAGAGTCCTTCAATCGTTAAAACCAGCTATATTTTATCCAACAAAGCGACCGTTTCCCTTAATGGAAAGGCTTTGCAGCCATTGAATCAGCCTTAGGTCATATTTTGAATATATATATTCATTTTCAAAAAAGCAGACTCCATAGAGTCTGCTTTTTTGGGATAAGGTATTATCTTTATGGTTGTTAAACTATGTTAAAAGTAGGGGGTTGGCTATAAAATAAGGAAATATCGCTTTTGAAAAAGCGTTTCGAGAGTATAAAGATGGAAATGCTTTAGGAAAATGCCAATTGTTTGAATTTTGCAATCATTACTTGGATTATTGCAATTCTAAGAAAGGCCTTTACAGTAAATTTGTATTATAAAACTAAAACATAACCTTTAAATTAATTATTTTCCTATGAAAAACTGCACTAAAATAAACCTCGACTTCCTTAAAACAGATGGTAATCTTTGCGCTAAAGTACCTTATAATGGGCTACTGTTTAACTCTTCACAAATTATGACGGAGGCAGGCCTGGATAATTTAACTCTTAGCTGGCCGAAAAAAGATCCAGTACCTGGAAAGGGAAAAGATTTGGCTTTTGATCTTGACTTTTATCTGTCGATATCGGGATAAAAATCAGATTTCTATTAAAGAATAATTCACGCTGCCATAGGGTTGTCAGTGAAATGATTTTCCTTTGTTTATCTTTAAATAAACCAATGGACGATGTTAAATGTAGATTTCTCCCCCTTTCCTGAATTGACAACAGAAAGATTGTTACTGAGAACTATCTCTGTCGATGATCTAGAACCTATTCATAAAATGCGCTGTGACCAGGCTGTGAATGCTATGGTTGGCAGAGCAACGCCCTCGTCTTTAAAACAAACTGAAGAGTTTATCTTAAAGATAGAGCAGATGATTAAAGGAAACGAAAGCCTGTACTGGGTAATTTCTTTAAAGGAAGACCATCGTGTGCTTGGAGCAGTTTGTTGCTGGAATTTTGATGTTCAAAATGAAATTGTAGAGGTCGGATATGAAATGCTTCCCGAATTCCGGAGAAAAGGAATAATGGAGGAAGCTCTAAAAAGAGTAATCGAATATACTTTTGATCAATTGAATGCCAGAGTTATTACGGCATTCCCATCTGCAGTGAACATAAATTCTGTTGCTCTGTTGAAAAAACTAAATTTTCAACTGGAAGATAAAGCGTACAATAATACGCATGACGATGTAGACGATATACTAACGTATATATTAAGAAACGATTTGAAATAATATCCATTATTTGTTTTTTCCTCCAAAGCTTCTATATTTGAATCACCAGGCTATAGATTAATAGAACTGGATAAATCAAATACCGTGATGAACAGAAACGTACTTCCTCCTCCAACTGTTTAATTTCCTGTTATTATATTAGACATTGCTGTTGGCTGTTCCGGCCAGCAATCGCTATTCTGTGTAATAGATTCACAAATTGTGTTTGTTCTTCTTACTCTATTATTTGCTTGCGTATGCAGGCAAGATTATCTTTTGTATAAAATTTTTTTTCTGATGAAAACAGCATATATAAAATTACATATAGCATTAATTCTTGCAGGTTTTACTGGAATTTTTGGTCGTTTAATCACCCTGAATGAGGGCATGCTCAGTTGGTATAGAATGTTGATCTCTGGAGTAGTCATGTTGATTTATCTGACGTTAAGCGGTAAGCAGCGGTTCATATCTTCTCCAGGTAAACTTAAAATTGCAGCTACAGGCTCTATTCTGGGGCTTCACTGGTTATTCTTTTACGGCAGTATAAAATATTCCAATATCTCGGTAGGGGTGGTTTGCTTTGCATTAACCAGCTTTTTTAATGCCATACTGGCTCCGGTCATCAATAAAAAAAGGCTTTCTGTGCAGGAGCTCTTGCTGAGTGGGTTGACTTTGTGTGGCATCGGTTTAATTTTCGGGATGGATGCAAGTTATAGAACCGGAATACTTTTAGGTGTCGTCTCTTCCATCTTTGGCGCACTCTATACCATCTTTAACGAGAGATTGACAAAAGTGTACAAAAGCGAGACCATGATTCTTTACCAGATGCTTGGTGGTTTTCTCGGATTGACCCTCGTAATGCCTTTATTTCTTGCCCTCTCTCCAGCCTCATCTTTGCTGCCGTCTCTGGCAGATCTATGCTGGCTGTTGGTACTTTCCATTCTTTGCACTATAGTGATGTATCTGTTGATTATAGATGCGCTAAGGGTCATTTCCTCTTTTACAGTAAGCTTAACTTTTAATCTGGAACCATTGTATACCATTTTGCTTGCAATCGTAATTTATCATGAAAATAAGTCCTTATCAATTGGGTTTTATGCAGGCTGTATGCTTATACTACTTTCTCTGGCATTGCAAATGTACCGGACCGGAACTCAAAGAAAACTGGCCGTTAATTAATGTTTGGTTCTGTGCAGAAGCCGCCATGACATTTAAACAGATTTATTTTTAATATCAGAAAATAAAATTTTTGTTAAGCAACGTGTTGGATGTATGATGGTTAAATATTAATGGCATCAATTTATCGGTCTGAAGCAGGTTCTGGACATATATTTTAGAGAAAATTATTTTGATTATTTAAGTAATAACTCTATCTTCGCGCTCCCTTTAAGGGGGAATGATTCCGTAGCTCAGCTGGTAGAGCATTACACTTTTAATGTAGTGGTCCTGGGTTCGAATCCCAGCGGGATCACCAAAGGCGCAAGAGATTGCGCCTTTTCTGTTAAAAATATCCTTTAAACGGGTTTTCTACAAAAAGCATATCAGGAAAATCAATAAAAATCACCAACTAATTCCCATGAATATCACCTTTGGGCTGTTGTAATTTTCTGAAGACTAAGGTGTGTAAGAACAAAATGGTAGCGGGCGCAAATGCGGGGAACCAAACGAACGGAAATATCGCCATTTCCCGGAGATTCCCATTCGCACCGGTGATCACCGCGATCACCAGCAGGTTGATAATGTCCAGCATGCCGAAGATATTCCAAGCATAAACGGCGGTTTTCCACCCTGGTTTTTGTTTGGAGGCCA
The DNA here is from genome assembly GCF_032678445.1 of Pedobacter nutrimenti. Lineage (GTDB taxonomy): Bacteria > Bacteroidota > Bacteroidia > Sphingobacteriales > Sphingobacteriaceae > Pedobacter > Pedobacter nutrimenti_A. The sequence goes on from NZ_JAVTSQ010000001.1 coordinate 397,114, forward strand.
TCCTTGCCACCGGTAGGGTCAAAAGCGCGGTAATGATGTCTCCCAGCCCGGCTGAAAAAGCAAATTCGGCAGGAAGTAAATGATTGCCATAAAGGATGATAAAAAATACTCCGACCAGCCTGAATATATGGATCGCGATCAGGGACTCCAGTTTAATTGAGTGAAGTAATGTCTTGACCAAGCCAGTATTTCCAATGAATCCGAATAAAATGAACAATAAGGGCATACCCGCCCAAATCATCACTTTAGGCGGTAAAGAATTAACATCAAGTATACCCTTTAAAGCCAGTACGGAAACATAAGCCAGATAAAGCATATAAAAACCAAAAATACCGAACTGTATATTCCTGGATTTAGGCGGCGTAAATCCAGCATCTAAAGCTGCCTGTTTTACCCGTTTTGTGAGGAATGCAATGGAATAAAGAAAACTTGCGATGAATAGCACGATCACCAAAATGGGCGCGCCTGAAATGAAATTTGCCATTTGAGTTGCCGATTAATATGAAAGCAAAGAAAGGGCAATTAACTTAAATTCCACTTGACATAGGACAGGAAATGAAACAGGCTATTTTTTTACAGCCTCTTTTCTTATTCTGCTTAAGGAAGTATCGGCAATCCCCAGGTAAGAGGCAATATATTTTAAGGGGACATGTTGAAGGATTTCCGGATGAGAATGAATCAGATCGCTGTAGCGTTGGTCGGCTGTTTCCTGCAAATTCGATAACATTCTTTCTTTAAGCAGGCTGTATTGGTTGACAATATTCAACCGTCCGAATTCACGAAATTCCGGGATGGCATGGAAACTGGCCTGCATATCTTCGTAAGTAATGGACCAGGTTTCACAATCGGTGATGGCCTGGATATATTCTTTGGCAGGCGTTCTTTTAAAAAAGGACAGCAGGTCACTTGCATAAGTGTTTGCCGGATAGAACGCGGTTGTAACCTGGTTGCCTTCGAGATCGTAGGTATAAGACCGGGCAATGCCTTTTTCCATAAAATGAGATGCGTTGCAAACCGAATCTGCTTTCAAAAAATATCCGTTCTTTTCAATTTTCACAGGTTTAAATTTCGCCACGACCAACTCAGCCCTGGAGGTGCTCATGGGCAATACCTGCTGAATAAACTGAATTAAATTTTCTTTCATCATTTACTAAAAAAGAATTGCAGTATCGTGGATAGTCCTGCTTTACCGGATTCCGCCCAATAAATGTATTATAATAAATTTAGTTTTCCACAATCTAAATCGACAACATGGCTATTGAAAGCTACCCTATTTTCAGAAACCAGGAAGGCGGCTGTCTCCTCTAGCTGTTTGTTAATGGTGTTTTTGCTATTGTCTTGTGGGAAAATAGACTGCCTGACGATTCCGATCTAAAAAAAGTAGAAATTAAATTTGCGTAACTCAGAAGTTACCTATATATTTGAGTAACTCTTAAGTTACTCATTATGGCAAAAGTTATTAAACACCAGTATTTCTTCGCCCATCCCCTTGAAACGGTTTGGGAGTATTTAACCAATTCCGATCTCATGGCACAATGGCTCATGAAAAATGATTTTCAGCCTGTTTTAGGCCATGAATTTCAGTTCAGGACCGGCAGCATAGCCAGCCTGAATTTTGACGGCATTTTTTATTGCAAGGTGCTGGATATTCAACCTCTAAAAACACTAAGCTATTCCTGGAATTGCGGCCCTGGTGAGGGCACAATCACGCTTGAATCTGTTGTGACCTGGAGGCTCGAACCCAGGAACAACGGCACCGAAGTATTTCTGGACCACCGTGGCTTCGATAAGGCAGAAAATCTGGATATGTACCATGGCCTGCTGCATGGCTGGGTGGAGAAATTCCAAAAAATCGAAAAACTTTTAAATACAGAACCACATGGCCATACCAACGCTTGATACCTTCCAGGTGATCGGAGACCCGAGCCGGCGGAAAATGCTGATGCTCCTTTCGGAGAATAGTTTGACCATCAACAGCCTGGCCGATAATTTCGATATGAGCCGCCCAGCGGTATCCAAGCATGTCAAGATATTGGAAACTGCCGGATTTATTTCTATTCAGGACCTGGGCCGGGAACGCTATTGCACGCTGAAAAAGGACGGTTTTGAAGAATTGCAGGCCTGGCTGAACTACTTTGATGAGTTCTGGACATCGAAACTGAAAAAATTGGAAACCTTATTAAATAATAAATTACCTAACTAAAGACAATAAATGATTGCATCAAATTTGACAGCCGTCCTTTTGACGACACTATTGCTCTCAAACTGGAACAATTGCTCAAAGCAAATGACCGAAACAAAGTATCAGGTTAAAGTAACCCATTTAAAACAGAAAGATATGGAAAAGCAAGATTACACCGCCTCCATTTTAGTGGAGCAGAACCCAAAAGTAGCTTTCGAGGCTATCAGCAACTTTCGCGGCTGGTGGTCTGAAGAAATAGAAGGCCAGACAGATAAGCTGGGCGAAGTATTCGTCTATCACTATAAGGACGTCCATATATGCAAAATTAAACTCATAGAAATGGTCCAGTATAAAAAATTGGTTTATGAGGTTCTGGACAATCAGTTCAGTTTTACAAAGGATAAAACGGAATGGATCGGTACTAAACTCATCTTCGATATTTCTACAGAAGGAGCGAAAACAAAGGTAAAATTCACTCATCAAGGCTTAGTGCCGGAATATGAATGTTACAAAGTTTGCCACGATGCCTGGGGGAACTATATTAACAATAGCTTATACAGTTTAATTACTACCGGCAAGGGAAAACCTAACCCTAAAGATGCTGATGGTTTTAATGCCGAGTTAGCAGATAAATGGAAGATCAAACATTAAAAATCCTGATAAGACGAAAGTCCAGAAACGCTGATCTTTGAATTAGGTTCGAATCCCAGCGGGATCATCAGATTCAGAAACAAAAATTAGAAAACCTTGCAAATAATCATTTACAAGGTTTTTTTTGCTTTTGTAGGAATATTATAATTTATACCGATTCTCCTAAAAAATTGATTAGACGATTAAAAGAATCCTGTTTCTTTATTTCCAGTATAAAATTCCTATTTTTAGTAAAGAAATGAACAAGATGATCAAATGCCATGAGAACAAAATGAGAAGGCTAATGCTGATGCTTACTTTGGTATTGGGTATTTTGACATTCTTCGGCAATGCGAGATCTGTTATTGATCCAAAGCCAACGCAAACTGAGGTCGAAATCTCTAATTCCCGGAAAGCTGGCAACAGGGCCATTTCCTATCAGGATGCCTTGGGCTTGTTTCGGGTTGATCAAGCACCTTGTTTTCGGCTGAGCTGGAAAGAAGCCTTGCTTTCATTCAATAATTTAATGCAGGTTAAACTGGTCCTGGTCAATGTGCAGCAGGGTTTTCAGCCTCCAATCTTGTACTACTGTTTAACCAGAATGCTTCCTCAAAGTTCGGACGAGGAAGAACCGTTTAGCGCCTAAGCTTTTCTTCTCGGCAATCTTTTTCGGTTGCCCTATCTTAAAAAAAAAGGCCTGGTATTTCATCAGACCATAGCGGTTATTTTTCAAAAAATCAATAATGAAATTATTTAAAAGAATATTAAAGTTTACTGGCATAGCTCTGTTGGCGCTCCTGACTTGCGCTTCATTTTACTTTTATAATTCGGGCCCCGAGATGCCCCCCGGAACTGATGCACTCATTACAAAAGTGCTGGAAAGTCCGCTTCCGGAACAAGTAAAAGGTAAAACAGGTTTTGCAAAATCTCATGGACTAAACATTTGGTACGAAAGCATAGCTCCTAAGCAACCCGCAAAAGGTGCTGTTCTGCTCATTATGGGGATCTCCAATGATGCCTTAGGCTGGCCTCCGCAGTTTATCAGTGCCCTGGTGGATTCTGGTTACCAGGTGATCCGTTATGACCACAGAGGGACGGGAGAATCTGATTGGGTAAAGAACTGGAACAGTAAGCATCCATACTCGCTGGCCGATATGGCAGATGATGGTGTCTCGGTATTGAATTCCCTCGGGGTTCGAAAAGCAGATGTGGTGGGGATATCTATGGGCGGGATGATTGCCCAGGAACTGGCTATCAATCATCCGGACAGGGTAGCTACATTAAATTCCATCATGTCTTCTGGCTATATAGAAGATCCGACATTACCCCCGATATCTTCTGCAGTAGCCTGGGACCTGGTTAAAGTAGCCTTGAAATACGGTATTATCCGGACGGACCGCAATATGATCAAAATGCATATAGCAAGCCGGATCATCCTGAAGGGGAAAGCAAACTATCCATCGAACTCCAAAGAGTTGGCCGAACAGGTATTGTATGATATCCGAAAACGAAAAGGATACAATTCAGATGTCTCCAGACAACATCAAGCAGCAGTTTTTCTTTCCGGATCGAGATATGATAAGCTAAAGAAACTCAGTATGCCTACGCTTGTCGTTCACGGAAGGGAAGACCCCTTCATACCGATCGCGCATGGTAAGAAGTGTGCGGCAATCATTCCTATGGCAGATAGTCTCTGGGTAGAAAATATGGGGCATGACCTACCGAACAATCTGATTGGTGTCCTGACAAAGGCAATGATTGCCAATTTCCATAGAAAATAAAAATTTATAAAAAATGTAAACTCATTAGCAATTGTAATTGCTAATGAGTTTAACTCAAACCTTCCAAAAGGCAGCTTCAATTCTTTATTGTGCTAGGGATTGGTCATTGAAATATGAGCAAGTATATTTACCAGTTTACCAAAGGGATCGCGCACGTAAAAGCGACGTACACCCCAAGGTTCATTTGTCAGTTCATATTCAATTTTAAAACCATGTTCCTGCATTAATTTATAGGCGGTATCCACATCATCAACTTCGATAGATAGATCTGGGACAGGTGTGCCAGAACCACCCTCACTCGCAAAGCTGATTTGTACACTCATCTCTTCTTCTGAACCGTATGTGGCTATCCAACCCTGATCCATTAAGACTTTCATGCCCAGCAACTCTACGTAAAATAGTTTTGCTTTCTTAATTTCCAGTGATGCTATATTGGCAACGATGCGTTTAACTTTCATTCTATATAAATTAAATCAAATATAATTATTCAATTAACATAAAGCGATATAAAGAAGCTAGAGAGAGGCTAGGTTGTCGCTATATCAAGTGGCTAAACATAACGTACCTAAAACGCACCTGAGACGCAGTTTATTCGGGATTTTCCATGTCGTGTGCGATTCATATGCGGATTTACTTCCAGTTGTACATCTTGTTGTTATAGCCCCATATTAGGATGTCTACCTGTTCAGCGTATATGAAACCATCATGATTTTTCAAATCAGATAGCGGTATAGATATTTTTTAGTCTATATATCAGGACATTAATATTTTTCTTGCAGTTAAAGTGAATTAATTCGATATTAAAGTAGGAGAATCAAATATTTTTTTTAATTTTGCACTCCTTCAGAGATGAAGACGATTCCGTAGCTCAGCTGGTAGAGCATTACACTTTTAATGTAGTGGTCCTGGGTTCGAATCCCAGCGGGATCACAGAGAATAGCATCAGGACGTATAAAAGCCTGCAAATCATTTGATTTGCAGGCTTTTGTTTTTACGGGATATGTCAAATTATACAACAATCGGATCTATTTTAAAACCAGCACCTGTTTTTATTGTTTAGTTGGTATAAACATTTTAACTAAGAGACGATGACTATTCAATTAAACACCGACAAAAACTTAACAATACATCAGGAATACGAAGAAAAAATTAAAAATGAAATCAATGAAGGCCTGGGGATATTCGATGATTTAATCACCCGCCTGGAGGTACATTTATCAGACGAAAACGGAAGTAAGGAAGGCTTAGATGATAAACGTTGTTTATTGGAGGCAAGAGTTTCAGGTAGAGAACCTGTTGCTGTTTCCAGCTTAGGAAACAGTTATGATTTGGCCCTTCATGGCGCCATTACCAAGTTAAAAAGCAAGCTGGAAACAATAGTCGGCAAACTTAAAGCCCGATAACAATAGACTGGGTTCGAATCCCAACGGGATCACCAAAAAAGACCTTCTAAATAAAATTTAAAGGGTCTTTTTTTATGGCTATTTTGATGCCTTATCTAAAGGTAAATATAGAAATTCGATGTAAAAGGGAGGACGACTTCATATAAAGCTATCCCCCCAATTACGGGCTCTCGACCCTTTTTGTTGGTTATATGGCAATAGGATAGTGGCAAAATCTATGAGTTTTCAGAGCGAGGCATAATTTGTCATTGGAGGTGAGGGTTAATATTCATTATGTACGAAATCAGGAAAGAAATTGATCAGAACGAAATACAAGCTTAGAAGACCTTAATTCAAGTTCTTGATCCTCTCATTCAAATATAATAATTTTTCTTTAAAATAAAACACCTATCTTATTGTGGTTCAGTGTTTAGTGTGCTTTTTGTGATTGACACTGACAATCCTCAATTTTAAAGTTTGTAATACCGTCGGGAAGATTATAATTGTCCAGCGCTCCTAAATTTGGAAGGCTTTTTTTGTCCATTCCAAATGCTTGTTTCTTATTGTTTAGAAAATCTGATCTTATAAATTTTTCCTTTGTTGTAATAGGTTGCATTGATAAATGCCGGAAGGGTATCGTAATACTCTGTGAGGTCGGTTAAGATAAAATAATCTGAAGATAGAAAAGGCGATGGTAAAGATCTATGAAATTTTAGCTTCTTATCCTCCCCAACATAACCTAAGTCAGGAGAAAAAATTACTTTTTTGCCATTTTTGCTATTTGTCATTGTAATGGAAGACGCTCCGATATAACCATCGGCGAAACTTAGTTTTACCGGCTTCTTGTTCAATACACCTTTATAGGGAACAGCTTCATACGCCTTTTGTGCATAAGTAAAAAAGGGGAGAAGGATGATGAATAAGAAGATGTTTAATTGTTTATTTTTCATAATACCCTATAGATCGTAATCAAGACTATAATAACCATGATCATACTGTAGATCAGTTTGTTGTTCTTTGCCAGCCAATTGGGGAGATAGATGTCAAAATTGTCTTTCGTAGAATTTGAGTACCTCCTTGCTATGATGGTTATAGGGCAGAAAAATTTAAACGACAGCAATGTAATACACTCTATGCCAACCAGGCCATAACCGATCCATAGCCAGTGGTCAATTTTGCCTATAATAACTGCGTACAACATGTAGAAGATCACCACGCTGTAGAATACCCATATGACTGTATGTAGAAATTTCAGGAGTACTAATTTGTTTGCATTGGTCATAACTGCCACTATTAGTATCTGTAACTTAAGTTAGAAATGGTTAAAAACGATTGCCCTTATTAGAGTCTCTTAACGGCTCTGTTAAGATCAAGATTCCATAGTCTTTATCTTCAACACCAAAATCCTTTTTTAATGTTTTTTTATCCAGAATTCTGATCTCTTGGAGAGTTACATCATTTACAGAGGCCAGATCATAATCATAGCTGGTTTTTAATAATTTCTTATTTAGTATATATTGAAATGAACTGTCGCTATTTACGGTAGGCATTAACCGGGCATAATTATCAGATTTGCGTTTCAGATAATTCCACATCTTCTTCCTGGCAAATGTCTTTGTTTCGATATAGATTATACCGTTTTTTCCTTCTTCACCCAATCGCTCTATTGCATTGTTCTCTTTAACAACTTGTATAAAAGCAATATCTTTAGGATTTATGCTCCTAAAATAGTCAGGTTTAACCCTAACGCTATCTAAGAAGTAAACCGGATTTCTATTCTGGTTCTCTGTAGTTTGAGCAAAAGAAATTATTGTTATAAAATTGAAAAATAAAAGGCCTAATAATTTTTTCATCTTTTAAAGTTTAAGTATGCGAATTAGACTGCCCCTGACCTGTTATTTAAATATAAGAATTTATTCCTGAAAAAATTATGACCTTTGGCGATCTTACATTTGAGAAAATCATATTTAAACCATGATAAGAAATACAAAAACTGGCTTAATTGCCTATTCAGGACTTGCTCTGCTCTTTAGCACCGTCCTTACTTCCTGCAGCCATAAAAAATCGGAGGCATCCTATGCTGCAAGTGATCCTGTTTTTAAAAATATGGACACCACGGTGCATCCAGGGAACGACTTCTTTAGGTACGCCAATGGAGGCTGGATCAAGAAGAATCCAATTCCCGCTGCGTATTCCAGTTGGGGAATAGGAAACCTTGTGCAGGAAGAAATCCGGGAAAAGCTTAAAAAAATTAATGAAGATGCCCTGAAGGAAAACGCGGCGAAAGGGACCAACAGCCAGAAAATTGCTGATTTTTATTTCTCCGGGATGGATACGGTGGGTATTGAGAAGAGAGGGGCCAGTGACTTAAAGGCTGAACTGGACCGTATCGACCATATTAAAGATGTAAATGGTGTTTTAGACGTGTCAGCCCATCTTACCACCTATGGGATTGAAAATATGATAGGGCTTTACATTGGTCAGGATGAAAAAAATAGTGATAAAATAGCACTCCATATCAGTCAAAGTGGAATTGGCCTACCCAACAGGGACTATTATTTCAATACGGATACCCGCACTAAAAATATCAGGAATGATTACTCAGGAAAGCATTTGCCTGCTGTATTGAAACTTTCCGGAATGACGGATCAGGATGCTACAGCAGCAGCAAAGAATGTGTTTGCCATTGAGACAGCCCTTGCTGCCAGCTCACGCAAACTGGAAGACCTGCGAGATCCCTATCACAACTATAACAAGATGTCAATTGCCAAACTGAACCAGCTGACACCTGGAATGAACTGGACAGACATTTTTCAGAAATTGAAAATCAATAAAGCCGATACGGTTATCGTAGGCCAGCCCGAATATTACCAGGCCTTGAACAAGGCATTAAAAACTTTTCCAATCAAGGATTGGAAGGCATATTTACGCTGGCACCTGATTTCTGCCACTTCTCCTTATCTGAACAAAGATCTGGACAAAGAAAAATTTAGATTCTATGGGACAGTCATTGCAGGAAAAAAGGAGCAATTGCCAAGATGGAAACGTGTGCTTGACGCTGAAAATGCTTTAATGGGAGAGGTGCTGGGACAGTTGTTTGTTAAAGCCTATTTTCCGGAGACCGCTAAGAAACGCTATTCGGATATGGTTACCGCCATACGCAGCAGTTACAAAGAGCATATCGAAAAACTAGACTGGATGAGTGCTGAGACTAAGAAAAAGGCACTTGATAAGTTGGAGAAAATAAATCCAAAAGTTGGCTTCCCTGATAAATGGAAAGATTTTTCTACGCTGGAGATCGACCGTAAATCTTATGTGCTGAATGTACTGCGTGCTCAGGCCTGGTGGTATAATAGAGAGGTGAACAAATTAGGTAAACCCGTTGACCGTACCGAATGGGACATGACACCTCAAACCTATAATGCGTATTACAACCCGTCAAATAATGAAATTGTATTGCCTGCGGCGATATTTAGCATAGCTGGTGTAAAAGATGAAGACGTGGATGATGCTGTAGTGTATGGTTATGCAGCGGCATCTACTATTGGTCATGAAATTACACATGGTTTTGATGATGAGGGACGCCAGTTTGATGCAAAAGGAAATCTAAAAGCCTGGTGGACACCACAGGATTCTGTAAAATTCACAGAGAGGGCTCAGGTTCTTGTCAACCAGTTTAATAATTATAAAGTGCTGGACAGCATGCACGTGAACGGAAAAGCAACTCTCGGGGAGAACATTGCCGATTTAGGCGGGATTGTTCTCGGACTTGACGCATTTAAGAAAACCGAACAATACAAAGAGAATAAAAAGATCAACGGATTGACACCGCTGCAGCGTTACTTTTTAGGCTATGCCTTGGGTTGGCTGGGGCACCAAAGAGATGAACAATTGGCAAGTCAAATCCTGACAGACGTTCATTCACCTGCATTTTTAAGGGTAAATGGTCCATTTGCTGATGTGCCTGAATTCTATGAAGCCTTCAAAGTAAAGAAAGGTGATGCGATGTGGATTGACCCTGACAAAAGAGTTAAAATCTGGTAAATACATTTAACGACTGTACCATAAAAAAGGCTATTCTCTTAAGAGGGAATAGCCTTTTTTATGGTTATTTGAGTTATTATTCTCTTACAAAGATTGTAGTCCTTCCACTTTGTTTAAGGATCATTTCTTTTTTGTCCGTATTAAACTCAACGAAAATATCGTCAGCATTAAATTTGAATTTATCTTTTGATACTGTTTCCAGCGCGAATTTAGACTGTCCCGTAGCCTGTGCCATAAGTACTGTGCCTTGTTTGGTAAATGTTATCTTTAGAGGGATCTGTTTAGAGGCATAAATGCCAAGATGAGCATCAAGGTCTTCACTTTTAATCTCCACCGGTTTTAAGTCGGGAATGTTAAACGGCTGATGATAACAAATACTTAAAATAGCGATACTAATATCATTAACAGGATAATTTGCACCGTTTACACAGGATGAAAAGGAAAGATCATCATCAAATCTGGAGGTCACACTATGACTTCCATACGTGTCCCCACCATGTCCAATACCAATTTTTCCATAAAAAGGCACTTTTGTCAGTCCCATTCCAAATATATACTGATCTTCAGATGTTCTCATTTGATTGTAGCTTTCTGGCTTAACAAGTTTTCCTGTTGCCAGGGCATTGATAAAAGCAAGCATGTCTGTAGGCGTTGATAGGATGTCACCCACACCAATTACATTCGGAAAATAAATATCCTTGATCTTAACCCACGAAGTTGTACGTTGATAAGACCGGGCCTCCGTGTTTTCTGATTCGTTGGCTTTAGAAGAAAATGTATGTTGTAATCCTATTTTACCTGAAATGCGATTTTTAATCAGCTTGCTGTAAGGCTTGCCCGTTATTTCTTCCAAAATATAACTCAATAATAAATACCCTGAATTGCAATACAATTGCTTGGTACCTGGTTCAAAATGTACTTTCTTTCCTGCAATGTTCTGTAATAATTCTGCTTTAGTATGCGGGTTGGTGATCCAGGCCTTATTATCTGTATCATTCACGTAATCCGCCAAGCCACTGGTGTGATTGAGCAGGTTTTTAATGGTGATCTTCGCCGCATTTGGCATCTGCGGGAAATATTTATCAAGCTTAGTATCCAGAGACAATTTGCCTTCTTCAATAAGCTGAAAGATTAGCGTTGCAGTAAACATTTTGGTCATCGAGCCAATCCTGTAAAGTGTAACAGACGTGGCCGGAACCTTATTGTTGCCTTCCAATGAGCTGTAACCTATTGATTTTTGATATATCATTTTACCCTTTTGGGATATGGCAAAGCTCCCCATGCAACGATTATTCGCAGAGAGTGCATTAAAAAAACTGTCTAATTTTGCTGTGTTGATTTCCTGGGCCTGAGCGCTGACCAAAAGAATAAAAACTGCAAACAGAGAAGCGGTAATTTTTTTCATAATTGAGTATAATTTAGGTAGAAAGATCTAACCATGTTTATGAAGATTTAGGATTTTAATGGTAATATGATCTTGTAACCCACCAAAAAACTTCTTCAGTACCTTTTCAAATACCGGGTCTGCTCCAGGTACAGCTGCAAATAACGTCATGCAGGATTTTAGTTTTAAATCATCCGGACTGCCAAATATCTCATGGGCGTTATCATTTTTAAGGTCCAGAAGGGTGTTGCACACCAAAATCAACCTCGCACCCAGAACACGATGTGTAAGATATTCCTGAGCCTCTGCCAAATCCTCTATAGCATAAAGCTTTGAAGTTTCGGTAAATCCTAAGCCCTGAATTTGTGGAAAGATAAACCACATCCAGTGACTTTGTTTTTGGCCATTTTGAATCTCTGTTAGCGCTGTTTGGAAAACTGGTTTTTGCGCATTAATAAATCTCTCGAGGTTGTGCTGCTTCATCTCATTATCTTCAGGGAACGTGAATATATTGAATTAAATATCAAATTAATAGTTGCAGAGCAGTTTAATTTTTACAGGGGGACATATAGCAGAAATTTCTAGCTTTGAATATGGAAGATAAGAAGAACAAGGTTTTCGAAAGCTACAATATTATTGCTGGCTGGTTTGCCGAAAACCGTTACCAGGGATTGATGGAAAAAGCCTATCTCGATAAAATCATAGAGATTTTAGGTAAAGGTTCCAGCATACTGGATCTGGGCTGCGGAACTGGAATGCCCATGATGGGTTATCTTTTAAGCCAGGGCATGCAGGTTACCGGAGTTGATGCCAGCCATCGTATGTTGGAGATTGCAAAAAATAACCTTCCCTTCGCCGATTTCCGGCAGGCCGACATGCGGGAGCTTTCACTTGGTGAAAAATTTGATGCCATTATAGCCTGGCATAGCTTTTTCCATCTTCCTTCAGATGACCAGCCTGCCATGTTCGATGTTTTTAAAAAGCACCTTAATCCTGGGGGTATCTTAATGTTCACTTCAGGTAAAGAACTTGGAGAAGCCTGGGGAATGAATGGTGGAGAAAACCTCTTTCATGCCTCATTAGATAAAGACCAGTATCAATCACTGATGGAAATGAGTGGATTCCATGTTCTAAGATATAAGGAAGACGATCCGGATTGCGGTAACGCTACCGTATGGATGGCACAATTGCATTAGAAATTAGATCCTCCAGAACAACTCCTGGTTGTAAGTTCAGCCCCCTGTTCAGGACAGTAAAATTTAATTAAATGATTGTCTGAATTCCAGTGGAGAAAGACTGGTTTTGTTTTTAAATAGCTTATTAAAGGATTGAGGATGTTCAAAGCCGAGCTGATAAGCGATCTCTGCGACAGATGCCTTGCTGGTCGAAAGAACTTCTTTAGCTTTCTCAATAAGCTTTTGGTGGATATATTGCTGGGCATTTTGACCGATCAATGACCGTAGCATATCGCTTAAATAACGAGGGGAAACCAGCAATTGCTCCGCAAGAAACTGAACTGTTGGCAGGCCTTTATTCAAAGCAGTTTCCTTATTGAAATAATCATTCAGCAGGTTTTCCGCTTTGGAGAGTAAGTCATTGTTCACTGCTTTTCTGGTAATAAATTGCCGCTTATAAAAACGGTTGCTGTAATTGAGCAACAACTCAATTTGCGTGACAATAACATCCTGGCTGTAATCATCTATCGGCAACTGCAATTCCTCTTCAATATGATGGAATATACTTAAGATCGTCGATTTTTCTTTATCAGAGAGGTGCAAGGCTTCATGGATATCATAAGAAAAGAAGCCGTAGTTTTTAATGTTCCTTCCCAGAGAGTAATTTCTGATGAAGTCAGGATGAATGAGTAAAGTGTAGCCTACATACTCCGCATCATCTGTTGTGGCCAGCAATTGGTTGGGGGAAGTGAACACCAGTCCACCCTCATCAAAATCATAATAATTTTGCCCATATTTTATTTTTCCGTTAAGGCCTTTTTTATAAGAGATCTTATAAAAATTAAGGAGAAAAGAAGCCGGCAGCTGATCCTTATCTACAGAGATCAGCGTATTGTCGACCAGGCATACCAGCGGGTGCAAAGGCTTTGGCAAGCCCAGCACCCGGTGTAAATCGGATATCGAATTAAATTGATAGGGAATATGTTCTTCCTTCTTCATCAGTACAAAGATACGCGGTTTATTCTCCCAAAAATGTTTCTGCCATCTGTTTTCTAAAAGCTTCATCGCCAATTTGTATACGCTGCGCATAAAGTGCTTTTGCATCTTCACCGGCAACATATCTTAATTTGTCTTTTCCATCTGTGGCCGCCTCGTAAACGACATCAGCTATGCCCTCTGCAGATGTAAAATGATCCTCGTTAAAACCGGAGAACAACTGATCTACCCATTTTTGATAAGCAGGGTGGGTAGACATATCTGCTGAACGGCTCAGGAAATCTGTTTTAATTCCGCCCGGAGAAACTGTTTTAATACCTACACCAATTTTTCCCAATTCGAAAGCCATGCTCTCACTCCAGCCTTCCAAAGCCCATTTGGTGGCATGATAGACCGAACTGAAAGGGAAGGTAATCAATCCGCCTATAGAGGTGGTGGAAATAAAAAGGCCGGCTTTCTTTTCTCTGAAATAAGGAATAAATGCCTGCGTTACGCGAATCACTCCTAAAATATTGGTGTCTAACTGACGAACCAGCTGCTCATCTGTAGTGGATTCCAGAGGCCCCATTAATCCGTAACCTGCATTGTTAAATACCACATCAACCGGACCTGAAGCAATGGCTTTTTTAACAGTATCTGCAATCTGGTCCGGATTGGTTACATCTAAAGGCAATAAACTGATGTTGTCTATCAGGCCCAACTCTTTTTCGTTTTCAGGTTTACGCATCGTTGCGATAACTTTCCAGCCTTTGGCTGCAAATAATTTAGCTGTTGCTTTTCCTAATCCGGTGGAGGCACCTGTAATGAATATTGTTTTCATGTTCTTTATCTATTTTGTACCACAAAGTTCCAGGAAAGGGTAGTCATCCAGGTATCCAAACTGGAATTTATTGTAGCCAAAATGGTATTCAGAAAAACGGAGGTTATGAAGGCATCCGCTATGGAGTTCCAGGTCTAAGGAGTCCAGGCAAATAACTGAGCAGACTTGGAGCGTCAGAAAATAATTTAAACTTTAGAAGGGCCGGGATGAAGTATTTCATCGGTCCTTTTTTTCAATTCGACCAATTTCTGCTGGATCTCAACATTCTTCTTTTTCAGTTCGGCAGCTTTTTTAAACAACTCTTCGTTGATCTTTTGTTGCGGGGCCAGGTTTTCTGTCTTTTGTCGATTTTCCATAGTGAGAGAGATTAGGGCAAGAGGAGCGGGTTCAACTAATTTATGATTGTTGTATGAATTCTATTTTAAATTCAGATTAACTCTTGCACTAAAGTTAGTTGTAATTATTTAGAATCATTAAATTTCAGTAAGTATCCAGGCGAAGCTAACGGAAATCAATGTAAAGCTCTTTGGCAAGGTTCTACTTATAGTTTTGAGGCTAAAAAGTAAGAGGAACGTTGCATCTTAATTATTTATTGATCCGTTTATTCAGTAATAAATAAGCAGTAAGTAAGCCACTCCCCACAAAAATAGCTATATTGGATAATGAAAATCCGGTTTTTATTAAAGTGAGCAGCGAGTAAACAACTAATGCAAAAGACAGGGCCAGCAATATTTTGATTTTAGACATTCAATGCAAAATTTAAAGTAGAACAGAAAGCCCGAAACTAAGGATATTTCCCCGAAGCCAGAGCCATTTTTCATAGCTACTTAAAATTGTTATTTAATTTTTCAGTTTTAAGGGCCGATACAAATTCAATTTAACAAGACGATATGTTTAGAATAGGGTAGACAAACTCCGGAAACGGTTCTATATTTGCTTTGTATGAATGCGCCATGAGTGCGCAGTGAGTGCGCCATGACTGCGCCTTTTTACTGAAAAAAGGCGCAGTCATGGCGCAAGGATTTTGACATCGTTGCGCATGCATATCAAACCAATATGCACTGGTTCCAGACCAGTGCTCCTTTAAGAAATTTACAAATTGAATATTCAGTGAGATCACGACCAAAAGGGCTAACGAGCATTAGTACTCCAATAGTCCTGATGGCAGTCATTAGCCCTATGGCCGTTTCGTTTTTTAAATATAACAATTTCAGCCTAAAAAACAGTCCTTTACATCTGTTGTTTATCGTATTTGCTGACCGTTTTAGCAAAGCAACTTTGACCGTTTTAACAAAACAATCTTCTGGATAATCACCTGATCTTTGTGTATATCAAAAACGATCAGACGATGAAACATATTAATCAGATTTACATTAATGGTGCATTTGTTACACCTCATGGAACAGAAACTTTCAATCTTATCAACCCCAGTAATAATCAAAAAATCGGAACGGTAAGGCTGGGTGATGAAGAAGATACGCGCATGGCGATTGCTGCTGCAAAGGAAGCGTTTAAAAGCTTTGCTCAAACGACCAAGGAAGAACGCATAAACTACCTGCAGAAGCTACAGGCTGCGGTGAGCAAAAGAGAAGAGGAACTGATAGACGTTATGGTGTTGGAGTATGGCGGTACTTTCCAGTTTTGCAAGGCCAGCACACAGCATGCAATACATGCTTTTTCTTCCATGATTGAAACCTTGCAGGAATTTGACTTCGAAAAAAAGGTTGGTCACTCTAAGGTGCGTTTAGAATCTTTGGGTGTTGCAGGTATCATCACGCCATGGAATGCTAGCAACAGTTTTATTTGCAACAAACTGGCCACTGCAATTGCGGCCGGCTGTACTGTGGTTATCAAACCAAGTGAAATGAGCGCATTGCAAACGCAACTTATTGCGGAATGTTTTCATGAAGCCGGTTTACCTGATGGTGTCTACAATATTGTAAATGGTCTGGGAAGTGTTGTGGGCGCTGAAATAACCAGTCATCCCGATATTGCCAAAATCTCCTTTACAGGTTCTACAGCAGTGGGCAAAACCATCGCTAAAGGTGCTGTTGACACGATGAAACGCGTTACATTGGAACTTGGTGGTAAATCACCGAATGTGATCCTGGATGACGCAGATTTGAATACAGTGATCCCTATGGCTGTTTTAGGTGCTTATATGAACAGTGGGCAAGCTTGTATTGCACCAACCCGTTTATTGGTTCCTGAACATAAACTGGAAGAGGTTAATGCAATTGCAAAAGCAACTGCTGAAAGCATAAAAGTAGGAAATCCGCAGGATGAAGATACACATGTAGGGCCTATGGTGAGTAAAAAGCAATATGAACGTGTGCAAACCTATATCAGGCTTGGGCAAGAGGAAGGGGCTACACTTCTGGTTGGCGGTGAGGGACAACCGGCTGGTTTGGAAGCAGGTAATTTTGTCAGAGCTACGATCTTTACAAATGTAAATAATGAGATGCGTATTGCCCGGGAGGAAATTTTTGGTCCGGTATTGTCTATTATTCCTTACAAATCTGAAGAGGATGCTATTGCAATAGCGAATGATACGACTTACGGTTTGGCGGCTTATATCAGTTCTTCGGATACCGTACGTGCAAATCGTGTTGCGGCGCGGATTTCAGCCGGGAGAATTAATATTAATGGTTTTTCTCATGATCCTCAAACGCCCTTTGGTGGTTTTAAACAATCGGGTATTGGCAGAGAATTTGGGGTATATGGTTTGGGCGCCTACCTGGAGCCTAAAGCAATCCTCGAATAATTACTAAATTTAGACGTTTTATTGCTAGAAAAAATGATAGAAAGAGATCTTTTTCCGATTAATTATTCCTGCCATTTCGCTGAATTTAGAGAAGGGGAGCAGTTTGTGCAAGGGCACAGCATGGGGATGGTTATTTCAGGAATCATGGAATTGAACGATGGACAACAGAAAGTTCAGTTTAAAAAGGGTGAATTGTACTCTGCAAGGAAAAACCATCTCTTGAAATTTGTTAAGTATCCACCTGATCAGGGAGAATTCAAGTCTCTTTCTATTTATTTCGATGATAAAATGCTGAGGGATTTTAGTTTAGAATACGGCTATAAAGCTGAAGAGAAAAAGCATACAACTGCGTTTATCCGTTTACCGAAAGATACGTCAATAATGGCTTTTATGAACTCCCTGATGGCTTATGAGTCTTTATTGAATGAGGATAATGCTGTTGAGCTTTTAAAGCTTAAGCAAAAGGAAGCGTTGCTGGTTTTATTGGGCTATGATCCCTCTTTGAAAAATGTCCTGTTTGATTTTTCGGAACCTTATAAAATAGATCTGGGCGCTTTTATGGAAAAGAATTTTCATTTTAATGTGAGCCTCGAAAGATTTTCTTATTTAACAGGCAGAAGCCTTTCTACATTTAAACGTGATTTTGAAAAGATATTTCAACTAACACCAAGCCGCTGGTTATTACAGCGCCGTTTGAAGGAAGCCTATTATTTGATTAAAGAAAAAAAGCGAATGCCTTCTGATGTCTACCTGGAATTGGGTTTTGAAGACTTGTCTCATTTTTCTTTTACGTTTAAAAAGCAGTTTGGAAAGTCACCCAGTGCATTTCTTGTCTAATGATCAGATCAGATCATCCGGTTTAGACTGATTACTGTTATTAGTCTCCAAAAACGGGGGGTTGGCCGCAAAATTTAACTGATTCGTCTCAATTAACAGTTGTTAACAGTTGCTTTTTTAAAATTCGCTTCTTAATGAATTAGGAGATGAACGATAAAATTGTAATGGAATGAAAAACGAAATTGTAGGATCGGATAAAATTATTGTGTGCAGCTTATTCTTAATTGTTGTCTTTAGACTTGTTGCTTTGTTGTTTAAGCTCATTGTGTAGAGCGTTTTCGATTAAGCTTTGAATTAATAGATCAATAGGCGCAGAAAATGCGGGTTTTACTTCAGAATTTGGCTCTTTGATACAAAAAACGCATGTAATGGTGGCCGGGGGTAGAAATACCGGTCAGCGACGCTTACAGGCTTATGTTCAGGAAAAAAACTTTTAATCCTTTGATTTGCTTTAGTTTTTGAATAGACCAAAGAATAGATCATCCGGTTTTTAACGTCAACAGAGTTAATGATTTATTGTAATTTTGTGTTATGGGACTAAAAACCTCGATTTAAAATTGATATAAATGTTGAATACGCTTATACCTGCTGAAAGAATAAGGGCAGTTGAAATTGCATTGTTAAAAGCTTTTAATACGACAGAAGTAACAGAGGTCATTTTATTGAATGGTGGACTTTCTTCAGCTGTTGTATATAAAATTGTTGTGGATGAACAGGCATATGTTTTGAAGCTGGATAGTCCATCAGTTCATGAAAATATGATCAGCAGCATGGAAATTGCTGCGGATGCAGATCTTGCTCCAGCGGTTTATTACCTAAACAGAACAGATGGAATTACGATTACCCGTTTTATTACGGGAATGCCTATGCAGTCTGTTTTTAAATCGCATAACGTGTTGTTGTCTAAACTGGCAAAGACAATTAAGTCTATCCATGAGTTGCCGCTTTTTTCTAAGGAGAATAGTTTATTGCACACAGTTGATGGACTTGTTGCTGCTTTTAAGGCATCAGGTACTTGGTCAGGCCAGGTCTTTGAGGAATGCTTTGCTCATTATGATCTGATCAGGAATCATTATCCCTGGGAAGATGCAGACAGGGTTTCAAGTCATAATGATCTGAATCCAAATAATATGGTTTTTGATGGGGAGAAAATCTGGATCATTGACTGGGACGCAGCTTTTCTAAATGATAGGTATGTAGATCTTGCCATTATGGCAAACTTTTATGTGACAACGGATGAACAGGAAAATATCTTTCTTGAGAGCTATTTTGGCAGAAATTCAAGTGATTATAACAAAGCACGCTTTTTTGTGATGCGTCAGGTTTGCCGTCTGGTTTATGCTGTACTGATGTTTAAACTGTCCGATACGACTAAGCCAGCTGATAAGGAACATGATCTTGTTATGGAAGGTGTAACTTTGAAAGATGTAAAAGACCAGCTGGGTAGTGGGAAAATAAATCTTGGAACTTATCAGGGGCAATTGCTGTTTGGCAAGGGATTATGGAATGAGGCACTGAATGGTATGCGGTCCGAAAGGTTTAATTTATCTATAGAACAGCTTGCTGAGGTTCATGAGGTAGGCTTGAGTGGTAAGTAGTTTTCAGAAAATTAAGTTTTCAGTATATAATGGTAATTTTACCTGGTTTAAGGAATAAAATCTAAACTATAGATATGATAAAAGACCTATTATCTGAAATTGGAATGTGCAGAAGGATGGTTTTTATAACGATGTTGAGTTTTACCTGTGCGGTTCTATTGTATTCCTGTAAGGGTGGGCAAGGGAAGAAATCTGAGGTAAATCAAAAGACCAGCCAGAACTCTTCGGCCGATGAACCTTCAGATCTGGAGCGTTTCGATGTAGCGAAATTCAATAAGGATTTGGTGGATAACGAGAGAAATCTGATCGACAATAATGGAAATATCCTGCACCAGTACAAAACGAAAGATGGTTTTCATGAAGATCTGACCAGGCCAAAGAGTTATTTTTTTCTTTCACGATCCTTTTATAAGGATGGTCGTTTGGAAGAAAAGGGAGAGCGGTTTCATGGCGACGGATTTCTTAAGGGGATTTGGACAAACTACAATGGAGCGGGGCATGTGATCAAGCAGGTAGATTATGATGCGCCGTTTAAGTTTAACTGGGATAATATATTGGTACTGATGAAGGAGAAAAATATTGATCCTGCTGATAATTTCACTTATGTAAACCGGGAAGTAAATGCTTCTGGTCCTGTCTGGATTATTAGCTGGGACACCAAAGCAGTTACTTCCGACGGTAAAAAAATACTGAAAGGTATCTTCGTTAATGGAGAAACCGGAAATACTTCAAAGGAAGAAACAGAAAATTTTGAGGAGTAGTTTCTATTTTAATACCAGAGTTTGCAGTCGGTCTGGCCCAACAGATAAGTACTTGACCGGCACCTCTAACTGCTCTTCTAAAAACCTGATATAGTCTTGTAATTGCGCAGGAATTTGGGCGCTGTGCTTAATTTGACTAATGTCCTGTTGCCAGCCAGGCATCTCTTTTAGGATGGGCTTAGGGGTAATAGTACTGATGTCGTAAGGCATATAGTCGATGATTTCACCATTGTAGTTGTATTGTGTGCAAATCTGTATGGTCTCAAAATTGCTTAAAACGTCGGCTTTGGTTAAAACCAATTGAGTTACACCATTAATCATGATGGCATACCTTAGTGCGGGCAGATCAATCCAGCCGGTGCGACGCGGCCTTCCGGTATTTGCCCCGTATTCACGGCCCTGATTTCGCAATTTATCCCCATTCTCGTCTTGTAATTCGGTAGGGAAGGGGCCGTTTCCTACACGGGTACTATAAGCTTTAAAAATGCCGATGACTTCCCCTATTTGTTTTGGGTTAATTCCTAAACCGGTACAGGCGCCAGCTGTTATTGTATTAGAGGAAGTAACGAAGGGGTAGGACCCAAAGTCTATATCCAGTAAAGTGCCCTGTGCACCTTCTGCCAAAACTTTTTTACCCTGTTTAAGGTAATCATTAATCATGTGCTCCGAATCTACAAGTGGAAATTGTTTAAGGAGTTCAATACCTTCAAAAAAAGCTTGTTCAAGTTCACTGAAATCAATAACGGTTCCATAAAATGCCTGCAATATGGATGCATGTTTACGAACAAGATTTTGATAACGTTCTTTAAAGTCGGGCAAGGTAATGTCGCCGATACGCAAACCGTTACGACCCGTTTTGTCCATATAGCAGGGGCCGATGCCTTTAAGGGTAGATCCAATTTTATTGTGGCCCATTTTTCCTTCTGAAGCGGTGTCCAGTACCGTATGGGTAGGTAACAGCAGATGTGCTTTTTTACTGATCAACAGATTCTTCTTCGCCAGCAAATCATAGCCTGCTTTTTTTAGCTGGCCCAGCTCTTTTTTTAATGCGATAGGATCAATGACTACACCATTGCCAATGAGATTCATGGTGTTTTTCAGAAATATACCCGAAGGGATGGTATTGAGTACAAATTTTTTGTTTTCAAATTCTAAAGTGTGTCCGGCATTGGGACCACCTTGAAAACGTGCGATTAAATCAAATTCAGGGCTTAAAACGTCAACAATTTTTCCTTTGCCTTCGTCGCCCCATTGTAAGCCTAATAAAACATCAACAGCCATGCTTGTTATTTTTAGTTTTTAAATTCAGCCTGTTTTTTAACTGACTGGTTTGTATGGCTGCAAAGTTGAATAATAGGTGTCGTTTGGCAATTGCCAAATGACAAGAACGTATTTAAGTGATGTTTTTTCTGATGCGGCTTAAGGAAGAGGGGGTGATTCCCAGATAGGAAGCGAGCATAGAAAGGGGGACGCGGTTGGCCAGACCAGGGTAATGTTCCAGGAAATGAATATAGCGGGTCTGTGCATCCTGAACCAGCATATTGCTGCTGGCTTTCATCTTGTTCTCTAATACATTAGAGGTGATTTTGGCAAATATGCTGTTCCAGGCAGGGATGCTGTTTGACAGTTCTGTAAAACTGTCCTTTGAAAATATCATAAGGCTGCAGTCCGTGATGGCTTCAATGTATTCTGAAGAAGGAAGTTGATCTCTGAAGCTATTGATATCAGCTACAAAGCGATTTTCATAGACGAAATAACGGGTAAAGCCCTCTCCAATGTTGTTGTAATAACAGACCCTGAGGATACCCTCGGTGACATAGCCTATTTGTCCTGCAATCTTTCCGGCCTCAGAGAAATAGGTTCCTTTTTCAATGGTTTTAGCTTCAGCTTTGGATTGAATTAATGCAATTTGCTCTGGATTAAGGTTGCCGTATTGAAGTAAGTAACGAATAAGTGCTTCCATATTCAAAATTAATATAAAAGGGCTGAAACGAAATTGTCATATGACAAAAACAACCTGTGTTTTATGATTTTTGGTCGATCAGCCTGGCTGATTTATTTTAAAAATCATGAAATTAAATCGGTGGAATTTTGTCCTTACTCTGAAATCCTTTGGGGAGAGAAGGCCATCTAAAATAGATTTAGCATTTACTTAAGTTCTTTTTGGGTCAGGGTAGCCGTGTTTAACTGCTTCTTCTTCCTGATATGCTTGTCCAGTTTGGAACCTGGATAGCGGGGATGTTTGCGAAGTTCACTCGTGTTGATTCTTAACTTTTCGCCCTTACGCCATAAATACCCACCAGCAGTTAGTAAATGGCCGTTGAGACAGTGATGAATCTGGCCATTGTCAATTTTAGTTTTTTGTGCAGCAGCCAGACAGCTGTCGTAAGACTTGACCCATCTGCCATCCAAATCGTATTGCGAGACTTTTTCAATTTTGGAAGTGATCTTAGAATCAACACGGATTTTTTTCTTTAATGTTTTATTCCAGATAAAGCCGCCGTAAGTGAGGCCACGACCTTTAATTACGTCGCGAATACCTTTGTGGTGTATGCCTACTGCTTTTCCTGCTTCTACCGTATTGGTATAGGTATTGATCAGGTTGCCCTGCAGGTCATACTGACCAATTGTCTTTTGATTCTTGCTTACAGGGGAGGCACCATACCATCTTTCCTTAAGCATGGGAGCCAGGTCCAGAACGGGTTCATTTCCGCGTCTCCATAAATATTTCCGTGCTGTCCATACCTTATTGTTGGTTCTGGCTGCTTTTGAAATGTAGGTTTGCGAGGTGCCTAACGCTTGTGCAGCTACTTTTGCATTTGGATAAGTTTCAAGTAATTGACCAGTTAAAGAATAACGGCTAATCATGTAGGTACTTTTTTCTTTCTGCATATTTATCACAAATATATCTGATATTTTAGAATGACACGATAAGCATGTCAGGAAATGAGTTTAAAATAACAATGAAGAGTCATTTTTGTTGTTATTTCCCCCTTTTTCTAATTTCTAATATAAGCAATCTTAACTTGAAAAGAAATACTTGTTCGGACTAATGGTATTTTAACAGAAAGGTCAGCCTGATTAGACTGACCTTTAGTTTATGGTTATTTTGTGATTTCAATCTTGTCGCCAAGTCTTTGCTGGAGACTGAGGATTCCTCCCTGGTCCAAAGGCTGCCAATACCATCCATCTTTATTTTTGTTATTTGCCTGAACAAGCGGTTTGCCGTTAACGCTGATTTTTACAGGTTTGCTGGTGAGTCTGAAAAGATCACTGGATGCTTTGTCGTAGATTTGATAAGAGATGGAGGACTTTTGATAATTGATGTGCTGCACGGTAGAGGAAGTCCTGAGCATATGGTCCGTATCGGATGGGGACAGCTGCGGTGCAATGGCCATAGATCTGATATAATGACGAACATAATCGCCATATCCGTCCGTCATCCAGACATCGTTGGTTGGATAATAGTTTTTGCCATCGGTGTCTACCGCATAAGTTGCCCATGTGAGCGCTCTTACCGCATTACGTGTTAATGTGGTGTCTCCCGTTAATGCCCAATATAGTAGCTCCATAGAAGCCTGGCGGGCAGAATGGCTGTTGCCCACAACCGGATAAGCGGTTTGCTCATTGGTTACCGTAACGCCGTACTTTGCCCAGTCTTTATTGTTGAAGGTTTTATGAACCCAGTCAAAGATACTGTTAACGGTTTTTTTCCAGTCTGCATATAAGTTTTTGTGTTCCATGACGTACATCGCGTAGGTCGTGGCATTGATCTGTGTTTTGGAATAGCCGGGTACGTCTTCAAAGAATGGCCCCCAGTCATTTGTCTTTTCAGGATAGTTTTTAAACCAGCTTAAGGTTTTGTTAAAAGCTTGCTGATACTGTGCTTTGTTTCCTTTGTTGAGTTTGATCAGTTCGCTGAACAGTTCCATGGTACCGGTCCAGTTGGTGGTATAAGAACCTTGTCTGAGTTCTTTATAGAAGTCATTTTTGCCAAGAGCAGCCACTTCTCCTGTGACTGCATTTACCTTGAATGGCCATGGCGAATGGTTTGCATCTCCAGGTTGAATATTGGCCGCCATGGTATTGGCGATTTTAACAGCTACATCCAGATATTTGGTTTCACCGGTCTTTTTGTATAGCCGCACCAGCTCAAAGCCTAAAGATCCGGCCTTGTCTGGTTGTAGTACACCTTCACCTGCCATCATATCTCCGTCGTATATGCCGGATTCTACATTTGTGTTGTAAGGATAAGGAAGATTGGGCCACTTGCAGTTTGACGAAGACATGGAATGTGCCAGGTAATAGTCGGCCTGGTATTTCATGTCATCAATAATGGTCTTGTCTCCCAGGTAGTTGTATAAGAGATCCCAGGAGGATATCCCCATAGCAACCTGGTCGCCACCAATGCCTCTTTTATCATGGCCTGCCTTCCATACCTGGTGGTTCATGTAATATTTTACCCCATTGGTATCGGTTTCCATATTGCTCCAGAACTTCCACACCAGTTTGATCATCTGGTCAAATGATGCCCCGTAATTGGTAGAATACCAGGGCAGGATATTTCCTGACCCATCTACTCTTACAGTATGATAAATGATGGAATCGGGCAGGATATGGTCTTGTTCAGCGCGAAGCAGATCCTTATTCAATATCGCATATTGGGCATGCGATGTGATGTTCAGAAAGAGCAGAGCTGCGGCCAGGAGAATGTGTTTTGTTTTCATTTATATGCAAGTTATTGATTAATAATTGGGGTTCTGAACTAGTAAAGCGTTTTTGTTCATTTCATCTCTGGAAATCGGAAATAAATAGGCCTTATCGAGCCATGCACTTTTTTGCACGACTATTGGCGTAATGGTTGGTATTGTTGCTGTAGTATGATCTGCATTTAATTTATAGACAACGCTGACCCCGCTAAACTGTTGATAAGCTTCGGGAGCAATAAGCCAGCGTCTTACATCATAGAAGCGATGTTCTTCAAAGGCAAGTTCCACCCTTCTTTCATTGCGGTAGCGGTTGCGCAATGCATTGCCAGAATCTGTGATATTGGGCATACCTGCTCTTTTTCTGATTTGGTTGAGCGCGGAACGTGCTTCGCTTTCTTCATTTAATTCTATGCAGGCTTCAGCATAGTTTAAAAGAACTTCTGCATAGCGCATATAACGCCACGGTGTGCCATTGGTGCTGAACTGACCATTGATTGCCGGATCGATAAATTTTCTCAGATAGTATCCTGTGTACCCTCCGTTGAAATTTTCCACCGGGCCTTTTCTGCTGTCCAGTCCGTAAACTTCCTCCATTGCATTGCTGGATGCATCCCATCGCTGCCAGGTGCCTACTTGTATCACACCAATGGGATCAAGGTTGGTGATGTCTGAGGGACGTGGTTTGAATTTAACCCCTTCATAAAGAATGGAAGCGTAAAATCTTGGGTCTCTTTTTTTATAGGGTTGACTGGCTTTTGAGGGATCGGACCAGCTGAAGGGGGTGCCATCGGACATTTCAAAATGATCTGCCATTTCACCTGAAGGGGTATCTTGTCCATATAAGTGGTAGCCATTGGGCCCTGAAACCAGAGAAAGTGAATTCAGATCTGGTGAACCATTAAGTGAGGTGGTTTTAAAATACCTTACCCAAATGTCTTCCTCTGTACCGTTACTGATAAAAATGTTTGCAAAATTCTGAGCAATAGAATCTCCGGGAGCAGGATCGGCTTTATACAGACGGTAGATGCCCAGATCAATCACTGCTTTTGCTGCATCTTTTGCTGCTCTCCATCTGTTGGCCTGGTTTCCGTCGGTATACCTGATCAGTTCCTGCTGGGCGTATCCTGAAAACACAGGCTTGTTGTGCAGGTCACTTGCAGCATAGAGTAGGGCTCTGGCTTTGAGGGCCAGTGCAGCTCCTTTGGTTACTCTGCCCTGATTGCTTCCGCTCTGAACAAGTGGGAGCAGCAGTGCAGCAGAATCACATTCTTTAGAGATAAAGTTAATACAATCACTGTAGCTGTCTCTTTTTACAGCAAACACATCATTTAGCCCATAGGCTTTTTTGATGATGGGAACGCCACCATAAAGACTCACCAGCTGGTGGTAAAGGTAGGCGCGCAGAAAATGTACTTCACCGGTCATCCGGTCTTTCAACTGAGCGTCGTCTATTTTTGCACCATTAATTTTACTGAAATAGATGTTGCAGGACCTGATGTTTTTATACAGCTTGTCCCAGTTTTCATGTGGCCACGAAGCGAGATTGTCTGGAGTGATCAGGCTGTTGTTGAATTCAAAGAAACTGAACCATTGGTCGTGCATTTCATCTACAAATTCTCCTTTCAATAAGCCATCTCCGCCGTTAGCGGGATTATCTACGTTTAAATAAATGCCGTTAACAAAGGCTTCAATCAGATTTGGGTCATTCCAAATATCGTCACCAGAAAATTCTGTTGAGGGCTTGGTGTCTAAAAAGTCTTTTTTGCAGGATGATGTCCATATCATAATGCACAAAATAAAGCTGCAGGTGATTAGAATATTTTTCATGGATTAAAAAGTTAAGTTAACGCCGGCATTGACAACTTTGTTGGATGGGTAGGGGTTGTCTGAACTGGATTCCGGATCATAGTTTTTTAGTTTCGTTAGGGTGACCAGGTTCAGACCGCTGAGGTATACCCTTAAGCCTTTAACGCCGATTTTATTGAGTAGCGGAGCAGGGAAGTTGTATCCGATTTCAACATTCTTCAGTCTTACATAATTGCTGTTTCTGAGGAAATAGGTGTTGTTGATATCATATTGTTTCATCCAATATTCTTCAGCAAAATTCCAGGTTCTGGGTTTTGTAGCATCTGGGTTTTCAATGGTCCATCTTCCCTGGGCATCATCCTGAAGGAAGTTGCCGCTTTCTCCTGAGAAAGTGAACTGTTTTCTCATAGCACCGGTTGCGCCCTGGATAAGGAGGGAAGCATAGAAGTTTTTGTATTGCAGATCTATATTTAAGCCTCCCGTAAAGGTTGGGAGATCGGTTTTGTCACTGCGTACCTGGTCCAATCCATCAATTTTGCCATCGTTGTTGACGTCTTTAAAAATAATATCGCCAGGTCTGGCATTTGCCCAGTGTGGGTAATTGTTTACCGCCTGCTGATCTCTGAAAATGCCGATGGCTTCATAATACAAAGAGGTGTTCATGGGGTGACCAGTAGATTGCTGGTAGGCCGGGGCACCAGGAACCTCGTCCCAGAATACAATCTTGTTCTTTTGATAGCCTCCATTAACAGATACGGTATACGTGAAATCGCCGGTTTTTCCGTTGGTACCTACCTGGAATTCAAACCCACGGTTGGCTACTTTTCCTATATTCTGACGTGGAAGGGTTAGACCTGTTGAAGCAGGCACGGATGCGTTGCGGTAAGCCAGGATATTTGTTCTTAGATTGTAGAAATAATCTGCAGAAAAGAAGATTCTTCCATTCAGCATTTTACCATCGATACCAATATTGGACTGGTTGGCAATTTCCCAGGTAATGTTAGGGTTGGCAATGCGTGTTTCATTAATGGCCTTGTGTTCTTCTGTACCATTAAAAATATAAGTAGTGGAGGTTGTTCCATCGCCTGCATAAGCATAGCCCTGAAGGTATTGGTAAGGATTAATGCGGTCATTTCCGGTACGTCCCCAGGAGCCCCGTATTTTAAGCTGGTTAAAAAACGAAAGGTTCTTTTTCCAGAAATCTTCTTCAGAGATGACCCAGCCAAGAGATACGCCTGGAAAGAAGCCAAATTGTTTGCCGTTGGCAGGGAAAATATAGGATCCATCATAGCGGAAAACGAATTCGGCCAGGTATTTTTCCTTGAAATTGTAGTTTAAACGTCCGAAATAGTTTAGACGTGCATCTACACTTGCAGAGCCGCCATTGGTTTGGTCTGTACCGTCACCGCCTGCGAAGAGCTGATCTGCAGCAGCAGAAATGTAATTCCTTCTGGCGGCGAAAAAGTTAAGGGAGTCGCCGGTAATGCGTTCTACACCGACCATGGCTTTAAGATGATGTACCTCTCCAATGGATGTGCTGTAATTGATCAGACCATTAAGGGTTGTTCTGTTTCCGTTGTTAAAGTCTTGTCTGAGTTGGGGTGTGGCATAGCCTTTTAAAGATTTGGTCAACTCAGGGAGCTTGTCTGCACCGTAGCTCTGGCCATCCCAGTAATACAGATACCATGGGGTTTGCCATAGTTTGTGGTTGTCCATGAGTTTATCAATAGAGGCATTACCTGTAACAGAGAGCCCTTTTACCCAGGGAATGTTGATGTCCAATTTGGCATTGCTTTCCAATATATAGCGGATGTCTTTATCATAACCGGTTTTATCTGTGGTCATCACCACCGGGTTGGCTCCACGTTCAATATCAGGACCGGGAAGTCCATTTGGCCATCTGGCAGCAACGGTTGGTTTTCCGCGCATGGTGGAGGAATAGATGTCTTCTGCGCTTAAGGTAGGATAGTTTCTGTTTTCCTGTCTTCCTGCCAGGTCGAAACTGAGTTTGATGTTGGAAGATACTTTGGCGTCAAGGTTGACACGAAAATTCCCTTGTGAATAATTGGTAGCGCTGTTTCTGTATATCGCATCCTGGTACCTGTATCCTGCCGACACCAGATATCGGATGGCGTCACTACCTCCTCTTAAAGAAAGATGGCTGTTTCTTTGAATAGATATCGGTTTATATACGGCGTTAAACCAGTCTGTATTCGGATGTCCCCAGGGGTCAGATCCGTCTTTATACTTCTGGATATCGTCTGCGGAATACACGAGATCTTTGTCTCTGTATTGTTCAATTTCATTAACCATTTGGGCGTAAGTGGCCGCATCGGCCATTTTGGGGATCACCGTTGGATGAACAAAGCCCTGGTCATAAGAGAAATTGATGGTCGGTTTTCCGGTTGTTCCCCGTTTGGTGGTGATCATAATCACTCCATTGGCTGCCCGGGCTCCGTATATAGCTGCGGAGGCATCTTTTAATACCGTTACACTTTCAATATCTGATGGGTCAATTCTTTCCAGTTGCCTTCCGGCGATTCCGTCAACGACGACCAGCGGGGTGTTGTCATTCAATGTATTTGACCCGCGGATCAGCAAGGTGCTTCCGTCATTTCCCGGTTCTCCGCTTCGGGTAACTGCAGTTACGCCAGGAACCCTGCCCGCAAGGCTGTTGCTCAGGTTCATTGCCGGAGATTTTTCCAGGTCGGAACCTTTTACCGAAACGATAGCCCCGGTGAGGGTTGCTTTCTTTGCTGTTCCATAACCAACCACCACGACCTGACTGAGCGATTGAATTTCGCTGATCAGTTCTATATTGATGCGGTTGCGGCCATTAACAGGGATACTTTGTGAGGTATATCCAATGGAAGAGAAGATCAGTACATCTGTCGGAGCGGCCGGAATGGAATACTTGCCTTTAGCATCTGTCACCACGCTTGTTGAAGCTCCTTTTATAGTGACAGAAACAGAAGAAAGGGTAGAATCGCCAGATTTAACCACCCCGGTGACCGCTGATTTTTGCTGGCCATAGGAGAAACTGGAAAAAAAAGTGAGTATAAGAAACAGGGAGCGCATAAGGCAGGGTATTTTCCATCTCATGGAAGAACCTGCGATACCGGAGAAGAACAAAAATTTCATACAATGTTGGTTTAGAGGAAAATATTTGGTTGGTTTGTTAACGGT
Source organism: Pedobacter nutrimenti (assembly GCF_032678445.1). GTDB lineage: Bacteria > Bacteroidota > Bacteroidia > Sphingobacteriales > Sphingobacteriaceae > Pedobacter > Pedobacter nutrimenti_A. Next base: position 427,169 of record NZ_JAVTSQ010000001.1, read on the forward strand.
ATTTGTTTGATTTTGTATACGGTTTTAATTTTGTGACTAAAGCTTCCTTAATACCCTTTTATTGGCTTCAAGCGTTTGGTAAATGTCTTCCTGGCTATGTGCATGGCTTACGGAGGATTGTTTACAGGCAACGGGAAGGAGGTAAATGCCTTCCTGGATCAGTGCTTTCCGGTATTTCAGGTCGAAGTTGAAATCGTGGTCTGTTAAAATATCATGTAGGTCAAACGGTGCCTTTTGTGCAAAGTAAGTGCAGGATGCAGATCCGTTTGTGGCTACAATTGCGGGAATACCCTTTTCCATAAAAAGTGATCTCAATCCGTCGTAAAGCACATTACATACCTTGTCCAGGTATTCGTATGTTTCTGGTTTCTGCAAGATTTGTAAAGTAGATATTGCAGCAGCTACATTCAAAGGGTGAGCATTATAGGTTCCTGCGATCAGTACCCTTTTTTTAGGGTCGGGTGCGTCAAATAACTCCATGATCTCTTTCTTGCCGCCTACAACACCCAGAGGATAGCCGTTTGCAATAGCCTTGCCAAATACGGATAAATGAGGTTTGACGCCTTCCAGGTGCTGATGTCCTCTTAGAGAAGAACGAAACCCGGTTTTTACTTCATCAAAAATGCATACACTATCGTATTGTTCACATAAACGGATCAGGCCTTGCAGGTAACCGGGCTGAGGAAGCACAATGCCTATGTTTTGCATTACAGGTTCCAAAAGTACACAGGCGACCGGGTATTTTTTAAGAACATATTCAATAGAGTCCAGGTCATTGAAGTTAACACAGTGTATTTTACTCCGTACAGATCGCGGAATGCCTGCCGATGATGGGAGGAAAGGGTATTCTCCGGGAGAATTCCGAGGGCCAATCTCTTTTAGTCCGGGCATTACTTTTCTTGCAACATCATTATGCCAGCCATTGTATCCGCCAGCGATCAGTATGATGTGTTCTTTTCCTGTATAGGCTCTGCTCAGTCTGATGGCATGAGCAGTTCCCTCACTTCCCGTATTGGTGATCTGAACCAGTTCGAGGGAGGGGATAAGGCTACACATGGTCTCCGCCAGTTTGATTTCCAGGTGATTTGTGCCGCTTCCTATTAAAGAATAGTCGTTTTTTAAAGTCCGGATTACAGCTTTATTCACTTCTTTGTTGTTGTGGCCCAGTAAATGAGCGGCAAAGGCAGAGTGATAATCTATATACTCCTTGTTGTTGATGTCAAAGATCCGGCTTCCCTTTCCTTTCTTGAAAATGATATGGGGCTCTACCTTTCGGTTTAAAGAAACCACACCACCGGCAATGAATTTGTTGGCTTCCTGGTGTACCTTCTGGAATTGACTTGCTTCCTGAAGCAGGATCTCATTTGATCGAAAAGACATAAGTACAGTTTTTATATTTGGTTTTGTAAATGTATACAAAATATTTATTTTTATGTATACAAAATATTCAAACAATTATATACGAAAAGAGGAAACAGATTTATTCTGTTTCCTCTTTGTATTTCTTAACTGTATTATAATTAGGTTACAGGGCTCCTGTAAGTTTTTGACCGGGCTTTTGACCTGCCAGCTGCCCACCATCGGCAACAAATACTTGTCCGGTAATGAAGCTGCTTTCTTCGCTGGCCAGGAATAAGAAGAGGGGCGCTATTTCCTGTGGTTTACCAACTCTGTTCATGGGAATATAGCTTTTTACAAAATTTGCAGTAAACTCGGGAGAGTCAATGGTTTGGGAAAGTGGGGTTTGGATATAGCCGGGTGCCACTGCATTGACCCGGATGTTTAAATGAGCAAGCTCCAGTGCCATGGTTTTGGTGAGCATAATGACACCAGCCTTTGACGCATTGTAATGTGCGTAGCCGAATTCTCCATCCTGACCATTTTTGCTGCTCATATTGACCACTACACCTTTCTTTCTTGCGGCCATAGAACGGCAAACAGATTGCGAAACGAGGAACATGCCTTTAAGGTTAACATCCATGATCTTTTGCCATTCGGTTTCTTCAATCTCAAGAAAAGGGGTCTCAAAGGCAATACCTGCATTATTAATCAATATGTCTATAGCTTGTATGCGTTCTGCTGCCGAAACAGCTTGTTCGACTTCTTCTTTAACCGAGATGTCTGTGCAATAGGTATAGACCCGGGTGCTCAGTTGTTTTATCTTTTCGGCTGCAATATCAAGCATGGCGGCATTGAAATCCAACAGGGAAAGCAGGGCGCCTTCTCTTGCAAAATGACAGGCGATCTCAAAACCTATGCCTTGTGCAGCACCTGTAATGACTACGTGTTGGTTGCTGAATCGTTTTCTTACATCCATTATACCTGTCTTAATTTAATCCTAGTGCTGAAGCTGAACCTCTGGCCAAATGACTATACAATGCCTCTTCGGCCAGTTTTAGGTTGTTTTCTTTGATATACTTCAGGATCTTGCGATGCTCCTCGTCGGTTTGCGCAAAGTCGTCCAGATAGGTGTGCACTTTCCCCAGTTTCAAATGAAACAACATAATATGACTGGTGTGATAAGCATGGTGCAGACGTTCATTGTCTGCAATTTCGAATAAGGTTTCGTGGAATTTCATGTCGGCTTCCATGGCACCGCTGTAATAGCCTTGTTCAACCATAGAACTGAAATCATCGCATATTTTTTGCAATCTGGAAAGGTGCGAATTGTTCATTTTTTTAAAGCAAAGCCGGAGCGCACCTATTTCAAGAATTTCCCGCAACTCGCGGATTTCGTGAATGTCTTCTTCGGTAATGGAGGTTACGAAATATCCTCCCTTTTCTCCAAATGTAACCAGGCGTTCACCCAACAGGCGGTTCAGAGCTTCCCTTACAGCCATTCTGCTCACCTCCATTTTCTTTGCCCATTCATCTTCTTTAAGCCGGGTATTGGGCATCAGCAGGTACAAATGGATCATCCTCCTGATTTCGTTGTAGACTTTAACCGCTTGTGAATCTGATTTCATTTTTTTGTTTTCTGGTTTTGTGTTCTCCTGATGCATATTCATTCTATTAAGATCTGCCTACTGTTGGGCTGATAAAAATTAATTCTTCTTCGTTCTTTGGTTTCAAAAAGTCAAAATCACAACCTTCATTTGCCTGCAATACTTCTCTGATGTACAATGCCGGGTATCCTCTTTTATGTATACGACCGGCCGGTTTCCATTGCTGTTGTCTGGTTTGGAGTTCCTGATCGCTGACCTCGAGTTTTATTTGCCTTGTAGCAATATCAATAGAAATGGTATCTCCATCTTGTACCAGGGCTAATGGACTTCCTAATGCAGCTTCGGGAGCAACGTGTAAAATCACCGTACCAAAGCTGGTTCCACTCATGCGCGCGTCACTTATTCTCACCATGTCCTTAACGCCTTTAAGCTGCAGCTTTTTTGGAATTGGAATCATTCCCCATTCAGGCATTCCAGGTACACCTTTAGGCCCGGCATTTCTTAAAACCAGAACACTTGTGGCATCGACAGATAGATCCGGTTCATCAATTCTGCCCAGCATATCCTCGTAAGAATTAAATACAACTGCCCGGCCACTGTGATGAAGGAGTTCGGGCGAAGCAGAAGCAACCTTGATTACAGCGCCATCTGGTGCCAGGTTGCCAGTCAGGATGGCGATAGGAGGAAGATAGCTAATGGCATCCGATAGCGGTTTTATGATCTTCTGGTCAAGGGATTTGCTGGTGAGGGTCAGTTCGCCCAGCGTTTTTCCAGTATAGGTTTGCACGGATGGGTCAATAAGATGTTCCAGGTTTTTTAATACTGCGGGAATGCCGCCCGCTTCATCGAACTCATCGATAAGATGGGTTCCAACGGGCTGTACATTAACAATACAGGGAACAGCCTCTGCAGTTTTATTAAAGATATCTGGATATAATGATATATTTAATCTTCCCGCCAGTGCAGTAAGGTGAATCATCGCATTTGTTGATCCTCCTAAAGCCATAAGCAGTGCTGTGGCATTTTTAAAGGCATTTAAGGTAAGGATGTCAGAAGGCTTAAGGTCCTCCCGGACCATTTCAACAATACGCTTTCCGGCTTCTTTAGATAAGCGGGATCTTTCCGGGCTATCAACAGGGAGCGTGCTTAAGCCCAGGGGCATCATTCCCAATCCTTCCAGCAGTCCATTCATTGTTGCGGCGGTTCCCATTGTATTACAGGATCCTGCACCGCAACTCAAACTCCTGCCAATGTTTTCCCATTCTTCCTGGTCAATGGTACCGGCTCTTAGTTCGTCCCAGTATTTCCAGAGATCGGTGCCGCTGCCCAGGCGCTTACCCTTATGTATACCCACTTTCTTAGGCCCTGCATTAAGTTGTATGCTTGGGAGATTGGCACTAATTGCCCCCATAAGCAGGCCGGGGACTGTTTTATCGCAATTACCAAGTAAAACCACTCCATCTAAAGGATAAGCACGCAAATTTTCTTCCACATCCATAGACAATAAATTCCTGTACAACATTGCGCTAGGCTTCATTAGTTCCTCTCCCAGGGTAATGACTGGAAATTCCAATGGAATACCGCCGGCTTCATAGATGCCTTGCTTTACCTGAGCCGCTACCTCTCTCAGACTGATGTTGCAATTGTTGAGTTCGGCCCAGGTGTTGGCAATGCCAATGATGGGTTGTCCGTGGTAAAGGTCCATGTCGATCCCACTGGAACGCAGCGCGCCTCTGTGCAACAGGCCTGTCTCATTGGTCCCATAAAACCATTGATGGCTACGTAACGGAGTTTTCATGTGAGGTATAGGTAAGGTTATTTAGGTGGTCAGCATGGATTTTATCAATAGATTTTCTTTTGTATTCCCAAACGGTTATCACTATAGTGCTGATTAATACGAGCAGACCTCCAGCTAAAGACATCAGGTTCAGCTTCTCATGGAGAAACAAAACAGCAATAGGAAGGCCGAAAAAAGTGATCAGAAAGTTTGATAAAGCAACTTGTATAGCCTCCAGGTTTTTTAATGCTTTAAAAAACAGGATCATCGATAAGAAATTATGAAAAATGGTCAACAGGGCAAGGCCAATCCATGTTCGTAAAGTGAAAACAGGAATGGTTTTCCATATATGGCCTTCATAATGCCACACCAATGGAAATAGCAAGATGACCATGAATATATAGGTGTAGAAAAGCATTTCAATTTCAGTGTAATCGGCAGCTATTTTTTTACATAAGGTATTGTAAAGGCCGCTGCCCAGTACACCGGTGAAAATAAGCAGATTACCAATGGTGTACCGGAGGTTCAGGTTCAGGCCTGTCATGTCTTTCATGGAGCAGAGAATTACCCCGGTAATGGCTATGGCAAAACTAACCCAGCGGAGTGGGTTCATCTTTTCTTTTAACAACCATACGGCAAATAGGGTAGAAACAACAGGTAGAGTAAGATTTATAATGGACGTTGTACTCGCGGTAGACCGCTGTGTGCCGAAGGTCATGAGCACCTGTGCGGGAAACTGCCCTGCAATAGCGAGCAATATAAAAATCTTCAAGTCACTGAACCTTCTGTTCTTATTTGCTTTTACATCCTTGTATACAAAAGGCAGCATAAAAACAGAAGACAATAACATTGGGATAAAAACGGTGCTAAAAGCACCCACCTGATCCTGGACCAATTTAATAGAGGTAAATTGAAGGGACCACATGAGGTTACATGCGAAAAGAGCGCTCCAGGAAATAAGTGATCGTTTCATACGCGGTTCTAATGTAAACATTTTTGCAGTTTTTTGTAAACAATATTGTTTGTGCCTGTTGCACAACCCGGAATATTTGATGTAAAGGGAGTACTGACGTGGATCTGGTCTGTTGTTAATGGAATATTAATTCTAAGTTATATTTGTGGTTTACAGATAGAAAACCTTATAATTCCTTGTATATTAGGTATACAAAAAAAAGCCCTGACATCCATCATGGCTTTTTATTATCAACTAAACCTAAACTTATAAATATTAACCAGATATTTATAATGCAAAGCTAAGGGCTTATTGTTAAGTTCTTGTTACCCCGTCGTTATCTTCTTTTTAAACTTGACAGATGTTTGTTCTGCAGTTGCATGGTTTGCGGGTACGGTATCGATTCAGGAACGGAGATGAAAAGGGCCTAAAAAATAAAAGGAAGTGTCTTTTCAGATGCTTCCCTTTAATCTTCATAGTATAGATGTATCTCTTTTATAGCAGTAATGATGCCAAAATCACAAATTTGGCTTGTAAAATCTGAAATAATAGATCAAAAAGGAGATGCTGAGGCACATAAGACTAAGGAATTCAGGTTTTAAGAGGAGAATGAGGTAAAAAAGAGATACAAACAGGCAAAAGATGAAGAGTAGATATTTAAAGACATTCATTCCTGTTAACAGGACAATGCTTCTGAAGAGAAATGAAATGCTTAAACCAAAAATGCAACTCATTAAGCTCAGTAAAAATGGGAATTTAGAAAAGAGCCAGAGTGTTTCAGGTAAAGTGATGAGGAAATAGACCGGGGCAAAAGAAAAAAATAATTTTATCCGGCTTAGGGGAAGATTTCGAAGTAAGCGTAAGCGACTTTCCTGGAAATGTTGTTCCTGGTAAATTAAAAAACTGTGTATGGTCGTTACGCCCAGTATAATCAAAGGAGCAATCTGCTGGTCAGCGGCATCAGGAAACAGACGGAATAAAGCGGTCATGGCCAGAAGAGAAAGTACTTTTATAAGGATATAAAGGAGTTTTCCCTGATCAAAAATGCGATAGATAAACAGCGTTGAAAAATGCTTTGTGTGTTTTCTGCTCAATCTAAGGAGTATAGAAGATGTACCAGACCTTTCGGCACGGTTAACCAGGAAGAGATACAACCTGGCGCTCATGAGTGCCAGCAAAAAGATGTAAAGGAGTGTGAGTAGTGGTATGAGCCAGGAGTGGTAGATGATGCCCAGAACGGAGGCAAAGAGCCAATATCCAATTAAAGGAAGAGAGATGGCGAGTTGCGTCATCAGCCAGGCCTTATATTGTTTGGCCCGGCTATAGGAGGTCATACTGTAAAATAGAAAACGATTTTCATTCTGCTTTAACTGTCTGGCTACAAACTGCCAGCTTTTAATGGTGTACAGAAGCCATAAAGTAAATACCATCAGCATCACCAAAGGAGAGGTGATGAAAGTCATCATGAGCATCAGGTGATAAAAAACAGATTCTTCCTGGCGATAAACGCCGGCGGTTTTAATAAAAAAACAATAACTGATGATACTGACAAAAAAGAAGAGCAAGAGGCCGGAGTTTTCTTTGTAAAACTTCCAGGCGAAACTTTTGAGCAGGATGTTTAACAGCGGCATCAATTAAATTTAAGAGATTTAGTTTCTATTAAAATTTCTCTTGTGACAGGGATTCCGGAATTTTCCAGAGGTTGATGTGAAGCCAGAATAAAATTAGTCCCGTAATGTTGATAATGTGCTGTGATCCATTTGTATAATATTTCCAGGGATGCGGTATCTACGGTAATCAGCGGTTCATCTAATAAGATCAATTTGGGTTTGCCCAGAAATGCAAGTGCAAGTGATAGCTTTTTAAGCATACCACTGGAATAGGTACCTATAGGTTGATCTATATAAGCCAGCATGTCCATACTTTCTAAGTAATGGTTTTGCTGACCAGGTTCGGCATCTTTCGCCTCGGCAAACATGGTAACCAACTCATTTCCGGTTAGAAATTCAGGAAAAACAGGCTCTGCTTCTGCAAAATTTACCAGCCTTCTGTACGTTCTTGGGTTCTTTTTCAGGTTAATCTGTTTATTCAGTAGAATGTCTCCGTCAAAGTGAATCAGACCTGCTAAAGATTTCAGTAAAGTGCTCTTTCCTGTGCCATTTCCTCCTTTTAACCAGTAGATCCCGGGATCCACATTGAAATCTGGGATGTTTAAAACTGTATTGTCCTGATATTTTTTTTGAAAGTTGATAAATGTCAGCATAGATTTTAGAGGTGAAGCAGGAAGATTTGTTACAATGTTCCGCCTTCACCTCTCAAGAATCAGGAGAATTTATGGTCTGCAACCGTTTTTGAAACCTTGTTTTGAGGTCTTAAATATTGGTTCAGTTTCTCAAAAATAGATTCATAGGCAACCAGATCCGGAAATCCGAGCCCCATCCTGATCCCATAAACCGGTTGCTGTTTGTTTAAGTTCCAGTTTACCTCACTGTGGTAGATATTCAGCTCCTTTAAATAAGGTATGATCTCACTGATGATAGAAGGCTTATTTAACCTTAATACGGCAGCGAGTGCGGGATATTGAGTTTCTATTGTAGCAAGCTCTGACAGGTGTTTTGTGCAAAGTACTTTTAATATACGGAATTTCTCCATATAGTAAAGGTTGAGTTTCTCTCTGCTGATGATATAATTATATACAGGAAGATTTTGAACAGTGATGATGAGTTGTTCATCCAGATTAAGTTCGTGGTCTGGAATGATGCTGTTTTCAGTTAAAACTGGGTTGTTGTAATTGGGGAGTTCTGTCCCGATGATCAGCGTATTCATGATGCTGTGTTTTTAAAGGGTGATTTAATTTCCATTGTATAAATGTTAATTAAAACTACCACTTCTTATACTCCTGGAGAATGGGGAGTGGGTAGAAAGGCAAAAGGTATAGACGAATGACAGAGATGGGTGGCTGGTCTAAATCTCCTGCCCGGCTTTGGGTTGGTATTTCCATCTTCTGTGACTCCAAAGCCAGTAAGCTGGTTCCTCCCGAATGATATTTTCGAGCATTCTGGTATGTAATTCTGTGATTTCAAATTCTGCGGTTTCGGCAGGTTTTAAACAAAGCGGAATACAATCAACCGTATAATAGCCTCTTTTGATATAATTGATTCTGAAATAGAATATGGGCTGGTTTGTTTTTCTGGCAATTTTCTCAATGCCCAGCTGAACGGATGTTTGCTGATGCATGAAGGTTGTCCAGTAGTGGGATTCATCTTTCGACGGGGCCTGATCATTTCCAAAACTAAACATGCTTGGTGAATTTTTGCTCTGCTGCAAAGCCCGCAAGGTTTGGCGCATGGCAATTAATTTGTTTCCAAATCTGCTGCGTACTTTTTTAAACCAATTGTCATAAACCAGATTGCTCAAGGGTTTATAAATAGGGTAATGGTCGGCGGAAAAATTTAAACCGATGCCAAGCGTACCCCATTCCCAGTTGCCGTAATGGGCCGAGCAGATCAGGATACTTTGTCCGTTATTTAAGTAAGCTTCCACTTGCTCCTTATTTTTAAAAACAAAGCGTTTCTCAATTTCTTTTTTCGAGATATTGTTCATTTTGACAATCTCGAAAATCAGGTCTGACAGATATTGGTAAAAACGTTTCTCTATCGCGTTAATTTCTGCTGCTGTCTTATCCGGAAGCGCTTTAATCAGATTTTCTCTAACGACCTTTCTTCTGTAACCAAAGATGGAATACAACAGAACGTAAACAACATCAGACAAAATATATAAGACCGATAAAGGAAGAAGAGAGAAAAGACTGAGGAAAAATACACCTACATGGGAAAAACACTTTTTTATCATCATAAGCATGAGTTGTGTTGCAAAATTAGCAACCGACCCAAAGAAATATGCCATTAAAATGTAGATTTTTATTTTCAGGAGTGGAAAGCGCAAGCCTGTTGATGACCAGAGCTAATGTGGAATAAGGAATATTTATTAAGTACAAACTTTATGGTTATCTACTGGTTTAATAAGTATGAAAACGAATAAAGTTTACTTGTCACTTGCATTGGGAGCGGGCGCACTGGCACTTTTATCAGCTTCCTGCAGGGTATCTATTCCAAGAGGTGCTGAAGCAGTTAAACCTTTTGATAAAGCAAAATATCTGGGGAAATGGTACGAAATTGCCCGTCTGGATTTTAAATATGAAAAAAACCTGAACCATGTAACGGCAATTTATACGGAGGATGAAGAAGGGCTGATTAAAGTAGATAACAGGGGTTTTGATGTGGTAAAAGGGAGATGGAAAAATAGTGTTGGAACGGCCAGACCTGTGAAAGATCCTGAAGAGGGTAGGTTGAAGGTGTCTTTTTTTGGTCCGTTTTATGCCGGCTATAATGTTATTGCAATTGATCCGGATTACCGTTATGCACTTGTAGTGGGAAATAATTTAAAATATATGTGGATTCTTTCCAGAGAGAAAACCATACCAGAAACGGTTAGACTAGCGTATTTGAACAAAGCTAAAGCTTTAGGTTATGATATCGACGCCCTGGTCTGGACGAAACAGGATTAGCGTAACTATATGCAGGTTATGACCCGGATGTATTGTTGAATATCATGTTAATTGTTTTTTTGTTGGAATTAACACTATATTTAATTTCAGCTAACATTAACCAAATATTTTTGAGCAGAAATGCTAAACTACATCCGGGATATAAAAGAAGGAGATCATGTGTCTTTTGAAATAGCTTTTAAGTTATGGCATAAGAAGGTATTTGCCTTTTTTTTAAAAAAAACAGCTTCTGAAGATCAGGCACAGGAGCTTACCCAACTGGCTTTTATAAAGCTATGGAACTTTAGACATACGCTGTCTGAAGAACACGAATTTGATCTGCAGCTATTCAGGATTGCGAAAACGACGCTGCTCGATTATTTTAAAAAAATGGCCTGTGAGGAGCGTAACCTTAAACGGTATTATGATGAGGCTGAAGAAGAAAAGGCAGCGCATAGTGATGTTTTTGAGGCTCGTCAGGAATTAGAACTTGCTTTAAGTGTACTTCCTCCAACCAGAAAAAAGGTTTTTCTCTTAAGCCGTTTACACGGCTATTCGTATAAAGAGATTTCTGAACAGCTTTCTATTTCGCCAAGGACGGTAGAAAAGCACATTTCTTTAGCCATTAAACAGTTAAGTGGTTATTCCTATGTTCCTGCCATTATTTTCCTCGCAGAATATCTTCGTTAATTTTTTTTGCCCATTACGGGTTTATCCCTAAACCAATCGTATTAGTAGTATGAGCATGTCAAAAGAGCTTCTGGATAAATATTTTAAAGGGCAGTGCAGCCCTGAAGAGAAGCTTGTGGTCAATAAATTTTTAAAACAAGCAAATGATCTTCCTGAATATTTATTAGACAAAAATGAATGGGATGAGGTTACTGCATCAAACATTTCTTCTGAAAAAACCGAAGAGATGTTTGATGCAGTAAAAAAACAGATACAACCACATGCGTATAAATTAGGTTGGATGAAAAAGATTTCTGCTGCGGCAGTTATTCTTGCTCTGCTAAGTATTGGCTTATGGAAAGTAAATCAAAATTCTACAGATTTCTCACCGGTCAATATTCAGGTTCAACCCCTTCAGAAAACGGCTTCAGTTTATTGGAAATCAATTGTGAATTATACGGATTACAGCCAGGAAATTAAGCTGCCAGACCATTCGATCGTAAAAATATATCCGGGAGGCGAGTTGAGGTATACCTTACCTTTTGGAAAAGACAAACGTGAACTTTATTTGAAAGGAAAAAGCTTTTTCCAGGTAACCAAAGATAAGGTACATCCATTTGTTGTTTATGCTAATGGAATATCTACCACTGCTTTGGGAACATCTTTTACGATAACCGCATTGGAAAAGGGTAAGTTTATTAAGGTTCAGTTGCATACCGGAAAAGTGTGGGTGAAAAATATAGATTCTGCTCATCAGATAATGCATTTTAGCAAGATACTCCTGCCAGGTAATGAATTGGTCTATAACCTTAGGCTGAACAAAGTAAAAGTGAGTGAGAGCAGAATTGAAATTAGACAGGATGATAAAATTAAGGAGCTGAATTTTACCCAGGCTTCTTTGGTTGATGTTTTTGCCAGATTAGAAGAGCATTATAGAGTTAAGATTAAATACCGCGCTGATGATTTGAAAGAGATGTCATTTACAGGAAGTTTGAAATTAACAACATCCATAGACACTATACTCGAAGAAATAGCTGAATTAAATAAACTAAAACAAACAAAAACAAACGACGGCTACCTGATTAGTAAGTAAATCCAGAACCATATGATTATAATTTATTCTGCTCCAATAGCGGACAGGGAATATTTTGTCAAAAAAACAACCAAATCACCACATATTATGCATAGAAAATTTACTACACATTTGTTTTTTTGCCTGCTGCTCATGGCAGTATCGGCGAAAACCTGGGCTCAGCAAACTTCTGAGATAACCGGGATTGTTAAGGATGAAACAGGACAGCCCCTGCTTGGAGCGTCTGTCTTTTTAACGAACACAAAAACCAGTGAGAAAAAAGGAGTTATTGTCAATAAGGACGGTAAGTTTTTAATTAATGGCCTTTCTGCAGGGGTGCCTTACAACATTAGTGCTTCTTATATTGGATATACAACGAAAACAATTGAAAACTATGTGCTCAAAGCGGGGGAACAAGCAACACTGCTTATCCAGCTGAATCCTTCTTCAGCCTCTTTGTCTGATGTGGTTATTGTTGGGTATGGCAGCCAGAAAAAGAAGGATGTAACGACTGCAATTGCAAGCTTGAAATCTTCAGATCTGGAGAACCAGCCGATTAACAATGTTGCAGAAGCAATGGTGGGTAAAATGGCCGGGGTACAGGTTTCACAAGGTGCAGGGACACCTGGTGGCGCATTGTCTGTTAAAGTTAGGGGAGTAGGTACCATTACAGCCGGTTCAAATCCTTTATATGTAATTGATGGGGTACCTATTTCTAATGATAACATCAACAATTTAAATACAAATGATATTGCCTCTGTTGAGGTACTGAAGGATGCTTCGTCTGCGGCTATTTATGGTTCCAGAGGTTCAAATGGGGTGGTGTTGATTACCACCAAGCAAGGGAAGAACGGCGTGTCGACTATCAATGTAAACAGTTATACAGGATGGCAGTCTATCTCTCATAAGATCAAAATGATGGATGCTTATCAGTACGCACAAATGGTGCTAGAATCCAGAAATAATACCTATGCCGATGCTATGGAAGCTATAAACCGTAAAAATATAGCTTTAGGACTTCCGGTTGTCCCTTATAATTTAAGCGATAACAACAGCACCCGTTTGCTGAAAGCCGGAGCTGGGAATACCAGTGCCGTAATGCCTTTGGAAGTACTTCCTTATTTGCAGGGACAGCAAGGATTAACCAATACAGACTGGCAGGACCAGATTTTTAGAGTAGCTCCAATTCAAAGCCATTCTATTTCTGCTGCAGGTGGGAGTGAGCTGTTAAAGTATTACGCGTCAATGGAGTATTTTGATCAGGATGGGATTATCCTGAACAGTGGATTTAAACGCTACAGCGGAAGATTAAATTTAGAAGGAAAAAAAGGGGCGTTCAGATATGGTGTGAACCTTTCACCATCGGTGATCAATGAAAAAAGAGTGAATGCAAATGGCGCCTATTCCGCAGGCGGAATTGTAGCTTCAGCCTTACATTATTCGCCTATCTTCCCGGTATACAACAGCGATGGGAGCTATAACTTTGGACAAAACTCCTGGAGTACAGGTACCAATACGGTTGTTCCAGGTGTAGATAAGCCAATAGGGGGGAATGGTGAAACACAAGCATGGAATCCAGTTGCACTTGCTAGGCTTCAAAAAGATGATGTCGGATCAAACAGGTTAACTGGTAGCGCCTTTGTTGAAGCCGCTATATTTAAAGATCTGAAATATAAAATCCAGCTGGGAATAGATCTTTTTAACAGTTCGGAAGATACCTTCAGTCCTTCAACTATTCCAAAATCAAATAGTGCGGTAAATGAGCCTTCAGATGCTTCCGGTTCTTCCAGAACAATAAAGGAAACCAATTGGTTATTGGAACAGACTTTAAACTACAACAAGATGATAGGTGACCATAGCATCAGCGCTTTGCTGGGCTGGTCTGCTCAGAAGGATGATCTGAGTGGAAATTATGCTTTGGCAACAAAAGGCTTTATCAGCGATCAGATCAGTTATTTAAATGCAGGTTTAGTGACCAGTGGAACAGCAACAAGGCAACAATGGTCTCTGGCCTCCGGTATTGCCAGATTACAATACAGTTATAAGGGTAAATACTTGTTTACGGGTTCATTAAGGGCGGATGGCTCTTCGAAATTTGGTTCAAACAACAAATGGGGGTATTTCCCTTCTGCATCCATTGGATGGAGGATGTCTGAGGAGAGCTTCCTTAAGAATGTAGAATCTATTTCTGACCTTAAGTTAAGGGCCAGCTATGGACTTACCGGTAATTTTAATATCCCTGCTTACGGAGCACAGGGTGCAATGACCAACTATGGATATGTTCTGGGAGGAGCGACACCGGGTGTTGTGAACGGCGCAGCGCCTTATGCGACTCCAAATGATGATCTGAGATGGGAAAAAACAGCGCAGTTGAATATAGGTTTCGATGCTTCGTTTTTCAAAAATCAGCTCACTTTGTCTGTTGATGTCTACAATAGTAACACCAAAGATCTATTGCTGGATGTACCGGTTCCTTTAACCACGGGCTTTGCAACGGAACTGAAAAATATCGGAAAAGTGAACAACAAGGGGATAGATATAAATTTAGGTACACAGCAGCAATTTGGTGGCGTAAAGTGGACTGCAAGTGCCAATTTTTCCAAAAACATCAACAAAGTAGTGGAGTTGGGGCCTGGAAATGCAGATATCATCAAAACCGGATCTGTGGCCAATGCTTACTTTTTAACCCGGGTTGGAGAACCGATCGGATCCTATTATTTACCGGTCGTTTTAGGTGTGTTTAAAAACCAGGCAGAAGTAGATGCCTATCCTCATTATAAAGATACACAAGGAAACTACGATTTAAATACGTCTAAACCAGGTGATTTTAAATTTAAAGATGTAGATGGCGACGGCGTGATCGATTTAACAAAAGACAGGGAAATTGTGGGTAATTATTTGCCAAAGTTTACTTATGGTTTTGCAACATCGGCCGAATATAAGGGGATAGATTTAAGTGTTGCCCTGCAAGGCGTTTATGGAAATAAGATTTTGAACCTGTCGAGAAGGTATTTTGCAAATAAAGAGGGGAATATGAACAATATGATCAGTTCTTTAGATCGGTGGGTATCTGAAAGTAATCCTGGAAGCGGACAAGATGTGCGGGCAAACCGGGTTGCCAAGGGAAGTAATGGTACTACCTCTACCTGGCATATTGAAGATGGATCTTATTTGAGAATCCGCAATATTGCACTAGGTTATACTTTTCCTTCCGATCTGGTCAAGAAAATGTATTTATCTAAGCTGAGGTTATATGTCTCCGCACAAAATCCTTTTACATTTACCAAATACACCGGTTATAATCCCGAGGTAACCAACAGGTCTAATGCCACAACAAATGGTGAAGACTATGGTGTTTATCCGACTTCCAAAACCATATCAATAGGTGTTAACATTACTTTATAAACTAAGAACCATGAAAAAATATATTATACTCTCACTGACCTGTGGTTTAATGATAATGGCCACATCTTGTAAGAAATTCCTTGACTTAAAACCCCTTGATTCTTATACTGAAAATACATTCTATGTTGACGAAAAAGGTTTACAGGGTGGTTTAATCAGTTGTTATGATGCTTTGCAGACGGATAGTCTTTATGGGAATAATCTGCTCACCCTTGGTGAGATACGCGGAGACAATGTGACCGACAATGACCCCGGTTCTGGTGCTGGTGTTCGTAATCAGATAGAAGTTTTTTCAGAAACCCCGGCCAACAATATTCTCGCGGCTTCCTGGCAGGGGCATTACAAAGCGGTTTACCGAAGTAATCTTATCTTAGACCGTGCACCTGGTATTAACATGAACGAGGGCGCTAAAAATCAGATCATTGGACAGGCTAAATTTATCAGGGCCCTTAGTTATTTTAATCTGACCCGTTTATGGGGGGATGTTCCCCTGGTTCTGAAGGTGCAGAAAACAGAAGAGGCCAGAGCAAACAGCAGGACAAGTTCTGCTCAGATTTATCAGCAGATCATTGCTGATTTGACTGATGCTGCTGTAAAATTACCAGTTTCCTGGCCTGATGCACAAAGAGGAAGGGCAACAAGCTATGCGGCTTCTGCTTTGCTGGCTAAGGTCTATCTGTATCAGAAGAAATATGATCTGGTCAGTTCTACATTACAGCCCGTAGTTGCTGCAATCTATGCAGGTACTGTGTTGTCAACCGTGCCACAACCAGCTACATTTCCGAACAGTTTGAAAACGAGTAAGGATATTATTTTTGCTGTGCAATATCTTGCTGGCGGAGTTAAAGAGGCTGTTAACCAGGATAACCGTTATAGAAATAACAGCAATACCAATACGATTACTTTGCCGCAGAGTTTATTTGAAGCGAGTGATAACCGTAAGGCATTGGTTGCTCCAACAAATATTGGAAACCGTCCTGGAAAATTCAATAATCCAGTATCCAACAATACGGAGACCAGCAGTGATTTTCCGGTGATCCGCTGTGCGGATGTATTGCTGATGTATGCAGAGGCCTTAAATGAGCTTGCTTATGGTAATGCTGATGCTTTTACTGCACTGAATGCAGTGAGAACAAATGCAGGCATTCCGATAAAAACTCCAGCAATGCTTTCACTTCAAAGCGATTTCAGGAAAGAGGTATATTTACAACGCAGGCTGGAACTGGCTCTGGAAGCTGATAGATGGTTTGATATGGTGAGAACCAATCAAATGGCAGCAGTTTTTCCAGGTATACCTGCGTTTAGAAGCTTGTATCCTGTTCCTCAACCGGAGATTGACAACATTAACAATAAAGCCGGCTGGCAAAATACCGGGTATTAAACGCCACAAATAAATTTGGAGGCCCGGAATGTGTAAATTCCGGGCGCTCTTTAATTTTAAATATATTTGAATGATAAATCAAAATCTATGAGAATTTTGCCTTTCCTGATCTGTTGTGGGTTTTTGTCTTTGCATGCTCTGGCTCAAAAGGCGGGGCCCGATAAAGCATACGTTTTACAAAGTACCTATAACCCGGTTCAATATAAAAATTACTATTTGTTTACGTTATGGCAGAAAGACCAGGCTGTAAAGAAAATGATCCAGGATGATCAGGCTCTGCATGCTGTCTTAAAAGATAAACAGGTAAAGATCAATAATGCCCTGAAAACTTGTACAGGGGATATATCCTGTTTTACCTCAGCAGTTAAATTTAGTGATGATGAAATCCGCATTGTGGGAGAACGTTTAAATAGTCTGTTCAAAACAGGCAATGCTTTAGATCTTCTTGTTAAGCATGAACTGATCCCCTCCGGATGCTATAACAGCTATGTAGATCTTGACTCCAAAGACCTGTTGATTAAAGCATGGGAACAGGATGCTAAAGCTGTTAACTATGCAATTGATGTGTATGTTGAAGGCCGGAAGCCCAATTATCCGGCAATAGATTCTATAGGTTTCAATGTGAAAGATAAAAGCTATCCGGAACTTGTTAAAACCAATGCTTTGTTAAGTTTGGGTACAGAAAACACCTTGTTTTTTGAACCAGCAATGCAGTTTGCTTTGGTTGCCCTGGAAATTAACGAAAGAAACGACGCTGCGGATTATGAACCGATGGTCAGCACGGTCAATAAAGAAGCGTTGTTTTCTATTCAAAAAACAAATTTTACTCATTATAAATACAGTTTGATCCTGGTGCCCGGCGAAGGCCCTGAGGAACGCGACACCGAATTGAGTGCCGGTGGAATGTTGCGGTGCCGTCTGGCAGCAGAACAATATCGGAAAGGTGTTGCGCCTTTCATTATGGTCTCCGGAGGAAGGGTTCATCCATATAAGACCAAGTATAGCGAGGCTTATGAGATGAAAAAGTTTCTAAGAAATACCTTGCAAATACCGGAGGAAGCCATCTTAATGGAGCCGCATGCAAGGCATACCACTACAAATATGCGTAATGCTTCCCGGATCATGTTCCGGTATGGTATTCCGATGGATAAACCAGCTCTGGTGGTGACGGTAAAATCTCAAAGTATGTACATCAGTGGGGTTATGCCTCAGCGTTGTGTGCAGGAACTTGGATATGTACCTTACCGTATAGGAAATCGTTTATCTGATCAGGAACTGGAATTTTATCCGAATACGATGTCACTGCAGATTGATTTTGATGAGCCATTAGATCCATAGCTTCTTTAAAAAAATCATCATTGGGCCGTCAGATATGCTCAATGATGATTTTTAAAATTTCTCCCGCGTTGCTGTAAACCATAAAATGTCCACCTCCTTCAATCAGAAGGTCAGGCTTTGTGTATTTAGCAGGCAATACATTGTCGTTTGTACCGTGAATACGGGTGAGGTGCGCAGGTATTTCTTTGTTTCTCCAGTTTAGGATGCAGGTTAAAGCCCATTTCATAAAATAAGGGTCGCTGTCTGCAACCAATTGTTTTAATAAAGAAAGTTCTTCGGTTGTTTTACCGCCAATGAACCTTAAACCTATAGAATTACTTTGTTTCATCAGGCGAACCGGAACCATCTTTTCAAGATGAAGGAAACCCGCAGTTCTGTAATACCAGGGCAAGTGGGTATAAACAGGGATGCTGGAAATAAGAAAAGTATGTACAGGTTTAAGTTTCTTAGCGATTTCTGTGGCCAGCATACCACCAAAGGAAAGACCAATCAGATAAAATGGAACAGAAGGATCGATCCCTTCAGACAGTCTTGCTGCATAGCGCTCCAGTGACTCTTTAGGTTGAGGTTCAATCCAGTCAAGATAGATCAATTCAACATCTGCTGGAAAAATCAACCTTCTGAAAGCCCTCCGGTCCGCTCCTAAGCCACTAATGAGGTATATTCTTCGCATTTCTTATTCCTTGTATACTATGTAATACGGCTACTTCGAGGATCATATTCATAAATGTATAAATAACGATCCATAAAAAAGGATTGAAAAAGAAAGAATCCGCTAAGTGAAATTCGCAAATAATCTACAGCTTATTCGTGCAGAACCAGAATGGCCTTAATCGATTTATTCATCACCTGGTTTACGGTGCTTCTGTTAAAGATGCGGTACAACATATTATGGTGATGTTTAACCACACAAAGTATGTCTGTTTTATTGTTGACAACAAAATCCATGATGCCATCAGTTGTACTGCTGTGACTAATGTAATTAAACTGCAGTGCGACAAGTTTGAAATAGTCTTTAAGCAACCTTTCTCCTGTAATAGCCGGGGAAATGTCTAATTTATCCATCACGTTTAATACATGAAGTACATCAGTTTCGAATGCCTGTATCACTTCTTTTAAGATGTTTACATCTGTTGCTGATAGTTCTGTGGAGAAATCTGTAGCGAGTGTAATAACCGGTTTTTTAGAAGGTTTGCTTTCCAGTGGAACGATCAATGTTGGTAATTTAAGTTTGGAAACGATCATGTTTGCTGTACTGCCTACAATACCAGAAATACCTGTTGATCCAGTAATTCCCATGATCAGCAGTTCGGCAGGATGATCTGCAATATGGTTGGCAATAACTGCATTTAAAAACCCAACTGCACATAGGGTAGTTACTTTCACCTGAGTGTACTCCTTCTGATCACTGAGGTTTTTTGCCCAGTGCGCCAGCGCCTGCCTTTTTGAATTATAGTAGTTTTCTATGTAGATCGCATTATATATCGAATTGTCAATGCCTTCGGTGGGGTGTATGGCATGTATGGCACATATCTCAAAATGGAGGATGCTGGCCAGTTCCAGAGCGTATTCCATGGCATTGCTGGCACAATTTGAGAAGTCAGTAGCAACAAGTATCTGTTTCATGGGGAGGGATTAAGAGGATTAAAGGAATAAGCGAAAGAGAGCGAACAAAGCTAATGCCAATGCAATGCATACAGGAAGGGTAAGTACCCAGGCCATAGCAATATTTTTTAATGTTCCATTGTTCAGATTACTTGCCCCACCCTGGGCAACCATAGCACCGGCAATTCCACTAGACAGGACATGTGTCGTACTTACCGGCAGGCCAA
The DNA here is from genome assembly GCF_032678445.1 of Pedobacter nutrimenti. GTDB lineage: Bacteria > Bacteroidota > Bacteroidia > Sphingobacteriales > Sphingobacteriaceae > Pedobacter > Pedobacter nutrimenti_A. Next base: position 447,086 of record NZ_JAVTSQ010000001.1, read on the forward strand.
GTCCGGTACTTAAGCCAATTGTTGCAGCCCCAACAATCTCTGCGGTTGCACCTTGGGCATAATTCAAATGCTCGTTGCCAATTTTTTCACCAATGGTTACCACAATCCTCTTCCAGCCAATCATGGTACCCAGGCCCAGCGAAATGGAAATTGCTGCAATTACCCATATTGGTGAAAAGTCTGTCACCTTATTTAAGGCCTTATAGGAATCTGTGAGGCTTGAGAGGTCTTCTTCGGAGATTTGAATGGCGGGATTCTTACTCAGCTCTTTCAGTTCTCGGGTTACTTTTTCAATATCCTTTCTGAATTTAAAAATCTCCGCGGTACTTCCTTTAGCGTTCCCGCCAATTTCCTGTTTGGTTTGTTCAATCAATTTCTTTGCAGACAGGATAGGGGCAGCGTTTGTTGTATTGGTTGTTAGCAGATGTTGCAAAGGTTGCTCTGCAGTATTAAGTGTATTCAGTATCTGCTGGTTGGTGATGGAATGATCTATAGCGAATTTTGCGGGGAGAAAGGTAATCAGGATCAGCATCAATAAACCTACACCTTTTTGTCCGTCATTACTTCCATGAAAGAAGCTCACCAGGGTGCAGGTTGTGATCAGTAATAACCTGACAAATACCGGTGGTTTATCATCATCGCCCTGGGGGATATGAAAAAGCTTTTTCGCTTTAAGTATATTCTTTATAAAATACATCAGGAGTACAGAAGCACCAAATCCAAATATCGGGGAGAGAATAAGAGACAGACCTATTTCTTCAGCTTTATTCCAATTCACACTGCCACCGTAGTAATAGGTAAAACCAATACTGCCGCCGATCAGCGCACCAATCAGGGTATGAGAACTGGAACAGGGGATACCAAGATACCATGTTCCTAAATTCCAGAGTATGGACGAAATCAATACCGCCAATACCAGGCAGGCACCTACCTGTACAGGGAGATTCATCAATTCATCCAGGGGGACTAGTTTTAAGATTCCCATGGCTACAGCTACTCCTCCCGCAAAAACACCAAGGAAATTCCAGATTCCAGACCAGGGCACGGCAATCTGAGGTTTTAAAGCCTTGGTGTAAATAACGGTTGCCACGGCGTTTGCAGTGTCATGAAAGCCGTTTACAAATTCAAAAGCCAGTACTGTGGCAAGACAAATAAAAAAGACGATTAAAACCGGATGGCTTAAATCAATTTCTCCAAGTAGTGGAAGCGTAAGGAGACTAAGCGTAGATAACATGTGTTCTTTGAATAGTTCGTTTGCCAAACATCTGGTTTTTAGACGGGTTACGATGCTACTTAAAGTTAAATTATTGTTATGCTATTGTTGTCTGACCGGGCTGTATAAACGAGTAAAAAAATGGCCTGATATTTAGAGTTCAAATTTCATTAAAATATCCAGTTGCTCATCATCGCCAAATCTGAAGATGTGTGTAGCGAAATCTTTAAACCGATTCTTTTTGTAGAAGGCAATAGCCTTAATATTCTTTTCCCACACCCCAAGCCAAAGGTTATCCACATGATTTTTTCTGGCAATTTCAATGGCGTTATTGAGCAAAAACTGACCCGCTTTTTGACCCTGGAATTCTTGAAGTATGTAGATGCGTTCCACTTCCATTGTGTTCTGATCCTGTAAATCCGTTTGCGCAGTCCTGAAATTCACTTTTATATACCCAATATGCTTGTTTTCAGTGTTTAATGCGCTATAAAAAACTGAATCAGGATTTGATAACTCTTCTTTTAATTTCTTAATACTAAAATTTGTATCTAAATATTGCTGCATATTTTCTGCAGAATTGTAAGGGGCGTAGGTCTCGAAAAAGGTTTTTTGGGCAAGTTTTTGAAGTGTTGAAACAGCAGAAATATCCAGATGTACAAGGGTGAAATTCATGCCCAAATTTAGGTCAAACCGCGGTAATTAACAAAACCTGTGGATAAGCGAGAGTTATCCACATTTTACCGGAAAAACGCCTTTTAAAGGATTGCTTTTTAGTGGCTTAATGATTAGGATAAGTTTATGTTTTTTTGTTGGTAATATTCTTGATCTTCGCAATCCCAAAAAAGAAGGAAGCTTTTTTTAGGGGCGAATAAAGAATAAATAACAACAACAAATTAATTAGAATGTCTATGCAGAATACTTGTACCGCAGTGTGGAATAACTCACTTCAAACAATTAAAGCCAGCATCCCAAGCCAAAGTTATAAGACCTGGTTTGAGCCCATCTCTGCTTTAAAATTAGAAGGAAACGTTTTAACTGTACAAGTACCAAGTTTATTCTTTTACGAGTGGTTGGAAGAGCATTATGTAGGTCTTTTACGCAAAACGGTAAAGCAGGAACTTGGAGAGGAAGGACGTTTGGAATACAATATCGTTGTAGACGATAAGACATCCAAAAACAATTCTGTATCTACAAAAGCACAGACAGTACCTGCTTCAACACCGGCAACAACCTCCTCAACAGGTAAAGATCTGAGAAACCCTTTTGTTGTACAGGGTGTAAAAAGATTAAATGTTAATCCGCAACTTAATCCTAATTATACTTTAGAGAATTACATCGAGGGAGACTGTAATCGTCTGGCGCGCTCTGCGGCTTTCGCTGTTGCAGCAAAACCAGGAGGGACATCCTTCAATCCTCTTATGATTTACGGTTCGGTAGGACTGGGCAAAACACACCTGGCGCAGGCTATCGGAAATGAAATCAAAAGTGTATACCCTGAAAAGCTGGTTATTTTTGTTTCCTGTGAAAAGTTCTGCCAGCAGTTTGTCGAATCGTTGAAAAACAATACCATCAATGATTTCGTGAATTTCTATCAGGCCATGGATGTGATCATTATGGATGATATCCACAACTTTGCAGGAAAAGAAAAGACACAGGACATCTTCTTTCATGTTTTTAACCACTTGCACCAGTCTGGTAAACAAATTATCATTACCTCTGATAAAGCACCAAAAGATTTATCCGGATTGGAAGAGCGTTTGCTGAGCAGATTCAAATGGGGGCTTTCTGCCGATCTGCAAATCCCTGATCTGGAAACCAGAATGGCTATTCTAAGAAAAAAGACAGCTCAGGATGGTGTTAATGTACCTTCGGAAGTTGTTGAATATGTTGCTCATAATATCGACAACAATGTTCGTGAACTGGAGGGCGCCATGGTTTCCCTGCTCGCTCAGGCAACCTTGACTAAAAAGGAAATTGATCTGCCTTTGGCTAAATCGTTATTGAGAAATTTCATCAAAAATACCAGTAAAGAAATTTCTCTGGAATATATTCAGAAGGTGGTTTGTGAGTATTTCGAAGTACCTTTTGATCTGGTGAAATCGCCAACACGGAAACGTGAAGTGGTACAAGCCAGACAGATTTCTATGTACCTCTCTAAGAGCCTGACTAAATCTTCTTTAAAGAGCATCGGTGCTTTTTACGGAGGTCGTGACCATTCTACCGTAATCTATGCCTGCCAGACTGTTGAAGATCTGATTGACAGCGATAAAAAATTCAAAGGATATGTAACAGATATCCAGAAAAAACTAAGCATGAGCTAATTCAAACGACAATAAAAATCATGACTATAAATGCTATTACGATAACCACCACTCTGGTGGTTATCCTTTTTGTTCCTTATCTGATCAGTATCATTAGAAAAGTTCAAAATCATCAGATTCCTTTATTAAAAGCACTCCATCCTTTTTATACTAAAGAAATGAATGAGGCTGCTCTTTTGAAAGAGCGTTTATCTCCAATTGTTCGCGAAATGGAAACCCAGACCATGGCTAAGTTTGTAAAGTACTGGACTTTAAAATTTGAAACCACAGGACTCTCGGAGCAGGATGTTCTGGAACTCAACGCAAAGATAGAGGCTGGAGAACAAAATCAGGTTGATGGCATATTAGCATTGCATCCTGAGGGCAGAAAACAGTTTGAGCAAATCAATGCACAGTTAATGGAAAACGCTACACAGGAAACTGAAGTGATGGCCTAGTCCATTAACTTTAACATTTGTGGTTATTGATTTTAATTTCAATTTCCAGTGTTGCATGCTGGATATTCTGATGTTCAAGTTCGTGCTTTAGAATTCCTTTAATTTTTTGTGCCTGTTCAAGGCTGGTGTGTTCCTCAACAATAATATGGGCAGTTAATGCATTTTGAGTTGTACTGATGGCCCAAACATGAATATGATGAATTCCTGTTAAGCCTTCTATTTTCAAGGCAGCCTCTTTGACTTTTTCTATATCAACATTTTCTGGTACACCATCAAGTGACAGGCGCAGGCTTCCTTTCAATAAATTCCATGTACTGGCGATGATCACGGTACAAACAATTAGGCTCAAGACTGGGTCTATCCAGTAAATATGTGTGTAATGCATGATAATACCCCCGGCAACAAGCCCAAAGGAGACGAGTGCGTCTGCAGCGAGGTGCAGGAAAGCGCTTTTTACATTCAGATCTTTTTCTTTATCTCTAAAGAACATAAAAGCTGATACTCCGTTGATCACAATCCCAATGGCCGAAACAATTGCAATGGTTAGCCCTGGCAGTGGTTGCGGATTATTGAAGCGTAGAATGGCTTCGTATCCAATTGCACCAATGGAAATCAATAGTACAATGGCATTGAAAAGTGAAATCAGAATGGAAGATTTTTTGTAGCCGTAAGTGTATTTACTGGTGGGTTTTGACTGGTGAAGTTTGTAGGCGAGCAGGGATAAAGCCAATGCGCCAACATCCAGAAAGTTGTGCCCGGCATCAGATAGCAGTGCGAGGGAATTGATCTTGAAACCAATGATGACCTGTACAATTACATAGACCAGGTTTAGCACGATACCGGTAATGAAGGCAGTACCTACATTTGATAATTTAACTACAGCACCGTGGTGATGATCATGTGCATGTTCGTGGTGGTGTTCGCCCATTCTTTTTATTTATAAAGATATCAAAAACAAAAGGGTAAATAAAATAGGGAGCAAACCCAATAATATATAAATCAGATTGATCAAATGGCTTATTTTTAGAATTAAATATGGTTTAATTGCTCTTCTTCTATAAAGTTTATGGATTTTAAGGTCAACCATTTTTATGTACAAATGCAAATAGGATATTTGAAGTTCTTAGTACAACATACAGTTCGCTCTGTTACTATTAAACGTGCTTCATAACCTGAAAAGTAGTAATAAGTTGAAAGCATGGTGATTTCCGGATGGAAATGCCATGCTTATTTTTTGTTATTAACGCCCGACTGAAGGGCTAAAATGTGCATAGCAGTAAATAGAAAAGGGACCAAAGTCTAACGACCCGGTCCCTTTTTCATTAAATTAACGCTCTCGATTCAAATATAGTTTTATTATTTTATGAAACAAATTTTTTGTTATTTCTTTCATTCTTTCTGTGCTTTGGTTTATACCTTTGGCGACATTATGATTTTTAAGGTAAAAACGATAATATATAATACGTTGAACTTGCATAAGGAGGTTGAGATCGTTCTTTTGGAGGAGAGCAGTAACCAGCTTATTTTGTCATCCGATTGCGGCGGTACGGAGGTTAGGATTGAGTTGTCAGATTTGGAGAGGTCAATGATTTGTTTAAAAGAAAATTTTACTTTTTTTAGTTTACCAGATCAAATCGTACTAAGGCCAGGCAATAGTATCAGAAGTAAAGGCATGCATGCTGAACCTATTGTTCTGGATCTTCTTCCGGAGTTGGATACAGTGCAATTGAATAAAACATTAAAGTTATTATTGCTTAAATGATCTGGTTAAATTTCCTTACATAGATGGGAAAACTTGCAATTTGGTATGTAAATAAAAAACGGTAAGATATTGGCCTGATTTTTTCAGTGTAAGACGATGAACATTTAAATCAATAATTCAATGTCTTTAGTACTTCAAAATAGATTTTTTGTGTACTTTAACTAAAGATCTGTAGAGTACTGTATAATATGGAATACTTAACCAATACGTCCGAAGATTATTCGCTGCAATCAAACCTGGTATTTGCAGACAAACTAATACATTTACTCGATAGCTATTATCATAGTGATTTGAAAATCGATATAATGGAAGCTCTTGTATTGGAGCTTTGCCGGCAGACCGATTCTTCAGGGGTGGCAATATTTCATCATCAGGATGCTAGGCTGGATGTTATTGTTCTGCAACCAAAAGAAAATCCGGATACCATTTTATTCAACAATAGGATAATAATGACTGAGGAGCAGCGCTCTATCAGATACGAACAGGATATTGAACAAATTTCATGGGGCATAAAAGATGCAAAGGAGATCTGCTGGACGCTATCTCTCCTGGGAAGTAAGGACGGTAACATAGATAAGAAATGTGAACTCATCAGGTTGAGTATTCCTGTTTTAAGGAGTATGCTTGTAGATCAGGAGCAACAAAGAAACAGAAGTATAGAGCTTAACCGAAACCTTAGTAAAATGGTGAGTTTGCAATGTTTGATTGAATCTCTGGATGATATTGTGCTGGAGCTTAACGACCAGATGGTCATCAGAAGGGTTTGGGTAAAGGATAAGACTAAATTGTTCATTCCTCCAGAACAATTTATGAATAAAACCCTTAAAGAAGTGTTCGGTGAATTTGGAAACAGATTTATTGGTTGCATTGAAAAACTGATCCTTACAGGAGAAAGGCAAGAGTGTATATATCCCGATTTTGATCAAAAAAAACACCATTGGTTTTGTGCTAAATTTCAAAAGATAGATACTGAACATGGAGAGGCAAGAATTGTTTGTGTTATAGAAGATATTACTTCCAAAAAGGACATGAGTGACCAGCTGGAACAAAATGCGCTGGAATTGAGACGAATGAATCTGGAACTCATTGAATCTAAAAACCTGGCCGAACAGATTGCCAGAAAACGGACAGAAATCCTTTCTATTATGAGCCATGAAATCCGAACGCCTTTAAATGGGATCATCGGTATCTGTAATTTATTAAATCAGTCGCTATTTTCAGATCCGAAGACTATCGAATATATAGACCATTTGAATTTTTCTTCCAATCATCTTTTGCATCTGGTTAATGATATTCTGGATCTGGAAAAAATAGAAAGCCGTAAGATGGAATTAAGTGAGAAGGAAACAGACTTAATTTCCCTGGTGAGGAATATAGGCAAACAGTTTACACCCATGGCAGAGGCGAAAGGTTTGAAACTGGAATTTTTTCACAATGAAGGGATTCCAAAGTGTTTAATGATTGATGACCTTAGACTGAGCAGGATTTTAAATAATCTGATCGGAAATGCGATTAAATTTACAGATGTCGGAGGGGTATCCATCAGCTTGGAAAAGGTTAAACTAGACGCTGAATGGGTTGGGATTCTCTTCAAGGTTTCCGATACGGGAATTGGAATTCCAGAGCACCTTCATTATTTGGTGTTTGATAAATTTCATCAGGTGCAGCAGGCTTCTCACCGGGAACAGCAAGGCACAGGTCTTGGGTTGAGTATCACTAAGGGCTTGATCAATCTTTTTAAAAGTGAAATCTATTTGAGAAGTAAACCATTTGAGGGAACAACTTTCGAATTCCAGATTGATTTTAAAATCGGTGGGGTTTTCGCGGAGAAAACGCCAGATATTACGTGGGTTGGCCATAGAAGCTTGCCAGATTTTGATTTACTTATTGTAGATGATAATCCGGTTAATTTATTGGTCGCTTCGCATCAGCTGGACAGGTTTGGAATCAAGGCTGATCAGGCAAGCAGTGGTTACGCAGCTTTAAAAAGGATGGAGGAAAAGAAGTTTGATGTTGTGCTGGTGGACTTGCATATGCCGGGTATGGATGGATATGAACTGTCTAAGAGAATTCAACTTGAATATCCCCAAACTAAGGTGATTGTTTTTACTGCGGATATTTTGGAGGAAGTGCGAACCCGGTTAGGACAAATTGGGGTATTGCATATTTTGTCAAAGCCCTTTAAACCTGAAGAGATGCATGAATTGCTTTTGAGGGTATTGGAAGAGCAATAGGACTAGTCCTATTGCTCTTGATCGTAGGTATAGGTCATGGTTTGACCTGCGATTTTTTTCGCGGTAATCCGCTTGATGTGATCTTGATACAGGCTGTGGTCTGTTGAAGATACAGCACTAAGGGCCGCTTTTTTGTATTGTTCTTTTGCAGTTTGTAAATCTTGCTGCTCTTCTGCATATAGGCCCAGATTTTCATAAATCTGAGCTTTATTTGCTCCGGGAACTGCTAAAGCTTTTTCTGCAATCTGTTCCACCAGTTTGTGCATTTTAAGCGTTACGACCAATTTTAGGTAGTGTTCATACACGTCTGGAAATTCAGGTTCCAGTTCTACGCATTTTTGGTAATGGTAACCTGCGGTTTGGAAGTTCTTAAATTGATAATGATAGAAGCAACCTAGCTGATAATGTGCTCTTGCATAATCAGGTTCTGCATTGATGATTTCATTAAAATAGTGAAGCGCCTTTGGCAGCTCACCATAGTTAAGTTCTTCTATGGCCTGCAGATACTTTTCTTCTACAGTGTATAAAATGTCCATAAGGATATATATTGTATTTGTTAAGTCGTTTGAAACGATCTTAGCAAAGAATGGTTAATAAATAAATTCTAAAAGCTCGTCTATTTTAAATAGTGCGCTAGTGGCCAGGAAGAAATTTTAAGCTCATATCCAAGCCCATCAGCCGGGAAAGCAGGCTAAGGTGATTCAGATGGATATGTTGGATGCGTAGCATGATATTATTTTTTTACAAATATATAGTTTTTTACAGATATGTGTAAATTATCTGTTTCTTCTTTAAGAATCTGGATGTTTATTCGCTTTTAGTATAACGGATATAATGTATCTTAGTCCCCGGAACCAAACTCTTCATGAAACATCTTTATAAATCGCAGCTGCAGCTTAACCTGAAACAATATTATGCCAACCGCAACTGGAGGTCTATCTCTTATTTTGACTCCAAAAGGGATGAAATTTTATTTGTGTTGCCAGAAACGGACGATATACGCGAAGTATTTAACGGACTTTATAGTGTGCTTTCAGCCTTGCCTGAGATTGACTATCCCAAAGAACGTACAGTGATTAGTTTTTGTTATGAAGACGGAACTTCCTATTGTTCCCGGTTAATTAATCCGAATACGCAGGATGAAATCAATCTGGCTTTGATTGGTTATCGCCCTGAGCGGAGAATCAAACCTGAAGAATTGCAAGAATTGTCTTAAGGTTTGAGGGAATTAAAACATTAATTATACATCATATGTTATGAATGTAGAAACTAATGCTATGGAACCTTTTGAGATCACCGTGTTAACTGGCGGCAGAGAAGAACAGTTAGTTGTATTGGTAGACCCGAATGACAGCAAATACCAGGTATTTGAAGAAAAATCCTTTTTAGGGAAAATTTGGGCGGATATTGATGAAGTTGGGATCATCTGGAGTAGTGCAGATTTGATTGCTCCGGAATTGGTGCAGCAGATTGGAGAGCAAATAGAGATTTACGATCAGTAATAAGGGTAACACCTAAAAAAGAAAGAGGCTAGCTCTGCTAACCTCTTTCTTTTTATTTAGATGCCTGGAAGCTTATACTTCCTGCCTGATCAGTTTCAATTTCTGGTTTGCCTTTAAAAAGCTTTGGTATTCCTGAAACCGATATTTTTTTACCTTTCCAATCCGTAGCACCAGAGGGTCCTTTAATCGCAATCGTAAGGATCTGATTAGGGTATTTGCCGCCAAGGTTGAGAAGGGTAAGATTGTTGCTGATTACTTTAAAATCATAAACAACATCTGTTACAGTGACATACTTTCCAAGGTAATTTACTACTTCAGCCGTATTCTTTAAAACGATTGGATTTGTGTTTTGGCGAGTTTCAGCGTTTAGGTTTTCCTGTGGTCTATCTGCCGAAGGTTTGTAGTTTTTAAAGATCTGGTTCAGAACACCGGCAAGTCTTATGCCACCCATTTCGATCCGGCTCTGAATTTCGGGAAGATGTCTGGTGTAGTAGTCATCAGATAATCTATTCTCCTTTTCAACTTCCGTATACAACTTATTGCTCAACTGATAACTTTCATAAAGCCATTGAACTGGTGCCGTTGCTTGCCATTGTTTGATTTGCGCAGGGCTGGCCTGATTACATTTTTCTGCAAGTTCAACGGAACTCAGGTGAAGGCGGTCAATCATTCTGCTGTCCCATAATGAATGTAAATTGGTTCCTTTTCCATCAAACTGAACTTGTATTGTATTCCCTCCTTTATCTTCTGCGCGGCTTACATGCATTGGTTGGTGGGCATCACCAACGAGGTGGACCACAAATTTTAGTGCCTCTGTTCTTTTGTCCTTAGAATTGTTAGGGTCAGAGAGTACTTTTTCGTACTGTAAAAGTACAGAATAGAGATTGTCTTTTTTTAAAGATTTTACTTGATCTTCGAATGCTTTATAAGGAAGTCCGGAAGGCAGGTTTACAAAATGGTACGGGCCTGTGGCTCTATATGCTGGCTCAGACCTGACCTGGTCTGCCCAGCTACTGATTCCTGGAAGAGTTTCGTTCCCCAACAGATCTTTGACTGCCAGTTTTGCTTCTGGTGTCAAATGATATTCTGCTACTCTGGCTACGGTTTGGTGACCAATTGCACCCCATGAGCCTATTAGGATGCCCAACGGGAATAAAAGGTAAATTAATATTCTTTTTTTCATACGGCCGCAAATCTACGGTAGTAGGATTAGAAATATTAGCAATAGTTGTAACAAATTAAAAATTGCTACAAATTTTTGAAAAGAAATGAAATAATTGATCAGGATGTCGGCTAATGAGCTCTAGTTTTCATCTTTTTGGAGGAGACTTTTAGCGAGTTGCAGATCAGCAGGATGATTTCCCTTGACTTCTATGAAATATTTTAATTGCCATTGTTGCGTTTTTCGTGCCTGATTATTAGTTGGGTGATCCCAGGGAGGATAAACTCTGAGTGCACGTTTACCCTCTTTAAAGTCATCAGAAAGTACGCCTCGCTCGTAAAGGACAGATTTTGGAAATATGAACTGTCCAAAATGGTCCGCATTTTTGGTATTAACGATAAAGAGGTCAACGGGATCTGAAATATGGAATGGTTGTATGGGGCCTTCTTTACTTCTTTTCCATAAGGTCACAAATTGTCCGGTTTTGGTGGGTGTAATTTTTGCTACACGGTATTGAACATGGAGTCCGTTAATTTGGAAGGTATAAGCGCCGTAATCCGTACTTTCTGCTTCTGCTATTACCGAGGCATATAGAAGGTTACATGGAGTATACAGGTGTTTCTGTGCCAAAATGAGATCGGAGTGAATGGTATTTGCCGTAGTGCGGGGCTCTTTAGGAATCATTATTTATGGCTTGTGCGATCCAAAATTAACTTCTTTTTTGAATCAATTGTATTGCATCACAATATTTAAAAATTTTGAGCGTATATATATGTGAGAGCGTTAATTTAGATGAGCGGGACCAACCAGGGATAGGGAGGTCCCGCTTTAATTATAAACCTTGTATGTGTCGCTGGCCATTAATTCCAAAAGAGATTTCAACTTTTCTCTGGTCTCCAAAGATCTAACTTATAGTTTTTGAGGTTTTTTTAATTGTCATAAATACTTCTGTAATCAAAATTTCCGTAAATAAATGAAATATATTTTATGCGGGTGACGAATCCTGCACACAAATCCGATGTTCATTTGTTTTGTGCTTAGGTATTGAAGCATTAAGACCCAATAACTATAATACTGATGAAAACACAATGGCCAGTACTTTCTTACGAAAAAGGCAAATCTACTTATGAGACTTTGCAGTTGTGGACCCAGATTGTTGGGAAAATAAAATTGGCAACATTGCCCTGGGTAAATCACTCCTGGCATATTACTTTACACATTACGCCAACTGGATTGACAACACAAAATATGCCATACAAGGAACTGAATTTTCAGATAGATTTCGATTTTGTAAGTCATGAGTTGAAAATAACCACCAGTAGTGGGGCTTCCAGGAAGTTTAGTTTGCATGGACTTTCTGTATCGGCTTTTTACAAAAAGATCTTTGACGACTTGAAAAGTTTAGGTATTGAGTTGGAAATTAAATCTATGCCGGTGGAGATCGCTGATCCCATAGATTTTGAGTCAGATACGGTTCATCATACTTACGAAGTGAATGAGGTGATCGATTTTCACCGGGCATTACTTTCCATTCAAAATGTATTTATGCAGTTTAGAAGTGAATTTAAGGGAAAATGTAGTCCTATTCATTTCTTTTGGGGAAGTTTTGATATGGCGCTTTCTTTCTTCTCCGGACGTAAAGCACCTAAACATCCTGGTGGAGTGCCTGGTTTACCCGATTGGGTTGCAGAGGAGGCTTATTGCCGGGAGGTGAGCAGTGCAGGTTTCTGGCCTGGAAGTGAAGCGCTTCCGGAAGCCGCATTTTATTGCTATTTGTATCCTGAACCTCAGGGATATAAAGATGGTGAAGTTAAGCCGTCAGGAGCATATTACCATCCGGAATTACGGGAGTTCGTATTGCCTTATGCGATAGTTCAGCGGGCGGAAAATCCGGAAGTTCAATTGCTTGACTTTTTAAGAAGCACTTATAGAATTGGATCGGGGCTGGCCAAATGGGGAGAGGATCTATGGGAAGGTCCTCAATAGGAGTAATTATTGATAGTCTGCAAAGACTTCATCTTTATAACACCATAGCCATTTTTCGCCGGGTTCTGCAGAAATAACCACAGGATGATGCGTGGTATGGTAATGATGGGTCATGTGGGCATGGGCAGACTGATCACAGCAAAGTGTGGTGCTGCAGGTTTGGCAGGTTCTCAAGTGCACCCAGTCGCTGCCAATTTTAATACATTCTTCGCATACCAGTTCTTTAGCAAGCTTCAGGCTTTTGATTTCCTGGATATGATTACAGATTTCAGTGCTTTCCATAAGGTGGCTTATTTTGATGCCTAATAAAAATAGGGAATAATTATTAAATAGTTTGGAGATTTAGTATTTTTACTCAAAATCAACCCCTCAACTTTTTTTAACATTGTTCCAAATAGCGGTCCGGTATTATTAAGATGACGAATCTATATAGCAGACTTGATGATCATCAGTTAGCTGACTTATTGAAGTCTGGTGATCAGGTTGCGTTCACGGAAATCTATAATCGGTACAAATACCTTTTGTATCTGCATGCTTATAAGCGCATTAGAAATGCGGATGAAGCTGAAGATCTGGTGCATGATCTTTTTGCCGTACTATGGAACAATAGAGAGAATTTTGTTTTGAAGACGCACTTGTCTGGCTATTTGTATGCTGCGGTTAGGAACAGAATCTTCAAATTGCTTTCCCATAAGGATATCGAGTCTGTTTATCTCTCGTCTTTTTTTGAGGCCGGTGAACGGGCTGTGAATGTAACAGACCATCTGGTCAGAGAAAATCAACTTATGGTCCAGATAGAAAAGGAAATTGCATCACTTCCTGTTAAAATGAGGCAAATATTTGAGATGAGCCGCAAAGAACATCTTTCTCATAAAGAAATAGCAGACCAACTTCATCTTTCTGAGCAAACCGTTTCAAAGCAAGTTACCAATGCTTTGAAAATTTTAAGAACCAAACTGGGTTTATTGACTTTTTTGATCTTTTTGATCAGGCATTAAAATTTTTTTAAAAATTATCTACCTGTTGGGCTGAAGTTAAGGGTCTATGTATTTAAGCGACCGATTAGCGTCTCATTAAAGATGAATAAAGAAGAATTAAAGACATTACTGGAAAAATTCGATGCAGGACAATGCACTGCTGAGGAAATTGGTATGCTGGAAAGCTGGTACCTGGTATGGAGATCTGAGGAGACGATAGATTTTGAGGAAGCAGAGGCGGAGCGTAGAGTAGATCAGATTTGGGACAGATTGAAGCTGGACGTTGAAGTAAAGAAAAAAATAGTGTTATGGCCGCGTATTGCTGCTGCTGCGGTGCTGCTGCTCAGCCTGAGTTTGGGATTATATTTTTATCAAAGTCATTCTTTAGCCTGGAAGCAGGAACTTGTTCAGCAGGATGTTGCTCCGGGAGGAAACAAAGCTTATCTGACTCTGGCAGATGGAAAGAGAATTACCTTAACGGATGTGGCTAATGGTGAATTGGCTAAACAAGCGGGGGTGGCCATACGGAAATCTGCAGACGGTCAATTGATATACCAGCTGTCTGACCGGGGGACTGCGAGCGATAAGCCTGTATATAATACGATAGAAACGCCCAATGGCGGGCAATATCAGGTCATTTTGCCTGATGGGACTAAAGTGTGGCTGAATGCAGCATCAGTCCTTAAATTTCCCTCCTCCTTTGCAGGCTTAAAAGAACGTAGAGTTGATTTAAGCGGAGAAGGATATTTCGAGGTATCGCATAATGCAAAACAACCCTTTATTGTAAAGAGCCGACAGCAAGAGGTCCTTGTTCTGGGTACTCATTTTAATATTACCAGTTACACCGGCGAAACAACAATTACCACTTTGCTTAAAGGGGCTGTAATGGTTCGTCGTTCAGGAAAAATTGCAAATCCCCTGGAGGGGGAGGACTTCGCAGTTTTAAAACCGGGGGAACAATCTGAGCTGAAAGAAAGGATAACCATAAGTCCTGCTGATCTGGAAATGGCTACTGCATGGAAAGATGGATTGTTTATTTTCAATAAAACAAAACTCCAGAATATTTTAATGCAGTTGTCGAGATGGTATAATGTACATGTTGATTATAGTGATGTTCCTAAAGATAGAGCACTTTCCGGGGCTATAAAACGGGAGTCAAATTTGTCCAGTGTATTAAAAATGCTTTATGAAACGAGTCGTATTAACTTTATAATTGAAGACAACACTATAAAAATTAAGAAGTAAACATATGAAGAAGACCATTTTAAGTTTGGCTGTAATGCTAATGGCATTCATGGCATCTGCACAGATCAGTAATCCTGTAACCTGGAGTTATGGAGTGAAAAAAATTAATCCGAAGGAAGTTGTCGTGATGTTTAAGGCTGTTATGGATAAGGACTGGCATATTTATTCAACAAACCAGCAAGCAGGTGGACCTCAGAAAACAACTTTTGCTTTTGCGGCTTCTAAAAATTATCAGCTTTTGGGTAAGATTGCTGAGCCTAAACCTATTGTAGAATATAGTGATGTTTATAAGTTTGATCTGCTTTATTTTAAGAATGCTGTAGTTTTTCAGCAAAAGATTAAGCTGGTTAAAAAGACGGTTCTTAAGGCAACGGTTACTTATATGGTGTGCACCGATAAAGAGTGCAAACAAGCAACTGAAGTAAGTTTTAATGTTCCGGTTGGGTAAAAACCGTAAAGATATTTGCAAACATAAATTTAAGCCTATGTAACATGTATACAAAGCCGAAAAAAAATAAACCAGGTGCGCTGGAACGCAACTGGTTTTATTAAGGCACATCAGTAATTAAACGAATCAATCAACCGACCACAACCTTAACTTAACAAATGTATGAATTTCAAGATTCTATACAAGGAATGTCATTGCTTTAAAAAACGCAATATTCGTTCCTCCGATTTAAAATCTAAACTGATTTTAATTATGAAATTAACCACAATTATGATGATCATCTGCTGCATCCATGTTTCTGCGGCAGGTTTTTCTCAACAGATCACCTTGTCCGAAAAAAACGCATCTTTGGAAAAGGTCTTGATCAAAATCAAGAAGCAAAGTGGGTATCAATTGCTTTATGATGCACAATTGATAGAAAAATCGAATCCGGTTACTCTAAACCTAACCAGTGTACCTATTGGTACCGCACTGGAACAGATTTTCGATCATCAGCCTTTTACATATAGCATTTTTGACAAGACCATCCTGGTGAAAATAAAGGAATTTAAACCAGCATCCAGCGTGTCTAAAAATGTGATCAGAGTTATTGATGGGATTGTTCGGGATGTAAACGGAAATCCTCTTAACCTGATCAGTGTGAAGATAAAAGGAAGTAATAAAGTAACTGCAACAAATGCAGAGGGGCGCTTTTCTATCAATGCTCCTGATGAAGATGCAGTTCTTGTTTTCTCCTGTGTTGGTTTTATAACCAAAGAATTGCCTGCTAAACAAGGGATGACTGTTGTTATGGAGCCTGAACTGAATAAACTCAACGAGATGGTGGTTGTAGGATACGGCAGTACCAGAAGAAAAGATCTGACCGGTTCTGTGTCTTCAGTGAACGTAAGTGAAATTAAAGATGTTCCCTTTATGAGTGTAGATAATGCACTTGCCGGAAAAGCACCTGGTGTACAAGTGACTAAGGCCGATGGTTCTCCGGGTGGAGCGATTCGTATCCGGATCAGAGGCGGAGCGTCTTTGTTGGGAACAAATGATCCTTTATATGTTATTGATGGGATTCCAACAGTAGTTAGCAATAGTTTTATGAATGCACAGTCTGATATTGTGAATCCTATTGAGGCGGCGAATTATGGGGAAGATTTCAATAATAGTGTGTCTGGTTCATTTTCTCGTGGATTGAATAACCTGGCCGGTTTAAATATTGGAGATATTGAAAGCATTGATATTTTGAAAGATGCTTCTGCAACGGCGATCTATGGCTCTAAGGCTGCAAATGGCGTCGTAATTATCACGACTAAAAAGGGGAAATTAAATACTAAACCTCAGTTAAATGCCAACTATTATGTTGGTTTTAATAACCCTGTTAAAGAAAAGGTATTGAACGCGGATCAGTATAAGGCTGGATTAAAAGAGGCTGCAACAAATTATATTAATGAGCGCAAACGGTTAAATTTAAGTTTAACAACCAGTGCGGCAAAACAGGCTTTAAGTATTATAAACGATCCGTCTTTCTTTGGGAATGCGAATACAGATTGGCTGGGCCTGGTCTTAAAAACGGGAGCAACCCAGAATGCTGATGTGTCTGTTAGTGGAGGTGGTTTAGGTTCCCGTTACTATACGTCTTTAAACTATACCAAGCAAGATGGAACTTTAATAGGGACTGATTTTTCGCGGATATCGGGTAAGACGAATCTGGACAACGAAATTAGTAAACGTTTTAGGGTAATCACCAATCTGAACTATGGTTTTACCAAAACGAATATTACCGAGGGGGTATATGGACAGGCTTTAACCGCTCCTCCTACTTTTTCGCCTTATAATGCTGATGGATCTTATACTACTTTGGGGGTGCTTAATGATGACTACAGGGGTTTTCAAAATCCTCTGGCAGTAGCTTCCGGTACCAACAGGGCAAAAGATTATACTTTGATGGGGTCTTTATCTGCAGAATATGATATTTTAAAAGACTTGAAATTTAAAAGTACAGTGTCTGCTAATTATAGTTCTTATAACCAGTTGAACTATGTGCCGAGTTACGTAGAAATCGGAGGTTTTTACGGAAGAGAAAACTCTCAGGGAGGATTGGGTTCTCAGTCTCATTCCAGTTCACTCAGTACGTTTATTGAGAATACGCTAACCTGGAACAAGGAATTTAATGAAGAGAACCGGTTAAATGTCCTTGCGGGAACATCGTGGGAAAACAATACCAGCGACTTCTTTTCTGCAACAGGAAGAGGCTATCCTGATGATAATTATTTGAATAATCTGAGTTCGGCTGCTTATGCCGTTTCGGTAAAAGGAGCTAGTCCTGCAAGCCAAAGCTCATTGCTTTCGTTTTATCTTCGTGCAAATTATGTTTTCAAGGACAAATACCTTTTAACTTTTACAGGAAGGTCTGATGCTTCATCCAAATTTTCGCCTTCTAACCAGATAGGATATTTTCCTTCCGGGGCTATTGGATGGCGGATTTCTCAGGAGAATTTCCTTAAAGAGGTTAAGTGGATTGACGAGATTAAAATCAGGGTGAGTGCCGGTAAAACAGGAACTCAAAGTATTGGAGATCATCTCTGGCGTACGCTTTATTCTCCGGACTCTTATGCCGATAAAAATGCTCTGGTCCCAAATCAACTTGGTAATTCGAATATTAAATGGGAGTCTACCACCCAGCAGGATCTTGGATTGGACTTTGCTTTTTTTAAAGGCCGTTTAGGAGGTACTTTTGGCTATTACAATAAAGTAACTGATGGTGCATTGTTAAATCTTACACCTGCACCAAGCTCATCTTACAGCAGCGTAATTTACAACATTGCCAAGATCAGGAACCGCGGACTTGAACTGGATATCCATGGTGATATTATCCGGAGTAAGAATTTTAACTGGACTGGTGCTTTTAACATCTCAAAAAACACTTCGAGAGTACTCAATATAGATGGCGGGCCTTTTTCTAATCCGAATGATCGGAACTCCCTTAATTTAGGGACCAGTATTGTGAAAGAAGGTGAGCCATTAGGTTTATTGTATGGAAGAGTTGCTACCGGTGTTATAAAAACACAGGAACAACTAGATGCTTATAAAAAGGCTTTTCCTTACTGGAGCATTTTTAGCCAGTACCTCAATATTGGTGATATGTCTTATGAAATAGAAGATGGCTTTTGGAAACAAGACATTATTGGTCATGCAGCACCGAAGTTTTTTGGTGGTTACACGAATACCTTTTCTTATAAGAACTGGAGCTTGATCTCTTTATTTACTTTCTCTCATGGTGGTCAGCTGATTTATCAAAAGGATGTGAGTGATATGGGATTTAGTGGCTTGCCTAATGAGGGTATCAGGAGTCTGGATCACTACAGTTCATCCAACACCGGGTCAGACAGACCCCGGTATTTATTGAATGACACACAGTTCCTGACCAATTTGAATGTATATGATGCTTCTTATATTAAATTAAAATCGATAACCCTGTCTTATAGCTTGCCGGCAAGCTTACTGCAAAAACTGAGGATCAATACCCTTACAGTATATGCTACAGGCACAAACATCTTTACGATTACCCATTATCCTGGACCGGATCCAGAGGTCAGTGATGATCCGCGGAGTGTCATTGGTGGTGGCAGGGATGTGAGTACTTATCCAACTGTGAAATCATATACTTTGGGCGTTCGTCTGGGATTTTAATTACTTCATAACCTTAAAAAAAAAATATATTCTGATGAAACCATCATAAGCATACCGCTTACAAACAGCAATGAATATGCTTATGATAGCTTCATAACAATTAAAAATCAAATTATATACTAATGAAACCATCATGAGCAAACGCTCACAAACAGCAATGAATATGCTCATGATAGCTTCATAACCTTTAAAAAAAAAATATATTCTGATGAAAAAGCTAATTATATATAGTATGTTTTTTGCGGCATCGGTTTTTCTGATCGCTTGTAAAAAGGAATTGAATGCTTTGCCTACACAATCTAAAGTAGAAGGAAATGCAATTATTGATCAGAAAAGCGCGGAGATCGCTTTGAACGGAGTTTATCTTCGTTTTGCCCAAGGTGGTGATGATCGGGGAACACCCAGTATTATCTGGTCTAGCGATCATGAGATCTTACCCACTACGCTTGCAGGCTATGCTACTTACCCATATGGGGGGTCGTCATTTGATGAAAATGCACTGATTAATTCTACAGATTACTCAGTGGCCAATCTATGGTCTGCACCCTATGGTCTTATTAACGCAGCTAATGGTATAATAGAGCAGGTCTCAGCCCTTGCCGATAATAAATTCACGGGAACCAGAAAGGCAGAGATTATTGGAGAGGCTCGTTTAATGAGGGCGTATGGGCATCAGTACCTGCTCAGGTATTTTGCACAATTCTATGACCTCAACAGCAATTATGGTGTGATGTTAAGGAAAGAGTTTATAACCACAAACAATATTGCTCAGAAACGTAGTACGGTAAAGGACAGCTATGATTTTATTCTTTCTGATCTGGATGCGGCCATTGCCAATGCACCTTTGACTAGTGCAAATTATTATGGCAATAAGTGGGTAGCTAAAGGTTTAAAAGCTAGAATATTGATGCTACGAGGACAGGCGGCAGATTATGCACAGGTAATTTCTATCACAAAAGACATTATTCAAAATGGCCCTTATCAATTGGAACCCAATTTGCATGATCTCTTTAGTACCAAAGGTTTAGATAGTAAAGAAGTTATGATTGGACTCTATCCTAAACCCAATCAAGTCAACAAGTCGGATGTTTATTTTTATCGGGATGAGCCGGGCTATCTGGCTACAGCATCTCTCAAATCTCTTTTTCAAAATGATCCCAGACAATCCTGGATGATCGGTGATGTGGGTACAACCCCGGACGGTATCCTGAAGTACCAGGGATCAAAGGTTGAAGTATGCTACCCAATGCGTCTTACGGAGATGTATTTGTTGGAGGCAGAAGCCATTGTGCGTGCAGGTGGTTCATTGAATGACGCTAAAGCTTTATTGAAAACCGTATTGCAACATGCAGGAATAAATGATTTTTCCAGCCTGGACAATGTAACTGGCCCGGATGCAATGTTGATCCAGATCTACAATGAAACAGCGAAAAACTTATCTTTTGAAGATGGACAAGAATGGTCGGCTTTGTTAAGAATGCCTTTGAGTTTTGTATTGCAGGTTAAGCCGGCTGTAAAAGATAAAGACCATTATATTTTACCTATTCCAAAAGATGAATTTGATAGAAATCCTGCAATAGGAGACCAGAATCCAAGCTATAGTAAAAATTAAATATCCACCTAACATTAAGAAAAAATGAGAACTAAGAATTTTTTAGGGCTGTTGTTATTGCTCTTTCCATATTGCCATTCTTTTGCCCAGACCGGGCAAATTAAAAAACAGTTTGTACTTAACTGTACAATTAAAAGTGCCGATTCTGTTTTGTTATATTACACGGACGCATCGGGAAAATACATCCATCTTGCAAAACCAATTTTGAACCACCGGGTTTCGCTGAAAGGATTTATAAATGAGCCTGTGAATGCAAGGGTCTTGTTTAAAAATAAAGGAGAGGTTATTCCGGAACGTAAGTTTTGGGAAAGGATGACGGAAATTTATCTCGAGCCGGGACAGATGACGCTGTCAGGTTCGGCTTCTGATCTGAAATCTTTAAAAATCACAGGTTCTAAAAGTCAGAAGGAACTTGAAGATTTGAATGCGCGTATTGCGCCTGTGAGGAAAGAAATGCAACCGGTTTTAGAGGCATTGGATAAAGAGAAGGATCATGAAAAAGCTGCTGAAATCCGCGATCAGCTGGAGCCTTATAACGACCGTATCAAAAAAATAACTTATGATTTTTTTATCGGGCATCCAAACTCCTATGTAACGATGGACATGATGAGGTTTTACATCAGCAGGATGAAACTGGACTCTGCCAAAAGAGTCTATAATAGTTTTAATGCCCAAATGAAAAATAAGCCTGCAGCCAGAGAACTCTCTAAAGAAATCAATAAAATTGAGTTGGGGATGCCAGGCAATATGGCTGCTGGTTTTAGTAAAACTGACATTAATGATAAGCCATTGTCGCTTGGAGATTTTAAAGGTAAATATGTGATCGTTGACTTTTGGGCCAGTTGGTGTGTGCCTTGCCGTAAGGGAAACCCTCATTTGATTGGTCTTTATAATACTTACAACAGTAAAGGGCTGGAGATTATTGGCGTATCTGATGATGACAGTAATCATGGCGCCTGGAAAAAGGCAGTAGAGCAGGATAAAATAGGGATATGGCATCATGTGTTAAGGGGACTGAATATGGACCTCAGAATGAAAAATCTGCCCAATCCAGAAGATATTTCAGAGAAATACGGAATCAGCTCCTTGCCGACTAAGATACTTATTGATCCAGCCGGAAAAATTATTGGCCGCTATGGCGACAATAATGGTGGATCAGATCAGGATCTGGACAAAAAATTAGAAGAACTACTTAAATAACCTCTAAAAACTTGATCATGTTAAAAAAGCTAAAATTAATTCTGCCGGTTTTGATCGGTTGCAGCGTTGGGTCCTTATATGGACAGACCGCTAAGGTTTCAGGAAATCTCACTGGATTGAAAGATGCCCAAATTGTTATTTATTACTATAAAGGAGATAAATCTGTTTCAGATACAGTAAAAGTAAATGGGGGTAAATTTAAATGGGTGGCGCAAATTTCAGAGCCGCAAAAAGTTGGAACGATGTTGTTTGGAAGGTATTACCAATTTTTTGTAGAACCTGGAAATATAGAAATTAAGGGAACTGACAAGTCAGAAGAAATAAAAATTACAGGCTCAAAATCCCAGGATGAATATGAAGCTTATGATAAGACTTTAAAAGATCTGGAGGATCAGGAATCTCCGCTTTATCAAAAATGGGGAAAGGTAAGTAAAGAAGAACAGGTTAAATTAGAGGAAAAAGTAGAGGATTTAAGAAAACAAAGAAGAGCGCGAAACAATCAATACATTGCTGCACATCCTAAAAGCCCATTGAGTATCAGCATGGTTTCGGATAAAGCAATGATGGGAAGTTATGACGAGGTAAAAGAAGCTTTTGAAAAACTTGATGCCGCCGCTCAGCAAAGTACGGAAGGAAAGCGGATCACCGACCGACTGGTTATTTTAAAAAGAAGCGCAGTAGGAGAGCCGATGCTTAATTTTACCCAGAACGATATGGAAGGTAAGCCCGTTCAGTTTTCGAATTTTAAGGGTAAATATGTATTGGTTGATTTCTGGGCAAGCTGGTGTGGACCTTGCAGGGCCGAAAATCCAAATGTATTAAAAGCTTATCAGCAATATAAGGACAAAAACTTCACCGTTGTAGGTGTCTCGCTTGATGATAAAGGAGAGAATTGGAAAAAGGCTATCAAAGATGATCAGATGCCCTGGACACAGGTTTCAGATTTAAAGGGCTGGAAAAATGAGGTTTCTACTTATTATGGCATTATGGGGATTCCGAGTACTTTGCTGATTGATCCACAGGGAAATATCATAGCGAAAGATTTGAGAGGAGAAACTCTTAATAAGAAACTTGCAGAATTGTTCAATTGATTCACCTGATCGACTTAAGGAAATGAAAAATAAACTAAATAATCGCTATTTGATTTTGGGTATCTCGGTTTTATTAATGAACGCAAGTTGTACACCATCTGGTCAAAAGAGTTTCAGTATTAAGGGGACTATAAAAGGTATAGATAGCGGAACGGTATTGTTGCGTAAATTCAATGAGGCTGATAGGACAACGAAAACACTGGATAGCGTTGTGGTTCATCAGGGACATTTTGAACTTACAGGGAAACTGGAGTCTCCGGAGATGCTTACGTTAATTGCCAGACCTGGAAATTGGGGGACAAATATTTTTGTTGAGAATAGTGAAATAGTTCTGGATGCAGATACTTCTGGTGCTGAACATTATGATTATACACCGTATGGTGGTGATAAAGGAGCAAATCTGAAAAAAGTGAAAATTTCCGGCTCAGGGAACCAGGATATCTATGACCGTTTTGAGAATGATCCTGAGCAGCTTCGTTTTAAGAAAGTATTTGCGGAAATGAACAAGCAATATGAAGTAGAGAAGAATCCGGAGTTAAAGGAGAAAATGAGATCTAAGTTTGATTCTGTAGGGAAGTTGAGCAGTGCGTGGCAAATCAAATGGATTAATGCATTTCTGCAGAAGGATTCCGGATCAAGTGCTGGCGTTTATATTTTTAACAATTATTACCGATCTAATACAAGTATGCCCCTGACTGACATGGATGCTTTACTTCGTAAATTTACTGGTGATGCAAAGAAATCTGTCTATTATGCCAGTTTAATAAAAGAGGCCAATTTAAGGAGGGCACTTTTGCCAGGAAAACCAGCTCCTGATTTTACATTGCTGAAAAGGGATAGTACGTCTTTTACGCTTTCTTCAACACGAGGGAAATACATTATGCTGGATTTCTGGGCGAGCTGGTGTAAACCTTGCAGAGAAGCAATTCCACATTGGAAAGAAGTATATGCGAAATATAGGGATAAAGGTTTCGAAATCATAAGTGTTTCTGATGACAACAGGAAGGCAGATTGGATTAAAGCTATGGATCAGGAAAAAATGCCATGGACGCAGGTCGTAGATGAGTTCCCGGTAAAGAATATGCCTGCAAGGGTGGGAACCTTATATCAAACTCATTTTATTCCTTTTTATGTATTACTGGATAAAGAAGGAAAGATTTTGGTTTATTCCGGAAATGAAAAAGATATTGATGCAAAACTTAAAGACCTTTTGATGTAAATCCGCTCACCGTGTTATAAATCGAGGTATTTGTAACACGGTTTTTTAGATATTGTGTATTTAATTGTAACCATAGACTGAAAAAAAGTCTATTTTTAGGCCCCGGTCTAGATAACGGCATAATACATGAAACAAACGAATTTCCTCTTCCTCTTTTTTCTTGCTTTCCTTTTTATTCCCGAGCTGTTTGCACAGCAAAAATATACTTTAAGTGGTACTGTCCGAGATGCTTCTACTGGAGAAACCCTGATTGGGGCTACGGTAAAACTACAAAATGCAGACCACAGTTTTGGCAAGGCGGCCAATGACTATGGTTTTTATTCTTTAAGCGGCGAAGGAGGTGAGTATACCATGACAGTTAGTTATGCGGGCTACCTGACGTATCGCAAACAGATCAGTTTAATTGGAGATTTAAAAATAAATGTAGGGCTTGATCCTGCAAATTCCCTACAGGAGGTGGTCATCAGTGCTAAAGACCGCAGAAATGACAATGTGAAGAGTGCACAGATGGGCTTGGAAAAACTGAATATGAGAGACCTGGATAATGTGCCAGTTTTGTTTGGGGAAAAGGACGTGTTGAAGACTATACAACTTATGCCAGGGGTAAAGTCGGGCGGGGAAGGAAATACAGGTTTTTTTGTTCGTGGAGGAGCTGCTGATCAGAACCTGATCCTTTTGGATGAGGCAACAGTTTACAATTCTTCTCACCTGCTGGGTTTCTTTTCTACGTTCAATTCGGATGCTATAAAGGATGTGAGTTTGTATAAAGGGGGAATGCCCGCTCAATTTGGAGGAAGACTGTCTTCTGTACTGGATGTAAAAATGCAGGATGGGAACAGTAAGGAATTTGGTGTAGAGGGAGGAATTGGGCTTATTGCATCGAGGATCAAGGTAGAGGGGCCTATTATAAAAGACAAAGCATCTTTCATGGTGAGTGCAAGAAGGACATATATTGATCTGCTTTTAAAGGCTTCATCCGATTCTTCTATAAACAGCAACACCTTAAATTTTTATGACATTAACGCCAAAGTAAATTATAGGTTTGACGATAAAAATACACTGTTTCTTTCGGGATATTTTGGGCAGGATAATATCGGCATTAAAGACCTTTTTGCAAATGACTGGGGGAATACAACAGCAACTGTACGTTTAAATCATGTTTTCAGCAGTAAGCTGTTCTCCAATACTTCGTTTATTTTTAACAAATATCATTACGCTATTGAGTTACTGGACAAGGATAACAATGCAAGGGTTACTTCCCTTATCCGTGATTTTAACTTGAAAGAGGACCTTCAGTATTTTACCAATCAGCATATTTTTAGGTTTGGTGCGCAGGCAACACATCATCGCATTGCGCCTTCAGATATTACAACAACAGGTAATTCCAGTATCAACCCGCTTTCAGTTGAAAACCGTTATGGTCTGGAATTGGCCGGTTATGTGTCTGATGAGTGGAAATTGAATGATAAACTGGAGTTACTATATGGTTTAAGGATCAGTAGCTTCTCTTTGCTGGGCCCGGGTACGATACGTACTTATGATGCGGCCGGTGATATTGTGGACAGTTACGATGCAAAAAGGGGGAGTTTTGTGAAAACTTATGTATATGCGGAACCTCGTTTTTCGGTAAGCTATAGTTTGAGTGAGCAAAATTCGATCAAAGCTTCCTACAATAGAAATACACAGAATATACATATTCTGACCAATGCCAATACCAGTTCGCCAACTGATCAGTATGTAATGAGCAGCAACAATATAAAACCAGAGATTTCTGATCAGGTGGCCATGGGCTATTTCAGAAATGCGAAAGACAATACGTATGAATTTTCTGCTGAGGTCTATTACAAATGGCTTCAAAACCAAATTGACTATAAAAATGGAGCCGAGCTTATTGCTAATGCAGAGGTGGAATCTGAGTTGCTGTATGGAAAGGGAAGGGCTTATGGTTTGGAACTCTATGCGAAAAAAACGAAAGGAAAGTTAACAGGATGGATCAGTTATACGCTGGCGAAAACGGAAAGGCAGTTTGATGCTTTAAATGGTGGTAATTACTTCCCTGCAAGACAAGACCGCACCCACGACCTTTCACTGGTTGGTATATATAATTTCAGTTCGAGGTGGACTTTTTCGGCTAATTACGTGTATAGTACTGGTAATGCCGTAACCTATCCGGCAGGTAAATATAGTACCGGTGGTTTAACCACTTATTATTATACGGAAAGAAATGCAAACAGAATGCCTTACACTTCAAGACTGGATCTCAGTGCGACACTTAAAGCCAAAGAAACGAAGAAATACCAGTCCAGTTGGAGTTTCGGTCTGTATAATGCACTGAACCGTAAAAATCCATATGCCATTACCTTTAGAGATAACAAACAAGACCCTACACGTACAGAGGCTGTTCAAACAAGTTTGTTTGGTGTTATTCCTTCGGTAACCTATAATTTTAAATTTTAATGATGATGAAGAGATTTATATCTATAAGTGTATTATTGGTGGGTGCCCTGGTATGGTCTTCCTGCGAGAAAGTAATTGATGTGAAGCTGGATAATGCGCCGAATCAGATGGTTATAGAAGGGAATATTACCGACCAGAACGAGGCTCAGCTGATCAAGATCAGTCAATCTGTTCCTTATACTAACCAGAATGTGTTTCCGGCAGTTAAAGGGGCAAAGGTTACCGTAACAGATGATATTGGCCATCTTTGGACCTTTGAGGAGCGTGAGCCCGGAAGTTATAGCTCTGCACCTTTCAAAGGGATTTCAGGAAGAACGTATTCACTTAAGGTGAATGTGAGCAGTACGGAATATATAGCCAGTTCAACTATGCCGGAGCGGGTACATATGGATTCATTGAGTTTAAAAGTTTTTACTTTTGGAGGTAACGATGTTAAACAGTTGCAGGTCCACTATAATGATCCGGCAGCAGAAGTAAATCAGTACCGTTGGATAATGAAGATCGATAATGTACAAACCAAACGGGTATTTGTTGGTAATGATCGTTTTACCAATGGGAATAATGTTGCTGAATTGCTTTATTACAGTAAAGATGATGATAATAAAGAGCTTTTAGGTGGCGATGAAGTGCAGGTGGAAATGCAGTGTATTGACAAAGCCGTCTATAATTACTGGTTTACATTGAGTGAACAGACAAAGAATGGTCCAGGTGGTGGGGTAACACCCGGTAATCCACCTTCTAATATCAATCATAATGCATTGGGCTATTTTAGTGCCCATACGACCGAAAAGGTCTCTTATAAAGTGAAATAGAAAGATTTTTTGTTGTGATTGGGCGGATTGTTAAGGGGAATTTGTAGTTAATCTAAACATGCGCTGAGCCAGACCATCTGACGCTGGAAGGGAATTATAAGGATCACGAGGATGTGGATAAGAAATATCCCTATTTAACAGCTTCTTTCAGATATAATGTTAATCTTTAAAATTATATAAATTCTATTTGATTAGCTTATGGTGTATTGAACAGGCACCTGGATTAAAATGTATGAAAAGATTAGTTTGTGTGTTATTATTGGGAACAATAACTTTTTTTGTCAGGGCTCAAAATGTGGGTGATCAATTGGTTGTTGATAAATTTTCGCGTTATTACAATTCAAGTCATGCCGATAGTCTTTATACGCTATTTGATCCGCAAATGCAGACGATCTTAAATGTAGAGAAAACAAAGGCCATGATCAGTCAGATCAAAGGCAAGCTTGGCCAAATTGTAAAAAGTCATTATGAAGGTAGTCCGGCATCGGAGATCTATGAATACCGCATGAGTTTTGAAAAGCGATTGGTTGATTTAGCGCTGATACTTAAAGGAGGTATGATTGCGGGCATTCAACAGAAAAAAATTGAAATGGCAGCAGACAGTGCAATCCGTTTGAAAAGCCCGGATAATTTTGTGATTAAAGTACCACTTGCAAGACTTGCTGGTACACTGACAATGCCTAAAGCATCTGGTAAGGTACCGGTGGTTCTTTTGATCTCTGGATCCGGGCCCACCGACAGGAATATGAACCAGGAGGGTGGCCTAACAAGCAATTCGTTTTTAATGTTGGCAAAGGGGCTCGCAGATCATGGAATTGCTTCTGTACGTTATGATAAAAGAGGTGTGGGCAAAAGTGTTTTTTCAGGAAATCCGGAAGACCTGGTCTTTGATGATTTCATTGGCGATGCTGTGATTTTAGTAGATTCTTTAAAAAAGGACTCCAGATTTTCTAAAGTGATTATTGCTGGTCATAGTGAAGGTGTTGCCATTGGTCTGGTTGCTGCATTAAACAGGAAACCTGCCGCATTTATATCTCTTTCGGGTTATGCTACAGATCTGGTCTCATTACTTGGAAAGCAGTTAAAAACCGATTTAAGCCCAGCTGATTATAAAGTTGCAGCAGAGGCAATGGATAGTTTGAAAGCAGGTAAGCCCTTTAATAAATCCCTTCCTGGTATGTTGTCTACCTTGTTTTCACCCGCTATTCAACCTTTTCTGATTTCGAATGTGAAATACAATGCACAGCTAGAGATCGCAAAACTGAAGGTTCCAATCTTAATCATTGCTGGAACCCATGATCTTCAAATTGGCGTAGAAGATGCACAGAAATTGCACACTGCTGCACCGGGATCGAAATTGAAGCTGATTCCCGAGATGAATCATGTATTGAAAAATGCGCCGGCAGAAAAAGTTGCTAATTTTGCTACATATAATAAGCCTGATCTCCCGCTTCATCCCGATTTAATACCAATATTAACGCAATTTATTCTTCAGCTTCGTTAGAAGAATTCTTTTTTTGTCTTTTAGTTTTTCGGGTAGGGGCTTGTTATCCAGTTTGATAGCGTGATGGGTGTGCTTTTGATGCATTTAAGGCGATTAAAATTCGAATAAATGTTTTGTAGAAATGAAAAATCTTTATAGTTTTGCGGCCGTTGAAAGGAAATACTTTTAACTAAGATTGTCCGATAGTATAAGGGTAGTACAACGGTTTTTGGTACCGTTTGTCTTGGTTCGAATCCAGGTCGGACAACAAAAAGGGTAAAACAGATTTGTTTTACCCTTTTTTATTTGGTGCCGGTTTTATACTATGGTGAAGCTATAGGTTGCTTATTGTCTCATAGGATATATCCATATAATCATTGATGTATAAGCTGCAAGGAGGTAACTCTACGGCTGTATGCGAAGTCAGTACGCCAACCACTTTCATTCCTGCGTTCAAGGCAGCAGTTACACCTGAATAAGAGTCTTCAAATACGATACAACGTTCAGGTGGCACCCCTAGATTATGGGCAGATTTAAGGTATACTTCGGGATTTGGTTTGTGTTTTTTTACATCTTCACTGGCCAGTATAGAGCTCATCTTATCTCTCAGTGGAAGTTTTTTTAGAATTAAATCCAGATTTTCGAAGGGAGCGGAAGTGGCTACGCCCAGTTTTACATGATGCTCTTTAAGCTCATTTATAAAATCAATAAGACCAGCTATGGGTTCTATATACGGTTCATATATCTTGCGAAAAAGAGCCTCCTTTTCATTCTCAAGTACAGTAAGTTCTTCACCGCTTACAGGTCTGTTGAAGAAATGGCTTAAGATATAACTGTTGCTTTTGCCAAACATATGTTCGGCAAATTCCTCTTCGGTGGGCGAAAGATTCCATTTAGCAAAAAACTCCCGGAAGGCAAGAGAGTGGTAGGGGTTGGTATGGCATATCACACCATCCATATCAAAGATAACGGCAGTTTCCTTATTCATGCGATAAAATTAGTGAATTAATGTCCAGATTGTTTTAAAGACTTTCGGTAGGTTTTTGCCATTTGACCTATAATAAACTTTTTAGGCAGCAATTTCATAAGTCTACTTCCCGCACGATTCATAAATCCAGGAATATAATTGTATTTCCTGGTAGTTAAGGCATGTATGCCTTCTTTTGCAGCTTGTTCTACGGGCATTAACCAGCCTTTTAGGTCGTTGAATTTCTCTCCTTGCGTCATCTCCGTTGCTATCCCACCGGGCGCATATACCGTTAAAGAAAATTTTGTGTTTTTTAATTCAAACGATAACGCATTAAAAAAATTCATGATAAAAGCCTTTGTGCCAGAATATATTGCCTGATAAGGAACAGGGAATAGAGCAGCCATACTGGATACAACCATTAAGCCTCCTTCTTTTTCAGTCGCTTCAAAATGGTTTACAAGCTGGCTTGTAATACGTACTATACTGGTGACGTTGGTTTGCAAAAGTTTTTGAAATTCAGAAGACTGCATTTCGCTGTGAGATCCAAAATAGGTTATTCCTGCATTTAGTATAGCAGCATAAAGTGGCTGTTTTTCTATACTGTCTTTAATCAAAAGTTCAACATCTTCAGGAACAGAAAGGTCGGCTACTATAATTTTTACCTGTATACCAGTTTGTTCCAGTTCTGTCTTCAATTGTTCTAGTTTGTCCTTCCTCCGGGCAGAAATAATCAAATTGGCTTTATGCCGATGAGCGAGTTGAAGGGCCATTTCATGCCCTAAACCAGACGAAGCTCCGGTTATTAAAACCCATTTGTTCTTAAAATCAAGTCTTTTCACAGGATCAAATCTAGATAATTTACCGGAGATTCCTCTCTTAAACTAGGTTCATCTTCTATTGTTAATAGATCCTTATCTGTTTGTTTTTGATGGATATTTTCTTTTATATTATTGTTTATTTCTTGTTTTGTCATTATGATTTCTTAAATGTGTTTTTTTATTGAATTTATTGATGTATTTTAAAATAAATATTTCTACATTAGTATTAATGTTTATTTTATAATTAATGTATTTATTTTTTAACCTCTTGCTGAATGTTATGGAATGAGATATAGACTTATCATTTGTCCACCGGATTGATTCCATTCTTTGAATTCGATCAAAATTTCTTAACCAAATAAAATAATCATGTATAAAAAAACGGTATTTTCTATCGTAATGGCTTTGCTTTGCCTAAGCTTTACGAGTTATAGTCAAAAGTGGACGGCAGACTTGCGGCCGGTTGAATTGGGCGAAGTAGTTTCAGATAGCTTGTTAGACAAGCCATTGAAAGTCATAAATGATCCCAACGGAAGAAAAACAACTACGCTGAGAAGCCATAAGGGTAAATTAATTATTCTGGACTTTTGGGCTACCTGGTGCGGGGCTTGTGTTTCAGCCTTTCCAAAACTGGATTCTTTGCAAAAGCTGTTTCCCGAAAGTTTAAGGATCCTCCTGGTTAACAGTAAGAATACAGGGGATAGTCCTGAAAAAGTAAAGACATTGCTGGAGCGGAGTGGAAATTCAGGATATGAATTATCTTCTTTCGTTAATGACACCGTGTTGACTAGACTGTTCAGGCATCAAATGATTCCGCATTATGTCTGGCTCAGAAATGACACAGTCCTCGCTACGACGTCTTCTTCAGAGCTTTCTGCTGAGCATATTAGGAGTGTTCTGAATTTTGGGGTTTTTAAACCAAATATTAAAAAGGATGTTTTGGATTTTGATCTTGATAAGCCATTGTTTTTTGGAGGCAATGGGGGTATGGGAGATCAGATCCTGTACCGGTCTCAAATATCGGGCGCTATTTCGGGAATTGCGTCTCAAACACTGGCAACCAAAAATAAATCTGGAATGATACAGCGTTATTGTTGTTTGAATGCCTCCAGGATTGATCTGTTTCGACTGGCCTATAATGCAATGTCTATTCCCAGGAACCGTATTTATGTTATGTCCGACTCCCTGAATATATTGCAGCGAAAAACGGAGGATCCCCGTAACTTCTGTTTCGAACTGATATGTCCGCCTTCAAGTATAGATATAGTGAAAGCCAGGATGCGAACGCAACTGGAACAATACTTCGGCTGGAGTGTGGCGCAGGAAGAAAAAAGGGTTGTCTGTCTTGTGCTTAAAGATGCCGGATATAGAAAATCCGATTCCGGATTGCCTGTCGGATATCTTTTTAATAGCCTGGAATCACCAAATTATATTCGTGGGCAGCAACTATCACTATTGATTAATTATCTAAATCAAAAATTGTCACTGCCCTTGCTGGATGAAAGCGGCAGTTCCACTCCAGTCAACCTGGATTTACCACAGGACCTCACTAATTTGCCGGCACTTAAAGCTTGTTTAGAAAAGCAAGGCTTGAGTCTTACAGAGCAATTCAGAACGCTCACTGTCCTGGTATTTAGGCCTCTAAATAAATTACAAGTGTCATTTTAAACTAAATCGTATGAAATATTATAATTTGTTATGGTGTATTCTGATCCCGTTCTTTTTAATGGCCCAAAACAATGGCGGGCAGAAAATAGTGAAGGGAAGAATTGTTGATGCAGCAACGGGCAAGTTGATGGTTGGAGCAAGCCTGCAAATGAAATTATCCGGCAGGCATAGTTACTCGGGATATGACGGTCTGTTTTCGGTTTCTGCCAGTTATCTGCCAGATTCGCTTATAGTTACTTTTGTAGGCTATCAGAAACTTACAATACCCATCTCGGAGACTACGGTTTTCCTTGAGTTACAAATGCGGGCTGAGGCCGGTATGCTTCAGGAAGTTAATGTATATACAGGTTATCAGGTTATTCCGAAAGAACGGGCTACCGGTTCCTTTAGTACGGTCGATCTTAAAACTTTCAACGAGCAGGTCAGCAGAAATGTTCTTGATCGTCTGGAGGCGGTTACTAACGGATTTTCTATTGACAAATATACCGGCGTAAGTTCAGGAACACAGAATATGATGGTGCGTGGTCAAACCACTATCCTTGGTGTTAAAGGGCCACTTATTGTTGTGGATAATTTTCCTTATAACGGTGACCTTAAAAATATTAATCCAAATGATGTAGAGAATATAACCATTCTCAGAGATGCCGCTGCTGCATCTATTTGGGGTACAAAAGCTGGAAATGGAGTCATCGTAATTACGACAAAAAAAGGACGCTTTAATCAGCCGGTGCGTGTAGACTTTAATTCCAGTATTTCTTTCACTGCAAAGCCTGATCTTTTTAGTTTGCCGCAAATGTCCTCGGGTGACTATATTGATCTGGAACAAAATTTATTCGATAAGAAGTATAAAGTGGGAGATGTTTCCAATATCAATCAGCCTCCTTTTTCACCTGTGTATGAAATTTTATTCAATAAGCTGAACGGTGTAATTAGTAAAGAAACTGCTCAGATGCAAATTGATAGCTACCGTGGAAATGACTATCGGAATGATTTGAATAAGTATTTTTATCAAACAGCAATTGGTCAGCAATATGCATTGAGTGCCAGAGGTGGTTCTGCTGCTTATTCCTGGTTATTTTCTGCGGGCTACGACCAAAATATCAGTGCGTTGGCAGCAAAAGATAACCGGCTAACTTTACAGTTAGACAACACCTGGAAGGCATCAGATCGCTTGCAGATCAATGCATCTTTATACTTAACCAAGAGCACAGCTGGTAATGGAAAACCTGGGTATTTTGATCTTAAAACTGCAAATGGAAATTTGCCTCCTTATACCAGGCTGGCAGATGGGGTCGGGCAAAAACTAGCTGTCATCAAAGATTACAGGCAATCCTTCCTGGATGGAATTTCAAGCAATAAACTTTTGGATTGGAATTATTATCCATTGGATGATTACACACACAATGTCGTAGAAAATAAATTGTTTGATGTTACAGGTAACCTTGGTTTAACCTATAAGGTCAGCTCCTTTTTAGGTGTTGATTTAAAGTACCAATATGAAAGACAGCAAAATGATGGGAAAACTGTTTATGATATAGATAGTTATTTTACAAGGAATCTGGTGAACAGGTTTACTTATGCGGATCCGTTAACCAATGATGTAAATTATAGAGTGCCAAGGGGAGCGATCGCTGACTTCTCTAATAATTTATTGCAATCTCAACAATTGCGTGCACAGATCAATTACAATCAAAGCATAGGTAAACATGGAATAACGGCTATTTTGGGAAGTGAGATCCGACAAATCGAACGTCCTGAAGCTAATTTCAGAGCCTATGGCTATAATCCACTTACTTTAAGTTCAGGCAATGTAGATTATGTGAGTTTTTATCCAACAATATTGCCCCAAGGTCAGGTAGATCAAATTCCGAATCCGATGTACTTTAATAAAAGTATGAACAGGTTCATTTCCTTTTATGGAAACGCCGCCTATACCTACGATGAAAAGTATACTTTTTCCTTAAGTGGGAGGAGAGATGCTTCTAACCTTTTTGGAGTGAATACAAATGAAAAATGGACGCCATTATGGTCGGCAGGTCTAGCCTATCACCTTTCAAAGGCGGCCTTTTATTCCATTGAGGCAGTTCCTTATTTGAAACTGAGAGGTTCTTACGGTTTTAGCGGAAACGCCGACCCATCCCGGGTTGCTTTAACCACAATTACCTATTCTCCCTGGACAAACGAAAATACCCAAACACAATATGCCTATGTCAGCAGATACGGCAATCCGGAATTGAAGTGGGAAAAGATCCGTACGATTAATTTTGGACTTGACTTTGAAACCAGGAACAGCACATTAAGAGGAAGTGTAGAATATTACCAAAAAAAGGGAACAGATCTTTTTGGGGCAGCAAGGATTGATTATACTACAGGAATTACCAGTGGTCTGACAAAGAATGTGGCCAGTATGAGCGGTAGTGGTATTGACATAAATTTGAATTCTCAAAACCTGAAAGGGAGTATTCGATGGAATACTGTGCTAAACTTTAGTACAAATACCGGGAAGGTGACTTCTTATGACCAAAAGGTACAGAAGGGAAGTGATTATATTTCAAGTTCACCTTTGATCTCTGCGCTTGTGGGTAAGCCGGTATATGCTATGTTTTCTTTCAAATGGAAGGGGCTTGATCCAGCAACTGGAGATCCGCTTGGGTATATAAACGGTCATGTAAGTAAGAATTATGCAGCTATATATGGTGATTCTACTAAGCTGACTGATCTGGTTTATCATGGCTCAGTGATGCCAACGCTGTTTGGATCTATAGGAAATGATTTTTCCTGGAGGGGTATCTCCTTGTCGGTAAGGCTAATGTATAAATTTGGTTATTATTTTAGGAGGCCTTCCTTGAACTATAGCAGGTTGTTTGAACTGAGACAGGGAGATCCTGAGTTTGCAAGCCGCTGGCAGAAGCCAGGGGATGAGCGCTTTACGAATGTGCCTTCATTAATTTATCCGGCTGACAACAACAGAGACTTGTTTTATAATGGTGCGGAGATTAATGTTGAAAAGGGAGACCATATCCGACTGCAGTATATTACTGCGGGATACGAGTTTGAAGAGCATATACTTAAGAAGCTGGCTTTTAAAAGTCTTCAATTGTATGCTAGTTTAAGCAATATAGGAGTGCTTTGGCGGGCAAATAAAAAAGGACTCGATCCGGATTATGAGTCTGGTCAGAATTTAGTCCCATCTAAAACGATTTCATTTGGCTTGCGTGTTGGTTTGTAGATCTTTAAAATTCAAAAACATGAAAAAATATATAATGTGTATTTTATTGGTACTGGGTGTCTTTTCGGGATGTAAAAAGTTCCTTGACCCAAAACCACTACAGTCGCTGACTGTGCCCTCCAATCTTGAAGATCTTCAGGCTTTACTGGATGATGAAGGAGTTATTAATTCATTGGATATTTCGGCAGGAGAGATCAGTTCTGATGACTATTATCTTACCCGTTCGGATTTGGAATCCCTTCCGTATGAAGAGTATAGAAGAATGTATACCTGGCAAAATGATCGTATTTTTAGACCTGCAACCAATGATTGGAGCTCCACTTACAGAATTGTTTTCAGTACGAACGTCGTATTGGATAATTTAAGTAAAATAGAAAGAACCTCATCTAATCAAACGCAATGGGAAAATATAAAAGGCCAGGCTTTATTTATCCGGGCTAAGCAGTTCTTTTGCGCAACGCTAACCTGGGCCCCAGCTTACGATCCGGCTACTGCAGACCGGGATCCTGGAGTCCCTTTGAGGTCGACCCAGGATTTTAATGTTCCTTCCCTTCGTGCTACTGTTTCGGATTGTTACAAGCGAATTACTGAAGATCTGATTTTAGCTGGATCCCTGCTCTCTGATGAGCCATTAGCGAAAACAAGAGCCTCTAAAGCAGCGGCCTGGGGCCTTTTAGCACGAGTTTATCTTTCTATGGGAGATTATGAGAATTGCCTTAAGTATGCGGATTTGTATTTGCAGGAACGCAATGGATTAATGGATTATAACAAGGATATTAATGTAGATTTAAGAACACCTTTTCCACGATTTAATAAAGAAGTTTGCTTTGATAGTTTTCAGAATCATATGATGTTGTCTCAAAGCAGGGCAAAAGTTGATTATAATTTATATAGTTCATATGATGACAATGACCTTCGTAAATCAGCATTTTTTAGAAAAA
This sequence comes from Pedobacter nutrimenti, assembly GCF_032678445.1. Lineage (GTDB taxonomy): Bacteria > Bacteroidota > Bacteroidia > Sphingobacteriales > Sphingobacteriaceae > Pedobacter > Pedobacter nutrimenti_A. The sequence continues at coordinate 483,551 of NZ_JAVTSQ010000001.1, forward strand.
TAGCAGAAAATACATTTTGCTTTAAAGGAAATTATAGCCTGGGTATCTTTGGAGGAATTGCGACGGATGAAGTCTATTTGATGCGCGCAGAGTGTCGGGTCAGAAAGGGGGATGCAAAGGGAGCTTTATCCGATTTGAATGCTTTGTTATTTAAGAGATGGAAAACTGGTACGCTGAAGCTTATTGCCAACGAAAACCCTAAGGAACTCTTAGGAATTATTTTAATTGAACGCAGAAAGGAATTAATCATGCGGGGGCTGAGGTGGATGGATGTGAAACGCTTAAATAAACAGGGGGCCGGGATTGTCCTTAAACGCAGTGTTGACGGGAAGAATTATGAGTTACCTGCTAATGATCATCGTTATGCTTTGAGTATACCAGAAGATGTTCTGGTGTATTCTGGCATGGCCCAGAACGAAAGGTAATAGATCATTAAGGCCATACAGAACACATTCTGTATGGCCTTAACTTTAAGTATGGTTTGATATGTAATTGCAGCTTGGTCCAAATAAAGAAAGCCGAAAAGTAAAACCGAGGAATAATGGCGTTCATTATGAAGATGTTGTGTAAAATAGTTGTTGATAAATAGTTTTGAATATGTAATTTTACGTTCAGTTGGCCTGACTTGCGATTTAGTAAGATAAGTAGCCTATTGTTAAAATTAGATTTAATGCTCTATGTTGAATACAACCATAACTATTAACGAACAAATTGTAAAAAAACACATTGCTGAAATTGAACCGACAGACCGGATTGTAAATTTGGGTGAAGTTCTGGAAATAGAAAGTGACGACTATGGATTCTCCTGTGTTATTTTTCGTTTAAACCAAAAACAGGTCGTTCGCTTTTTAAGCGATGAGGTATTGTGGTGTTATAAGTCTTAAGATTCTGTCGTTGATTATCAATAGTCTTCTTTGTAATAAGTTGCGATAATCGTCTTTTTTGTTTGTTTTCTGTGATTGTGCTCTTTGAATGGCATAATCATATGTTTGAATTTCATAAACTACTATGGTGATTAAAATCGTAGTTTTGCGGTGTTTATGAAAGAAAAAAATAGAGGTGTAGCAACCGTTTTGGCCTTTGCACTACTTCCGTTATCAGGTTTTGCAACAGATATCTATATTCCCTCTCTTCCAACTATGGCTGCTAAAATGCAGGTAAGTAGCATTGAGGTCCAACTTACTTTAAGTTTGTTTTTAATAAGTTATGGAATTTCTCAATTGTTTATTGGCAGTGTACTGGATAGTTTCGGGAGGTACCGGGTAAGCCTGGTTTCACTGGTTATTTTTGCTTTAGCAAGTATTGTTGTCGCAACAACACATCATATTTATTTAATTTATTTGATGAGAATTATTCATGGGCTAACAGTAGGGGCTATTGTTGTGGCTAAGCGGGCGTACTTTGTGGATTTGTTTACCGGCGATCAACTCAAGCATTATTTAAGCCTTTTCTCTATTATCTGGTCAACAGGTCCAATTGTAGCTCCTTTTATAGGAGGCTATTTACAGAATCTGTTTGGCTGGGAATCCAATTTCTATTTCCTTGCGGGACTCGCAGCTATATTTGCTGTGTTGGAATTGCTCTATAGCGGAGAAACACTGGTGCATTTTACGGAGTTTAACTTCAAAAAAATTGTAAATATTTATAGTACAATGATCACAACAGCCAGTTTTACTCTTGGCATTGTTATGCTGGGCCTTGCGTATTGTATGGTGATGATTTACAATATGACAGGTCCATTTATTATAGAACATCATCTCCATCTTTCACCGGTTATAGCAGGATATAGCTCTCTTGTGCTTGGTTTTGCCTGGATGGTTGGGGGTTTTATCGGCAAAGCCACCATCAACCGCCCATTTTTCAAACGACTTGTAGTAAATCTGGTGTTGCAGGTTATTTTTGTTTGTGCAATGATATTTAGCCTACAGTTTGTTACAAATTTGTTTTCACTGATATTTTTTGCTTTTATTATTCATATTGGAGCAGGATATACCTTTAATAATTACTTTACTTTTTGTCTTGGAAAGTTTCCAAAAAATGCAGGGATAGCAGGCGGCCTGACTGGTGGTATTACTTATGTTATTGTTTCTTTCTTAAGCTACGGAATTGTAAATATTGTTCCTGCTAAAGATGAAAGAAACCTAAGTTTAAGTTACCTGATCCTGATCCTGCTTTCTGTATTCATTATGCTGATAATTTTCAGGTTGAGGTCTAAATCTCTTCCTGAGACAGAACTCTCGTAGCAACTTTTCCTCTCAGTATAATTCCATGAAGTAACGGCTATTAAGTAAAAAAATAATCGATTATTGGCAAAATACTAAAACTGGAAGATATTGTTATCTTGCCTTTTTATTTAAGGAGAATGATTATAACCATACAATGCAAAGATCAGCTTGGTCTTGTTGCTGATATTTCCATGATTTTATCTCAAAATCAGCTGAATATTATTTCTATGCGCGAACATGTGGACAAGGTAGAATGCCGTTTTTTTATGCGATTGGAGGTGGATGGATATTCTGATGAAGTCTTACTGAAAAAGCAGCTGCTGGAGATTTTGCCTCCTGAGTCGGGCATACAGGTTAATCCTGCGCCAGACAAAAAGATTGTTGTTCTGGTTACCAAAGAGTATCATTGCCTGGCGGATATACTCATAAGAAACAGTTTTGGAACATTAGGTGCTTCAGTTCTATGTGTAATTGGGAATCATGACCTGTTGAAAGGGATCTGTGAACGTTTTGATATTCCTTTTTTCCTGGTTCCTTATACCAATGGCAAAGAGTGGGCCGAAGCAGAGACCATCCATAAAATTGCTTCATATCAACCAGATTATATTGTTTTAGCAAAATTCATGCGGGTCCTTTCACCCGGGTTCATCGCCCGTTTCAGGGATAAAATCATCAATATTCATCATTCTTTTTTACCCGCCTTTGCAGGTGCTAACCCATACAAGCAAGCTTTCGAAAGAGGGGTTAAACTTATTGGTGCAACAGCTCATTTTGTAACCAATGAATTGGATGAGGGCCCAATTATTGCTCAACAGATAGTTCCTGTAAATCACTCATTTACGGCACTCGATATGGTGAGGTCGGGGAAGGAAATTGAGACGGCAGTACTGGCGAAGGCTATGCGGCTTGTTTTTGATGATCGCGTCTTTGTTGTTCATAACAAAACGGTTGTCTTTGAACATTAGTGAGTAGCTCTGATTTTCATTGAATTGTAACTCTTTTATTCTTTTATTGCTATTTAAACAGATTAGACGCATATTTAATAAAGAATTAGCCATTATACTATGTTAGGAGAATTAATAGAAAAGGAATCAATAGAGGTAAGTGAGATTATACCAGCAGAACAAAATCACACAGAAGAATTAAGAGATAAACTAAACGGAGCACAACGACTTGGAAATGAGTTTAAGTCAAAAGCAGAAATTACATTTAACACTAAAGATGGTCCAAAGACCGTGAATACAACAGTTTGGTCAGTAACAGAGAAATATATTCAGCTCAAAAACGGAATTCATATTCCTTTAACGAGTTTGATTGATATAGATTTTTAAAATATTTGTAAAATTAAAGGGCATCGGTTAGATTGCCCTTTAATTTTATACATCTATTGTGCATTTTTCATTTCTTCCAATGCGTCTAATATACCGTCAGCTCCTGGATTAATGCCGTCAGGAGACAAATAGCTCCATTGAATGATTGCATGTTCGTCTATTACAAATAAAGCCCTGTGGCTTTCTCCTTCTTTTGCATCGTAAATCCCATATTTTTTGGACACTTCGCCTTTGGGTTCGAAATCTGCAAGTAAGGGAAAGTGAATTTTTCTTTCCTGAGCAAAAGCCATATGACACCATTTGCTATCCACCGAAATACCAAGGATTTCTGCATTATATTCATGAAATATTTTTAATGTGGCGCTATATAAGCTCATCTGATCGCTGCAAACAGGACTCCAGTCTGCAGGGTAAAAGGCTAAGATAAGGCGTTTCCCCCGAAAGTCAGCGAGGCTTAATTTTTGGTCGGGTGTTGCATAAAGGTCAAAATCCGGAGCAGAATCTCCTTTTTTCAGAATCATAATAATAGATTTCAAAGGTTAAAAGATAGGAAATGAAATATACATAAATTTTGAACAAGAAAATAATGACCAGGAATCTCATTAGAAATTATAGTTGTTCTCGCCAATATGATGATTGAACAAGTGAGGAATAGAAGCATTGTCGCCAAAACCTAGAAAGGGTAAATAACCAATCCATTCTTATAGCCGGCTATTTATTCGACCTTAAATTGTTTAAAAGGAGCGATGTACCACTACCTAAAATTGCACCTGAAGCCACATCAGTGGGATAATGAACACCGAGATACATTCTGGAATAGCCTACCGATCCAGCCCACAAAAAAGCTGGTGCAATGACATACCACTTAGGATAAGCCATGGATAATGCAGTGGCTGAAGCAAAAGTTGTAGAGGTATGACCAGAAGGAAAAGAAGAACTGGCAGGCCGGTAAACTGGTACTATATTGATGTTTTGGACAAAAGGACGTGGTCTTTTAACCAGTTGTTTTATAAGTAGTGTTAGTCCATAGGAAATTGCGGTGCTGCTGGCAACATATAAAGAGTTCTGTCTCATCTCTTTATTGTTTCCTATAACTCCACCAATCAATAAACCTGCAGGAATTCCAATTTCCCCATATTTGAAAGTATTGGAAAGAAACATCATGGTCTCTGTCTCTTCCGGACTGCGGTGATCTGCCAGATGGATCATGATTCGATCATCGATTTGCGGCGTTTTTATTTGTGCATTAGATATAAAAGAAATAAGGCTGAAACTGATTAAGCAAAAGGTTAGGTACTTGTTCTTTAATTTTAGCCGCATCATGATTGTTTTATGAATTACTGTTAAATATAACTACTCTTTTTTATTAAAAACGTAATAAAGAGTAGTCGACAGCCGTTTTTAGAGTGTGTCAGAATATCATTGAAATGTTAAATTTCTGTTAAATTTAATAGTGTAACTTGTACACTATGTAAAAGAGTTATATATTTGTGTCATTAATTCGTTGATCAGTCTTCTGATCAGATTTGAAATAGAGATAAAAATTCTGCCTCATTTAGAATGATTGTTATTAAATCATTTCATAAAAGGAGAATTCAAGAAAAACCCGTTCATACAGGTTTATATTTGGTTAGAATAGGGGAGTGTCTGGATGGAACAACCCTTTCTTTTTTTATAGCCAATTTTCTCTTTGTATTCTTCCTGCAATTTTCTGGGTATTTTTCTGAATTGATTGTCTTTATGCTGTTTAGCTTTGTTTTCTTTAGCTGGATTTCTGTTTTATGTTAGTCTTTATTTAGTATTTTCTGGTTTTATTTTGTTTTTTTTCTTCTTTTTTATGTTTTAGTTGGTTTTGCCTTGATTTTGAAAGGTTTTTAATGCTTTTGTTTTGTTTTTTATCCTGTTTTTTGGTAAAATTTATTGTTTTTATTGTGTTTTTTTAATTCCTGTTGCTATATTTGTGTTGTTGATCTGATGATCACGTCTAAAAAAAAGAAGAATTATGTTATCTGAGCTTTAAATATCTCAAAATTACTGAGATTTAAGTTTTAGAAAACTCTAAGAAAAACCCGTTCATACAGGTTTATATTTGGTTAGAATAGGGGAGTGTCTGGATGGAACAACCCTTTCTTTTTTTATAGCCAGCTTCAGTTAAATACCTAAGTTATCCTATGTTTTTCTAACTCTCCAGAGTTGACCTGATAAAATGATATGTAATTACATAATCGAGTGCTTGAATGCCTAAGGCTTTAACTCAGGGGCCTGATTTGTAATTGTACTCCTGCCTCTGACAGCACTTTTTTCGTGTCAATCATGGCTGTAGAGCGCATAGAACCAGCTACGCCCAGGTCTGCAACCCAGAATAAAATCCTGATGCTGATGGCATATTCTCCAAAGTCCTGAACAATAATTACCGGAGCAGGTGTCTGCAGAATATTTTCATTCAGTTTAAGCTTTTCTGCGATGAGATTTTTAGCCCAGTCCAGGTCGGTATCGTAAGGAACCCCAATCATAAATTCCACCCTTTTGCTGCGGTCCTGCATGGTCCAGTTGATGAGGTGTTGAGAAAGGAGATCTCCATTGGGAACAATGATATCTGCACCTTCTGCATTGTGAATTTTACTGGACCGTACCCCGATTTCTTTAACCATACCTGATTTATTGCCGATTTCAATCTGGTCACCAATCTGTATAGGCCGTTCAAAGGCAAGTATAACCCCCGAAACCAGGTTGTTTACAATGTTCTGCAAACCAAAACCAATACCTACCCCCAGTGCACCAAGCATAATGGATAACCTGTCGATAGGAATACCTGCGGCGGCTACAGCAATCAAAAAGCCAATTGTCCAGATAGCAAGCCGAACGAGCAGCATCATAGAATTCAGACTGTTCCGTTTGCCCCCGGCTGTGGCCTTTTCATGTCCAAAAAAGAAACTGATGAAACTTGAAATTAAGGAAGACACCCATATAATGCAGAAGAATATAGCAATACTGGCAAAGGTGAACTGATAACTGCCAATACTTCTTTGTGTATAAAAGAAAGACGATGATACTTTAACCAGGACATCATAAAGGGTTAGATTCCGGATAAATCCAATGGTCCATATAATGGAAGCAATAATCCATAAATTCCGTTGAAAACGATGCTGAAGTTCTTTGTAATTGATAAAATCAGAAAATCTACTGTCGTGATAAGCTTCTGTTTGCAGGTAAATGGCCTCCAATACCATGGTACAGAAAACCTTAAGTGAAATTCCAAGCATCAGACATTGAATGGCACTTACCCCAAATATTTTAGCCAGCGTCAATCGCCCTGTAAGGTTAAACAGAACGGATAAGGTCACCTGTGCCAATGTGAAAATAAGAAGTGCTTTGGTTGCCGGAGACTCTTCGATCTTTATAAAAAAAGCATTGTTGGAACGGATCATTTTGATGCAAATGACTATGAGCAGCACGCCTGCGAGGAATAAGCCCCAGCGTTCGCCAAATGCCGCATCCAGCAAAATATCGTCAATGGCATAGAAAACCCATAAGCAAACAAGACCAATCCATAAAGCTCCTGAACCTTTATTTAAAAAGGGCCAGATCAACACGCATATACATGCCAAACGAATGGCTTCAAGCGCATGTAATAAAGACATGGTTGGATTTCCAAAAAGAAGAGGTGCATAAGTGAAAAGTGCCATTAAAGACCCAATTAAAAAACTTCTTCTTAGAAAATTAATCTGCTCAAATACGCTTTTGGCATCTTCTTGTTTTTTTATCCTTCTCCTGTTGGACAGTAACCAGGAGGTAGTTAGAATAAATATTAACAAGGAAAGTGTCACAATATGCATTTTTCCCGCAAGATAAATGCTGATTATTTTCACTGAACGCTGAAATCCATTGGCGATAACCTCCACAAAACTCTGCTGGTACTGGCTGGTCCGTGCACTAAACAGGGGAGACTCCTCACGGGAAAACATATTGATCTTTTTAGAAATCGACAGATAGTTCATATCTGAAGAAAGATCGTTCAACTGGAGAAGATTAACCGATAAACGATTTCTCAACAGGTTTACCTTAGACAGCATCCTTCTCTGTAAAGTATCCAGTGATCTGCCTTCTGAAAGAAGATCACCCAGCTGCTCGTTTAATACTGAATCGGGTATAACGACATTTAGATCGGGATCAACCAATATTTTTTTTACTTCGATATTGCTCTTGGTGAGTTGTTCATTATACTCGGTGAGTAATGCTTTATAAGCACTAAGGTTATCTGCCTGTTCTTTTAAAAGAATAACTGCACTGTTCAAGCTCCGAAGATTCATTTTTCCGCCCTGTACGTCAAACTTAGTCTTGAATGCTTTTATCTTTTTTTCTATATCCGGCAGCGTGTTTTCTATTGCACTGAAATCAAAGCCCTTTTTGAGTTGAAAATTGTTTTTATCGACTGTAAATGTATAGTTCTCTACCTTGTTGACCAGCAATGGGATTTCCGTCTCCGTAACCACATGTTTTCGCTTCTTTTGAGCAAAAGAAGCATGGAAAGTGACCAGTAAACAAAGGGACAGCAAAGCTGTCCTGAGGTATATCTTACAATGAGTCTTTAAAGACATGATATGAAATAAATTAAATAGAATAACAGAAGCCGATAAGCAGTATTTGTGCCAAATTTTAAATGCGGTCATTTAAAGGAATATTTTAGCTAAAATATGCATACATATCGAGCTTTGCTGTTCTATTTTTTATTAAAAGAAAACCTTCTGGAAATACTAAATCCCCATCGGTATTGTCCTTTTAGCCAGGAGCTTGTCGTTTGTGGGATAAACTGCATTTCTTCAATGGCGGCAGCATTGGTGAAATTGAGGTGAAAAATATGGCCACCCGTTTCCATTTCCAGGCCAACACCCAGCGGGTTATAGAATTTAGTTTCATTAACACCCTCCAGATAGGCTTTATCCGCGCTGTTTCTAAAGGGAATAAAATAATCAACCACCACAGCCATTCTTTTGCTGATCTTTGCACGCGCACCTGCACCAAGTGCAAAAAGATCATTTTGATCCCTGAAAGCGGTTAGATTTCGGTGTATGTAACTAGGGGTCAGGGTAAAAGAAATCCCTTCCGTAAATTTCCTGGCAATGATCAGCTGACTGACGTAATTCATCCTGTCTTTAAAACTATGGTAAGCAGCTGCAGAAGCTGGGTCTTCACTTGCACTCACTGCTGCTATGGTATTGCTGCCAAATAAGGTAAGCGCAACCGGAATATAATCATCTGTAGTTTGTTCCAGCAGCCGGTATTTTATACTTCCTTCGTATAGCTGCTGTACATTGGTCGCACCCTTTGCCCGGGCAAGGCCAATACTCAGTCGATCGCTGATTCCATATTCAAAGCCGATGCGGATATCGGTCGAATTGTCCAGCCCAAAGAATTGCTTAATACCACCCTGACTTCCGGCAATATCTCCAAAACGATGATCAACTTTAAAATCCAGTTCATTTTTATAGATGGTTTCATTCGTATGTCCATTGATCAGTTTGGTCGATTTAAAGGTTGCACTGACTTTCTGGTGTCCGGGAGATGGGACGGTAGATAAAGCTTTTTCCAGATCATCCTGACCGAAGCTTGATAATGTAACTGTTGCAAACAAAGGGAGCAACAGGATTTTTAGATATAAAGGAGTTAATCTCATATGGTTTTAGGTTGATAAACAGCTGATACACGTACGTCTACCGATTCAGCTATGTTTTTAAATACGATGGAAGGAACTTTGATTTTGTAGTCTGCAATCTTTATCCGGAATACAGATTTAGCAGAAATGATCCCCTTGTCTATAACCAGGTTTACCTTACTTTGACAGGGTTTTATTACACCGTGGATATTTAAAGTTCCTTCTACAGATAGGCTGTAATTGCCATCTTTGCTAAAATCAACAGGATCGATGATCTTTCCTTTGAATTCTGAAAAAGGATAGGTGGTACTCTCCATGTAGTTTTCATTAAAGTGTTCCTGCATAAGTTTCTTTTTAAACTGAAAAGAGGTATTCATTACTTTAAAGATGATGTTGCCCGTTTTAAGATCGAGTGCGGAATTGGCTGTACTGCTTTTTCCTTCTATGTCTTCAACCACAGTGCTGGAAAAAAAAGAAACAGCGGCATTTTTGCTCACTACAATACTTTGTGCCTGTACCGACAGACCGGCAAAGGAGATCAGCAGGATAAAATAAATGGTTTTCATCGGTCAGATTATTTTAGATTGTTATTAAAGATTATTCTGGCATTCCCTGGTTAAACCAGCTCGTTAAAGACTGCAGTTCTGTGGCCGATAGACTTCCGCCCAATGGCATGGTTTTGCTGACCAATGCAGCTTGTTTAATGCGGTCTGAGTTTGCCACAACAGAAGCGTAACCCGTAAAACTAAAAATGGCTGCTGCCGAGCGGCCGGGTGCATGGCAGCCAGAACATTTATTTTGGAATAGTGCTTGTGCAAAGTTGCTGTAGGTAAGCCCTGCACCGGGATTTTCCGGTGCAGAAGGTAGATCTGGCTTAATCTCTGCCGCTTGTTTTTTAGAACAGCTCAATACAATCATATAGATGATTACAAGAACAAAAGTGATTACAGAATATTTAGACATGATGCTGATGAATTTAATTGGCTAATGCTGTTGTGTTTATGGTCATGATCGGCCATACGCCAGGAACAGGTACACTTACGCCTTTGGTATCACCACGCTTTGCATCAGAACCAAAATAATACAAGGGATGCCCTTTATAAGTCAACTGTTTCTTACCAACGGAGGTGATTTGAACGGTCATATCTTTAGCCAGTACCGAAGGGACATTTAAAACATCCGATTCATAAATTGGCCAGATTCCATTGTTGCTGAGGTCTGCTTTGGTATAGGTGTTCTTATTAAAGGTATCGGGTGTATAAGCGTATAGCGTTCTGCCGGCAGCATCTGTAAAATATTGAGTTGTACCCGTTCCTTCTTTAGCGCCGTCAAGGTAGTTTTTACCATCCAGACCAACCAGTTGATAGCTGGCCAGCATAATAGAATAATCAGGCTTGGCTACAAACCAGGTACCACCGGAACCATCGCCACCCACGTCACCTAGTTTGCTGTCTGCAGCATAATAATATAAAGGCCATCCTTTATAGGTTGTTTGCTTTTTTCCATCGGCGCGGGTAATGGTTTTTATATCCGTGGCTACAATTCCAGTTGGTGCAGTTTCGTTTCCGGCATAGTAAACAGGCCAGGCGACCTCACATCCTCCGCTGCAACCTGATGTTCCATTGGCATCAATAGAAAAGAAATACAGCGTCCTGCCTTTGGAGTCGGTCAGTATATTTCCAAATTTCGTATTGGAAGTCAGCTGAAGATCGGAATTTGCAGCCGGTGGATTTGTGGCCGGAGGATTACCATAAGGATCAGTTCCGTTAGGAGACATCCCGTCGCCTCCTTTAGAACATGACGATAAGAAAATCACCGAGGACAGGCCCAAAAGGACAAATGTTTTTGTTAAGTTCGTTTTCATAAATTCTATCAGTTAAATAATTGTTTTAGTACTACATAGATTACGGACTGGGTTTTATAAAGGTTGCCGGGTTTGTTTAAAATATTAATGTATTGTTTATCAGTATTTTATAAAAAATTGTTAAATTTATTCTAAAGGTTGGCAACCTTTAGTACGCAGGCCTCGTATTGGGTTAAATGGCTCGGGTTAAAAACTTAAAGTATATCATATAGGTGCAGAGAATTATCAACGGTTGTATCCGAAGGGAAAGATCCAGTCAGTATGTGCTCTATAAAGAATTTTACAGTTATTGCATGGCAATATGCAGGCGGTATATCATGAACGATTATGATGCTGCCGACGTGTTGAATGATGGCTTTATGAAGGTATTTACACATATTGATAAATACGATGCATCTAAACCCTTCAAGTCCTGGATAGGGAAAATTATTACGAACACGGCTATAGATCATTACCGCGCTAACCTGAAATTTGCAGATCACGAGGATGTGAATGAATATGAGGGAGTTGGTTATGAGGCTGTGGTCTATGATCAGCTTGCTTACAAGGATTTGCTGGTGTTGATCCAGGGATTGTCCCCAGCTTATCGGACTGTATTTAATTTATACGCGATAGATGGTTATTCTCATGAGGAAATAGCCGAAATTCTAAAAATATCAATAGGGACTTCAAAATCCAATTTATTTAAAGCGAGGCAAAAACTACAGGAAAAGCTTGCTGTCCTCAATCAAAATCATGAAATGCTAATCAAAAAAACAGATACTGATGGAAGACAATAATCATATAGATCAGTTCTTTAAACGTGGACTTAGTGATCCCGATATTCCATTTAATGAAATGGATTGGGAGAAAATGGAGCGTAAACTTGATCTGCAGGAAAAGAGGAGAGGAATTCCATTATGGCTCTTTACTGCTTCAGGCATTGCAGCAACAGTACTGATTTTTATATTCTGGTTTTTCTCAGGACCACAACATACAGATAAAAAAAGTAAGGAGAATACTGCAGCAGTAGAGCAGACACCGAAACCTTCGGTACAAAAAAACATCAATCAGGATACAATACAATCCGTAGTTGCAGTTAACGAAGCAAAAAAAGAAAAACAGCTTCCTTCAAAAAAAGCAATTCTACCAATTTATGTTTCCGATACAATTGCGCCAGGAAATGAAAAGCATCAAGCTCCGATTCAGACCGTAACTTCTATTGCTGAAAGCTCCAAAGAAAAAAAAGATAGCATTGGCCCAAAACAAAAGGCAATTGCCTCCATAAAAAACAAAAAAGTGGCAAACGATGGAGAATGGGAAGAGGTTCAGAGAAGTGTGAGAAAGAAAATGGAAGCCGGGCTTGGACAAAACAACGGACTTGTTTTAAGTCTGATGGCAGCACCCGACGTTTCCACCGCAAAACAAAATATGTCTTCTAAACTGAGTTCTAATGTCGGTCTGTTGGCAACCTATAGCCTGACAAAAAAAATCAGCTTTACCTCAGGTGCAATATATTCCAGAAAACTATATAATTCTGGCGGTACTGCACCCTCTGGAAATGGATATGCCACTCCAGGAACGGCATGGCAGGTAGATGCAGATTGTAATGTACTGGATATTCCGATCAATGCAAATTACAAGGTGTATAACAAGAAGAAACTTTCTGTTAGTGTCAATGCCGGACTTTCAAGCTATTTTATGCTAAAAGAGAAATATCAGTTTATCACCGGAAATGCAGGACCAAATCAGAAGATATCTAATTTAGAAATTAACAATCAGAACCAGCATTTATTTGGCATTGCCAATGTATCGGTGAGCTTTGACCGGGAAGTTAGCCGGGGGGTTAGTATTGGCGTAGCGCCTTTTATGAAGTTACCGCTTACGGGAATTGGCTATGGCGATGCAAGTCTTAAATCCATGGGTGTATCCTTTTCTTTGAATATTGGTTTGTTTGGAGGAAAAAAAGAGGAAAAAGCAACCTATTCCTATCAACAAAATAATAAATGATAGTTAAGCTGTCGTAAAACGTCAATATACTCTTCGGAGACTAACGCTTTTTCGCGCCGCTACGCGTCTTGCTTCAAAGCTGAGGTTTAAAATAATAGTTAAGCTGTCGAAAAACGTCAATATACTCTTCGGAGACTAACGCTTTTTCGCGTCGCTGCGCGTCTTGCTTCAAAGCTGAGGTCTCCTCTGAGTAATATTGACGTTTTCATGGCGCTTAAGTTGGGAGGAGAGTCCGGGTATGGCGTAGAGGAGTTTATGGATGATGTCTTTGTGAATTTTGTTCATCATAAGTGTTTTCGCTTAAACTGGAAAAAAGATTCTGATGGAGAGGGGGAAACCTGTTATACGAAAAGCTATTATACACCATGCATGGCTCACCTCCTTCCTCTGCAATTTGCTAAGAAAAATTCTCGTACTCTGCGGAAAGGCCTCAGAGATCTGCGGGCCTCTTCGGCCCGCCTGATATCGTTAGCCTTGAAGCAGATGTACAGAATTTTTCTACCAATTCAGCGCCCTAAAGGTTTTAGCGATGGACACCACGATGAACTGGAAAGAGATAGACTGTATATTTTCATTACCCTGATCGTACTGTGTGTGATTCTCTTTAGCATATTCGGAGGGATCAAAGGCTAAAAATTTTAAGATTTGGACAGACTGAGGGTTTGCGGTTGAATGATCACGAATTCAACCAATTGATATTCTCGTTTAATCGCCGCCCTTATCCTGTCAATAGAATCCGTAATATCTTCCGTATCAAGATCCTCTTTAAAATAAATGATCAGCATCAACATGATTTCCTCCGGAGACTGATAGGTAGACAGCACATTGGCCACTTTAATCACGGCTTTATCACTCTCCGCAATGGCAATGATCTTTTTCTGAGTCTCTGGTGAAATGCCTTCACCCATTAGAAGACTTCTGCTTTCCCTGGCCAAAATTAAAGAAACAAAGACCAGCAGTAAACCGACAAGAACAGAAGCGACCCCATCCAGAACAGGCAAATTATAGGCATGATTGAGTTGCATCATCACAAATACAATAGCCAGACCAGTTACTGCAGCGCCATCTTCAAACAAGACCAGAAAGCTGGTTGGATCTTTGCTTTTGACCACGGCTTTCCAAAAAGAAAGCTCACCACGGGTGCGGTTAAAAGCTTTAATGGCAATAATTAAAGAAGTTCCCTCGAAGATTGCAGAAAAAATCAATACAGCGTAATTCCATCCCGGATCGCCGGGTGGTTCAGGATTCAGGATGTGTAATATACCCTGATAAATGGATAGCCCACCCCCCAAACCAAAAATAAGTATAGATACAATAAAAGACCAGAAATACAATTCCTTGCCATATCCAAATGGCCTGAGTTTATCCGGAGGTTTCTGACTCCTTTTTAATCCGTATAAAAGCAATATTTCATTGATCGTATCTACAACAGAGTGAATACCTTCAGAGATCATGGACGAACTATTTGTTCTTGCACCGGCTATAAACTTAACTATGGCAATGAGTAGGTTTGCCAATAGGGCACTGTAAATAGAAACTCGGTTTTTTGTCATGGATGCATAGGCTGCTTAGCCATTTAAGAACAGTTAATGGAATACATTGTTTTCAAAACAAACAGGAAGAAAAAAAGAAAGTCCAATAAGACTAGTCAATAATATCTTCTTTTTCCGGTGGTACTGGTCCCAGTTGCTGCCCATTTATTTCCAGCAGGGTGTTCTCTATCATTTTAGACATGGCGTTTAAAGCCAGGTCATTCGATTCCAGACCAAATGGTTCCTCGATCTCATCTGCAATGGCTTCCAGCGCTACAAAAGTATAAGCAATGAAGACCACGATCAACGGCGTAAACCAGCCTAAACTCGCCACAAAACCAAAAGGCAGGAGGAAACAATAAATATAAACTGTCCGGTGCAAAAGAATGCTGTATGTAAATGGAATCGGTGTTCCGGCAATTCTTTCGCATCCGCCAACAATATCAGAAAGCTTATTGAAATTCTCTTCAAAGGCCAGCTGAAGGATGGGGTCAAGTTTCTGTTGTTCACGGCTGGCCTGAACCCAGGCAGCCATTTCTTTAAGCAACAGAATAGGTTTGTAACGCACGGTAGCGAGTTCCGTTGAAAGTTTGGCAGGCAGGAGCCTATCCATGTCGACTCTTGCATCTGTATGCCGGAGCTGATGTTTTAATGCATAAGTAAAAGCAATGAGATAGTTAATGAACAGACCAGGCGCAGCAGCCCCCTTTTCATAACTGCATAAGGTCAGCGCTTGTCTGGCCAGGGAACGTGTATCATTAAGCAAAGCACCCCAAAGTTTTCTGGCTTCCCAGAAGCGGTCATAGCTGGCATTGTTTCTGAAACCTAAAAATAAGGCAAGTGCAATTCCGAAAAGGGTAAAAGGAGCAGGGTTCAGCTCGGCCTTAAACTCCGATAAATAGGGGCGGCATAACACCACCGCAATAGAGAACAACAGGAGTAATACCAGTCTTGGAAGCAAAGCCGGCAATACCGAACGCCTCCATATAAAAAGCATTAAAAACCAATGTTCCTTTTTCTTAATAATCATATCAATTTAAAACCCAATAGCCTAAAACCAACCACAATAAACCTTTCACAAGAAAAAAAAGAAATCCCCAAATCCCGATTTTCTTTAACCAGCTCCATAGTTTATCTTTCCTATTCGATGGTGGGGCTTCTTGTTGCATCAGATTAAGATTTATAAGAGATGGAGAAAATCTCTCAATTCTTTTGGATTTAAAGGTTTCATGAACATTTTGGCCACATAGGTATTGGCTTCCGCTTTTTTGATGTCACCAAAATCCAGAGTTGAGGATAAAATAGTGATGGTACAATTGTCAATGAAAGACTTTGGCAACCTTTTATAGTAATCCAGAAATTCAAATCCATTCATATCCGGCATTTGTATGTCCAGTAAAATAAGATCAGGTAATTCTTCAGGATGATGAATGTTTTTCTTTAAATAGGTTAAACCTGATTCTCCGGATTTAAAATAATTAATATGTTCAAATAGGTTAGAAATTGATAATACTTTGGCGTTTATTTTTAAGTCAACTTCATTATCATCAATTAGCATCACTCTATTTAGTCTCTTTGTCGAATTTTGCATTTGGTATGGTGATTTTAAATGTTGTGCCATCAATTACGTTCGAACTGACTTCTATTTTTCCGTGGATCTTTGTGAGTGCTTCTTTCACAATAAATAATCCAAGCCCACTGCCGTGTTGATTTTTGCCTTTAAAGAACTGGGTAAAGATTTTCTCCAGATGTTCATTCAGTATGCCTACACCATTGTCATTTATGGAAAGATCAGCTCCATAACTGGTTACGGAAATATTAATACTGACCCGTTTGTTTTCCTCATTAACATTTTGGTATTTGATGGCGTTGGAGATCAGGTTTCCAAGAATGACTTCTATTCTGAATGCATCGCCAATAAATTCTTCATTTTGCTCTATGTTGATGATGAAATTTGTAGACTTGTCTGTATAGGTATAGAGTTCAATCAGTTCTGTAATCAATTTTTTAAAATTGATAGAGGATAGATCTGTGGCTGTCTTATTGTTCTTATAATACTGAAGGGTTTTTTGTATATAATAATCCAGCTTGTTGGAACAAGTTTCAATGAGGCTCCAGTATTCGCCGCTTGAATCATACAGGTCTTCCATTTTAACCAGATTTACGATACCCAGAACAGAAACCAGCGGAGCCCTGAGCTCGTGAGATATACTGTAAATGAACCGGTTTAATTCATCGTTTGTTTTCTCCAGTTCCGCTATTTTATTTCGAAGATCGATCTTTGCTTTATAGGCATCGTAAGCATTTTTAATGGAATTATGCAACTCAAGATCGTTCCAGGGTTTGGTAATATATCTGTAGATATCACCGTGATTAATCGCATCAGCAAGCGCTTCAATATCTGTATAACCAGTCAGCAGAATTCGTATAGGATCAGGGTAGGTATTGATGATGCTCTTAAAGAATTCTACGCCTGTCATTCCAGGCATTTTTTGATCTGCAATAATCACATTTACAGGAACATTCTCCAGAATTTTCAAGCCTTCAGCGGCCGAAATAGCCGTATAAATCTCGTATTGTCTTCGAAAGCTTGCTTTAAATGCGTGCAAATTGTTCTCTTCATCATCAATATACAGAACTCTGACTGTTGTTGTATTCATAATAAAGTGGTTATTTTGAGTTTATCGGCAATGTAATAATAAATTCTGTACCTTGATTCAGATTAGTGATAACATCTATAGCGCCATGATGGTTTTCAATGATCCTGAATACAATAGATAAGCCAAGGCCTGTTCCTTCGCCCACATCTTTTGTGGTGAAGAAAGGTTCAAATATTTTTTGTTTCACTTCTTCCGGCATACCTGTTCCGGAATCCTTTATACTGATCTTCACCTGTTCTCCTTCCTGCCAGGTATGAATCCTGACGAATTCTTCTTCATTAGGCTGAGCTTTGGATTTAATGGCTTGTACAGCATTGGTAATCAGGTTCATGAATACCTGGTTTATTTTTCCTGGCAAACACTCTACCAGAGGAAGGGCTCCATAATCTTTTTCGATCTTCAGGTAAGAAGGGAAATTGTTTTTAATAAGAATCAAAGTAGAATCCAGACCTTCATTCAAGTCCACAGGTTTGGTGTCATTTTCATCAAGACGACTGAAGTTTTTCAGGCTTCTGATGATTTCAGCAGTCCTTCTGGCGCCCTCACCAATTCCGGAGAGGAGTGAAGTAATTTCTTCTCTCACATAATTGATGTCAATTTGTTTCTTAAAGGCTTCTATTTTAGCGATTTGTGGCGCCAGA
Source organism: Pedobacter nutrimenti (assembly GCF_032678445.1). Lineage (GTDB taxonomy): Bacteria > Bacteroidota > Bacteroidia > Sphingobacteriales > Sphingobacteriaceae > Pedobacter > Pedobacter nutrimenti_A. The sequence goes on from NZ_JAVTSQ010000001.1 coordinate 501,446, forward strand.
TCTTCCTCAATATTGAGCTTTTCATATTGGTTGATCACTGAATTCAAATCATTGATGTCAAGTTCCAGCGGCTTGATATTAGACGTAACGAAATTGATCGGATTATTAATTTCATGTGCGATACCAGCAGTCAACTGACCTAAAGAGGCCATTTTTTCCGAATCGACCAATTGAGACTGCGCTTCTTTCAGATCGTTTAAGGTTACCTCAAGGGTATGATTAGATTCCTGTAATGCGAGTGTCCTTTCGTTGACCTTTTGTTCCAATTCAATATTTTGTTCCCGGATCAATCTTTCATTTTCCTGCGAGATACGAAGTGCTTCAGCCTGAGAGTATTCTTTTTCCTTTCTGTAGGTATTGATCTTGTCTGCAAGTGCAAAAGACAGCAGGGTAACCTCTAATGCCGAACCAAAAGGCATGGTGTAATACGTCAGGTCATTATAAGGCAAGACGCCAAAGTCCTTCAAAGTATAAATAATGATGCCGATCAGAAAAACAGACCAGGATAATAAAAAGAAAGTAGCTGGTCTGTAACCCTTTGAACTTATTTTTATAGCCATGTAAAACATGTACATGGATACCGTAGAGGCTGTAAATTCAATGAGCTTAAATGCAAGGGCGTATTGTGAAAAAAGCGATAGTACGATGGAACTGATGTACAACACAATAAATACCGAAGCATAACGGTCCGTTTTGGGTAACCATTCTTTCGTTTTCAGGAAATAACGCTCAAACTGGAGAGCCGTTATTCCAACCAGGGGAGGGAAAATAAAAGAACTATAGATCGCAAGCCAGCTTACCCCAGGCCATAAATATTTAAAGGTGAATCCCTGTATACTGGCCTGGGTTAAGATCACCATGATCAGGTAAACAACATAATAAAGATAACTCTTGTCCCTTACTGTAAAATAGATAAAGAGATTATACAATAGCATGGAGAGCATAATGCCCAGATACAATCCGGAAATCAGATATTTGCTTTTTGTAGATTCTATAATATTTCTTTCTTTCCCAATGAAAATGGGAAGCTGGATATTATCGCTGCTTTCTATTCTCATATAGTATACCTTTTCCTGCGCTTTTGGAACATTCAGCTGGAAAATAAAAGAAGGGTCGTTGTAGATTCTATGATTAAATGGGTAGGCTTCACCCAATTTCTTTACGGTAATTTTGTTGTCCTGTTCTGAATATAATTCAATGTTGTCCAATACCGGGTGATCGATTTGCAAGGTCAGATTGGACTCGTCACTTTGATTTAATACAGAAAATCTGATCCATATGGTGTAATCTTCCACGCCAAAATTAGGAACAGACTTATTACTCCGAATAAAATCCGTCCTTTTCAGGATATCCTGAATATCAAGTTTCCGGGACTTGTCTACATAAACGAAAATGTCCTTTCCAATACTCTTTCTGGTATCACTGTTTTTGATCACTATATCAGCACCTGCTGCGTTAAAAATATAGGCGAAGGAAAGAAAGATAATTAAGAGCCAGTTCTTCATACCGAAGGATTAACGTTAGGTGGAATGATCAGGTTATAATGAACATCGAGATCGCCAACTTTTGACTGCTCAACAAATTCCTGCACCGGATTGTATCTCAAACTTAACATGCGCTCTCTGTCGTAATCTTCTGCAGTTTCCAGTTCTTTTGCATTTAAGATACCCAGTACCCAGGCTATATAATTTTCGTTCGGATAGACAAATTCTCCGCCATTTCCAAGTGTGTTGTCAATAACAAAGCCTACTTTTTTAAACATTTTGAGTGTATATCCAGCACAAATTCCCATCAATGTTTTGCACTTGACCTGGTTTGTGATCGATATCCCGGCACGGGTAAGTAAGATGCTAATCCCAAGCCCGGCCACAGATTTCGCATTCCATAGCGCGCAGAGTTCACCTACACCTTCCGGGATATACTCCCGAACTAACTCATATAGAGTAGGATCCATATATCCAACTGCTTTTTCAACAGGTAAGGGGTAAACGCCATCGGCAAGCTGTATACGGATACCGCCAACCATTTCGCCATCTTCCGTTTCTGCAACTACACCATACACACAATCCATATGCATCCACTGGTTGTTATTGGTGGTAATGTTGGTAATTCCGTAATCTTCCAATACACTCACATGTCCTTTCAGGAAACGCTGACAGGTATCGGGATCCTCGGTTGCTTTAAAGGCTCTGAATTTAATCAAGGTCATAATCTAATTAAACTGAAGTACGTTCGACAAAGGCTTTCTGAATGACCTTACGGACGCTTCGTCTGCATAGGACAACCTAAACATAAATATACCTTGCTCTTTTTGCAAGATAGGAAATACTTCAAACAGAGACTCCTGTAAGATCGTAAGCTCTTCAATCATTTTGGAAGGCATTTCTGTTCCATTGCCCTGACGAAGACGTGCGAACAGGAATAATGGCGCTGAAATAGGATGGAAGGAGAGTCCCTTCAGATTGGCATCCAGCCAAACCCGTTGAACAGCCTCACCACCAAGAATAAAGTTTTCTGCACTGTATTCCGGCATGCTGATCAAACCAATTCCCGAAGAACTGATGATGGCATTTTTTGACAGTTTTTCGAAGGCAGCACCGCCACCCCATTTGTTCAAAAGTTTAATAACTTCCGGATTCTTAGCCACGTTCAAACCTGCCTTGTCACTTTCTGAAAGCTCAAGACTCCTGATGTCCAGGCCTGTTCTGGTTTCCAGAACTTCTTTCTCTGTCCACCTCATTTCCTGGGTATAGAAATCATGGTGACCCTGAGGGTACAGGAAGCGAATTCTTTCTACCTTTGAAACCACCTCAGAGATCTGTTTGATCTGATCTTTATCCTCCGTAATATGGAGTGTTGCAGGCGTTCCATGGCTGGCTGAGGCTTTCAGGGAGGACAGCGTCTCAAGGCTGATCTTTTGTCCGTTACCTGTTTTACGGTTGGTTAACCTCATCTGGATTCCAGGTTCAAGTTCCTGGCCATATGGCTTTTCTTTGTCTTCTGAAAAGGTAAAAGCAGCCACCAGTCTCTTATTCTGTGCATTAGGAAAGAGGTCATAACTAACTTTTAATCCCAGTTTTCCAGCTGCAATTTTTAAATTTTCTATAGCCGCACCAAAAGAGATATTGGAGGTAATGTTGTCAAAATCCCCCCAGGAAACGGAATGCTTTTCATCATGAAAAAGAAAGAGCCTTCCCTGTTTGGAAAACCATTTCCAGGGTTGATTATTTCCGGCAGAAGGGGCCTGGATGGCTGTTGTAACCAATTGCTCCAGTTGCGATTGCTCCAGTGTTTGACCGCTCAAAGCAAGCCCTTGAACAGCGGTATCCATTTCTTCTGCTGAAAGCGCATCGGCTGTATAATTTTTGACCACATAATCTGTATCCGAAGCCGGTTCTTTATCGCCAATAAGTTCTTCCAGATCAATAAAGTACCTTCCAGATTCATGATATTGGTCTAGAATGATTCTTCGCGAAACATCTGCACAAAGAGCACCTCCAAGGGTAACTCCCGAAGCCAGTTGCGGCCAGGTTGTAATGGATTGCCCCACTTCGCACATGGAAGCCTGGAGTCTGTTTGACAGGGTTTCCACACCAATCATGGCCAGCAGGAACGGGATTTTTTCTTCGTTGGTTTTTAAGTGTTTAATTCTGGAAGGATCAAGATGATCGATCATTCCGTGAAGTATTGGCCGGTCTGGTTCAAGATCAAATCTCTCCACATCCAGTGTTCCCCTGTCGCTCATGTCCATTACTACCGGAATACGTAAGGCTTTGGCTTTATGACGGAGCCAAATCTTAATATCCAGACCATCGCATTCATCGACAACAAGATCTAAATTACCTCCTTCACTAAAGAAGCGGTCCATGTTTTCTTCGGTAAGACCATCGGCAAAACAAGTTACCTTTAAAAAAGGATCAATTTCTTTAATCTCTCTGGCTACAATAATAACTTTAGGCAATCCAAGGTTCTGAACACCTGTTCTGATCCGGTTGATATTAGTGAGTTCCAGGACATCAAAGTCTGCCAGCCGGATCTCGCCAAAACTTCTTTCCATGGCCATGGTCACGGAAACAGATTGTCCAACAGAAAGTCCTACAACACCAATTTTTTGTTTGCCGAGCAGATCACGTTCCGCTCTGGTTATTTTATAAATATTTCTATTGGTCCTGACCTCAATAAATTCTTCCTCATCCAGCAAATGGACCAGTCTGTCAGACCAGGGGTAATAGACCCATACACCATATTCCTGTTTGCTCCGGGCGCCTATATGTTCCAGTTTAAGTACCTCAAGAACATCAGGTTCCGGCTTCTTTTTAGGGTGCTTGGACTTAATCAGATCATCCAGCTGCGTTTCGATTTCATCATGTATTTTTAAGTGCGGTTTGGCCTTTAATAAAGCTTCCAGTTCACTCTTTTCTGAAGTATTATAAATTCTAAAGAATTTTGGTTCGAAAGAAAGATCGTTTGCCTGTAATTGATTGCTGAATAATAACATGTAAAATATCTAAAATTTGCCTTAGTTTATGTGTATTCACTTTATACAAAAATAGCTATATTTAACAGATTATTAGCATTTGCACCTGCAATTAATCTGTTTTGCTTAATTTTGACTTACAATGGGGGAAGAAGTAATTAATATTTTATACGTAGATGACGAGGTCCATAATCTGAATGCATTTAAAGCTTCTTTTAGAAGGAACTTTAATGTGTTTACTGCGGAGTCGGCTAAGGATGCTATTGCTATATTAAGCCAGCAGGAAATTAATATTATCATTACGGATCAGCGGATGCCGGTGATGACCGGTATTGAATTTTTGGAGTCCATCATTCCAAATTATCCAGACCCGATGAGGATCCTTCTTACCGGATATGCAGATATCAATGCGGTCATTGATGCCATCAACAAAGGGCAGGTCTATTTGTATATTACCAAACCCTGGCTTGATGAAGAATTGAAAATTAACATTGAAAGGGCTTTTGAAGTTTATTCTTTACGAAGAAAGAACAAAGCACTTAATGAACAGCTTTTGCTTGTTAACGGGCAACTTGAGTTTATGTTAAGACAAAAATTATTGTCTTAAAACCTTCTCTGATCATTGGTCTGACTTAAATCATTTTATTGATTTCTATAATAAAATAAGTTATAAAATATATAAAAACAGGTATATTTAAAAAAATTTTCATTAAACACAATGAGCCCCGATACATCTATAAATGTTTTATATATAGACGATGAAATACATAATCTGAATTCTTTTAAAGCAGGATTCAGGAGGTTATTCAATGTCTTTACAGCAGAATCTGCTGCAGAGGGGCTGAAAGTACTGCAAAGCGAGGATATTCACGTAATTATTACCGATCAGCGGATGCCGGTGATGACAGGCATTGAGTTTCTGGAGTCCATCATTCCGGACTATCCGGATCCGATCAGGATTTTATTGACCGGCTACGCAGATATTAATGCAGTGATTGATGCCATCAACAAAGGACAAGTATACCGATATATTCAGAAGCCCTGGATGGAAGACGATCTGAGGATACATATAATCAAAGCCTTCGAAATCTACGCCCTAAGGAAAGAAAATATTGAGTTAACAGATCAGCTCCTGGTGGCCAACCAGAAGCTTGAAGAGTTACTTAGTCAGAATTTAAAGCCTGAATAGCCTTTCTGAATTTTTTATTTAAAGTTCTTTTCTCAGTCTTGCCACAGGTATGTTCATTTGCTCTCTGTATTTAGCAACTGTTCTGCGGGCAATATTATAACCTTGTTCCTTAAGGATCTCTGTTAGTTTTTCATCTGCAAGCGGACGTCTTTTGTCTTCATTGCTGATGCAGTCTTCAAGAATCTTTTTGACTTCTTTATTGGAAACTTCCTCTCCGCTTTCGGTTTGTATCGCTTCTGAGAAGAAGGATTTTAAAAGAAATGTACCGAACTCTGTTTGAACATATTTGGAATTGGCAACCCTGGAAACGGTAGAGATGTCCATGTCAATTTTATCTGCAATATCTTTTAAGATCATGGGACGCATTTTACGTTCATCACCAGTAAGCAGATATTCGTACTGGTATTGCATGATGGCATTCATCGTTTTTAACAAGGTTTGCTGCCTTTGTTTAATGGCGTCAATAAACCACTTTGCCGAGTCCAGTTTTTGCTTTACAAATTGGACCGCTTCTTTTAACTTTTTATCCTTTTGAGATGCTTTATCATAGTGCTCAAACATGTCAATGTAAGAACGGCTCACCCGGAGTTCCGGAGCATTTTTTGAATTTAAAGTTAAGATCAGTACGCCATCGTTATTGGAGATATGAAAATCAGGAATGATCTGAAGCTGTTTAGTGGTCACCTGATTAGAGTCGCCAGGTTTAGGGTTGAGCCTCAGGATCTCATTGATGATCTCTTTTAACTCTTCGCTTTGCAGGTTAAGCGATTTTTCCAGCTTATCGTAATGTTTTCTGGTAAACTCATCTAAATGGTGTTCAACAACCTGAATCGCTTTTACGATAATTGGGTTAGAAAGATCTTTTCTTTTAAGCTGCAAAGTCAGACATTCCTGTAGGTCTCTTGCCGCAATTCCCGGAGGATCGAAACTCTGGATCACCTTAAGCATCTCCAGTACGTCTTCCTCTTCCACCATCACATTCTGAGAAAATGCCAGATCGTCGATCATTGAAGTGATAGGTCTTCTCAGATAGCCGTCGTCATCGAGACTGCCTATAATCTGTTTTCCAATAATAAAATCCTGATCAGATAAAGGAACCAGATCCAGTTGCTCCTGAAGACTTTCAAAGAAAGTACTTTCTATGGCAATTGGAGTTTCTTTCTTATCCTCGTCATCGTCACTGTTGTTATAGGAGGTGCTGTAATCATTTACATCGTCATCCTGTAAATAATCATCAACATTAAATTCGTCTGTATTTTCTTCTTTTGAAGAAGGGTCAAAATCGTCAGGACTGTCGTTTAAATCGTCATATTCTCCCTTTGGCTCTTCCGCAATCATCAGGCTGGGATCTTCCAAAGCTGGGTTTTCTTCCAGCTCTTCTTTTATTCGGGTATCTAATGAAACAGTCGGAACTTGCAGCAGTTTAATAAATTGTATTTGCTGAGGCGATAATTTTTGAAGAAGTTTTTGTTGTAGATGTTGTTTTAGCATGTTCTTAGGAATGTCAATTTACCCGTTCAAAAATAAGCATTTCGTTTAGATAAAATGTAATCGCGAAAATTATATTGCTTTAAATGCAGTATTAAAGCTGGAAATCAGGTCGGAAAACAAGTTTTGGCTATCCTTCTGTCGAAAAATCCATGGAATGCCAGTTTTTTGTGCTCTGCTGGTCCACTGTACCTTCGGCAATAAAAGGCCCCAATATAGCAACAGGGTTGAAGCTTTTTGTGTTGGCCAAAACCTGTCCAATAAAAGTGTTCCTGCAATATTGCATGGAAATTACTGTAATGCAAAGACAACCGGGTTCTATGTCAAAGCTTAGGGTTTGTTCTGGAATTACGTCTGGTGAATAATTGTATTTGATCTCTATGTTTTGAATAGGGTTTAATTTCATACGGCCATGAACGAGGTCAAATAAACCGACGGCAAAACTGAGCTTGCATAAAGATTCATCTTTCGGAAATTTCATCTCCTGGGGAAGGTGAAGTTCAGGAATCTTGATGTTCAGTGTGGTTTCTGTAACGGTAAGCTGAGGTTGTGCAAAGAAATTATCTCTTACCGGCGAATTGATGTTGAATTCAAAACCATTTAGCCGGTTAAAACTATCGGGTTTAAAATGGTATATTCCAGTTTGAGCATCCAGTGCCTGATTAAGGATATATATGACTTCCGAATTCATTCGGTTGACCATTTTTCCATCAAAAAAATCCGTCACAATCGAACCCAGGTTGCGGCGGATGTTCATGGACAATTTACTGGCTACCCCAAATTCTGCAGCGGCTCTTTTTGTTTCTTTAGTCTGGCTGCCCGGAGTAAATTCAGGGCGGCTTTGAACAACCTGAAGATCCCGGTATCTTTTGTAAACAACGGAACCTGCAGTTCCTTTAATGAATTTTCCATCGATTCTTGCCATATGATCTGATTTTAGGAATAGATAAGCCCTTACTATAGACTAGTTAACTATGAATACGCAAAAAATATGCCAATAAAAGACATCTACTCCGCATATTAATTGAAAAATGCGGATTAGATGCGGACTATATGCGGAGTATATGCGGATTCATATACTCTTAGCCCTCTTTAAGATATTAGCTTAGGTGAACGGTTGGGGAGGAGGTGGTGTGGCGGGATTAAATGTGCTAAATGAAATTAATCCTTTGATTTTGGAATAATCTTTGATAAATTTAAGTACATCATTAACGAACTATATATGGGATTTGTAAAAGAATTTAAAGAATTTGCCGTAAAAGGTAATGTCATGGATCTTGCTGTCGGTGTGATCATCGGTGGAGCATTTGGTAAGATTATCGACAGTGTGGTTAAGGATTTAATCATGCCCTTGATTTCTGCAGTGATCGGCTCAGTGGATTTCAGTAATATGTACGTCGTTCTCAAGGGCGAGGTAGCAGGAAATCTGGCCCTGGAAGAAGCCAGGAAAGTACCGCACGCAGTGGTTTTTGCTTATGGTAATTTTATTACCGTAGCCATCAATTTCCTTTTGCTGGCTTTTGCTGTATTTCTGTTGGTTAAAGGCATTAATGCAATGAAACGTAAGGAAGAGGCTGCTCCGGTAGTAGCACCAGAACCTACTAAAGAAGAAATTCTGCTGGCAGAGATCAGAGACTTACTGAAATCAAAATAGAGATCAAAAGGTTCTTTTTGGGCCTGGGTCGGTTAGAATGATGTAATCGCCCAGGTCTTTGTATTTTGTCCAGTTCGGGTTGCTAAAATCTTCAGCGGAGAAGCAGGAAATGTTTCCTGTTGTTAATTTAGGGCTCATTATTTTGAGCTGAGCCACTGCGCCCAGTTTTTCGTCACTGTGAAAACGCCCGTTTAGCTGAAGCACTTTATATCCTTTGTTTTGTTTAAGGAACCTGGCAATTGACCAGGCCATCGTGGCATCCCAAAAATTTTGTGTCTGATAAATTTTCATATCTCCCATATGATGTCCGCCAAGGGTTTCTGTAAATTTTTCGTAGTAGCGGCCTGTGGCCGTATCTATGGGTAAAGGTGGAAGGAAAGTGATGGAGCCTGCAGGTAAGGATTTTAAGGCCTCAAGCCCGCCCCGGGTAACCATATTACTGTACCTGGCTGCTGCATTTCCTCCAATTACGTTCAGCTTATTTGCTTTGGCGTATTCTATAAGTGGTTTATAATCATCGTAATTGTTCCAGGCACGGGCTTCTTTAATGAAGTTCTTTTCAGAAATGCAGCCGGCCAGATATTCGTTTATAACAGGTTGTACGTCTGTATGGAACATTTCCATAGCTAAGGCTGTTTTGGGATAGGACTCCTGCATTTTCCTGAATATCATCATTTCTAAAATGTGCCCCGTTGAATCATTATGTTCTTCTCCGAAGAATAAAACATCCACATTTTTCAATTCATTAACGATCTCTTCAATGGAGATGGTCTTCTGTTTTTTAGTGTCGTATAGCTTATAATGTTGCTCCATGTTTTGGGCAATTAACAAGGCCGGAAGACAGGTGGTCAAAATCAGTACGAACAATGCTTTCATTCTCAAAGGTAAAAGATTAACGGGGTAATTTTTAGCAGGAGATTTACAAAAATAGAATAGCTGTTTTTATAGGCAAAAGCAGCTGTCGGGATTTTTTTTTATTTTTTTTTCTAGAAATTAGGGGGAAAGATAGAGTTGGTTGTCTTACCGATGAAAACTGGTCATTCACCGACTTTTTTCGCAGATATAGAGTAAGGTACTTTTGCAGCTGAACGAATAGATATACATTTGGTTAGAATTTAGAAACAAATGGAGAACTACAAAATAAAAAACAGAAGCCATTCCAATAGTGCCTGGAGCGGATTGATCCTATTAATCATAGGGGTGGTATTCTTTTTAAGAAGTTTCGGGATTTATATTCCGGGATGGATACTCAGCTGGCCTATGCTTTTAGTGGCTATAGGTCTTTTTATTGGTTTCAAAAGAAACTTCAGAGGCGGCGGCTGGTTGGTTATGGTGCTAATCGGAGGGTATTTTACATTAGGGAATATCGTAGATTTTGACATCAGGAAATATTATTTTTCACTGGCTTTTATCGGCCTTGGCCTATATCTGATCTTTAAGCCTAAACGAAATCAGGACCGTTGGAAAAAGAAATTCGATGCGTCGCAGTTCTCGGAGCTTCATAAAGAAAAAGATGCCCAATTTGAGTACGGTTCGTCTTTTTCAGATCCTAAGGATGCTGCAACTGAAGGAAACGTAAGTGATTTTATTGATTCTGTAAATGCATTTGGTGGTACACACCATAAAGTATATTCAAAAAACTTTAAGGGAGGGGATGTAATTGCAATTTTTGGGGGTTGTGAAATCAATCTGGCCCAGGCAGATTTTGAGGGAACGGTAAGGATCGATGTGGTGGCTTTGTTTGGGGGTGTGAAAATTATAGTTCCTCCAACCTGGCTGGTAAAATCTGAAGCAACAGCCATTTTTGGGGGAATTGATGACAAGAGGGCAGTGGTGCCTTTTGAAGGTGAGGGTGCAAGGAAGATTTTAATTATTGAAGGCGTAGCCATATTTGGAGGCGTTGACATCAGAAACTTTTAATTTTAAATTATGAAATGGTTTGCAGTAAAGTATGTGTATCAAATTGTAAGCGGTGAAGGGAACCATTCACCGCAATTTGATGAACAGATCAGGTTGCTATTGTCAAGGAGTATCAGCGAAGCCCTGTTAAAGGCGCAGGGACTGGCCAGGCAATTCCAGGATTCCTTTAAGAACATCAGGGGGGAAGATGTATCCTGGAAATTTATCGGGATTTCTGGCCTGCATGAAATTGAGGCTCCGGAGGATGGGACAGAAGTGACCTCTTTTATTCATGAACCTACCGATGCAGAGGCTTTTAAGGACCATGTGGGGCGCTGCAGGGAGTATTTATTAGATGTATTAGAGACCGTTCCTGTAAACTAAGTTAAATTGACAACCAAACCTTTATCTCTGCCAAGAATACAGAAGATGGCCACAGGTATTTTTATAGCCTGTGTAGCTGTTCATGCGGCTTTGTTTTACTATGTGCTGGATTATAATTTACTGATTTCGGGACTGGACAGTCTGGTCACTAATATCCTGCTGGCCTTGTCCTGTATTATATTTAGTACTTTGCTGGGGTATTATCAGCCAAAGAACGAGCCGGTCATTTTTGTTTTTGTGCTCACCTTTATCCTGGCCCTGTTCATTACTTTCAGCAGTAAATTTATTCTTGGACTGGCTGTACCAGATGCAAATTATGAAACTTTTCTTCAGTCGAAACTTCCCTTTAGGCTGGTCATTAATTTTGTTTTCCTGGCCTGGTGTGCCCTTGCAAATATTCTTTGGTACAGGCTCGAAGAGCAGTCGGAAATGCAGGAAAGATTGTTTACCGCGCAGAACCTGGCAAAAGAGGCAGAACTGAATAAGCTGAGACACCAGCTACAGCCGCATTTTTTATTTAATAGTTTAAACTCTGTATATGCTTTAACCATTGTAAAACCAAAAGAAGCAGGTCCAATGATCACCAAACTGGCTTCCTTTTTAAGGGGGACTTTAAAAAGAGATGATGATATTTGGGTCAGTGTTGCTGAAGAAATGGAGTATATTCAGCTATATTTGGATATTGAAAAGGTCAGGTTTAGCCACAGACTGAGTATCGACATTCAAGTTGAAGAGGATACGATGGAATTGAAACTGCCTGGTACTTTATTGCAGCCGATCGTTGAGAATGCGATTAAATTTGGACTTTACAATACTTCAGCTGCCATTACGATTACCATTGAGGTAAAGGTAGAGCATAATGTACTGCAGATTACTGTTAAAAATCCATTTGATCCGGAAATGAAAGCAACCGGTGGAACGGGTTTTGGTCTGACAGCGATCAGACGGAGATTATATTTATTATTTGCGGATCATAATTTACTTAAAACCTCTGCAACAGATACAAATTTATTTATAACACAGCTTAAAATACCACAACATAATGATAAGAACACTACTCATTGACGATGAACCGCTGGCCAGGGATATTGTGAAATTCTATTTGGAGGATTATTCCGACATAGAGGTTGTTGCAGAATGTAGTGATGGTTTTGAAGGATTAAAGGCCATTTCGCAAATCAAGCCGGATTTTATTTTTCTGGATATCCAGATGCCTAAGATCAGTGGTTTTGAGATGCTGGAACTGGTAGAGCAGCCGCCTGCAGTTATATTTACCACAGCCTTTGATGAATATGCGATTAAAGCCTTTGAAGTGAATGCCGTTGATTATTTACTGAAACCTATAGAAAAGGACCGCTTTGACCTGGCTATGCAAAAACTGCCGGCAAAACTGAATGGAGGAGGTGCATTAACCAAAGAGTTGCTGGACACAGCTTCTTTAAACCCTGCGCACAACAACAGGGTTGTGGTTAAAAAGAATGGGGTCATCAAGATTCTGAATGTGATGGATATTCATTATTTTGAAGCAGATGATGACCAGGTGAAATTAAGTACAACAGAAGGAGTATACTATAAAAATAAAACCATGAGCTTTTTTGAGCAAAGCCTGGAACCCTCACAGTTTATCCGGATCCATCGTTCTTATATCATCAATTTGTCGCAGGTGACCAGGATAGAACTGAAAGAAAAGGAAAGTTATATTGTGCTGTTGAAGTCTGATATATGGCTTCCTGTGAGTAAAACGGGATATTTGAAGCTTAAAGCAGCCCTTGGTTTATAGTGATTTACCTAAAAAATGCTATACATCTCAAATGTATTTGCATTTGAATAAAAATCAAGCTATATTTGCACCTCTTATTTAAAAAATATATAGTTAAGATATAATACAGTTATGAAAAGAACATTCCAACCTTCGCAAAGAAAGAGAAGAAACAAACACGGCTTCCGCGAAAGAATGGCTACAGCAAACGGTAGAAGAGTATTAGCTTCCCGCCGTGCAAAAGGAAGAAAAAAATTATCAGTTTCTGACGAGCGTCGTCACAAAGCATAATTTTGATTGCAGCACACTAAGTGTTAGCAGATCAGCTTATCTGCAAAATTGCAATCAAAAACATGAAAACATTTTCTAAAGAAGAACGGTTATGTAGCAAGAAGTCATTAGACTTATTGTTTAAGAACGGTTCTTCTTTTTTATTGTACCCCTTCAGGATCACCTATATGCTGATACCTGAGGCTTCTCCTTATCCTGCCCAGGTGGTGATCAACGTTGCTAAAAAGAGATTTAAACGGGCGGTAGACCGAAATCTTTTGAAAAGACGTACCAGAGAGGTTTATCGTCATTACAAGCAAAGTCATTTGTACGCGTACCTGAAAGATCAGGACCAGTTATTGCTGCTTTCTATCCAGTATATTGGTAAGGAAAAGTATGAGTATGCTTTTATGGAAAAGAAAATGATTGCTGCTTTAAACAAGCTGGCGCCTAATCTGAAAACCCATGAGATTTCTTAAGCAAATTGTTGGCTGGCTGTTTTTAGGCTTGATTAAGCTGTACCAATGGTTGCTGTCGCCTTTGCTCGGGGCAAGTTGTCGGTTTACACCTACTTGTTCTCAGTATGGAATTGAAGCAATCAAGAAATACGGTCCCTTTAAAGGTGGCTGGCTTACGCTGAAAAGAATAGGAAGGTGCCATCCCTGGGGCGCACATGGACATGATCCTGTACCTTAAATTAAAAATCTGCTATATTTGTACCAATGGCCAAGATACTCCAAATTGAAACTGCGACGCAGACCTGCTCTGTTGCCCTGTCTGTTGATGGTAAAACAATTGCTTTAAAAGAAGAGACTGCTCAGAATATACATGCTGGTCATTTGACGCTGTTTATTGAGGAGGTGATGAAACAGGCTTCTATGGAATATCATGAACTGGACGCGGTTGCGGTGAGTAAAGGGCCTGGTTCTTATACCGGGCTCAGGATCGGTGTTTCTACGGCTAAGGGCCTTTGTTTCGCATTGGATAAACCACTGATCGCATTGGATACCCTGAAGATGATGGCAAATGGCTTTATAGAGGCTCAGCCGGAGGATAAGGGACTGGTATGTGCGATGATTGATGCCAGGAGGATGGAAGTGTATACCGCAATTTTTGATCATTCGCTGAATACCATCAGCGAAACTGAGGCGAAGATCATAGATGAAAGTTCTTTTGAACAGGAACTTCTTCAGCATCAGATGACCTTTATTGGTGACGGTGCGTTTAAATGTAAGGATGTTCTGAAAAATGATCATGCATTGTTCTTAGATCTGAACTTCAATTCTGCGGCACATCTCAGTAAACTGGCAGAACAAGCTTATCAGGCTGGAGATTTTGAAGATGTGGCTTATTTTGAACCACATTACTTAAAAGATTTCGTACTTACCCAGCCTAAAAAGAAAGTATAAATTAGTTTTTTTCTTCAAAAAGGTGGAATAGTTTTTTAAAGAAACTTTTTTCTTCTGGTTCATCTCCTACACCAGGCATATGGCTGCTGTTTAATGGGTGTTCTACTGTTCCCCCGAATTTAATGCCGATTCCCATGTAAAAGGATGCGCCATAATAGCCTGAACCTGAATTGCTTTTGAGGTAGATGGTTTTGATCAGGTTATCTGTGCCCAGGAAAGCCTCGAAATTAGGTGTTTTGTACATTCCCTGCAGTCCGGTCATAAAGAAGCCGTTAAAGTTGTAATCAGGAGTCAGGCTCGCCGAGAATTCGTTGTATTTAAAGGTATTGACAAAGGCAGCGTCGCCACCTTTGAAGAACAGGTTTTTAGATAAGATCAGCATTGGGGTGTAAGCACCGAAGGATTTGGAGGCAGTGATATCTGCTTTTGCATTGGTTAGGCTATAAAAGCCGCTTTTCGCATCCCGAAGTGTTACAATATCTGTGATTTTCTTTTTGAAATCGTGGGAGGACAGGGCATCTGGGTCCTCGATCACAGCATGGCCATTAAATGGAATGTTGTGGCTGTCATTGTTCCATTTGATGAAACCAAGGTCTTTAATATTGGCCATTAGGAAATAACCGGATTTAGACGTGTAGGTTGTGCCGAAGCCAATAGAAGCGCCGGGGTTTCTAAAGCTTGGCATAAATGTATTGGCGCTCAATTCATCGGAATTTAGAAAAGTTGCTCTGTAGGTACCGCGGAGTCCAAGATCAAATACATCCTGGTTTGCAGCGTTTTTATACGCAGAAAACGATGAGCCATTGATGTCTAATTTATTATAGCTGATGCCGCTGAGCAGACTCAGCTTTACACCAAAGGCCAGTTTCTTCGTGTAGTTCTCCCGATAGGTGATGCTGAACTGATGGTAAGATTGTCCATACCCGTTATTGTTGAACAAATTGTTGTCTGCAGGGATATTGCTGAAGCGTTGGTAATCATTGAGGATGGCCAGGGTTTCATTGGTGTAAGTTGCGATTCCATCTGTTCTAACCTGCCAGGAGAAGCCTAATTCTTTCTGGTATTTGTAAGATTGGAAAATTCTGAAGGTGAGCAGATAAATATTGGAGTTCTGGTAAACATGATTGAGTGCATTATTGCCAATTGGCAAATCAGAAGTTTTAAAAATATTATCCGAAAGGGCTCTTCTGAAAACCTTATTGGCATCACCGGTATTGGTGGCATTCAAACTCAGATAGGGCAGGAGAAAGTTAGAGGCGAATTTTCTGGAGGAGTCTAAAACAAATGCTTTTTGCGCCGGATTTTCAAAAGCATCGAATAATGTTCTTGTGTTGAACAAACCATACTGCTGAGCTTCAGTTTTCAAAACCAGGGATAACAGCACACAAATAATTAGGAACCTTCTCATAAAAATTAAAGATATTTTAAATCTAAAGATTTTTCGCTAAGGATTTTATCTGTGTCACGATTTTATGGTGTGTTATTGTTAAAAAGAAGCGTATTGGTTTGAAAGTTCTTATGGTCGGCACTGAGTTGATAGATAAAGGTGCCAAACCGCTCCGTGTTTTCCTGTTTTTTCTTGCCCAGGTAAAAAAGAATAGTAGAGGTATTTGGAAGCTGGTCGAGGGCATTGATATAGGTTTTGTTGTTGATCAGCAAATGGTTACCTGAATAGTTGCTTAAAAAGTCCTGTAGGGTGCTGGCGTTGTTTGCGAAAATCATCGCATTATCTATAATGATATAATAAGGCTTTTTAAAGCCTTTAAACGGATCTCCAAAATAGTAATACAGCAAATCTTGTTCTTTGAAGGATTTGATTTCTGTTTGGTAATCGCTACTGATGTCCAACAGCAACTGGCTGAGTTTGTCTCCGTTTTTAAGGTTAATTACACCGAGTTTTTCTCCGCTCGAAAGTTGGAATGTAACCAGTTGATCCTTAAAGTATTCCGGGATGGTACGTTGAAGTTCCAGGTGGTATTTGGTGTCGATGCGGCCAAGTGCGGTTTGAATTTCCTTTTCCTTATTCAATTCGGTAAATCTCTTATGGAGTTGCTGGCTCCATTCTGTGTAATTGCTAATGGTGTAGATGGTGTAATTTGCTGTGTTTTCAGGTAAAAGGGCATCGATGGTTATTTTTCCTGCCTTACTTTCGGTAAAAAGTTTCAAATAGTTTTGGTCACTTTTTACAAATGTGTTTCCGGTGAAAAGGATCTTTTCTTTACTGTAATTGTAGCTCAGGCAGGCAAAGGCATCCTGTTGCTGAAAGAGCATCAGTGATTCATCCAGTGCTGAAGGGCTGATTTGCTGGAGTAAATTTTGCTGGAAATTAAAGTTGAGGTATACACTGGCCACACTGTTGCTGGTCAGTTTGAGATTGGTTTTGATATAGTCTAAAAATTCCTGATCGGTTTTGCCGGCCTCTGCTTTTAAATTGTTGCTGATGGTTTTAAAAGAGGTGGAAAGCAGCAGCAGGTTGTCTTTTTGTTTAAGGTAAAAAGTCAGACTGTCTTTTGTGGTTAACCTGGAAACATCTGCTGTATCCGTTAAGGAAATTACTTTTGATTTTAACAGTGGTTTTAAGGTTGCCGGATCATTCTGTTCATTGATCTGAGTGCTGATCAACAGGTCTGTGTTTTTATTTTTGGCAGCAATAAAGCTGATATAAAGGTTTTGTCCATTCAGGTATTTGTTCAGATCGGGGTCGTTCAGGAATTGGCTTTGCAAAGACAACAGTGTTTTTTGTTTGTCCTTACTGAGTAAACGTTGAAGAAGATCCTGGCTGGACAGGAGATCTGTGACACTTTTATTGTTCTGAACGCAGAAAACAAGACCGGATTGTGCCGTAGCGGCAGACAAACTCAGGTCGGTAATATGGGTGTCTTTATTAAGTTTAGAGAAATAGAGATAAGTGAGCGCGCTAAGCACTGCGAGCAAAATAATGACGATAAAGTAAATTCTTTTCATTTGATCTACAGGCAAATTTAATTTATATTTTGGATTACTAATAAAATGCACTCATTTTGTTATTTTTAGCGCTTATAAAAATGCCAATCTGAAATGAACAAGAGAATAATTCTAACAGCTTCTTTTTTTGGTGCCCTGGCTGTAGTGCTGGGTGCATTTGGAGCACATGGTTTGAAGAGTGTTGTAGGTGCTGAATCATTAAGCATTTGGGCGAAAGGCGTAGAATATCAGTTTTATCACGTTTTTGCGTTGTTATTTTTATCTACCTTCGGTAGGTTCAGGAATAAACTGGTAGATCTGGCTTATTTCTGTTTTACGGCCGGGATCATTTTGTTTTCCGGGTCTTTATATTTATTAGCTACCAGAGAGTTGCTTCATCTTTCTTTCGTACAGTTTATCGGTCCGGTAACGCCCCTTGGAGGCTTGTTCTTTATTGCAGGCTGGATACTCTTGTTTTTTGCTGCACTAAGGCATAAATAATGGGGGGAATCAGCGAGTTTAAGTTTGAAGAGCGGGAAACACTCTTCGTGGAGGTCGTTTTACCTTTATCTCTTGCTAAAAATTACATTTACCGGATTCCGTTTGACCTGAATGATCAGATTGAAGTGGGTAAAAGGGTGATTGTTCAGTTTGGAAAGAACAAAATCTATACCGCTTTAATTAAAAGCATCAGTACAACTGCGCCTGAAATTTACGAGGCGAAGTATATCATTGATGTGGTAGACAGGCACCCTGTAGTGAACCCTCTGCAATTGAAGTTCTGGGACTGGATGATGGATTATTACGTTTGTAATGAGGGGGATGTAATGTCGGCAGCGCTTCCAACCGGGTTAAAGCTGACCAGTGAAACCATTATTGTGTTTAGGGAAGATGCGGAACTGGATATAGAGCTGCTGAGTGAAAAGGAGTATGTTATTGTAACTGCTTTAAGTACACAGCACCGCTTGTCTGTGGATGACATCATGAAGCTTCTGGGGCAAAAAACTGTTTTTCCAATCATTAAATCTCTTATCGATAAGGAAATTGTCTATATCGCCGAAGAAGTTGTAGAAAAGTACAAGCCTTTGCTGAAGTCGTTTATATCTCTGAACGATTTCTATAAGGAAGAGGAAAATTTAAAGGAATTGTTTGCGATTTTGGATCGGGCACCAAAACAAATGGATGCTTTGCTGGCTTACATCAGTTTATCTAAGAACAGATCTGAAATCTCCAAGCAAGAATTGCTGGAATACAGCAATTGCGGGGCAGCTGCTATCAAAGCTATGGTAGACAAAGAGATTTTTGTTCAGAAGAAAAGACCGGTGAGCCGTTTAAATGATGATCCGGATGATGTAGTGTTGAATTTTAAGCTCAGTGAGGCACAGCAGGTTGCTTTAGATCAGATTGATGAGCAGCTGAAAGAAAAGGAAGTGGTATTGCTGCATGGTGTTACGGCTTCGGGAAAGACCCAGATCTATATCAAGCTGATCGAGAAGGCTATTGCGCAGGGAGGACAGGCATTGTTCCTTTTGCCAGAGATTGCATTGACCACGCAGATTGTAGAGCGGATTAAAAAGTACTTTGGTGATGCTATTGGGGTTTATCATTCGAAGTTTAATGATTTTGAGCGGGTAGAGATCTGGAACAAAGTGCTGAACGGTACTTATAAAATTGTATTGGGTGCCCGGTCTGCGATATTTCTGCCCTTTAAGGAATTGAAGTTTATCGTGGTGGATGAGGAGCATGAGTCGTCTTATAAACAGCATGATCCTGCTCCGAGGTACCAGGCCAGAGATGCTGCGGTTTACCTGGCTTATCTGCATAAGGCAAAGGTTGTTTTGGGTTCTGCAACACCATCGATAGAGAGTTATTACAATGCATTGAACCAGAAATATGGATTGGTGTCTTTAACGGAACGTTTTGGGGGCGTACAGCTTCCCGCACACGAGGTGATCAGCATTTCTGAGGCGACCAAGAGAAAAAAGATGGTGGCTTACTTTTCTACGAACCTGATTGATGACATCAGTCTTTCACTCGAAAATAAAGAACAGGTCATTTTGTTCCAGAACAGAAGGGGCTATGCAACCATATTGATCTGTGCCACTTGCGGCTATACGCCTAAGTGTATCAATTGTGATGTCAGTTTAACTTTTCATAAGAGTAGTGGAAAATTGCATTGTCATTATTGCGGCTATCATGAAAACAGCTTAAAGGTCTGTCCGGCCTGTGGTTCGGTTCATGTGGAGCAAAAGGGATTCGGTACGGAAAGAATTGAGGAAGAACTGAGTTTGATTTTTCCGGAGGCCAAGATTGCCCGTTTGGATGTAGACAGCACCAGAACTAAAAATAGTCTTCAGACCATTATTACAGATTTTCAGGATAAAAAAACAAATATACTGATCGGCACGCAGATGGTGGCCAAAGGTTTAGACTTTGACAACGTTACCTTGATTGGTGTGATCAATGCCGATACTTTATTGAATTACCCGGATTTCCGTGCGTTTGAACGCAGTTATCAGTTGCTGGCACAGGTTTCTGGAAGAGCTGGAAGAAGGGAAAAGCAGGGGAAGGTGGTGATTCAGGCTTATGATGATGACCACCGTATCATTAAACAGGTGGTGGAGAACAATTACCTGGAAATGTATAATGATGAAATTGCCGAAAGGGCACAGTTTAATTATCCGCCTTTTTCCCGTTTGATCTTTATCAGCTTAAAGCATAAGGATGCCAATGTGCTGAATGTAGCTGCACAGCAGTTTGCAACGGCCTTAAGATCGAGATTGGGGGCTAGGGTGCTTGGACCCGAGCAGCCACTGATCTCCAGGATCAGAAGTTATTACATCAGGCAGGTGATCATTAAATCAGATCGTCATACGGCCATTCATAAGGTGAAAACTCTACTGAAAAGCGAGATCACCAGGTTCAATACCGAGAAGGCTTTTAAGGGGGTGTTGATTCAACTGGATGTAGATCCGTATTAAATAAAAGGCTTTAACATTTATTGATGTTGATCTTGTGGCGGTTAGGAGGATTTTGAAGGATTAAATCAGTTTAATGGCTCTGATTAAAATCAAACGAGTATTTTTGAAGAACAATGGCATATAAGTTTGTAGATAATTATCGGGAAAGAGGCGCTAGAAAGAAATTGGTGGAGCACCTGGCATCCAGGGGGATAGCTGATGCAAAAGTATTGAAAGCTATTGGCAAGGTTCCGCGGCATTTTTTCTTTGACGAAACGTTCTGGAATCAGGCCTATAAGGATATTGCTTTTCCTATAGGGGATGGGCAGACCATTTCCCAGCCCTATACTGTAGCTTATCAGACCGAGTTGCTGCACATCAAAAAGGGAGATAGGGTACTCGAAATCGGTACAGGTTCAGGTTACCAGACTTGTATTTTGATGGAGCTGGGGGCCGATGTATTTACTATAGAAAGGCAGGAGAGTATTTATAAGCATACCATCAGGGTATTGCCGGGGATGGGCTATCATGCGAATTTCTTTTTTGGAGATGGTTCGATGGGGATCGCGCAGCATGCGCCTTATCATAAGATCATTGTAACCGCTGGTGCGCCTTTTGTTCCCGAAGTACTGTTAAAGCAGCTCAAGGTTGGCGGAATACTGGTTATTCCGGTTGGAGATGAGCACTCGCAGAAAATGGTTACAGTGATAAGAGTAAGCGAAACGGACTATGAAAAAATAGAACTGGATACTTTTCGTTTCGTTCCGCTGGTGGGTGACCAGGCCTGGTAATTTAGAATTTCATGGCCCGGTCCAGTTCTCTTTTGGATTCTCTTTCTTTGATGCTATCGCGTTTGTCAAATTCTTTTTTACCCTGAGCGAGTGCGATTTCCATTTTTGCAAAGCCGCGTTCATTGGTGAAAATTCGCAGGGGTACAATTGTGTATCCTTTTTCTTCACTTTTTGCTTTAAGCTTTTTGAGCTCTTTTTTCTGTAAAAGCAGCACCCTGTCGCGTTTGATGTCGTGGTGGTAAAATGAACTGTGGCTGTATTCTGAGATGTGGAGGTTTCTTACGTATAAGGTATTGCCAATAAACATGCAGAATGCATCAGACATATTCGTTTTTCCTTGTCTTATGGCTTTAATTTCGGTACCCAGCAATGCAATCCCGGCGTTGAATTTCTCAACGATATGGTAATCAAAATAGGCTCTTTTATTCTTTATTTGGACGTCGTTCTTCATATGAATCTGCTAATATCCGAAAGAAATGCGGATTAAACATAGATTATGTAAATTTTTACCGTACAATTAATACTGGAATATTGACTTTGTGTCTAACGGACTCTACGGTGGTACCCAGGATGAGATCTTTAAGCCCCTTGTGTCCGTGAGCACCCATGACCAGCAATTGGATATGGTGTTCTTTACTCAGCTCTGCAATGGCTCTGGCTGGATTCCCGAATCCAATATGGGGACTGGCCTGGTAACCTAATTTTTCGAGGTTTTCACAATACTTTTTGAGGTTTTCTTCGTCACTTTGGGTTTCATGGTCTAAGGCAGACTGCCCATAATAACGTGCCGCTGCGGTTTCAACCACATGGATCAGGTAATATTGGGCATTTTTTCCGCCTTGTATGAGTGCATGGCGAATGGTGTTTCTGTCGTTCTTAGAGAAATCGACGGTAATTCCAATTTTGGTATAGTCAATATCGCCAACGGCTTCTATATTAAGTGCATCTCCGTGTGGTACATTGCTTTTTCTTAATTTCCTGGAGGTAAAGATGGGATGAAGAAAAACGTACAACAGGAGTAAACCAATCAGAAGGGCGACCGGGACAATAAGATAAGAAACATACCAGGCACCGGATTTTTCATTCCAGGAACTGATCTCTTCAATAACGAGTTTCACATTGAGCGCCACAATTAGAAGCGCACTGGTCCAGGCCAGGATTTTAACCCAGGTACCAATTGCAAATTCTTTCATTTCTTTTTTATCAGAGGTGAAATGGATTAGTGGAATTACAGCAAAGCCCAGTTGGAGGCTCAAAACGACCTGGCTTAAAATGAGGAGGCCGCTGAGGGCGTCATCACCGAAATACAGGATGGTAAAAAATGCGGGTATAATAGCGAGAAGGCGGGTAACTAGTCGTCTCAGCCAGGGTTGTATGCGAAGGTTAAGGTGGCCTTCCATAATGATCTGGCCGGCTAAGGTACCCGTAACCGTAGAACTTTGCCCGGCGGCAATCAGGGCGATGGCAAAAAGGGCAGGAGCAACGCCTCCAAAGATATGTTCCAGTAGTTTATAAGCGTCTTGTATTTCTGCCACTTCGTGCAGACCATTTTTATAAAAGGCGGCTGCAGCAAGAATCAGAATGGCTGCATTGACAAAAAAAGCCAGGTTTAAGGCTACGGCTGTATCAATCAGGTTAAATTTAATGGCCTCTTTTATGCCCTTGAAATCTCTTTTGATCTTCCTGGTTTGTACCAGGGAAGAGTGGAGGTAGAGGTTATGTGGCATAACCGTTGCCCCAATAATACCAATGGCAATATAGAGTGCTTCGCCAGAAAGCATGCTGGGTTTAAAGCCGGCAGCAATTTCTTTAAACGAGGGTTCAACAATGAACATTTCTACCAGAAAGGAAAGGCCAACGATAAATACCATGGAAACAATAAAAGCCTCCATCTTTCGCATGCCTTTATTCATCAGAAATAGCAATAGCACTGTGTCAAATATGGTTACACTGATGCCCCAGATCAGGGGAAGTTTAAACAACAGTTGCAGCCCGATTGCCATTCCAATGATCTCCGCAAGGTCGCAGGCCACAATAGCGGTTTGGGCCAGTATAAACAGGGGGATATTAGCCCATTTTGGATAAGTATTCCTGGAGGCCTGAGCTAGATCCAGTCCTCTAACGATGCCAAGTCTTGCACTGAGGGACTGCAGCAACAGCGCAATCAGATTGGACATGAGCAGGATCCAGATGAGCTGATAACCAAACTTGCTTCCTCCTGCCAGGTCAGTTGCCCAGTTCCCGGGATCCATATAACCTACACTGACCAGGTATGCCGGGCCTATAAAGGATAAAATTCTTTTCCATCCGGTGCGCTTACCGGTGTCTATACTTCCATGTACTTCACTTAAGGATTCGGGCTTATTCATATTGGTTTTAGGGCTAAGAGCTTAGGTTGTTCTCATTAAAATATGGCTGGCGACTTCCCGGCTGATGTTTTTTCTGATGTCTTCTATCAGTAAGTCTACCGAACCGTCAAATTCTATAACTTCGATCATTTCTACAGTTGTGCCCAGTGTGAGTTTGATTTTGTCGAGGTATTTAAGGAAGGAAGAAGAATGTTCACTTACACCAACAACGATTCCTTTTTCGGCAGGTTTTAGTTTGCTGAGTTTAATCAGGGCGGGGCTATCGAAGTTTCCGTTTTTATCTGGTATGGGGTCGCCGTGAGGGTCGCTTTTAGGATAACCCAGGTACTCGTCCAGTCTTTCGATGAGAAGCGGGGAATTAACATGCTCCAGTTCTTCTGCGATTTCATGTACCTCATCCCATTTGAAATGGAGTGTTTTAACCAGGAATAATTCCCATAAGCGGTGCTTGCGGACAATATTTACCGCAGTTGCTTTTCCCTTTTCGGTTAGGGTGACTCCCTGGTATTTTATATAGTTGATGAGCTGTTTTTCTGCCAGTTTCTTCATCATGTCGGTTACTGAAGCTGGCCTGGTTTGAATTTTATCGGCAATCGCATTGGTCTGCACTGTTCCGGTGGTCAGGTTGGACAAGTGATAGATGACCTTTAAATAATTTTCTTCAGTGTAAGATTCCATTTATAAATACCTAATAATAAAGTTAGATAAATCTAAATAAAATTTTAAAAAATTAATTGTAATATTTCAATGATTCTATAGAATTAAATTTGGTGTATTACCCTGTTTTGTTGTATATTTGGCTTAAATAAACAAAGTAATGGCAGCAGAAATTGACAAAATAGATTTTAAAATTTTAAAACTTTTACAGGAGAACGGAAGAATTACGAATTTGCTTTTATCTCAGGAGATTGGCTTATCTCCGGCACCTACACTGGAGCGGGTAAGGAAACTGGAAATGTCTGGCTTTATTAAAAGTTATCATGCATTGGTGGATGAAGAGAAGTTAGGTTTGGGTATTAAAACATTTATCCAGGTTCAACTGGATTTTCATAAAAATAACACCATTCAGATTTTTTTAGATGAAGTGAATCAAATCAAAGAAATTACTGAATGTCACCATGTTACAGGACAGGCAGACTTCCTTTTAAAAGTATATGTAAATGACATTAAGGCTTATGAGCGCCTGATTATGGACAAGATCAGCAAGATCTCTGTGGTAAAAACCTTTCAGACCATGATGATCATGTCCACAACGAAAAAGGAACCCATCGTTCCTTTGGAATATTAACCTGTTATTTGCCAGTCTATCGGCATTTCTCCTTGCTCAATGAGTTTTGTATTGGTTCTGGAGAAATGTCTGCAACCAAAAAATCCATTGTAAGCTGAAAATGGAGAGGGATGGGCGGCTTTAAATAAGGTATGCCTGGATTCATCAATCAGTATTGATTTATTCTGGGCATATTTTCCCCAAAGTAAAAAAATGACACCTTCTTTTTTTTCTGATAATTCACTGATCACTTTGTCCGTAAATATTTCCCATCCTTTACCCTGGTGAGAACCGGCTTCATGTGCTCTTACGGTAAGTGTTGCGTTGAGAAGAAGTACACCCCTGTCTGCCCATTCAGTTAGATTTCCATGATTGGGTGGAACGAAACCTTCAATATCTGTTTGCAGTTCCTTATAGATGTTTTTAAGAGAGGGAGGGATGGTCATTCCTTTTTGCACAGAAAAGGATAAGCCATGTGCCTGTCCTTGCCCGTGATAAGGGTCCTGGCCAAGGATCACCACCTTAACCTTGTCAAATGGGGTATGGTTAAAGGCATTAAAAATATCCGGTCCCTTTGGAAATACGGTAGATCCTTTTTGTTTTTCTTCCTGTAAGAACAGTTTTAAAGACTTCATGTAATCCTTCTCAAATTCCTGGCTCAATACACTTAGCCATCCTGGTTCTAAAGCTGCAGACATTATTTATTTTGTTAAAATGTTCAATATATCTTTTTCAAAGGTTTCATTGGGTTGTTCCACAATTCTTCCCATCTCCTTTTCATTCTGGAAGATAATAAAGGTGGGCACACGGTCGATCTCTAAATGGTCTATGAGCCCCCGGGCTGCTTTTTTTTCTCTGTTGACACCAATCAAATGGAGGTGTTCTTCTTTGAAACCAGCAGCATCCAGTACTTTAAGAAAATGGGGTACATATAATTTACTATCACCACACCAGGTGCCTAACACAATGGTAATCTTGCTTGTTGAAAGCGGGTGTTTTAAGGTTTGGATCAAGTCGTCGTTGAGTACATAATTTGAATACTCCAGATCATAACTTTCTTTAAACTCAGGCAAGGAGAGCAATTGTGCTTTACTGCACGGATTGATTAATCCTTCCTGATTGTTGTATTCTTCTTCCATCTTCCGGATGTTAAAATCTTGTTTATCATCACGATTTGTTTAATTTCTATGACAATAGGGCAAGAGCAGAGTAGTTCTGCAGTGTTTTCTGTTATTATTTTTTGCTGAAATTAGAATATTAAATCTAATTTCTAGTATTTAAACACGATATTTGCAGAAAAATTTAGAAAAATAATATGCCAAACATAGTTCGACTTATTGCAGCTTTTGCCATACTTGGAGCCGCCATTGCGCTCATGATCTTTGGATTCTGGGGCTGGGGTATTTTAGCCATTTTTATTAGCCTTTTAGTAGGGGTAACTTACTTTTTTAACGAAAACATGCTGCTCGCACAATGGTTTCTCCGCAAGGACAATATGCCTAAAGCAGAAACTTTTTTAAGAAGGATCACCAATTATGAAAAACAACTGATTCGTGTACAGCATGGTTACTATAATCTTTTGATTGGATTAATCGAATCGAGAAAGGCGCCGATGCAATCGGAGAAGTATTTCAAGAAAGCGCTTTCTCTGGGGATGCATATGGATCATAATGTTGCATTGGCTAAATTAAGCCTGGCAGGGATCGCCATGGGAAAAAGGAATAAAAGAGAAGCGCAGATGTATTTGACAGAAGCGAAAAAAGCAGATAAAAATAAATTACTGGCAGATCAGATTAAGCAAATGAAAGATCAGCTGGGAATGCTGGACAAGCAACAACAGATCAGATACAGATAAATAAAAAGAGCCACAGAAATGTGGCTCTTTTTATTTATCACTTAATCTGTCAAAATTTTCTTCATCCAGCGAGTTCGTAGTCCGGCTGATGATGTCTTCTTCATAGCATTCTTTAGATCGGCTGAAGAACAGCTGCTCTGACTGGATTCGCTTAATCAGCTGACGAATCAGCGACAAGTCAAATGCTTCTTTCTTGAGCTTAATGCAATATTCATTTTCTGTAATTTCCAGACTTGAGTTGTTCATAATGTCAACAAATTTATTTCGTCTAAAATTAAAAAAGGCTTGCTATAGTTTAGTATAGCAAGCCTTTAAGTTTTTGTTATCTCTTTGTTAAGAGAACCAGGCGTTTACCTCGTCTTTTGTGGGCATCACCAAATCCAGTTTTAACTTCTTGCGCATACCGCCAAGATCATTAAATACTTTATTTGGATTGGCTGCTTTCAATTCCTCTATGGTATTGATTCCCATTTTTCTGATCACCTGAACCCATTCTGCAGCAACTCCTGCTTCTACGAAGTCCTCATCGGTAGTTACTTTTGCTTTTTTCTCTGGTCTCATTTGTGGGAAAAACAGTACTTCCTGGATGGTAGACTGGTTGGTCATTAACATCACTAATCTGTCTATTCCAATACCCAAACCAGATGTTGGTGGCATACCGTATTCCAATGCACGTACAAAATCGTCATCCATAGCCATCGCCTCATCATCACCTCTTGCAGCCAGTTTTAGCTGGTCTTCAAAACGCTCGCGCTGGTCTATCGGGTCATTTAATTCTGAATAAGCGTTTCCAATTTCTTTACCCATTACAAAAAGTTCAAACCGCTCTACCAGACCGTCCTTGCTTCTGTGTTTTTTGGCAAGTGGCGTCATTTCGATAGGGTAGTCGGTGATGTAAGTTGGCTGAATCAGATTGGCCTCTACTTTTTCACTGAAAATTTCATCTACAAGTTTACCTCTGCCCATAGTAGCATCGATTTCAATGTTCAGGCTCTTGCAGGTATCTTTAAGTTGTTCTTCAGTCATTTGAGATACATCGATACCGGTGTATTTCTGAATAGATTCATACATGCTCAGTTTTTCGTATGGACCTTCAAAATTAATCTCCTGATCACCTACTTTAACCACTGGTGCACCGTGGATAGCGACTGCGATTTTTTCCAGGCATTCCTCTACCATAGACATCATCCAGATATAATCTTTATAGGCTACATAGATTTCCATGGAAGTGAATTCTGGATTATGGGTACGGTCCATCCCTTCATTTCTGAACATCTTTCCGAATTCATATACGCCATCAAAACCAGCGACGATCAGACGTTTCAGATAGAGTTCATTTGCAATACGCAAATACAAAGGCATATCCAGGGTATTGTGGTGCGTCGCAAAAGGACGTGCAGCAGCACCACCATGAATGGGTTGCAGTATTGGTGTTTCTACTTCCATCCAGCCTTGCTCATCAAAGTAATTCCTCATGGTATTGATCACCTTGGAGCGGTTGATGAAGATCTTCTTGAAGTCGGGATTAACGGTTAAGTCAACATAACGTTGTCTGTAACGCAATTCAGGATTTGTAAATCCATCATATACATTTCCATCATCGTCACGTTTTACGATAGGCAACGGGCGTAGAGATTTAGATAATACGGTGAACTGGGTAACATGTATGGATATTTCCCCGGTTTGTGTAGTGAAAACGTAACCTTTAACACCAATGAAATCACCAATATCCAATAATTTCTTGAAAACAGTATTGTAAAGGGTTTTGTCTTCACCAGGGCAAAGTTCATCTCTTTTCAGATAGACCTGAATACGTCCGGTGGAGTCTTGCAGTTCTGCAAAAGATGCAGCACCCATGATATTACGACCCATGATACGGCCTGCAATGCTCACGGTCTTGTATGCGGTTTTATCCTTTTCGTAGTTGGCTAAAATATCTGCTGCATTGGCATTGATTTCAAATGCTTCGGCAGGGTAGGGATTGATTCCTAATTCGCGTAATTGCGATAACGAATTGCGACGCAACAATTCTTGTTCTGATAGTCCTGTACTCATATATGTCTTATATCCGGCACATTGCCGTATAGCTTGTTGGTATATTAATTCAATAAGATGCAAAAGTAAGAATTATGTTGCCAATTCCATTCGGAATAGAAACATAAAATAAAGGCTGGGAATTGTTATTCAGAATCCACGGCTTCGGTATACATTTCATTAATAATGTCTGCATACTTTTTCTCAATCACCTTTCTTTTGGGTTTCATGGTTGGTGTAATTTCACCATCTTCCATACTGAAGGGATTTCTTTTAACTTTGAAATTCTTGATGCGCTCAAATTTAGCAAGTTCAGTAGCGTATTTGCGAATGTCTTGATTTATCCAGTCTATGATCTCTTTTTCTTCGATAAAGACTTCGGGTTTTAAAAAGAAGGAATCAGGTAATTTGAATGCCTCCTGAAGATTCTCCCGGTTAGGGATTACAATAGCGGTAAGGTATTCCCGCTTATCGCCGATTAAGAAGAGCTGTTCAATTTTTAAGCTTTTTAAATAGATGTTTTCAACGGGCGTAGGATAAACATTTTTACCATAAGCATTCACAATCATGTTTTTAATCCGGTCTGTAATCTGAAGGTTCCCTTTGTAGAAACGACCAACGTCACCGGTATGGAACCAATCGTCTTTGTCAATGGCTTCGGCAGTTTCAGCAGGTTTATTGAAGTAACCCTGCATTACACAATGACCCCTGACAATAATTTCTCCTTCTTCGCATTCAAAATCCTCCTTAAAAGATTCATGGGTTTGAATAGTGATCATTTCCTTGGTTTCTACATTCTGTATGCCGACTTCAATACCCGGGATAACCCTTCCTACAGTACCGTAAATTTGCCTGTCGTATTCCGTAACTGCCATCACTGGTGAAGTTTCGGTCAGTCCAAAGCCTTCCAGGATTTTGATGCCCAGGTTTCCAAAGAATTCGCCAACATTTTTAGGTAGAGCAGCACCTCCGGAAATCATAAACTTTAAACGACCACCTGTTTTTTCTTTGATCTTGCTGAATACCAGTTTTTCGGCAATGGCCTTTTCTGCA
Organism: Pedobacter nutrimenti; assembly: GCF_032678445.1. GTDB lineage: Bacteria > Bacteroidota > Bacteroidia > Sphingobacteriales > Sphingobacteriaceae > Pedobacter > Pedobacter nutrimenti_A. Next base: position 531,247 of record NZ_JAVTSQ010000001.1, read on the forward strand.
GAAAGAATAAGACCTGGATTTTTACCAGCTTCTTTTTTTCTGCGGTAGTTTTGTCCGGTTTCCAGTGCCCACATAAAGATCTTTGCTTTGAGGCCACCTTCTGCTGTACCGCTTTTGATGGCTTTGTCATGTATCCTTTCTAATAACCTGGGTACGCAGCTCATCACCGTAGGTCTGATCTCAGCCATGTTTTTGGCCAGCAGCTCAAGGCTCTGGGCATAGGCAATTTTACAGCCTTGTGCACAGCAGACATGATAGGTGGCTGTTCTTTCAAATACGTGAGACAGGGGCAGGAAAGACAGGAAAGTTTCTGTTTCGTCAATTACAGGGATTTGCTGGAGACAAACTTTGACGTTTTCTACAAAATTGCCATGCGACAACATAACGCCTTTTGGCGTTCCCGTAGTTCCTGATGTATAAATTAATGAGGAAAGATCAGAAGGTCTTAAAGAAAGGCGTATGGTGGTAATCTGTATTTTTTGTTCAGGGCTGATGGTTTCCTGGGTCTGCAGGATTTGGTCAAAGCTAACGACTTCTGCTTTTAATCCTTCAGGTATATTGATCTTAGTATACTCAGGAAAGGAAGGAATGATGTATTTAAGCTGCCTGCAGTTCTCTGAAATTTTCAGTATTTTCTTAAATAGAAAGGGATTGCCTATCAATATGGCTTTAATGCCTGAGTCGTTAACAATATATTCTACTTCCTGTTCTGAGAGGGTAGGGTATATAGAAACGTTCACTGCTCCGATTTGCTGGATACCCTGGTCGTAATAAACGTATTCTGGTCCATTTTCGATCATCAGCCCCATCCGGTCACCTTTTTTTATGCCTTTCGAAAGGAAGAAAGCCGATACTGCATCTGCACAATCCAGAGTCTGTTGGTAAGATATTTCTTCCCATTCTGTATTCTTTTTGTGGATCAGAAAAGTTTCCGTGGGTTTGTGGATATTCTCTACTACGTTTCTTAATAAACTTGGGATAGTAGAAAACTCATTGAATGATACCATATGATGTGCTGTTTAGCTTGATTCGGCAATGATAAACTTTTACATTTAAAAATGCAAAAAGGGCACCTAAGTGCCCTTTGCAAATATAAGTAATGTATCTTAAACCGAGAAACTCTCTCCACAGCCGCAAGAACGGCTTGCATTAGGATTATTGAAGTTAAATCCTTTTCCGTTCAGTCCGTCGGTAAAATCAAGCTCAGTACCAGCAAGGTAAAGGAATGATTTCATGTCAAGCGCGATCCTGATTCCTCTGTCTTCAAAGAATTGATCTCCGGTTTTCTCTTCGTTATCAAAATCTAAATTATATGATAAACCAGAGCAGCCGCCTCCTTTTACAGAAACACGCAGGAAATAATCAGATCCAAGATGAGAATCCTGCATCAAGTGATCTATTTTGCTTTTTGCTTTATCAGTGATTGTGATCATTGTATTAAAACTTAGTGATGGGATTTGGCCAGTTCAATTGGCTCCATGCCATTTTTTACTCTGTAATCATTGATTGCAGATTTGATGGCATCTTCAGCTAAAACTGAGCAGTGGATTTTTACAGGAGGTAAAGCCAGTTCTTCAACAATATCCATATTGTCAATAGTTAAAGCCTCATCTACTGTTTTTCCTTTCAGCCATTCTGTAGCCAAAGAAGAAGATGCGATTGCAGAACCGCAACCAAATGTTTTGAATTTAGCGTCAGTAATTACATTGTTTTCGTCAACTTCGATCTGCAGACGCATAACGTCTCCACATTCAGGTGCGCCAACAAGGCCTGTACCAACTGATTTGCTATCTTTATTTAAAGTACCAACATTGCGCGGGTTGGTATAATGTTCCATTACTTTTTCTGAATACGCCATTTTGTTTTCCTCCAGGCCTTAGGCCTATTAATATGTTATAAATTTTGTAGGGTTACACCAATTAGTGTTCTGCCCATTCAATTTTACTTAAATCAATTCCTTCTTTAAACATTTCCCAAAGCGGAGAAAGGTCTCTTAAGTGATTCACTGCTTTTTTAGTGTTTTCGATTGCATAATCAATCTCCTCTTCAGTGGTGAAACGGCCCAGTCCAAAACGGATGGATGAATGTGCCAGGTCATCAGAAAGTCCAAGGTTCTTTAATACATAAGAAGGTTCTAAAGAAGCAGAAGTACAAGCTGATCCTGAAGATACAGCCAGATCTTTCATGGCCATCATTAATCCTTCTCCTTCTACATATTTAAAAGAGATATTGGCTACATGCGGTAAACGATGTTGAGTATTTCCGTTTACATAACTTTCTTCCAGTTGTGTCAAGGCGCTTTCCAGTTTATCTCTTAATGCAGATAAACGTTTAGCTTCTTCGTCCATTTCCAGACGGCACAACTCGCAGGCTTTACCTAAGCCAACAATACCAGGTACATTCAGTGTTCCTGAACGCATTCCACGCTCATGACCACCGCCGTCCATTTGTGCAGTTACTTTAACCCTTGGATTTTTACGGCGTACATATAATACACCAACACCTTTAGGTCCGTACATTTTATGAGCTGAAAAAGCCATCAGGTCAATTCCGTCTGTGTTTACATCAACAGGAATTTTACCTACAGCTTGTGTAGCATCACTCATAAACAATGCACCATATTTATGGGCGATTGCGGAGATTTCTTTGATAGGCTGTACCACTCCGATTTCATTGTTTCCATACATGATGGTCACTAAAATGGTTTGCTCTGTCATGGCAGCTTCAAGTTCCTGCAGGTCAATCAGACCATCAGATTTTACCTGAAGATAAGTTACTTTTGCGCCTAATTTCTCCAGGTGTTTACAAGTGTCCAGAACAGCTTTATGTTCTGTAGTTGCAGTAATGATATGGTTACCCTTATCTTTATACATTTCAAATACACCTTTGATACCAAGGTTATCAGCTTCTGTAGCACCTGATGTGAAAATGATTTCTTTTTCAGTACAACCAATTAGTTTTCCAACTTGTTCACGTGCATAATCTACCGCTTCTTCGGCAACCCAGCCAAAAGCATGGTTACGACTTGCTGCATTACCGAATTTATTGGTAAAATAAGGCAGCATAGCCTCCAAAACCCTCGGATCCAGAGGTGTTGTTGCATTGTTATCTAGATAAATAGGAAGTTCCATTATATATTTAATTATTCTTAATTACATACAAAGATACAAAAAAAGATTGCCAACAATTATAAATAATAGCTATGAAGCTATAGTTAAAACCTGCATTTTTACATTTGTTTAACGTTTTGGAGATAAGAAACTTTGATGTAGGGTGCCTTTCTAAACCTGAATGAAGAGATTTTTGCAAGATAAGGGTTGGCAACATGGAACAACATTAAGGTATAAGTAATATATTGATGAGGGCTTCATCAGCATAAAAACGGAATGATATACGATGAAACCATCATAAGCATACCGCTTACAAACAGCAATGAATATGCTCATGATAGCTTCATCTCCATTAAAAAACAAATTATATACTGATGAAAAAAATAGAGCATATTGGAATTGCGGTAAATGATCTTCAGCAAGCAAGTAACTTATACGAGGTTTTATTAGGTACGAGTTGCTATAAAACAGAGGAGGTTGCTTCAGAAGGTGTACGTACAGCCTTTTTTAAAACGGGTGAAAATAAAATTGAGTTGCTGGAAGCTACATTACCAGATAGTCCTATCGCGAAGTTTATTGCGAAAAAAGGAGAGGGGATACATCATATTGCATTTGATGTGGAAGATATCGTGCTGGAGATGGCACGTTTGAAGGAAGCAGGTTTTACGTTGCTGAATGAAGTGCCAAAGAAAGGTGCCGATCATAAGCTGGTGTGTTTTGTTCATCCAAAAGGAACGAATGGTGTTTTGGTAGAGCTTTGTCAGGAGATTAGATAGGCTATGGAGGAATTAAAATCGCTGTGCAAAATTGTGGGTACTGATTTTGAAATTGGGACGCCTTTGTCTGAAGAATCTTTAAGATCAGGTCTGGTTAGCGCCTTTTCTTACCTGATAGATCATGACCTTTCTAAAATGATGACTATATTATATCGGGCAGATGTAAATGAGGAGAAGTTAAAAATACTGCTCGCAGAAAGCGTTGAAATGCCTGCCGCAGAGGTTATTGCCGGGGCTTATTTGAGCAGGCAGAAGGAGAAAATAGAAACCTGGAAAAAGTATAGCAGATAATTTTTATACAATTCTTGCTATTGAGAAATATAATTGAGATATTTGCATCCTTAAAAATAAGCGACACATAAGTTATAATATAATAATATGAAAAAAGATCTGCATCCATCAAACTATAGATTCGTAGTATTTAAAGATATGTCTAACGAATACTCTTTTTTAACTAAATCTTGTGTAGATACTAAAGAGACTGTTAAATGGGAAGACGGAAACGAATATCCTCTATACAAATTGGAGATTTCACACACTTCTCACCCTTTTTATACTGGTAAAATGAAACTGGTAGATACTGCCGGCCGTATCGATAAATTCAAAACCCGTTACGCTAAAAAGTAATTCTGCCTTTTTTAGAAATTATTTTAAAGTCCCGATGCTGTTGCTTCGGGACTTTTTTTATTTTTGCTGCTTATGACAATCAATTTATTTGATGACGCCGCCTGGCAATCCTTGCGTCCGTTAACATTCACCAGGCCAGTGGCCGATCTGAGAATTGGTATTTTGACCATTGCAGAAAAATGGGCCGGACAGCTAAGCGCAGCATCAGGTTTCTCTACCCAAGCTTATCTTTCCGTTAAATTTCCCGAACATCCGGAGGCCGTTTTATTTATAAATGGTTCTGTTTGTCCCGATGAAGCTCTTCTGGAGGCTGTGACGGGTCTTGGGGAAGGAGAGGCCCTTAAAAAGGATGGACTCCTGCTAGCCTATAAGGCAGCAGAAATAAAAAAGCATAATGTCCAGCTGGCAGGAAGCTTATCTGCTAAAACTTATGCCGGAAATTTTATACGTATACAGTATCCTGAAGATATTTTCAGATTTAACGATGCGGAACTGAAAAAAGATTTTAATTTCCTGACCAAAGGCAGAACTTCGGGACAGCTTAGTGCTACAAATACACTTCTGGGGAATCAAATCTTTGTTGAAGAAGGTGCTACAGCAGAGTGTTCTACCTTTAATAGTCTTAATGGTCCAATATATTTGGGCCGTAACAGCCAGGTGTGGGAAGGAAGTCATATCCGTGGTTCTTTTGCTTTGGGAGCGGATTCTCAGGTGAAAATGGGAACCAAAATTTATGGCCAAACCACCATTGGGCCGTTTTGCAGGGTCGGGGGAGAGATCAATAACGCTGTTATTTGGGGATATTCTTCTAAGGGGCATGAAGGCTATCTTGGCAATTCAGTTTTGGGCCAATGGTGTAATATTGGCGCAGATACCAATAACTCTAATCTAAAGAATAATTACGCTGAAGTACGGCTATGGGATTATTCAAAAGAGAGTTTTCGTAAAACCGGATTGCAATTTTGCGGATTGATCATGGCGGATCATGCCAAGTGTGGTATCAACACCATGTTCAATACCGGTACGGTTGCAGGGGTAAGTGCCAATATCTTTGGTGCTGGTTTTCCGAGGAATTTTATTCCCGACTTCGCTTGGGGTGGTGCACAGGGCTTTGATGTATATGCCATTCATAAAATGTTTGAGACGGCTGAAAAAGTATACGAAAGAAGAGAAATAGATTTTGATCAAACGGAAAAGGATATTTTAACAGAGATATTTGAATTAACAAAAAGTTACAGACATTTTTAATAAAGCATTAATTAATGCTAGCTTAGGCATAATAACTATATATAAACACAATCAAGATGAGAAAAAAAATTGTAGCAGGAAACTGGAAGATGAACTTAGACTATGCTGAAGGCGTATCTTTATTTTCTGAAATTGTAAATATGGTAAGAGATGAGCAAAAAGGAGAACAGCTGGCTGTGATCTGCGCACCTTTTATACATTTAAACAGTTTATCTAAACTTGGCGGTACTACCGTTAAGATTGGCGCTCAGAACTGCCACCAGAATGAAAGCGGTGCATTTACAGGGGAGATTTCAGCGAAAATGATTAAATCCGTAGGATGTGAATATGTAATTATCGGGCATTCAGAACGCAGACAGTATTTTGCTGAATCTGACGAATTGCTTGCGGCAAAAACATCAGCAGCATTGAAGAATAACCTGATTCCAATCTTCTGTATTGGTGAAACACTAGATGAGCGGAATAACGGAAGTTATTTTGACGTCATCAAAACGCAGTTAACCGGGGGTGTATTTGGTTTGAGTGCAGAAGAATTTTCTAAAGTTGTACTTGCTTATGAACCGGTTTGGGCTATTGGCACCGGACTAACTGCTACCTCTGAGCAAGCACAGGAAGTACATGCTTATATCCGTAAGGAAATTGCTGCAAAATATGGAGAAGAGCTTGCTGAAAAGACAACTATATTATATGGCGGTAGCTGTAATCCTAAAAATGCCGCTGAATTATTTGCGCAGAAAGATATTGACGGTGGGCTTATTGGCGGTGCGTCTTTAAAATCACGTGATTTTGTAGACATCGTTAAAACATTCAATTCTTAATGCAGTATATTCAGGTTACCTTCACTTTCTCTGGCATAGAGGAATATCAGAAAGATTTGTTGATCAGTGAACTTGCAGAAGCCGGATTCAATACTTTTGAAGATACCGAAAGTGGTTTTGCTGCATTTATTGACTTTGACGACTATAATCAAAATAAGCTCTCCGAAGTGCTTTTGCAATTTGAAGACGAGTTTATTTACAATTATACCGTTACGGAAATAGCAGCGCAGAACTGGAATGAGGAATGGGAGAAAAATTTTGAACCTCTGATCATCAGTGACGAATGCTATATCAGAGCGACGTTCCATGAACCACAACCACAGTACGGTTACGAAATTGTTATAGACCCGAAAATGGCCTTTGGGACTGGACATCACCAAACCACTACGATGATGATGCAATATATTTTGTCTTCAGATCTGGAAGGAAAAAAAGTATTGGATATGGGTTGCGGTACGGGAATACTGGCTATTTTAGCGTCAAAAAAAGGAGCGAATACACTTTTGGCTATTGATAACGATGAAGTTTGCTATCAGAGTACTTTAGAAAATGCTTCTTTAAACCACGTCACTAATCTGGAGGCGGCCTGTGGAGGTAAGGAAATTATTCCTGAAAGTATATTTGATGTTATTTTAGCTAATATTAACCGTAATATTTTGCTTGATCAGATAAATACTTATGCCGGTGTCCTTATATCGGGAGGAAGTATTTTCTTTAGCGGGTTCTATGAGACACCTGATCTGGAGATGATTGAGCAAGAGTGTAAAAAATTTAATATCAGCTATAAGGATCATAAGAAAATGGGTGACTGGGTGGCTGCCCATTTTATAAAGGGTTAATTTATTTATAAAGAATTGTAAAGGATTATGCGTATTCATTTTATTGCAATAGGGGGCAGCGCAATGCACAACTTGGCCATTGCACTGCATAAGAAAGGTTTCCAGGTGACAGGCTCTGATGACGTGATCTTTGAACCATCAAGCAGCCGGTTGGCCAGATATGGAATTTTGCCTGAACACATGGGCTGGGATGAAGCGAATATAACAGCAGATCTGGATGCTGTCATTTTGGGTATGCATGCATTTGCGGATAATCCTGAGTTATTGAAGGCCAGGTCCCTTGGGCTTAAAATATATTCTTATCCGGAATATATTTATGAGCAAACGAAAAATAAGTTAAGGGTAGTTATCGGAGGAAGCCATGGTAAAACAACCATTACTTCTATGATCCTACATGTGTTGAATTATTATGAGCGGGATTTTGATTACCTGGTAGGTGCACAGCTTGAAGGATTTGATACTATGGTGAAAGTGACCGAAGAAGCTCCCTTGATTGTTATTGAAGGAGACGAATACCTTGCTTCAACCATTGATAGGCGGCCTAAGTTCCATTTATATAAAGCTAACATTGCTGTAATCAGCGGAATAGCGTGGGATCATATCAACGTATTTCCCACCTTTGAGGAATATATTCAACAGTTCGATTTATTCATTAATACCATTGAACCGCATGGGAAATTAATTTTTTGTCAGAATGATAAAATATTAAGCGACCTGGTCAGCAAGTCAGCAACTGATGCCGAGAAGATCGGATATGATATTCCTCCACACAAAGTTATAGATGGAATAACTTATATTTTGCCTGAGAATACGGCTTTAAATGTGTTTGGTGACCATAATTTAATGAATCTGAATGCTGCCCGACTGGTATGTGAGCAGCTTGAAATCTCTTCTGCCGAGTTTTATCAGGCCATTTCTTCTTTTAAAGGGGCTGCGAGACGTTTGGAATTGCTTCATAGGCAAAACAATACCAATGTCTATAAAGATTTTGCCCATTCGCCTTCTAAGTTAAAAGCGACCATTGAGGCGGTAAAGTCTCAATTTGAGGGCAGGAATTTGGTGGCTTGTATAGAGTTGCATACATTCAGCAGCTTAAATAAAGCCTTTTTAGCGCAATACGAGGGGACTATGGATGAGGCTGATCTGGCAATTGTTTACATAGACGAACAAACTTTTCGGCATAAAAAAATGGAACCTTTTACGAGTTTAGATGTTCAAACGGCATTTAAAAATAGTAATTTACAATTCTTTAATGATGCGACGACACTTAAATTGTATTTATCGAATATTAATTTTAAGAATACAAATTTACTTTTGATGAGCTCAGGCAATTTTGGAGGTATAGATTTGGTTAAACTGGCACGTGAGTTGAATACTTAAATTAATGCTCATTTAATACACACCTAATTTAAAAATATGAACGTCATAGGTAAAAACATCAGACAACTTCGTCAGAAAAATGGATGGAGTCAGGGGGAAGTAGCAAAACGATTAAATATTTCTATTCCTGCATTTTCGAAGATAGAGACTGGCATCACAGATATTAATATTTCCAGACTGGCCCAGATAGCTAATCTTTTTGAAGTTTCTACAATGGACATCATCTCTAAAGAAGGCGAAAATCCTCAATCTTTAAATTTTGAGGAAATTAATAGCCTTAAAGAAAAATTGTCACAGAGAGAAGAAGAGATCATTAAACTTCAAAAAAAGGTTATCGATCTGTATGAAGAAATCAGGCAGAAATAGGAAGCTGTTAAAAAATTATACGCAGGGTCAGGTGTCGCTTTCCAAAGGTGGCACCTGTTGCCTGATGTATGGATAGCATTTTGTCGTTAAAGTCTCCCACCCAGGATAGCTCCAGTTCATCGTATTGCTCCATAGGAAGTACATATTCTTTTAATTTAATGAAAAGAGCTGATTCCAGTCCGTGCTTTTGAAAGGCAGATTTTGTACCCATAACTATAGCACGCATTCTGTTGACCCCTTTCCAGCGCCTGTAAACAAATTTCAATTTCTCTACTAAGCCTAGTTTGCCATTGAAGTCTTTGATCATTTGGTTCGCATCTGGAATAATGACAACAAACGAAGCTGGTTCTCCATTGATGTAAGCGAACCAAATCAGTTTTTCATCCATAATCATTTCCATCTTCTTAAAACTCTCCAGAAGGGTCTCTTTTTTGATTGGAACGAAATTCTCAAAGTCCTTCCATGCATCATTATAGATTTCCATCAGGTCGTTTACATATTTTTCTGCTTTTTTCTTTGAAAAATGCTCAAAGGTATAGCCTGGCTTGCCGGCTACCCAGTTCGCAATTTTGGTAAAGCGTTCGGGAAAAGGCTTCCGTACCTCCAGATGATTTGTGATTTGCTCATAAGCCTTAATGAAGCCGTAGTTATTAAACAGATCTTTATAATAGGGTGGGTTATAATTCATTCCGTAAGAGGGAGGGGTAAAGCCTTCTACGAGTAATCCCCAAAAAGAATCGTTCTCTCCGAAATTTATTGGGCCATCCATAGCGCTCATGCCTTGTTCCTGAAGCCACTTTTTAGCGGCGTCAAACAACTTAAATGCAGCGGACTGATCATTGATACATTCAAAAAAACCGAGCCCTCCTGTGGGCTGTTCATATTGATGTGCTTTCTTCTCGTTTACAAAAGCTGCAACACGGCCAATGGTTACTCCATCTTTGTCTTTTAAGATCCACCTGATGCAAGTACCATGTTTAAAGAACGGATTTTTTTCCTTGTCAAATACAGCTTCTACATCATTATCCAGCGGACAAATCCAGTTACTGTCGTTTTTATAAATTGTTCTGGCAACATTTAAAAATTCTTTAACCGTTTTGGAATCTTGAACCGGGAGGACCTGCATGTATGAAATGTTTTAAAATAAAAAGCATCCCTTAAGGATGCTTAGAAATAAGTTATAATAGATTTTGATTAATAATCGTCTTCGTCATCACCAAAGTCATCAAATGCATCAAGATCATCTAATGGCATATCAAAGTCGTCATCATCATCATCAAACGATTTCTTATTTCTTGAATCGTCATTGATCATATCCCTGTCTTCAGACTCATCTAAAGGACCTTTTTTAATGGATTTTTTTGGAGTTGTCATTACAAAAAAAATAAAATGCAAAAAGTGTTGTTTGATAAATTAAAATTACAAAAAAGGAAGTACAACCTGGTTATATTTCTCATCTTTTTCTGTACATCAAAATTACTATAAAAAGATTTTTTCTAAAGAACTTTTTTTAAAAAAAAATATTGGAGATCAATCACTGGATAATGAGGCATGTATTCAAAAAAAAAGTGGTAAAGATTTTGGCTTTACCACTTTTAACACACAAATGAAACCTGAATTGAGATAGTTTTTTAGGTTAGGTTAAAATATCTTTGCCAATTCTATAAGAACGATTTTTACAAACTATGTTTGCATTAATATCTATAACAAGTTTAATGCTATTTCTGCCGTTATTTATATCCAAATTAGTAAGTGGTATGAATAATTGAGTAAACGGTAGCAAACTAGTAAAGCGGTATGGTAATTACTACAGAAGTGCCCGAAATTCCGTTCTGACGGACTAAAATCTGTATGGGATTTGCTTCAATCTTATTTAAAAGATTCACCCTTTCCTGGGTAAGACTCATGCCTTTGCTGACGTGTTCAGTTTTTTTGTTCTTTAACGAATTGTTTATGCCTACGCCATTATCGATGATACTGATGGTCAAACCGAGTTCTTCTTCCTGTTCAATGATAATTTTCAGTTCACCACCATTGTCCATTGGCATGATGCCATGCCAGATGGCATTTTCTATATAGGGCTGTAACAGCATAGAAGGAATAAACGTCTCATCTTTATCAATTAATGGGTCTACCTGTATCCGGTAGCTGAGCTTATCTCCAAATCTTTTCTTTTCCAGGCTCAGGTAAAGTTCCAGGTATTCCAGCTCCTCTTCCAGAGAAATAAAGCTTTTTGTACAGATTTCCAGGTTTTTCCGGATCAGCTTAGCAAAACCTGTTAAGACTTTATTTGCTGAAGAAGTATCTTTCGTATTAATATAATGCTGAATGGAGTTCATCACATTAAATACAAAGTGTGGGTTCATCATAGCCTGTAAAGCCCTTTGTTCCAACATCAGGATTTTATTTCTTAATAAAAGCTCTTGCTGTTCTTTGTTTTTCTGTCTTTTCGTAACAACAACAGCGATCCAGTAGAATGTAAAGCCGGCAATAATAAATAAAATCAACAGAAACCAGTAGGACTGCCAGAAGTGTGCTTTAAGTTCAAAGTCGACAGAGGCAGGAATGCCCCAGCTGCTGTTATTGGTTTTTGCACAGAGTTCAAAACTATATTTTCCTGGTTCTAAAGAAGAGAGTTCAATGCGCCTGTTTTTGGTTTCTGTCCATGCATCATTTGATTTTAAACGGTAGCGATAGGAAATGTCCTGGTTTTGGAAATCTATTGCTCCATAATAAAAAGTGATTTTATTATTAGATGGATCAAGAACAATTGGATCTTTTTTAGTGCTGAGTTTTACCTGACCAACAACAATGGCGGATATCAATGCTTTTGGTGCTTCGGAGAAATCGCGGTGTGGTCTGTTATGGAAAAATACAAGCCCTTTATTGGTTGCAAAATATGCCGTGTCTTTATCAATGTAAAGATCATTCACATCGTTTTTTAACAGGGGATTGGTATATTCAAAAGCTTCAACTAAAGGTGCACTTCCATCCAGACAGATCCGGTTGAGTCCATTATTGGTCACTACCCAGATGTGATTGTTCCGGATAAATATTTTTTTGCAAATATTACTGGAAAGGCCCTGCTTCTGAGTAAAACGATGGATGATTTTCTCTCCCCTGATTAAAATAAGTCCATAGCCGTCGGTTGCAAGCACCAATGTGCCGTCCTGCTGCTGCTGGATGTCATTGATCCTTCTTGTGAGCAATTCATTTTTATAATAAGTGAAGGAACCGGATGCGTTGACTTTCGAAAAACCGTTGATATTAGAAAACCAAAGGTTATCCTGACGGTCGTAATACGTACAATAAGAGCGGTTACTAAAAAACTCATGATTTTCTTTGAGCGCTGAGATACAAAAATCAAGGCCCTTATTTTTAAGGTTCAGAACGGCAACACCAGAAGATAAGGCGAGTGCAAGTTTACCCGTAGGACTAATGCTGAAATCTTTAATTACAAAAAAGGAATGGTTTGCTTCTCTTAGATAACGGATGTTTTTTTGTGGATTTTCGTTGTTGGTGATGCCCAGACCATAATCAGAAGCAAAATAAACCGAGCCGCTTGCCGAATCTATCAGTAGCTTTTTGATGCCGTTAAAAGTCTTTTTGTCCTGAAGATCAATGTGCTGTACCCGCATTGTCCTTTTATTCAGTACATCTATATGGCCATAATCCAGACCAAGCCAGAGGTTGTTTTTCTGATCTTTGGTAACGCTTTTTATACTGTTTCCCGTAACCCCAAAACTCTTGTCAACGGTAAACATCCTGTTTTCTTCTCTTGGTAACATGTAAATACCGTTACTTGTTGTAAACCAGGTATTGCTTTCCGTATCCTTCAGTACCTGTACTGTTGGGATACCTTTTAAATAGGTTGTTATGTTCTGATGATCATCTAAATGGTAAACACCTTCGTTGTTGCTTAACCAGAGGTCGGTATTGTGGATATAGAAATAGCCTAGGTTGTCGTTGATGATGCTTGGGGGGATCTTGAACAACAATTGTTTATCCCCACCGCTTTGTGCATTAAGGCCAGTTTTATCAATATACAGATTGAGGTTGTTTTTTAAATTGGTGATCGTCTTGTAGGAGAGGGGTCTTAGCGGAGGATAGCTGGTTCTTTTAAATACCCCGTTTTCAAAATACCGGATGCAATGTTCACTGTATACCCATATTCTGCCTTTTGCATCTTCATTGATATGAGCGGAGATCAGCTGGTTGGAGAAATCATCAGAGGTATAGGTTGTCAGCGAGCTGCCATCAAATCTGAACAGTATATTTTTGTTGGTTCCAAACCAAATTCTTCCCTGAGTGTCTTCAAAGATAGAAATGACAACAGCATTAAATTTGAGCAGTTTCAGGTTTTTGTCATTGAGGCTGTTGTAGATCTTTCCATCCTGGAAATAACTCATTTCCCCATTGAATGCCACAAACCAGATTCTTCCTTTTTTATCCTCTTTGATCTGGATAATCTGATTATCAGGTAAGCCATCGTCAATAGAGAAGTTTTCAAACCTGTTGCCATCAAAACGACAAACACCTGCATCTGTACCTATCCAGATATATCCTTTGGAGTCCTGAAGGGTATAATAGCAATTATTGCTTGGTAAACCATCTTTTGTTGTATAATGCTGTATATAGGCTGATTGAGCATAAGCCGAGGTGCTGAAAATAATCAGGAACACTGTAAGACATAAAAACAGTGAATGCCGTCTGTTTTTTTTATTTATCACCTCTATGATTTGTATATAATTTGATTTTTTCAGCAAATTCACTCGCTCTTCTACGTGAAACTGCAATTTTTACACCATTTTTAAGTGTTAACTCTACACCATTTTTGGAATTGTACTCTTTTAAAAAGTCAAGGTTGATGATGCTGGACTTATGAACGCGTACAAATTGGTTCTCAGGTAGTATTTCTTCATAATCTTTAAGAACTTTTGAAACGGTGATTTTGTCCTTTCCTGACAAGTAAAATACGGAATAATTGCTGTCTGCTTCAATATTGACGATGTCATTGATGTCTACAATGGTGTAACCGCTCTGCCCATTAGGAAGGCTAAGTTTACGGATTTCGTTTCGTTCACTCAGGTTTTCGGCGAGTTGATTTAAGCGGGCCGTATTATTTTGTTCATTCTGCCGGTTTAGGCTAATATGTTTTACCGCTTTTTTTACTGATTCTTTCAGTTCGTCGATATCAATGGGCTTCAGCAAATAATCAAGAGCGTTTGCTTTAATCGCTTTTAACGCATACTGATCGTAAGCCGTTGTAAATATCACATGAGCATGACGGTGCTGTGCACTTGATATCAGCTCGAAGCCATTTTCACCTGGCATGGCTATATCCAGGAAAATAAGATCTATTTCTTGTTCTGCAAGCAGCGTTCGGGCCTCAGCAACCGATTTTGCAATACCGGAGATGTGAATATTCTCACAGTTTTCCTGTAATAAAAAGTATAGGGAAGAACGGGCAAATTCCTCGTCATCGACAATAATGGTGTTTAGTAAAAGCATATATGGCATCAATTTATTAAAAAATAGTAGAAATGTAAAAACCGTATCATTTTTTCTCTCGTAAATGGGTATAGAAACTTAAAAAACTAATAATGAAACCTGCACACGCAAGTTTCAGGACCATTGAACTCTAAATAAAAGAAACTATGAAAACAGAACCAGGACAAGAGTTGGAAATGCTGCAAAAAGAAAACAGCATTCTTACCGCCAGCCTGCACCGCAGATCCTTTCTGCAATACGCAGGAGCAGGGGCAGCAGGGATTGCATTAATTGCTGCAGGATGTAAAAAAGACCATGGAAATGACATGCCGCCAGTTAATGGGGGGGTAACACTTGATTTTAAGGATGATTTTGGTGTGTTGAACTATGCGTATGCGCTGGAGCAATTGGAAGCCGCATTTTATATACAGGTAGCTTCTAATCCACCATCAGGATTTAGCGCTATTGAAAAACAGTATTTTCAGGACATTCAGTATCATGAGATTGCTCACCGTGAATTTTTTAAAAATGCATTAGGTGCCGCCGCAATTGGAAGTTTAGCGGTAGATTTTTCTACCATCAACTTTACTGACCGGTCAAGTGTGCTGAACGCGGCAAAAGCTTTTGAAGATTTAGGGGTAGCTGCTTACAATGGTGCCGGTGTTCGCATTAAAACAGATGCTTACCTTGTTCTTGCTGGAAAAATTGTATCAGTAGAAGCCAGACATGCAGCCTATATCCGGGATTTGATTTCTCCAGGTAGTTTTTCCGGACCAGATGTGGTTGACGCAACAACGGGTTTAGATCAGGCTTTAACACCTGACAAAGTACTTGCAGCTGCAGGAAAATACATCAAAACAAAAGTTAATGTGATTAACCTATAACCTTAAACACCAGAAAACATGAATATCGTAAATATAATTGAGGAAATTGAAAAAGTTGATGGTGAAATCTATGAGAGATTGAGCCCAAGACGTTCAGCAATGAAAGATTTTTATAATATGGGAAAGAAAGTAGCGATGGCAGCGATGCCAATGGCACTCGGATCCATGTTTACCAAGGCTTATGGACAATCTACGCCTTCTGACGTTACTGCTACACTAAATTTCGCATTAACTTTAGAGTATTTGGAGTATCATTTTTATAACCATGCAGTTGTAAATGCAAGTGCAATTGCTCTTTCCGGAGCCGCGCTCACCGCAATCACTACCATTCGTGACCATGAAAAGGCACACGTGGCTTTGCTTGCAGGTGCATTAGGCAGCGCTGCGATACCCGTAAAAGCCTATACTGATTTTGACTATACAGGGAAAGGTACATTCCCTAATGTTTTTTCAGATTATGGAACTTTTCTTGCAGTTGCCCAGGCTTTTGAAGACACCGGCGTAAGAGCCTACAAAGGACAGGCTACTGTGTTGAAAGGCAATGCTGTATTAACCACAGCTCTGCAAATCCATTCCGTTGAAGCGCGTCACGCTGCTCATATTCGTTATATGCGTGCTGCAAGTGGGGTAAGCATTAAGCCATGGATCAGTCTTGGGCCAGGTGGAAGTTCCAATGATTCAGGTGTGCCAGCTGCAGACCCGGTTTATGCAGGTGAAAACACCACCTCACAAGCCAATATCAACATTGTTGGGATTAATGGAAATACAGGTATAACCGCTGCGGCAGCAGCAGAGTGTTTTGATGAACCTTTAGCAAAAGCAGATGTATTGACTATCGCCGGTTTATTTATTAAATAGGAATTTTTGTTTAAGTTTTAAAATGGGGAAGAGGGCGGAAGCCCTCTTCCTTTTTTTATCACTAATAATTGATCACCTGTTCTTCCAGGTGTTCAGGAAGATCGCGGTAATTGTATTTTTGGCCTCTGAGCTGAGGCTCAAATCCAGCTTCCCGAATGGCATCCTGAATTCCTTTAGCCGTAAAACGATGTGGAGCACCTGCAGCAGAAACCACATTTTCCTCAATCATAATAGAACCAAAATCATTTGCGCCAGCGTGCAGGCATAATTGCGCTACCGCTTTTCCAACGGTTAACCACGAAGCCTGTATATTTTTAACATTAGGCAGCATGATCCTGCTTAAAGCCAGCATTCTTACGTATTCATCGCCGGACACATTATTACTGATTCCGCGGAGTCTCTTTAATAAAGTGCCGTCATCCTGGAAAGGCCATGGGATAAAGGCTAAAAAGCCATTTGCCTCTGCAGGTTTTTCACTTTGTACTTCTCTGATCCAAACCAGGTGCTCAAAACGCTCCTCGATGGTTTCCACATGACCAAACATCATGGTCGCAGAGGTTGTAATGTCGAGCTGATGGGCAGCGCGCATCACATCCAACCACTCCTGACCACCGCATTTTCCTTTGGAAATCAGTCTTCTAACCCGGTCGTTCAGGATTTCAGCACCTGCACCGGGTAGAGAATCCATTCCCGCCTCTTTCAGCGCTTTTAAAACTTCCGTATGCGACAATCCTTCCAGTTTGGCAACATGGGCAATTTCCGGTGGGCCTAAAGCATGAAGTTTAAGATCCGGATAAAGCTCTTTAAGTTGTTTGAACAGATTGGCATAGAACTCCAGGCCCAGATCAGGATGGTGTCCTCCCTGAAGAAGAAGCTGGTCTCCGCCTAAGCGAAAAGTTTCTTCTATTTTCTGCTTATAAGTCTCGATATCGGTAATATAGCTTTCGTCATGACCCGGTCTTCTGAAGAAATTACAAAATTTACAGTTTGCAATGCACACATTGGTGGTGTTCACGTTCCTGTCAATCTGCCAGGTCACTTTTCCACTGGGTACCTGCTTTTTTCTCAGTTCATTAGCTACATAAGCCAGTTCAGCAGTGGAGGCATGGTGGTACAAAAAGACACCCTCTTCTTTGCTCAAAAAGTCAAAATGCAGTGCCCTGTGTAATAAATCAGCAGTATTCATACTGCAAATATACCATAAGTTCTGTTCTTTTTATTTCACAAGATTATCACATTTAGCCTAATCATAAATTCCTATCTTTGGCAGAATTATTTTTCTAAATATGGTAGACTTTAACCGTTTTACATTAGCTAACGGATTACGTGTCCTGGTGCACGAAGATGATACGACGCCGATGGCGGTATTAAATATTTTATACGATGTAGGTGCCAGAGATGAAGAGGCGGATAAGACCGGCTTTGCACATTTATTTGAACACCTGATGTTTGGGGGGTCTGTAAATATCCCCGTTTATGATGAACCCCTGCAACGGGTAGGTGGAGAAAACAATGCCTTTACCAGCAATGACATCACCAATTATTACATCACTTTACCGGCAGTAAACCTGGAAACTGCATTCTGGCTGGAAAGCGACCGGATGCTGAGCCTGGCCTTTTCTGAAAAGAGTTTGGAAACCCAGCGCAATGTAGTTTGTGAAGAGTTTAAACAAAGATATCTTAACCAGCCCTACGGCGATGTATGGCTGAAGTTAAGACCATTGGCCTACACAACACACCCTTATCAATGGGCGACCATTGGTCAGGATTTGAAGCAGATTGAAGATGCCAAAATGGAAGATGTTAAAGCCTTCTTTAAAAAACATTATAATCCTCAAAATGCCATCATGGTTGTTGGAGGAAATGTAAAGACAGAAGATGTAAAGGCACTGGCAGAAAAATGGTTTGCGCCCATCCCAGCGGGAGAGAAGTACCTTCGGAATTTACCTCAAGAACCCCAGCAAACTGCAGAGCGTAAAGAAACAGTTTACGCCAAAGTTCCTTTGAATGCCATTTATATGGCTTTTAAAATGCCTGCCAGAGAGAGCAAAGATTATCAATGCTTTGACCTCATTTCTGACGTGCTTTCGCAGGGACAATCTTCCCGTTTGTATAACAGCTTACTCAAGGAACAACAATTGTTTAGTGATATTCATGCCTATATTACCAGCAGTATAGATGAAGGTCTGTTTGTGGTTGAAGGTAAACTGGTAGAAGGTGTTCAGCCTGAACAAGCAGAGCAAGCCATATGGGCAGAACTGGAAAAGTTGAAAGCAGAACCGGTCACGACTGATGAACTGACCAAAGTCAAAAACAAATCAGAGTCTATTATGGTCTTTGCAGAAATGAGTTTGCTGGATAAGGCTATGAATCTGGCCTATTATGAGCTTTTAGGAGATGCGGCACTGCTCAATACAGAGATAGACCGCTACCTTGCTGTTACTAAAGAGCAAATGCAGCAGGCTGCCCAACGGACTTTTGTCCCATCTCAATGTTCCACTTTATACTATTTAATCGCTAAAGATGCTTAATCGTACACTCGTACCTGAATCTAAACAGGTTAATGATATTAAATTTATAGCGCCTCAAGAGCAGGAATTAGACAATGGTATAAAGGTATATACCATTAATGCCGGTAAACAAGACCTGGTCAGGATAGAGTTCATATTTGAAAATGTGAACTGGCAAGCCTCAAAGCCCTTACAGGCGATTGGTGTTAACCACCTGGTCAATAATGGAACCGCTCAGCTCTCCGCCAGAGATATTGCAGACAAGGTAGATTATTATGGTGCTTTTCTGCAAACGGAGTACGGTGCCGATCAGTCTTGCATCAAGCTTTACACCCTGAATAAACACCTGAAATCAGTATTGCCTATCCTCAAATCGATTGTGGATGAGAGTATATTTCCTGAACAGGAGCTGGCCATTTTTATACAAAACCAGAAGCAATCCCTGCAGGTTAGTCTTCAAAAGAATGATTTTCTTGCCCGTAAGCATTTCGCGCATTCCATTTTCGGACAATCAAGTTATGGGGCAAGCATCGATCTTGCAGATTACGACGCCTTACAACGCCAGGACTTGCTGGACTATTATAACGCGACTTATAAGCCAGAGAACTGCTCTATATTTGTAGCTGGTAAATTTGAGCAAAAGGAATTTGAACTGCTGAATACTATTTTTGGTGGTGGATGGAATAACGATAAAGCCTCTGTTCAAAATCATATTGTATTTCCTGTTGCACCGAAAGGGGAGATTTTGATTGAGCGGCCCGATGCTATACAATCGGCTATTCGAATGGGAAGCAGGAGCATCAACAGAACCCACCCTGATTTTGCAGGATTTCAGGTTTTAAACTGTTTGCTTGGTGGTTATTTTGGCTCCAGACTCATGGCCAATATCCGCGAAGATAAAGGCTATACTTATGGAATAGGCTCTGCGGTGGTTTCCATGAAAGATGCCGGTTACTTTTTTATTGCCACTGAAGTTGGCGCAGAAGTTTGCAGCAGTGCACTGGAAGAAATTGAAAAGGAAATCAGCCTTTTAAAAACAGAGCTTGTGCCTGATCTGGAACTGGACCTTGTACGGAATTACATGCTGGGTTCCATGTTGGGAAGTCTTGAGAATGCATTTTCCCACGCCGACAAGTTTAAAAACATCCATTTTTCAGGATTAGGGTATGATTATTATGATAATTATATCCATACGGTTAAAACAATTGATGCTGCCCAGATTCAATTGTTAGCCAACAAATACCTCAATACCGAAGAATTCTCTAAAGTAATTGTTGGAAAAAAATAACAAGTATTGGCTAAGGTAACTTAGCCAATACTCCTTTTAATTTATCTGCCTGATAGACCTTCTTGTAAAAATCTACAAAAGCATTGTACTTTTCCGGACTGTATTTCTTGCTGTTCATCGTTTGGATCCTGGTGTACACAATGGTATTTTCCTTGACCACTGCTTTTGCGGTATACTGACCAAATTCTGATTCAATATGAATCTCTTTAGGTACAAATTCCACCGTATACCCCTTTGGAATAACAAAAGTAACCTCATCTTCGTCCTGATAACCATAAGGCACAGAAAAATATGTTTTTCTGTCCTCCACTTTAGCTGGAACGCTTTCTCTGCGGTTCAACAGATTTAGCGTAACGAACATTTTATCCGCTCCTTTGGTTAAAAGCTGGGGAACTTTTAAGCTGATGTTCTCTTTTAGCATAGGAACATCTTTGTCCGGCTGGGCATAACTAAAATTGTTCAGTTGCAGGTTTGGGATTTCCAGTTGATTAATGAGTCTTTTTCGCTGTTCTGTAGGCTCTCTCAATGTCATTGAAAAGTGATCGTCAAATTGCGCACAACCATATCTGGAATCAATGGTCACATCAGCAGCGCCTTGTTCATCCAGGTTTACTTTAACACTTCTCTTCTGATAGTTGTCGGCGGGAGAATATACAGGAGTCCGTACCAATTTGCCGCCATCTGCGGTAACCAACAAGACATTCTTGTCAGAACAGCCACTGGCCAGGTAACCTGCGGGCTTGTGCTGGCTGGTGCATTCCAGCCACACGGTGTCTTTTTGGAGAGGAACACAAAGGATCATATGATTGGCCTGGTTCAAGCTGGAAAAAGTCGGATTCATAGAAGGCATGTCATAGCCTATCACAACGAGGTTCGATGCAATACCAGCTTCATTCAGTAAGGTTTTCATATAATTGGACAAAGCCTTGCAATCTCCATAATTAACAGCGGCTACTTTATCTGCATTAATGGGTTTCAGCCCACCAATACCCAGCTGCACACTCACATACCTAGTGTTAGACTGTAAATAACTGTACAATCTTTTAATCTTTTCTCTGGGTGTTTTAGCATCGGTGATTAAAGACGCTACTTTTGCTTTAACAGCAGGGGGTAAAATCTGTGGCTCACTATTGAGTGTATAAAGCCAGCTTCCCACATTTTTCCAGGATTCAATATTGCCCTTTGAATTGTCATACTCAAAATCATTGGGTGCAAGAGATACCCAGGGCATAATATTTCTGAGACCGGATGCAAATGGCTCGTATTCTAATGCCTTGATGTTTTCACAAGTCCATTTATATTCTGTTTTATCCTTTATTTTAACAGAATCTGTTTTTAAACCAGAACTCTTAATGTATTTAAAGGTCATCCCTTCCGGGATTCTGAATATATAGTCAGATTTCTCGAGCGCATAACCGAAATCGCTAACCGGATACCAGGATGGATAGCTGGTCAGACCAGTATAATCTTTCGTATAGCTATATTCAATGGTATATGGAAAGTTCGAGTTCAGAAAGTCAAGTTCTTTCATTCGCCCATCGTCATAAATGGTCCCGTCAGAAGTTGCGCTTTTGTCTTTAAAATCAGAATTTTTATAATCCTTCAATTTATTTCCTTTTGCATCATACATCACTGCCTTTAAATTGTAAATGCTTGAAAATTTATCATAATACTCTTGCATAGAAGAGGCTTCCTCACCATTCTTATTGAGAATGGTAACCGCCGTTTTATAAGTCATTGTCGCATGACTAATGGTCTTCAAATCAAAGATCCGTTCTTCCATCCGAACAACAACAGAAGCATTTTTACTCAGCTCAGCTGGAATTTTGTCTACATCATAAGGAGATTGAGCATGGGCAGCAGCGCCAATGCCAATCAGAATGGAGAAAAGTAGTGTTTTCATTGAATTAGCTCTTTTTGAATACCAGTTGCTGAGCTTGTTTTTCAACAATACTCTTAAATAATTCTTTCAGATAACCATATTCTTCCGCCGTAAATACAGATTTGGAAATGTTTATTTTACTTACAATAGCCACTTTATTGCCTTCTGTAGAAAACAGGTAGGTAAAAGAGGCCTCATCATTTGGAAGTTTCACTTTACCATTGGCAGGTAGTTTATCAAGCGTATAGTTTTTTGGAAATTCAATGGTGATCCTGTAGTTTTCTTCAAGCGGATAGGCAAAATCTACAGGGTAATTCCGTTCCTCTTGTTTAAATGGATTTTCTTTAGTTCTCTCAAATAGCAAAGGGCTCAGTAATAATAAGTTTCCGGCTTCTTCAACATTGTCTTCAATATTGACCTCCATAGTTTCTGTTAACAATTCAGCGGGATTATTCAGATTCTCGATCTTGAAATTCTTAACCTCAATGCCCGGTTTATCTTTTTTGTAGCTTTTAATAAACTCTGCCTCGTTAACAGCCGATGTGAATTTATTTCGTTGTTTTAAGGCCGCATAATTACTGAAAGATAAATATAGGGTTCCAGAAAGCTTATTGTCTTCGCTCAGAACAAGGTTATAGTAGGTGTTGTTTTTACTGGTTGTACTTTGCTCCAGAGAGATCCACTCTCCAGAAGGTGCTTCAGTATCTAGATTTAATTTGAATCCCTGATGCGCCAGATTTTCATAGGAAATCAGGTCGCCTGTTAAATATTTATCTGTAGCATCCAACAGGTAGGTCTTATCTCCAAGTGCTACCTGTACAATAACATTATTGAATTTTTCAAGCAGGGGATGACCTGGATGCGCGCCGTTTTCCCTTGTGCTCACCAACACTGGCACCGCACTTATCTTCGCCTCGGTCAATAGATTCAGGAGAGACAAATTGACGTCCGCACTGTTGCCTGCCTTTTTCTCAAATATGGTTTTTGGATTGGTCTCCGACGTATACTTACCATGTCTGTCATTCCATTTGATGGAGTTTTTTACATAGTCAAAAATAAGCTGGGTTTTGATCTGAGGATCTGTTTCGTTTTTTATAATAGAAGGTAATGTGGCTTTTGCATATCCGTTTTTCTTTACAAAACGTCCAAAGTTATCGTCTTCAATCAGCATTTTAACAATATTTGGCCAGGTTGAGCTGTAGTCTTTATAGAGACTATTGGGGAATTTAGTTGAAGTGAGCTCAAAATCGATTTTTGAGATATAGTCGTCTAAAGTAGTAATGTAGCTTTCTTCTTTTATCGCCGGAACATTCTCTGCAATATACTTCATTTCTAAAGCCTTTGCCTGTACATTTCCTCCTCTTTCTTGCCCCGAAGAGGGGATGTTATAATTTTCATTGATCTCTTCGCGCTTTACAACATCCACTGGGACATAACCATTTCCAGATACTTTGTATCTCAAGTATTCTGGTATCCGGATGTCATATTCGGAATAT
Source organism: Pedobacter nutrimenti (assembly GCF_032678445.1). GTDB lineage: Bacteria > Bacteroidota > Bacteroidia > Sphingobacteriales > Sphingobacteriaceae > Pedobacter > Pedobacter nutrimenti_A. The sequence continues at coordinate 554,819 of NZ_JAVTSQ010000001.1, forward strand.
ATAGTAGGAACAGAACTTTGAAAGGTCCATTCTCGCAAATTAAAGATAAAATCAGATTTGATCCGGTATTTATACTCCACAATGGAACCTTCTTTTACATTGGCCAGGGTGAATTTTTTTATGGTCCAGTTTTTATCATGTTTTTCAGAAAACTTTGCATCTCTAGCCAGCTTGCTGGTAATGATTTGTTTATTCTCCAGGTTATATGTGGCCGCATCCATATAATCCAGTTGTTCTTCTGATCCACCTGATCCTCGGTAAAGCGGAATTTCGAAATCAGCAATGTCATATCCCGTCTTATTGAGAACCTTGAATCGTATATGTCTTTCGTATACATATACAAAGCTTCCTGTTTTTGCGCTGACTTCAAACCAGCATTTTCCAACGTCAAAAAGCTTTACTCCACGTGCAGCGGAGTCTATACCTGAAACTTTAGTTTCAAATTCAGTAGGATCTACCTTTCCGTATTTAAATGTTTTAGGAGTTGCTTTTTGTTGAGCATAGATAGTTATTGCACCAATAACCAAAAAAAAGGATAGAATGATCTTTCTTTTCATGAAGAGAGCGATTAAATAAATTTCACAATTATAGATAATTAATTCTCAATTTTGAAAATAAAATTGCAAATGATCAGCCGCTGATTCTAGACAAGGTTCCGGCAGTGCATATACCAAAACCACTTGGCCGGTCTTTCCAAATCCTTTGGCTTCAGATTCCTAAGGTAAAATTCATCAATAACGCTTTAAAAATAATCGGCACAGTTGCTTGGAATTCAATTAATCTGCATATTTGCCGCAATTAACTTATTTTACTTTTTAAAACTAAAATGTAACTCCAACGTTATATGGAAACAGCCCCTTTAACTATGCCGGAAGTATCTGTAAAAAGTTCAGCATTTACCAGTAAGATCAATCCAGATCTTTCCGCAATAGACTGGGTCTATGTTTGTGCGCTTTTTGATAAAGTGAACTGGCGCGTTCGCGTACCTGAAGAAATAGAAAAGGCATTTAGAACAAGCAGCTGGACAATCTTTATTTACAAAGATGAACAGCTTATTGGTTTTGGACGTACTATAGATGATGGCCGTTATTATGCCATGCTGGGAGACATTGTTGTTGATCCTGATTTTCAGGGAAATGGTCTTGGAAAAATGATGGTTACTACACTGAATGGTCTGTTGGAAAATTACCATTTTGTAACCCTGACGGCAGCACCCGGAAAAGGTGATTTTTATAAAAGCCTGGGCTGGAAAAAACAAACTACAGCCTTTATATGGCCTCAAGGACCAAAACAATTGCGCCAGCACACCGAACCGGAAGAATAAAACGAGAGCGTTAATTTTTATTTCACAGGTAAACCTCTGTATTTCAGCATAGGAGCGATGCTGGGATTATGGCCGCGGAAATCCCGGAACATTTTACCATAATCTTCTGTATTTCCCCTGGATAAAATCATATCTCTGAAACGCTGACCATTGGCCAGGGTCAGACCACCATTTTCTTCAAACCAGGAGAAGGCATCATGATCCAGCATTTCGGTCCATAAATAGGCATAGTATCCTGCTGCATAACCATTGCCCCATATGTGTAGGAAATAGCTGGAACGGTAACGGGGAGGTACATAAGAAAGATCAAGGTGTGTCTTTTTTAAGGCAGAGGTTTCAAATTGATCTGCATTCTGTAAGGGATCTTTCACGGTAAGTTTATGCCATTGCATATCCAGTGCAGCTGCCGCCAATACTTCTGTAAGTGCATAACCCTGGTTAAAACCACCTGCTTTTTTGATCTTATCTACCAGTATTTGTGGCATAGGCTCGCCAGTTTTATAATGAACTGCATAATTTTTGAAAACCTTAGGATTCATAGCCCAGTGTTCATTGAATTGCGAAGGGAATTCAACAAAATCTCTGGCTACATTGGCACCAGACAGACTTGGGTATTGCTGGCTGGCAAATAACCCATGTAAGGCGTGTCCAAATTCGTGAAACATAGTTGTCACATCGTCAAAGCTGATTAATGCCGGCTGGCCGGCGGCAGGCTTTGTGAAATTGCACACATTAAAGATCACGGGTTTAGTACCTAATAGTTTGGATTGTCCAACCATGTTATCCATCCAGGCACCGCCAGACTTATTGTCTCTCTTAAAATAGTCACAATAAAACAAACCTATCGTTGAATTGTCCTTATCAAAAACTTCAAAAACTTTTACATCTTTCTGGTAAACGGGAAAATCTGTCCGTTCTTTGAAAGTGATTCCATACAATTGTGTTGCTGCATAAAATACCCCGTTTTTAAGAACCTTGTTCAATTCAAAATAAGGTTTAACCTGTCCTTCGTCAAGATCATATTTTGCTTTACGTACCTGTTCTGCGTAATAATTCCAGTCATAAGGTTCCAGCTTAAAGCCAGCTTTTTGTTTGTCTATTTGTGTTTGAATCTCCACAGCCTCTGCCTTTGCCTTAGCTGTTGCAGAAGGTACCAGTTGATTAAAAAAAGCATCTACAGCCTCAGGGTTTTTAGCCATTTGGTCCTGCAATTTCCAGGTCGCATAATTAGGGAATCCCATTAGATTTGCCTTCTCAGCCCGTATTTTTGCAATTTCTACAATGGTTTTCCGAGTATCATTGCTGTCATTTTTCTCCGCCCTGTTCCAGGAAGCATCAAACAATTTCTGTCGTGTGGTACGGTTAGACAACTGTACAAAAGAGGGTTGTTGTGTGGTGTTTTGCAATGGCAATACCCAGTTGCCTTTTGCCTTATTAACTTTTGCCGCTTGTGATGCCGCTGCAAGCTCTCCTTCAGATAAGCCAGCAAGTTCTGTTTTGTCGTTCACCACCAAAGCACCTGCTTTTGCTGCAGCCAGCAGCTGGTTTGAAAATTTTGCACTTAGAGAGGCTTCTTGCTCATTCAGTTTTTTGAGTTTGGATTTGTCTTCGTCAGAAAGCTTAGCACCTGCGAGTACAAATTCCTGGTATTGAAATTCTACCAGGCGTAAAGATTCCGGATCCAGTTTTAACGTGGTTCTGGAATTGTATATGGTTTCTATGCGTTTAAATAAATTCGCATTTAAATAAATGGCATCCTCATGGGCAGACAGCTTGGGGGCCATCTCTTCCTGTAGCTTTTGAAGCTGATCATTCGTGTTGGCACTAGTAAGTAAACCAAACACCCGGTTTACCCGGGTCAGCATTTCACCGGATTTTTCCATAGCTACTAAAGTATTCTCAAAAGTAGGGGCCTGGGGATTATCTGCAATCTTCTGGATCTCTTCCAGATGTATTTTCATCCCTTCCTCAAATGCAGGTTTAAAATCACTGTCTTTGATCTGGTCAAATTCCGGTGCCTGGTAGGGCAGTTTGCTCTTTACAGAAAAGGGATTGCTTTTCTGATCACCTTTATTACAGGAGGCCATTATAGCCAGAAGTACAATGAATGGTAACTTAAAAGATGTTTTCATGAAGTTATCTGATTAAGCAACTAAGATAAGAAATCTTCGCAGATGATTTTTTACGCCTCAGTACTGCTGATGTTGTTGAGTGCTATTTGAAACTTTCCGTAAAATCAGGCATATAGGTCCCGACAGGTTCATTTCGCAAGTTAAGCGACCAGTGTACAATTTGCCTGATGGCTTTCCTGATCTCGTTTTTTCCCTCCTCTGTATTAATATCAATGCCGCAGGCTTTGCAATCATTTTTCTTGGAATGAAGGATCAGATAATAAATGCCACCCACCAATAAGGCGCTGATCGATCTGAAGTTTACATTGGAGTTTAAAAAGAATTTATCTGTTTCCGCAAAGAGCTTGTCGCCAAAATTCTCCTTTACCCTGCAAAGACTGTTCATCAGTTCAGTTTTCTCGGATATTTCCCAGAGGATGATCTTTTGCATCTCTTCCTCATCAAAGAAATACTCAAACTGCTTTTCGAATATGGTCGTAATGATCAAGGCCAGATCATCTTTACGGGTAATTTTTTCAATTGATTCTTCAATTTTTTTATTGAAGGACAACCAATAGTCTTTTTGGACCACATAGGTTTCAATTAAGGTGTCAACATTTCCAAAGTATCTGTAAATTAATTTTTTATCTACTCCTGCTTCTCGGGCTATGGCATTAACGCCTAAGCCATGATAACCCTTTGCTCTGATAATTGCACCAACACTGGATATCAATTTTTGTTTAGTCTGCTCCTTGTCTTTCATATTTGCCTGCAATATAGATTGTTAAATTCCTTATTTACATTTGTGTGTCTCAAAAATATAATTTTTAGCGTAAAATAAGGCAGGAGTGCAGCAGGAGGGTTGCAAATAAAAAAAGCCTTCCGGACCTGGAAAGCTTTAGTTGAGCAGCATAAATTTAAGGGACATTTCCTATTAACAACATTTGATTTGCAAAAAAAAACAAATAATTGCCCTTATGTCTGCAATAGTAAAACAAAGAAATCTTCAAAGTGGTGACATGCTCATTTTTTTAATTCAATTGTAAACTTTTCATCAAAACGATCTATATTCACATTGCTATTGCAGAATAGCAGATATAATCGTATTTTTGCCCGGCAAATAGTAACTCTTAATAATTATTTGCTATGCAACTCGATCCCCAAAAATTTGTAGCTGAAGGACTAACTTACGATGACGTATTATTAGTACCCGCATATTCTGAAGTTTTGCCACGCGATGTGGATACCGGAACTTATCTTACCAAAAAAATACGCTTAAATGTTCCTGTAGTTTCTGCCGCGATGGATACCGTTACGGAGGCTGGACTGGCCATTGCCATTGCTCAGGCGGGTGGAATTGGCATGCTTCATAAGAATATGAGCATCGAACGTCAGGCCGAAGAGGTTAGAAAGGTAAAACGTTCTGAAAGCGGAATGATCCAGGATCCCATCACCCTTCGTAAAGATGCCACGGTAGCAGATGCTTTCCAGATTATGAAAGAATTCAAAATCGGAGGTATTCCGGTGATCGATGCAGATAATAAATTGGTTGGAATCATTACCAACAGAGACTTACGTTTCCAAAAAGACATGAACCGCCCTGTTGCGGAAGTAATGACCCGCGAAAATCTGATCACTGCAGCAGAAGGAACAACTTTATTGCAGGCGGAAGAGATTTTGCAGGACTATAAAATCGAAAAACTTCCGGTAATCAGTAAAGATGGCCATCTGGCAGGTTTAATTACTTTTAAAGACATCCAGAAATATAAAAATTACCCTAAAGCCTGTAAAGACGAAAAAGGCCGTTTACGTGTAGGTGCTGCGGTAGGTGTAGCTGCAGACAATATTGACCGTGTAGCTGCATTGGTACAGGCTGGTGTAGATGTCGTGACCGTTGATACTGCCCATGGACATTCCAAAGGGGTAATTGATATGGTTATTGCCATCAAACAAAGGTTCCCGGATTTGCAGGTCATTGCCGGAAATATAGCAACAGCAGATGCAGCAAGAGCTTTAGCAGCTGCAGGTGCAGATGCCGTAAAAGTAGGTATTGGACCGGGTTCTATCTGTACCACAAGAATTATTGCTGGTGTAGGTGTTCCTCAACTTTATGCTGTTTTCGAATGTGCACAAGCCTTGATTGGTACAGGAATTCCGGTTATTGCTGATGGTGGGATTAAGCAAACCGGAGATATTGTTAAAGCCATTGCAGCAGGAGCAAGCTCTATTATGGCCGGTTCTTTATTTGCAGGTGTAGAGGAATCTCCAGGTGAAACCATTATCTATGAAGGACGTAAATTCAAATCTTACCGCGGAATGGGCTCAGTAGAGGCCATGCAGCAGGGATCTAAAGACCGTTACTTCCAGGATGAAGAAGATGTAGTAACCAAACTGGTACCGGAAGGTATCGTTGGCCGTGTTCCATACAAAGGAACTTTAGCAGAAGTTATTTACCAGTATGTAGGTGGACTGAGGGCTGGAATGCATTATTGCGGGGCAGCAACTATTGAAGATCTGCAGAAAGCTAAATTTGTAAGAATTACTGCGGCGGGAATGAGAGAAAGTCACCCACATGATATATCTATCACTAAAGAAGCTCCGAATTATTCGAGATAATTTATAAAACAAAACAAGAAACCCCTTATTGGCTCTGGTCGATAAGGGGTTTTTACATTCTCATAGTTTTTAAAAGCGCGGTTCTGTAGATAGATCCAATCGGAATATCTTCTTTATTGATCTCGACCATATTTCCCTTAACGGCATCGATTCTGGCCAGGTTAACCATAAAAGAACGATGGATCCGGACCAGGGAGGGATAAGTGTTCTGCTCTTCAAAATCTTTTAAAGAAACACTGGCGAAGATTTCTTTTTCCTGTACCTTAAACCAGGTAAAATCCCCGTCTGCCCTAAGATATAAGATGTCCTGATAATCAATCTTGATCAGTTTGCCGTTTGATTTGATAAACATATAGTGTGGTTTTTGAATTACTTCCTCCATTGTTTTGGGCTGTACTATTCTGGATCTTACTTTTTGAACTGCCTGTAAAAATCTTTCATAGGTAATTGGCTTCAGCAAATAATCTGCTACATTGAACTCGTATCCTTCCAATGCATAGTTTCTATAGGCCGTTGTAAATACCACCAATGGCGGATGTGCAAGAGATTTCAAAAAATCGATTCCCGTCAACAAAGGCATTTGGATATCCAGAAATACAAGGTCTATCTGGAATTCATGTAAGCCTTCATAAGCTTCTACAGCATGCATACAAGTCTTTACAAGCTGAAGCCCTTCCGTCGCCTGGATATGCTGACTTAGAATATCTCTGGCAATCGGTTCATCATCAACAATCATACATTTGATTAAATTCATAATTCAAGGATTAAGGTTGTAATATATTGTGTTGCAGTGACCACAACTTTATATTGATGTTGGTTCGGGAAGTAAAGTTCCAGTCTTTTTTTTAGATTTTGTAATCCGATCCCGCCATCCTCCTGAGCTGTTACATTGATTTTTGTAATGCTGTTGGTACATTTGAAGACCAGTTGTTTGCCGTCTATTTGAAAATTTATTTCAATCACCGATCCGGCTTGATCCGGGCAAAACTTAAAAGCATTTTCCACCAGGGGAATGAATAAAAGAGGCGGAATCAAAAGGATCATCTTACCCATATGAACCTGTAATTCAGTTTTCGTAAAATTTAACCGTATTTTTTCCAGTTCAATATAATCCTCTATAAGTTCAATCTCTCTTTGAACGGGCATTTTTTCCTGGTCTGCTTCATACAAGGTATAGCGCATAAATTCAGAAAGTTTTGCAATTAAAGCTGCTGATTTTTCTTTGTTATCCTGTAATACCAGGCCATAAATATTATTCAGTGTATTGAATAAAAAATGAGGGTTAATTTGTGCCTTTAAAAAGTTGTATTCCAGTTGAATGTTGTCCCGGGACATTTTTAAAGCCATGATGTTTTGCTTAAAGGTCTTTATTGCATACCGAAGACCAAGAGGAACACTAATGTTAAACAACAATCCGATAAGCATACCAAAACTCAATACCTTATTGAAAATTATATCAGAGAAATCCTTATGCAGGAATTCATAATAATCTGCATTGTGTTTTTGCATGATCTGTTTGCAGGTACTGCATGCAGAGATTATATACATTTCCAGATAAGTATCCAGTATTGTATAAGCGATAATCAGGAACAAAACGGCGAATAGTACTGGTACGAATTTTTTCTTTTTTACGTAAAAAGGGACAAGAAGATAAACCAACGTATAATAGAAAATGATTAAACAACCAACCGAAGCCAGGTTAAGCCATAAAATATTCTCTCCGGGCAAAACCCTGTACACATTAAAGGAAATGGTTGTTAAATACCAGCGAAGGAGCAGGAAGCACAACCAAAATACCACATGAGCCAGTATATGGAGTTTCCTGTTTTTGTATATCTGGTCCAGAATTACAGATGCGTTCATGGTCACTAATTTCCCTAATTGTATTCAACAATGCCAAAATATACGACAAACTCAGATAAAAATCCTTTAAAAGCGCATATTTCGTCGTTGTTCTGAAAGTATTCACCGGGAAAACAGGGGCTCTTGTCGGATTTATTTTTCCGTCTATTTCCGTGCTGCTTTATTTGCTTAAAAAAAAGAAAATGAAACATCCGTTGTTAAAAGTAGCCAGCTTCTTCATTGTTTTATGGGCCGCTACATTTGTCTCCACAACTTTTTATACTGTCCTGAATAATCTGTTTTTTTACCTTTTTATTTCTCTGGTCACTTCCTGGTTACTGCTTCGTACAGAAGGTAAAACCTTATCCTCTCTAAATTTCTATCCTCAAAAAAAAGAACATTATTTGCAGTTGTTCTTTGGCTTTTTAGCAGGTGCGATACTGTTGGTGGGTACTGCGTTGGTTACCAACAGACTAACCGGCCAGCACTGGGTACTGACCAAAAACATTGATCCTATTCAGATTTTAATAGCTTTTCTTTTCTGTGCAATTTCCGTATTTGTACAGGAATTTACTTACAGAGGTTATCCATTTCAAACTTTACTCCACAATTACGGAAAATGGGTGGCACAGGCTGTCGTGATTATCCCATTTGGAATCATGCACCTGCACTGGAATATGAGCATTGGAATAATGACATTTACCGTGCTTTCCACCGGTCTGGGATCTCTTCTGTTTGGCGAAGCTTATATCAGAACCAAATCACTGTGTCTGCCGATTGCACTTCATTTAGGCTGGAACTTTGCGCAGACCTATATTCCCAGACACATCAGTCAGAATGGTTCTGGCTTTCTGGAAGTAAAAGGAAGCTCGCTACAACCTGATGATAGCTTGTTTTTGCTTCCCTATTTTCCAGTTGTACTATCAGCCTATATCCTTTTACATTTTATGAAGAAAAGCTGGTTAAGCAACTCCGTTGAAAGTAAAGTCAACCAGGTTCAATAAACAAAGTATTTACTTGTTTTATTATAGCGAAGTGTTAGCTTTGCAGGTATGAAACCTGAGGAACAAGAAAAAGAGGGCTGGGCAGCTTTATTGTCTGGAAAAAATGGGTTAAAATCTATTGCTTTGGCCGGGGGCGTGATGTTACACGCCACAGATGTATATCTGGCAACAACCATCATGCCTTCTGTAACCAAAGATATCGGGGGGCTGTCCTTCTATTCCTGGGCGACCACCATGTATGTCGTGGCGGCGATCATTGGATCTGTAGTCTCTTCAGTAACGCTTGCAAAGATGGGACCGAGAAAAGCATACAGACTGGCGATTGTTCTCTTTGCTATAGGTGCCCTGATTTGTGCAACTGCACCAGTGATGTATGTACTCCTGGCCGGTCGCTTTATTCAGGGGATAGGAGGTGGTCTGCTGGTGGCTTTATCTTATGCTATGATCAGTATTGTATATGAAGAACGCTTTTGGTCAAGAGCGATGGCTCTGGTGTCTGCGATGTGGGGTGTTTCTGCTTTCTTAGGCCCGTTCTTTGGCGGCATTTTTGCTGAATACAGTCATTGGCGATATGCTTTTGTGACGCTGTTGATCATTGCTTTATCCTTGATCGTGTTAACAGAGACTGTACTGCCTAAGCAGCAAAAATCCTTAAGCACTGCAACCATACCTTTTTATAAACTACTTCTTATTCTGCTTGCAGCCCTGGCCATTTCTGCAGGGAGTGTTTCTGAGCACCTTAGCTTAAATGCGGCTGGGGTAATTGTTGCCATGATTTTACTGAGTATGGTGATCAGGGGAGAAAAAAGTTCTTCTGAACGATTGCTCCCGACTGGTGCCTATAAGATTTCGACATTACTTGGTGCAACCTATGCGGTGGTGGTGTTATTAACACTTTCAGGAACAGTGGAGATTTACATTCCTTATTTCCTGCAGCTGATTCATAATTTTTCTCCGCTGAAAGCAGGTTATCTTACCGTATTGATCGCTCTGGGCTGGTCACTTTGTTCCATTGCTTTTTCTGGATTAAATCTCCGCTATGTAAAAGCGGTCATCCTCACCGGGCCTGTCCTGGTATTTGCAGGTTTGGCAGGACTTTCCTGGATGGTGCCAGATCCGGCAAACGCTGGTGGTGCAGGTTTTATACTGATGTGTCTGCTGCTGGTATGTATTGGTGCAGGAATCGGTATGGGCTGGTCACATATTCTTACTCAGGTTTTATCCTCAGCACCTAAAGGTGAAGAGGAAAAAGCCTCCGCTTCCATATCTACAGTACAATTGTTGGGTACAACCTTTGGATCTGCCATTGCAGGTCTGATTGCCAATTTTTCAGGCATTACCAATCCTGGAGGCATGGCAGGTGCAGAACAGGCGGCCAGATGGCTCTTTGGGGCTTTTGCTTTAACCCCTGTACTGGCCTTGATCGTTATACTCTGGAAATTTAAAAAATAGTATTTTCATCACATGTGGTTTAATATGTTAAATTTGGATAGAAAGCCTGTTCAATACTGAAAATATTCGTCTATGTTTAACCGCAATCTCAAATCTGCCCTGTTATGTGTTATGATCTCCTTTCTAAACGCAGCAACAGTCCATGCTCAAAATCAATCAGAATCCACTAAAACAGATTCTTTAGTCGTTACTGAGGCACTCATAGTCAAAGATCATCAGCAGCAGCAAATTGATTCGCTGGTTAAAATCCAGCTGGAAAAGGAACTGAAAACCGTAGTTGGCGATAAAAAGAAAACCTTAGAGCTGGAGAAGCAGTTGCGTGAGATTGCAAGTAAAGATTCTATACGGAAAATAGAACAGGTCAAAAAAATACAGGCCCTGAAGAAAATAACCAAAGGTTTTCCGGTCGTATTGAAACTGGATACCCTGTTCTATATCTATACTGGGATAGGGTCATTTAATGCCCAGGAACGTGCAGAATCTATCACCAAAAGGATCGAGAACCTTTACGAAGATCCTTTCTATAATGCAGATTCTTTGGCGATCAACCAGAATGAAGAAACCTATGAACTTACCTATAAAAAAGCGAATATTATTCTATCTGTAGCCAATACGGATGGGCTGTGGCTCAATAAAACTAATGAAGCACTTGCCAAAGAATACCTCGGAAAAATAAAAGAGATCGTAGCGAAAGAAAGAAAAGAATACAGCCTGGTCAACTGGCTCAAAAGGATTGGTCTGGTATTAGTGATCATTATATTCCTGTGGTTTGTCATATATGGAATAAACCGGTTGTTCAGAAGATCTGCAGGATTGATTTCCAAATATCGATCTAAATATGTCAATGGGTTAAAACTGGGCACGATTAAGCTTTTCACGCCGCAACATCTGGAAAAAGTATTGCTCCAGTTAAATAACGTTGTACGCATTATAGTGATCATTCTGCTGGTCTATTTATCCTTACCCTTGTTGTTTAGTATTTTTCCTGAAACCGAACAATGGACAGGTACATTGCTGCAATGGATACTTAGCCCGCTTTCCAAAGCTTTTAATGCGGTGTTCAGTTATCTGCCAGATTTGGTTACGGTAATTGTGATCTATTATATTTTTAAATATGTCATCAGGGCAGTAAAATATTATTTCAATGAGATCAGAAGAGGTCATATTATAATCAATGGTTTTCATAAAGATTGGGCAATTCCAACATTCAATATTCTGAGGATTTTGCTGTATGCCTTTATGCTGGTGATTGTTTTTCCCTATTTGCCAGGCTCTAAATCTGCAGCCTTTCAAGGGGTCTCGGTCTTTCTGGGTATTCTAATATCCCTTGGATCATCCAGTGCCATTACCAATATTGTTGCAGGACTGGTGATTACGTATATGCGCCCTTTTAAAGTAGGAGACAGGGTCAAAATAGGTGATGTAGTAGGTGATGTGCTGGAGAAAACAATGCTGGTTACCCGCATCAAGACCATTAAAAATGAAGATATTACGGTACCCAATTCTACGGTCCTTTCCTCCAGTACGATAAACTATTCAACCAATACCAAAGAGGGAGGAGAGGGTTTAATTTTAAATTACACAATGACGTTGGGCTATGATATCCCCTGGACAACCATTCATAAACTGATGCTGGAGGCTGCCGATAGAACCGAAGATGTATTGAAAGAGCCTAAACCCTTTATTTTACAAACCGGACTGGACGATTTTTATGTCTCTTATCAGCTCAATACCTATATTAAAGAAGCCAATAAACAAGCCGTTATCTACAGCAACTTGTATCGAAATACGCTGGATGTGTTTAACGATGCAGGCGTTGAAATTCTTTCGCCTCACTACAGGGCAGTTCGTGACGGAAATCCACCAGCTATGCCGCCTAAAGAAGATTGATGTTTGAACGAATGGCTACTCGATTGGGTAACGAAATGAGTCTTTTTCGTCCGGACAGCGAATATTTCCAGATCCATTGATAAAAGATCTTATCTTTACTTATTGCAAACATGCAAAGAAGAAGCCTTGAACCTGCAAACCTATATAGAAAGTGGTATTTTGGAACTCTATGTTCTGAATCTGCTCCATGATTCAGAAAGGGCAGAGGTTCAGGATATGATTTCTAAATATCCTGAGCTTAATCAGGAAATAGAAACTATCGAAGTAGCTCTTGAATCGTATGCACAAGTACATGCCGTTGAACCCCCATTCGGACTACAGGAAAGAATTGAACGCAGCATACTGGAAACTGGTAGAACTCCATTTGAGTTGAGACCTGTTGACGAAAACTCAGATATTCAAAAATGGCTTCGCTTTGTTACAGATCGGTTTCCTGAAGCCCTGCATGCCGAAAACTTTTGCGAGCCTATAGGAGAGCAGCCCGGGTTAACACAAGTTCTGGTCGTTTCTTCTGTTGATATTGAAGATGAAACACACGAAGACGTATATGAGAGTTTTTTGATCCTTCAGGGGAAATGTAAATGCACTGTTGACGGCCATAGTTTTTACCTGGAAAAAGGAGGTTACACACAAATCCCCTTGCTCACCAATCATAAGGTAGAAATTGTTGAAGGTCCTGTAATGGCTATTGTTCAGTACCTGTCTGCTTAATACACGATGTTTCCACGGTGTACCAGAGATTTCACCGGAGAGACTCTTGATACAGCTTCTGCCGAACAACTGGCTTCCACCAATACAAAATCTGCTGTATCTCCAGCTTTCGGCCATTGCTGATTGCCCTTGTCATCTAAAGGAAGAATGTTGTGTGTCGCCAGTCTGAGGCTGCGGGAAAGTGCAAATTCATTGCGGTACCCATAAAGCTGGGCCGAAAGATTCACCTTTTGCAAAATACTTCCCGAACCAAATGTACTCCAATGGTCAACGATACAATCATTACCTGCCATCACATCTACGCCATATTTATACAGCGTAGGAATAGGCATAATGGTGCCTGCGAAAGGAATAGTAGAGGTAATGCCTACTTGCGCATTTCCCAGTTTTTCTGCAATTTCATCTGTTTTTTTCTGATCAAGATGGGCCAGGGCGAAGCTATGGCTAACAAAGGTTTTTCCCTTTAAAGCAGGATTTTCTATCACCTTATTGATCAGGTATTCAATTGTTTTCATTCCGGATTCTCCGGATTCATGCAAATGAATATCTATTCCTTTGTGGTTATCCAAAGCCAATTGTACAATGAAATCCATGTGTTTTTCTATACTGCCATCAATACTGTAAGGATCCAGGCCACCAATAAAATCCACATTCATTTTAGCAGCTTCTTTCATCAGGGGCTCTGTTTTAGTATAATAGATTCCATGCTGAGGAAAGGCAACCAGTTCCGCCTGGAAGGAATCTTTTTTATTGGCAAGAGCCTGCTCAAGGTGTCTTAAAGAGTCAAGGCCTGAAGTCGGTTCAATATTGACGTGCGATCTGGCATAATTGGTCCCTTTAGACTGTAAAAGTTCGATCAGCTTTTCTGTGCGGGGTATAGAAGTTTTCAGCAACTCCGGAATCACCTGTTGCTCATAAGCAATCATGTCTTTCACCGTTCTGCGTTTGCTGGAATTTGCCCTCCAGGGAAGACCATAATAAGTTTTATCCAGGTGGATGTGCATGTCCCTAAATGCAGGCAGCATCAATAATCCTTTTGCATCAACAGCATCTGCTTTAGGGTCGTTCGGCAAAACGGCTTTAATTTTTCCATGATCAATTTCAACCATGAACAGATCGGTTGTGGTATGGCTAACCTCATCATCTTTATATTCAAAACCAGTTTCCAACCTTACATTCTTTAGCTTAACTGCTTTACCTGTAGTGGCAGGTTTGACTTGTTCTGTGGCAAGAGCAGGAACTGAACTCAGCAAGCTGCCGCCTGCAGCAAGCAGAATAGAAGAGTTTTTAATAAAGTCTTTGCGCGAAATTGATTGAGGGGCCATAACTTATACGTTTTATGCAAAGTTATCTCCTGAGTAAGATTTAAAATAGTAAAATTCATTCCACTACTTGTATAATTTATAACTGCTCTCTGAATTCGCGTGGAGTTTTTCCAGATTGAAGCTTAAAGAATTTCGAAAAATAGGCCAGATCAAGAAAGCCAAGGTGATAAGCGATCTCTTTGATCGAATGCTTGGAAGTCAGCAACAATCTTTTGGCTTCCAGGATAACCCGGTTCTGGATCACGGAAGTCGCTGAGGTTTGGAAATGTTTTTTACAGAGTATATTGAGGTAGTTGGGCGTAATGTTCAGTTTTTCTGCATAAAAGGCAACCAGTTTTTGTTCTTTAAAATAAGCATCAATTAAAGAAAGGTATTTAAACAGGATGGGCTTTGCATGATAAACTTTTACATCTTCCACCACATGCTCTGCCTCCCGGCTCACCATTTGCGCAATAATTTCTATTCGTGATCTGATGATCTCCCACATGGTGGGGCTAAGAGAGAGTTCATATTGTATCGCCTTAAACTCGTAAAACAACCATTTGAAAGTTTCCGGTTTTAAACTCATCACCGGGTGGTGCTGGTAAAGAACAAAAGAAAAACGCAAAGCATTGGCAAAGGTTTCGAAAACAGCCTTGCTCACCATGATCTGATAAGCTCTGGTTTGCTCATCCAAAATCCAGTGGTGTACCTGATCGGGAAAGAGCAAATGTAATTGATGTTCTGCAACCTGGTGATCAGTAAAATCAATGGTATGAATTCCATTTCCCCTTTCAAACAGAAGAAAAACAAAGAAATCATGTTTGTGTGGTTTTTCGATCCGTTTTTTCCCATGAAGCTCATGGTATTGAAAATTGCTGTCTGACTGCATTTCATCCCGAAACTCAGTAATACCAAGAACAGGGAAATTCTCTTTTTCTTCCATAAAAAAGAAAATTACAAAATTTTCCCTGAAGTGTTATATTGGAGTGTCTTTTATCCAATGTATAGGAAGAGAATAATCCTGACACTGCTGATGCTTTTTCCCCTGTTTATATAGCTCAACTCAAGCAGACCGAACTGAACTTGGAAGGACAGGGCTCTAATAACAAATACAAATAAATACTACTCAATAGGTAGATATTATATATATTTGTCGAAACCAATCCAGCAATCATGAAAAAGAAACCATTTAGCCGTGTTTTAGCGGTATTCGACTGCTGATACAGCCTTTGCTGTTCTGCTGTATAAGTCTGCTTAAACATTTTATGATGGTCAATTTCTCCCATGGAAATTAGGGGAGCAGACTTGCTGTGCGCTGATTTTTTCAGGTGCACCAAGGGCATGAGCGGATCGGTTAAATAAATTAGAAAACCAGTTTGATGATAAAATAAATATGTATTGGAAAAATAAAACCCTGATCTCTATGTTCTGCCTCTCTGTTCTCTCGGGCTCTGCCTTGGCACAACAAGACACACAGCAAAATATAGAAACAAAATTTGACGGCCTGCTGAGCAAGGAAAATATAGGGAAAACAATCAAAGAATTATCGGCCAAACCTCACCATTTAGGCTCAGCAGCAGGAAAAGAAGTGGCCGAAAAAGTGTACAATCAGTTCAAGTCTTATGGATGGGATGCCAAAATTGAAACCTTCTATGTCTTATTTCCTACACCCGTAGAGCGCCAACTCGAGTTGATTGCCCCGGTTAAGTTTACCGCAGAACTGAAAGAACCGGCAGTGCCAGGCGACGCGACTTCGGGGCAGGAGGGACAGTTACCTACTTATAACGCCTGGGGTGCAGATGGCGATGTTACTGCGGCTCTGGTTTATGTAAATTATGGCCTGCCCGCCGATTATGAGGAACTGGAACGACAAGGTGTTGATGTCAAAGGCAAGATCGTCATTGCCAAATACGGCAACTCCTGGCGGGGAATCAAACCAAAAGTAGCCTATGAACACGGTGCAGTGGGCTGTATTATTTATTCAGATCCGATAGACGATGGTTACTACCAGGGAGATGGTTATCCGGAAGGCCCTTTCAAAAATGAACATACCGTGCAACGTGGATCTGTTATGGATATGGTCATCTATCCTGGTGATCCGCTGACCCCAGGTTATGCCTCTGTTAAAAATGCCAAACGACTGGACAGGAAAGATGCCGTTACCATTTTAAAAATTCCAGTACTGCCCATCAGCTATCATGATGCAAAACCCCTGTTGGCCGCTTTAGACGGGCCGGTGGCACCAGCATCCTGGCGTGGGGCACTGCCTTTTACCTACCGCATAGGTGGCAGCAGCAAAACACAGGTTCATTTGAAGATTAAACAGAATTGGGATATTGTGCCTGCCTATGATGTGATTGCCAAGATCAAAGGAAGTGAATACCCGGATGAATGGGTCATCAGAGGAAACCATCATGATGCCTGGGTAAATGGTGCTTCAGATCCGGTAAGCGGGCTGGCCTCCTTACTGGAAGAAGCTAAAGCCATTGGCCAGCTTGCTAAGGAAGGCTACCAGCCAAAAAGAACCCTGGTCTATTGCGCCTGGGATGGAGAAGAGCAATCTCTGCTGGGTTCTACAGAATGGGTTGAAATGCATGCCAAAGAGTTGAGTGATAAGGCAGTGGCTTATATCAATTCAGACGGAAACAGCAGTGGCTTTTTTAATGCAGGTGGTTCACATGCGTTAACGCAATTGGTTACAGATATTGCCAAAGAGGTAAAAGATCCATTCACACAAGCTTCTATATTTGACCGGAAGCGTGCAAGCGAAATCCTTAAAGCACCAGCCCAGAAACGTGCAGAGCTCCTGGATAATAACCAGTATACACTGGGCGCCTTAGGTACCGGATCAGATTATTCTGCTTTTTTACAACATTTGGGCATTCCAAGCCTGAATTTTGCTTTTGGAGGAGAAGCTGGCGGGGGTGAATACCATTCTATTTATGATTCTTATGACAACTATATTCGTTTTAAGGATCCGGATTTTAGCTATGGGGTATCGCTTTCGCAAGCTGCGGGAAGGGCCGTATTACGTTTAGCAGATACAGAAAAATTGCCTTTTGATTTTCAGGGCTTATCTGAAGCCATTAAGAGTTATGTAGATGAACTGGTGGCGCTGGCTGCCACTCAACGGAAAGCAAATGCCCTGCAGAACGAGCTCATTGACAAAGGAATTTACAGTCTTGCAGCAGTACCCAAGGAAAATTTCATTGCACCTAAACGGAAAATACCGGTTCCTGAAATAGATTTTTCACCTTTACTGGCCGCTGCCGATTCTTTACATTACGAAGCATCTAAATTGACAAGAAGACAGAATAATTTTAAAACTGATGCAGCCTCACTTCGTAAAAACAATGAAAAACTATTCCAGGCCGAAAAAATACTATTGCTGGAAACCGGATTACCAAGAAGACCCTGGTACAGCCATAGCATTTATGCTCCCGGATTCTATACAGGCTATGGGGTAAAAACCATTCCAGGTGTTAGGGAAGCATTGGAGGAAGGACATTATGAAGAAGCTGGCCAGGAAATTGAGCGGGTAACCAGCGCCATTAATAAATTAACAGATCACCTTAAAACCATATATTAGAATTGTAAAAATATGAAGAAATTTATTTTAAGCATCGCTATAGCGATAACAAGCCTTGCAGGTTTTAGCCAGGAACAGAAATTCGAAAACCCAAACAGCGATAGCCGGGGCTATCTGGTCAAAGTTGGAGATAAAGCACCCGACGATTTTGAACTGATCCTCCAGGATGGCAAAAAAACAACACTCAAAGAGCTGAGAGGAAAGATTGTTATCCTGCAGTTTACCGCTTCCTGGTGTATAGTTTGCCGAAAGGAAATGCCCTATCTGGAGCGTGACATCTGGCAGGCATACAAAGATAAAGGCGTGGTGCTCATCGGGGTTGACCGTGATGAACCCTTAGAAAAGGTGCAAAAATTTCACCAGGATATGAAAATCACTTATCCGCTGGCCCTCGATCCGGGCGCAGAAATCTTTCAGAAATTTGCAGACAAAAAAGCCGGCGTAACCAGGAACGTCGTGATTGACCGGGAGGGTAACATACAGTTCCTGACCCGTTTGTACGATAAGGAAGAATTTGGCAAGCTCGTTCACGTCATCGATCAGCTGAGTAAAAATTAGGGATCTGAAGGCTTTCCGCTTCTTTTACCTACTTTTACACAAAAATAGAGTACTATGCCTTTTATATCCCTGGGTTTATCATCTGCTTTGTCAAAAGCGCTGAAAGATCAGAATTTCACCATACCAACGCCCATTCAGGAAGCCGCAATACCGGCCATATTAAATAAAAAAGATGTTTTAGGGATTGCCAAAACAGGTTCCGGAAAAACAGCCAGTTATGTTTTACCCCTGTTAATGAATGTGCAAAAAAGCTTTGGAGTGAAAAACCGCCATGCGGATGTATTGGTTTTAGTACCCACACGTGAACTTGCGGTACAAGTCAAAGATGTATTCCAGACTTTTAGCCAGGCACTGCCAGAGTCGATTAAAACACTGGCGGTATATGGAGGGGTTTCTATTAACCCTCAAATGATGGCTTTGCAGGGTGTAAATATCCTGGTTGCTACACCAGGACGTTTATTGGAGCTGGTGGATATGAATGCAGTACACCTCTCCAGTATTGAAACCCTGGTATTGGATGAGGCAGATAAGATCCTCAATCTGGGCTTTAAAGAAGAGGTAGACAAGATTATCGCGCTTTTGCCTAAAAAGCGCCAAAATATACTTTTGTCTGCCACCCTGAATAAGGATATCCAGCATATTCATCAAATTCTGCTTCATGAACCCGTTGTGATTGAGGTAGAAGAGAAAGCAGATTCGATAGAACTGATCAACCAGGTTGCTTATATTGTCTCAGAGGAAAAGAAAGGGCCGTTTTTGCGCCATCTGATCGCTCATCATGAAATGAGGCAGGTACTGGTTTTTGCTTCCTCAGTGCACCAGGTAGATGCAATTGTGAATAAGCTCCGTAAAAATAACTTAGACGCAAAAGCCGTTCACAGTAAAAAAAGTCAGGGCGCAAGAACCGAGGCTTTGCATCAGTTTAAGTCAGGTAAGCTGCGGATATTGGTCGCCACAGATCTGATGGCAAGGGGAATTGATATTGATGATCTTCCCTTTGTGATTAATTACGAATTGCCGCGGTCGCCAAAAGACTACGTTCACCGCATAGGCAGAACCGGCCGGGCAAATACCGCGGGCGATGCCATTTCCCTGGTTAGCCAAAACGAGCTGCATCATTTTGAAGTGATCCAGAAAAAAATGGGGAAGCAGGTGAAATTGATAGACAGCGAAAACTTGTAACCAAAGGTTTTACCGCCAGCAGATGGGGAAATAACAAGAGCGCTTCCTTTTTTCAAAGGGAGCGCTCTTTGTTTATATAAAATCCGCAGGTTTTTGTTCCTCTTTATTTTGTCTACTTTTGCGGAAACACACAATTCATGACAAAAAAACTGTTTGCAGGTTTATGCTTTTGCATTATAAGCCTGAGCACTATTGCCCAACCAGCCCGGCAAAAAAGCAACCGGGAAATGGTGGAAAAGGTAGCATTGAAAAATGCAATCATACTCGATGGAATAGCGACAAATATCCCTTTTAAAGGCTCCATCATTATTCAAAATGGAGTGATCTCCAGGATCTGTAAAGAAGGTGAAGTTTTGCCGGAAGGTATCTCCAGAGAAATTGATTGTACAGGAAAATACATCACGCCAGGTTTATTTGATGCACATGTTCATCTGGCTACCGCAGGGATCCAAACGCCTGAACAAACCAGTGCCAGAATGGAACCCATGTTGTCTAATATGATCAAACACGGCATTACCACAGTAAGGGATATGGCGGGCGACGCACCAACTCTAGCTATTTACCAAAGAGCGAGTGAACTGCAGCAAATTCAGGCTCCTGCTATATTCTATGCAGCACAGTTTGCCGGGCAATCCTATTTTGATCTATATAAAAAAGGTGCAAAGGGCCCGGAAAAGCGCTATCTGGGTACAACGCCATGGTATCGCGCCATTACCCCAAATACGAATATTAAACTGGCCATCGCCGAGGCAAAGGGGGCAGGTGCTTCAGGTATAAAAATATATGCAAATCTAAGCGCAAAGCAAATCGCAGAAATTACAAAGGAAGCGCATTTACAGGGCTTACAGGCCTGGAGTCATGCAGCCGTTTTTCCAGCCAAACCTTCCGATGCGATCCGGGCCGGTGTAAATAGCATGTCCCACAGCCACGACTTTTCTTTTGACCAGCTGCCCGGTGATACGATCAATGTATCTAAAGCCTGGGCAAAGGCCTACAAAGGTATCAAGATAAGCATGCCTGTTCTGGATAAGCAACTTGTTGAAATGAAAAAGAAAGAGATCTTTTTAGACCCTACCGTATTTCATGCCAGTAATAACAAAATGAACAATGCATTTATTGTGACCAGAAGAGCACATGAACTGGGTGTAAAAATTGTTACTGGAACAGATTGGGTTTATCCGGAAAAAGAAGGCGATGTTCCTCTTTTAGGCGAAATGAAAGTACTGGCCGATAGCTGTGATATGAGTACTGCAGAAATTCTGCAAAGTGCTACTTATTACAGTGCCCTGGCCACCGGCCTGAAAGATCGTGGACTGATTAAAGAAGGGATGCGGGCAGATTTATTGGTGCTGGCCGCAGATCCACTTAAAGACTTTGCAAATTTATTTGCACCCTTAATGGTGATCAAAGAAGGAAAAGTGTTATCTGTAAAGGATATGAAATAAGGAAATAATTGCTGAATGCTGGTGAACATTTGGCTCTTCGCCGATGGTTACACGGCTGTTCAATAAACCTGAGCCCGGCGTCTGTAAAGATGGTCGGGCTCAGGTTTTTTAGAATTATGGCTTCTGTATGGTTTAAAGGCTGTTTTTCACTAAAAATCCCCCGTAAAAAATATTTTAAAATAATTCCAGAGTGCAGTGTGGTTGCACTGAGTTGTTTTACATTGGCCCAAAATTAATCGCAATTATTTTTATGAGGCAACGCAATTACATCCTTTTTCTACTGGTGTGTTTAACCGGGGTAGGCTGCAAAGAATTTATAGAACCTTCTATCGAAGACGGGAAGGTCATACTACTGGCACCGGCAAGCAATACAGAAACAAAAGACTACACCCAAACCTTTTGGTGGGAAACCACAGAAGATGCGCTCTACTACCGGCTCCAGGTGGTATCACCAGGTTTTGATCAGATCAATAAACTGATTATTGACACACTCATTAAAACCAATAAATATAAATACACGCTCGATCCCGGAACTTACCAATGGAGGGTCAGGGCAGAAAACGGCAGCAGTCAAACCAGCTATACAACAGCGAACCTGACCATTTATCCAACTTCCATAACAGAACAACAAGTTCAACTGGTTTCTCCGGCCAACAATACCGTAACCAACCAGGCCAATGCAGTATTCAATTGGTTGAAGCTTTTTAGCGCCGATAACTACAAAATCCAGATCGATACCACTGGGAACGGATTTGACAATGCCGCTTCCTTATTTTTGGATAAAACCACTCCAAATGTCAGTTACTCGGTTGCCTTACCTAAAGATAAAGTCTATCAATGGAGAATTAAAGCACTCAGTGGTACACTGGAATCAAAATGGTCTGTGGTACAAAACCTCACTTTCGATGCCACACCACCACCAGTTGTTGTACTCAATAGCCCATCCAATAATTCTACAGTTTCAAATCCTGTTACTTTAAAATGGAACGCCTCTGCCGACGCAAAAAAATACATTTTATACGTCTATAAAGGCGATTCCAACACTGCCTACAACAGCACTTTCCCATTAACCCTGACAGGCTTGTCCTATGTATTCAACCTGGGAACCAGCGGTGAAAAAATCTCCTGGGAAGTGAAGGCGGTAGACGACGCTGGTAATACCAGCGCCAAAGGTGAATTAAGAAGCTTTGTAATACAATAAATCCATGCAACAGGTAAAAAATAAGAAACTTACCTATCTATTACTCTGCGCGGTGGCAGGGGTATGGGGTATTATTTTGTATAAGATCTTCTTTAAAGAAAAGGAAGATCAGGACATTTTTCCATCCATGACGGTTAAAGCAGACCATGAACCTTATGACAAATACACGGTAAAGACCGACACTTTCAAACTTGTTTTAAACTACAGAGATCCCTTTCTCGGAACTGCAGCTCCTGCTTCGAAAACCGAAAAATCTGATATGGCCTCTGTTCCGGTTATAAAGGCGCCTGTTGCAATTCCTCCACCGCTAAACTGGAGTGGTATTCAATATTCCGGACGGATCACCAACCCTGTAAGTAAACGAATAGTATCTATCCTGTCGGTCAATGGAAAAGAGCGGATGATGGCAGAAGGCGAAGTGTTCGAAGGGGTAAAACTTTTAAAAAATCAAAGAGACTCTGTACTGCTCAGCTGGCAGGGGAAACAAAAATACATCAAACAATGACATCAAAAAAATTACCGATCTCTACATTACTGCTCTTTAATCTGTTGGCGTATACGCCTGCAGATGCACAAACGGCTATCAAAGATCTGATTACCCATAAGGTGATTGTAAACTATACCGACCACACCATCGTTGCGTATGTGAAACCCTCTCCAAATGTCCGGGCTTTCAGTAACCTTCAGTATTACTGGTTTTCTGGTCAGCGTATCCAGTCCAGTCAGGGTGGTTATAGCGGTAAATTACTAAATGGTTACTACGAAGATTTCTACGCCAATAAAAATCTCAAAGAAGCAGGTTGGTTTTCAAAAGGATTAAAACAAGGGCCGTGGAAAAGCTGGGATGAAAAAGGCCTGCTGAGAGAAGAATGCAACTGGAGTGCTGGTCAAAAGAACGGGACCTACCGGAAATACGATCATCAGGGAAAACTTAGCCAAACAGGCCATTATAAAAACGACTCTTTAAAAATTAAGGCGGTAAAAATTATGGATAGCACCAAGGTTCTGCATCCTGATACAGTCAGAAAAGGCATCGTTCCAAAATTTATTAAAAACCTGTTTAAACACCATAAATAATGGTTAAAGCCGCCGCTCTCTATATTGTAATTATTGTGTCCATACTGGTGGCCATGATTTCTATATCCTTACTTACGGTTGCCTTTTATTACCGGCTTGGGCAACAAAAGAAACTGAGATTTGAAAGGCTTCACTATAACATCACTTCAGGAATGAATTTGTTGTTGTCAAAAAATTATATCGCATCAGATACGTTAAATCGGCTGGATGTATATGGAGAAGGAAAAGACAGCCTGGAACTCTGTAAAAGGAAATGGGGTGTTTTTGACTTAAATACAGTTAAGGCCTTTGAGCAGACCGATACCCTTAAACAAAGCTTTCTAACCGGCAGTGATTTCGAAGACCAGTCTGCTTTGTACCTGGCAGATGAAGACCGTCCGCTTTCCCTCAGTGGAAGCACCCAGATTATCGGTAACGGCGAACTCCCCAAATCGGGCTTAAAGCAAGCCTATGTAGATGGAAAAGGCTATGAAGGAAAAGAACTCATTAAAGGAAAGATCAAAGACAGCAGCAGAGCGTTGCCAGTGCTCGATCAGCCTATCATAGACAGCTTAAGCCGGTGGTTTATTTCTAAAGTCGGACTGCCCATTCCCGCCGGAGATTCTGTAAACAATTCCTTTTTTGAACCCCTAAAGGTGTACCGTTTAAAAGGAGGAAAAGAAAGACTGGACAACAAGATCCTTAAAGGACATCTGGTCTTAATTTCAGATTCCATCCTTTCCATTGGCCGGGATGTACAACTTCAGGACGTGCAAGTTTTTGCGCCCGCAATCCTCATAGAAGAAGGATTTAAAGGGACCTGTCAGTTATTTGCCAGAGATTCCATTATCATTGGCAAGCACAGCGTTCTTGGCTACCCTTCATTCGCAGGAGTTCTCAAACCAGAGAAGGGGACGTCTCAGTCAAAGATAAAACTCGGCGAAGGAAGCCGCTTTTATGGCACCCTGTTGAGTTATGAAAAGGAAAGAAGTGAGTTGCAAACCTTAATTTCTATAGATAAAGACTGCCTGGTTAAAGGAGAGGTTTACGCAACAGGCTATATCAAATTTGAAAAGCCAGTAAGGGTACAAGGAAAGGTCTATGCCAAGCGCTTTATTATGCAAACCCCAGCAACTTTATACGAAAACTATCTGATAGACATTTCTCTTGACCGTAAATCCCTGAGCCGCTACTACCTGAGTTCATTTCTGATCAAAGCAAACCAAACCAACCCGCAAATACTCAAATGGCTAAACTAAAACTGCAAAAATTAAAGGCCTCTACCTTGCTTGAAGTCATTGTAGCTATGGTCATCATCTTAATCGTATTCGTTATGGCCGCACAGATCTATGCCAATGTGGTGCAGTCTTCACCCTCTGCAGAACAGCAGTATTTACGCGCAACAGCAGAAAACTACTTTCAAAACAGCCTTGAAGAAAAGGAACAGGACAGTGCAGTTCTTCCAGACAGCACAAAAATAGAGAAGAAAACAGAAGCCTATGCCGGCTATACTGATGTTTTTCTGTGTACCGTAACTTTTAGCCGTAATGGTAAAAATATAGGCACCTATCACCGTATTATTCAGAAGGATAAGGAGGAAGCGCATGAATAAGCGTCTGCCTGCATTCACGCTGATGGAGGTTACCATTGCAATGCTCATTTCAGCCATAGCCATTTCCATGACCTACACCATTTACCGCATCGTCAGTAAGTCCTATTTTGATTACTCGGTCAAACAAGATCAAATGGCCGATTTGATGACTGCAGATCAATTGATCCGGACGGACTTCTTTTCTGCCAGCCAGATCAGGAAGACCGAAGGTGGTATGGACCTGCTCCTTAAAGAAGGGCATATTGTCTATGTTTTCGATAAAGAAAGGCTGATGCGAAGCCAGTTTGACCTCAAAACAGACACGTTTAAAATACACGCACAGATCAGCAACGCTTCCTTTGAAAGCAAGGAAGCAGAAAGTGGCGACCGAATTGATCAGGTTAAAATAACAGTGATGGCCGAAGGCCGCAACATTCCCTATATCTACAACAAGAAATACAGCAGTAACGACTTATTTGAATAATTATGCCCTCAATAGACATTTCCAGATATCAGAAAAACAAACCAGTTACTCCTGTAAAAGAAAGCTCCGGACTCTTTTCTTTTATGAATAAAGAAATCAGCTTTGGCAGCGCACAAGTTCCCGATAAAAAGAAGGAGAGTATTTATCTTGAACTCAGTACATTATTGCTGTCTGGTATCGATCTCCGCTCTGCATTAGATCTGATCCTGGTAGATCAGGAACAAGCCAAAGATAAAACGCTGTTTGAAGGCATCAGAAAGCAGATTTTATCAGGTCTTGCTTTGTCTGAGTCTTTAAAAGAGACCGGTAAATTTAGTGATTATGAATACTATAGCCTCAAGATAGGGGAAGAAACAGGTAAACTCGGCGAGGTACTCACCGATCTGGCCAGGTATTATAAAAGTAAGATCCAGCAACGCCGGAAAATTGTGAGTGCAGTATCTTATCCTGTCATTGTTCTTTGCACTTCTATGGGTGCCGTATTTTTCATGATCAAGTTTGTTGTTCCCATGTTTGCAGATGTGTTTTTAAGATTTGGTGGAAAATTACCCTGGATCACTGCATTAATTATCAAAATATCTGGCTGGTTTGATCGTTATTTTCTCCTGATTTTACTTTTCTTTGCAGCTGGAACAGTGTTATACCTCTTTAAGCGGAAAACCAATGTTTTTAGGAAGCTCTCTTCAAGGCTTATATTGAAATTACCTGTTATAGGAGATCTGGTGAAAAAAGTCTACCTGGCACGCTTTGCAAACACCATGCGTTTGTTGGTCAGCACTGATACACCACTCCTCAGGTCAATTGCTCTTGTACGCCAAATGATCAACTACTATCCCATTGAAATTTCTTTATTAAGTGTAGAACAAGATATATTAAAGGGTGAATCCCTTCATAAGAGTTTGTCTGCGTTTCCCTTTTATCCCCCCAAAATGATCCAACTGATCAAAGTAGGAGAAGAGGTGAACCGTATGGACTATTTTTTTGAGAAAATAGCGATGCAGTATACTGAAGAAGTAGAGTACAGAACCAATACTTTAAGCAGTTTACTGGAGCCTCTGATCATCATATTCTTAGGATTGGTGGTTGGGGTGATCTTGATCGCTATGTATCTACCAATGTTTCAAATGAGTAATAATTTTTAATATTTTAAATCGCTCCGATTATGAAAATTGATCTGACACGAGTAATCACTCTGGATTTATTAATCCGTCAAAAATCAACTGGAACGCCAGAAGCCCTGGCAGAACGACTGGGGGTTTCCCGCAGAACGCTCTTTTTTACATTAAATTTTATGAGGGACTACATGGATGCGCCTATTGCTTACAATAGGTTCCGTGAAACGTATTTCTATTCCGAAGAGGGACTTTTTCTTTTCGCGTATAAGAAATATAATGATGCCTTAATAAAAGAAATCTTAAAAAGATCGATTAGAGGGTCCCTTATTTTGACGCTTTTATTAAATATAGAGTTTTCGCAGGTCATGGACTATTTTTCTAGCCTGATATAAACCGCTCTTAACGAGCGATTAAACGAGGTTGCCCACCTGAATACGTTCGGGATAGGATTCTTATTGCCCAGATTTTCTGATGCCGAAAATTTTTTTTCAAAAAAAACTTTAGTGCAGTGTGGTCGCACTGAAGATGTTTAGTATTGCTGCCAGAAATTAATTAGATGATCAATGAATAAATTATGAAAAAGATACTAACCATTTGTTTTTTACTGACCTGCTGGTTCAAGGGATTTTCACAAAGTTCAACAGACCAGAACGGACTCAGAACAACCGTTACAAATTCTTTGAGTGCAGTTAACGACCAGGCTATGCGGTATGAGATTGCAAGAATAGGATACAACTCCTTCCATTGGCAGTCCGGGGGATTAGTAATCATAGAGCTATTTAACAGGTCTTACAAGACCGGCTATGAGAAATACATACTTGAAAATGGTTATGGGCAAGGGGCAAATAGTGGAACACCTGCACTTAAATTGGTAGAGTCGGCAGGTATAGGGCATGATGCAAAAATATCGATTGGACCGACATCAGATTTAACTACTTCACTTGGAGGTTATGTGAACAAATCGCTTCCTGTATACCTTGATGTAAAGGACTATTCTACCTACATAGTTAAATTAACTTATTTGCAGGATAAGGTAGAACAGGTTGTTGATTTAAACCAGATTAAGGTTAATGTGGCACCTGCAGGAACACCGATTCCGAGTTTTTCAGCTCCGTCGATTCTTGATAATAACTTGAGCTCTTCTAAGAATTTAATGGTTACGGGTGACGGGAACCATTACATTTCGAATGGAAATTTAGCAATTGGTACAACCGATCCAAGAGGTTATAAGCTTGCCGTAGCGGGTAATATGATTGCGGAGTCTGTAAAAGTTCAGCTTAAATCAGCCTGGCCGGATTATGTATTCAAAGACGATTATAAACTCACAAGTCTCCAAGAAACCGAAAAACACATCAAAGAAAAAGGCCATTTGCCTGGAATTCCTTCTGCTGCTGAGGTAAAATCTGAAGGGATTGATTTAGGGGAGATGAATAAAAAGCTACTTCAGAAAATTGAAGAACTGACTTTATATCTGATTCAAAAAGATTATCAAAATGAATCATTGAATAAACGAATAGAGAAACTTGAACAAGCTGCTCAAAAAAGATAATATGAAGAAAATACAGATTTTGTCATTCCTTTTATTCACTGGAGTAATAGGAAAGGCTCAAACGAATATTTTTCCAGCCACTGGAAATGTAGGGATAGGTAATGTTACTCCAGTAGAAAAATTAGATGTTACTGGAAGCATATTCCTAAGAAATATGGAAAATTTTGTTGGGGGTGGAGTAGGAATTTCATTTTCGTCTTATAACAACAATCATCCGGGCCCAAGAATAAAGAGCTATTTAGATTATGCTTCGGGAGAACAGTCAAGATCGAGATTGGTCTTAAGTTCTTATTACGGAGGATATAAAGATGAACTGACATTAATGGGAGGAAATGTTGGTATTGGAACAAAAACACCGTCTAATAAAATTTCTGTTGTAGAACCAAGTAATCTAAATGCTTATCTGACAGTTGAAAATAACACAGTAAACACACTCTTTGGTGCCGGAGGGACCACTGTAGGTATTGTCGGAACAATTTCAAACCATCCTTTAACCCTCTATACAAAATTAAATGAAAGGATGAGGATAACAAGTGATGGAGATGTTGGAATTGGTACAACCGATCCAAAAGGTTATAAACTCGCTGTAGCGGGTAATATGATTGCCGAATCTGTCAAAGTTCAATTACAGTCTGCCTGGCCGGATTATGTATTTAAAGGTGATTACAAGCTGACAAGTCTTCAGGAAACGAAAAAATACATCAAAGAGAAGGGACACTTGCCTGGGATTCCTTCTGCTGTGGAGGTGAAATCGGAAGGGATTGATTTAGGGGAGATGAATAAAAAGTTACTTCAGAAAATTGAAGAACTGACACTATATCTGATTCAAATGGAGAAAAAAAACAGTGAGGAAAGATCAGCTCAAGAAAGTAAAATTATTGGTCTTAAAGCGCAAGCTAGTGAACAACAGAAAGATATAAATCGAATGAAGTTAAAAATTAAATCCCATGAAAAAGCTATTTATTAACGCCGCAATTATATTAACGTGCAACATTGCCTACTGCCAGCAAAATTTACTTCCCGCATCCGGAAAAGTTGGAATTGGAACAATTACCCCAGTTTCTCAATTGGAGGTTCTTTCTCCGGCCGCAGTTGGGGGAGAAAGTTTAATGAAATTTAAAGTTTCCGACGCGGCGAACGATTATATGGAAGTGTTGAATTCAACAGGAGGTACAAATATGTTTATGCCCGCTATTAAAGGGGCTGTAAACTCCTCTAATACAACTTCTCTTTATTTCCTTGGAGAAACAAACAGCGTAAATGATATTGGTACTAATCCTATGATAGTTTTTGATTCCAGGCTTAGTAGTGGTCGTGTAAATAACCGTCCATTGTTTGGATGGGATAATTATGGAACGCGATATATGACGATTCAGGCTGGAGGCAATGTTGGTATTGGTACTACGGATCCTTCCGCTAAACTACATATTAACGCTTCTTTAACCGAGTCCGCGATTAAAATTGGAAGTCCGAATGTTCAGGGTAACATAAATGTGCCAGTAGGAGCTAGTACAGGTGGATACAATCTGGATTTCTATACCTGGAGGGATATTCAGGTCGATCAGATAGGTGCGCGTATCCGGGCAGAAAGGATCAATAGCTACCAGCCAAATAATGCGTTGGTTCAATCGATGGACCTCGTTTTTAGTACCTCTACTGGTGGTATTCAAACTGAACTTACTGAAAAATTAAGAATTAATAGCACTGGTAATGTTAGCATTGGTACAAGCGATGCTAAAGGCTACAAACTGGCCGTAAATGGAAATATTCTGGCAACCGAAATTAAGGTGCAGGCAGCTCCCTGGCCAGACTACGTTTTTTCAAAGAATTATAACCTGCCAGCCCTTCAAAGCATAGAGAAGCATATTAAAAAAGAAGGCTATTTGCCAGATATGCCTTCAGCAAAAGAAGTGGAATCAAACGGGATTAATGTAGGTGAGATGAATGCAAAACTGCTGAAGAAAATAGAGGAGCTTACCTTATACATTATTGATCAGAATAAAGAATTGTTGAATCAGAAAGACCAGTTAAACAACTTGAAAAAAGACAACCTTGAACTTAAAAAGGCGGTTTTTGGAAGAAAACGCTAAACTAATTAAACCTAATATTTATTAATATTTAACGCAACTCAGTTATGAAAATTGACATAGAAAGAATTATACTCATCGACAACTTTATAAGAAAAAAATCCACGGGCAAACCAGATGAATTTGCTCAACGGTTGGGAATATCGAGAAGATCATTATTTGGTACCCTCAATTTTATGAAAGCGTCATTAAAAGCACCGATTGTGTATAACAGAGAGGAAAATAGCTACATGTACGAGGAACATGGATTATTCTGTTTTATCTATGATACAAAGCAAAAAGGAGAAATACCTGATCATGAAACCAGAGAATTATAGTCTTCGAAAACCAAAAAACTAAATCGAATCATATTATGAAATTGCAGAAAGTAATTAAGAAGTATATCTATAATCACAAAACTGTTTTTATCCTGTTGTTTGCTCTTTGTTGTTGTTCAAAGACATATGGCCAAGTTCCTGCACAAATTGTCAACCTTCCGGGTACCAATTTTGTCTATGTTGGAAGTTTGACTGATCCGGATTTTTCTGCGGGAAATTCGCAAAAAATAATTGTTAAAATATTTGGTGGCTCCTGGTTTTCAGAATCCAATGGAGAAACTACCTATTATATTTCGAACCGAGCAGGTTTAACGGCAAAACAGGTTAGCGTAGGGAATCAGTCGTCCCGATGGTTCTCTTTAAAAATGTATCAAAATGGCTCAAAGGTAGACTTATATGTTGTTCCAAATCCGGTTGAGTATACCTCGATTGCCGTGACCTCTTTTACTTTCGGTTCTGGTATAAATGCTCAGTTTGTAAATATAACCAATCAAAACAGTCAGCCTGTTGGTACAGACATTACGGCATCGGCAGAGGTTACCCCCTTAATGACAACGGATGGTATGGGGAATGTTGCCCTGGGAACTACAGATACAAAAGGATATAAATTGGCAGTGGCAGGCAATATGATTGCTGAATCTGTTAAAGTCCAGTTAAAAGGCTCCTGGGCGGATTATGTTTTCGAAGATGATTATAAGCTAAAGACGCTGGAAGAGACAGAGGCTTTTGTGAAGAAGAATAAACACCTCCCTGAAATTCCTTCAGCAGCAGAAGTGAAAATCAATGGAATTGATGTAGGTGAGATGAACGCCAAACTGCTCAAAAAGATCGAAGAATTGACCTTACATCTTATAGAGAAAGAGAAAAAAGATAATGACCAACAAAAACAGATAGATCTGCTTAAAGTGCAGGTCGATAAGCTCTTAAAATCAAACAAAAAATCAAAATAATATGAAGATCATTATTCGAAAGAAGAGGGTAACTCGCTACTCCTTCATTGTTGGCCTATGTTCCCTGTTTCTGAATACCAATGTGTTTGCGCAAGATTCTTTGGCTATAAGTAGATATGATGAAAGGGGATTAACCTTATGGACAGGAACTACAGTAGTTACGGATGCAACAGCTCAAGGCGGGAAAGCAATGTTTAGAGCCTCTTCAACTCCTAGTGCTACTTTCTGGTATGGGCCATATAAACACATTCAGGCAGGTAATTATTTGGTACAGGCAAGATTAAAAGTAGCGTCAAATCAGTCAGATGCCAACTTTCTTAATTTTGATGTGGTCAGCACAAACGGGATCGTCAATCAGGGGATTATGTTAAAACCGAGCATGTTTAGAAAAAATAACGAATGGCAGCTATTTACATTATCCGTTCAAGTCCCTGAAAACGCAGAAATTATAGAAATAAGGGGAACCAATTTTATTAGCGGGATCACAGATGTATACATGGATTATGTTACGATAGTGCCAGGAGATGTGAGGGGAGTATATTCACCGGACTATTCTATTGATGGAAAGGGAAATGTAGGAATTGGTACACAGGATACACGAGGGTATAAGCTAGCTGTATCTGGTAATATGATTGCAGAATCCGTTAAAGTCCAGTTAAGGTCTGCCTGGCCGGATTATGTGTTTAAGCAAGATTACACACTTCCATCCTTAGAAGAAACGGAAAAACACATCAAAGAAAAAGGCCATTTAGAAGGGATTCCTTCAGCAGCAGAAGTGAAAACCAATGGAATTGATGTAGGTGAGATGAATGCGAAACTGCTTAAGAAGATCGAAGAATTGACCCTTCAGGTGATTGAACTTAATAAAACGGTTAAACAACAACAATTACAGATAAATACTCTAAAATAAATCATGAAAAAATTAACGTTCATCATTTTGTTCCTCGCTACTATAAGCGTAAAGGCACAAACAACAGGAAGTATAACCGTCGGCGGCGATTTTGATAAGTTCTATCCAACAGTTTGGACAGATGGAGGATGGAGTAACATGGTGCCATCGCAATTAGAGATAGGCAGATCAAACATACATGAAAATGAATCCTGGAGAGGGTCCGTTATGGCAAAGTTTGCCTTCCACATATCTCGTTGGGGAAATGGAGCCAATTTCATCAATGCAGAAATTGTCCAAACACACAATATCTATAACGGTGCAAACCGGGATTTCATAGCAGGATGGAAAGACGCTACTGGAAACAATGCAAGTTTTGATATCGTTATTTGGCTAAGAGGTGGAGGCACAACTTATTATTATAAATCTCTCTATCCAACTACTTGTAAAGTATTTGATGGCGTTGCAAATCCGTTGCCTTTTCAGGAAGAGGGAGGTCCGGCGCTTAGTTTTAAAACAGGCCCTGATCTATATGTGAATTCAGAGGGTTTAACAATTGGTGGCAGCGCTGCCTTTCACGGTGGGGGTACAAATTACTTTGCAGGCAATATTGGAATTGGTACCCAGGATACTCGGGGGTATAAGCTCGCTGTATCTGGGAATATGATTGCAGAATCTGTTAAAGTCCAGCTGAGGTCTGCCTGGCCGGATTATGTCTTTAAGCAAGATTACTCACTTCCTTCTTTAGAAGAA
This sequence comes from Pedobacter nutrimenti, assembly GCF_032678445.1. Taxonomy (GTDB): domain Bacteria; phylum Bacteroidota; class Bacteroidia; order Sphingobacteriales; family Sphingobacteriaceae; genus Pedobacter; species Pedobacter nutrimenti_A. The sequence continues at coordinate 587,842 of NZ_JAVTSQ010000001.1, forward strand.
ACGGAAAAGCACATCAAAGAAAAAGGTCATTTAGAAGGGGTTCCTTCTGCTGTAGAAGCTAAAACCAATGGAATTGATATAGGTGAGATGAACGCTACTCTACTAAGAAAAATTGAGGAAATGACACTGCAAATGATCCAACTCAACAAAACTGTCAAAAAGCAACAAGTATCAATTACGAATCAGCAAATAGAGATAAACAAATTGAAGAAAAATAAATAATGAAAAAACTAACGTTCATCATCTTGTTCCTTACTACTATAAGTGTAAAGGCACAAACAACAGGAAGTATAACCGTCGGTGGCGATTTTGATAAGTTCTATCCCACAGTTTGGACTGATGGAGGGTGGAATAATATGATGCCTTCGCAATTAGAAATAGGTAGGTCTGTGATTCATGAAAATGGTGATTGGAGAGGGTCGCTTATGGCAAAATTTACTTTCCATGTAGCTCTTTGGGGAAATGGAGCCAACTTCATAAATGCAGAAATTATCCAAACACACAATACCCTAAACAATGCCAACCGGGATTTCATAGCAGGATGGAAAGACGCCAGCGGAAGTAGCGCAACTCTTGATGTCGTTATTTGGCTAAGGGGTGGAGGTACAACTTATCACTATAAATCTCTTTATCCAACTACTTGTAGAGTATTTGATGGCGTTGCAAATCCTTTACCCTTTCAGGAAGAGGGAGGTCCGGCGCATAGTTTTAAAACAGGACCCGATCTATATGTGAATTCAGAGGGTTTAACAAATAGTGGCAGCGCTGCCTTTCACGGTGGAGGCACAAATTACTTTGCCGGAAATATGGGAATTGGTACCCAAGATACACGAGGGTATAAGCTCGCTGTATCCGGGAATATGATTGCAGAATCTGTTAAAGTCCAGCTGCGGTCTGCATGGCCGGACTATGTTTTCGCAAAAGATTACACACTTCCTTCTCTAAAAGAAACAGAAAAGCACATCAAAGAAAAAGGTCATTTGCCAGGGATTCCCTCAGCAGCAGAGGTGAAGAATAACGGAATTGATTTGGGCGAGATGAATGCAAAGCTATTGAAGAAAATTGAAGAATTGACCTTATACCTTATCATGGAAAGTAGTATGAATCGTCAAAACCAGGACCTACTTAAAAAGCAAGATGAAAAGATCAAATTATTATCAGAAAGATTGGACAAACTTACAGGTAACTAACGTTATGAAAAAAATATTAATCATTTCTTTTTCCATTTTAAACTTATTTTCTGTGTCTTCAAAAGCCCAGATTTATCAGGATCCAAATACAGGTAATGTTGGGATAGGAACATCAAATCCATCAAGTAAACTGTCTGTGATTGGGGGAATAACATCCACAGATAACTCTAATATTAACGGAGTAAGTTTAACTCTTGAAAATACTTACTATAAACAATTAAAGGCGACTGGCTACAACTTCCTAATTAGTACAGGATCCGGGGATGGTAGTCTGTTAATTCCATTCCGTGCTGAGGACTATGCACGCCTCAGTAATTTAGGACTAGTAATAGATAAGAATGTAGGCATCGGAACAACAGACACTAAAGGTTACAAACTTGCGGTTGCTGGAAACATGATTGCAGAATCCGTTAAAGTCCAGTTACGGTCTGCCTGGCCAGACTATGTTTTCGCAAAAGATTACACACTTCCTTCTCTAAAAGAAACAGAAAAACACATCAAAGAAAAAGGTCATTTGCCAGGGATTCCCTCAGCAGCAGAGGTGAAGAATAACGGAATTGATTTGGGCGAGATGAATGCAAAATTATTGGAAAAGATCGAAGAGCTTACCTTGCACTTGATTCAGAAAGATAAATTAATAGAAAGTCTGAAAACCAGTAACCAGAAAATTGAAAATAAACAATTAGCTCTTCAGTTGTCCCTGGAAGCCTTGTTAAATCGTCTAAATAAGTTAGAAAATCAAAAAAACTAATCATGAAATATCTAAAATATGGATTGTGTCTGCTTATAACAGGCAGTTGTCTTATCTGTTTTGGTCAAGGACTTGGCCCCAATAAAAATGATGATCTGGAGATATCATCTGTAAGTGGGCAGGCAAATACAAATATTGTTATGAATAAGCAATGGCTATATAGAAGTGAGACAGGAAATGACTGGTTTACTTCTATGGTCGTAGATGGAATAAGCGTAGATTATTCTTTTTTAAAACCAGGGACAAGCAGAACCTGGTGGCTTAGAAATCCATTTTCAGGAGCACAGTCTTGGGGTAATGCAGGAGAAACATATATGGGGATTTATGGGGGGAATTTGGGCATCGGAACAACAGACACTAAAGGATACAAACTTGCGGTTGCTGGAAACATGATTGCGGAATCTGTTAAAGTCCAGCTGCGATCTGCATGGCCGGACTATGTTTTCGCAAAGGATTACACACTTCCTTCTCTAAAAGAAACAGAAAAGCACATCAAAGAAAACAGCCATTTACCCGGAATTCCTTCTGCAGCAGAGGTTAAAAACAATGGCATTGATGTAGGGGAGATGAATGCCAAACTACTCAAGAAGATTGAAGAACTGACCCTGTATGTTATTGATTTGAACAAGAAATCAAACTCCCAGGAAATAATAGTCAAAAAACTACAGAACGAAGTTAAAAAACTAAAGTCTAAGAAATAACACAGATGAAACCTCTATATACTTTACTATTCCTTGCCCTTGCTTTAAGTAAAGCAGGTACCGCTCAAACATTGCAGACTGTTGTAGACAACGGCAATACAGTCACTTCTCCAGTGAGAATTTTTGGACATGCAGATTTTGGAGAGGCCTGGGATCCTACTCCTTACGGAGCTGTACAAATTACACGCCCAGAAAATCTGGATTCCAAGTTCCATCTGTCTTTTATTAGAAGGGGGCAAATGGTTTATGGTATGGGATACCTTTACAATTTTGAAATCTGAGATTTTTGAGCGCCTACCAGTTTACCGAGCTCTTCTTGCGTTAAGTGACGTTGTTGCCTGGCGTGTTTAATTGCTTGTCCAATGATGTCAATTTGAAGTTCATATTCAAATACATCTCGTTCTGGTGTGCCAACTTTACCAATTAACTCATCCTGAACTTTATTTAAACTGTGTGTTTTCATTTACTTATTGTTGAAATTTACTTTAGCATTTTACCTGAATTGTACCAATGTATATTCAGAATTCCATAATAAAAAATATCGGTTCGTTTTTGAAGAATATATAGAGATAAGAGAGTTTTATTCTTTTTAGACCTAGTGAAAAATGGATTTATGTCATCAATAACATAATGAAACTAATACTAAAAAAACCAATAAGTATGCTCGTTATAGCTTCATACTATCAAAACGAAAATTAGACCGATAGAAAAGTTTTCAACAATTATCAGAGTGCAGTGTGGTCGCACTGAGTTTATTTTACTTAGGGCCAAACTATAATCAGTCAATAATAAATGAAGAAAACGCTTTTAACCTCTGCATTCGCCCTGGTATGTATGTATACCTATGGTCAAAATTACATCCCAGCAAGTGGTAACGTTGGATTTGGTACGGGCAATCCACAGTTTAATCTGGAGATCAATTCCGAAATACCCTTTTTGAAAATAAGATCTTCGGTATATACACCTAATCCAACCACGCTCACCATAAAGGGCGGAATTATATTTAATATGGAAAATGCAGATAAAACTGCTGGAATTCTTGAGGCAATTCCTCCAGGAGAACATGTTCCAGGTATACTTTTCGCAACTAAAACAGCCTGGAATGCTCCTGGACCAGGATCTACAGACTGGTATCATAGAATGTTCATCCATCCAAATGGAAACGTTGGAATTGGCACTACAGATCCTCGGGGTAATCTTGACGTAAAAGGACAAGTTGTAGTTTCTGGTAATGGCGCAGCGATTAATTTTCTAGATAGAGAAGATAACTCAAAAATTCTGCAGCTGTACAATACCAATGGCAACCTGAATCTTTATACTTCTGGATATGGAGCACCTGATAACAAAATTACATTTACTTCAACCGGGCGGATTGGAATCGGAACGACGACGCCGAAGGAGGAGTTATCTGTTAATGGGAAGATTCGGGCAAAAGAAATAAAGGTAGAAACAGCCAATTGGCCTGACTATGTATTTGCTAAAGATTACCCTCTCCCTTCTTTAAAAGAAACAGAGAAACATATCCATGAAAATGGCCATTTGCCTGGCATTCCTTCCGCGAACGAGGTCAAATCTAATGGAATTGATTTGGGAGAGATGAATGCAATTCTGCTTAAAAAGATAGAAGAGCTAACACTTCATTTAATTGAGCAACAAAAGCAGATAGAGGATTTACAGAAAGATCGTATGAATTCAACAACTAAGAAATTCAAGACAAAAAATAGGCGATAGGCACTGTTAAGTTATAGAAAATTAGATCGATAGAAAAAGTTATCAACATTTTCTTTAGTGCAGTGTGGTCGCACTGAGTTTCTTTTAATTAGCTCCAAATAAATCAATAACGTATTTAATGAAGAAAACGCTTTTAACCTCCGTATTTGCTCTGGTATGCATGTATACCTTTGGTCAAAACAACTACCCTTCAATAGGTAATGTTGGAATTGGCACGAACAATCCACAGTTTAATCTCGAAATCAATGGCGAAGTCCCCTTTCTCAAGATAAGATCTTCGGTATATACTTATAATCCAGCAGTATTAACAATCAAAGGCGGGATCATATTTAATCAGGAAAACCCCGACAAAACTGCTGCAATTCTTGAAGCAGTTCCCCCGGGATATCATGTTCCAGGTATTTTGTTTGGCACAAAAACCTTCTATGATAATCCGGGAGGAGGATCTACAGACTGGTACCACAGAATGTTCATCCATCCAAATGGAAACGTTGGAATTGGTACTACCGATCCAACCGATAAACTCTCTGTTAATGGGAAGATTCGGGCAAAAGAAATAAAGGTAGAAACAGCCAATTGGCCTGACTATGTGTTCAAGAAAGACTATCAACTTCCCTCACTAGAAGAAACAGAAAACCAGATTAAAGAACATGGCCATTTACCCGGAATTCCTTCCGCTACAGAGGTGAAAACTAATGGAATTGATTTGGGTGAGATGAATGCAAAACTACTGAAGAAGATCGAAGAACTGACTTTGTATTTGATAGAGCAACAAAAGCAAATCCAAGAACTGGAGAAAACAATTAAATGCATTTCTATAAAGTAGACCTCAAACTCCAAATCGTAATATCAATAGTCACGAGATATACACTTAAAGATAACACTCTATGAAAGTTAAATACATTATCGCCACTATCTTTTTTATGTGGCTTTTCGGTGGAATAGATCCTGTCAACGGACAAACCAGCTATAATAATCTTCCAGTCTTAATACCACCAGCGCCTAATGCCGCAGAACTGGGTAAATATGGCAATTTGGATATCGGTTTGCAAACAGGTTCATTGAACTTTGAAGTACCATTATATAGTATTGAAGGAAATAAATGGGCAATGCCAATAAATCTGCAATATTCAACATCTGGGATAAAAGTTGACCAAATCGCATCCCGGGTAGGGTTGGGTTGGGCATTGAATGCCGGAGGTGTAATTACGAGGAATGTTAACGGACAACCCGACAGACCTGGAAATAGATCCACCTTACCTGCTGACTGGAACTCATTTAACCAAAGTTTTTTAGACTATTTGCATAATGCAACAGGAGCAAGCCCTTATAATACTGAGCCTGACGAATTCATGTATAACTTTAATGGATATGCTGGTAAATTTATTTTGGATAGTGCCGATCAAATTGTTTCAATACCTCATAACAATCTGAAGATAAAATATCTATACCAAAATTCTGAATCTTCCACCATTACCATCACTACTCCCGACGGTGCAGTTTATTATTTCAATACCATTGAATTAACCTCTTCAAATTCAACTTGCTATGGATCTTCTTCTGGTCCCTACGCCTCTCGTTTACCAACATCC
>NZ_JAVTSQ010000002.1:0-590078 GCF_032678445.1 Pedobacter nutrimenti
TGATGTTGGTAAACGAGAGGCGTAAGGACCAGAAGAAGATCCATAGCAAGTTGAATTTGAAGAGGTTAATTCAATAGCATTAAAATAATAAACCGCACCGTCAGGGGTAGTGATGGTAATAGTGGAAGATTCAGAATTTTGGTATAGATAATTTATCTTCAGATTGTTGTGAGGTATTGAAACAATTTGATCGACGCTATCCAAAATAAATTTACCGGCATATCCATTAAAATTATACATGAATTCGTCAGGCTCGGTATTATAAGGACTTGCACCGGTTGCATTATGCAAATAGTCTAAAAAACTTTGGTTAAATGAGTTCCAGTCAGCAGGTAAGGTGGATCTATTTCCAGGTCTGTCGGGTTGTCCGTTAACATTCCTCGTAATTACACCTCCAGCATTAAATGCCCAACCCAACCCTGCCCGGGATGCGATTTGGTCAACTTTTATCCCAGATGTTGTATATTGCAGATTTATTGGCATTGTCCATTTATTTCCTTCAATACTATATAATGGTATTTCAAAGTTCAATGAACCTGTTTGCAAACCGATATCCAAATTACCATATTTACCCAGTTCTGCGGCATTAGGTGCTGGTGGTATTAAGACTGGAAGATTATTATAGCTGGTTTGACCATTGACCAGATCTATTCCGCTGAAAAACCATATCAAAAAGATAATGGTAATAATGTTTTTAACTTTCATAGAGTGTTGCTTTAAGTGTATATCTCGTGACTATTGACATTACTATTTGAAGTTTAAGGTTTACTTTATAGAAATGCATTTAATTGTTTTCTTCAGTTCTTGGATTTGCTTTTGTTGTTCAATCAGATATAAAGTCAACTCTTCAATTTTTCTGAGCAGTTTGGCGTTCATATCCCCGACTTCAATTCCTTCAGCTTTTACCTCGGCTTCGGAGGGAATTCCGGGTAAATGACCTTTCTCTTTGATATGTTTTTCTGTTTGCTCCAGTGTTGGGAGTTCATAGTCTTTCTTAAAGACATAATCCGGCCAGGTTCCTTGTAGTTTAACCTTCATGGATTCTGCTATCATATTTCCCGCAACGGCAAGTTTATAGCCCTTGGGATCTGTAGTTCCTATGCTAACATTTCCGTTGGCATCTTCTACAATGAACTTTCTCCATGTGTCCCATTGATTTGGAAGATATGTACCCGTCCTATAGAATATACCTCCATCGTTAAAATTCATTTGGTGTACCTTTCCCCCAGTATTATCAATCCACGGCGCCATGGTTAGCATTCCTGAGTAATCACCTGCTCCAGGCACCCCTACCGCTGTTCTCGTCTTAAATTCATAGGTAACTTTCCTTTTGAATGTGCTAACGGAATCATTAACTGCACGGGTATCGGGCACAGTTATGTAAGTAGATTGGCTGTAGCTTTTTATTGTTCCAGCAATGATTAGTAAAAAGATGATCGTGATATTTCTCATTTTATTAAAGTTTAGTTTAAACTTGATTCTGTATTAAAGGATCTTAATCGGATCCTATTTTTTCTGTTCTATTTGAGTTACTCTCTTACTTAGTTGGCTATTCTCTTTCTTGAGTTCAATTAGATACAAAGTCAGTTCTTCAATCTTCTTGAGTAGTTTGGCGTTCATGCCCCCCACTTCGATACCTTCTGCCTTTACCTCTGCTGCAGAGGGAATTCCTGGTAAGTGGCCATTTAACTTGATCTGGGTTTCTGTTTCTTCCAGAGTTGGAAGTTCATAGTCTTTCTCAAAGACATAATCTGGCCAATTGGCTGTTTCTATCTTGAGTTCCTGTGCCCTGATCTTGCCGTTTACAGAAAGCTTTTCTTTTGGCGTATCCGTACCTATTCCAACATATCCGTTGCGGTTAACGGCTAGAATGTTGTTATTTGGCATATTACCTACCGAAAACAACTTATCGACATCAAACTCAACGGCAGTATACCCTGAGGGTATTTCTCCGGGTGTCCAGTTAACCAATTGCCAATCGGAATAGGAAAGTGGATTAATTACATATGCATAAAATGGATTATTATTGTTATTAAGAGGCTTTACATAGACCTCCAGATAAGAATCAGAATAAACTGTAGAAGTAACAAATCTGACTTTTAAAAATGCTGGGACATTGTAATAGCTGTGACTGGTTACGGTAAGCGAGGAACCGATGGCCTGGTTAAAACTTATTCCGGCCTCGAATCTCAACGTAGAATGTTGAGAATTGTCACGAAGTTCAAACGTAGCATTTGCCCTGGAGCTAGCCCCTGCTAAAGTAGCAATCCGATACCAACCAGGTGGTCTTTGTGCAACATCCCATGCAGATACTGTAGTTACGTTAATTAATTGTTTGCCATTAAAAACAGGTGTGTTTTGGGCATAGGTTGCAATTCCTGTAAAAAAGAAGAGCAGATAAAATAAGATCTTTTTCATAACGCCATTTGATTTGGCGCTAAGTAAAAGAAACTCAGTGCAGTGGGACTGCACTAAAGAAAATGTGGATAACTTTTTTAAAAATTATGCACCATCCCCGGTCTGCACCCAAGAAAAATATGATTTCATGATCAAGCCTCAGGATCTGTAAGATCCAGCGAGATCAGAAATCATATTTTTCACAACAAACCCAAATAAACAGTCGTACTCACCAATCCCCCCCTCCCAACATACTGCATCCAAACATGCACCCCCCCTCGCGCAAACCCCTCCGTCAAACACAAACTCACCTTCCCCTCCCTCCGTTCAGCCACATCCGGAAACATCAACACCTCCTTCCTATCCACATTATACACCACAAAACACGCCCGGTCATACAAATCACAATACATAGACCAATGAAAATCAGCCCAGGTAACCAACAAACAATTCCCCACCAAACTCATCTCCATAGCTACAGAAGGCAATAACCTCCCCCTGCTCAAAATCACCTTCGAAAAATCAATCATATAATCCGGCGCCACACCAATAACCGCCTCCTTTAAATGATAAGACATTGCCCGGTTAAGTGGCGAAGCATGACCACTCCCCCTCAAATAACCCACATCAATAACCGACTTTAACGGCCGTAGCCACTCCATCAACAACTTAAACTTCAACCGCTGGTTCAGCTGCCCCACAGTAGGCGGATTCTTCGACGGCGTAGGCAAACTCCGCGCATATTGTTTCCCATTAACCTTTAAACCTATGATTTGACCAATTCTACCCCTGAATATCCCATGGATACCCTTTTCAAATACCGCCATAATTTCCCCAATTAAACCATGAACAAAAATCGTCATCCCGCCCCGGGGCAGGATGACGAAACCAATTACAACACCGCCGTTACCCCGGCATACACACTATCCGAAACCTCCCTGCGGCTGGTACTCACAAAACTCATCCACCCATGCACATCATCACCAATCCAGTTCGCAGGCACAGTCAAAGTGAAAGTCAAGCCAGTCCTCACCTCAACATCCTCAGCCGTAACAAACTCCTCCTTTACCGGATTATACACCAGCAAAGTAGCCCGGTCAGTAGCCGCAGTACTCGTCCCATACAAAGGCGTATTGTTCAACCAATCAAATTTGATCTTCGCCGTAGCCACAGACTCCATACCAGTCAGCATCGGCTTCAACAAATGCCCCTTACTGAACATCACGTGCGGAAAATCAATATTCAAATTCGGATAAACACCCGTAACCGCCTTATCAATCAAAGCAACCGTAGCCGCATTTAACGGCGTCTTACCACTCTTATAACTCTGATAACCAATCCGGATCAAACCACTGATCGGCCTTAAAAAACCCATCACCAGCCGGATGATCAAACGCTGTTTCAACTGAGCCTCCGTAGCAGGCTTATTAGACTTACGAGGTAAACTTCGCATATAATCCACACCACGCCATGCAGCACCAATCACATTACCTATACGACCCGAGAATCCACCATGGACCCCTTTAATAAATGTTCCCATTTTCTTTAAAATTTAAATGTTAAATAATCTGTTCATTAAGTAATTCCATAGCCTGCAGGACCCGCAGTACCCGTGCACAGATACCGCCTTTTCAATTACCAAAACAAACATAACTACCTCAAATTAAACCACCTATAGCACAAATCACTTTGTCAGTGAATGACAGCCTTTGACATAGATTTTGTCAGTGTTTGACATACATAGAAGGAAAATTCACTTACATAATCTATAGATAAATGCTGCTTTTTCAGTATTTTTGTATAAAGAAACTGCTATACAAAACATAGCAACTAACTTAACAAAATGAGAAATCAGAGAAAAATAGCACTAGTTGTTAACCAGGTAAAAATGGAAGACGAGGACAATCTGGATGTTTTATTTTGGTTAGGGAAGCCCGTCGCAGAAAGATTATCTGAAGTCCTTCGCTTAAGAAAAAACTACTTTACATGGGTTGATGGCGCTTTCCCAAAAAAAATTGAAAAAGTAATACACCAAAGGAAACTATGATTTTCGAACCTGATTTTATAGATTTCATTCAACAAAGACTAAAGATTCATTCTACCCCTATATAACCATAGAGCGAGAGCTTAGACTGGTCGTCAATACATTTATATGATGAAAGAATTTCCTTTCCTCTATTATAATACACCCGTAGATTTCTCCTATCGTCGAAATGACGGAGATAATGCATAAAATCACGCACCCTCACCGGTCCCCACCCCCTCCAGTCTGCGCCCAAGAAAAATAGGATTTCATGATGGAGCCTCAGAATCTGCAAGATTCAGCGACATCAGAAAACCTATTTTTCACAAAAAAAGCCAGAAGAATTTCTCTCCCGGCTTATTTAAATATTAATCTTGACCTTAATTTTATATAAGTGTTTGGATTTCCTCGACAGAAAGCTTAGTAGTTCTGGCAATAAGATCAATAGACAAGCCCTCCTTTTTAAGTTCACGAGCCATTTCCCTTTTCTCTTGCTCCGCACCGATTTCAATACCCTGCTTCTGCCCACGCTGCTCCCCCCTTAATTCCGCAGACTCCAGAGCACTGTAGTTATCACGCTTAATCTTTAAACTTTCCTGGTATGCGTTCATATCTTCCGGACTTAAATTAATGACCTCTGCCAATTGGTATAACTCTCTAAAAACCTTTTTCTTCCATTCAGAAAATCAATCAATAACTTCTTTCTGGACTCACTCCCAAAAATATACTTAAATGAAACCATCATGAGCAAACACTCAAAAAACAATGAATATGCTCATGATAGCTTCATAGCCTTTAAAAATCAAATTATATTCTGATGAAAAATCCGTCTTTACATTAATATACCTGCTATTAGATAGCGCTATCGGTTTTACTTGTTTTACAAGATTAGTTTTCTTCGGCATTCTGTCGCTTAAACCTTCCATTTACTCCCCATACAATGCCAATACGTAACACCATAAACAAGTACAGAAAAAAGTCGTTTTATAAAAAATTAGTTGCAGCTAAAGTATGCAGTTTCAACCATAAAAACCACGTTTCCAAAACAAATTTATCAACTTTAAACATTTGAAAATCAGTTAAATAAATTGAAAAACAATACCAAATTCTGAACCCAAAATCGACACCCAAATAACACCCCAACTCACCACCCCCTCCATTCTCCACCCTCCCCGGTCACCACCCCCTCCAGTCTGCGCCCAAGAAAAATAGGATTTCATGATCAAGCCTCAGAACCTGGAAGGTTCAGCTAGATCAGAAAACCTATTTTTCACAAAAAAAGCCGAAAGAATTTCTCCCCCGGCTTATTTAAATATCAATATTGAACTTAATCCTATACTAAAGCTTGAATTTCAGCTATAGAAAGATTGGTTAATTCAGCAATCTCCTGAACATGCATACCTTTTGTTTTTAACTTAACAGCCATTTCCCTTTTTTCCTGCTCCGCACCGATTTCCATACCCTGCTTCTGCCCACGCTGCTCCCCCCTCAACTCCGCAGACTCAAGAGCACTATAGTTATCACGCTTAATCTTTAAACTCTCCTGGTACGCATTCATATCTTCCGGGCTTAAATTAATGACCTCTGCCAATTGGTATAACTCTCTAAAAACCTTTTTCTTACGCAAAGGTACTGGAATTTCATCTAATATTTCCATATTCCTTAAAGAGTACAACCAGCCATCCTCATCCGTTTTCAATTCATCCACCGATTTTTTAAACTTAGGCAACTCCACAAAAATATACCGAAGCTTATCATAGAACACTGTATGAGTCATTACATCCATCAAACGAACATCATGCAAATACTGATCCCGATGCGTATGATCAAAACTAAAATCCATCAAAGCCACAACATACACCTCCGGTAAACGGTAATTCCAGTTTGGTGCCACAGATTTCCCCTGTTCCCGGATCAGGTTCGCTGAATAATAGAGAATACGATCCTTAAAAAAGCGCTGGCTTGCCTGTTGGATCTCCACAATAAATTTACCCCCCTTATTATCGGTACAATACACATCAAAAACAGTTTTCCTGTTCTCTTTACGCATCCCTTTATGACTCGGGTTATTAAAAGTCAAATCACGGATCACCTTTCTGCCCTTAAAAACAGCATTCAAAAAATCAATCAATAACTTCTTTCTGGACTCACTCCCAAAAATATACTTAAATGAAAAATCTGTCTTTACATTAATATACCTGCTATTAGATAGCGCTATCGGTTTTACTTGTTTTACAAGATTAGTTTTCGTCGGCATTCTGTCGCTTATACCTTCCATTTACTCCCCATACAATGCAAAAATTTAACACCATAAACAGGCAAATAAAAAGTCGTTTTATAAAAAATTAGTTGCAGCTAAAGTATGCAGTTCCAACCATAAAAACCCCAATTCCAAAACAAATTTATTCATTTTAAACATTTGAAAATCAGTTAAATAAATTGAAAAACAACACCAAATTCTGAACCCAAAATCGACACCCAAACAACACCCCAACTCTGCTCCTTACCCAATCACCACCCTCGCCGGTCACCACCCCCTCCAGTCTGCGCCCAAGAAGAATAGGATTTCATGATGGAACCTCAGAATCTGCAAGATTCAGCGACATCAGAAAACCTATTCTTCACAAAAAAAGCCGAAAGAATTTCTCCTCCAGCTTATTCAAATATCAATGCAAATCTTAATTCTATATAAGTGTCTGGATTTCCTCGACAGAAAGTTTAGTAGTTCTGGCGATAAGATCAATAGACAAGCCCTCCTTTTTAAGTTCAAGAGCCATTTCCCTTTTTTCCTGCTCCGCCTTAGCACGTTCCAGTTCCGCACCAATTTCAATACCACGTTGCTCACCCTGCTTCTGCCCACGCTGCTCCCCCCTCAACTCCGCAGACTCAAGAGCACTATAGTTATCACGCTTAATCTTTAAACTTTCCTGGTACGCATTCATATCTTCCGGACTTAAATTAATGACCTCTGCCAATTGGTATAACTCTCTAAAAACCTTTTTCTTACGCAAAGGTACTGGAATTTCATCTAATATTTCCATATTCCTTAAAGAGTACAACCATCCATCCTCATTAGTTTTCAATTCATCCACCGATTTTTTAAACTTAGGCAACTCCACAAAAATATACCGGAGCTTATCATAGAATACTGTATGAGTCATTACATCCATCAAACGAACATCATGCAAATATTGATCCTGATGCGTATGATCAAAACTAAAATCCATCAAAGCCACAACATACACCTCCGGTAAACGGTAATTCCAGTCCGGCGCCACAGATTTCCCCTGTTCCCGGATCAGGTTCGCTGAATAATAGAGAAGTCTCCACCCCCTCCAGTCTGCGCCCAAGAAAAATAGGATTTAATGATCAAGCCTCAGAACCTGGAAGGTTCAGCTAGATCATAAAACCTATTTTTCACAAAGCGAAGACTTCAAATAAACCCACCTCTTCCCTACCCTCCTAACCACCCACTTCCCCTCCCTCTTCCTCCTATAAAAAGTCCTCTCCTCAATAAAAAGAAACTCCATAGCCTGCTGCGCCGTCAACCATTCATCCACCTGAACAGCAGGCCCCTCAAACTCCCGAATAGCCAGTCTAATCTCCACCAAAGTCAATAAAATTTCCTGCAAAACAGGCAATACATCGCCATACATACAATTAAACACTATACCGGTCTGCACCCAAGAAAAATATGTTTTCATGATCAAGCCTCAGAACCTGCAAGGTTCAGCGAGATCAGAAAACATATTTTTCAAAAAAAGGTTATTGCTTACTCACAACCCCAGGCCCATAAGCCACCTCAGCATCACTGCTAAAATGTTGGTCATTAATGTAATCCTGCAACGTAGGATACACAGAACTATCAAAAATCACCTTGCACGGAACCGAACCCGCAGTACCACAACTCGGCGTAGAACCCGTAGCCAGCGTCCAGTTCGACGCATTCCTCGCACCAGTAGACGTACCCAAATTGTACGTGTAAGCAATTAAACCCGCCTTTTGAACAGACGCTGCTTTGTTAAAAGCAAAAGCCGCGGTCAACCCGCCAGCACACAGCACGACCATTAAAGCCGCTTTAAACGATTTTTTCATGTTAATGAATTTTAAGGTAAAAAAATGGATGATTATATATTCTATCCTCGCTTCCGGACGCGGCGAATATTCAAAAAGAAACAAGCAGGTACCAGAACCACTGGCACCCGCAGGTATTAACCGACAACACCCAAGCCAGGGCTAACCAGGCCAAGAAAAGCAAGAGTGTTTGCTTTAATTCGAAATGTAAAAAGGTAACCGAGATGCGTTTTCATATATAAGAGTTTTTTTAAGTCATCAATCAATAACCCTAAGTTCTGAATATCAGAACAATAAACACTTATGATATCATAAATTCGAATTTCATAGATTTCGAAGGTAGTCCGCTTTGTACTTGCTGTAATTAGACTCATACATATTTAAAAAAGAAGCACAAAGCTTATTAGGCAGCTCCAGAAAAGGATAAAGCTTTGCAAAATAAGCAAACCTCTCCTTAACCTGTAAAGTCATCATATAAGCCCGTTCCGCATCAATTCGCTTTTCCAAAAGCATCATCGCATCTTTAAGCCTGTGCGTTTCCTTATATTTCTCCAGTTCAATATAATGAGCCCGCGTCAGCACCCATAATTTGCAAGTCGTAATGGTGGTGAATTCTAAAAGCGCTTTCTTCCCTTCAAAAAAGCCATCCATATCCGTAAATATCTCTCCTGATTTATAAAAACGTTCCACCATCTTGATTCCATTTCTTTCCACTTTACCTTCAACAAGCCCTTCCTCCAGATACCAGGCCAACCATACCCCAGTGCCCGCTTTAAGTAAAACTTCCAGCTTGTCAGCATTTTCAGTATACATTACTTCTTTAAGTTCAGTTCTAAAGGGAACCGTAATTGGAAACATGCCATGTAGCTTTTCCATCAATTCTTCAATAGCCATAAGAGCGTTATTTTGAGAGTTAATAAATGATTTAATTTCATTGGAATATTATAAAGGATACTCCGTTACACTGAGTTCCGCCTTCCCGTTTTTATACAGCAACATCAGGTTTTCAATGCTGATCTTTTTGATGTCTTCAGGATACTGCAAGTTAAAGGCTTCAATAAACCTTAATGGCGAAGTAAAAGCACTTCTTAGCTGAAGCCGCACCTCATTCTCCTCATGGTTGCGGAGCATCACACTCACCTCAATAAGTTGATCCCCATGAAGCGCAGCTTCAACACCTTCTTTACTGGTGATAAGGTTAGAATGGATCCAGAAGTACTGGACCAGGTCACTAGTTTTGATCATAAAATTTACATTTGGTTAGATTTATAATAATTATTGTCAATATTTTGATTGAGGAACTGGTAAAAAAAGGAAGTTAACCTCCCTTGAAAACCACCTCTGCACCCAAGAAAATATGATTTCATGATCAAGCCTCAGAACCTAGAAGGTTCAGCGCGATCAGAAAACATATTTTCACCCCCTTTTGCACCCTGTAATTCAAGTCTTACACCCCTTCCTGTATTGTTTAGCGGTTTGCCCATTTCTCTGCTTAAACCACCTACTGAAATAAGGCAAATCGCTAAACCCCAGCAACTCCGAAATCTCCTTAACCGAATGCTTCGTACACTGCAGCAAATACAAAGCCTCCCGGTAAATCCTGTCCTGCAGCAACTCATACACAGACCTCCCCAAATAAGCCTTTGCAAACCTGTTCAAAGCATGGATACTGGTATCCATCTTAACCGCATACACAGAAATATCCCGGTTGTATCTGAAATCCAGTTCAATCAAAGACTGCAATACCTTTAATCGCTTAAAGGCCGGAGGCCAGTAGTCTGAGTCTACCAAACTAAATCCTCTTGTATAAGTATTCGTTTCCTGCAACATCACTATAACTTTTAATCAAATCCTCTTCGGCACCCGTGGTATCGGCTTATACTCAATAATAAAATCAATCACTCTGTCCAGCTCAGCCAACACCAGATGAACCAGTTTCAACCGAAAAGCATCCGGTTCACCTCTCCCCGCAGCACCACCAATCTCCGTCAGTTCAGGATCAAAACGAACCAGCAAATCCACCCCCTTGACCTGCCGGAGTTTAACCAGCAGCTTCCTAACCAAAATCAAATGTTTAGCAGTTTGCTTTTGATTGTTATTAGCAATAATATCAAAGATGTCCGAGGTTAAGGTATAATGCGCATGCGTCAACCGTTCCGAGAACAAAGGCTCGATAGGTTTACGCGTATTCCCTATTTCCTCCAGCAAAGCAAAGAAAAGTTCAGGCCCGGTTTTTTGAAGGTACTTAGTCATAGGTAGAGATGTTAAATTAAGGCAATTGACAATAATGATGATTTATAGATACGCGAAGCATCACCCCACGAAACACAACGCAGGGTGACAACAATTAAAACAGTAAATATTATTTGTGAAAGAAAGCGTATAAAAAGAAACTACCAATACTTAGCACTTTGATATCACACACTGTGATATCAAAGCGGCAACAGGTAATAGGCACCACGCCATAAGATTTGAATTCAAACGTAAAATCAGCTAATCATTACCTTCAATAAGTTCCTGCAATTTGTCCTGCAATAATTTTTTATCCGGTAATTGGGTTTTGTATTCAGCAACCATGGTGGGCGATAAACTCCTGTTCATTGCATACTTTACAACCTCACTATCTTTATCATTACACACCAAAATACCGATGCTAGGATTTTCATGCGGTTTTTTAACATCCTGATCCAAAGCTTCCAGATAAAAATTAAGCTTGCCAAGATACTCAGGTTTAAACTTATCATTTTTGAGTTCAAAATTAACCAGGCACTGTAACCCTCTGTGATAAAAGAGTAGGTCGAGGTAGAAGTCGCTGTTTCCTACCTGTACTCTATACTCTTCCCCCATAAACAAAAAGTCTTTGCCAAGTTCAAGAATAAAGTTTTTCATCTGCCCTACTAATCCTTTTTGCAGATCGCTCTCACTATGCGTTTTCGGAAGATTCAAAAACTCAAAAATATAACTGTCTTTAAGACTATTGGAGATTTCAGGAATTTCTCTCAACGGTGTTGAGAGTTTTGTATTTCCAATCATTGTACGTTCAAACAAGCCAGCATTTATTTGTCGTTCTAACTGTTTAACGGAATAATTTTCCTTAATACACAATCTTAAATAAAACTCCCTTTCCTCTTTAGATTTAACTCTCGACATCAGAACTAAATGGTGGGTCCAGCTAATCTTGACTAGGATACTGCTTCGAATATCATTTATCCCCAATTGTGTCATCGGTGATGACACAATTGCATCTAACTGACTCTTAACATTTTGACTTTCCGTCTCCAGTGGGGATACAAATGGCTGATCAATGTAGGTTTCATAAAATTGTTTCATTCTATAAAGCCCCCTACGATTAAATCCTTTCAATTCTGGATGATTTTCCCCAATAAACCTAGCCAGCTCGTCAACCGTTTTTTCTCCCCAGTTGCTTTTCGAAAGTTGTTGATTAATATATCCTCCAACATTCCAATACAAATTGATTAATTCCGTATTAACAGACTTAATCGCATTATTTCTAGATTCCTTAATAAACTGTACAACAGCAACAAATTGTTCTTCCATATATTTAAATTTTAAACCATAAAGTTAAATAATATATTATTAAGGAATAAAATTATCCTTTATATAATTATATTAACTATAAGAATCTTACGTGTACAAACCTTCCTTTCACAAACAATATCTTTTCAAAGAACAACATCCTTTATATTCCGCTGGAATAAGCGGTTATTATTCCCCTCTCTGCCCTGTGAGCATCTCTCCCCGGAGGGGCGAGAGTTGTATGGAGCCTAGCCTGTATAACTCCTTACCTTTCCCACTCGCTAACCCACTTGCGCTTTCTCCACATGATCCAGGAAAGCTTTGACCAGTTCTTCGGGGATAAAATTCTCTTTCATAAACTGCGTTTTAAAATTCTACGGTACACCAGATTCAGTTCCAGGAAGATATCTTCCAGCCCTTGGTAAATAATGAGGTGAAAGATGCGGAGTAAATCAGCCCTGATTTCCATTAAGATGGATTGACGTAGATCCAAAGTCGGGCCCGGATGGCATGGATCTATACCATATTGCTTAAGGATTCCGGAGCTTCTGGATAGTAATAAAAAAATAAACTTTTTAATAACCGACCTTTTATGCTCCAGATCTCCTTTCTGAGATAAGATCAGATCAAATAGAAAAGTCGATAAGCTTTGATAGGCTTTTTCAGCTCTGATACGCATAGATGCTGGAATATCAATGGAGCTATCTGCCAGGATATCCAGAAGCTGAACATATAGGTTTATACAGGGTCTTATTCCTTGTCTTGACATCTTAATAGAGGTTAAATTAGGAGATTGATGTTTTTTTCATAGGTAGATGTGGTTAGGACGTATCAATAGTTATTTGCTCGAATGACAGTCTCCGCACCTACGGCACCAGCAAACACTAGCGTAATATTCCGGAACCTAGGCATATCATAACCAGGTACCGTAAACGAAGTAATCAGATCACCCGTAGCCGCATTTCTAAATTCAAAAACCTTATCCCCTTCAGCAGCTACTGAAGAAACATCCTTGAATGTCGAGATCGCTTTATAAACAAGACTGCTTACAAAAGAACCGTTAGCACTGCCTTGCACATTCACACTAATCGGAACACCGCCAGTCACGAGATTAATCACCCTGGCACCAAAAACATCAGCTGTATGAGAAGGAATATTCTCTTCTTTCATAAAGATCCCATCAACAGCATCTGGAGTACCCCCTAAAAACAAAGAATACACTCCGCCATTTACAAAATCCTTGGTTTGGTTGTAATAGACTTTATTAATACCTCCAGCAGTGTCAACTAGCCTAATTTCTTTGCTTGCAGTAAGCATTCCATAAGCCTGAAAAGCATTGTTGTTTACCGGAGCAGCATTGGTGCCTAACACTAAATTCCCACCACCACTTACCGCATTGGTAACCAGTAAACTTGCCAAAGGCGTAATTTTAACATCCTGTTTTTTGCAGGAACCGAGTATGATTGTACACAAGACAAAGCATACTGTAATAAGTTTTAATTTCATAATATTCATTTTTATAGTTCGGTCGTCATCCTGAATTCATTTCAGGATCCCGGAATAGCTTATTTATAAAACCCCTCCCTTTTCAAAAATCCCAACATCGGTTCCATCCACTCACTCACTGGCAGCCTCTGCGTAAACCCGTGATCCCCTTTTGGGAACAAATGCAATTCCGCATCCACCTTGTTCTTCTGCAAAGCCTGATAAAACACAATGCTGTTGTTCACGTCCACTGTCTGATCATCTCCACAATGCGTCAAATACGTTGGTGGCGTATCTTTGGTTACCTGCAACTCATTTGAAAACAGGTCCACCTTTTCCTTTGATGGCTCCATACCCAGCAGTGAAATCTTAGATCCCACATGGGTCAGCTTATCTTCCATACTGATTACCGGATAAACCAGAATCATAAAGTCTGGCCGGAGGCTGATGTTTTCATTGTTTGGGATATAGCTTTTAGAAAAGTGTGTGCCTAATGTTGAAGCCAAATGACCTCCTGCACTGTAACCAACTACACCAATCTTCTTTGGATCGAGATTCCATTCAGTAGCTTTTGCCCTTACAGTTTTAATGGCTTGCTGCGCATCCATTAATGGTCCAAAGCTTTTGTCCCACATAGTCTCGTTCTTTGGCAGTCGGTATTTAACTACAAAAGCAGCAATTCCTTTTTCGGCAAAGGCTTTGGCAATTGTAGTTCCCTCTTCCTCATAGGCGAGGAAAGCATAAGCACCTCCCGGGAAAATGATCACTGCTGTTCCAGTGGCTTTTTCTTTTATGGGTAGATAGGCTTCCAATGTTGGCTGCTCTTCTTTGGTCAATTTTACCGTTGAATTTGGAATACTGTCGGGGTAAAGCGGCAGCACCTCTTGTGCCCCCGCAGTAGACCCGACCATTAAAAAGAGCATTGATATTAATATTTTGTGTTTCATAAATTATTAGTTATTTGCCGGCGTAGGCCAGGTGGGCAAACCCTTCCTCATTTTATCTAAAGTCTCTGTATATACTTTCTCATCAGGCATTCCAATTTTCATTTTTGAAGCCTTCTCTTCCCATTCAATTGCTAAAGTGGTTTGTCCAGCTTTATACAATAGATTGGCATAGGTATCCCAACAAGTAGGATCGTTCTGATACCATTTCTCTATCGCATATTTCATGACCACATCACAAGCAAATTTTAAGACTTTTTGATCCTCCACCTGCTCAAACAATCGCCACGTAATATTATTGACGTCATATACAGGGTGTTTTAATGCTTTTTCGTAATAAAGCACATAATATTTCCCAAAATTGGCTTTATCTTTTTCATCATAATAGGTGAACATTGCATTCAAATACACTTCCTCCTGACCCACCGTACCAAATTTGGCTGCCATAGTTTTTTCCAAGGATCTCCAATCAAAATTCTTTTTAGCATTTACATCCCCTTTTGGAATATATGCATTGTATATCGCCCTTCTTACCTTTGATTGGGCAGCATAATCTCCAAGTACAGCATTTACTTTTTCAGGTTCTTTCATGAAAAGCTTAAAACCTTTACTGTTCTCATCACCCAGGAAATCTCCGATAAAGCTTAGGTTTTCTTTGGTATATAGTTCCTGACCTTTTAGTTTAAACAAATACCCATTGATATATTCATTAGCAACTTTTTGAGCGAGCTCCGCCCGGTTTAAATCATTTGCTCTTTTTGCAAATTCAGGCATCATTGCATAATCCATTTGGTGCCGATTAAAATTATCCACTTTATTTGCAAAATTCCGGGAAGAATCAATAGCTGAAGTGGCACTGGAGAGAAATTCCTCTGGAGACTTAAACCCACCGTCACTATTCACCAATTTTCCTTCCGGAGAAAAATAAAGGAAACTTGGATACAGACCAACTTTATACACCCGCACAATTTCTTCTGCATCTTTATACCATTTTTTTATATCCTCAGAATCATCATTTGATGGATTTGCCTGCACTTTGACTGAGATGAATTTATCATTCATAAATGTTCCAACCTTCTCCGTAGTATACACCTCTTTATCCATCCGTTTACAAACGACACACCAGGTGGCAAAGACATCCATAAAAATGTATTTCTTTTCTGCCTTGGCTTTCGCTTTGACCTCCGCCCAGCTGAGGTTATGTTCAAACCTGATTCCATTTTCCTGGGCAAAAGCCAGGCTGGTAAGGCTTAAAAAAGCCAAACTCAATAGTATTGTTTTCATTCGTGTGTTCTTTTAATTTTTCTTACTTATTATTTATTTCAGTGTGATCGTAACAGGTTTTCTGGTCATTAATGAATCTACTTTCTTTTGCTCTATTGGAGACAATAACCCCGACCCAGGAGTCCTGCCTGTATCATCAAGTTTGAAGCTATCATTAATACCTTCTTTCGATGGCCGAATTCCATCCAACATCCAAAATGGTGCGGGTTTATCTTTCAGATAATGATCAAAGAACTGCATCATTCGGGTACTAAGGTCCTTTACTTCATCTTTGTCCGAAAGCCCGTGATTTCCTTTAGGATAAACTAACATCCACGTCTTCTTACCCAATCGCCTCAATCCCATAAAAAGCTCTATTTCATTGATAAAAGGACATCCATCATCTATTTTAGTGTGCATAATTAAAAAAGGGGTGGTCACTTTATCTGCCTGAAAAATTGGTGAGTTTTTGATGTAGACTTCTGGTCTTTCCCAAAGACTTCCTCCCATCCTAAGTTGGCCGTTTTCGTGAAAATCTTGCCAATTATATATACCACGATCACCAAGACTTCCATAATTACTTACCAAATCAGCAAGCCCAGAAGAACTTTCAGCAGCAGCAAATAAATTCGTATGCGTTACCAGGTAATTGGTTTGTAATCCTCCAAAACTACAGCCCTGAATTCCCATTTTTTTTGCATTAACAAATGACAAGGTTGAAACATAATTAGCTGCAGAAATTACTGCATCATAGGTACCTTGCATAGCATCACCTACTTTATAATAGATATCTGGAGTAAACACCAAGTATCCATTACTTACATAAGTTGGTATATCAATATTGCAACCATTACATAATAACGTAGGGGTGATAAATGCATTCAATCCATCTGATTTACGTTCATAATAATGAAAGATAATAGGATATTTTTTGTTTGGGTCAAAATTCTCTGGCTTATATAGTATACCCTTTAAAGTTCTTCCATCCAATGATTTCCAAGTATGCAATTCTGTAGTATACCAATTGTATTTTCTCTGCGGCTGCAAATCACTCAACCTAGTAAAAGTTTTAAAGTCTTTAGTGCTGAAATAATTTGGAGCATCAGTTGTACTCATTCTTCGAACAACATACATATTTGATTTCATTGCCTTAATTGGCGAGAAATCAGAATCGTCCGGAACGTAACCAACAATATTTGTTTGATACAAATAGGCTCCCATATGTAAAAGTTCAGGATCTCCTGCTTTATCCAATTGTTTCACGAAAAAGCCATTGCTTTTATTCTCGTTGTTAAAAGCAGTTAGATATAGTTTTTCATTCTTATTGAGTATATTTCCTTTAAATAAGTCAAATGCATAATTAAAAATGACATTATTCTTTTGACCGTACCCATTAGTTAGATTAACAGCTTTTTGTTTATCTAACGGATCTATTTTCCAGATATCATATCGATCATAAATGAATACAGATTCATCGTTTTCTAGCCAAATAAGGGAAGTTATTCCTCGGGCGCCTTTTGAATCATCTCTATCATTATGATCAATACCAATCCATGATACATTAAGACCTTTCGTCAAATTTCGAACTGTTTTAGTAGAAATCTCATAGCTAAAATAATTCTGTTTGGTTGTATCAAAGAAGATGATATATTTTCCACATGGTGAGAGTTGAACTAAGAATGGTTTTAAATTGTCTAAAAAATTTAATTTTTTTCTGTTGCCATTCTTTACTGAAACCAAATCCCAGGTCCATTTATAAGTCATACTCCAACGATCACCTATAATAGGATTTTGTATTAAAGCTATTGTATCGCTCACACCTTCAGATGTTGGAAACTGAAGGCCTGCAAATGTTTGGTGTTGCAATCGTATCATATTTCGATCTGCAATATTAATGACGGCGAGGTAGGTCTGATCACCGACTTCCGTTTTCTGTTCACTTTGCAGGACTGTATCTGTATAGCTCCATAATTCAACAACTTTTTTTGACTGTGGCTTTGAATTCCCCTTTTTCGTTAACGAAGCGAATATACGTTCCCCATCTTTGCTAAAAGAACTAAGATATCCTAAGTCTAGTCCTTCCTCTATATTCTTTGGATTTTTCCCGATAATACAAACTGCCTGAGAGGAACCCATCTTGTAATACCAGACCGAATCTCCAGTTTTAAAAGCCAGCTGCTGATGCTTTACATCAAGAATTAGATTTTCGGGTTTATTCCCCTCCCATATTTTACAGACCTTACCGTTAGCTATATCTGCAATATTTACAGATTGCTTCTGATCATTCCCATTAATTGATTTGAATAAAACCAGTACATCTTTATCAAAACTCCAGCTATCCACATTAGCAAATATTCTTTCTTTATTAGTTTTCAAATTCTTTAAAACTAAGTCCTTTGAATTAAGTCTAGAGGGATAAAACAGATATTCCGCTCCTTTACTCTCCTTAAGATTGTACCATAAGGTATTTGGAATATATTGAATTTGATCAGTTCCGAGCGTAAGCATCCCCATACTATCTTTCTTAGTATTAAATAAGAAATATTTATCACTAAGAATCCCTGAGTTCTCGATCAATCCTCCTTTAAATTCCTTTTTCCATTTCCCATCTGTAGATTGGACCACGAAAGTTCTACTTCCTACTGGTATATTGTTAATATTGTAAAATACATACTGTCCATTTTTACTAATTATTGGTCCTCCTAAGGAAGGCCAAGTTTTATAAGCTGTAGAATCCATCACTGGTTTCTGCGCAAACAGACTGTTTACACAGAAAAACAAAATCATTGTTAAAAAAAGTCTCATTATTATTTAATTGTTAAGTAAACCCAGGCATTTCAGCCTGAGATTCTCATAGATCCGTACGTGATGGTCTCCCATCATACGGCTCTTATTATCCAACCATTGACTTCGTGTCAAGCATCCCGCGTGCGAAGGTTGGACTTGGATTTCTCTGTTATTTCCCATTTCTTAAAAAGGTTTTGAGCCGAACTCCCAATGCGGAAATAAGGCTGGTTGTCTAACTGATATTCCCTTTAGCCACATGATGGCTTTTAGCAAGCTCGTTCGGAGCTTCTTGTACTTGCGACGTGCCCAGCGGGCAATCATTCGATTTACGCTCTGCATAAAGTCCTTTAATTCTGTTCGGTAAAACTTACCGTAGTAATTGATCCAGCCTCTCAAAACAGGATTGATTGCTTTCGCTATATCCTCAATCTGTGCATCTGATGCCCGAAGGATCGTCCAGCTTTTCATCTTCTCAGTCATAGACTGTTTCGATTTCCTGCTCACTGCTGGCAGCCAGTTGCTGAAAGTCTCCTTACGACCACTGTGTTGAGCTTGTCTTGGCCTGAATGTATGGCCAAGAAAGTCGAACTCACCGTAGGGTTCAAACTTCCTTCTTCTGTTGCTGTCCTTGCAGTACACGATCTTCGTTTTCTCAGAATGCATTTCCAAACCACATTCCTGCATTCTTTCTGCTAATAATTGCAGTACTCTTTCAGCCTTTGGCCTACTTGCGCAATGGATCACACTGTCATCTGCGTAACGCTCAAACGGGCAGTCAGGATGGTTCCTGCTTAGCCACACATCCATGACGTAGTGCAAGTAAAGGTTAGCCAATAATGGCCCGATTACCGATCCTTGCGGAACGCCTTTCGTTCTTGCCACTATGGTTCCATCCTCCAATTGCAACGGTGCAACTAACCATCTCTCGATGTAGAGCAGCACCCATTTGGTGTCGGTGTGCTTCCTTACGGCTTTCATCAGCAACTCATGCGGAATGTTGTCAAAGTAGCCACGGATATCCATGTCTATCACCCAGTCAAATTTCCAGCAACGCTTACGGGCTTGCTCGATTGCCTGATGGGCTGATTTGTTTGGACGGTAACCGTAACTGTCTTCATGGAAGATCTTCTCCATATCTTTTTCCAGCAGGTCTTTTACTACGGTCTGACCCACTCGGTCTACTATAGTAGGAATGCCCAGTGGCCTTTTACCGCCACCTTTCTTCGGGATTTCAACCAACTTCACCGCACAGGGCATGTAACTGCCAGAACTCATCTGGTTCCACAGCTTATACAGATGGTTTGCTTTGTCTAGCTCAAAGTCTTGTAAACTCATCTGATCCACGCCTCCGCTTCCTTTGTTCGCTTTCACCTTGTTGTAAGCATTCATTACTTCTAGTTTTCCAATTGTAAATGGTTTTGTTTTCTTCATTTCTGTACCTCCTGCTGTTAGGCAGTTTCCTTCTATGTTTTCTAAAACTTGAATAATACTCCCCCTTCCCTCCACCTCCATTACAGAGCCTTCAATAGTACTACGAAGAGTTCCGCCCCCGTGAAGCGCATCGGTACTTTCCCTCTTGCTGGCTCTCCGGCTTGAGGTTTTCCCTTAGCATCGCTACGACAGGTTCGCACGTTCCGCATTAAAGCCTGTGTTTAGATCACGCCGTCTATATGCCGGATGCCATAAGGCCAGTAAACAGGTAACTTCCTTACTTATCCCGGGTAGCTACTGGTTCCCGGTTCTGACATCGTCCAATCCTTTCGACACCTCTTCGATCGGTTCGCTTGCGCTCGTCTTCTTAACACTTACCTGGCAACTCTTACGATGCCTTTTCCACTAACGCTCGCCACCGTGGTTCTTTACCACAGCAACTTAGTGGTGGTTTGGCTTCGGCACCTGTATGCCGAGCCGAGGGGCCTGCCCTCATCTTTAAAACAGCATTGCTTGTTTCACAACTAGCATTCGTGCCACTCAATAGCCTATAGTTTGTGCTAAATTTGGATTGCTTTGTAATTCGTAAGTGTTAATTGGATAGTACTGCTGGTAACTTTTCCATACGCCTCCGTTACTTTTCTTCGGCGTAACTTTAGACATTACCTCATCTATCTTATTTGTTCGTTTTAGATCTAACCAGCGGTGTCCCCATTCTATAAATAACTCTACTCGTTTTTCTTTTAGAATTAGGTTGATTAAATCTTCTTGAGAGATATTCGGATTGATATCCTTAACCAAAGGCAACCCAGCCCTGTTCCTGATCTGATCAACATCAGAAATCGCATCGGTTCGATTACCTAACTGTGCTCTGGATTCCGCACGGATCAAATACAATTCAGCCAAACGCATTACCGTACTATACTCTGTAACAGGAACATCTGTTAAAGATGACCTTTTTACCTTGTATTTATATGGATAATAATAGGTTGTACCATTTGCATTTACGCTACCTATCCAGTTAACTTTCCGCCGGTCACCTTTTTCAAAATCTTTAAGTAATTCGCTGCTCAAATAAACTGGGCTATAACCTGACGGCCCTTCCGGTTGTATCGCAAACCACTGCGCTTCTTGTGTATTAAAACCGAGTTGAGTAGGTTGTAATTGCCAAATAGCCTCTCTGTTGTTCTTCAAAAACACTTTATCAAGCGATTCTAATTGAAACTCTGAAGTATTTGCTAAAACCACAGAAGCCTGTATATCTGCATTTGTCCATTGCTCCATAAACAAATAAGTTCTGGCCAAAAGAGCCGTTGCTGCCCATTTATTCGGTCTCACGCGTTCTTCCGAACCGATTGGATAAGATGTTTTTCCATCACCACTTAAGTAACTGTCGCTTAAAAGGTTTTGCGCTGCTTTCAAATCTGTTACAATTTGATTGTAAACATCTGCTTTTGCTGATCTTTTAATCACCGCATTGATCGTATAATCTGTACTCGTTACCAATGGTACATCACCATACAAATTCACCAGGTAGAAATAATAGAAGGCACGCATAAAATGAGCCTCTCCCGTTAAATATTGCTTTACAATAGTAGTGAGTCCAGTAGAGGATTCGAGTCCTTCCAAGGCTGCATTTACAACGTAGAGTCTTTGATAAGTAGTGCCCCAAAAACCGCTATATATATTTTGTGAATTAAGGGAATTTTGATAATAAACAGCCAAAGTCGAGTATCCTGCTCCTGAATAATAATCAAGCTCATCTGCTGATAAGCCAGCAATACCAGATAGACCGCTAAGTTCTTGCGGATCTAACGGGCTGCCCTTACTTAAATTTACATATAAGGAAGTAATTGCTCCGACAGCTGTGGCGTCATTATTGTAAACATTCTTTGAGCTGACACTAGTAGCTGGGCCATCTATTTCTACCAGTTTCTTACAATTGCTAAGTAGAAAACTGGCAAATATTAAAGTCCAAATGAATATTCTTTTACAAATCATATCTTTATTTTTAGATTGGAAAACATTTATAAGGTAACTTTTAGACCGATGGTAACTACTCTCAAAGGAGGAAGTGTTGCCGAGCTTTTTGTTTCGGGATCCAGTCCTTTATATTTTGTGAAAGTCCATAGATTTTGGCCTTGTACAAATAAGCTACAATTTTGTAAATGTGCACGCTTATCCCAGTTTTCAGGCAATTTCCAGGAAAGAGAAACATTCTTCAAACGTATATAAGAAGCCTCAGTCCACGCTGCATCACTTTCATTCAATATTTCAAGTGCTTGGGTTACGTCAGCTCTATTGGTTGTAAATCTCTGTATGGCGGATATATCTCCAGGTTTCTTCCACCTATCCAACAGAGATGCCAATTGATTTCCATAAGAATAACCTTGGCCTTGACCTGGGGATCCAACTCCAAATGCAGAATTTTGGCCAATCTGTTTGACAAAAGAGAATAAAAAATCTAACTGAAAACCTTTATATGAAAATGAATTCTGAACCCCACCGTAAAACTTAGGCGCAAGATCAAGTAAAACGGTCGCATCTAAAGCTGGGTCAGGCGTAGATGTTGGATTTCCATTATGATCTCCAAATTGATAAATTCCAGTTGTAGGGTCCACACCTAAAAAATGATAGACGTAGATTGCACTCACCGGCTCCCCAACTATTTTAGTTGATGAAAATCTTTGATCTGGAGAGTAATTTAGCCTTGATTTAGTTGTTGACCAATTTATACTGGTTGACCATTTGAAATCTTTAGTTTGTAGATTCGTACTCGTTATGGTAAAATCCCATCCTGAATTTCTAACCTTATCTAATTTATTTTGATCTATAGAAAAAAAACCTGTAGTTATTGGAAGAGCATAAGCACTTAGTTGATTCGAGGAATGGTTGATATAGTAATTCGCATTTAACAGTATTCTGTCTTTCAAAAATCCTAAGTCCAATCCAAATTGTAATTTCCGTGTTTCCTCCCATTCCAGATATGGATTGGTTAAACGGTTCGGTTTATAAGCGACAACCCCCTGATAAGGTATCTCCTGTTGAAGAGGATCATATAAACTCAGAAACCGATAATCCCCAATCTGATCATTACCAGTTATTCCATAACTCGCCTTTAGCTTTCCAAAACTTAAAACACTAAAATGATCTTTAATTAGCGATTCATTAGAAAAGATCCAGGCACCACCAATGGCAGCAAAATTATGAAATTGACTTTCAGGCCCAAAACGCGAACTTCCGTCTCTTCTACCTGTTAAATTTATGACGTACTTATCCTCCCAATTATAATTGATCCGACCAAATATGGCATTGTACTTATAAACAGAATTAATTGAAGACATTGCACTAATACTTGTCGCAGAAAGTATATCATCCATCACCAGATCATTACTAAAGCCAGATGCTACAATTCCTGATCCTAAACTGTTATTCTTGGAAATTGTAGTACCCAAAAGTACATCTAGCTTCCCATTACTTATATTTTGAGTATAAGTTAATTGTGGTTCGATAGACCAGGAACTAATATCGTTATTTATAAAAAAAGTTCCCCTTGAACTGTAAGGAGCCAATTCAGGAATCCGAGATTGAAGAAGAATCTTATTAGTTATATTAGTATTTAGTTTATTATATCCAAATACACTCTTAATTTCCAAACCAGGTAAAATCTGATAACTCAAAGTCATGTTGCTCATCAAATTCGATGTTTTATTTAGAAAACTATCGAACATATACCCTATTGGATTACTACTAAAAGTTGTGTTTGCCGATGCATCAGGTGCCCAATTGATACTACCATCAGCTTTATAAAGAGCTGGTGCGACAGGCGGCAATTTCATTGCATCTGAGGTTAAATCGTAATCTGGCAATTGATTGTTATCAAACAAATAACTCCCCGAAAACTGAATTTTAAATTTATGATTTGCGGAAGTATTATTGATGCTAAAACGCACAGATGTTTTGTTATCCGTATAATGACCTGGAAAAACCGTGGTTTCCCGATGATGACCTGCACCTACAAAAAAATTAGTTCGGTCGTTTCCTCCGGATACAGAAGCGTTCAAGTCCTGATAGGTCGCAGTTCTTCCAATCAATTCCTTTTGCCAGTCTGTATAACGGGAAGTATCCCAATTGCCATTTACGTCGCTGTCCGCATACGGTCCTGGATCAGGGGCGGCGATGCCATCATTTCGTAAAGCTTCTTTCCTCATTTCAAGGTATTGTTGTGAATTCATCAAATCAAGCTTTCTCGGCACCTTCGCCCACCCAGATTGAAGGTTCAGATTTACTCTCGTATCACCTGCTTTTCCTTTTTTAGTAGTAATCAATATTGCCCCATTTGCCGCACGAGAACCATAAATTGCCGTTGCATCCGCATCTTTTAATACATCTATACTTTCAATGTCAGATGGATTTATGAAACTTAGTGGACTTCCGAAAGTGCTGGCACCTGACATTCCCTGTACAGGTAATATTCCGTTACCCAAAGACAACAATTGCGAAGTGAAAGGAATTCCATCAATCACATACAAAGGATCATTCCCATTATTCCGACTATTCTGTCCCTGTATCCTAACCTTCACCCCAGTCCCGGCAAAACCAGTTGCCTGCTCTATAAACAATCCGGGCACCCTGCCCTGCAAAGCAAGCAGCGGGTTATTCACCGGCTGCTTTTCTATCACATCTGCCTTTATCGTCGTCACATTTCCTGTACTTAGCCTCTGTGTAGTCGTTCCGTATGCTATCACCTGAATCTCATCCAATTTTGACAAGCTCTGCTCCAGTACGATATTTCCAAGATTCGCACTGGCAAGTACTTCCTTTGGCAAGTATCCAATGAAAGAAATTACCAGCACAGCGCCCTCTTCCACCCCTCTTAAAAAAAACCTTCCCTTCTCATCCGTACTCACGGCCTTACCTGTCGCTTTCACCTTCACGCTCGCGCCAGGAAGCGGACGATTCTCCGAATCCACCACCCTGCCAGAAGCGTCAATGCTATTAAGGGCGGCAACCACCCTCTCCAGAAAGGTTTTTTCTTTCAGTTGCACAAAAACCGTCTTATCCACAATCTTATACGAAAGCGGCAAGCCTTTTAAACAAGTTTCCAATGCTTCATCTATATCCGCATCTTTTAATTTGACGCTGATCTTCGCTTGTTTCAGGTCATAATCCTTAGAAAAAAAGACATAACCAGTCTGCTTCTTTATGTTTTCCAATACTTCTTTCAATGAAGTATTGTTTTTATCTATATTAATCTTCTGACCGTATCCTGCTGCACTCACCTGCATAAGGAAACTGATCATGAGTACTATGATTAATTTCATAATCAATAGAATTTTAGGAGGTAGCCACTTAAAGGGCATACCTAGGTTAAAAGTATATTTATCCATACCTTTACTTGGGTTTTAGTTAACACATAAACGAATCGCAATTTTGTTTATCCCTGCCTTTGGCTGGGAATGGGTCAGCTTAAACCTATGCCGGTTATCGTGGTCGCACACTTTACCGGCTTCTTTGTTTAAAATTGACCCTGGTTAATTAACCCGGATGTTTAGTTCTTCTGTTCATTTTGGTTGGTTTTGTCGGTTAGTATATAGTTGATAACATAGGTTGGTTCTAATGGGTAATAATGATCTTTTTGCCTTCTATTTTAAACTTTACGCCTGTAAAGCCTAAACCATCCAGCACTTTAGAAGCGGTCATATTGCGGTAAACCTCTCCCGTAAAGGTTCCTGCAGGTATCTGAGCAGGATATACGATGTCCACATCGTACCACCGCGCAATTTGCCGCATTACAGTAGGTAGATCCGCGTTTTCAAAACGGAACAAGCCATTTTTCCAGGCAACAGTCTCCTCAAGATCCGCAGGAACAACTTTAATCTTGCCTCCGGCAAGGATAGACTGCTGGCCGGGTTTGAGAATCGCGTCGTTCACTTTTACACTACCCTCAAGTAGCGTTGTTTTAATATTCGGTTCATCCGCATAACTATTGATGTTAAAGTGAGTTCCCAACACTTCCACATCCTGTTTAAGAGTTTTAACATGAAAAGGATGGCTTTTGTCCTTAGCAATCTCGAAGTAGGCTTCGCCGCTTAAAGTAACCTCCCGTTGCCCACGCCCAATAAAGGAAACCGGATAAATCAATTTAGAGGCGGCATTGAGCCATACTTTAGATCCGTCAGGGAGTCGGACCTGATACTGACCTCCTTTCGGAGTTTCGATTGTGTTAAGAGCATTCGAATAGCTAGTCCGGGATCCTGAACTAAATTCAGGATGACGTGGAGCATAAACCACTTTCCCATCCGCAGTTTTTGTAATTTCTACACCAGCTTCTTTAGCAATGGCACCGTTCGCCGCATCAGTTAAGGATACGCGTTTACCATTGGATAAAATCAGGTAAGCTTTGTTAGAACCTGGGTTAAGGTCGTGACCAACGAGTCCGAGATCCTGAAATGAATTCAGGATGACGTGGCGGCTGGAGTTAATGTAAAAGAAAACACCCAATCCCACAACTAAAAGAACAGCCGCAGCCGCAGCAATCCGAGGCCATAACTTAACAGATCTGCCCATTCCAGCATTTCCTTTAACCTCATCCGGTAACCCAGCCCACATTTCCACACCAATCTGATCAAAATCAGTCACAGACAAGCCAGAAGCCTCATCAATAGCAAACTGGCTATACCAATCCTCCACCAACTCCCGCTCCCCATCCGAACACAAGCCCGAATTATATTTTAAGATCAATGCTTTAGCTTCTTCTTTTGTCATAACATAACGAGGTTTTATCTCCCCCAATTAATACCATAAAGAACAACTCAGGCCAAAGGGGTACAAGGATTGAAAATATTTTTTATTTTTTTTCGAACCAGGAACCAAACCACTTCATTCAATACAATATCACCAACCACTATTTCTTTAAATTAAATATAATGATTTTTCAGGTTAAAATTTTTTATTTAAAAATACTACATCTACATTAGCATAGATGAGACGAGCAGAAAAACAAAATAGTAAACCAGCATTGAACATTGCAGCCCCAAAAACAGGCCCGCAAAAAACAGAAAACAAGCCACTCAAAAAAAAGAACGACATCTTTTTCAAAAGTGCATTCGAAGATTATTTCTCCGACATGCTGCGCTTTCTATACAAAGACGCCGATCAAATTTTCGACCTGGAAAAGCCCATCAGCTTCATGGACAAAGAACTCCTGGAGATCTCCCCAGACCGCAAGAAAAGAGGAGGCACCCGCAACGCAGACATGCTAGCTAGAATACATTTGTGTAACGGGATGCACGAACTTTTCCTCCTCCATGTAGAAATACAAACCGAAACCAACGCTAAATTCCCTCAAAGAGTACTAACGTACTGGTACAGATTAACTGACCGCTATAACCTTCCTATTGTATCTCATACCATATTTACTGGAAAACCAGACCAACTACAGCCAGACAAATATTACTATAAAATGCTGGGAACGGAACTTTCTTTCAAGCACAATACCTACCAAATCTTCCAGCATACAGAAGAAGAGCTCCTGCAGTTCGACAATCCTTTTGCGTTGGTTGTCTTAGTAGCACAAAAAGAACTCTTCAGAAAACAACTAGGTGAATTAGAATTACACAATACCAAAATAAAAATTATAGAAAAATTAACCGACAATGGAAACTATACACAACAAAGCATCACCAGATTCTTGCTTTTCTTAGAAAACATGTTACACATTGAAAACAAAGAATTAAATCTTAAATTTGAAGAACGTTTAAAAAACCTAACAGGAGAGCAAATCACCATGGGAATTATAGAAACAGAAAAAATGCTGAATATTGAAGAGGGAATTGAAATTGGTCAACTCGCAAAACAAGAAAAGGTAGTAACAAACCTAATTCTCCAATTAGGCCTATCAGATGCCCAAGCTGCTAAAGTTGCAGATGCTCCTCTTTCCTTTGTAAGGAAAATCCGCAGACAGCTAGAAAAGGGCATCAATTAAAAGCCTTCCTTTAACCACGAAATCCGGTCTGCACCCAAGAAAATATGTTTTCAAGATCGAACATCAGGACCTGAAGCTCTTCGCGGAAGGTTCAGAGAGATCTGAAAACATATTTTCCCCACATAAAATCACTATGGGAATTATAGAAACAGAAAAAATGCTGAATATCGAACAAGGAATCGAGATTGGCAACGAAAATTTTGTAAAAAAACTAATCTCAAAATTAGACTTTACAGATAAACAAGCAGCAGATTTTGCAGAAGTTTCGCTTACTTTCGTAAAAAAAATCCGCAGCCAGTTAAAAGAAAGCAGCAATTAAAAATATATGCTTCCCCTGTAAGCGTTGCATAATAAAAAAGGCCGAATCATATGATTTGGCCTTTTTATTATGTAACCATAACCTCTATGCCTTTCATTCTCTCCATCAAAATTTTGGCAAACCCTCCAATATTATCATAAAAATATCAAATATTAATTTTTAAACAAACATCAACACCTTTAATTATTAAACATACCTTTACAGAAATAACTAACAACAAAATCATTAAACAATGGAAACATCTATCAACACAGAAATAATTAATGATTTTTTTGTCCGGGGTTGGATTTAAGAATCAAAGACGAAACATGCCATTATTAAACAACAATTTCAACAAGCTATGCAATCAGTAAGCACATTTTTTAAAGAAGAAAAAGATTTCCTTTACAAAAAAGGAAAACAAAAAGCACAGGCAAAAGCCCTTGAAGAAAAAAAAGAAATAGCCCGTGAACTCAAAAATATAGGTTTGACTATAGAATTCATTTCTAAAGCCGTTAAACTTACCATCAAAGAAATTGAAGCCTTATAACCTCAACCAAATACACGAAATCCGGTCTGCACCCAAGAAAATATGTTTTCAAGATCGAACCTTAGGGCCTGAAGCTCTTCGCGGAAGGTCCAGAGAGATCTGAAAACATATTTTCCCAACATAAATCACTATGGGAATTATAGAAACAGAAAAAATGCTGAATATCGAAGAAGGCAAAACAATTGGCAAAATCGAAGGAATCGAGATTGGAAAAGCAAAAGGAATCGAGATTGGGAAATCGCAAGTAAAAGAACATTTTGTAACCAACTTAATCGCCACCTTTGGATTTTCAAATGAACAGGCAGCTAAAGCCGTAGATGCCCCAATTTCCTTCGTAAGGAAAATCCGTCGCCAATTAGAAAAGAGTATCAATTAAAAATATATACGCTTTCGCAGTAAGCGTTACATAATAAAAAGGCCAAATTGTATGATTTGGCCTTTTTATTATTTGCCCTATACCAATAAATCATCTTCCCCTCACGGCATACCCCCTATGCCTTTCATTCTCTCCGTCAAAATTTTGGCAAACCCTTCAAAATTATCATAAAAATATCAAATATTAATTTTTGAATAAATATTGAAACCTTTAATTATTAAACATACCTTTACAACATTAACTAACAACAAAATCATTAAACAATGGGAATATTTATAAACACAGAAATAATTACTGAATTCTTTGCCTGGGTTGAAGATGTAAGAATCCAGGACGAAACATCACTGGAAAAATTTGTACATGAATTGGTAGATAACCCATCCTCATTCAACTTCAAAAAAACTGATGGAAAATACATTTGGACATTAAAACCAGAAATCTTAGAAAAGAATTTAAAGCCTTTTTTAGAGCAATACTATAGCGATATGTATGGAATAGAATATACCTCAAATGAAGATTGTAAGGAAGCACTGTCATTGTTAGATTCTAAACCAACAAAGTCGCAGCTCAACAAATATCTTGAAGAAAACGGCAACCCAGCATTTAGCAGCGGTATTGATTACCGTTATGATCTCAAAATAGAATCGGAAAGGGTAACATTTATTTATAGCACAATTTCATTAAGTAATGAAGGAAAAATCAGCTATGAAGAATTCGATCAGCATTTGTATTTTTTCCAGAATGCCATTCGAAAAACCTATCAGAATAGTCCACTGGGAGGTGGATTAGTTATAGAGATATATTAACACATACCATCAAATAGAAACAATCTTAGAAGAGCAAACCACTATGATAAGTTATAGAAATAGAAATTTTGTATATTTGCATGAATACTGCAATAATATGGCACCCGATTTAGAGACACCAAACTCAGATGGCACGACAATTCGCGAAGAGAATAAAAGCAGCAAAACCAACATGGGAGAAAACCCAATTACCTTTAGCGGTTCTGCATTAGATTGGTATAAACTAACGGAAACTAGTCGTCATGTATTGAGTCAGGTGGTCAATGGAAGTATCAAGGAACAGCTTGAGGAATTACATAAACCAAATCCGGATCTAAACAGAATTAAGGAATTAGAAGAAATTTCGCTGCAAGCTTCTAAATTAAGCCGGGATTCAAAGAATTTCAAATCCAAAGAACGTATGCTAAAGATCATTGCGAACTATAGCAACTTTCTTTTCTAATGGATCAAGAGCTTAAAAAACTCAAACAACAGTATCTTTTAGCACCTGAAAAGGTCAATGAAATTTCGGAACGAATAATTCACAATAATACTTTAGGTATTACGTCAGTAAAAGATCCGCATGTAATCATACTTGGTGGCCAACCAGGTTCAGGTAAGGGCGAGCTTATCACCCAAGCTCAAGATGTTTTAGGAATTAATACTGTAACATGCAATGCTGATGATTACAGAGATCAGCATCCACTGTATCAAGAGATCAAGTCAAAGCACGAGAAATATTATCCTGATATTACAGCAGATTATTCATTAGTCTGGAATGACAGGCTTAGAAAACACTGTGAAGATAATGACTTTAACTACATTCTGGAGACTACTTTTTCTTCAGGTGATCGGATGAATGATACCATTCATAGTATGAAAAATATAGGATATACTGTTTCTGTGATGCTATTGTCCGTTCATCATAATCTTAGCTTTCTAGGTACACGACTACGTTATGAAGCCATGCGCGCTCAAAGTGGTTACGGCAGATTGGTAAGTAAACATCAACATGATCTCAGGTATAATGCCATTATGGATACGCTCGAACGTGTATTTACAGCTAAAGCTTATGATAACATCTATATTTATGCCCGCGCAGGTAGAAAAAAACTGAAAGGCACGAGTGTTGGTTTAAGAATGCTTAGTAAAAATGGAGAAAATCCATTACAGGATTATATGGATGAGCGCGGAAAACATTGGTCGGAAAATGATCTCCGCTTTTTTACCAGTGATATATTACAACTTATAAAGCAAATGATCTGGCGTGGCGCAGGCAACGATGAACTAAAAGAAATCTTTGAAGTATTTGATCTCGAAAAAGTTGAAGACTTACTTGCTCCTGAACTCTCCTAGGAGAGCCTTAAGGTATCTAGGCTTTTCAAAATTCTTTAACCACGAAATCCGGTCTGCACCCAAGAAAATATGTTTTCAAGATCGAACCTCAGGGCCTGAAGCTCTTCGCGGAAGGTCCAGAGAGATCTGAAAACATATTTTCACCCCCCCCCTCGCACTCAATATCCAGCTAAAAGATTTAACGCAAACGTTTGTCTGAACAACCCGAACATCCTTATTTTTCCTTAAAAACCCCCAATTCCGTCCCCCATTTCCAACCCAAAATCAAAAACCAACCAAATTCCAGCAACAAACCCAAACCAAAAACCCCAAAACGCCCAACATCCACATCCTGCATTCCCCTTAAACCACAAAAATTCTTCTTTTAGCTAACAAAAATCCAATTTCAGCCTCACTCCATAACACCAACTCAAACGTTTGTGCTTAATCTTTTCATTTTATTTTTGGATTCAGTGGCTAGTTTAGTTTTCAATCGGGCTAACCTAAAACCAAATGATGATGGATACCAAACATCTAACCGAAACAGATGTGCACGATCTTTTTATCGCACACTACGCCAAATTGGTTCACTATGCAACAAAGTTTGTTTCTCAAGAGCAGGCCAAAGATTTAGTACAAGACGTATTCCTTCAGTTGCTAAAAAAATGCGGCACCCTCACCATTGCCGGAAAGCTCGAACATTACGTTTATAAAGCCATCAAGAACAAATACCTCGATTACGTAAAGTCTCAAAATGTCCACGGAAAATATGTAGATCAGATCCTCCGCCTCAATTTAGAGGAGTTGAGCTATTACGATCCCTCAAACCATCAGAGTTTACTATTGAATGAAGATGAAGCTGCCTTATTTAAAGCACTGGACAGCCTGCCAGATAAATGCCGTGAAATTCTTATCTCAAAATTCATTTACGGTAAAAAAACCATTCAAATCTCAGAAGAGTTTAACATCTCTCCACGAACAGTAGAAACCCATGTGTACAAAGGGATGAAGCAGTTAAAGCTTGCCCTGCGTAACGTCAGCATGCTTTTCAACTTCCTCCTGTAAAAAACAATATCGTTCTGCACCTTTCCAGGTGATTAAAAAAAAATTTCTCTGATCAGTACGTAGTTTTTAAAAGCTCGTCGTCTTCCTGGTATAAAACACAAAAATGAAGCAGGACGAAGCAATATACACACTCATACTAAAATACATTGAAGGAAAGGCCAGTGAGGAAGAAACGGCTGAATTTCTGCAATGGATAGATCAGAGCCCGGAAAATAAAATCCTGTATTTTAAAATCAAAGATGCTGTAGAAGCCCTCTCAAAAAACGAAAGTCAGGTATCGGCCGATCCACAAGTATGGGCAAGCATCACCGAAAAATACAACAGAGAAGAAAAAACAGATAAAAAAGGGATAAAATTTCCAAAACTATGGAGGTATGCCGCTGCAGTAATACTCCTGGCCGGTGCAGCCCTGTTGTATTCCAGGCATAATAACTCAACATGGATCACCGTTCAGGTGGCGAAGAATGAGGCCATGAAAAAGGTGCTCCTGCCCGATCATTCACAGGTCTGGTTAAAGCCTGGGAGTTCCATTCATTACCCTTCAAATTTTGAACAGGTAAGCCGGATCATCGATTTAAAGGGCGATGGCTTTTTTGAGGTTGCCAAGCAATTGGATACCCATGGAAACAGGAAAGCTTTTACCATTAAAACTGCCGCATTGAGCATCAGCGTATTAGGAACCTCCTTTAATGTACAGCAACACGGAGAGGAAGAAGGTGTTGTGGTCAACACGGGCGTAGTCAGGGTGGAAAGTAAAAATCAGGTAACCACCTTACATCCGGGCAACAAGGCTTTGTTTAAAAATAAACAGTTAATCTCTTCAAAAGTGAACGCCAGCCTCTATAAAGGCTGGATGACCGGAAACTATGAATTTAACGATACCAGCATTGAAGAAATACGGGAATTACTGGAGCTCACCTATAACGTTACCGTAAAAATTGACCAGCCAGAACAATTTAAAAACATCCGACTGTCGGGTAGAGTAATGGCCAAAACAGAGCAGGAATTCCTGGAACTGCTCAAACCAATGTTATCGGCTTCTATTATCAAACAGCAAAATACCATTACGATAAAACCAAACCGCCTATGATGAAACGCATGAATTAAAAAAACGCTTTCCGACAAACAAAAAAAATCCAACCAAAACCAACTAAATGAAGATAAGACCTTTACTCTTAGTAATAGGAATGGTATCCCTATGGCTAAACAATAGCTATGCAGGTACTACATTCCAGAAAATGCCGGCATTGGCAGACGGCAACTATGCGCACCAGACTGCCCCGGCGAAAAAAAATCACCCTGCACGTTTAAACTTTAAAGATGCAGTAGAGGTGCTGTTCAATAAATATCAGATGAATGTGGTGAGTAACCAGCCTGAAGTAAACAGCCTGCAGATCGATGCAGCCCTATTGAACACGCCAAAAGACCAGATCGAAACGGCCATCAGGAACTTTTTATCAAAATCGAATTACGAATTCAAAAAAGTTTCTGCAAATCAATTTATGATTTCAAAAAAAGAAACGGTAAAACCTGTTCAGGAAAAAGAAAAAAGATTCTATAAAGTTTCCGGTACGGTGAAAGATGAGCTTTCAAAACCAATACCGGGCGTATCGGTACACGTGGCCGGTACCAGCAAAACAACTTCAACCAACGATAATGGTAAATATTCTATTGATGTAGAACCGACCGACAATTTAGAATTTTCTTTTATTGGTTACAAAAAACAATCCGTTCCCGTAAGAAACAAGGTTGACATCAATATTACCTTAGAACCTGAAGATGGAAGTTTACAGGAAATTGCGATTGTTGCCTATGGAAAACAGAAGAAAACCAGCCTCGTTGGTGCGCAGGTCACCATAAAGCCTGAGGAATTAAAACTTCCTGTCCGGGATCTTTCCTCCGCCATTGCCGGCCGTATGGCAGGTGTGGTGGCCTATACCAGAAGTGGCGCTCCGGGAGCCGATGCAACATCTATTTTTATCCGGGGTATTGGAACATTTGCTTCCAGCCCACAAGCCCCACTTTTAGTGGTAGACGGTGTACCAGACAGGAGCATCAACAACATCGATCCGGAAGATGTGGAAAGTTTTACGATCTTAAAAGACGCGGCCTCCACAGCCATTTACGGTACCCGTGGTGCCAATGGTGTCATCATCATCAACACGAAAAAGGGTAAATCCGGTAAACCTCAAATTAACGCTGAACTGAACCAGGCCATCAATAAATTTACAGACCTGCCTAAATTCATTGATGGGCCCAATTTTATGCAGCTGTATAATGAAGGCTTAACCATGCGTGGTAGAACCCCTTTGTACACCCAGACACAGATCGATAAAACAGCAAGTGGAGTCGATCCGGATTTATACCCTAATGTAAACTGGTACGATGTCTTATTTAATAAATATGGACAGAATAAACGGGCAACACTAAACGTGAACGGCGGTTCCGAGAGTTCTACCTATTACATTTCTGTAGGGTATTTTGGAGAAACCGGTTTATTTAAAACAGATGATATCCAGAGCTACGATGCCAAATTATCCTACGACAGGTTCAATTTTACCAGTAATGTGGATGTCAATGTAACCAAAACCACCAAACTGGCTTTGGGAATTAACGGCTATGTAGGCACCAGGAACCAGCCCAATTACGGCACTGACGAAATTTTTGCGCTCGCAACCGCATCAGCTCCACACGTGATACCTGCGCGTTATTCCAACGGACAATGGCCGCAGCTGGCGGGTACTTTATTTAGTCCTTACATGGCACTTACCCAATCGGGTATCACCAATAACTCGACCAGTACGATCCGTTCCAACATAAAAGCTACGCAAGATTTAAGCATGATCGTAAAAGGCTTAAACTTTTCCACCATGTTTGCTTTTGATTTAAACAATTACATCAATTATACCCGTGCCCGCGTATTGCAAACCTATTGGGCAACCGGACGCGATGCCAACGGAAATTTAATTACTCAAATTACCACACCAGGCACAAACGATCTGGCTTTCGGCACATCCCGATATGGCGATAAAAGGTTTTATACAGAAAGTTCCTTAAACTACTCTAATAAATTTGGCGATCACGATATTGGCGGATTGTTATTATTTAACCAGTCAAATTATACCGATGCCACAGCAAATGTTGAAAATTACGGATATAAAGCCGCCATTCCTTACCGTCAGCGAAA
Organism: Pedobacter nutrimenti; assembly: GCF_032678445.1. Classification (GTDB taxonomy): domain Bacteria; phylum Bacteroidota; class Bacteroidia; order Sphingobacteriales; family Sphingobacteriaceae; genus Pedobacter; species Pedobacter nutrimenti_A. The sequence continues at coordinate 35,525 of NZ_JAVTSQ010000002.1, forward strand.
TTTTAACGGCCGGGTAAGTTATGGCTATAAAGACAGATACTTTGCCGAGGTAAGTGCCTCTTATTCGGGTTCCGATGCCTTTATTCCCAGCAGAAGATATGGTTTTTTCCCGGCCATAGGTGCAGGCTGGATTGTATCTAATGAGAAATGGTTTGAGCCGCTTAAAGATGTGGTTTCTTATTTTAAACTCCGCTACAGTTACGGTGCATCCGGAAATGCGGCAGTGAACAATGCCAATTTCAGATTCCTTTACCTCACCACCTTAGGTTCTTCAGGATCCTATTCTTTTGGCGAACCAGGCTCCATACAAAACGGAACTGGCTATAACGAATCGCGTATCGGCGGAGATGTTAAATGGGAAAGTTCTTACCGCAACAACCTGGGTATAGAATTGAACTTTTTAAAGAACGACCTGCAATTAATCGTAGAGCTGTTCAAAGAAAGACGTGAAGGCATATTGCTGCCGAATTATGTTATCCCTTATAACTCCGGTTTTACCCTTGGCAATATCCCTTATAACAACATCGGTAAAACGAACAACAAGGGGATCGATCTGACCTTGAATTATACCAAGAACTTTAGAAACGAGAGCTTTTTCAGTTTTAGAGGAACCTTTAATTACAATAAAAACCTTGCGCTTTATGATGGTCAGCCGCCCTGGAGATACGATTATCTAAACCGTATCGGACAGCCCATCAGCCAAAGATTTGGATATATCGCCATGGGTTTATTCAAAAGTCAGGAAGAGATTGATAACGCCGCGGTACAATCTGGCGATGTCAGAGTGGGAGACATCCGCTATAAAGACTTAAATGGCGACGGCATCATCAACAGTAATGACCAAACCGCTATTGGTTATGGCGCTACACCACGCATTATTTACGGATTAAACTTTGGCGGCGGTTTTAAGGGATTCGATATTGCCTTATTTTTCCAGGGAGCAGCCTTAGTTGATTTCAATTATGCAAGTGGTTTTGGTACCACTCCATTCTCTCAAGGCTCCAGCTATGGCAACATGTATACTCAGATACTGGACAGATGGACACCCGACAATCCAAATCCACGACCTTTTTATCCACGTTTATCAACCAATCAGGATGCCACTACAAATTACTATACCAGCACCTGGTGGATCCAGAGAGCCGATTATCTTCGTTTGAAAAGTGCGGAGCTTGGTTATACGCTCAAAGGAGAATGGATGAAGAAAGCAGCCATTAAGAAAATCAGGATTTTCACGAACGGAACCAATCTGCTTACATTTTCGAAGTGGAAGTTCTGGGATCCGGAACTTGGCGATGGCCGGGGTGCTACCTATCCGAACATCACCACTTACAATTTAGGTCTACGTGTTAATTTTCAATAGTAAGAAACCATGAAAACGATTAAGATAAAACTAACGGTACTGACTGCATTATGCCTGGTGCTCCTGCTTCCAACCAGTTGTAAAAAAGGGTTCTTTGATTCAGTTCCTGATAACCTGGTTACCGTTGACGGGGTATTTCAAAACAGGGCACAAACAGAAAAATGGTTAACCGGTTTATATGCATCCATTCCGGATCCCTGGGATATGCCTTATAATTATACCAGCGCAATTACCTGTGATGAAATGGATGCCAGCAACTGGACCAACCCCGCTTTAAACAGTGGTGCGATCAATGCGGACGCGAATCCTTCCGGTCAAAATGCGTATTATGAAAAAATAAGGCTTTGCACCATTTTCTTAGAAAACGTGGACCACAATGAAGAGATAAAAGCATTGGTAAATGGTACTGACCTGATCAAACAATATAAAGGCGAAGCACAGTTTTTAAGAGCCTATTATTACTGGTTGCTTATGAAACAAGTAGGCCCTGTGGTCATTTCACCTCTAAAATCAGCCACTCCCGGTGATAATTTTCAAATTCCAAGAAGCTCCTGGGACGAATGCGTAGCTTTTGTTTTGGCTCAGATTACGGAAGCAGAGAGTAATTTACCGCTCAACAATTACATCACCGGAAGTACGACCGATCTGGACGTGACCAAAGCAGGCCGCATCAATAAGATCATTGTAGGTGCGGTAAGATCCCAGATCTTATTGTACCATGCCAGTCCTTTATTTAACGGAAATACAGAACTATCCGACTTTAGAAACCTGGATGGCAAACAACTCTTCAATCAAACGTACAATGCGGCAAGATGGAAAAATGCAGCCGATGCCTCCAAAGCAGCTATTGATCTAGCCGAAGCCAATGGAAAATCCTTGTACAAAGCCACTGATGCCAATGCCTTTAAAGCCGCATTCTTATCCTGCAGAGATTTATTCTGGAATGGCTGGAAAGCAGAAGGTATATGGCTGAGATCTTCTACTGCCATCTCAGGCTCCTGGGAATCTTCAGCAAGCCCACGCTCTACCCAGGGAACTGCTTATAACGGACTTGGTGTTGTACAAAGCCTGGTGGATGATTTCCGCATGGCCGATGGATCAAATATCAATTCGAGCGCAGCGTATAAAGAAAACACCTACACTTCTTCAGCCACCGATTATTATGTAGCAGGTACCAATACGATGTACACCAACCGCGAGCCCCGTTTTTATGCCGATGTGACTTTTAATGGAGCCGTAAACCCAGGGATAGCAAAAACCGGCGCGAATAATGCCAGAGTGGAGTTCTTTAATTCAGGAACATCGGGCAAAGCTGGTGCACCCCGCGACTGGCCGAAAACAGGTTACACCGCCAGAAAAAACATCCATCCAACTTTTAGCATGAGCCCTTCGGTTACAGTTTCAAGACCGGCAATGTTGATCAGGCTGGCAGAATTGTACTTAAACTATGCCGAGGCCTTAAATGAGAGTGATCCTGGACATCCGGATGTATTGAAATACTTGAATTTAGTGCGGAGCAGGGCCGGTTTACCTGCCCTAACCAGCGATCTAGGACAATCGGATCTACGTACGCAAATCAGGTTAGAAAGAAGGATAGAATTGTGTTACGAAGGCTCACACAGATTTTATGACGTTCGCCGCTGGAAGATCCCAAATCAACCCGGATCAAATCAAGGCGGGGCTTTTTATGGGATGAATATGGATGCAGGTACCAGTTTATCCGATCCAAATTTCCATGTGCGTACTGTCGCCTTTACCAGAGCCGCATGGCAGCGTAAATTCTATTTCCTTCCTTACGGACAGAACGAGATGGACAGAAACAAACAACTCGTTCAATTTCCTGGATACTAACCCTTTAATATAAAACTCCATGTATATTAAAAATATAAAGAACAGCTTTTTAATTTGGCCGGCATTCCTTTTAGCCTTCTCGGCTTGTAAAAAGAAGACTTCCTATTCAGAAGAAACAGATTCAAAATTAAATGCAGCGATTTTTGTTGCCAGAGCAAATACAGGTTTGCAGAATTTGAACATCTTCCCTTACTCAGATGATGCCAGAACATTTAAATTTAACGCACAATACGGTGCCTTAGGCTTACCCGCCAACGCTATAAATGTAACTTTTGAAGTAGACAACCGTGCTTTTGACAGTTTGAATGTGATCCGGCAAAACAACGGATTGGCTTTATACGAAAAATTCCCCGCCGATGCTTACACGCTGGACAATTTAAATGTAAGTATCCCTCAAGGAGACGTGTCTTCTAATTTTGTAACCTTAAAATATTTCTCCAGAAAATTTGATTCCGCTAAAGATTATCTGCTGCCCATCAGCATCAAAAATGCTTCTGGTTATGCCATTAATCCAACAGTAAAAACAGTTTTAATTGTGGCACCCAAACTTACTGAAACCCTGGCTTCAAAAACCGGCTGGACGGCTACCGCCGATACGGAGGAGTTAACAGGTGAAGGTGCGGTAAATGGCAGGGCCGGAGCGGCAGTTGATGGCGACATCAGCACTTACTGGCATTCCATGTGGTCGGGTTCTGAACCTCCTTATCCACATTGGCTGATCATTGACATGAAAAAGGAGAATTTTGTTACCCGGATTGATCTTGCACCGAGACAAAACAACAGCAATGGTTTTATCCGGTTTGATCTGGAGGGCAGCACCGATAACAGCAATTGGGTATCTTTAGGAAAGAATCTGACCATGGACCCTGTTGTAAAAACATTTCAGCGCTATCCGATCAGCCCGGCATCCTACAGGTACATCAGAATTACCATGCTGGAGGCAAAAACCGCTGCTGCAAAATCTACCCACCTGGCCGAAGTGAACGTCTATAAATACTAAGCAAATACCTATGAAGAAAATTGTTAGTTTATTATTGATGAGCAGTCTGGCGGTTTCCGCTTGTAAGAAGGAAATTGTTCAGTCTGCTCCCAATGCAGTTAAGGCCGAAAGCACGGCCACGGGTCCCTCAGTTTCAGGGCCAACGCCCGGTACATTTACATCGGATAAAGCCAGGAACCTGAACCTCGTGTATTTTGTACCAAATGATGTAAGCCCGGTTGCCAATTATCAAAGCCGCTTAAGTGCATTGATGATCTGGACCCAGGACTGGTATAAAAATCAAATGAACTTGAATGGTTATTCCAACAAAACTTTTGGAATGTATGTGGATGCCAACAGAACAAACGTCAAAATCATTACGATTTATGGTACCAAAGGCAAAGCGGATTACTCTTACGATACAGGTGCGAATAATGTGAAGAGCGAAGTCAATAGTTATTTTTCTGCGCATCCGGAGGATAAAACCAGCGACCACTTCTTAATTATTTTGCCCCGTTACCTGATTAAATCTGATGGCAACCCAAGTGGTGGTCCCTTTTTTGGTACGGGCACCTGGTGTTACGCACTGGATTATGAAGAAATGGACGTTGCCAATTTGGGTAAAACAGACGCTCTGGGAAATCGCTTTAGCGTTTGGTTTGGTGGAATGGTGCACGAACTTGGACATGGATTGAATTTGCCGCACAATTGCCAGAAGGTTTCTGAAAATAACGATCCAAATAAAGGGATGGCACTCATGTGGGCTGGAAATGGAACCTTAGGTAAGTCTCCTACTTTTTTAACCGCAGCTGATGCAGCCACTTTAAATGCAAATCAGATTTTTAATAACGACAGTAAAACCTATTATGGAACTGTAAGCGCTGGCATAACGAAGATACACGCCCAATATTCTTCTTCTAAACAGGCCATTGTGCTTTCAGGGCGTTTTAAAACGGATACCAAAGTGAACAGCATTTTGTACTATAATGATCCTGACGTAAACAACGAAGGAAGAGGCGTAAACCACGATTACAATGCGGTAACCTGGGAGTCTAAGACCATAGGAACAGACAGCTTTTATGTAGAAATGCCCGTGAGTGAATTTAAGTACAAAGATGGCAATCCCTATGAATTAAGGGTCCGCCTGGTTCATGAAAATGGAACAATCAGCCAGAGTTCCTATGACTATGCATTTGTCAATAATATTCCGGTGCTCAGCTTTTCCAGCAGAAATGAATTGAGCAAATTGGGTTGGTTGGTTGCTTCATTCAGCTCGGAGGAAACCTCGGGCGAAGGACCAATCAATGGCAGGGCGAATGCCGTAATTGATGACAATCCATCTACCTACTGGCACTCCCGCTGGTCTGGAACAGCGGCCTCCTACCCTCATGAAATCGTTATTGACATGGCGGCTCAAAAGACTTTACAAGGAATCAGTTTAACGCAAAGAAGCGGTTTACAGAGAGCGGTTAAAGACTTTGAAATCCTGACGAGCACCAATGGAACAACTTTTACCTCCGAAGGTAATTTTGTTGCCGCAAACTCCAATGGTCCTCAATACTTTAACTTCACAAGCACTAAAACCGTACGTTATTTTAAAATCATTGCTAAGTCTGCCTATGATGGATTGCAATTTGCATCCCTTGCAGAACTAGGCGCCTTCTAATTGCAGTGGCCCCAGAATTCAGCTAATTTTGGGGCCACTTTATACTTAAGGCTTTTTTCCGTACTGTTGTTCAACCGGAATCTGGACCACATTCTTCGTCGTCATCGCGCTTGGCGCCATATAAGTACAGTTCAACTTAGAATCCGGGTTTTTATGAAAATATTCTATCCGGAATGGATAAAATCCCTTTGACATCGGCAATATACAAGAGTAACCCTTCCGGGTAGAACCTTCATCCCAGGTAAGCATCAGCTTATGATCGATATAAAGCTTTGAACCCGTGTCTGCCGCGAAGAAAAACAGGTAATAGCCTTCTTCCTTACTTTCGAACACCCCATCAATAACTAAGGCATAATTGTTTTTACGAGGCAACTTTTCAGGATCAAAATTTTTATCTGTAATTCCTGTTTTTACCGGTTTTAAGTTTTTCAGATCAGGCATCTTCTCCCAATTGCCTTCATAATACGCATAGTTAAAACCTCCTTGTTGCAAATTACCCGGATTGGGACTGGCTGCACGCATCTTTTCTGTCGTAAAAATGCCTTTAGTGAGCTGATCATACCGGCTCCTGTTGCCAAAGGACTTATAGGTCACTGCTGCAGGTCCGGTTACCTTAATTTCAAAATGAGATTTTGGCGAGGACAAGGTAGGAACCGTTCCGTCAATCGTATAATGCACCTGGTTCGTATCGCCTAAAAATATAATAGGAAAGGGTTTATTTTTCAGCACAATACCACTCATCGGATGGATCTGGATATTATTGGTCAGCCCCTGATAAGTAAACCTCAAACCATCATAGCTGCTTTTCATCCGCACAGAACTATGGGTTTCATCCGTATATACATTCAGTTTCCATTTAAGGCTTGCAGGTGCTGCCTTTTTCAAAATCGTTTCCAGCGTATCGATTCTCATATCTCTAAGCGCATCTTGCCGTCCAGCGATAAAAAGCGTCCTGTTCTGATCGGACAACGCAGGCAGTTTGTTCACCGCCATTTTAGCGACATAAGAATTGTCCCACCACATGCTGGGATCAACCGCGATATAAGATTTAAAAAGATCGGGTTCGTTTAACAGCGTATAAACCACAAACATCGCGCTCAGAGAATGACCCCAAAGCGTATTATCCCCATTGGAAGGATAATTTTTATTCACATAAGGAATCAGCTCATTTTTGATAAAGCCCAAGAACTTATCCCCGTCTCCAGAGCCTTTCCAGCTGTCCATATGCGTAGGCGTTAGTTCCTTGTTCCGGTCTATCCCCATCACACTCACAATAATCGTTGACGGCATAAAACCCTCACCTTCCACAAACTTCTGCACGTTTTTGACCAAACCGGTATTCCAGTTGCCCCCGTCCAGCACATACAGAACATCATACTTATCCGCACTACCTGGCTTATAATCCGCAGGCAAAAACACCTGTATCATCCGCTCCTGATTCAGTATAGTCGAATGCAAAGAATCCAGCTTACCCTTGGGGCCCGCATTTAGCACAGTATCCTGCGCATGAGCAACAGAAACGAAACAAAGCGTAATAAGGCAAAAAGCGACAAAAAAACGGAAACCTTTCTTCATTTGACCAGGATTTAAATAAGTTCTGAATATAAAACAGTTCTGACTATAAACAAGCATTAACTAAATCTATACCCGCCCATATGACGCAGCATTACCCCGGTATGTTACACGCTATATATTCACTAAGTTATTAAAGTAACAACCGAGAAAAGCTCGGTTGTTGATTAAAGCCCTTTAGCCCACTCTCAAATAAAACCAAAACATTTCCAATTCATAACGAACCAGTTCAGGGTTACTTTTTGATTAAAATTTCATCATAAAGTAATACTATCTGATTAAAATCTCATCACAAAGTAAACAGGAACTGATAATAGGGCTTCAAACATCCATTAATCAGCGCACAATAAAAACTAAAACAATAAAATATTTCCTATGATTTTTTATTTATTTCTTTTGATTATACAAAACCAAAGATATAACTTTGTAATAAATGCTTACTAGAGTAAGCTAATTTTATTTATGTAAATTTGTTTGAATATGAGATCAAAGGAGAATAAAGCTATGACCGATGCGCTTGCAAAACAGCGTAAAGAGATTACATCTTCTAAAGAAGCAGCAAAAGCATTATTAATGCAATTAGGCATTTATAAACTTCTTGTAGCAAAGAAATCAAAATTAAGTCAAAGGGACTTTTCCGCAGAATAACTAAAACATGTATTCATTAAGGCCAGGTTTGGTTATTGGTTTTCACGGCTGTGAAGAATCGGTAAGGAATGATATCATTTCAGGAAAAGCATCAATGAAACCTAGTGAAAACACTCATGATTGGCTTGGAAAAGGTTTCTATTTTTGGGAAAATAATTTCGAAAGAGCCCTTGACTTCGCAGAAAATCCCCCAGGCAAAAAACGCTATGAAAAGCCAGCCGTATTAGGTGCGGTTATTGACCTCCAGTATTGTCTGGATTTACTCGCGAAAGAATATCTAGAATGGGTTAAATCATCCTATAAAAACCTAAGTTTATCTGCGAAAGCAGCAGATATGACACTTCCTGTTAATCTTTCCGCTACAAGGACCAAAGATTTACTAATTAGAAACCTAGACTGCGCAGTTATTGAAAACTTACACTGCATGAGAACAATGAATAAGTTAGCTGCATTTGATTCTGCTAGAGGTGTCTTTGTCGAAGGCAATGAACTTTACCCTGGAGCAGGATTTAAAGATAAAAATCATATCCAAATATGCGTCAGAAATCCAAATTGTATCAAGGGATTCTTTTTACCAAGGAAAGAGTTTAAGTGGAAAACATCATCCGAACGATTCTACTTCAATCAATGAAAAACAAAGCAGCTAAAATCTATTTAGGAAATTATAAAGGACAGGTTAGCTCCGAGGTTAAAGACCGTGGCAATGACCCTTACTTTGTAAAAAAGGCTGAAGGAGCTTTCGAAACTTTAAACCGGGTGGGTTTACCAAAAGATTTATTAGAAGTTCGTACCGAGCCTATAAAGAAAGAAGATTCTAATAGCTCTATATAGTTACTTCATAAGGAAAACCTCTTATCACCAATCGGAATCCGGATAAAAAGAACTTTAAACATCTGGGCAACAATTTCGTCAGATAGTTCCAGTTGACCAGAAAGAAACAGGTTCATCTGCTCTTCACCCCCATCTATAGCAGGTAAATCTGTAGGTTTCATCGTATACATTTCCAATCTATCTTTAACGATTTCAAAATTATGGAGCACAGGAAACTTCAGTTTATGATTTTCAAATTCCCTGATCAACGGAAGTAAAGTCAACAACTCCTCAAATTCAGGCGTATCGGGTTCTGCTACAAAAATCTCTAATGCCCTCGACAATGCTTCTTCATACTCTTCTTCGCTCTGAAAACCTTCTCCTTCAGACAATGCAGGCACCGCATAAATAGCAACAGGATCTCGTTTTTTTTCCCTCACTGTTGAAATTCCGCCTTCTATAGTCGTAAAGGTAAATGATTCCATTTCCGGATCCGTGTAGGGCGCTGGCGAAGGCGCAGTTACCGTCACCGTGGTAGAAGCAGTTCTGGTTACAGCATTCGGATATTTTTTTAAGCTCTCCTTGATCTCACGATCCGTCTCTATTTTAAGTTCCGCTTCATTTCCTACCCATGTAATTATTTCCGTTATTGTATCATAATTTAGAATACATTTACCCGAATACGCTCCAGTTCCAATTCCAAACCAACCATTTCCGCTCCCACTAAGGGGCTTTCCCTCATGGTCAAGAGAGTCCCTTCTCCCTTGCTGGTATGGAAATTCTTTGAGCCAGGCTAACAAGGGTATCCGGGCTTCAGGGTGTTTTTCTATATAACTGGCTATTTTATTTGTTGCGATCAGGTTCATAAGCGTTAATTAAATTATCCCTAATTTATGAAATCATATCATCAAACAAAAACGTATCACAGAAGAAACACTTTGTTTATATTTTTGTACCTTTGACGATACGATGGAATCATTAATAAACAAATTTAGACGTCTGATTAATAACCATTCTACTCCATTTAGAAGAGGTTTAAGCTATAAGATTAATTGGGATGCAAGAGGAATTTGCATAGAAGGAGCCCGGGGCACAGGTAAATCTACAATGATGCTTCAACATATAAAGATGAATTTACCTCTAGATCAAACTTTATACGTATCTCTGGATGACTTATACTTCAGAAAAAATAACCTGGTAGAAGTCGCAGAAAAATTTTACGAACTCGGCGGGCGATATCTGTTTCTAGACGAGGTACATAAATATGAAGATTGGCAAACTGCCGTAAAAAATATTTATGATTTTTTACCCGAAATGAAATTAGTTGTGTCCGGATCTTCAATTCTTGCCTTGCAACAATCCAGGGCAGATCTAAGCCGACGAATGCTCCATTATCATTTACCAGAGCTTTCATTCAGAGAGTTTCTTTCGTTGAAATACGCGATGGACTTACCTTTATATAGTCTTGAAGCCATTATTGATGGCCACAGCGCAATTGCAGGTCAAATACAAAAGGAACTTAAATCTCCATTAAAATATATTAAGGAGTACTTTTCTTATGGAGCATATCCTTTCTTTATCGAGGGTGAGAATGACTATTTCATGAGAATTAATCAGTTAATCAATGTAATCATAGATTATGACTTGCCTGAAGCAAAAGCAATAGAGGTATCCACCTTAGCCAAACTCAAAAAACTACTTTATATCATTTCTACCTCTGTTCCCTTTAAACCGAATATCTCTAAACTGGCCGAACAAGTAGATACTTCAAGAAGCAGGCTGTTAGAAATGTTACATATTTTAGAACAGTCACAGCTCATCCACAACCTCCGTGCATCTTCCCACGGCATAAGCCTAATGAATAAACCAGAAAAAATCTTCTTACATAATACCAGCCTGATTGCTGCTCTGGCGGAAGGAAAACCTGATATCGGCAATGTAAGGGAAACATTTTTCCTCTCTCAGGTTGAAAATTCCGGAGCAATTGTCACTTATCCAAAAGATGGTGATTTTTTAGTAAATGACAAGTATCTTTTTGAAATTGGGGGAAAGAACAAATCAAGTGAGCAAATAAAAGGTCACGAAAGTGCATTTGTGGTTTCCGATGATCTGGAGTATGGCTGGGGAAATAAAATTCCTCTATGGTTATTTGGTTTCTTGTACTAAGTCTTGTTTCTTCCTGTAAGCCGTCGGCGACACCCCCATCAAGCGGGTAAACATTCTGGTAAAATAATAAGGATCATGAATGCCCAGCGTGATGGCTACTTGTTTCACAGACATATCTGTAAATGACAAATACTGACAGGCATGCTGGATCTTTAAATGATTAAAATACTCTATGGGCGAGTAACCCGTTTTAGTCTTAAATATCGAAGAAAAATGAGAAACCGATAGTCTCGAAAACTCTGCAAGCTCAGATAGCGTAACAGAAGTCTGGATCCTCTCTTTCATAAACCCCACACTGCACTCCACAATATCCTCTTCAGCTTTATGATCGGGGCTAATGAATTTCCTTTCGTACATCAAAGAAGATAAAAAATGGGAAAAAGTCATACTGACATAACGCAAGGCATCACTGCTGTATCCCATTTCAAGCGTATGATAAATATCATCAAACAACGCAATCCGCTCTTCGTTATAAGCCAGTTTGGGCTGAAAATTAGCTACATTTTTTAAAATGAGTTCAACGATATATGCTGCCAGCTCACCTTTGAAGTGAATCCAATAAATTGTCCATGGTTTATGCTCGCTTGCCCCGTACCTGTGAGAAGAGTTTTTAGGGATCACTACAAATTCAGATGGTCCTATTTCTATTCTTTTTTTATTTATTTCCACCCAGCCATAACCTTCCAGGCAATAAATAAGGATGTGTTGCCCTATACCTGCATTGCGCTCCGCATAGTGAAACCGGGCTTTTGGATAATAGCCGATATCTGTAATGTGCAGTTGCCTGGTAATGGCATCATTGTTTAAAAAGTCATTGATAATCTTTTTGGGAAGCACAATAAGCTTCTGACCATTAAATCCCTCCCTTTTCCTAAAATCATTTGCTTTCATAACACAAACTTATAAGAATCAGAATAAAATCCATCATCTTCATAAAAACGGCTATTTTTTTTGAGCTGGTTTTGAGATAGGTTTACATTAACCAAGTATCCAGGCATGAACAGAAATGATGGTCAACAATAAAATCACGTATAAACACTGGGGAAACCATATCGGAAAGGATGTTTTTCTTTTTAAAATACAGAACCCAAATGGCGCCTTCGTTGAAATTACTAATTATGGGGCCACACTGGTTTCCATTGTAGTTCCCGATGCTTCCGGCAAGCTTGGGAACGTCATTTTGGGTTTTGACAGTTTCGAGGCTTATCTGGAAGATCATTCTTACATCGGTTCTACGATAGGACGCTTTGCCAACCGCATTGCAAATGCGCGTTTTGATATCGATGGAAAGGTCTTTAATCTGGAAAAGAATGATGGCGAAAATACAAACCACAGCGGGGCACACGGATTCCACTGCAGGGTATTCGATTTTAGTATCCAGAATGATGAACTTCATTTGCATTTAACCAGTCCGGATGGCGAGGGCGGTTATCCTGGCAATTTGAACTTCGGTGTGGCTTACTCTTTTTCTGAAGACAACCAGATCCAGATTCATTATACTGCAGAAACAGATCAAAAGACCTTTGTCAATTTCACCAATCATGCGTATTTCAATTTAAACAATGAAGCATCCGGAATATTTGACCACCAGTTAAAAATTGCCTCGAAGGCCGTTTTAGAAAGTACAGCAGATTATATTCCAACGGGTCAGATCATTCCCTCAGGTCCTGTAACCTTCAATGGCCAAACGGTTGGAGATTGCCTGGTTGATGCCAAGTTGAGGGGTTTCAATACCTTTTATGTGTTTGACCATTCCAGACAAGACAGTACAGTAGCGGTATTATCACATGCTGGTTCTGGCCGCCGGATGGAAATAAGTACTTCCTATCCGGGGCTCATGCTCTATACCGGTGATTACCTGGAACATTCCTATAAACCTTTTGATGGCTTGTGCCTGGAATGCCAGTTTTCCCCGGATAGCCCCAACCATCAACATTTTCCCTCCACCATACTTCAACCAGGAGAACAGTATAAACAATATATTCATCTCAAATTTGACACCCAAGACCAACCCATATGAGCGAAAAATCCATCACATTTAACAGCCGGTATATTATTGGCATCTCCTTCATATCTGCACTTGGTGGATATCTGTTCGGATTTGATTTTGCAGTAATCTCTGGCGCCCTCCCCTTTTTGCGGCCCCAATTTATGCTCGATTCCTTATGGGAAGGATTTCTGACAGGTTCTCTTGCCCTTGGTTGTATTGTGGGTTGCCTGATCGCGGGTAAACTTGCCGACAAATATGGAAGAAGGCCGGGTTTGATGCTTGCCGCAGTGATATTTGCAGTATCCTCTGTTGGAATTGCCTTGTCCTTTGGCTTATCCTTCTTTATCGTAATGAGGTTTATCGCGGGGATTGGAGTGGGCATGGCCTCCATGTTATGTCCTATGTACATCGCAGAAGTTTCTCCTGCAAAAGTTAGAGGAAGAAATGTCGCGATCAATCAGTTAACGGTAGTGATTGGAATATTAGTAACCAATATGGTCAATTATTCCCTGGCCGATACCGGGCCTGATGCCTGGAGATGGATGTTCGGTCTCGGGGCTATTCCTTCTACCATTTTTCTTGTGGGTGTAATCTGGTTGCCTGAAAGCCCAAGATGGTTATTGAAAGATGGCCAGCAGGAAAAGGCCAAACAGGTTCTAAATAAAATTGGTTCGACCTCTTTTGTAGAAACCACCTTAACTGCCATTCATAAATCACTGGAAGGCAGTCCTAAAAAACAAAATTACAAAGACGTGTTTGAGAAAAGTGTACGTCCGGCCGTAGTGGTCGGGGTTATTCTCGCCATATTTCAACAATTCTGCGGAATCAATGTGGTCTTCAATTATACCTCTACGATATTCGAATCTGTAGGCGCTGATTTAAACCGTCAGCTTTTTGAAACCATTGCCATTGGTGCGGTTAACCTCCTGTTTACCCTATTGGCCATGTGGCAGGTCGATAAACTTGGCCGCAGGCCTTTGATGCTTTTTGGCTCGCTGGGTTTGTCTGTGGTCTATATTATACTGGCCTTTCTTCTTCAAAATCATTACCCTGCCGGAATGGTCTCCATTTTCGTATTGCTGGCCATCAGTATGTATGCCATTTCCCTGGCGCCAGTAACCTGGGTATTAATCTCTGAGATCTTTCCCAATAAAATTCGTGGTGTAGCTTCATCGGTAGCCATTGTTTCGCTCTGGGGGGCATATTTCATCCTGGTATTTACTTTTCCAATACTGGCCGAAAAACTAGGCGCCTATGGTCCCTTCTATTTGTATGCAGTCATTTGTTTCCTGGGCTTCCTGTTCATCAAAAAAAGGGTAAAGGAAACCAAAGGCCAAACCCTGGAAGAACTTGAAGACAACCTGATCAGACATTAAAGGCAAAAACATCAACACAGAACAATTCTTACACAAATAAGTACACAAGGAATGGAACAATTATATGTAAACGTTTGGGAAGAAAAGGTAACCATACCCACTTACGGCATTGGCAAACCGGAGAAAAACCCTATGTTTTTTGAGAAACGGATTTATCAGGGCAGCAGTGGTGCGGTGTATCCAAATCCGGTTATTGAAAAGATTTTTGACGAAAAATCGGATAAGGAGTATACAGGCTTGTTCTTAGAGAACGAGTATCTTAAAATTATGATCTTACCTGAACTTGGCGGACGGATACAAATGGCCTACGATAAGATCAAACAAAGACATTTTATCTATTACAACCAGGTCATCAAACCAGCATTGGTGGGTTTAACAGGCCCCTGGATTTCAGGAGGCATAGAATTCAACTGGCCGCAGCACCACCGGCCAAGTACATTTGATCCGATAGACTATAAAATCGAAGAAAATGCCGACGGCAGCAAGACCGTTTGGGTAAATGAACTGGAGCAAATGTTTCATACCAAAGGTATGGCCGGCTTCACCCTGTATCCCGATAAAGCTTATATCGAAATCAAGGCAAAGTTATTCAACAGGTCAAATCTGCCGCAAACTTTTCTATGGTGGGCAAATCCTGCAGTAAAAGTAAACGATGATTATCAATCGGTTTTTCCACCAGATGTAAACGCAGTTTTTGATCACGGCAAGCGTGATGTGTCTACCTTTCCAATCGCTACGGGTACATACTATAAAGTAGATTATGCACCAGGTACAGACATTTCCAGGTATAAGAACATTCCCGTGCCAACCTCTTACATGGCGATAAATTCTGAATATGATTTTGTTGGTGGATACGAACACGACAGCCAGGCCGGATTGCTGCATGTGGCCAATCATCATGTTTCACCAGGCAAAAAACAATGGACATGGGGCCACAGTGACTTCGGCCAAGCCTGGGACAGGAACCTGACCGATGAAGATGGCCCGTACATAGAGTTAATGACGGGTATGTTTACAGACAATCAGCCTGATTTTACCTGGTTAATGCCAAATGAACAAAAGCAGTTCACCCAATATTTTATGCCGTACAGGGAATTGGGTGTGGTTAAAAACGCCAGCAAAGATATTCTCCTGGCCATCGACAAAAGCGGGGATAAAGTAACGCTTAAATTATATGTAACCTCGGTTCTGCAAGACATAGACATTAGCCTGAGTCATCATGGTACAAACTTGTTCAATGAACAGTCAAACCTTGACCCCAAAGCGGTTTATCTTAGAGAAATTACCATCGCCCCTTCTATAAATGAAGAGGAGCTTTTAGTCGTCCTGACTTCAAAGCAAGGCAAGGAATTACTCCGGTATGAGCCTGCAAAGAACAAGAAAAATGAAATACCTGAACCCGCAAAGCCGGCACTTCTTCCAGAAGATATAGACAGCAATGAGCAGCTTTTCTTAACCGGACAACATTTGGAGCAGTACCGTCATGCCACCTATAGTCCTGTTCCATACTATGAAAAAGCAATCGAAAGAGATCCTAAAGACATCCGCAGCAATAATGCACTTGGTTTGTGGTATTTAAGAAGGGGGCAATTTGCCAAAAGTGAGGCCTATTTTAGACGGGCAATTGAAACAAGTACGCAGCGAAACCCTAATCCATACGATAGTGAGCCCCATTACAATCTAGGGCTTTGTTTAAAGTATATGGGTAATCTGGAGGAGGCTTATAAATATTTTTATAAGTCTACCTGGAGCAATGCCTGGAAAGATACCGGGTATTTTGCTGTGGCCCAGATTGATCTATCCAGAAATGAACTGGAGCTTGCACTGGAACATATTCAACTGGCCATTGACCATAATGCCAACAACAGCAAGGCTTATGTTTTAAAAGCAGCTATCCTCCGCAAAAACGGCGATTTCGAACAGGCACTTTCCCTATGTAAAGATGCCTTAAAAAGAGATCCCTTTAACCTGGGTATATTATATGAGAGGCTTTTAATTTACCAAAAGTTAGATCAGGATACAGATGCTGCCACAGTTTTGAACGAGTTTTTAACTCTTTCCAGAGGATTGGCTCAAAATTATTTACCATATGCCATTGATTACGCCACAGCGGGTTTATTTGTAGAAGCTTCCACTATTTTGATCCATGCGCTTTTAGGAAAGGACACCAATCCGCTCGTCTATTATTATCTGGGCTGGTTTAGCCATGAGCTTGGAAACCGGGAAGAGGCGCAAACCTGGTTCCGGAAAGCCGCAGAAGCGGATTCTTATCTTTGCTTTCCAAACAGGCTGGAAGATATTAAAGTGTTAGAGCTTGCCATGGCCATCCATCCTTCGGATGCCAAAGCCCCCTATTACCTGGGCAATTTGTTTTATGACAAAAGGCAATATGAGGAAGCCGTGACCAACTGGACGCATTCCATGAATCTGGATGATACATTTCCAACCGTGATACGAAACCTCGGCATTGCGTATTTCAACAAATTGAATAATCCTGAAAAGGCCCTGCAGTGTTTTGAAAAAGCATTTGCCCTTGACCCATCAGATGCCCGCATTTTAATGGAACTGGACCAGTTGTACAAAAGATTAAACAGGAGTCCACAAACACGTCTACAGTTCTTAAATACCCATATAGAAGTGGCCAACCAAAGAGATGACCTCCACCTGGAGCGTATTGCTGCGCTTAATTTCTCTGGCGATTATGAAGGAGCTTTATCTTTAATCCTGGGCAGACAGTTTCACCCATGGGAAGGTGGAGAAGGAAAAGTATCCGGACAGTACAGGTATAGTCTTGTCCAGCTTGCTAAAAAAGCCATTACAGACGAAAGCTACGAACAGGCAATTACCTTCCTTGAACAAGCGCAGCACTATCCTGTTAACCTTGGCGAAGGAAAATTATTCGGTGCGCAGGAAAACGACATCTTTTACTGGCTGAGCTGTGCCCATCAGGGACTGAAACAAACCGATCTTGCAAACAACTATTTCATAAAAGCAACGATAGGTCTCGATGAACCCTCTGCAGCCCTGTTTTACAATGACCAGCAGCCTGATCAGATTTTTTACCAGGGGCTGGGATGGAGAAAGCTTGGCGAACAGGATAAGGCCGAAAATATCTTCAAAAAACTGATTGCCTATGGAGAAGAACATGGTAATGACGAAGTGAAGGTAGACTATTTTGCGGTATCCCTACCTAATCTGCTCCTATTTGAAGATGACTTATCCTTAAGAAATAAAGCACATTGTTATTTCATGCAAGGTTTGGGTTACATAGGTCTGGAAAAGCCAGCAGAAGCCAAAGCCTTTTTATCGAAGGTACTGGAACTGGATGCAGAACATCAGGGAGCGAAAACGCATCTGGAGATGTTGGTTTAATTATAATTTAAACCACAGCACCAGGTAAAGCATCAGCCCTAATCTGCTTCTTAAAAGTTTCAAGGCTCTTTTGATCTGCGTGCTTACCGTCTGTTCCGATATCCCCAACTGGGCCGCAATTTCTTTGTGGCTCAGATTGGATACCCGGCTCATTAGAAACACTTCCCTCATTTTCTCCGGCAGGCCTGCAATCTCCTTGTCAATAACAGATTGTAACTGCTTTTCCCTGATCGGGTAGTCTGTGGCGCCTTCCCAATCCTGGGCAAAACGACTCAAAGAAACAAAATACCTGGACTGGACATCTTTATGACCAACCAGATCCAGGACCTTGTGTCTGACGGCCATCATAAGATAGCCACCAAGATTGGTTTCTGGATTGATCTGTTCTCTTTTGGTCCAGAGTCCGGCGAATACATCCTGCACAATATCCCTGGCTTCTTCCCTATCCCTGATCTTCTTATAAACGTGAGAAAATAGCAGGCCTTTATATTTGGCAAAGATCTGGGCAAAAGCCGTGGTATCGCCTTGCTTTAAAAGTCCAGTTAATTCGCTGTCGCTAAGTGTGGTGTAAGAAGTCATTTGGTTAGCCGGTTATTTAAAGATACTCAATTATCCTCCAATGTTAAATAATATAATTCAATGTGAGGTAATTAAACATTTAACCTATTGGTAAATATATAACATATACAGAAAACAACCAAAACTTTGTTTTGCCAAAAAACTCAAAAAAATGAGTCATGATTTCCATCCGGTTTTTGCATTCCATGAACCATCGTTCTATATACCTCATGCTTTGTTCGGAGAATGCTCAAGGAAAGCTCCATAAGAGGGGGTTTCTATTGAACGAAGGATGAAGAAACGCAAATTTACTGAACAACGATACTGCTCTGAGGTATAATGGAGGTAGAACCAGAAGATAGAGTGTATTTACTAGATTTTGGCTAGCTTGATGGCATACCTGATTTTTTCATCCAGATCTCCGGCTGCTTGCTCCAGCATCCCTAAACATTCTTTTAGGTCCGTATCACCTGCTTTCAGTAATTCTACAAGCCCCAATATGCTCACCAGGGGCCCTCTGAGCTCATGGGATTGAATGTGGGCGATTTCCCTTAAGGATTCATTCTGTTGTATAATCACCTGCTCCTGTGCCTTGTGCTGAGAAATATTAGAGGCATTGATCAGCAAGCCTATAATTCTTTGTTCTGAATCCCGTACGGGATCATAACAGACTTCTAAGAAAATAGATTCTTCATCGTATTCGATTTCCTGTTCCATTCTCACCCTGTTTCCAAGTAAAGCTTTCTTACAGCTCAGATAGAACAGCTCCCGGGTTTGTGGTCTAAGCAAATCCAGCATATAAGCCCCCCGATAGATTTCAATGCCGCTTATGCTCCTAAAAAAGGCTGCACAGGTTTTATTATAATCCAGTATCTTGATGGCCGTATCGAGCAATAAATGAATACCTGATGAACTTTCAAAAAAAGCCCGTTGCTGTGTTTTTACTTCGTTGATCCGTTCCATTTCGAGGATTCTGACGATCTGCCGGCTCAGCAGTTCCATGGTTTCGATTTGTTTAGGAACCACTCTTCCGCGCTTGTTATCCATTACACTTAAAGTGCCGACAATAAAATCTCCGCCTGATATAATGGGTACGCTTGCGAATAACTTAACACCTTTTGGCCAAACTTCATTTTCAGGGATGCCGACCTGTGCTTTGATATAATCTTCTTCGCCACGACGCAAACTCAGACAAGCGAATTTAGTTTCGCATACTTCGGCACATAAAGCTACCAATCCCTGAATGTCCAGTTCATGATAGCGTTCCATTTGCTTCGTTATATCTGGTCTTTTACGTTGATTCATAGTCTTGCTTTTAGCGTTTAAAGCAATTCATAACAAATATAGTGGGCAGAGTATTTATTAGGTTATCTGCTCGGCTCAGTTCTTTACATTGAACAAACTGAACAAGTGATCCTAATAGGCATTATCTTCGCCCTTCATCAAATTAATGATGGTCATAAATACAACTTTCACATCAAACATGGCCGTCCAGTTCTCCAGGTAGTAAATATCCAGCTTTACCCGGTTTTCCATCGCCTGTCTGTCCTTGGTTTCTCCTCTGAACCCGTTTACTTGTGCCAGTCCGGTGATTCCTGGTTTTAAAAATTGGCGCACCATGTACTGGCTAATGATCTCTTTATATTCCTGTGTATGTTTCAGCATATGCGGACGGGGTCCAACCACACTCATATTCCCTATGAAAACATTAAAAAACTGCGGCAGTTCATCCATACTTGTACGCCTCAAAATTCTCCCTAAAGGTGTAATCCGGTCATCTTCTTTAGAAGCCTGGTATACATCAGACGTATCATTTACCTTCATACTCCTGAATTTATAACACCAGAAAGTTTCGTCATTCCTGCCTGTTCTTTTTTGTTTAAACAATACCGGCCCCTTACTTTGTAATTTAATCAGGATGGCCAGCAACGGGAACAACCAGCTCAAAATAAAAACGATCACCAGTGTACTGAACATCAGATCAAATAAGCGCTTCTTAAACCTGCTGCCCATTTCCTCCAGGGGTTCGTGTCTCAAAGTAATCATTGGAAACTCGCCGCCCAGATTGGTTACGGTATAAGGTGAACCCAGGGTCGCCTCAAAATCTGGTATGAACTTTAAACGTATACATTGGCGTTCGGCCTCCTCTATCAAGGGAACAACTTCTGGCATTCGTTCCAGTTTGACCGCAACATAAATATCCATTACGCCCAGGCAGGCCACTTCAGCCAGCCTGGAGGAAATGGCCCCTGCACCCGAACCAGCAGTACTATACATCAGATTGTCATCGCACACCGTACCATAAAAATGGATATTTTCCTGCTTTTTAAAATAGGCAGCGATGCGCTCCGCAGTCAGATTTGAGCCCATTACGGCTACTTTCTTTGCCATCTTAAACTTATCCATAAAACGATACTGGATCACAGTTCCCAAAAATCTGTTCAGGATGAATGAAAATGCCAGAATGGTATAGAAAACCACCAAAAAGGTTTTAGAAAAATTCATGTTCTTGGCCAACATCAGATAGGCGGTAAACAAAAGCATGTGCAAAGCAATACTTCTCCATGTACCGCGATATATACCTTCGAGCCTGCGGGTTCCGTTAAAATTGTACAATCCAAAAACGGCTGTGTTAAAGAGCCAGGTCAGATTACAGACTACGATATAGTGCTGAGACAATTCTGCAGATACGGTTTTACCCAACAATACGGTAATTTTAAACGCGACCAGATAAACCAGATTCAACATAATCAGGTCAGTGACCATTAATACGTACCGTAACAAGTAAATATATCGCGTCTGCATAAAATTTGTGCTCTTAGTACTGTGCCTCAAAGATTGCAAAAACTAATCCGTACAAGCCTTAAAGACTGATAATGAACAAAATGAATAATTACCTCTTATTCATTACCTGCTGAATATCTGATGCAAAATCTCATCTTTATTCAATGCTGTCGCTGCAAATTCTCTGGCTCTTTTCCTCTCCACAGTGTAATCCTTGCTGCAACAGTCTAAAATGGCATTTTTCAATTCAATTTCGTCTTCAGGCGGGATGACTACACCAATATTATGCTGGGTGATCACGTCATATAAAGAGGTGTCCGCATTTGCCGTAACCAGCACCAACCCTCCAACAGCCAAAATGGTTGTCAGTTTAGATGGCATCACTAAATCGCTTGCATCTTTTTTTTGCAGCACCAGGTGTACAGTTGCGATGTTTAAAAAGTCATTGAAGACCTCTTTTTTCTGTAAGGGAAAAAAGTACACGTTTTCAAGGTCATCTGCGGCTTGTATCAAATGATCTTTATAAGGCCCTGTACCGCAAATGAGCAAGCGGATCTTTGGATAGGACTGCAATTCTCTGGCTACCCGGATCAACGCATCCAGGCCTTGTTTTTCGCCGATGCTTCCAGAATACAGGACCAACTGATCTTCCGGCTGAAATCCCCAGCGGCTTTTCAATGAACCGGAATGCACAACCGGAAAATAAAGCGTTGTATCTACCCAGTTTGGAAACAGCATCACCTGCCGCTGAACTTTCGCGAGCAACTTCTTACGCATTCCTTCTGAAATGGTACTGACCAGATCTGATTTTTTTAAAATTCGCTTTTCCAAAGCAAATAAGATGGAAAAGATCCAATCTGGCTTCAGCATTTTCAGTTCTTTTGCTGCATCAATCTGCAGGTCCTGAATGTGATAATGTACAGGCGTGCCTCTAAAAAAACGATAGAACAAGCCTAAGAAACCAAGATGAAACGGCGGAGCAACGACCATGCACAGATCATATTTCTTTTTGAAAAGCAAGCGAAAAACAACAAAAAAAGCACTTAGGAAAAATGTTGCTTCATGAATCATTCTTTTCATACCACCAGGTTTGGCTGGAACATACAGCGGGCAACGATAAATGTTGAGCTGAGGGTTTAGGGATTCTTTGCGGTAAAAGAAATTCCGGTAGGGTTTTTCAACCTTCCAGTCCGGATAATAAGGAAAAGCAGTGATCATTGTCGTTTCGTAGCCATGATCTCCCAGCCATTCCAACATTTCTCCCGTGTAACGCCCGATTCCAGTCAGTTCAGGAAGACAATTGATGCCAATAACCAGTACACGTTTCTTCATGGGTTCCACCTTTCCTTTACAAATACGACCGGATTACCCTTATAAATGCCATTATCATCCAGGCTCTGTGACACCACTGCTCCTGCACAAACTACTGTATCCACACCTATGGTAATTCCAGGTCCAATAAAACAACCAGCGCCAATCCAGCATCCATCTTTTAAAGTGACCGGCCCGTTTTTATATTCCATGGTACTGATCTTATAATTGTGATTGCCTCCACAAATAAAGGCTCGCTGAGAAATACAAACGTTATTTCCGATACTAATGGGTTCAAAATTTAAGATACAAACTTCCTCTCCCAGCCAAACCGCCTCACCGATACTCAGTTTCCATGGAAAATGAATATTTACCCTGGGTTTAATGACCACATAGCGGTTTACTTTAGCCCCGAATAAGCGAAGCAACGCGGCTTTCCATGCGCTCGGAAATGGAAATGCACTTAAAAAAAAGACCATCTTGACCAGGTACCAGCAAATTTCCTTGAGTTTGGGTGCGCCTCTTGTCATGCCGATCCTAGGGTCGAAATCATGTAAATTCACCCTGGATTCAAGATCTTTCATAAGCTGGACCGATTAAAATGTGACTCAATATATTACCCGCACTATTTTCAGAATAATGCTTAGCATAGCAGCGGCCCGCATTAAACCCCATAGTTTCTCTCTTTTGTGGTTCTGTTTCCAGCCATTGTTCCAGTTGTTTGATCAGGCCTTCCAGGTTGTCTGCTCCGATGAGGCCTGCCCCTTCCATTTCTATTTCCTGGTAAATGTTAACCTGGTTGGAAATGAGCACTGGTTTACTGCAGGCCAGTGCCTCAACCACTGCAATACCAAAATTTTCCTGGTGGCTGGGCAGAACAAAAGCTTCGCAATTATAGAAAGCGCCCCATTTGGCCAGGCCTTCCAACATCCCGGAAAAATATATAGTGGTTGTTTTCTCTGCCAATTGCTGCATTTCTCTTCCATAAGGGCTATCCAATCCAGGCCCTGCAATCAGTAATGAAGGTAAATCCTGCCCGGATGAACACAGGTTCTGATAAGCCGTAATGAGCAAATCCAATCCTTTCTTAGGGTCAATCCTACTTAGGAACAAGAGATAAGGAATTCCTGCAAGTTCCGGACAGATCTTAAAAAAATGCATGCCCATATCCATCGTAAAAGCAGGTGGTTGCTGCACGCCTAAACCAATTACATGTTCTTTTTTGGGAAGATAGGGCTGGAAATTTTCTCCGGCCAGTTGTTTCTCCGTTTCGCAGGTAAACAATACACCATCGGCCGAGTTGACCAGTTGCTTTTCCGTAAATTTCCAAAACAAGAGATTCCTCAGGGCTTTTAACCTTCGGCCTTTTGCACGTTGAAAATAAGGGTCCAGCATACCATGGGGCATCACAAACAAACGGATCGATGCCGCCCGGGTCTTCTTCCAGGACTTGTATACGGCGAAACTTTGATACTGCCATAATCCATGGACCAGGATGCAGCCATAACGTTTCAAATTTCGGTTCAGCCAGGAGCGCAATTCTCCATGGTAATTCCAGGCTGTCCTTCCTTTTCCCAGGGCATAAATTTTAAAGCTATCCTCAAATAAGTAACTGGCATCAGCAGGGTCCAGGCAAACCACCTCATGTTGCAGGTCTGGGCTGGACGCATATCGGATCATATTTCTGACGGCTTGACTTAAGCCTCCAGCTTTTGGATCCAGGGTGGGTAAAACGTGTAAAACTAACATAGGTAGGATGATTTAAATGTTTTTCACAGTATGGTATAGGTGGTAGTACTGACTGGCAATTTCATCCGGATCAAAACGGGTTTTATTCTTTCTTCCTTTTTCCAGGAGCGACGCCCTGTATCGGTCGTCTTCAATTACTTTAAGAATACCCGCTCTTATCGATGATACCTGGTAAGGATCTACCAGACAAGCGGCATCGGCGGCGACCTCCGGCATCGATGAAATGGAACTGGTGACCACGACACGTTCTACGGCATTGGCCTCTACAATGGGCATCCCAAAACCTTCGAAGGTAGATACAAAGGCCAGGATGTCGCATTCCTGGTATTTTTCCAGTAAACGTTCGTTAGAAATGTTATACTCATTGCTGTAGTCGGTCTCGTGGCTATGCAATGCCTCCAGGTACTCTTCGTTCAGTTTTCCTACGATCGTGAGGTGGCAGGAAATTCCTTTCAAAGCTTCTATGAGCCGGAGCAGGTTTTTATTGGCCCCTGTGCCTATATGCAGGATGACGGGCTTTGCCTGGTTAAAGGGCTTGGGAAATGGTGTATACAGAGGATCAATCGCTACGGGAATCACTTTAATCTTTTCTGGCTTGCAGCCTGTATAGGTAATAATTTCTTGTTTGGTCACTTCTGAAATTGCGGTCACTACAGCCGCTTTCTTCACTGGTGCACTGAGGTACAACCATTTTACTATTTTTTTGGCCAGGCCGGTTTTCCGGGGCATCATACCGCAATCCAAAACAGTAAGCACCACTCTTTTCCTGCTCATTAACAGGTCTAAAAAATGAACCTCCCCAGTAATGTGGTTAACGTCTCTGCCCTGTCTGAAAGCGGCTTCTGCGATATTGACCAATTTGGTATAATAGCCATCATTGTAGCATTTGCAGATGTATACCTGGGCATTAATCCGGTCTGCAAGTCTCTTTCTGATATCTTCAAAAATATATTCCACGCTAAAGCTAAACCCCTTGCGTGGCCGCCTTTGAAAATAGTTGACTTTAATCCTTTCCATTTGCCATTTCCTCCTGTATTAAGGTTTTCAAAACATCGTAAAACGACAGGTCGTAGGTCCAGCCCAACTGTATTTTTGATTTAGAATTGTCGCCATAGATGTCTTCTATTTCTGTAGGCCTAAATAGTTTCTCATCAATGACCAGGCGATCTATCGAAACATCCAGCTCCTTAAACACGCATTCAATAACCGACCTGAGCGTTACCGAACGGTTGGAGCAGATCAGATAATCATCCGGATGATCCTGCTGCAACATGAGGTACATGGCCTCCACATATTTAGGTGCCCAGCCAAAATCTCTTTTGATATCGATATTACCCACTTCCAGGGTTTCAGCATGACCTTTTTTAATCTTAATGGCCTGTAAGATGACCTTCTTGACAAAGAAATTCTCACTCCTGAGGTAAGATTCATGGTTAAACAAAAATCCACTGCAGCCAAATAAGCCATAAGATTCCCTGTAATTTTTGGTGATCCAGTGTGCAGAGGCTTTTGAAATGCTATACGGACTGATGGGATTGATGTAGGTGGTTTCTTTGATGGGCAGTTCAGAATCGCCGAAAACTTCACTGCTGGAAGCCTGGTAAAATTTGGCTGGAGAGTCCAGCATTCTTAGTGCTTCGAGGATATTCAGTACAGAAACGACATTAAACTGAATGGTTCCAATGGGTTGCCTGAAAGACAGGGAAACGGAACTTTGCGCGGCCAGATTATAGATCTCGTCGGGCTTATATTCTTTAATGGTGGCCATCACCTGCGAAAGATCCGCGAGGTCACACTCCACCAGTTCCACCTCATCCTGAATACCGAGGTATTTAAGGCCTTTTCGGTTGATGGTATGATAACTTCTGATCAGTCCAACGACCTTATAGTCCTTCTGGCACAACAATGCCGCCAAATAAGCGCCGTCCTGTCCGGTGATACCGGTAATAATTGCTGTTTTCATAGATGATCTGTTTCTGTATGATGGTGCATAGCGGCTATGATAAGTCCCCCTGCAAGTACACTAAAACCAAGAGCAGTGGGTTGTGCCCATTGTCCCTGAGGGATTACGGTTAAACCAAAACTGAGCAGCATCCATGGAAGCATTTGCCCGTTCTGCAAATTCCTAACGGCATGAATGCTCATTTTGAGGCTTAAAGCCACGCGCACCAGAATAACGCCGATGCCCATCAATGCGCCAAGTTCACCGATCTGTCTGTTCCATTCTTCTTCAGAGACAAGAAATTTCCGGTCTCCGGTCAGCAAGGCACTGCCCACATTCGTTCCCAAGCCTACTCCATGTCCGAAGAAGGGTTGATCAAGAGAGGTGGCAATCGCTGTCGCCATCCAGCCAAAGTAGCGGTTTCCGAAAGTTCCTTTTAGCCCACCTTCGGTGGTACTGGCGTTGGTAAACCGTTGCGTGAGTACTTTGGTGGCCGTTTGAAAGAAATTAAAATTACTCAACACAACGAGCATAATAACAATTCCAATTCCGGCAAGTACCACCCGAACGAAATTCTCTGGCTTTCTAAGCACAGTGACCAAAGCAAAGAAAACGACAATAATGATGGTAAAGCCCAGAGTACGGCTGATGGACAAAGGGATCACCGCGATAAGCGCTAATGTGGCACCACATAGGGCCAGTTTATTTACACCTTTTGGGTTGAGCCAGAAATACAGGATAAAACTTCCGGTAAGACCATAAAACAGGTGAATACCATTGGTAAAAGAAAAGGTTCCCGGTGGTCTCAAATAGCCCATTGCCCCACTAAAACCAGCTCCTGAACTGTCGCCGCCCACACCTCGGTTTACAAATGCAGATTGCGGGCTATAGAACTGCAAGGCGACCAGTAAGGCCATGGGGATAGAGACCCAGAGTAAAAATTTACCGATCCGGATGACATCCTCTTTATCCAGCGTTCTTCCGATGACAAAGATTAATGGAAAGTGCAGCAGGAATGTCCTTGCCCCAAAGAGGGCAACAAAGAGATTACCGTGCCCGAAGATCAGCGCAGTTAAAATGGATAGAGTACCTATAATGACCATAATTTTGAGCAGCACGGAAGAAGGGATCAGGTTTTTGTTCCAGGCCATCCAAAGCAGCAGAACTGCAAGCGGATCCCTGACGATGAGCAATGGTGATGCCAGGCCAGGCAAAACCCATTTACGCAGGGCCCCTTCAAAAATGAGCAGCAGCAGGTACAGCCAAATTCCCCGTTTTAGCCAGAGGTTTGGATCTTTATTTGGGTGTGAAGCGTCGTTATACCTCATCGATCAGTTGTTTAATGATATGATCTGCATATTTTTCCCAGGTGTAGAGGGCGGCGTGCTCTGCTGCCAGTTTCCCCATTTCCCTGGTTTGTTCTCTATTGTCTGTATACCATTGTAGTTTCTCCGCGATGGCTTCCGGACTGCGGATGGGTACGCAAAACCCGGTTCTTCCTTCCAGCACCAGATCTGATCCACCAGTATTGGGCGTGATGAGCAATGGCAATCCCTGGCTCATGGCTTCCTGCATCACCAATGCCCTTCCTTCTACTATAGAAGGAAGACAGAACACATCGCAGCTTTGCATGAGTTTCAAAACCTCTTCATGTGGCCGGCTGCTTTCGTAAGTAAAATCTGTCATCTGGGTTCTGTAAAAGCTTAGTGGTGCTTGTAGTGGCCCCATCACCACGAGCTCCACCTGCCCCGGCGGTAACATCTTCACGGCAGCAAAAAGATCTGCAAGTCCCTTTCGCTGCCCCATAGATCCCGCAAAGAGTATCCTTAAAGGCCGGTCAAAAGACTTGCTGCGTTGAAATTGTACAGGTTTTGGCGATCCAAAGGGCGACACGATAATTTTCTTTCCTGCAGCCCATTCAGGAATAGAATGTTTAACGAAATCGCCAGGTACAACAACAACGTCGGCCAGTTCAAGCTCCTGTTTTTTACGTTGTAACTTTGTTTCAGAATCATAAATTCCTCCACCCAGCGTTACTGCCCATGCCGGCAAGCGCCTGGCCTCTTCCTGCATTAATTTCCTTCCGGTTTCCCAGTAGGCAATAGGCAGGTCATAGATACATGTGACCCCGAGCACTTTTGCTGCCCTAAAGGTTTCGAGTGCGGCATCTTCGTAAGCATAAACTGCATGTATGTTAGCTGTCGAAAGCAGTTTGGGCAAGGCAGCAGCGACGGATTTATCCAGGTTCTGGTAGACCTGATCTAAAGATGCAAAGCCTTTTTCATGTCGTACAAAGTGTTTCAACCCGAATTTTGGAAGTACATTCCTCAAAAGCTCCAGGAAAGGGCGGCTATGGATATACTTTGGTTCAAGGTTATAGGAACGTCTGGACAACTCTGTTCTCCATGATCCGGGCAGTCTCCGTATCCAGCTCGCCTCAGTGGGCAAAGCAACTGTGGTATAAAATCCAGCCAACAAGCCATCTTCCTGGAGCGTCTGAAGCAGCGCTCTCACAAATTGGTTACCGGTAGGATGTGACATCAGGATCTTCATAAATTTCAACCAATTAACCAGGCCCTGTTCTCCGCGAGGAATTCGCAGGGGTTATAGTTCAACTCTTCTATTCTCTTTTTATGGATCGGACTAGCAGGAGTTCCCGTTACAACATGATAGGGTGCAACATCTTTGGTCACCACCGCCCTGGCCCCTACAACCGCTCCTTTTCCAATGTTTACCCCTGGCAGTAGCATCGCTCCCGTCCCGATCCAGACATAATCTCCTATTGTGATTTTGCCTTTTACATGTTTCCATTCTGGATCGTTCAAATCATGAGAAGCGGTCAGGATCTCCACGCCGTCATTAATGCAGACCCGCTCGCCAATTTGGACTTCATCGTGTAATGCAATATGGACGCGCCCCAGAAAGCTGAGTTTCCCCACCTTCAGGTTGCGTTTGTGACCTTCTATTCTTACCAGGCCAATTTCGGCCAGGGGGTGAATCTCTGCACCCTTTAGGCCCAAACGAAACCGCTTCCAGTTTCTTCCCAGCACAGAAGGGAACAACAACAATCTTTTTGCCCAGGCGCGGTAAAACAGTGGAGAACTGAGCGGGAACCTGGCCCTTTTGTTCCATAAATATCTTAAGCTAGCCATAGGATTCAGCGTTGGAGAGGTTCGCAATAAATTGTTCTGAAACCGATCTGACCGAAACATTTTTGGAGAAATCGGGCTGTGTTTGAAAAAACTGTGCAAGCTTACCGATTTCGTAAACCGGTATGTGAAGTGGGTTTTGTTTCTGAACAGGTCCAAACGGCTGCCATTCCCGGGCAACACAAATCAGATGAATTCCGTGGGCCATCATTGCTGCAACAGCGCCGCTTTTTTCTGCAAGCAGAACGGGCGTAGTAAACAATCCGAAGCAAAGCTCCGTGAGTAATTTCGAAAGCTGGTTATTGTCCAATTCCCCTAAAATAATTGCAGGTAGTCCGGCCTGTTCCCAGTCTTTTACTACATCTCCTAATTCCGGACCATTTCTACCTGCCACAATAAGTTTTAGGTTTTTTTGGTTTCGTTTTGCATAATCTGCAGCTTCCGCTGCAAAGGCTTTAATGGGTGTTCCAGAATGTATGCCTCCGAAAAGAACGATACTAAGTTCGTCCGACAGGGTATAATCCTGTTTCATTTTTTGACTGACACGATAAGGGTCTAAGACAGGAATATTAGAGAAAAGTGGAAGTCTCTGGGCTATATCCGTCAGTTTTTTCAATTCGTGCAGATAAACAGAGCAATGGGTGTGTACCAGGACGGGGTTTAGTTTTCTGAGCAGACCTTTGATCAACTGCCGTTGTATCATGCCCAGTAGCTGATGTTTCATATGGCTTTGTCTGTCCATTCCGATCCAGAGTTCATGAAACATAATGTGCCATTTCCGGTCTTTTCCAAATTGCTTCAGGAGTCCAGACAACTGATAAGGCAAGCCTTTGTGATGAAATGAAAAAGGAACAAACTGAAGGCTCATAAAATCCGGATCTATGGAGCAAACAAAGGAACTCGCTTTGGCTACTTTTTCTTTTGCAGGTAAATCGGCTGGAAGCCTCAGCTCAAGAGGTTCACCATTACCCAGCGGTATCAGAGATTGAAAAGTATAACTTATAAAAGGATCATTTAATGCAAGAGCCCATATTTGGTGACCATTTTTGATCAGTTCTTTACTCAGCTTCCTCACATAGTCTCCCACGCCATCTTTCCCGGGCTCCAGGCTTCCACATACAAAAACAATCCTCATTGCTTCCTCCTCTCTCCGATTTTATGTGCCGGAACACCAGCCCATATTTCCATCGGCATTACCGTTTTCGTGACAACAGCTCCGGCACCAATCACCGCACCATCACCTATCTTTACGCCTTTTAAAACTACTACATTACAGCCCAGCCAAACATCTTCACCAATGGAAATCGGCGCTGCCGGGCAATCCTGTTCGCTCATCGGTAATCCAGGTTCAATTCCATGGTTGTGGTCTATAAACCGGCATCCGGAGGCAATTAAAGAATGGTCTCCAATGCTGATGTGGCTGGTAATATTAAATTCACAACCCGATCCGATAAATACATGATTGCCAATCCGCACAGAAGGACCTGGTTTCCACGCCGCATCATATTTAAAATGAATGCCTGTTTCCAGTTTACAGGCTTTGCCTAATGCGATCTGATGCGGCCAGTTCACTTTTATAGAGGGCAACAGCGTTTTTGAACCAATCTGCATGCCCTGCAAGCGATACCAGGATTTTCTAATCCAGGCGCAAAAGACAGCAATCAGTCTGAACTTCAAAACAAAAAAGGCTTGATGGATGCTCTTGTTCCCTTCCATAGTTTTCATCTATTGAAACAGTCTTTTATATTTTGTCTGGTAGTTGAGGTCCTTTCGCCGGGCCTTGATTAATTTTGCAGGTACCCCTCCCATAATTGAATAGGGTGCAACATCTTTGGCGACTACAGCACCTGCTGCTATTAATGCTCCATAACCTATGGTAACCCCTGGCAGTATAATGGCACGGGTTCCGATCCATACGAAATCCTCGATATGAACAGGCTTTTCTCTTCCCTTAAAATCAATTGCTTCCGTGTCATGATCAGCGGTAAGAATCAGTACTTCCTGTGAAATAGACACGTTTTCGCCGATGCTGATTCCTCCACGGTTATCGAGCCTGCACTTCTGATTGATCACCGAGTTGGCGCCGATACTTAGGTTTTTAGCGCAATCAAAACTGCAATGCATAAAAATAGAGCAACCAGGCCCCAGGCTCAGGTGCATAACTTTACGGTAATAAAAATTCCTGATCCGCTGAGATGGAAAACCAGCAATCCATTCATTACAGAGGTATAATCTGAACTCGGAAAGTAACCCTTTAAAGCCTAATTTATTCTCCCGTTGCTCCATAAACTGATTTAAGTTGAAAACTTCGATACAGGAAATAACCACAGTATAAAATCAGACCGACCAATGCACTGATGATAGAAAGAACCAGAACGTTGGTCAACAGCCTGAGATTCATGAAACAGATCAGCAATACCTGGGTTGAGATACTGACTGAGATGTGCAGCACCGGCGAAATGGCCCAGCCTCTAGCTACAGAGAGGTAGTTCGCAATGCCCGACATTAAAACAATACATGCGGATATGGTAACCAATAACAAGGGTATTTCCAGATGCTGATATTTTTTTCCGAGAATATAAAGCACGGGGCCCGGAAAGAAATAGACGATGCTACAAGCTACTGCACTGATGAGCAGCAAGAGTAAAAGGATCTGGAAAAATCTCATGATCAGCAAGCCAGGCTGTTCAGGTAAGCGGGCAAAGCGGGGTATCACCAGTGTAGAAAACATAACCGCCACGATACCGAGTAACCCGGCAATTCTTTCTAATGCGCCAACTTGCGCGATAGATTCGGTATTGCCAAAAATAGAAATGAGCCAGATGGTGATTTGACTGGAAGCGCAGTAATAAATAGTGCTGGGAATGGTCCTCTTCAGCATTTGCTGAATATCCCTGCGAACCACCCGGTCTTCTTTCTGCTGAAGATCGGTAAACTTCAGTGCTATCTTTTTTAATTTGATATTGGCCCACAACCTGGTCACCCCACCGGCCAGCATAGCAACGATGGTAAAGGGGAAGAACAGGAGTGCACTGAGCAAGAGAACAAATCGGGTGCAGTTTGCAAAAACCTGGTTCTTTTGCAGGGCATTAATGTCTTGATTGAGTTTTAAAGGTACTTCGAACAAGGTGTCGGATAAGGCAGCGTAAAAAGCAGGGATCATCGAAACGGCTATTCCCAGTGCCATCAGCCATGAGGCTCCATGGTGCAGGAGCAGATAAATCAATATTGGTGTACTAACCAGAAGTGTTAAGAGCGCAAATCTTTGCCGCAAATGAATACCGGTAATGATGACCTGCCCCAGCTTCTTTGGATCCTGCCAGACTTTTCCACCTGCAGCGAGGGTACCTGCCCCTATTCCACTGTCGGCCAGAACAGTTACTGTAGCCAGCATCGTATTGGCTAAGGTGTACAGGGCATATTCTTTGGTAGGAAGCAGGCGAATAATTAAAATACCGCTGATCAATCCTAAAGCTTGTACCAGCAACTGCGCTAAACCTGTAACAGAAATGAGCCTTCCCCATTCCAGCAGTCTGGAATAGTAAGTATGTACAGGTATTTTACCGCTCATCGTCTTCATTTAGCTTTTTTAAACCATTTTAAGAAGGAACCCCGTTTGGTATTCTTTTCTTCATAACCATATCCATAGCCATAACCATATCCATAACCGTAAGCCTGGGTATATTTAATGTCATTGACCAGAATGGCGATGTTTTTCATTTTCTGACTGGCATAAATTTCCTGGGGAATATTGAGCTGGTCTTTATACGTATAAGCTTGTCTGACCACATACAGATTAAGGTCTGCGTACTTGCTCAACAACTGTGCGTCGGTAACCAGACCAACCGGAGGTGCATCCAGTATAATATAGTCAAAACGTTCTTTCAGCTCCCGAAGCAGTGCTTCTGTACGGTCGTTCATGATTATCTCCGCCGGATTTGGTGGAATTTGACCAGAACTGACGATATACAAATTGGGATGTGTTCCGGTTGGCATAATGATGTTTTCCGGCTGCAGATCTTTGTTGACAATGTAATTGGTAAAACCAAAATCCCGGCTGAGGTTCAGCTTATTGGTCAGGTTGGGTTTTCTCAGATCCATTTCAATAACCACTACTTTTTTGCCTGATATGGCCAGTACGGTGGCGAGGTTCAAGGAGATAAAGGACTTTCCTTCACCAGACATGCTGGACGTTAAGAGTATGGTTTTTTCCTCATTCTTCAGAAAAAAGGATAAATTGGTTCTAAGGGTGCGAAACTGTTCTGAAATAGGGCTTCTGGATTCCTGATCAACAACAATGGTTTGGCTGCTCCGGTCATTATGACCAATTTCACCAATAATGGGTACTTCGGTAAAACTGGCGATCTGATCTTTGGAAGTGATCCGGGTATTGAGCTTATCGGTCAGTAAAATCAGCCCTACAGGTAAAAATAGCCCCAGCAGGAAGCTATAGCCCAGTACATTGACTCTGATTGGACTAATCGGGCCAAAAGATACCGGAGGTTCTATGATCCTGCAATTGGAGATATTGGATGTTTTGGAAATGGCTGTTTCCTCCCTCTTTTTGAGCAAAAACACATACAGCTCCTGTTTAATTTGCTGCTGACGTGTTAAATCAAGATAAGTCCGCTCTACAGCAGGCACATTTTTTACCTGTCCGGCAATCATACTGGAATGCGACTGCAATCTGCTTCTGGAGATGAGTAAGGTTTTTCTTAAACTTCTTAAACTAGACAGCATATCTGCTCTTGCTCCTGCAATCTGGGCATTCAGGTTCTGCATATAGGGATTGTCTTCGGTTTGGCTCAGGCTCCTCTTTTCCTTCTCCATCACAATACTGTTGAACCTTTCTACCATGGCGCCAAAAGTGGGGTCTTCCAGCAAGGCGCCACTAGGTACGATCCGCTCTGAGGTTCCTGCTGTACTGAGGTATTTTTCAATGGAATTGAGAATGCTGATCTGTGTTTCTACCTTAGCCAGATCTTCAACAGATTCTTTAGTGGAGCTGATGAGCTGTGTAGACTGTGCTGAAATATCGGCAAGTTTATTTTTCTGTTTAAAGTTTTGAACGGTTCCTTCGATATTGCCGAGTTCTTTACTCACATACAGCAAACGGTTTTCAATGAAGGCGATCGTACTGTCGGCTACCCGGTTCTTATCTTCCAATGTACCGTGAATGTATGCTTCGATGAGTTTATTCAACACATCTTCCGCTTTTTTGGGGGTTTGATCGGTGAAGTCGAGCGCCAAAATCTTGACCATCACTATAGGAATACTGACATCCAGGCTTTTCATAAAGCCCATAGCGGCTTGTCCTACTCTATCCACCTGTATGGTATATTCCTGACCCGGAACCGCTTCTTCAGTGCCTTTTTCTATCTGTACTTTGCCTAGGCCCGGAATACGAAACTGCTGATAGAAGCTTACCTGCCGGCCAAAGTCTTCTCCGTTAACCGCGATTTTATTTCCTTCCATTTTGACTTCCAATACCTGAGGGAAAATGCTGTCAGGAGAATTAAAAAGCCGTAAAACGAATGGTGAGGTTTTATACAGTTCCACCTTTCTGATCTTACCTTTATGATAATAGGTAATGTAGGATTTCAAATCACGGACTACTTTCTCCATGAGGTGCCTGGTTTTTAAGACTTCAGCTTCCGCATCTGCACTGTTCCCCATTCCAAACTGTGCGCCAAAGGCCTTGGAAATGGCGTCATCGCCTGGATTAGGGGCCTTGTCTTCAGTAATCAGAATTTTAGATGTTGTTTTATAGACTGGTGCAGTGTACCTTAAATAGAGAAATGCCAGAAAAAGGCATAACCCAAGAGAGATTACAAACCAGTACCAGTTTTGGAGAAACCTGGCCAACAATTGTTTAAAGTTGAACTGATTTTTCTCTCTGAAAAAATCTCCTTGAGGTTGTTTAGGGTTGGTCATGTAGTTCTGCTCTAGGAATTATAATCTTACTGCGGTAACGATGAGGGTGGCAACGGCCAGTATGATGGTAATGAACTGATTTTTGGGTGCATTATTGGCGGCTACTTTAGCTTTATTAGGCTCCACATAGATCACATCATTTTGTTTCAGGTAAAAATAAGGGGAGGCCATCAGACTGGAAGAGCCCAGGTCCAGACGGATCACGTCTTTCCAGGTTCCATAATCACGAATCAGCATGATGTTTTGTCTTTTGCCGTAGATGGTAAGATCTCCCGCCAGGGAAATGGCATCTAATATGCTGACCTTTTCGTTCGGGACAATATAGGAGGCCGGCTTGGCTACCTCTCCCAGTACCGTAACTTTAAAATTAGCGAAACGCAGTTGTATGGTGGGGTTTTTATAGTATTTAACAGCCTTTGCTCTGACGGCTTCCTTGGCGTCCATTGTGTTGAGGCCCGCTACTTTAATCATACCCAGCATGGGCAACTCCACGTAACCATTTTTATCTACCAGAAAACCGCTTATTGCACCAGTGACTGCAGACGCATTTGCCGAGGGTTGATTTCCGGTTTGATTAACGGGTAACGAAGCGGATGGGTCTATCGTTTGTACGGTAATGCTGAGAATATCGTCGGTCTGGATGAGTGGTTCATGGAACTCTGTTGCAGGGATTTGTTTTACCCGGGAGGAATCCAGATCGGAGAAGTAAATCGCATTTTTGGTGCTTCCACAGGAAAAACATAGTGCGATGAACACCAGGACTCCTCCAAAGGCGTAAATTCTAGGTAGTTTTCTAATCATATAGGGTATTGAGTTAAATCCATTTACATCCTGTGTTACTATTTTTCAACTTCTTTGATAAATTAGAAATATCCGTTGCGACAAAGAATTAAGTAAATATAATTTCAACAACATTTAATTATTCAATTCGACTCGCTAAATACTGATAATGAACAAAGTGAACAAAAAAAAGCCCTGTGGCATCGCTTAATTTCGTTAGAAAATGAAGCATAATTGCATCTTTTAGGAATATTAACGCTATAAATTGATGGCTAATAAAAATAAAATTACAAGTCTGGCCGCTTTACGGGGAATCGCGGTAATTGCAGTGTGTTTTTGTCATTTTAGTAAAGCTGCTGAAAATGGAGCCCACTTTTCCGGAGTTTTTAAATGGATGGAAGATTATGGGAAATATGGCCTGCAGGTTTTCTTTGTCATATCTGGTTTTGTCATTCCATATAGTTTAGAGAAGAGTGGCTATGCTTTTCGGGATTATCCGAGGTTTCTATATAAGCGTCTTTTACGTTTGCATCCCCCCTATCTTGCCGCCCTGGCCTTCACCTTGTTTATCGCGGAAGTTTCTTATAGGTCAAGACATTTACCCAATCCGGAAAATTTAAGCACTATAGTACAAAGCCTCTTTTATTTACATGCGCCTATTGATAATCCCGTTTTCTGGTCTTTACGGATAGAGGCTGAGTATTATCTGTTTATTGGTTTATATTTTATCCTGCTAAAAAAGTATCCTTTTGTTGCAGTTGGCGCCGGCATTCCAATACTGACCATTTTAAGCCAAACCCACCTTGTTGATTATTGTGGTCTCTTTAACTTTATGGTATTTTTCATGATAGGTACTGTTGGATTTCTTGTTTACAACAAGTCTTCAAAACCTTGGTTAGAGCAGGCTCTACTGGTTTTTCTGTTGGCATTTTGCTTCCTGTTCTACGAACAAGGTGCTGCTATAGCCGCTTTGTTTACTATATCGATCATTTTGTATGTGAACAAGAGTTTCCATTCTGTATTGGAGCATCCGGGAGAGATTTCTTACTCCTTATATTTAATTCATTTTCCACTAGGGATTAAATTCATGAACCTCATGATGCGGACAACTAATGGGGAATATGTCTGGTGGCTGTTTGCGGGTGCATTTTTCCTGTCCTATGCCTGTGCATGGGTGTTCTGGCGTTTGATAGAAAGGCCATTTATGAGGCTTTCTCAGAAAATTAAATATACAGCGGCAGGCCCTGCTGCTGTTTCGCTCCCTGTCCAAAGTCTATAATTAAAGCTCCATGAAAAGAATACAAAGTTTAGACGGCGTTAGGGGAACCTTCATTATCATGGTCATCATTGCGCATGCCCTGGAGACCATACCTGGCTTTGAGCAGAATCATCAAATGTCAACTTATTTCATCATCAATACAGGGCAGCTCGGGGTTAAAATGTTCTTTGTAATGAGTGGCTATCTGATCACAAAATTGCTGCTCTTAGAAAGAGAAAAAACGGGAAGAGTAGATTTAAAAGATTTTTACCTGAGAAGGATGTTTAGGATTTTCCCGACTTTCTTTCTTTACATATTTGCCTTACTTATTTTGAAATGGACGCTTGTTCCTGATATTTTTACCCATTACTCGCTCATTCTCGTTGCAGTCTTTTACCTATGGAATTACAAACATTTTTTTCTTAGCCCACATCCGGAAGACAAAGGAAACTGGTTTCTGGGGCATTTCTGGTCTCTGTCCATGGAAGAACAGTTCTACCTGCTATGGCCGGTTACTTTTGTACGTTTTCAAAGAACAACATTGATTAAGATTGTAGTGGGGATTGTGCTGATTATGCCTTTGCTTCGGGTAATTACCTTTCTATGTTTTCCGGCTAGTAAACCTTATGTAGGAGACATGCTGCATACCGGAGGGGATGCCATCTTGATCGGCTGCCTGGCAGCATTGGTAGAGGAAGGACCTGGTTTCAGGGAGCGTTACTTGAAGTATTTCCACAACATCAGTCTCATAGCCGCTGTGGCGATTTTTTTATTTATACTCTCACCAATCCTCACCCTTAGGTTTAAAGCGGCTTACAACCTCACTATAGGCTTCAGCTTAAATAATTTGAGCATCATGATCTTATTGTACTGGAGTATGTATGTTCCTTCTTCAGTATCAAAATTCTTTAACACCAGGATCATTTCTCAGCTGGGTGTTGCATCTTATTCCTTATATGTATGGCAGCAATTGTTTTTGACCACAAAAAATGATTTTTGGGTCAATCGCTTTCCCCAGAATATTATTGTGGCAGTAGTTGTAGGACTGGGTTCGCATTATTTTATTGAAAAGCCGGTATTGAAATTGAAAAACCGGTTCAAAAAAGTGTAAAATGAAAACGGGATTCTCTGTTTCCATTGAATCCCGTTTATCTAATGTGGTTGATACAGACTACATATCATAGTAGAAATTCCTGAATGAAGCACGTAAGCCAATATTGATCATTTGCTGTTTGTCTGTCCACTGGCTGTTGCTTTCTTTTCTGTAGGTATAGCCAAGTTCCAGACGCAGGTTGTTTTTAGGGTTAAGGATATAGCCTATTTTTGCATCTGCGTAGATAAGGTTTGTTTTTAGGCCGTTGCCGATAAAAACACCGTAATCGGAAGCACGGGTCCGGTAGTCCTTGTAAATATCCTTACCGTAGTTCATACCGTTAATATCTAAGCCATAAGTTGCTGCTGACAATTGAAAACGGGTATCGAATCTTTTCCAGCGGTAACTTGCAATTCCTATATATTCCGCAAAATTGGCACCAAGCGGATCAGCCAAAGGCTGGCCATAGTGACCGTAATTTTTAAAATGATCTAAGGAAGAGTAAGAATAAGGTCTTACCCTATTCATTTCTACCTGTAAGTTTAAATGATTTACATTGAAAACGTCAAAACCTTTGATCCCTAATTGGCCACCTTGCTTGTTGGCCCAATAGCCTTTACCACTGAATACCTCTTTTGCGGTGAATTCATTGATCATGAGCTGGCCATAAGCCACATAGCGATCCGCAATCTTATAGCTTGCATTTAACCCCATTAAGGCCTTATCAGGAGAACCATTAGCAAATTCTGTTGGCCTCATGAACATAACTGGATTGACATAACTGAATTCGAAACCCCGTGGTTTCCACATGATATTTTCGAACAGACCTAAACTCAAACGATTCGTGACGTTATAACTTAGATAATGGAAAAGACCATATTTTTTAGGAAATGGCGTCTCATCATCCATAGGTGTATCATAAAAGTCGATGAATTGTGCCCACATTACCATATAACGCACACGACCCAATGTCGCAGTTACCTTTAAGAAAGGATAATTGAATGCATTATCAGAAAGTAATAAAGAGCGATAACCGTCTCCAATAAAGTTCTTATCATAACCCAACTGAAAGTTGACATACTTCACTGGTGTATAGGAAAGCGTACCTCCAGAATAGGCGTAATCAAAACCACCGCTACCATACTTTTTAATGTAACCCTGACCTGGAACCACCCTATTGGTATTGATGTAATCCGTCAAATATCCAGGAAATTTAGCTTGGTTTTCGAAGAAATAACTGGTAAAAGAGAATTTTGATCCAACATTCCCACCTATTTGAACACCTCGGGTATTTAACCAGGTCGTCTTGCTGTTTTGTTTTCCAATTTGTAGATCAGGAAGGTAATCCAGGTAGAATGAATAGTCTCTGTCTTTTACTTCTACCAAATGCTGATGAAAGAGTTTCCGGAAAAGCCAATTTTTGTATTGCCAGTCCTTTTCTTCTGGCATGGCTTTTTTCAATAAGCTGTCTCCGCTTACGCTATCAATATCATTAACGACATAAGGTAAAATCGCGGTATGGCTTGTTTTGGAATTATTGAAATAAATTTCCTTTCCTAATTTTCTGTTCAGGTCTTGCCCTAAGGGCAACAATTCAGACTGCCCGTAGGCTGTTGTACTCAATATTGTAGCAAATAAGATACAATATAAGATTCTAAGTTTAGTAAAGGTCATCCAATAATTACTAGTTTAAATGCATTAATTCTCTGATATTTTCTCGAGAACCTGCTCTCCAAAGCTTTTTTCTTTAACAGCCGGTCCCGTGGTAACAGTATTAACGACAATTGGTCTTCTATATTTTCCAATATACAAGGTTAATAGTCCGTTTGAACATAGAGCAGTTGCAATGATTAGGCCAACCAGCTGAGCATTACCCAGAAACTGAAGAGAAACAGCCATGACAACAAATAGTGAATTTGTTACGGTAAGTATTAATGTAGATTGAACATGACTTAAACCCAAACTCAACAAACGATGGTGCAAATGGTTGCTGTCTGCAGTAAAGGGTGATTTCTTATTGAGCATTCTGAGGGTAAAGACACGAAGTGTATCAAAAACAGGAATTATCAGAACAGCCAGAACAAGTCCGAGGTTTGCTGTAATAGGAACAACACCAAAAGAGATTGCTTTAGCATCTGATAAGTTCAAAAATTTGATGCTTAAAACAATTGAGATGAATCCTAACACCAAAGAACCACAATCTCCCATGAAAATTCTGGCTGGTGTAATGTTATAAAATAAAAAGCCAATCAGTGCACCTGTTAAGGCTATTGCAAGATAAGCCCATCCTATTTCTCCTGCCTGAAAAAACAGAAAGGCATAGGTTAAGCTTACCATTACCCCTAAGGAAGCCGCCAGACCATCTATGCCATCAATAAGATTAAAAGCATTGATTACCCCTACCATAACAATCACCGTCAGTGCAACGCTGGCATAATAGTTCAAATGATCAAAGCCAAGAATACCATGCAAATTTTCAATCCTTAAGTCAGCTATAACCGCGATGATTAAAGCATTTGCAAATTGTGCTCCGAACTTAATTAATGGACTTAGTCCAATCATATCATCCTTCAATCCAATCATAAAAAGAATTAATCCCGCCGCCATTAATAAACGCGCATGCGGTAATAAGGCTGTTGGAATAAATAATGAACAGGAAAAAATGAAAGCTGTAAATATAGCGACACCACCAAAATTAGGAATGATACGTTTATGGATCTTTCTGGACTCAGCAGGGGCATCAAAAAGCCGCTTTCTAACCGCTAAAGTTATGATTGGTGGTATTGCAAATACGACAAGCAATAGGCTTGTTAGGAAGATGATTGTGAGAAGCATAATTTCTTTTTTTATGTGTCCTATCGTTGTAAACAACAATAGAGCCAAAAACGCTACAAAAATAGAAAAAAAAAGTAAGTTAACTAATATTCCTCTCGTTATCCACAGTTGGCTAACCGCTAATCAAAAATCTATTGGGTTTCTCTTAAACAATTCGCGTGACAAATCTATAATTGAATTCGCTCAAAACCCCTTCTCAGTCGATTACAGAAAGACTATTTATTTAAATATTTTCAAACATTTTTAATTGTTGATTAACAAACAACATTCTATCTAATTTCTCTCTATCCTTTGAAATAGCAGTTTTAAAATGACTTCTCATTGCAGCATTGTTTTTTAATTCAACAATTGCTTCTGCAAGCTCTCCAATAGTTGGACTATTTAAAACTATACCATTAATCCCATTTGTTATTAAATCGTTACAGCCCCTAGAATCGGTCGTAATAACAGGAATGCCCATTGCTAAAGCTTCAATAATACATACAGGCATACCTTCACGCATACTTGGAAAAGTAAAAATATCAGTAATTGCAAGGTATTTCTCAACAGACGAAGTGAATCCGACATCGATTACATTTTCCGACTGGTCACACCATACTTCTTGTTCAATGTTAAGACCGGTTGGATGTAAATTATCCTTACCGCCAATTAACAAAAGCTTTAAGTTTGTCTCTTCAAGTTTTTCGATAGCATGCCTTACCGCATTTACTACCAGTGAGAAACCTTTAAAACTGACAAATCTTCCAGTAAAAGCTAAAACGAAATCTTGAGGTTTTATTCCCAGCTGCTGTTTAAAATCGGCTTTATAAGATTCTGTAAAATTATGAATGTTAAATCTGTTTATATCACATCCTAGTCCTTTAGTACTAAGCAAATTAATTTGTTTAGGATAAGTTGCAGATAACAAATTATAATCAAAT
Organism: Pedobacter nutrimenti; assembly: GCF_032678445.1. Taxonomy (GTDB): domain Bacteria; phylum Bacteroidota; class Bacteroidia; order Sphingobacteriales; family Sphingobacteriaceae; genus Pedobacter; species Pedobacter nutrimenti_A. Next base: position 77,631 of record NZ_JAVTSQ010000002.1, read on the forward strand.
TTGTTTAGTACCCAAATTTGATCTAGACGTCTGCAACAAATATGTTCAACAATCTTAAAAATTATTTTTTTGATTTTTCCATCAATAATAGGATATCCAACCCCATGAAATGTCCCAATTGTATTTACTTTTAAACGTCCTAGCAATAATGTAGTAAACATAGCAGTGGTAAAATGAATACTGATCACACTAGGATCAATCCCATCAATGCTTGCTTTAATAGCAACACATGCTTTAATCTGCGACAAAAGATTAAAACTACGTGGAAAATTAAGAAAATGAAACTTTACACCTAGATTTTCATAAGGATATTTATCCTCATAATCGATCACCTTTATCGGGGAGCATATTACATCTACACTGTGGCCCTTTCTCAAAAGTTCTACAGCAGTTTCTGCTAAAAAATTATTGAAACCGCTATAGTCGGTAATTATAAACAATATTTTCATGCTAGTTTCTAAAGACCCGTTCTTTCATATTAACCTTTGTTAGCACCGATAATATTATTATTAAAATTATGTGGACATTTGCCAATGACTCCTTTAAAGCCATCTTTAAACCCACTAAAACTATATTTAAAATACATTCCCCTATCGTTCGACAAAACTAGAAATACAATAAAGCGAAATGTATTAAATACAACCTCTCTGATTTTATAACCAATGGATATACTTGGATTTTTAACCATATAAATGCTATTTCTAAACAAATAATATCGCCGAAGTGGGCTGTGCACGGAGATAGTACGCCCGAATATAGAAATACGATTATCGCCTATTGTATGACTCATCTTCGCTAGCGGAGTTGCATACACCCCATAGCCCAGAGATTTCGCCCTAAATGACCATTCCACATCAATATAATCAATGAATAAATCCTCATTCATATATCCGATCTTGTCAAAGATATCAACTGAAATTAAACATCCAGAAGCAATTAAAAAGGTTGCTTGAACGGGATCGTCTTCAGGTTGAATACGTTCAATAAATGGTCCGATATATTTAGTAATTGGATATATCTCTCCAGTTAATTCATTATAATATGTGGGTCCCACTGCCGCAACTTTGAATCCACCCTTTTTCAGACCAATTTCAGATGCAATTAACCCCTCAACAAAACCCTCATTCAATACTGAATCCTGATCAAAAAGGAGTACATGCGTAGCAGATTTAGAGATGGCCAACTTAATTCCGTCGTTTTGAGCTTTGCCTAAACCGACATTTGATGCATTCTTTAAAAGACAGCTTTTCAGAATGTCCTTCAAATTGTCAGAATTTAAAAGTAATTCAATTTGGTCAATATTTTTTGAATCATTATCAACTACTATTATAAGGTCAACCTGTTTTACAAGTGACATTAATTGACGTAAAAAAAGATCTAAATCAGGATTGAAAGTGACTATAACAGCACAAATTAAATGGCTATCCATATACGTGTTTTTTTTTATCAAGTTAGTTGTTGTTTATCGAATATCTTTACATAAACAAATGCTAGAAACAGCATAGAGAATATAGAAAATAAAACCGGGTTAGAAAATGAAACAATAAAATAGAGTACTAATGCTCCTTTAATAAAAATATCAGAATTGGTTCGACTTAAAAATGGCAAAAAATAGAAAACACAGAAAACTACAAACGAGATAACTCCATATTTTCTGATGTACTCTAGTTGACTAATTTCTATATTGTCAGCAATAGCAGAAATACCCGTCGAAAAAAAAGTAGAACCAGGTCCTTGACCGAAAAAGAAATATAACGGATTATTAGCAAAAACATGATATACAGACATAAAATGACCATTTCTTATATCAATTGCATCGCTTTCTCCTGTAAAGACACTGAAAAGTTCTTTACCAAAGGGCAAACTTTGTAAAAGCATAAATATTAACACAAAAATTACAGGAAGAAACATTAACCTAGTCAAAGACTTTCTAAAAAACAGAAAACTAGCCCATAATAACAAAACTATGAAACCGAATCGGGATGGAGCAAGCATTAAGCCCAACAAAATAGTACAAAAAACAAAATAATTTTTACTTCGCAAGGATAATGCCCCACATATAATTACACTTAACGTCCCTTGAAAATAAACATTAGGAAGGATATCACCGCTTAAAAAATTTTTACTTCCAAAGAACCCATCAGAATGACTAGATATATAATCATTTATACCAACGATGAAGCCGATATCCATCAGCCTGCCAAAAAAAAGTAATACGACAACAGTCGAGAATATTGCCCCTGCTAATACAAAGCATCTTTCTGATAGACCACTTCCTTTAGCATAGAAATAAAATAATGGTATTAACATAAAAGCCATCAACCAAACTAAAATTTGAGGAATCGGTATTGAATTCGAAATAGATGTTAATATTCCTGGCACTAATGACAATAAAAAAAAGATGTATATAATTAAAAAAGTTTTATTTACAGATTTATATGCTAGTACCCCTTTCATCGCGAAATAAAACATAATTAAAAAAGAAATATTCCTCAAACGAAGTCCTCCTCCAGAATCTAACATTAATAATGTTAGACAAGTTACATTAAGGAGTACGTTAATTTTCGGCTTTTCAGTCACCTTAGTCATGTAGTTTTTTTAGCATATCGTTGATTTGTTGTCCCCTAATAGCCCAGGTATTTTTATAACAGAACTCCCTTGATTCAACAGAATCTCGTTTAGATCTGAAACAATTATCCTGAATTAAACTTATAAGCTCCATATACTCTTCAAAATCTGAATAGAGATAGACAAAATTTTCAAATTTCTCTGATTCCTCATATCTAACGGATATAGACGGTTTTCCTGCATAAATATATTCATATAATTTAACAGGATTGACCGAACGTATCAAGTCCGTAACTTGAAAAGGCATAAATAATATATCTGCGTCTTCCATAATACCAGTTATTTCTTTATGAGCTTGCGGACCATATACAAGTATTTTGTCATGCACAGGTATGCTACTTTCATTAGGACCAACAAAATGATAAAGAATATTAGAGTTAACATCTAGAGATTTTAATATAAGTTCCCAATCCATCCACGTTGCAATTGTACCTATGTATACTATATTTATCTTTCTATCGTCTCTTCTAATAATTGTTTTCTTTATAGATGCTGAAGAGGACATAAATAGGCCCCCTGATATACCATTATTAATGGTCAAAACATCCATTTTCAAATCATACCTATTTATAAGCTTTTCTTTGAGATTTTCAGAGGAACAAATAATCACATTTGACCTACTTAATAGACGTCGTTCTGCAGATTTGTAATAATTATAAGTACGGGGAAAGTCCTTTATGGATGAAAAGGACAACATATCATCCATGCAATCATAAATTAATATCTGATCATCTTTCAAGTCAGGCAGTAAATCATAAAGATCTGGACTCGTAACCCAAACGTATCTACAAGAGGATACAATTCTCCTTAGTTTGCTTTTTGTTATTATTTTATTTAAAAACCTTGCAGTCGCCGACTTAGCATTAAAAGGAAACATACGAATCGGCAACAGATTTAAACCTGTAGTCTCAGATGATTGATTTTTTTTAGAAAATGGCTTTTTATAACCTATTAAAACACTAAAAGTCTGACTTAATTCCTGAGCTAGGAATTGTGGCCTCTGTTTTGCCCATGTCCAAGGAATGTGCATAAAATAGAATAATCCCTCTTTCTTATTGTTCATATGATTTTATTTTACCAATGGTTAAAGCCGTACAATAACCGTTATCGTATGGATAATTTACTTCACTTATCTTATTATACTTTTCCCTTTCTATAATAAGTTCAAGACCTTTCGTGGGATTTACAATAGTGAGATCAATTATCGATTGCATACTTTTTCTTATTAATTTTTCAGCTTTCAAAGCAATAATAAAGGAAACTTGTATATTCATGAGCAGCTATATTGTTTTTATAATTATAGCTGGTATGCCTGCAACTACGGTGTTTTTAGGAACTGATTTAGTTACCACAGAATTGGCCCCAATAATAGAGTTTTCACCTATGATAACATTCGGCATAATCGAAACATTCTCTCCGATCCACACATTATTTTCAATAATTACCGGTCCTTTACTTATAAGTTTTCGTTGACTTGGTGGTGTACCTATAATATCTTTTGTCGTATTTCCATGAAAATGATCTGTGATAAAAACTTTACTGGCTATAAGAACATTATCGCCTATGATAACCTTGTTTATGCATCCAATATGACAGTCATAATTTATAGCCACATTATTGCCAATTGATAATATTGGATTAAAAATCTGGGTTAAAAATGAGGTATGAGCTTCAAGTCTCAGCCTCGAATAACTAATAAAGTTATCACCTATACTAATGTTTTTACCCCCAAGTAAATAGAGTGGATAAGATATAAGTAAATTTTTACCCGAGAGTTTTAATGATCTTGAAATCCGGCCACTATAAAGTACATTAAAAACAAATGATAGATTTCTCGATAAATCTGGGTTAAATATGAGATGTGAAAGGCGTCCCAACCCTCGTATAAAAAATCCAAAAAACCTCAATATAATTCTAAAAAATATTTTCATAAATATACTTTATAAGTATTTATACATAACTAAATCCATTTTCTAACTTTAGTAAAACACCTAAGATTCAAAATTCGATCCAACACTCGTAAATTGTCTAGAAATCATAGAGACCTAAGCTTTTAACCAAAACGTATTTATAAGAAAATACTTCTCCTGCAGATACATATTCATTATTTTTTTGTCTAAAATCATACAATCGCTAGTCTAATATTAAAATAAGACATATCAATTGATAAAAGATTTAAAATCTTTTCCCTCCTATCTTTAGTTCTTTTTAGAAAAGAATTTCTTACACCTATTACCACACTAAACGTCTGATCCAACTCCTGAGTAAGAAACTGTTGCCTGTGTCTCTTCCGTTTCCAAGGAATGTGCCTTAGATTGAAAAACCATTCCTTTTTATCGATCATAGGACTTTATTTTACTCACAATTAGAGCTGCAGAATGCCCATTTCCGTAAGGATTATGAAGAGTTGCCCTTCTTTTATAAAGGTCTTCATCATTTAGTAACGTCTCAGTCTCTAAAAGAATCACATCTGTATTTGTACCCACCAAAACAACTGTTCCAGCCGCTACAGCTTCAGGTCTTTCTGTATTATTTCTCATAACAAGGACTGGTTTCCCCAGACTCGGAGCTTCTTCTTGTACTCCGCCACTGTCTGTCAAGATTATATAACTTTGAGACATCAGCCAGACAAATGCCGGATACTTCAACGGAGATATTAAATGTATATTTGCAGAATCACCCAAAATGTCATAAATAGGTTTTTGTACCTGAGGATTTAAGTGAACGGGATATATAATCTGCACGTCATCACGTTGGGAGATTAAACTCAGCGCCTTACAAATATTCAAAAATCCATCACCAAAATTTTCACGTCTATGCCCGGTTACGACAATAACTCTTTTAGTTGAAACTAATAATTCCTTTAGACCTCTAATTTCGTCATCTTCATAATTTTCCAGTTTTACGTTAGCCCACATCAACGCATCTATTACTGTATTCCCTACAGTAAATATTGTACTATCTTTAATACCTTCTCTAATTAGATTCGCTTTTGAAATTTCTGTTGGAGCGAAATGAATGTCTGCAATTCGACCCGTAATTTGACGATTAATCTCTTCAGGAAAGGGTGATCTTTTATTGAAAGTTCGCAATCCAGCTTCCACATGACAAACTTTTACTTCTGAGTAAAATGAAGCTAAGGAAGCAGCCATTGAAGTTGTTGTGTCACCGTGTACAAATACATAATCAGGCAAATAATCCAAAAAAACAGACCTCAAGCCTATTAATACATCAGCAGTCAGTTGGTTCAAATTCTGATTTGGCTTCATTAGATCAAGATCATAAAATGGTATTATTTCAAAAAAGGATAACACCTGATCCAACATCTCTCGATGTTGTGCTGTTACACATACCCTTGTTTCGAACTCTTCAGGGAACCTGTTAAACTCTCTGATGAGAGGCGCCATTTTGATTGCCTCAGGTCTTGTCCCAAATACTACTAATACTTTAATCATGAATTAATTATTATTTTAACTATACGAAGATAATCCACCTTTCCTTTTGCTAGAAACAATATCAGATTTTGAAGAACATACAGAATCTTAACTGTCATGGCTCTAAAATCACCATAGCATTTCCTAAAAAAAATAGCTCTACTACGTGTAAATATCCGAATTTTATTATAATTGAAACTTTCATTAGTTTTCTGCGACCCGCCCTCTAAATGTACTATCCTAATAAAAGGTAATAACCTAGAAATATATCCCATTTTATGAAATCTAAAACAAAGCTCTGTTTCTTCAAAATACAAGAAAAAATCAGGATCAAAAGCTCCGATTTTATCTAACACAGATTTTCTTATAAACATGTCTGCACCACAGATGTAATCAACATCCTTTTCTTTTATATCATAATTTATAACAGCACTTGCAAGATGCCTTTTAAAATATTTTTTATATAGAAGAAAAAAACCTAACTCTGAAAATGCTTCAAAAACAGAAGGGAAATTACCAAATGAGATTTGTGATTTGGCTGTAGCATCAATTAATTCAGCACCACAACAGGCTATATCATTATGTTTATCCATATAAGTCATGAAACTCGAAATAGCATCATCAATCAAATATGTATCTGAATTCAAAAGAAAAACATATCTGCCTTTTGCAATGTTTATACCTAAATTATTCGCTCTTCCGAAACCAAGATTCAATTCAGATTGAATCAATATAACATTTGGAAACTTCAATTTAATCAAGTCCTGAGATCCGTCAACGGAACAATTATCAACGACAATAATCTCAAATAATTCAGTGCGAACATGATTGTATATGGATTTAATACACTGCTCAATCAAGTCTTTTGTATTATAATTTACGATGATTATAGACACTTGCATTATTACCCTATTATTAATTTAATCATTAGTCAATAAATAATCTAGTTTTTTACAGATTACATCCCAATGGAAGTACTTATATGCATAATCTTGAACTGAAATACAATTATCCTTCAGAAATTTTGTATTTGCAGTATATTCAACCAATAGGTTTGATAATTTTTTATAATCGTCTATCTTGAATAATCCACCGTATTTACCATCGTCAGTGATATCTTTTGCCGAGCTAAAATCAGTGGATAAAATAGTACAACCAGACCTTACTGCTTCTAAGAAAACTATTGGAAAACCCTCCCATTTAGAAGTAAGCACAAATATTTTTGCCTTATCATACTTAGACTTTAGAGCTTCTCTATCATTGATAGGACCTGTAATATCAATACGGGAAAGCAATTGAGGATTTTCCTCAAAAAAAAATTTGATATATAACTCAAATGACTTTTCTATTGGTCCAATGAGTGATAAGTTCCAGTCTTTATTCATTTCCGCAAATTCCTTAAACGCTGAAAACAAAACTTCATTTGATTTTTGTAATGAACCTATTCGCCCAACAGTAATAATTAAATTATCTTTTTTCGCAAAGGCAACATCTTCTCGCACCCCACGATTATAGAAGCCATTTGGTAGGTAAACAACAGGTCGATTAAACAACCTCACTTCATTTAAGAATTTACATATAGTTTTACTTTCTGCAGTAATTAAATTGAATCTTGACGTGAACATTTTCAATAAATTCACCTTAAAGCCCTTTGTTCGGATATTAAAAATACTATCATCAGCATCTAACTTCAAATAAGTCTTCGCATTAGATCGAAAAACATTAAGTAACTTGAAAAACGTTCCGAATATGACATTTTCGATGGAATAATGATATAATTGCAAGACATCATATTTTCTATAATTCAGAAGAATAAATAATAATACATCTAAGGAGCTATAACCAAAAAATCTTGGGATAAAAACTTGATTTACTCCCTTAATTTCTGAGAACAAATAAGGATATTCTCCATTTTTAAAACTTGCAATAGTAGAAATATAATTACATTCTTTGCTTAAAGTATATGGAATCATACCAACATCCTTCACCAATTGAGCATTCTCACATCGAGGAAAAATTGTTAAAAATCGTATCATTATCTATTCCCTCTAATTTTCTTGAAAATATGTGTCAACGCTAATCTTTCATTAAGTGAAAAAATAAATATTTGGAGAGTAAGTAAAACAGTTATAATTGCCGTATTGAATAAAATTGTATAAAACGCAGAAAGGCCGAAAAATTGAAATCTACCAATCCAATACATTAAGCCAATTGTAAAAATTAGTACCCCAATATATTTAGCCGTGGTACGAAGAAATGCTTTATTCTTGTATGGAAACATATTCATCATAATACATCCGATTATCAAATGTGAAATAAAAAGAGAGATAGGGAATATATATATACCAACCTTTTGAGCTAATAATATATTTAACATCATGGTAATCAGTTGAGCCATTATCCCCCAAAAGGCATATTTCTTCCCATTACCTGATGATAAAAGAGCCATCCCAAAAATAGTATATAAAAATATAGACAACGCTGTTAAACTATAAAGTCGAACCATTTGTCCAATCTGGATTAAAATATGTTCTTCAATATTACCTTTGGCGTATAAAATTTTCACAAATGCTTCAGGACAACAAGTCAAAATAGAGATTATGAAAGTAATCGCTAATAATCCTATTTGAAAAATTTGTTGAAATTCAGTCAGAAATTTTTTTGGCTCTTTCTTCATAAACTGCAAAGAAAGTGCTGGAACTAAAATAGTCGTCAATACACTTGAAATTACTGATAAAAGAACATCCGTAAATTTTCGCGAGTAATCAATAATCGAGACGACCCCAATTCCCAAACTGCTCGATATCGTTTTTTCAAGAATTGCATTTAATTGGCCAAGGAAATAAGGAAAAAAGAAAGGTAAAGCAAACAGAACGAATGGATAAAAATCTTTGAATTGTATTTTTGTAAAATCAGACAATAAATTTATTTTGAGCTTTTTTATTTGTATTAGGATCAAAACGACTAATATAATTATGCCTGCATAATAAGAAGCGAGTAGAGAATAAATTCCAATTATAGGTGCAAGTAGTAATATTAAAATCAGATTTAATACTACCGTAATAGTACTTGAAATCTCAGGAATATAAAAAGATCCATAGGCATTTAAAATACTTATTCCTATTTGGACAGTCTGGTTTATGATTAAACATGGGGCTACAAACACTATCATTCTTAGAAGTTGCTGAAGTTCTTCTCCACCAAAAGAAGGTGCAATAATCTTTGCTAACAAGTTGGGAAAACACATGACAAAGCACACGACAAGAATAGAAACGATAGTTGTAAATAATAATAATGATTTGGTTTTCGCCAATGCCTTTTCCTCACCCTCATGCTCTTTTATAAAAATGAACTTAGCTCTAAATGTTTCATTTATTGGGCCCCAGAGTGCTGCATCCAGAATAACAATTGTATTGAAAGCTAGTATCCAGACATCCCGATCTATAGAAACACCAAAAAATTTGGCTGCTAGAGAAAGGTTTAATATTCCAAGACCAATTTTTAAAATACGTAGTAAAAAAAGAATAACAGCTTTTCGTTTCAATGAGAAAAATTATAAATTAATTACTTACACAAAAGATGCAATGGTTTTTCGTAATAAAAGCAAAACAACACAAAAAAATGCCCCTGCAATTCCCCCAAAAATGATTCCCCTTACTTTCCCAAGTTTTTCTTTATAAAGAGGTAATACAGGACCATCAATCATTTGGATTAACGGCCTTTCATTAAGTAATGTCAATTTAGTTAACTCTAAATTTCTTGTAAGTTCTATTAAAATGGCTTTGTTCATTTCGGCTGTGAATTGCGATCTTTGAATGGGGACAACTCGCTGTAATTGCCTAGTAGGATTTAAATTTGGCGTAGCATCTGATACTTCCGCAGCACCATAAATAGCGCCATTCATCACTGATCGAACTGAATCGGTCTTCCCTTTCAACACCTGTATGTTATCTAAAGATTTTTTTGTCTTGGTTTGAATATAAAAATCGTTAACATTTTTAACAATCACTTGATTAAATTTTTTTGCAAAAAACTCATCTGTAGCTTTAACTTCAACTTTAATAATGCTTAACCTCTTATCGAGCTTTGCGACGGTGAGATAATTATTATTGATACTTCCGACAAAAACCCCCATTAAGCTGTCTTGTAGCCTAGTTAGGTTTTCATTAAGGGGATTTCTTACATTAAATTTAATATCTTTTAATTTTGGATCATTCTTCCAACCATCTCTAATATTATTCAAATTAATATAGGTATCTATCAATAACTCCTTTTTATCCTTATTTACAATCTCCGTTAATAAAGTTTTTTCAATCATAGTTCGAGATTTATATAATTCAAAAATATTATCACCTTGAAAAATGCCATCTCCTCCACCAACGTTGATACCAGCCATAGATGCCAATCCAGCATACTGTGCAAGTCCACCATGGCTATCACCTTCCTCCAAGACGAAAGTACTTTGAGCGATATAAAATGTTTTCTTGAATTTAGCATAAGTAAAGCCTAAAGCGGCTCCAAAAAGACCGAAAAGAGCTATCACTTTCCATTTAAAAAAAAGGTATTTCATCCAAATCCTAATTTTCTTTATAAAATCACTTATAAAAATCTGATCTGAGCGATTGGATTGGTTATTCATATTTTCTAAGCCCATACTAATCAACTACCTTAACAAACTTACTACAATCGCTGCCAATGAAGCTACAGCCGTACCTATTCCAATCCAACTCTGCGCTGTCAAACGCTCTCTTTCCGCACGCTTTGGCACCAATATCTCAGCACCGGGTTTTACCCTTGGATAATTGTTAAAGAACAAAAACTTCTTCGCCCCTTCAACAGATCCATTTGCATACTTGATATATGCACCACTTTTCAAAGCATTACTGGTGAATCCACCTGCACCGTTCACATAATCTTTAAAACCTCTACTAGATGTATAAACAATACTATTTGGATTTAACACCTCGCCAGTTACTTTAACAGTTTGCAGCTGCCGAGGAACACGAATTACATCACCATCTTCCACAATCAAGTCAATCTTGGATAATGGTTTTTTAAGAATCTTTTCCAGATCAATCCCTACTAAGTCAGATTGAATTAGTTTTTGCTCTACTTCCGCTTTTAGCGTATCCTTAACTCCAGCCTGTTGTGCGCGTTTCAACCCTAGAAACTTCTTATCTTCCTCCTCTTTATCGTTGATCGCATTTTTATCTTTAGGATTTACCTTTTCCGCGCCTGGTCTTTTTAACGAAGCTCCAGCGACATAAGCAATAGGCGTTAAGCCTCCGGCCCTTTTGATTAGATCCGAGATCCTCTCATTCTTATTCGTAATGGTATAAATACCTGGATAAAGTACTTCTCCTTCCAATTTTACTTGTTTCTGTACCTGATAACCCTCTGAACTACGAACAGAGATCACATCAAATGGCTTCAATACAAAGTTCTCCCCTAACTTCAGATTCTGATCTACATTCACTGTAAACACCTCTGCAGTTCTTGCTGACGCAGAAGTTGCATCGCTATTTTTGATCCGCCTGGAAATTTCAATGCGATTAGGCGTAGCCCCTTCTTTAAAGCCTCCGGCCATTTGTATCACATCTTCGAGGTTCATATTCTCTGCGTAGTCAAATGAACCTGGCGCTCTCACTTCTCCCTGGATGCTTACTTTATATTCATCCCTCAAGTCAAATAAAGACGATATGGTGATCTTATCTTCCCTTTGCAAAGAAATATCTCCATCTGTACCGGCAACAATTTTAGCCACATCAAAAGAGATCAAGGCTTGTGTATTGTCGGGATTTAAGCGACTGATATAGCCCCTGTTCAAAAAGGCATCTTCTGTTAAACCATCCGCCTTTTTAATCAATCCCTTTAAGGTTAACCCTTTATCCAATTCATACTGACCCGGACGAAATACTGCGCCAATGATTTCCACGCGGTTCTCAAAGCGATCAAGAATACCTTCTACCACATATTTATCTCCATTCTTAGGTGTGTATGTGCTGAACTCTGCAGCAGCTATATCCGTTAAACGTCTTTCTTTAGCCGTATTCTGGAAAACTTTAACCTTGGCAGTATAAGCTTGCATGTTAAAGCCACCGGCGAAATCCAGTACATTTTGAAAAGCTTCCCCTTTTACTACTTCGTACAAAGCAGATCTTTTAATTTCACCTATAATTTCTACACGTGTTTTATATACCGGGATGTTGATCACATCCTGATCTTGTAAGCGTATATTTCCTTTTTGAATCCCGTTCACCAGGAAGTCATAGGCATCAATTGTACTTACAATCCTGTTGTTGCGGATTACCTGGATATTACGGAAAGATCCATTGTCATTCGGGCCACCCGAAGCATATAATGCATTAAATACGGTGGCTAAAGAAGGTAAAGTATAGGTACCTGGCTTAACCACCTCTCCTGTTAAAACAACTTTAATACTTCTGATATTGCCTAAATTAACCGTTACATTGGAACGTCCGGAACGCAATGCAGGATAGGTTTTAGACATTAGCCCCCTCAATTTGGAACTCGCCTGCTCCATAGACAAACCTGCTACAGAAACCAAACCAACATATTGTAAACGAATGGTGCCGTCAGGGCTAACCTTTAAACGGTAATTTGCCTCATTATCTCCAGTCAAATCAATTAACAATTCATCATCCGGCCCGATCACATAACTTCTGGGCGTGGCCATTCTTAAATTCGGTTCAAAAGTAATTTCGCTATTCTTAAACAACTCAGAACCAAATATTTTAGGCTTAACAATACCCATTAAATCCTTTTGCAGTAAGTTTGCTTGATCAAGAGAGTCCTTCTTTTTCTTTCCCTGATTCTTGTCACCCAGATATTGACGACTGTCTTCGGTATCATCTCCCTGATCTGTTTTCTTCTTTGAACCCGCACCTGTTGTGGAATCTGGATTTTGTTTCCTGATCTTCTCTACCCTTGCCCGTAATTTCAGAATCTCATCCGATTTCATTCCCTGCGCCGCAGCCATTTGTTCCAGCTGTGCATCGGTATAACCCACAGATTCTGCTCTTTCCATCATCTGCCGGATCTGCGCATCAGACAGTTCGTCTACTTTGACATTGGTATAATTCGTTGTCGTTTGGGCCGAAAGCCGGCTTGTAAAAACCAAACAACTTATTATTAAAAGGAGAAATAGGGTAAATGTTCTTTTCATAGGTATCCGATTAGATCGGGCATTTGTAATATATATTATTCAAAATAGTTCAGCGTCTTAAATCCGCCGTCCTTCAAGTATTCATCTTTTTTCATTAGGTGCAGATCGGAAACTACCATATCTTTCACCAATGCAGGCAGATCGTATTTTGGAGACCAGCCCAATTGTGTTTTAGATTTGGTTGGATCTCCCAGCAATAAATCTACTTCCGTAGGTCTAAAATATTTTGGATCTACTTTGACAACCGTTGTACCTGGTTTCAGGTAAATGTCATTCAGTCCCAATTCTTTCACTTTTTGCTGGTCTACATCAATCACCACTCCTTTTTCATTTTCATCTTTTCCGGAGAATTCTATGTCAATGCCTAGTTCTGCAAAACTCATTCTTACAAAATCCCGGACGGTTGTCGTAATTCCTGTAGCAATAACGTAATCTTCTGCTTTATCTTGTTGGAGGATCAGCCACATGGCTTCAATATAATCTTTTGCATGTCCCCAATCGCGCTGAGCAGACAAATTACCCAGGTACAGGCAATTTTGCAGACCTAAAGCGATCTTAGCTGCTGCACGTGTAATTTTACGGGTTACAAAAGTTTCTCCCCTTAACGGGCTCTCATGGTTAAACAAGATTCCATTGCAGGCAAACATATTATAGGCCTCACGATAGTTTACCGTAATCCAATACCCATAGATCTTGGCTACTGCATAAGGTGAACGTGGATAGAAAGGTGTCGTTTCACTTTGTGGAACAGCCTGAACCAATCCGTACAGCTCTGAAGTAGAGGCCTGATAGATCCTTGTTTTCTTTTCTAATCCTAAGATCCTTACCGCTTCCAGCAACCTTAAAGTTCCTATCCCATCGGCATTGGCCGTATATTCCGGCATTTCAAAGCTCACATGTACATGGCTCATCGCCGCCAGGTTATAGATTTCATCTGGCTGTGTTTCCTGAATGATGCGGATTAAATTGGTAGAATCGGTCAGGTCACCAAAATGCAGTTTAAAATTCACTCCATTTTCATGCTGATCCTGGTACAGGTGGTCAATACGGTCTGTATTAAAAAGGGAAGAACGTCTTTTAAGACCATGTACAAAGTATCCCTTTTTTAATAGGAACTCTGCAAGATATGCGCCGTCCTGACCAGTAACTCCTGTAATTAAAGCAACTTTCATAGAAAATTATAATAAATTTAATCTGCGAATATAAGAATATTTATTTTTGTTGAATTTTAGGCAACAGGTATTCCACTGTAAACGAAACCATTCCCTTTGACGCTACAAATGATTCAGACATTGAATCAAACTGTCTCTCCAGTAAGGAATTGTAATCCCTAAAACCTTTTTTATCTTCGTTTTGTCCATTACAGAATAATGAGGCCTCTTAGCCTTGGTTACAAAAGCATCTGAATTTACAGGTGTCACTTCGATATCGACCTCTGCAAGCTCAAAAATAGCTTTCGCAAAATCGTACCAGGAAGCCACGCCCTCGTTGCTGTAATGATAAATCCCGTATTGGGTGTTGGAAGTATGTATTATATGCAAAATTACCCTGGCCAGATCCATGGCATAGGTAGGTGTACCCACCTGGTCTGAAATCACCTGCAAATGTTCTTTCACTTGCGCCAGTTTAAGCATGGTTTTGCAAAAGTTATTCGCCTTTTCTGAATATAACCAGCTGGTGCGAAGAATAAAATAACGGTCTAAAGCTTCGGTTAAAGCCCGCTCGCCTTTAAGCTTAGAGAGTCCATAAATATTAATTGGACCTGCCTGTGCTTCTTCGGTTAAAGGAATTCCAACTCTACCATCAAATACAAAATCTGTGGAGATGTGGATTAAAGTCGTTTGATGCTGGGCGCAGGTTTCTGCAATGCGCTTTACCGCATGCTCGTTGATCTCATAAGCCAATGCCTGGTCGTCCTCTGCCTGATCTACTGCTGTATATGCTGCACAATTGATACAGTAGACAGGTTTGTATTGTTCAAAGACTTGTTGTGTATGTTGCAAATTGGTAATGTCCAGGTCCTGCTCTGTTAAGAACACGAAGTTGAAGGTCTGTGCAGAGGATTGAACTACTTCCTGAAGACATTGTCCCAGTTGCCCTCCGCTCCCGATGATTAGAATATTTTCCATTAATTTTTGTTCACCAAATGTATTTGGATACCAACCGATACCGGATTAATTAAATACTCACCTTTACGAAATTTGCTGAGAGAGCGCGTATTTGATGCATCCTGAGTGATTGTTTCCTGTCGCTCATAGGAATAAAAGAATTCCAGATTGCTTTC
Organism: Pedobacter nutrimenti; assembly: GCF_032678445.1. Lineage (GTDB taxonomy): Bacteria > Bacteroidota > Bacteroidia > Sphingobacteriales > Sphingobacteriaceae > Pedobacter > Pedobacter nutrimenti_A. The sequence goes on from NZ_JAVTSQ010000002.1 coordinate 93,163, forward strand.
GGCAAAGATAGAAATCTCTTTGATAGGATTAAATTTTATTCCTAAAACCGGCGAAATTGTAAAGCCTTCTTTAGTTGCCGTCACGTTATTTGCAGGCACAGAACTGCTAATTGCATCATACTGAGCCAATTTATCCGGATTAACCGTCATTGAAGTTCCTGTAAATTTATTTGACCTATAGCCTAAATCTAAGGCGAAATAAGGCTGAATAGCGGTATAACTGAAGTTTTTTTCAAAACCCAGTTTAAAGGCATAATCTTTCATCTGTCCTTTAACCAGCTCACAATTTTCACAATTGTTGAAGAACTGGTCATCTTTTTTTAAGTAACTTCCGTTGATCCGGTAGCTAAACAGGTTGTCGTTAAACTTAAGCAACACACTGTTGAAATAAGATTTCAGGTAATTGTCTGAGTTGGACTGGTTCAGGATCTTGGGCATTTGCATATAATTAAATCCCCTTATTCCGATACTATAGGCATAATCCGCATTCTGCTGGGAAAATACCGGGAATGAAAATGTCAAAATACAAGCAGCGAGTAGTATTCTCTTCATAAATGCAATGGGCTCTTTATCCCCATAAAAGTATGGATTTAAATACAAATTCCCCCTTTAAATCACCTCAAATTCCGTTTCACCTTCAGGAACATAAAACATCAGGTCAATCATCAGTTCTTCCTTGGTTTTTTCATTGACAAGATAAAGTGCCGGCTCGCCATTCAGCTTCTTCAGCGCCGCAGCCCTTCCGTCTGCATAAACCTGGAGAACAGCATTCTCCGCTATAGGAGCTACTTCAAAGCCCGATTCAAAATCATCGATCAAACCTTCAATTCTGGCCTGTGCAGCGCCTTCATCCAGGTACATAGAGGTGGTCATAATATGTTCCCGGTTATGAATCACTTCCCTGAATCTATCGTAATGTTTATTACTGATCAGGTTGGCAACCCGGTAATATGCAGCTTTAAGTTTTTCTCCCATATCTTCCACATCCTTCAAGGGCACCCCTTTTGTCCATCCCTTCAGCTGATAAGGCACTGTAGCGATAAACTCGGTTCTATAGCGCTCTACAGGAAGTTTCTTTTCCGGATTTACTTTGGCAAATGTATAACTGCACAGCTGCTCTTTAAAAACAAAGTCATTCTGGACATCAAACATCTTGACATCAAATTCCAGCAAGGCTTCCGGATCTAAAGTAGTTTGACCGGAATGCGGCAGCAAGGTAGCCGTTATGGTTTGTTTACCACTTTGCAAAATTCCGAAATTGATGGGAACGATAGACGCAGCTTGCCCTGGCAAATCAAGGGTCATCACTGGAATATCATTTACCCGGATCTGGAACATGCAGCATCCGGCGCTAAAATCGAGCATATAATAGGGCTGGGTCATCGCTTAATTTCTTTTATTGATCTTTTTAATCATTTCTACAACCGTATCGTTATTTCCTTTATCGGTTACTTTAACATCATTATCCACAATATAAACATCAATGGTGTATACATGTTTCTCCCCCTTCCAGGGGAAATTATCCACCACGATCATACTCTGATTCGTTTTTGTAAGCTTATATAATACCGCAGCATAACCATTCACTTTATCCCTGTCCACTCCATGTGGATTCGGGGCATCGAAGGAACTTCCTTTTCCATATTTTCCGGTGATATAGGTCCGGAGTTTTTTAGATTCTGCCGCTTTGGCCACCTGGAGTACCAGCCCTACAGCTTGCGTATGATTGCCATCGCTGAACAAAAAGGACGCTCTTGTTGCCGGAATATCCTTTGGTCCTGATTCGCCCCCATTGGTTAAGGATACCGGACCAAAACTAAAACCCTGTACATCTTCCGTAACCTGGGCAGGTAGTGAGGTCCAGTCTTCCCTGGTCACTGCATAAGCCTCTTTGCCACTTACAAATTCTTTTACAGGCGTATGGTAAGGTATCTTTTCCAGGTCCTTTTTGGTTTGGGCCTGTACCGTATTCAAGATCATACCTATTGTTAATATGCCAAATATCCTTTTCATTATTTTTTAGTCTTCATCAGTTTGAGCACCGCGTCTACATCCAGTTCTACACTGCTGGTATAGGCTTTCTGAGAAACCAGTTCGCTCATCATCGTATCTGAATAATCTACAATAGCCAGGCCGGCCTCTTCTTTTCCCTGTTTATTCAGGGCATCTGTAAAGAAATAACCTGTTGTACTTTTCGGATCTGCCCAGGCACGCTCAAAATAACGGATCTGATCGCTGAATACCGTTGTGTATGCATCATTTGGATAAAGTGCTTTTCCTAATTTCTTATCCAGAGCGTCTCTTAAAGCTTTAATTTCTGCTTCTGAAAACACTTTGATTTCTATCAGTTTAACCGTCTTGTCTTTAAGTGCATAGTGGATCAAGACTTTATTTACAGAATCACCAGATTTACCGGCCAGTTTTGCCCCATCGAATTGCAGCATTTTAGGATCTGTACTTTCAAAGATTTTATAGCCTGCCAAGGTCCATCCGCTGGAGTTTCCATCTTCCATTTTTAACCCAGCTTGTTTAACCACATCCTGAATCTGCTGTTTAAAGGTAAGGGCAGACAGATCAAAACTGCTTGAACTTCCTGAATCTGTTGCAGTCCCTGCATTTGCAGACTTCCCCGAGCCATTAGAAGTTCCGCAACCCACACCTGAATACCCAATTATTGCTGCCATTATAAATACAATTGACCTTTTCATCTATATATTATATTAATTTTAACTTCTCATTAAGGGAACTTCTATGCTCACCCCGGTAACCGCTTCCAAACTCTCAATGACATCAAATTTAGGAACAATCCCATCAAATTTACCTTTTGCAATTTCCCATTTTCCTTCCTGATCTTTCACTATTTCATTTTGCGGAATGCCTTTCTTAATAGCTAAACCTGCACTAGCCGTGATCACATAGTCTGCATCCATACCATCAAAGCCCAGTTTTGGCTTATAATAGAGCCCCTTCTGATCGTAGTACACTCCATGTCCAAAAGTAACAGATGCAATTGCACCAGCCTTAGCTTCAAAATAACCATTAATCTTCACCACCATCATCGACAATTCTCCTTTAATGAAGACCCCTGCTTTTAGGGCCACCTGCAGCTTATTTGTAGCTTCAATTTTAAAGGTATCTTCTTTAGCGGCTGAAACAGTGTTGAAATGAAAGCCAACATCAGTTTGTATCTCATTCTTGATGATCAGGTCCATGAACACATCCATATTGGCTTTGAAGCCGACATCATCATTCCCAAGTTTTAACCCGGTTTTAAGTTTGCTCTTCAGCATTTGGTAAAACTCCAGGGCAGGTTTCGATGCTGAACCTCCGGAAACTGCAGCCGCACCAAGTGCGACAATAGCTCCAAGAAGATCTATAGTGATGGTAAGACCAATGAGCGGATGCGCTTGAAAATCTATGGTGATTCCGGTACCTATTTTAGCAATTGGTGCATGGTCTTTCTTTGCTCGTTCCAGCATCCAGGTTGCATTTAAAGACATATTGGGTGGCTTCACTTCAAATTTTATGGGTATACCTTTTAGCCCAACTTCGCGTATAGATCCTTTGGTAATATTGGTTACGCCATCTGCAATCGCATTCAGCGAAGAAAAGAGACTGTACAGCTTCTTGAATTTACCCTCATGTTCTTTCTTGAATTCATCATGGCCTGAATATTTCCCACCGCTATTGTTCCAGTCGCTGGTTAAGCTGAAGCCAAAAGAAGCATCCTTTTGCTCCCACCTTCGTTCAGCTCCTTCCTTTCCTGCTTTCTTCTGCATGGCTTTATGTTCTGCAGGCGGCAGATTTTGCCATTTTACACTCAGGTCATTGGTCAGGTTCAGGAAAAAAGACAATGTCCATTTGATGTCTGAATAGGTTTTAACCACCAAACTATGCTTGTCCTGGTTGCTGAAATACCTGCAGGAATTGATATAATAGAAAAAGCTGTTATAGGATCGGGCCATCGGCCAGATGTAATCATAAGCATGCGTTCTTTCATCCAGTGGAGAATAGATTTTTGGATGAATGGTTTCATTTCCATCCAGTTTAAGTGCCTGGGCTTCTTTCTTAGGCACCAATTCCCCATAAGGCACATACCTGTGGTGGGGTCTTGATGGAAAATTACAGAGACCATCGGTGGTGAAGCTGTAGATCCTGATGGGCAAATCTCTCGCTTTACTTTTTCCAGGCCCAATGGTTTCATACTCCATACTCATGGCATTATGAGTAAAGATTTTCAGTTTGATGGTGGTTCGCCTGTTCACCACACTGTCCTGTTTACTGAGTTTTTCATCAGCATTGAGCAACTGGGTTTTACCATAGCCTTTGGCGGTGATCCTGGAGGCATCTACATTCTTTGAGATCAGGTATTCTACAGCCGCCTTCGCTCTTTTTTCAGATAAGGCCATATTGTATTCAGGTGTACCAAACCGATCCGTATGAGAGCCTAATTCCACCGGTATAAAAGCGATCTTCATCAGAATTTCCGCGATCTTATCGAGCTTCTTTTTATCTTCATTTCGGACCTTATAGGAATCAAACTCATAATTGATCTTTTCATCCAGGTAGAACTCTGAATCTATAGACCCTTTCAATTTGATCTTCCCTTCATCAAAAATAGGGATTGGAGGGTTTCCAATATCTGAAATCTCTATTTTGGTAAATTTACAATGGTCCGGTTGTTTCAGATTTTCGGCAGGCGGGCCAACTTTTGCAACGGTAAGGTTCAGCGGGGTGGCAACGGCGGAAGTACTCACCTTGTTTTTTAACCGCAGATATCGGCCATGGTATTCTTGTTTAAAACTGTCTTTGACCAGTACACCACTTTGATTGTCGGTAATTTTAACATACAGTTCCTGCACATCAGGTCCATATTTTAAATCTGCATACCAGTTATAGGTATTTCTGATCTGAAGGTTGATCTCCCCATTTTCTACCAGCACATTGCTAAAAACGTCAACATCCTTATCTTTAAGCGGTGCTTGTCTTTTATAAACTTTTATCGTTAAACGATGGCCGTTTAATCCTTCTGTTTGCACATTTAAATGCACATCGTCGCCGAAATTGATGGGGGTTTTACCTAAATTTTCTCCCTTATAAGATTTACTCCAGGTACTCTTTACAATCAGCGGATCACAGATACCCCGCACCAGCAGACCGGTTTTTACATTCAGATCGATAGTGCCCGTTAAACTGGCTTCCAGATAATACATGGGCACATTTCCACATAGTTTTTTTGGAACAGATAACGCACGGAGAGAGGGCGCTCCTGTTTTGGAAATCATCAGGATCTTGGTCCTCTTTGCATCTTCATACAGCCAGGTTACACTGTTCTTTTGTGCCTCGGTGGTTCCCGGGTACCATTCTACAACCTCGAAAGCATGGGCAACGTTCGGAGTTAAAACGATCACATTTCCATTGCTAGCCTTTTTATAATAATATTCTCCGGCAACTAAATCTATTCTTTTCGGTCCTTTTGGCATACTATTCAAAGATTATACCTTCAATACTTATCGGTTCTTCTGTTAATTCTCTGGGATCCACTGCAGGATTTAAGGTCTTGCTCACCTTAGGTTCTGCACTTTTAAAATTCTGGCTCCCCGGTTCTGCAATCTGGCCGTGTTTCACAATTTTTATGCAGTCTGCCCCACCTATCGGGCAAGTTGCTTTGCTGTCCTCCAGCAAGATCTTACCACCATTGGTTAGCGTAGTGTGCTTGTAGAACCCTTTCCATTCCGTAACCACTGCATTGCAGGGTTTGTTTCTTTGCATGGAACAAGATCCAAAGCAGTTTTTCTGGAAAGTCTGGCCAATGTCTTTATTGCTGGCAATATATTTAGTGCTGCCATCTTTGTCATTGGCATATTCCCGCTTATGCGTCTTCACTTTTAAAGTGTCCGGACTTGTACCATAATTGCACATACACATTGCTCCATCTACAACTAAATGTTTCTCTGCCATATCTTTTGCTCCTTTACCGGGTTAATCCCATAAAAATTTAAAAGGATTTGTAATCTTCTTTTCCTTGGGCTCATGGTTTCCATCCAGGAACACCATGCCTTTACGGACATTCTCCTGCAACATTTGCTGCTGGCCCTCTTCTTCCAGCCATTCAAATATTTTAAGTTCCGTTTCTTGTACCTCTCCCAGCTCCAGCCTCCACCTGCCGACCAGAGAGCGTATAGACCGGGTTTCTTTTTCCAGAACCAATCTTATGGTATAATCTCCCTTTACTGATGATGCGTCCTGGTTGATCAATCTCTCTATCGGGAAGCTTTGTTCTTCCTTCAAATCTCCAGCTGTTCGTTCGTCATCAGCTTCTCCTGTGTACTGAATCTCAATATGGCCGGCTGCATTTAACAATGGGTTCACCTCTGCAGTGCCTTTAAATCTAACCGGGGCGCAGCGTCCGCCAATAGGAAAGGTTGAATGGGTCTCCAGAAGGAAATTCTCACCATAAGCCCGGTAAACAGGAGAAAAAAACACCGCACAGAACAGTTCATCTCTAAAAATCAGATCCATTTTTTCCTTCGAAGAAAGACTTAATTCCATGAGCTGCAGATATTTTTCAGTGGTTTCTCCTTTAAAATATTCTTCAACACTGCTCCGGGTATCTTTCCACCTGGACAGAATCTCCTGATAGTTAAATACCCCCATATAACTTCCGTCAAAACCAATTTCCAGTTGCAGGGGGTAAAATACTTTTCCGCATTCGTAAGCCAGCTGATCTGCCACCAGATCTGGTGCGATATCATTGACATATACCGGGGAAGTCCTTTCCAGTTTAAAGACTCTGGAACGGTCTATAATTGTCTTCACATAGGTTACATCCAGGTCAAATTTTACCGTATCTTCTTTACTTCCTGAAGTATAGGTATACACCACACCATAACTGCGTTTAAAATGTGGTGGTTTTAACAGCAGTTTCAATGCATTATGATCTGTAAACTCTACCTGTTCCATGGCTATTTGTAAAAACTCTGCACTTTAACTTGTTTAAATGGGGTTTCTTTGTCTTTGACCTTCAAATGAACCGTCGCATCTTTTTTCGTCCTATCCAATACCACAACCAAACTGGCTTCCTCACCTTGAGGGATCTTAGAGAACACCGCAAAAGCCTCCTGTTCATCAAATTTGAGTTCAGTACGCAGCTCTCTGTTCCGATCATCCAGCCAATAGACACTGAGCTCTTCAATCACTGCATTTGGTTTAACACTCAGGTGTTGAAGTGCCTGCCCAAACACAAAATCTCTTTCCTTGTTAAAATAATCCAGGTCTATCCTTAACATTTTGGCATCTGTCTGGATTTCCGGTTTCCAGTTGTACCTTTTTCTTAAACTTTCCCAGTAACCAACAGGAATTTTACCTGCGGCGATTTGTTCTTTTACCGAATCCGGAAGTTTTTTAACAATTACATCAATATAGGCTCCGATACCATCCTCCATAGAGGGGTAAATCTTCTTCCAATCCAGGTTTTCTATGGGTTTAGCTTTAAAAAAGCCCACTTCGACTTGTTTACTTCTCGATCCGGCGAGCCAGACAACCAAATCACCTCCAGGTGCCATTCCCACTTTAACACTGTGGTAATTCCCCTTTCCTCCTTCTTCAGAATCATCAGGATAACCCGCAGCAAATAAAGAATCTATTTTTTTGGTATCCAGTTCAAATTTCCCGCCATAGTTTTTCTTTTCTGTAAAGGAAAGCCAACTGATTTCCAGTGTATGCGGAACTTCTTTCATCTGCTCCCCTGCAATATTCACCGATCCGCTTTCTCCCCATCCATAATTGATTGCCCGGCCATCAGGAATATAAATACTCCCCTTTTCTCCATAGAGAAGAGAACCCTTATAAATCTGTGCGGGGTAATTGGCTGGGGCGCATTCTGTTGGTATCCAATCGTATTTTTTCATTTTTTCCTGGCAAGAGCTTAAAGTAAAAGAGCTGACTATAATAAGTAACGTAAGTAGTTGTTTCATGGGCTTAAATTGATCTGGGGTTAAAAACCACTCTTTCTCTTTCTCCCTTATCATTGATATGAGGTTCCTTACCCACACCATCCCAGCTGGAAGAAAAGTGGAGATACCTGTTTCTAAGTTCCATCAGCATATTGTGGTCCCGCACTTGTGCATTGTATTTATCTACGGGATAGGCTCCAACATCAACCATATTTTTTAAAGACTGCAGTTGCCCCCGGCTGTTGAACACTAAGGGAGCTGCTGTTTTTAGGATGGCGTAATTCTTTATCCTGGTGTATACATCAGTTAAAAGCAATTTGGAATTGCTCAAAGGTGCTGCAGGTATTTTATAAACAGTACTGAGCAGATCTTCTACAAACTGGCAGGGATCAGTACCCATTTCGAACATCAGGTGCAAGGGGATCAAACTGTATTTATTGCTCAATACCCTGTTGCCCGTCAGTTTATAGGAATTTTGAATCTTCATCTGGCTGCCCGTATACCATCCCTGTTCAATAAGCCGGTCCCGCTCTGCGGCCACCAGTTTATCCCTGTTGATCGGGGATAACATTTCTTCGGCAAGAGAAACCTCTTCATTGACATTATCCCTGTAACTGCCCCCAATGTCCGAATGCACGCCTGGAAGGGAGAGTTCAGTACCAGTGGTTACAGAAGTCAGTTCAAATTTTTCACGGGTTTCATCTGCAGCAGTCAGATGTACAATCTTGGATGCTCGGTTAATGGCATTTAAGTCCAGCTCCACCAGGTCATTACTGTGTTTAACGCCATAAGCGGATACAGTATCATATAATCCCGCAAAGCGGATCCGTACAAAGGCTATTTTTAATTTACTTTTGTCTGCCTGTTCCCCAAAATGCCCTCTGGCGGGTTTATCGTCCTCGCTTGGAAGGGTGATTTCATGCACAAAATTTCTGGCCGCAGCGGCTCCCCGGCTAAAGCCAAAAACATCTACGGTTAAGGTGCCCACATCTTTCTTGGTATTGGCCTTGATGGTTTTAACGAGCTCTTCGCAACATTTTTTAACCTTACCCCGGATACCGGTAGAACCTTCTCCGGTGCCCATATCTTTTAAGCTGTCGTAATCATCATTTGTTGTACCAATTCCTTCAATATAAATGGAAAAATAGAGGCTTTCCTTTTTATACATCTTTTCCAGGTGGTCTACATTTGTTCGGTCATTCTCATAACTGGTATTGTCTTGCCAGAAAGAGGGTTTGGCATGTGCGGTATAAATGGGAGAATTGCTTTCTCTCCTGTTTATGTTGGTACGGTTGTTTCCTGTTCCATCAAAAAATAAACCGACAACAATATTAACCACATCTTCTTTGGTGGCCATTTTCTCCGGTTCTCCGTAAACAATGCCATCTTTGGAATTCTCCAGAATCTTTTTCGCGGCATTGGTATGGATATTATTGGCGTAAGCCGTATAATCCTGGGCTGCACTTTCTCTCAGGGTTCCGCTGGAGATCTTTATAATGTTGCCTTTATTGATCATAAGTTTAGCCTTTAAAACAGATTACTTTTCTCTCCGCTGTTGTTGTGAATGGTTTTTGCAGCATGTTTGATCACGCTCCCTTCGGCACTGTTATACGTGAGTTCCCCTGTCGCCGTTTTTGTGATATTGGTAGCCTCACTCTGGTAAGCATTCGCAGCGATCTCGGTGATATTTGCTGCGTTCAGGGTATAATCTGCACCAATGCTGACCTGGTTATTGACACTCACCTGGGTATTCATATTATTTCCGGCCAGCGTGCTGATGTCTTTTCCTACATGGATATCCAGATTTTCAGCCACATTGATCTGCATGTTCTTGGCATTCAAGGTCATGTTCTCATTGGCCGTAATGGTAATGTTATTGCCTGTGGTATCAATATGGATCAGGTTTTTATTGATATCTGTTATGGTGATTCCATGTCCTGACGGCCCGTCGTTAAATTCGATGAGGTGCCCGCTTCGGGTCGCAATGCTTTTCATATGGTTGGCATCCTGTCCGCCCGCACCTGTACTGCCATGAAAGATACTACCCATGACGAAAGGCCGGTCGGGGTCATTATACCTGAAGCCGACCACAACCTGGTCTCCTATTTCCGGAATAAAAACATAGCCCCTGTTTTTTGCAAAGGGTTCGCTACTTCCGCCGTCGGGTGTTAAAACCCTGATCCAGTCTGTAGTTGCATTGTCTTTTTGCCACAACATTTGTACTCTGACCCTTCCGGTTTGAGATGGATCAGCATTATCAATTACCGTGGCTATTTGCGACTCTGCCTGAGGGGTATGCACTTGTTCCACGGAAACCGCTTCCGTATCGGCAGGAACGCCTTTAAAAGCATTGTTGTATCTGCTAAGACCATCGATATAGTGAGAAATCTCTGTGATCAGAAATTTGCTCAATGAATCCTTGTTAAAGGACAAGCCATCCTTACGGGATACCTGTACATCGGCAATACAGCCAATATTTAATGCTGTACTGGTGCTCTCTCCGGTAATGTCTGAAAGGTTGGAAGCCATTGCGGCTTTATGTTTATCGGCAAGTTTATCGAGCTGGCTTTTATTTTCCACTCTGGGTTTAATCGTGGTATTGATCTCATGATCGTACACAGAGGAAGACTGGGCCAGGGCATGTTGTGCATAATCATTCAAACCCTTTACCGAACCGGGTGCCTGTGCATCCAATCGCCCATTTGCCTGCGATCTGTAGGAATAATAGGAAAAGTTCATTGGCAGAATCCGAACCGCCATATTCATAAAGTTCAGGTTCTGGCCGTGTACCAGCGTTACGGTCTTCGGTGAATTAGGCTTTCCAAAATGCAGGGTTTTTCCGTCATAATAAAAAAACTCTCCGTATTCTGCGCTTAGCCGGTTGATAAAACTGTAATTGCTTTCTTTAAATTGAGTAATATATTTAAGGTTTTCGCTGTAAGCCGGTGCGATGGAATATTCCATATCGTTAGAGGCCAGAGACGAGGTCTTTTTCTTTACAATGTCCCCCAATTGCATATCACTAAAAGATTCCAGATGCGGTCCTGTTTCCAGAAGGATGGTTGGAGAGTAACCCTTGATGATCAGATTTCCCCTGAGGCCGTGGCTCTGAGACAAGTTGACCTCGCAGACAATCCCTTTAAAATCCATATTTCCATGATCGATACTGACAATGAAGCTTTTCCCGACCCAGGCTTTAGATTGATCAATCTTAAAAGATTGGGTCTGCTCAATCACATCCTGGTTAATGATCAGTTCAAACTCGTGGTGACGGTTAAATGCCTGGCTGATCCTCAGCGAATTGAAATGCGTGATCTCCTGACCGTCAATTTGTATTTCCAGATTTATTTTCTTTTCCATCGTAGGAAGCTTTGCTGTTAAAACTTAAAATTCGGCATCTTTTGGCCAGGTATTAAAGTGCAGGAACTGCCATTTATCTTGTTTAAGCTGATACCAGACTGTAATATTTTCTTCTTTATTATAAACCCATGTATACTCCCGGATTTTTACTTCGGGTGAGTACCGGTCTTTTTCGGGCACATGGTTGTAAATTTCTATTCTGAATTCAGACAAAGGGCTGGACAAATTAAAATCCTCGCTTTTGATGGGTTTTCCGAATTTAGCTACGGCTTGTTCCGGAGACAGTTTTTTTAACGCCGCAGTATCTATTTTTTCGGTTTTGTCCATTTGATTTTCCTTTTTTATTGTCGTTGCAGGTGGTTTACTTTGTCCGTCAGAGGATTGGTTCATACAAGAGATGAACAGGGTAAGGCCAAGGCCCAACAGGCAATATATAGATCTAGCGAACATGGCTGATGTCAAATTTTACGCCCGGAATCATACTGTTTAAGGTCTGTTTTATAAAATCCAGGTGCCGTTGTCTCAGTTCATTCCCTGAATTCATAATGCTGGGAAAATCGGCCAGATAAGGGCTTCCAGAGGCATATTCATCACCATGTCCGGATGGTGTATAGGCAACGTTCCCCAGCGTATGCCCAAATTCATGGGTCAGACCGTATTGATAAGACCTGACAGGGCCATTGATATATTTAAGTGTTTTCGTTGTATCTTCCGTATCCAGGCTGATTTCCCTGGTGTTCCATCGGATATAGCTTTGTTGAAAGGCACCTCGTTTAATCTTAGTGACGGTAACTTTCCAGTGTGCACTGTTGTCCAGCACCCACTGTACATCAAAATAGGTTTTAACTGGCCCAACTTTATAATTTACTGGTATTTTGGAACCCTGAGCTAATTTAAGCTCAAAACGGCTTCCCCAGACAGACCAGATCAGTCTGTCCACTTTATGGTGAAAATTTTTGGTTTCTGCATAAGTCCACCTACCTGAGCCTGGAGCTATTGCCCAGCTGTATTTCCAGCGTTGCAATATCTTAAGCTCATTTCTGCCAAGATCGAGCGTAATGGCAAAATAAGGGGTCTCTTTTCTGTAAATTAACATAGGTAGATGTTAGTAAGAACGGAAATTTTTAGATAGAAGCCCCTAAATGACCAGGGGCCCTCCCTTTACAATTATGCTTTTGGCCAATCGTTGGTATGCTCGGCATTACCCAGCTTTAATTTGCGTGCAGAAAGCACAAAACTTAAAGTCATCGGCGTATTATCGTTTACAGCAATACCTTCATTGTACTGGATGATGTAACCATCTTCAAAAGACAATTCTTTCATTTTCGCATCTTCTTCGCCTTTTTTGAAAACGATACTACCTGACAATGGTTTATACTGATTGTTGACCATTGATTCGATCACCGAAGTATCTTCAGTAGATTCTACTTCAATATGAATTGTTCCGCCGTATACGCCAGATGATGGACGGCCTTTAGCGTCTACATCTCTGTTTAATGAAAAGCTGCACTGTAGTACATCAAATTCTTTGGACCCAAGAGTTAATCTGGTTTTGAAAGCCATGATAGTATTCTTTTAAAAATTAAATAATGTTGGTTAATTGGTTACGTACCTAAAGTTACGCTTTTGGCCAGTCATTTATATGCTCGGCATTGCCAAGTTTTAACTTTCTGGCAGAGATCTGGAATTTCATTGTCATCGGGTTTTCTCCGGTGATATTGATTCCTTCTGAATACTTAACAATGTATCCGTCTTCAAAATGAACTTCTTTCATTTTGGCATCTTCTTCTGTTTTTTTGATGAGCAGGGTACCGCTTAAAGGCTTGTACTGGTTGTTAACCATTGCTTCTACAACAGAGGTGTCTTCAGTGGACTCGATCTCGATGTCGATCGTACCGCCATACACTCCGGAAGAGGGTCTTCCTTTTGCGTCTACATCGCGGTTCAGGGAATACGCACAATGGAGTACATCGTACTCCTTGCCCGAAAAGTCTAATCTTGCTTTGAAAGCCATAACTTTAGTTTTTGGGTGAAATATTATTTATCTATACTCCTAACGGCAAAAACTTTGCCAATAGTATATTATTTCTAAAGAAAGCCCTGAAGCGGAACTCAAGACTGTATTCAAAATGAATACTGATCGTCAGCACTATAGAAAACAGTACAACTACTTATTTTAGCCTGCACTATTTTGCCGTTACCCGGTAAACAGCGATTTTATATACTCCAGGATAAAAATGCACTTCAAATCCTGGCCGTGCAATATTTCTAAGCAGGTTACCGGCCACATTTTTTTCATTGTAGTTGTGTACTTCAATGCTATTTCCCTTTTTAATATAGCCATTTCCAATCATCGTATCTATATCGAGCGGCTTAACATGGATACAGCCATGCGATTCAGAAAGAATAACACGATTACTTAAATAGGTATTGGCCTCATCTCCGGGTGTGGTATGAATAAAATCTCCCAGAAATCCTTCCTTTCCATCCATTTTCCAATTGTGGTTATTATCGGCATAATACTTCACAGAAATATGCCCAAAATCATTAAACACCCAACGATCTGGAACAATTAATTTCCCATAATACGTATTGTAAGATCTTTTTATCAGATCAGTTAGCTGTTTCTCAAATCCTTTATATCGTCCCCATTGGTCATTAACCGCACTTAACCTGATCCACTTCCCTCCATGTTTCACCATTATAATTTCATTGGTTACCCGCATTTCTGTACCCCAGGCTATTCCAGACCAAAACTGGTATTTTCCATGGCTCACATGTTTTTCAATGGCACCAATCACATACCTTCCGGAGCGTGTAGAGGTCTGCATATGCCCGTCATGTCCTAAAACCTCCTTGGAGGGCCCACCATGGGCATCATATTCGTTAATCTTGATCAGTTTATAAGATGGCATACCTATTCTCCTTTCGATTTAACAATTTCAATGTATACGATCTGATTTTCTGCTTCTTCAGGGAAATGCGCTGCACTTACCTGAAGAAATAATCCTGCTTTTTTATTACCTAAATGTTTTTTAAGATCTATACTTACCGGTGGAGGGTTCTTATGCGTTCTGAATAAGGGGGGCTCAGGCTCAAGAGGCCCAAAATGGTTCGTTAAAGATTTAAAAGTAAGTTGCTTTCCTATGGCTATTGGCAAGGAGATATAGATCCGATCACTTTGCTTCGAATAATTGTGGTTGTGCAACTTTACAGAAACAACAGTATCTGAAACAGTCTTACCCTGCTGATCCAGCATCACTGGAAAGTAAACAGCAAAACTGTCTGTTAGTGCTTTTAGTTTCTCTTCCTTAAGCTGGCCATCGGCAAAACGATTTGCAACAGTATCAATATAAGCGATCAGCTGATCACTCGTCGTTTTATCTGTAGCCGGATTCCTTGATCCGACTGCAGTGTTTTCTTTAGGAGCTGAAGAATGACAGGAAACTGCGAGCAGAATTATTAAAGAGAATAAGTAAAATATTGTTTTCTTCATGGCTTTAATAGACTTTACATGATATTACCTTGCTGAACAGGAACCTGATTCTGAACGATAAATTCTCTTAAAAATGGATTGAAGCTGGCCAATTGTTCCGGATATCCTTTATCCATCGCAAGGTTAATACAATTGAAGCGATACCCATCTTTAAACGTAAAGTGAAAGGCCAGATGCTGTAATTTCACAAATGCGACATCCTCGGCATTGTATTTTTTAATCAAAGAATTATGTTCATCTGTAATGATTAAATAACGATCATAAAGGTTTAAAAATCCATACTGGGTATTCTTTTTTATCAATAACCAGGCAATAATGACCCAGGGTGCAAGTAAGATTAACATCAACGATATTAAGGAAGAATGCGCCGGATTGATCCCGGTCAAAGTTTCTATCTGGTTTTGAAAGATAAAAACCAGAACGAGAGTAACGATATAGCCAGCCAGCATGGCAAATCCTATGCCTAGTGTTGTACCCACCGGAATCGGCAGTCTCATTTTAATATTAGCAATTGGTGTATTCATATAACCTCTAAAAAAGCAGCAATAAAATATAAATTAAAACAATAATCAGGCCCACCCCTACGTACAGTTTGTTTTCCTGATATTTTTGCAAGGCAACTATAAAAAGTACCAGATTAATAATCAGGGTAAAAAAAATAGTCAACCCGCCAATTTTTTCTCCCAGAGTATACAGGTAAAGCTCCGTGGCATAACCAATTTCAGAGCGACTTTCAGCATCTAGCTTCAAATAGACATACGGCATTGTTACCGCACCATTGATTTTCGGCTGATCTGCTCTGAATATATAAAAGGATGCTTTCCTTTCTTCAGCGGGCTTAAGCTTAGGGTGTTCCCAATAGATATCAGGTATCGTATTGGCAGGTGCAGGCAAATAAATATCCTTTAACTTATCCTCTTTGAACATGCTCCCCAGCCCGGAAAAAGTTCTGCTTAAAGTAGCCTTGAACTGGTCAAATTTCTGGATATACTCTGCATCAGATCTGGCTCCCCTGCTGATCTTCTTGGAGACATTCATGGTAGCCGTCATTTTTATCAGTTGTTTATCTGTATCCTTTGTACGCACAATGGTATACACCAAAAATAGAACAGGCAACAACAAGGAAAGGGCAAAGCAAATGTTATATTTCATCTTCAATTACAGTTATAGATTGTCTGGCCGCAGTTTCTGCATTATTTAAAGCATCCTGTAAGCCCTTAAGATCATCGGCGATCAACCAGTTTCCACCTGCCCGGACCGCATCCAGCAGCATATTGGTTCCCATTCCCTTCATGATCCCAAAACCATATTTTCCGGTAAACGCTTTGAAAGAACCTTTCAGTATAGACCTGTTGTTAAACTGGGTAGAAAATTCCGTAGTGGTATTCATTCTGGAAATCTCCAGCGTATTGGGGGTACTTCTCATAGAAACAGAACTTTGACTTGAGGATAGGGTTGTTCCGTTAGGTCGTGCAGCGCTTGCTCCAGGAATTGCATTACTTGATGTCACAGTAGTCTGACTTGCAGTAACTGTACCCGGAGGTAAAACAGCGCCCTCTGAATTTGCAACAAAGACCCTATTGGTACCTATCGTCTGTGTGGTTTGCGTTGTTGTATTTAAATTTGAGGTTTGGCTCTTTGCAATATCTTCGGCACTGCCAAGCGCATCTGTAGGAGCACCAATTTTTTTATTTGTTGCAAGATCTACAACATCATCCAGTTTTTTATGATCGGGGTCACTTCCTTTATAGGCCTCCCCGGTAATATAGTCATCTACAGATGTACCACCTATTTTGATCTTTTTCTTAGACCAGTCGTATCCAGCATTCAATCCATACGAAGCACCTCCAACACTGGTTACGCCCAACACATGTACAAACCCTGACACTGCTCCGTAAGTAACAAAGGTTCCTTTGACAGCCAAAAATGCACTTCCAACAGCCGAAGCAATACCACCTGCAATGAAAGCAATTGAAGTGATGGCAGCAACACCAGCAACGGTTTTGCTTCGGTTTAAAGAGGCAAGAGCATCAGCGGCTTCCTTAGAATACATAATCTGAACGGTTCCTCCCAGGAAACATGGCACTATAGATTTATCAATAAGAGCTTTCTTATCTTCAAACGTCACTCTGGGATGAACCGGAGTCCAGTCTTTGCTCATCGTTAATATGGCACAAATACAAGGCATCATTGCGGTATTCAGTCCAACCGCCGCGCCGCCTACAGCTCCTGCAGCCAGCATTGCACCTAGACCTATAGCTAATGTCCCACCGCTAAGTACAATTGCAGCCGCAATGATTGCGGCGACGATCACACCTATTATTGCACCAGCTATGACCATTTTGGCACAAACAAAATTTGCCCCCGTACGGTCTTTAATTGTTGCGGCCAAACGCCCTTTTGCTATTTTTATACTGCTTTGGCTGCTTACTTTCAATTGCTGAGGATTCATCCCATCCGAGCAAACCAAATAGGCTTTATCGGGAACATATAATTGTGACATCTTAAATCCTTTTTATAGTGAAATCTGTTTGAAAATATAGACCATCATTCGCCTTTTCCTTCAACATGGCCTCGCAATGCGTTAAGAGTCCTGTAGACCATTCAAAACTATAATCAGCCTGATAATCTATTTCATAGGAAAATTTTGGTCCACAAAGTTCTTTATAAGATTGATTGTATAATTTTGTCAAATCTGCACCAACCGTCTTTTCAATATAAGCCTTATGTCTGCACTGAAAAACCGTACTATCTTTTGACTGAAGTATTTCTCTAATTTGATAAGGAACATGGATACCCTGAAACAGCTGAGAAGAAAATGAGCCCTCTCCTACCAAATGTTCATTTTTTTCCAGTTTTTCTCCCAATACCGGACTAAAAAAAACAGAATATAAAAGGGTTTCTTTTAACGAAGGCAATAAGTCGCTAAATTGTTGATCTCCATTCTTTAAAAGTTCCTGATCTCCGGCTGTATTTTTTAGCGGTTCCAAAACATCTCCTTTAATCTCTTCCCACCGCTCAACGATCTCTTCCTGGTTCAGTACCCTTTCAATGCTTCCTTGTTTATTTAGCTTAATAACCAGTTTTTGAGTTGGATAGTTAAAGGCTTTTGAAAACTCTATCATCTCCTTAAAAGCCGGATTTGCGTTAAAAACCTCATGATCTTCCACCTCAATATCCACCAGGTATCCATCTTCAAAGACATCGATAATTTTGAGTATCCAAATGATCTCAGTTTGCACATCTGTTACTTTTTGCCCCATAGCAAAGAACTGAGTATGATAACGTATGGAAAACCTTTGGTTCCGGGAAGGCAGAAGTCTCAATTGAATTCTGTCGGTTTCCCTTACCTGTTCCACCTCCTGTGGCTCTTCAAAAAATTTAAACCTGCTCATTATCTAATTAATATCTACATTACTCCCTGTAATCGTATGTACACCTGAAGACTTTGTGTCTATTGTAGTTCCTGAAGAAATTGTGATCTTATCCGACGTAGATACGCATTTGTCTTTGCCTTCCAGATCCAAACTGGTCACCCCAAACTTTCCTATGTTCACTCCATTACCCGTTTTATCTCCGGAATTTGCATTTATAGCTGATTTTCCCTGAATGGTTATCGTCTCACCTATAATTTCTATGATTCCATCCTGATTAAGGGTTATTGAACTCTTTCCTGTTTTAATAACGATTTTTTGGGCTGACTCCGCAGTAATTGAACCCGGCCCGTTTTCCACTTTAACATAATTCGCCTTATTGGTTCCGAGGTTTAGCGCATGGTTCAGATCATCAAATGTCAATGCACTTCCTCTTCTCGAGGTCATTCCTTTGGTATTGCTGTTCTTAAAGCCCTTGCTGTCTCCGCTTTTTCCATGAAATACACTCCCCAGAATGACGGGTCTGGCAATATTTCCCTCTTCAAACGCTACAACAACCTGATCTCCTTTTTCAGGAATCACATGGAAGCCCCGATTCGCCCCCGTATCTCCACTTCCTGCATTCGGGCTCATGACCCGCAGCCATTCGGTGGGGTCATTGGTCTGACATTCCCATTTAAACTTCACCTTTACCCGGCCCTGACCCTGAGGATCGTCATTGTCTAACACATCTGCAAGCTGCATATCCGCTTCAGGTTTCTTCACATGCCCTACAGGTAGTTTTTCACTGTCTGCAGCTACCCCTTCAAATGTATTTTGATAATGTCCGAGGCCATCAATTTCATGGTAAACTGCGGTTACGATAAACTTACCGAAGTCCTGTACCTGAAAATCGAGACCGTTTCTCATACTGGTGCTGATGTCTACGATCTTACCCAGACCAACCTTAGGATTATCTCCGTGACCAGAGATACTCACCAATCCCGACACCAAAGCTTTATGCTCATCGTTCACAAAAGTATCAATCTCCTTCTGCGAATTGACACGTACATTCAGGGGCTGATTGAACCTTTTGCTAAAAACTTCATTAGAAGCAGAAATCGCATGGGACAGATCTGAAAGACTGGAACTGGCCGGTGCAGGCTGGGCACTCAGCAGTTGATCCTCCTGCGAATGATAGGCAAATTTCTTATAATTTAAAGGTGCAATCTGCATTCCATATTGTAAACTGTGCAGGTCTCTTCCATAGATCAGCGCAATCTGTTCTTCTTTATCGGGTTTTCCAAAATGGAGCACACTGCCGTCGTAGTAAAACCACTCATGATATTCGGCCGAAAGGCGTTTAATGAAATCAAAATCACTTTCTCTATATTGTATAATGTAATCAATAGCCGATGTATAGGCTGGTTTGATTTGAAAGTCCAGGTCGTTTTGCGGGGTATCGTTTGTGGCCTGCTGGATAATTGTTTTCAGGTCTTTACCCAGGTAAGAACCCAGGTCTGGTCCCCGGTCTATAAGAATATCCGGACTGTAGCCGGTAATGACAATGTCACCCTGGAATCCATGGGTCTGTGCAATTTCCACTTTGGTGATGATCCCGGTAAAAATATTTCCGGAACACTCGATCAGACCAAACTGAGCGGTAAGGCTCTTGCCTATAAAGTCTTTAGACTTAGCGAGCGTAATCCCGTTGGTCCCTTCCACCTGATCATGATTGATCCGCAGCTCAAAAGTATGGTGCTCGCCGAAACGCTGATCCAGCGTAAAACGGCTGAAATGCAGAACAGGCACCTCCTCTATACTGATGTCTATATTTAGTTTATTGACCATATTTCAGGAATTGAGTCGTTAAAAAATTGCCGGAAAGCAGGTAGTGCTTTCCGGCAAACTTGTTTTTCATAGGCCTATTGCCAATTAGGCTTTCGGCCAGTCATTGGTATGCTCAGCATTACCAATTTTCAGCTTGCGTGCAGAAATCACGAAGCTCAATGTCATTGGGGTATTGTCATTTACTGCAATACCTTCATTGTACTGGATGATGTAGGCGTCTTCAAAATGTAATTCCTTCATCTTTGCATCTTCCTCTCCTTTTTTGAACACGATGGTTCCGGCAAAGGCTTTGTACTGGTTGTTCACCATAGATTCGATCACTGAAGTATCTTCAGTAGATTCTACTTCAAGGTGAATGGTTCCACCATATACACCTGATGACGGACGTCCCTTCGCGTCTACGTCCCTGTTTAATGAATAGCTGCACTGCAATACGTCATACTCTTTTGATCCAAGAGTAACTCTGGTTTTAAATGCCATGATAATGTTCTTTTAAATGTTAAACGTCCTTTTAATTTTGAATTAAGCCTTTGGCCAGTCATTGGTATGCTCGGCATTACCAGTTTTTAACTTGCGGGCAGAGATCTGGAATTTCAGCGTCATCGGATTATCTCCAACGATGTTAATTCCTTCTGAATACTTAACGATGTATCCATCTTCAAAATGTACTTCCTTCATTTTGGCATCTTCCTCTGATTTTTTAATCAGCAAAGTACCTGATAAAGGTTTGTACTGGTTGTTTACCATTGCTTCAACAACGGAGGTGTCTTCGGTCGATTCGAGTTCAATGTCGATCGTTCCGCCATACACGCCGGAAGAGGGTCTTCCTTTTGCATCCACATCACGGTTTAGGGAGTAGGCACAGTGGAGCACATCGTACTCCTTGCCCGAAAAGTTTAATCTTGCTTTGAAAGCCATAACTTTTTGTTTTAGGGTGAGAAAACTGTTACTATTAATTTGTATTAACAGTAACTTCTAAACAAAAAGTTTGCCACTATCTCCTATTAATCAGCACAATAGAATAAATATTTTTCAAATTGGCCCTAAAGCCCTTTTAAAGCTACATTAATTTTGATCCAAAAGTTTCAAGCTTCCGAAGCCATTTTTTACTGTAATCATTCTCCAGCGAGTAAAGGTGCCCTATGGTATTGGTGTGAACGGGGTGGAAACGGCAGTTTTCAAAAACGTTTCTTTTTATAGACAAGTAAGTTACCTTTTTGTCTTGTTTCCAGTACTCAAAAGTTTCTTCGTCCAAAATAGACACAATTCGTGCAGATCTTCCACTAAAATTGTTGCTGATGTTCTGGTTTCTGGAAAGAAATACCTGATCAGGCATAAACAGCCGGTCAAAAAAGCCTTTGATCCTGGCAGGAATGGAAGACATATATACCGGGCAAAATAAAACAACATGATTGGCCCAAACGATCATATCCAATGCCCGTTTCAGATCCGGTTCCAGTTCGGTAACACGGTTGGTAAATTGTTTATTGGAATTAAAGATCAGATCGATGATCGCAATTTCTTTGATCTGCGCACCAGCTTCCTGGGCGCCTTTTTTGTAGGCATCTATCAGCAGGCTTGTTGCAGCCGTTTTTTCAGGATCGCCGTTAATGATCAGTACTTGTTTCATGTATTCCCGGTACAGCGTAAAATCTGCGGGACTAAAATATAAAGAAATTGTTAAGTCAGGAAATGTAAAAGAGGTATAAAAAAATATCCGGCTCAGCTGGGGGTCCATCTGGCCGGATATCTTATATAGAATATACCTATGTTATTGCTGTGCGTACTCCGTACTCCAGGTGGTTTCCTCATCCTCCCCTTTCTGACCGTCCAGTTTTACCACAAAACTTTTGGCTGGAAAATATGGTGTAATATGGATATCCAGGTGGATTTTATCTTTTTGCTGTTCATCCCGCTCAAAACGCATAATCTTAAATCTTTCAATTAAACGTTCAGGACCTTGTATACCGTCCAGGAATTTAACGATCTGCCCGCGAAGGTCCTGTTCAGTTTTAGAGGTCCAGTTTTCAAAGGCTCTTCTGTTTAAGAAGTCGAATAAAACCTTGGTCACATAATCGAATACACGTACAACAGAGTAAGTTTGCAAACCAATGTTATCTCCGTTAAACAAGGTTTTAGCAGAAAAAGCCATGACTTTTCCGTACTCATTAACCATAGGAACAAGGCCTATACGTTCCAGGTGAGAGATTTCACTCTTTTTAAGGTCAAACTTTACACCGTCAACATCATTGATTGCACCGTGTTTCTTACCTGCTGTAACCTGCGACATCAGGGTGTAATACATCTTCCCGGCTAATGCGGCTGAACCTGGAACGGTCAGATCGTCTTCTTCGCCCACTTCAGCTACTTTACCTCTGCCCACCAGCCAGTTACAGGTCATAATCACATTAGACCTGAATGCATCTCCTCCGGTGAGGTTTGCTGCAGTAAACAAATCAATCACATCATCCGGCTGGTCCAGATCTGCAAAATCGGTAATCAGCATAGCCTTGTTCTGGTAAGCGATCTTTCCCCATTTTTCTACCACTTTATTGGACCCCATGTAACCCGGAACTACCATTAAAGAATAATTCTCACGAAGATCCAGCCTGTCATATTTTTGCTTCAGTTCATCTGCAACATAGTCTATAAATCTCGGATTGTCCAAATCCTTGATCTGGTCCATAGAGGCATTGAGAACCACCACATTCTTTAATTTATCAGATTCTGTATTCTGATAAAAGAGGTTCACAGAGCGATAAGCCTGCTCCAGTTCTTTGGTGGTCTCTAAAGCAGTGGCTATATTTTTATTCAGATTTTCCTCTGCTGCTTCTAATTTTTCCGTGCTTTTATCGAGCATAGACGAAACAGAATCAGAGTCTTCCAATACATCAATCCAGAGTTGAATCTTTTTCTTCAGCTCTTCTCTTTCTTTCTTTTTCTCGTCTCCGGTTAAAAAGATCTGTTTCCTTGCTTTTCTTTCCGGGTTTAAGTTTTGTAATCCGTCAACAGTAGCTTCCAATAAATCGAAACCACCTACTCTTGCCAGTTTTTCCAGGCTCGCTTCTAGCGTAAGCTTTTCTCCCGCCTGCTTCTCTGCCGGCTTAAAGGAGGCGCCTGAAGCGGCTTCCTGCGTTATTTTTTGTTCATCTGGAGTTGCCATTTTAATCTATTTAAATCGGGTTGATCCCTGGTTCTTAACTGGACTATTTATTTGCTTCTAATTCAGAAACGAAGTTTTTAAGCGCACTGATGAAGGCATTTTTTGTTTCTGCATCATCTAATGTGGCCTTCAAGGTTTTGTTGGACTTTAATTGTTTAATCACATTTAAAGACATCTCCTTCTCAATGTTCACATTATTCAGATAAGTACTCTGGTTAATGATGTTTTTCACTGAAAAATCGCCCAGGTTGTTAAACTTTAAGGTTTCTGATACCGGAGAACCATCCTGTTTTTCAAAAGACACATTCACCTTTGGTTTATAGTGGTTAAAAACTTCCTGTACAGTTTTCAGTCCTTCTACCTTTTCCGGCTTTATCGGCTCATTATCTGTAAGTTTTTGAATAAACAGCGTTTTATTGTGGGCAATATCTGCAAATGCTTCAGAGGTATCTACCTTTCTCTCATTACCGCCAATTTCATAGTTAAACATAGTATTGGTATTTAATGGTTTACGATTAATTTAAATGTCTTTATTATTTATGCTTCTGTTACCGGCACCTGCTCTATGATCTCCCATTCCAGCCGGTCTTCAGTTGCGTGTTTTTTTACCACAATTGTATTTCCTTTCTTTAACTCCCCGGAAATAATGTACTTTGATATCGGCCTTCTGAGTTCATTCCGGATCACTCCGGATAACTGCCTTGCTCCATACTTTGGAGTGAAGCCGCTCAGTGCCAGCATTGTTGTTGCCTGTTCATCAATCTCAAAAGTTATGCCTTGTTTCTCCAGAGCTTCAATTAAACTCTTCAGCTGGATCTCAAAAATCCTGACTACGTTCTTTTCGCTGATCGGTGCAAAGGGTACAATTTCGGATAGACGGGCCAAAAATTCGGGTCTGAAATGCCTCGACATAATCTCCATCAGTTGAGAAGAACCGGGTATTTCTCCTTTTCCAACTTGTTCTGCAATCCATTCACTTCCAATGTTAGAGGTGAACAGAATCAGGGAATTGGAAAAGTCGCCTTCCTTACCAAGTCTGTCGTGCATATGTCCTTCATCCAGGATTTGCAGAAAAGTATCAAATACCGAAGGGTGTGCTTTTTCAATCTCATCAAAAAGCAATACAGAATAAGGCTGCTGTCTGATTTTATTGACCAGCAGGCCGCCTTCTTCATACCCAACATAACCCGGAGGCGCACCATACAATAACGCAGCAGAATGTTCTTCTTTAAATTCGGACATATCAAAACGGATCATGGCCTTCTCATCATTGAACAAAAATTCTGCAATAGATTTGGCCAGCTCTGTTTTACCTGTTCCGGTAGGCCCCAGTAAAAAGAAAGATCCAATAGGTTGTCCCTTCTTGTTTAGTCCACTTCTTGACTCCAGAATGGCATCAGATACTGCCTTTAAGGCCTGATCTTGACCAACCACTCTTCTTTTCAGGAACTGTTCCATATTCATGAGCTTCTCTTTCTCCTGGGCCTGGATTTTTCCCAAGGGGATCCCTGTTTTGTAAGAAACAATAGAAGCAATATCCTGCTTCCCTACCTCATCAGTTTTCTGGGCAGCAAGAATTTTAAGTGCAGCAAGGTTTCTGGAGAGATAGTCCAGGTATTCTTCCGGGGTTTCAAAAGCATCGGTTTGGGTTTCGTCTGTAAGTTGCCCCAGCAGTACCGGACTCACTTTGTCCTGCATTTGACTGTATAACCACCTATAATCGGCCAGCTGATGCTTCTGCTGAGCTTCGGGCTGTCCAAGTTCAGTTAGCGACTGTTCCAGTTCAGCCAATACCTTATCTGAAGTATCGTTCATCATTTTCATGGCCGCCATGGTACGGTCCAGCAAATCAAAAGCAGAATCCGGCAACCGGCGGTCTTTCATGTAGCGTTTGGCCAAACGAACACACTCTGGAATAGCCTCTGCCTGTATTTTAAGCTGATGATGCTCTTCATATTTTTGCGTCAGTTTTTCCAGCATCTTTATGGCAGAAGCCTCATTCGGCTCATTCACCTGTAAAACTTCAAACCTTCTGCTGAAGGCCTGTTCAGGCTCTATAATCTTCCGGTATTCATCTATAGTGGTTGCACCAATGACCGTAATCTCGCCTCTGGCCAGTTCAGGTTTAAGCAAATTACCTACGCCACCTCCAATTGGTCCTTTGTTATCTAAAAGTGTGTGGATCTCATCTATAAAGAGTACTGCTTTATCAAACTGCTTAATTTCTTTTAGAATATTTTTCAACCTGTCCTCAATCTCTCCTTTATAAGAAGCACCAGCAATCAGGGAACCCAGATCAAGCTCAAAAAGCTGTACATTTTTGAGCAGATCAGGCACGTTATCTGCAATAATATCCTGCGCAAAGCCATCTACAAGTGCTGTTTTACCCACACCCGCGTCACCGGTAATGATCACATTAGGCTTTGTTCTGCGGCAAAGAATTTCCATAATCATCCTGGCCTCTTTATCTCTGCCAATAATCGGGTCTGTCTTCCCTTCCCTTGCCAGGGCAATACGGTCGATACAATATTTATGCAATGACGAGGCTGCTCCTCCGGATTTCCCTGTTCCCTTATCGGAAGAGGCAGGAGAAACCGCGTGCTGGATTTCCTCATCTTTGATATAGAGATCCAACAGCTCTTTTTCTTTAATGGGAAAAGATTTTAGCTGGTCCGGCTGAAATCCAATCGTCGGCTTGCAAAGTGCCGTGAGCACACAAACCGGTGTGATCAAATCAAGCCCAAGCTTAATACGGACCAGATCGGCCTCTTCAAAAACTTTTGAAATTTCGGCGCTGCCTTTTACTTCTTCTGGCGCATAAGCTGTCTTATCCAGTTCATCGATCCTAACTTCTGCCCACTCACTGATGTATTCTTCATCCTTGCCAATAGAACTCAAAAAGGTTCTTAGTCCCACTTCCTTATGCATTAAACCCTTCAGCAAATGCGCAGGAGAGAATTCAGGATTATGGTACTCTTTAGCCAGAGACTGAGCTATCCTGATGGCTGTTTTAACCGACTCGCTGATATTTGTAAGACTCATAGGTATTATGGTTTTTCAGTTTCTGGTTTTTGAATAAAATTTCCTTCGGTGATATAGTAGTAATTTTTTCCGTTAGAAATGAATTGCTGCCCAACCTGTGTCGCCTTTTTGAAGTTATCGCTTGTACTCATCAGGAACTTGATATAAGCTTCAAAGTCTGGCTGTGGCATTTTACTGGATTTGGACAGTTCACCTACTTTATATTTATCCAGAAGCTCTGTACTTACCGGCAATCCTATGACCGTCTGGATGTATTTAGCCAGCGTCATGTCTTTAATTTCTCCTTTAGAGATCTTCAAATCCAATAGGTTTTTGGGAATATTCAGATAGTTTTTAAGCAGCTTGCTTCTGAAAGAAGATTGATCCGGTTGCAAATTCTGCCCAATCATCAGGGAGAATATATCGTTGATCTGTTTATACTCCATGGTATTCAGCACAACTATATATTGCATCAGGTTCTTATTTTTAGAAACAATATCTGCGGGTGCACTGGAAGTCAGATAATATTTAAATGCATTATGTGGCATTTTATCTGCGACATCATCCGAGACCGGAGGCAAAAGAAAGCTTTCTACATATGGAGACAACTTTTTACGTTCTATCCCGGTTAACCTGAAGGCGCTGTCCAGTGAGTTGATCTGACTGTTAATATCAAAGTCGGTTTCTCTCATGAAACGTTTAACCGCTACGGTGATCAATTCATTAGAATTGACAGCACCCTTAGCCGGGAAAACCACACCACCCTGGATCAGACTGTTTTTTGGATAGTCCAGGTAATAAGATACTGAATCCAGCTGGCTGGTATTATAGGCCTGGGTATTATTTAGTCCTTCACCTTTTACCATGAAGCGTTTCTTTCTGTCTGCAAGATATACTGCAGATTCTGAAACCAATCTTTTGGATTGCAACACAAAATTATTGAATGTAGGATCATAATCGCTATACATTTGTATAGACAGCAGTCTCGCATCTGCTCTGGCAAATTCTTCAGAAAGATCACTCAGCTGTGTGGCCGAAGCCACTTCATTTCCGGTACTCCCAATCAGTACCACAAGATTGGTTTCATTAACATGTCCCTTCAACAGGTTCAGACCTGACCTGATCCCATCATAAACGGGCTGCTGATTGATTCTGCTGGTGCACCTCTCTGTTTTCCGGGCTTCAATGGTAAGAAAATCCATCAGTTTACGGTAATCCGGAGATACACCCGCTGTACTGAAAATCCCGGGAGCAGTGCAATTGGCCGCATCTCTGTACACTACCGCACCATAACTGATCTGATTTTTACGGTCGTACTCATTAAAAACATTTTCAAAAGATTGTATGGTATTTCTTAGACCCGAGAAATATTTTCTCATCGGACTTCCTCCATCCAGAACAAAGATCACGTTGATCTTGTGGATGTTCTTTCTAAGATTGAGATAAGTAGAGTAAGGCAAACTTGCCCCATTGATGGTAATCACACTGTTGCCCGATTTGTTATACACATCTGTTGCAACGCCGAGTGTATAAGGCCCCTTTCCGTCATTTGCGACGACCGGGGTACTCCTCAAAATCAGATCATTGTCTGTATCTAAAAGAGGATCTGCATGCGCATTATGGAGTAATAAGGATAGGGAATCAGCCTGTTCGTAAGAACCAAATTGTTGCGGGGCGATATATAAACGGTCTCCCCAATTATGAATGGCATCTGTTCCAACCCAGCCTGTAATACTTTTTCTGGCACTGTCTGCAACCAGCTGATCTTCGTTTCCAATCAGATATTTTTTATCGTCTTCAGATTTCTTGTATACATAAGTAATCTCATGCAGCCGTATCTTCGCAATTCTCTTTTTTAATTCCGGTGAATCATACACATACACCGAATCTGTATTGTCAAAGTATACCCTGGAAGCCGTTAGAGGTGTTTTTCCGTTGATAATGGCTATTGCCTTTTCAGAATACCCATTTTGTGGATTAGAATAAGACCTTTGCCACAAGAGCAATTTAGATTTGGGGATCCAGCCATAACTAATAGCGGTTTTTTTATCGTTTATTTTTCTGCCCCTGATCATTCCAGCTTTATACTTGATCAGTTTCAGGTACCCATTTTCTTCCTGTGAAACATAGAAGGGTTCCATAAAGTTTAATTTTTTCATCATCAAACTCCCACCCGGACTGGTCGTTGTATAATTATCTGCACGGTCGGAGAATACGATCCATGGAAGTTTTGATGTTCCACCATCTTCAGCAACCTGGGTCGATGAACTTGGTTTAGCGTAAGATTTAGGCATATATTTCACCTTTTTACCAAAGGAAAGTGGCGACTGGGCCATTACAAAGGCAGTTTGGGTGAAAAGGAGGACAAGAGATATAATTCGTTTCATAGGGTTTATTTTTTAACTGTCTTTGCAGAATGTTGTTTGATGTTCACAAGTGTTGCACAAGTAGAGCTTGGGCTGATCGTAAGCTGCGCTTCATCGACCACGATTTCTCCCCCAAAGGTGAGGCCCATGCAATAGGAATAAAAGTCTGTTGCTTTTTTAGCACTGTCCTGCTCTACATTTACAGTAACCTTCTCGTTATTACACAGATACTTACGAACCAGGTAATAATAATTGGTATTGAAATCTGCACCATTAGCAATTGCCTGTAATCTTGCCCTGATGTCATCAATCACTTTACGTTCACCTTCTCCGGGAACCACCATATCTGTCTCCAGTTCTGCGTTGGGATCTGTAATGAAAATGGTATGAAAGATTGGCCGGTGGCTTTTGTCTGTGGTGAGCTTCACCAGGTATTTACCCGGCGCGTGATAAGTGTACAGAGCAGTCCTGCCTTTTACGTCCACCCTATTGGTTTCACCAAATGACCAGTCAAACTGGGTGGCTTTACCATCTGCTTCAAGTCTCACTTCTTCGTCTACAACGCCTGAAGTTGGGCCGCTGATGGTGACCAATGTATCTATAGCGGCAGCAACAGTGTCTCTAACGGTTACCGGGAATTGTTCTTTTAATTCCCCGTCTACGGTCAAACGTACGATGTAAGAACCTGATTTCAAATAACGGTAGGTTCCGTTTTGGCTGGTGGCTTTTGCTCCATTACCAAACTCCCAGATCCATTTTTTTGCATTTCTTGTATTATCGGTAAATACCAGGTCTTCATTTAAAGACAATTCATTTCTTAAGATCCTTGCATCAATGGTTCGTTTATCAAAAACTGAACTCTTAAATAGAAAGATAAGTGCGGCAAGGATTATAATTGCAATAAATATATACAGGAAAATATATCCCTGTGAATTACTGCTTACTGATTTTCCTGAGGTAGTCGTTTCGGCCATTTTTTTATAGGTTGATTTTTTTATAGGTATTGTATCATTTAATTATCTGTTCTGGCTGCCCAGTGTCTGCCTTAATTGCCGGGTAGACAACTTACAGTCCTCCAGCGATTTATTCAGTCTGTCCAGATCTGTTCTGTTTCCTTTAAGTTCCCTGCGGTCATAAAACAAATCGTTGTACAGTTGTGAAGCCTGTAAAAAAGTTTTATACCGCTGATCTGAAGCTCTTCTTTGATAGGCAGCCTTAATAGAACCCAGTGAATTCTTAATATCACTTTCCAGGAAAACGGCCTGTACTCCAGGATCAAATCTCATAATTTGTTTATAAGTCGAGTCAATGGTTGGCCTCTGGTCCCTAATTGTTTCTTCAAAATCAGCGTTTCTGGAAAGCTGATCTGCCAGATCTTGTTTAGAAACCATTCTTCCGTCACCATAATCATGAAAAAGCCCATAACTCAATAGCCCTGTGGTAAACACAAAAATTCCGATAAAAAACAGGAATTGTTCTCTTCTTTCTTTTATACTTAGCTTAATCATATCTATCGGGTAAATCTTCCAGACCTGATCTTCTTTGCAGCGGTCTGGTTAGTTTTTAAGCAAGACTCCAGTTGGGTCCTGATGTTCTCAATCTGAAACTTGGTGGTGAACAATGAATCTTGTATCCCCGCCATCTGGGCAACGTCATCAGTCAGCTTCTTATAAAGCAAAAAACTTCCAACTCCGGGAGGTTGCTCCTTAATCAGGTCTTTGATCTTAAAATTTGCATTTTGGATATCTTCCAGCAGAATGGCCTGGTTATTCATCTCCTCCGAATTAATGGAGGTATATTTAGTCAACTGTTTGAACCGAAGCAGGATGACATCGAAGTTTTCGTTGATTTGCTTTCGTTTTGATAAGAGCTGGTCTGTTTGCTTTACTTGCTTCTCCAGCAGGCTGTATTCAAATTTAGACGCTGCAAAAAACAGATAAACACAAAATATTGAAAAACTGGTGAGAAGGATAAAATTTAAGACAAAAATCCTATAGGATCTAGTCAGTTCCTGAGCATTAATTGGTTTCATAGGGCGATGTAGGTAGGTAGTTTTTTAAAAAATTTATATTTATTTCTTCATTTATTCTTGCTTTCTTATTTCTTACTCCCAAAATTGGTCGCAATATTGATTATCCTTTTCAATTATTGTTCCATTTATAGTCAGCTCTTTATGTCACATTTTTTATACAATAAGCCCTTCCGCTTAAAAAATATTCTCGAAAACAAAGATTTAAATGAGGCAGATCTTGGCAAGTCCATTTCTCAAAATATTGAGCTTATCATTTTTACCCGATATGGAGAACACCGCCACAACAATAATTTTGGATGTGAAATTTGGGACCTGGATTTTGAATTAATCGTTAGTGAAACCATTTGGGAAGAAAAATTCAGGCAATCTTTATTAAAATCGGTTGTGCATTATGAACCCCGGTTGTATCAGGTAGAAGTCGAAATTAAAATGAGTGAAGTCGAAAAATTTTTTGCCATGAGAAATGTCACAGAGATTAAAAAGAAAGTTGACATCACGATTCTGGGAAGAATGAATATCACCGGAGAAAAATATTATTTTAATACCAGTTTATTTTTAAGCCCCCTCTCAAGTTAAACTAAAATTGCTCTATTTTAAGGAAACATTGAACAAAATTATAGACACTTTAAAAAATTTAACCCCGGCAATCCACTCTGAGATGATGTCACCACTGTCATCATAAACAAAATCTATACTACCGATGAAGAATATATTTTACTCCTCTAAAGACGAAATCAGAAACCGAATTTTGAAAAATGCACAAGATTATTGGGGAATTAAAAATACCAACGATTTTGACCCGCTCGTTAAATTACTGATCGAAGCCCTCAGTACAGAATTATTCAACGTTTCCAATGATGTCCGTAATCTGGAAAACAGGATTTTAGATAAAATATCAAGAATTCTGGCCTCGGATACGCTGACCTCTGCCATACCCGCTCATGCCATTTTACACGCACGCCCTTTTGAACCCACAGAGGTTATAGAAAATACGACCCAGTTTTTTTATAAGAAAAGATTTAAGGAAGCCGCCGAAAACAGCAAAGAACATACACTTGATGTATTTTTCAGCCCGCTTAAGCCCGTTACCATTTACAATGCAGGAATCTCTTTCTTTGCAAGCGGACATAATTTATTTCAATTAGACAGCCACCTTCACAAAACACTAGCTGCAAATACATTGTCTGGCAGCCATTTAAAGAACAACACGGCCTATATCGGAATGGAGATCGCTTCTGGTATAGAAAAGCTAAACGGCATAAGCTTTTATTTTGACTGGAAGAACTACGTGGTTAATGAAGAAGCCTATGACTTGCTTTCTCTGTCTAAATGGACATTGAATGATCATCCCCTAGATACCTCGCTGGATAAATTTTATATGGATCATCAAAAGCATGGAGAAGCCGCATTTGAGAAACAAGACGTGCTTCATTTGCTCTCACGAGACGTTCATGCCTTCTATTCTAAACGGTTTCTAACCATAGACCAGGAAGATCTTTTGCCTGCCCAAAACTATCTGAAACTTTATCCGGAAGAATTTGAACAACTCTTCCCACCAACCACGCTTGGATTGTTTAAAAAACCTATGATCTGGTTAAAGATCCAGTTTCCTGCCGCAATTACAGAACAGATGCTGGAAGAAATGCACATCACGGTGAATGCCTTTCCTGTAGTGAACAAAAGGTCTAATGAGATTAAACACAGGCTAAAAATGATGACCAATATCATTCCTGTAAAGCTAGGCCCGAATGACCAGTTTTTATGTGTCAGCCAACTCACTGATAAAACAGGGTATTCATATCTGGAGATTCCACACAGTCAGGATGAGGAAAGCAATACAGGATCCTACTCTATCCGTTATGGAGGAACCGAAAGACTGGACACGAGAAACGCAAAGGAAGTTGTAGATTATCTCTTTGAATTGCTTAGAGATGAAAAAGCAGCATTTTCCGCTTTCGGCTCTGATTTCTTAAACAGTTCCTTAAAGGATCTGGAACAAAACATCTCCATTATTGAGCAAAAGACACGTACACAGCTCGCCAATATTAAAGAGATGCTCAATTACATTATTGTTAAACCTTTGGAGCATGTAGATATTATGTTCCTCGATTTCTGGACTACCAATGCCGAAATTGGCAACCAAATCAGGTCTGGAAGCCGTTTACAGGCTTTCGAGAACAGCAAAATAATACCTGAAAGTCTGTATTTTCTAAGCAATAGTGTTGGTGGCAGATCAAGATTAGACTCGACCAACCGGGTTCAGGCCTATAAATATGGTTTAACTACAGGCGACAGGATCGTAACGAAATCTGATATTGTTAATTTTTGCTTTTATGAACTGGGCAATAAGATCAAAGGGGTAGATATCCGTAAAGGTTTAATGCCCGCACAAAATCCAAAAGCTGGTTTTGTAAAGACAACAGATATCATGATTACACCTTCGGCACAAAATGGCTTAAATACCGACGAATGGAACTCTATTCTTGCGCTGACCAAATCGAAACTGGAGAACCGGAGTATGATGAATATCCATTACAGACTTCTGTTGAACTGATCATTAAAGGTATACGGTGTAACCCAGATAAGAATTACTGCTTCCGGCGCCAAGTGTACCCAATTTATGCTCTTCACTGGCGAGGAGGTTGATTTTTATTTCCGTTTCAGCAGGCATCAGGTAAGATACAGCTGTATTGATCAGATAAGCATATGCGGTGCCTGGCATAAAATAAACCAACCTGCTGGTACTCGCCGGACCAATATGGATGGTCACTTCTTCTTCATCGGAGTCGAAACTGCTGCCAATAATGGAGTCTATGCCTAAAGCACCATGCCCAAGTTTAAATTGCATGCCTTCCTCTATTGTCGTTTGTTTAAAGGAAGGTGTGCTGTAAACTATATTGACCGGGATTTTGAAAAGTAGATTCAACAATTGTCCCAAAAATTTTACATTATTTCTTTTTTGATGTATGATGGGCAAAAGGTGCATCCATATGATGCCTTGTTCTTTATCAAAGAGCTCAAATTCTTTCCATTCAGAAGCAAATATCCTGGTCAGGTCGCTATAGCTCGTTTTTTTATCCAGCCTGTTTTCATACAATTCAAATTGTACCCTCAAATGGTTGATTTCTGCCTCAAAGGGCATAAAAAATCTCCTGGCATCTTTCTCTTCTGCTCTTTTTTCCTGTACATCGGCAATCATTTCTTCTTCACTCATGCCCGTACTACCTGATGGTGGCCGGTGAAAAAGTCCCTCCGGGAGCATATCATACAAACCTTCCCGGTTCACCTCAATGTTAAGACAGTCTTTTCTTTTACTTTCAGAATAATAGAGCGAATAATTACTAATTTCCTTTGCAAAAGCACGCTTTTTAGGACCTATTGGAATAACTGAGATCTGGTCTGCCTGGAATTCACCCGTCTCTATCAATTCGGCAGCTTTAGCTGTTGCTTTGTAATCAGTGTTTAGGTCATTCCTAAGTTCTAGTCTTTGTTTCATCTATTTATTTTCTGTTCTTTATAGTTAGATGGAGGTGTCTAAAAATTGCAGTCATTTTGCGGCATTCAGCAATCGTAAAGATTGTATTAATAATTGTACCAGTTTATGAAAAAAAATTAAGGTATTATATTTGTTAAGCTACAGATAAAATATCAAAGTTAATTTAATGGACGTTCAATCATTCTTCATCAGGTACTTACTTTTTCCAATTATTTTTATTGTATCGACTGCGCTGCTCTCTATTGTCAATAAGAAGAATCAGTTTTTAAACAACAAAAAATTAATTGTTATTGTCTTGCTCACAGGCATAATACTCGCCTTACCCGGCCTGCTCGGCTTCCTAAGTTTCGACTTTATGCCGTGGGGTTACATTATATGTCAAATCTATTACGTGGGTATAGGATGTTTGGCGGTGTATCTGCTTACTAAATATTATCCTGAAGAACTACTGAGCAGAAAATTGTTCATTGTGATATCCATTCTGGTCAGCAGCTTACTCAGTTTTTACCTGTTCCAGCTTGCCTTCAACTGGCTGAGCGACATTAATTTTGGGGTGTGGGCAGCCACAAGCATTGCTACGTTTATTGTTCCTTTGTTATTTTGGTGGGCATATGTGGCACTCATCAGTATTCCAACAGAAATTTACAAGGTTTGGAAATATCCATCCAGTCCAATGAATATAGATATGGACCATCTGGATTTTGACCGCATGCTGGTGCTTGAACTTGAACTCTACAAAAACACCAATGATCCCGAGCCACTTAAAGTGAAGGCCAAAGCTCCGGAAAATATGGTTTTTGGCGCCTGGTTTTATAAATTCATTGAAGATTATAATATTAAATTCCCTAAAAATCCGGTAAGGTATATCAGTGAAGACCATGAGGCCTATACCTGGATCTTCTTTATCAAAACTTCTTTCTTCAAGAAGAACATATTCATAGATCCTGATCTCGACATTATTAAGAATGGTATCTCAGAGAAAATGACCATCTATGCAAAAAGGGTGTCAGAAAATGCCTCCAGGCCCGAAAAAATTGGAGACGAAGCCATTTTCATATAATTAACAATCTATATATCTACTACTATGATTTCACCATTAAAATATAAACCGGTCAATTGGGTAGACGGCATGAAACTGTCCAGCAGCCATTTTGTGGCAACAGACCAGTTTAACCAGGATTTTGTAAGAGATGCTAACTCTGTATTTTTAACAGGTTTTAATTTTGGGCTGCTTGCGCCATTTGTAGGACAGCAAAGCTCACATAACATTGAAATTCTGGAAAGGGCCACCAATCATATTGAGGTGAAGGTTAGGCATTGCAATGCCATTACGGCCGAAGGCTGCAGGATAGATATCTTCAACCAGCCCGAACTGGAGAAGCAACTCTCCTATAGTCATTATTTTAGTGCAGAGAATTCAGACTATTCTAAAACAGTACAATACAATATTTTATTACTGGTCAATCCCTTTGAGCGCGTTCCTTCTGGCAATCCAGATCCACAGGATGCCCCTCCACGGTACCCGGATATTGCTAAAGGATACAGTATTGTTATTTTGCCGGCCTCAGAAATGGCACCCAAAAACCTGGACAGTTACCATCTGACCATTGGGCAACTCACACTTGAAAATGGAAGGGTATCTATTAATACCAGTTATATCCCACCAAGCAGTAGTATGGTGAGCCATCCTTCGCTGATCCGCTACTATGAATTGTTCAGCAGCCTAATTAATGAACTTCAATTGTCTGCTTTTAAAATTGTAGATAAAACAACAGGAAAAGAGGCCATTACTCCGCTGGGTAAAAATATCCGTCTATTGTCGGAAAAGCTCCTGGATTATATTGCCCAGATTTTCTTCAGCTACAGAAATCTTGGTTATCAGCAATCTCCAATCTATATTGCCGGCTACTTCTCCAATCTCGCTCATGCTTTCTTTACGGGAATCAAATTGATTGAATCAAAAGAAAGGGAAGAGATGCTGAAGTATTTCTATGAATGGAGGGATGTTACCCCCGGAAACTTCGAAGAATTGCTGGCCCGTACGATTGAATTGGTCTATGATCATCAGAACATTTATGCCTCTATGTCCATGATTGAAGAGTTTTTAAAGGTTCTGGTGGCTTTATGGAATAAACTCAGCATGCTGGAATATATTGGACAGCGCAAAGAAAATATTGTTGTTGCCGAGCAGCAGGTGGTACAGCAGGTACAAACCAAGAGAAGCTGGACCTTACTCGACTAAATCTATTCTCCTTTTTATAAGCAAATTTCATTGCGGTGTGCTGAGCTTAATGTGATATACACGTTAAGCTCAGCACACCGCAATACATTTTTGTATGCAAAATTTTTGATACCTTCCATCAATTATTAAGTTTAGTTACACTTTTCTGAAATAATGCACAAAAATTAATAATTATTTAACACCAAAAGCCGCACTTTCGTTTCCCCGATTAATTACGGTAAAACGAAAATGACAATGATTAAAAAACTTCTACTATTGAGTACAGCAGTAATTCTATTTTCTGCGTGTTCTAAAAAAACGATTGACATACCCGAAAAACCTTATTCTATTACTGAAGATCTGGAAAGTTCGGCTAAATCAGCTTATAAAATTGATACCGTTCAAATGCTGACCGGAAAATGGATTTTTGATAATGCTGTTGTGGGAAATATTGCAGGCGATCTGAAAAATGGCAACAGATCGATTAGATTAAAGACTGGAAGCCTTAGTATGCTTTATGATATAAAGGGAGTAAGAGCTTTATATATTAGCCATGGTAAATACGGGAGTGATGCCAATTCTACCTGGCAGGTATTGTTCTCTACAGATGGCGGAACAACTTATACCCAATTGGGAAAGAATATAGAAGAAACAAATAAAACACTGGTTATAGATTCCTTTGTACTTTCTTCTCCACAGACGGTGAGGTTCCAGATCAAAAAATTGGGTGCTGCAAATGATGCAGCAAGGGTAAATCTAGATGACATCACCTTTAAAGGGATAGGAAATCCTGGCGTTGTTGTGACAGATCCTAACGCAGACCCTGTTGAGCCAACCAATCCCGGAACAGCCACTGCGCCAAGAGGTATTACATTTGGCAGCGATGCTCAACCAACAGACGGAGACAACAGTAATTTACTATTTGGGAATCCGTCTCAAGCAACAATGATGACCCCAGATAATCTTTACCTGGATCAAAAATATTATACCGAATCCTATAGCAGCACCCGGTCAATACCAAACTGGGTGAGCTGGCATATAGATGCTGGTACAACCAATAACACCGTTAAAAGGCAGGATGACTTTGCTGGCTTCAATGGTTTACCTGAAGGTACTTATGTGGTGCAAAGCAACAGCTACGTAAATTCTGGGTTTGACCGGGGACACAATTGTCCATCGGGAGACAGAACAAGTTCTTTAAATGCCAATAGTGCAACTTTCTTAATGTCCAATATGATTCCACAGGCGCCAAAAAATAATCAGGGTACCTGGGAAGCCCTGGAAAGCTACCTTCGCGGACAGGTATCCGCTGGTAATGAAGTTTATGTTATCATGGGTAATTACGGTAAAGGCGGAGCAGGGAATAATGGAAACGTCAGCACCATTGATAATGGAAAAATCACTGTACCTTCAAACGTATGGAAAGTCGCGGTGATTATTCCTAACGGAAATAATGACTTAAGCCGTGTAACCAACACCACCAGGGTAATTGCCGTAAACACTCCAAACAACAATGCAGTAGACCCGGACTGGAAAAAATATATTGTGACTGTCAGGGACATTGAAAAAGCAACAGGTTACAACCTGCTCAACAATCTTCCACAAAACATACAAGATGTCATAGAGACCAACAAAGACTCTGGCAACTAACACAACACTGGCCTCCCCGAAAAGGAGGCCTTTTTTGTACCCCTCATGTAAATATATTCCTTAAGTTTGCCTAATTCTAATCCATAGAACATTTGACAATGACTTATCAAGAAAAACTAACTGCAATACGTCAACAGATGAAGGCCGATGATGTTCAGGCCTATATTATTCCTTCGGCAGATCCTCATATGAGCGAATACCTGCCAAAACACTATAAATGTATTCCCTTTACCTCTGGCTTTCTGGGCTCTGCCGGCACATTAGTAATTACTGCTGATTTCGCCGGTTTATGGACAGACGGACGATATTT
This sequence comes from Pedobacter nutrimenti, assembly GCF_032678445.1. Lineage (GTDB taxonomy): Bacteria > Bacteroidota > Bacteroidia > Sphingobacteriales > Sphingobacteriaceae > Pedobacter > Pedobacter nutrimenti_A. The sequence continues at coordinate 131,437 of NZ_JAVTSQ010000002.1, forward strand.
CGAGCAAGCCACCGAGCAATTGAAAGGCAGTGGTTTTGAACTGGTGAAACAAAAAGTACAACACGCACCAGAATATATTCAATGGCTTGGCGAAACTTTACCAAAAGGAGCCGCTGTCGCCTCAGATGAAAAACTACTTTCCATCTTGTTGGGCGACCTTTTAAACCAAACCCTTGCGGTAAAAGGCATCTCCATTGTGCATAAAGATTACCTGAGTCCAATCTGGGAGGGTCGTCCTGAACTACCGTCAGAACCTGCTTTTTTGATTGAAGACCAACACATCGGCCAGTCTGTAGCTTCCAAACTGACTGAGGTTAGAGCTGTCTTACAAAAGCATCAAGCTGGTTATCACCTGGTTTCCTCACTGGATGATCTGGCCTGGTTATTCAATATCCGGGGCAAGGATGTAAGCTATAACCCCGTTGTGCTGAGCTTTGCCCTCATCAGTGAAAAAGAAGCCTTCCTGTTTATAGATCAGTATAAACTCAGTACTGCAGAAAAGGAACAACTACAGAAAAGCGGCGTTCAGTTGCTAGCCTATACAGACATTGAAAAGCACTTATCCGCTTTGCCTGAAAACAGCAGCATCTTTATCGATCCAAAAAGAAATTGTTATGCCTTTACAAAGGTTATTCCTGCAAGTGTGAAGATCATTAAAGAGACCAATCCCTCCACCCTTCTTAAAGCCATTAAAAACCAAACAGAACTGGCAAATACCCGTACCGCCATGGTTAAAGATGGTGTAGCCATTACCCGTTTTCTGAAATGGCTGACAGAGACGATCGGAAAAACAAAAATTACCGAACTTTCAGCAGCAGCAAAACTTCGTGGCTTCCGGGAAGAACAGGAAGGTTTTGTTGGCGATAGTTTTACGACCATTAGTGCCTACAGGACTCACGGTGCTTTGCCACACTATTCTGCAACTCCTGAAAGCGATGCAGAACTTAAACCGGAGAGCTTATACCTGGTAGATTCAGGCGGCCAGTATTTTTACGGAACGACCGACATTACCCGTACCATTTCTTTGGGAGAGAATACCGACGAAGAGAAAAAGGACTATACCCTGGTACTTAAAGGTATGATCGATGGTTGCAAATCCCGCTTTCCTAAAGGAACCTGCGGCTACCAGATCGATGCAATTACCCGTAAACCCATTTGGGAACATGGTATCAATTACGGTCACGGAACGGGTCATGGCGTAGGTTATTTCCTAAACGTACATGAGGGCCCCCAGGTCTTTAACCCAACCAATAATCCGGTAGCCATTGAACTGGGTATGATTACTTCTATAGAACCAGGCATATACCGTCCGGGAAAACACGGCATCCGAATAGAAAATCTGGTGAACACCATTAGCGATATCAGTAATGAATTCAATGAGTTTTACGCTTTTGAGGCTTTAACTATTGCCCCAATCAGCACCGCTATTGTTCAAAAAGAATTACTGGAACAGAGCCAAATCAACTGGCTGAATGCATACAATGCACTCGTGTTCGAGAAAATAAGCCCTTTCTTAAATGAAGAAGAAAAGAACTGGCTCGAACAAGAAACCCGGAAGATCTAAGCTGGTAAGCTGATCTTACCCATCACCACTGAAGGCAGTCCAGGGCGGTTTCCAAAATCAAGCCGCCCTCCTGTTACACATTCATTGGCCAGCAGACCAAACAAAACAGCCTCTTTTGCATCCGGATCTACTTCCAACTCTTTAGTGTCCTTCAATTTTTTATTCAATTTCAAGCTCAGTTTCTCCGCCAGCAAAGGATTGTGCATTCCACCCCCACTCAGGTAAATCTCGAAATCTTCTCTCCCTCCCATGGAACGCGTTATAGCCTCTACAATTCCAACGGCTGTAAATTCGCAAAGTGTTGCGAGAACATCTGTATTGGAAATTCCTTCCTGACCGGATTGATGTATCGCATTTTTCAGGTAATCCAGATTGAACAGTTCCGGTCCCGTTGTTTTTGGAAAGGCCAGTCCAAAGAAATCATTGTTCAGCAATTCCTTTAACAAAGCTTCGTTTAACCCCCCTGCAGAAGCCAGGGCTGCATTTTCATCATATTGCTTGCCCGGATAATGCAATTGTACAAACTGGTCCATCAGGGTATTTCCCGGGCCCACATCTGTAGAAAAAACAAGTTCAGGGCGACGGCCTGAAGGCAGATAAGTAAAGTTGGCAATACCTCCTATATTGAGTAAGATCCGATTCTCGTCTACACTTGAAAAGATCAGATAATCTCCATAAACTGCCAGCGGAGCACCTTCCCCTCCGGCGGCAATGTGTTTTTGCCTAAAGTCACTGAGGGTAATGATCCCCGTTTTCACAGCAATATGATCACCGTCGCCAATTTGAAGCGTTGCATTCGGATAATTTTCCTGCTGATGCTTAGAAAAAGGGGCATGATAGATGGTTTGTCCATGGCTGGCGATCAGATCTACTTCTGCAGCCGGAAAATTCCAGTCTCTTAGACAATCTAAAATCAGCTGAGCGTGAAATGTACCGATATAAGCATTTAACAAGGTCACTTTTTCCAGGTCTACCAGCGCTTTAAAAGAAACTGATTTCAGTTCCTCCTTAAATTCAGGAAGGTAGCTGATCGTTTTAAAATGCAGAAGTTCTGTTTTGGTCGAAATGCCTGATCCTGTAAAACGACATAAAGCGACATCCAATCCGTCAAGAGAAGTCCCCGACATCAATCCAATAATTATTCTGGATGGTGCAGCAGAAAGTTCTGCCAGTTTTTGTAGGTCTTTGTTCATAAGAATAATAGGTTATTCAACTCAAAATACAACTTTATAGAGCTTGTCCGGATAGTCAAGTTTGGTACTTTTTCTATTTCCGTTGTACGTAATATGCATAATATTACTCTGATCATCAAAAAGATCATACATAAATGTATTCAGGATCTCCAGATCTTTTAGTCCTTTAACAGGAACAGATTCAATATACAGTACAATGGCTTCATTATCTTTTTCAAATCCAAGATAATTCAGGCCGATCGCCTTGCCTCCCGTTTTCAACTGCAGGTGCCGGGCTGCATATTTTTTAACCAGCTCGTCCATCGCTGCATGTTTAGCCGAAGAAGTAAGGTCTGCATGGACCTTAAATGCCTTAGCTAAGGCATTTTCCAAATCATCGGTAAACAATCTGCAGCTGATTTCTACCGTTGCACCTTTAGCGGTATAATTCAACTCCATACTACTCAAATGCAGAGGGTGTCTTTTTTCCACGGGTTTTACAGGCAAAAATCCCAGGATTAGGTAACAAATTAATAGCGTTTGGTTTAATATTATAGTCATGGTGCTTTCCTGTTTTCAGAATACAAAAAAACAGTTTAAATTTAAATTCGCATAAGTTTTACAAATGAAATCTACAAAAGCTCTATTTTCCCTCTCCATGGCGCTGGTTTGTTCTTCAGCCGTGTTCGCACAGAACATCAGGAACAATCCGGAAAGTAATCATGGCAATAAATTTGAACAATTAGGCACCATTTTGACCACGCCGAATGAACAAAGAACGGCCAGTGGTGCCCCAGGCATAAAATACTGGCAGCAAAAAGCAGACTATAACATCAAATGCAGTCTTGATGAGAAGGAACTTAAGTTAAACGGCAGTGAAACCATTACTTATTCCAACAATTCCCCTGATGTGTTGACCTATATCTGGCTGCAACTGGATGAGAATGAGCACAACAACCTCAGCAATTCAGGATATCAAAGCAGCAGCCTGATGCCGCAAAACACCACCACACAGGCATTGGATAAATTTCAGTATGATGGAAGCGACAATGGTTATGGGGTTAAGATCAGCAAGATTACCGATGCACAAGGAAGGCCTTTAAAATACACCATCAACAAGACCATGATGCGTGTAGAAATGCCAGCGCCCCTTGTCTCAGGTCAGCAATTTGTATTCAATGTAGACTGGAGTTATAAAATTGGTAACCGTATCGCCATGGGTGGCCGCGGTGGTTATGAGTACTTTCCTGAAGATGGAAACCATTTGTTTACCATGACCCAATGGTATCCCCGTTTATGCGTATACAGCGATTTTCAGGGCTGGCAAAATCATCAGTTTACCGGGCGGGGCGAATTTGCACTAACCTTCGGGGATTTTAAAGTACAAATTACAGCTCCTGCAGATCATATTCTTGGCGGTACCGGAGAATGTGTTAACTACGAAAAAGTATTATCACCGGCCCAACTGTCCCGCTATAAACAATCTAAAACAGCTGCAGAACCTGTTGAGATCGTTACCCTTGAAGAAGCAAAGCAGGCCGAAAAAAATAAAAGTACCCAAACCAAGGCCTGGATTTTTGAGGCAAAAGATGTCCGGGATTTTGCCTGGACTTCTTCCAGAAAATTCATCTGGGACGCCATGGCACAGCCTATAGAGGGCAAATCTGTAATGTGTATGAGTTTTTATGGCAAAGAAGCCTATGGTCTTTACCGGAAGTTTTCTACAAAAGCAGTTGCCCATACCATAAAAACGTATTCCCATTTTACCATTCCATACCCATACCCAGTTGCCCAGAGCATTGAAGCTGCCAATGGTATGGAGTATCCTATGATCTGTTTCAATTATGGCCGTACCGAAAAGGATGGTACGTATACAGAAACCTCTAAAAATGGAATGCTGGGCGTTATTATACATGAAGTTGGGCACAATTTCTTTCCAATGATTGTGAACAGCGATGAACGTCAGTGGACCTGGATGGATGAGGGTTTAAACTCTTTCGTGGAGTACCTTACAGAGGAACTTTGGGACAATAAGTTCCCCACCAAGAAAGGACCTGCCTATACGATTGTAGACTACATGAAATTACCAAAGAACGAACTGGAGCCTGTTATGACCAATTCGGAGAATATTGTCCGCTTTGGCCCTAATGCCTATTCAAAACCTGCAACGGCACTAAATATCCTGAGAGAAACGATCATGGGCAGGGAACTATTTGATTATGCCTTTAAAGAATACGCCAGAAGATGGGCTTTTAAACATCCAACACCTGCGGATTTTTTCAGAACGATGGAAGATGCCAGTGGCGAAGATCTCGACTGGTTCTGGAGAGGCTGGTTCTACGGTACCGATGCTTGCGACATCTCTTTAGATTCTGTAAAATTTGCAAAAGCGGACGTCAATGCCACCGTTCCCCCGGCAACCTCTTCCATGATCAAATTAGAGCGGCCACTTGTCAATGCATTTGAAGACATTTCCAAAATCAGAAATAAAGAAGATAAATCTATCAGTTTCTATACCGACAAAGATCTAAAAACCAGGGATTTTTACTGGAAATATGACAGAGGACTGGAAAAATACGACGATACTGAACGCAAACAGGTCAACACACCTGCTCTGGAACAATTAAGCAGCAACGACAAGTCCAAATATGCAGGAAAATTCTTCTATGAATTGTCCTTTAGCAATAAAGGAGGTTTGGTGATGCCTGTTATTGTTGAGTTTACTTACACTGATGGCACAAAAAGAATAGACAGGATTCCTGCACAGATCTGGCGCCTGAATGAAAACAATGCCTCTAAATTCTATGCAGAAGATAAAGAAGTTGCCTCCATAAAGCTGGATCCGATGCGGGAGACAGCAGATATCGATGAAAGCAACAATACCTGGGGTGGCCAGGCACAAGCTACTAAATTTCAATTGTTCAAACAAAAAGCAAATGCAGCTGCCGCCCGCGGACAGTCTACCGGATTGAACCCAATGCAGGCAGCAGATAAAAAATAAAGCGACCCTAATTTCTACTCAGGCTCATCTCCATTTCGAGATGGGCCTTTTTTGCATCTTCTCTCTTCATCTTCACCGTCAAATGGGTAAAGAACTCCAGATAAGAATTCAGCAAAGGAAAAACATTGTCTTTGTGCAGTTGATCTATATTCGCCTCCGCAGAGAAGAAATAAGGGGTATTTCTTACCCCTCCCATTAATTGGCTGTATGTATTGGTACTTAATTGCAGTACCTGATCATTGCTTCTAACGAATACCTGATACAAAGGGAACAATGATTTATTGAGCTTCTCCCCTTCAATAGCCTTTTGCTTTTTCAAGTAATTCAGCAAACCACCTGTTTTTGTACCCAACGTCATCCGCATATCCGGAACCCTGACCTCCTTGAGTTCTTTTTGCTCCGTCTTTTCAAAATCGTCGTTATAGGCATACGTAATTAGGGTATCGGTCTGTTTGATCGATTTGTTGACTACCAGATCTGCATAGCCCTTATAATATTTATTTAAACTGTCTGCTGAAAGTTCAATCCCTCCAATTGTCCACAATTTATTCAAATGAAAATTCCCTGGTTTGGCATTCAGCCATATTTTCACCAGTGCATCGGCATCCAGATCTGTACTTACATAAGGCTGTTCGGAAACATCAAGCCCCTTTATAGGAACAGAACCTTCTAACGAAATCGCATTGTCCTTTACTTCTCCCGATCCGGAAAATCCATCAAAAATATAAGCCAGATGACCTTTTATCTTCAGGAGGCTTTGTAGCCTTTGATCTCCTTCATCTAATAGGTTTCTTTTATTCAGTACATCCAGAAGAATGGTTCTGGTCTGTTCTCTTTTAAAAGAATAAGACAATGCCATTTCCTGATCACTATAGGCCACGCATAATTTCCCATCTGCACTGGTACCGAAAACCTGTCCGCCTGTTATATTTTCGAAAGCATGGATCTTCATGGCCTTTTTAAGAAACAATCTAAGTGCTGCTGTATCTGTGAGCTGTAAAGAACAAAAGAAAGTCTCTGCAGACTTAGAACGTACATTGTAAATAAAAAGACGGGAAGGAATAGAAAAGCCCTTGGGACTGGATATCTCTTCGTTTTCCCAGGTTAGAAATTTTGGAGGATTTCTCCAAAAGCTCAAAGCGTTGCTTTCCAGTATGCCATCCAGATCAATCTTAAATAGGAGAGCTGCCTGGTTATGGATCCGATTTTTCCGGGATTGGTATTTTCTGTATTGGAGGTAACCCAATACAACGATCAGCAGCAGCAGAATAACCGCTGCTGATCTGGTCCATATTTTCTTCATGAACTATTTTTTTGCTTCCTCTATCAAAGAGAAAAGGTATTTCAAAGCATTCGGCTGGCTGGCCGGGATATCCATGCTGACCTCTCCCGAAATTGCATTTCCTTCAATAGGGTTAGATTTCATATAGATATCTCCAATTGAATTCAAGAGTTTATTTGCTTTATCTACCTTCGCTGTATTGCCAAGTTCTTCAGCAGGAATCTTCCCCGCAAGTTTCTTTGAACTGAAATAGGCAGCATAATTAGCATTGTTCAACATCTTTTTATGTCTGGAGGATACTTTAGCAACATAACGGTCTCCTGCAATCTGTGCCATTTCATCAGCATTGGTTCCCAAAAATATCATGTCTTTTTTAAGTACAAAAAAAAGTGCCATCGGACTCTTAGGGATAGACATCTCATAATAACCCTGATTATTTTTTACGAATTCCTTCTTTACACCGTAAGCGATTAGCTTATTAATAAGCTTATGGTCTTCAGAAGAGAACATCAGCAGGAAATCCGGCAAGGTCTCTTTCTTGGTTTTGGTCACCTCTTTGGTTTCAAAATTCTCTTCATTGTATTCATAAGACTTATAGGAAACTTCCTTTTGACTAAGACCATTAAAAATAAACAATCCATCTCCCTTGATCACCTTACTCACTGCCTCTTCATCCAGCAAAAGAGAAAAAAGATCGCTGGCCATACCAATCTCATCTCCGTAAGCCGAGCCATAAAATCTGGAGATGATCTTTGGATAAGCCTCCAGATAAGCCTTCGTATCAGCGGCATAGGCCATATATCCGATGAGTTTATCTTCGTTTACATATTGGAGAAACTTATTGTTCAATTTTCTCTTATTGACCTTTTTAAAGATATCGGCCATATCCTGATCAAAATGCATTGCAGTGCCGATCTTTATATTTTTGTCTTCCAGATAAAGTTTTGCTACCACACTTCCGTATCCCTTGAACATACTTTTACCATCAAAATAACGGTTGGAGGGCATATAGCCACCGATCAATTTATCCAGCCCAGCAATCCACACAGAAATTTCGGCATGCCCGTCAATGCTTTTTACATAGTCCTTGTTGTCCAGAATAGAGTTCGATTCCCCTTTGGCGACAAAGTCATCTGCCTTTTGTTGCACACCTTTAGCGATGGTTCTTTTTTTGAGCGCCAGTTGCTGGGAATAACCATTGTCCACCTCATTGGCCGGAGCTGCAGCCACACTGTCGGCCATTGCTACAGCCTCAGTAGGGTCTGCTTCCTCCTCTTTTATCTGAACTGGTCTTTTCTTTACTGGTCTGGCTTTGTGCTTTTTCGAATGTACTTTCCCTTTCTTCTTTGCTCCCGATGTTTTTGTTTTGGTCGCTTTGGTTTTCCTCACCGCAGGTTCCTGTATTTCCGTTGTGTCATGAGCTGCTGCAACCGCAACCGCATCAACAACAGTGCTGTCAATTGCCACCGCAGCTGTATCCGTAATCCCAATGGAAGTTTGTGCAGCAGGGTAAAGATAAGATGTCTTCCCTTCGCCTTTGACAAAATACAGGGTATTTTCATTCCAGCGCGTTAGCTCTGTAGAATCCTGATTATAATAGGTTCTCCAGTTCCCCGCAGTATTGAACTTTAATCCGGAACTGGTATACAGTTCATCCAGCTTCGCGGCATTTTTTACCGGAGCCAGCAGGCAGTGATAACTTACACTGTCATTGCCCTGATTGTAATAGTAAAAATCGGCTGATAAGTTAAAACCAAGTTCTTCCACCTGGCTTACTTTACTTTTGGTAGATCTCGAAACTTTATCCAGGATTTTTTTCCCAAGAAAGGTCTGATTGAATTCATTTGTTGACAGGAGCTCCAGCATATTTTTCCCTTTAAGGGTAGCTACCACGAGCGCATCTGAAGGTATTTTACGTTGAAGATCTTGTGCTTTAAGTCCGGTTACGAGAAAAATAACGCTGAGCGTCAACGTTAATTTAGTAAGAAAATTCATGATGATAAAATTTTAAATAGGTAGGTAAGATTTATTTTGACAGCGTAATTTTATTGGAAATATTGGTTTTACCATTGATCAGTCCGAGCATCCCTGTTCGAACCATCACCGCCTTTTTACTTGCGGAGACTTTTGCCAGAGGATTTGTACAAACGGAAACCGGTACCTCAAAACGATAAATACTCGTATAGGTAGCCTCCTTAAATACATTTTTTACTTCTGGTTTTAGTTTGTTGTATTGAACCAGGGCTTCCTTATTGTGTGCATAATTTCGCTCAAAAACATGATTTGCCGGGCTAAAGCTGTAAGAAGAACTACTTAGGGCATTCACTTTTAGTTTTTTGAGCACATTCTGGCTGATGTTATTGATATTCGAAATATTATTAAAGGAGAAGCTCACGCTCGCGATGAAATTCTCCAGGTCCAGCTTCCGGCTTACATTAGTAATTCCTTTTGAATTTTTCAGATAAGCCACAACCTCATCCATTTCTTTTTGAATCTTTTGCTTGGAAGGAACTTTGTAGCCATTCACACTATCCAAAAGCAGGATCGAAGCGACCTTGGTTTTGCTCTGGCTAAGATTTACGGTAAGGTTAACTGTACCTGTCCCATTGTCAGACAGGTTAATTTCTTCTACAATCTGGAAGCAGGAACTGCAACAGCAGGCCACGAGGATCAGAAACAGGTACAGATACCCTTTCATTTATCAATTATTTGATCACTTTTAATAAATAGGCACCATAACCACTTTTCACCAATGGCTCTGCTACTTTGTGCAACTGTTCCTTATCGATAAAGCCCATCCGGTAAGCTACCTCTTCAATACAACCAATCTTCAGGCCCTGACGTTCTTCGATCACCTGTACAAACTGTCCGGCCTGCATTAAGGAAGCAAAAGTTCCTGTATCCAGCCATGCTGTTCCCCTGCTCAGTACACCTACTTTCAATTTACCTTGTTCCAGGTAAACCTTGTTAACGTCTGTAATCTCATACTCACCACGAGGTGATGGTTTAATGTTCCTGGCAATTTCAACCACACTGTTGTCGTAGAAATACAATCCTGGCACAGCATAGTCAGATTTAGGAGCAGCAGGTTTCTCTTCAATCGAAACCGCATTGTTCTCCTCATCAAATTCCACCACACCATAACGTTCCGGATCTGCGACTCTATAGGCAAATACCACTCCACCATCCGGATCTGAACTTCCCTGAAGCAACTTAGCCATTCCGTCACCATAGAAAATATTATCGCCGAGCACCAGTGCTACTTTATCCTGGCCGATAAAATCAGCGCCAATCACAAATGCCTGTGCAAGACCATTAGGCTCAGCCTGAACCGCGTAAGAAAACTTACAGCCCAAACGACTTCCATCACCCAGGAGTTTTTCGAAATTTGGAAGGTCATGTGGGGTAGAAATGATCAGAATCTCTCTGATCCCGGCCAGCATTAAAGTAGACAAAGGATAATAGATCATCGGTTTATCATAAACCGGCATCATTTGTTTACTCATTACTAAGGTTAAAGGGTGCAACCTTGTGCCACTTCCACCTGCTAAAATTATTCCTTTCAAAATTCGGAGTCCGTTAGTTTTATATGATTTAATTATTTATCTGCAATTATAAGCTATTTTCCAATTCTGCATACCATTCCGCACCATATTTACGGATCAGCGGCCCTTTTAAAAACTGGTAAACCGGAACTTTTAATTCACGGCCAAAGGTACAAGCGTCTTTACAAATACTCCACCTGTCATAATTCAATACGTCGAACTCTGGATAATGCGTAATTCGAATAGGGTACAAATGACAGGAAATCGGTTTTTGCCAATCGACAAGCCCTTCTTCATAGCCTTTTTCTATGGCGCATTTGGTAATGCCATTTTCAAAAGTAACGTAAGCACATTCCTTGTTCCCATCCACGCATGGTGTGGTCAGGTCTCCATCCTGATCGACAACAGATGTACCATATTCTTCTATTGCTGCAATTCCTTTGGGTGCCAGCAAATGTTTGATCTTAGGATAAATTTCTTCCAGGACTGCTTTTTCAGCTTGTTCAAGTGGGGCCCCTGAATCTCCTTCCACGCAACAAATCCCTTTACATTTATTGAGGTTACACACAAAGTTTTCGCTAATCACATCCTCATGGATGAGCGTATTCTGAACTTCTATCATCTTATTCATCAATTTTAGCCATTGGGTATTTAAGCCCCGTAGCTGATTTTAATTCCATAGTCACCGCACCAACAAGTATCTCTACCTGAGCTTTTACCGGGACACGGTTCCCGTCATCAGTAATCCAGAGGTAAAGCCTGCTGTCCTTCCTGAAAATCCTTCCAGGCTGTATAGAAGGGCTGAATTTAAGACATCTGATCTTACCCAGCTTCGTCTTGATCACTTCCTTTCCGATATATTCAATTTTCAACTGGCTAATCCCATCCTGCAGGAAATAGTTCAGCGCAAACTGGTCACCCGATTTGATATTGGCAATATCCAGACTTCTTGCAAAATAGTACGCAGAAACCAGATCAAAGGTCTGGTTCGTAGGCCCGGTAAATGTACCCCGGTTAGAAACAACCTGCCTGCTGTGCTGTGTAAACCTTGCTTTATCTGCCCTTTTATAACCTCCTTCGCGGATATTTTCCTGATAAAAATAAGGGGTGAATGTTTCCTTATCAATATAGGAATCGTAATGATCCCTGATCTTATAAAAAATATCAAAGGTCCCTGACGTTTCCCCATCCACCGATAATTTATAAACCGGCTTGTTGTCAAACTTCATGTCTGTATTCAGAACTTTCAGTGTTCCTTCGGCTGCCGTAATAAAGCCATATTTTAACTTATACTGAAGTACCTCTCCTGCCTGAAAGACCGGTTCCTTTTTTGAAGGCAATTCCTGTGCATACACTTGTATTCTGACTAATAAACTTCCAACAAAGAATAAAAAGGCAAATCTCATACAGAATTTATGCAAGAATCCTTCCAAAATCCTTAATCCTTACGCTTATAGATCGGAACTGTAGAACACGGCTCCCCATACATAATGCTTTTCACAACAGGAAGCAGCAGATTGGTCAACTCCACGTAAGCCGAAACCGGAACATCAATGTCTGCACAACCCTTAACAACAACTCTTTCACCAGCTAAAGAATCCAGATCTATATTGGCCAGTGATTTTGCAAACAATACCGATTCCAGGACATCTAAGCCCCCAAAGACAACCTCATTGGCAAAAGGCTTCATTTTGCTGGCCAGCAGCATATACGCCCAGGTAGGCACGATAGCATCCGCCGAGCAAATAACTGCTATGTTTTTATCCTGATACTGAGACCAGTCATGATTCTTTATGAACTCGCGAAAATCCTTTTCACGCAGCATCAATCCATGAAAGAGATTCTCTTTAATATCATAGACTACACGCTCACCTTTATTGTAATATTCTTCCAGGTTGATCGTAATTAACCCGCTGGCACTAACTTTATTAACAAAATTCTCCTGAATATCCATGGCATCTAAATGAAAAAACCGGAAGCGATATACTTCCGGTTACAAAATTACGTAAAATAAGATTAATAGAATTTCACCCTATTGTCTTTTATCTTGCTTTTATCCTGTAGTGCCTGGAACGCTGCACCTAACGCACGCTGTCCAACACTCAGTAACATAGTTTCTTTTTGTTTATATGTATTAGCCAATGGAGCAGGATTGCTAAATGCACTTACTGTAAAAGCATAAACACCATGATCTCCCGCAACAGGGCTGGAAATTTTATTTACAGCAGAACCGAATACAGTACCAATCAATTTGTTTTCCTGGCCCACGCCCGGAAGCACAGGATTACCAAAAACAATATTCTCTACCGGTACTACTGGTTTAGCCACTTTTTGTGCAACCTGATCTAAACTTCCTGCACCTTTCAATGCATTGTTTAATTTTTCAGTTAACATTTTACCTTTTACAGCTGTACGTACTAAAGGCTCGATGTCTTTTTTAACATCTTCCAAAGACAACTGACCTTTAGGTTTAATCGCTGTTAAACGAGCTACAACAAAAGCATTCTCCATTTGGTAAACCTGCGCAAGAACGTCTCCTTTTTTAGCTGCATAAGCATCTTTAATTAAAGGACGTGGATTATCAAGCCCCGGAGCGTACCCCTGACTAGCCGTTACTTTATCTGCAACACCCACAGTATACCCTTTTTTCTGAGCAAGGGGCGCAAAGTCATCACCTTTTACTTCATTCAGGAAGCCAGTTGCTTTTTTATACGCTGCATCTTTAGTTTTGCTGCTTGAAGTTAAATTTTTCTCAATATAAGCCAGTTTAGCCACTTTAGAAGAGCCAACTTGTTTCTCAATTTTGATCAGGTGAACACCAAACTGTGAACGAACCACTTTAAGATCGCCTGCTTTACCGTTGAAAGCTGCGTTCTCAAATTCCGGAACCATTTGTCCGCGGGCAAATGTACCCAGCTCTCCACCTTTATCTTTAGAACCGTCTATACTGTACTGCGCAGCTAATGCGGCAAAATTACCACCTTTTTCCACCAGCGCTTTTAGAGAGTCTGCCAATTTGATCGCTTTATCTACTCCACCAGCTTTAGCTGCATCGATTAAGATGTGGCTGGCTTTAACTGAATCTGGTGAAAAACGGGTATCAATCACCTTAACTAATTTGTAAGAGTTACCCGATAGTTTTGGTCCATAGAAACTTCCTGCAGGTAATGCAAACACAGCTGAATCTACAGCCGGATCCAATTTACCTTTAGTAACATACGTATACGGAACTTTTACGTCAGAATTAATTGCAGCAAATAAAGAATCATTTTTTGCGGTTTTAAAGTCACCGGCTAATTTTTCAATTTGCGTTCTCACTGCAGCAGAATCTTCCTTAGTAGGGTTCACGCTAAATGACACATATTCGAATGATCTTGTCTCAGCAGGATTATCGAAACGTGCTTTATTCTCATTGTAGAAATCTGAATAATCAGACTCAGACAATTTTAACGAAGCATCCGCAATAGAAGCATAATCTAAACTTACATAGTTAAATTTAGCCAGCTTATTTCTGTTGATGTACTCATCATTTGCTTCCAGGGAAGTTACATACACTGAATTTTTGATCAGATTTCCGTATTTCTGCTGTAAAGCTTGTTTTTCAACCTCAACCTGTAAAAGATCCCATTGCTCTTTAAGCTGAGGATTCTTAGACTGTTGCTTCAAGCTGTTCAGAACCGCAGCACGGTCTACCTGGCCAGTTTTAGGATTACCAAAATATTGTACGATTAAAGGACTTGGATTTTTACCCTGCAAAAGATCAAAAAGTTCATCACTTGATACATTTAAGCCCAAGCGGCTGTACTCTTTTGACAGCAGGACATTGGCCACTTCGCCATTCCAAACATTTTCAACAGCCATAGCCTGCATCTGAGGATTGGAACTTCCTCCATATTGCTGCTTGAACTGCGCTTCGCTCTGTTCTACTTTTTTACCAAACTCTTCGATGCCGATTTCTTCTCCGTCAACTGATCCCACTACTCTTTGCGAATCAGCCCAGAAAGGCTTGCCTACCTTTATTGCATCGCCCAATAAAAATGCAACAATTGCAAAACCGATAAAGCCAATAAGGATAAAGCCTGCACGATTACGCAAAAATGTCATTAAACCCATAATAATTCTTATTTATAATTTTTTTTAAGAGGGCGCAAGATACAACTTTTGCCAAAAAAAGAAAATATTAAAATGTATTTGAATAAGTATTTAAAAATTAAGGAAATAAGGACCTGTAAATTTGGTTCCTTACTGGCTCAAATCCCCTTTAAAATAAGTAACGCCAGAACCCTGTTCGAAGGTGGTTTGACTAAAATCCTGTGTAGAGGTAAAGTTTTTTGCATCTACAAAAGATCCATCCGGTTTCAGCACTGTTCCTGTTGGCGAATAGAACATCTTCTTATTCTGGTCCCAGGTCAATTCCTCGGTCTTAAAAGTCATGTTATCTGTAACCACCACCACATTTTTTTTGAAAATCGTCAGTTGTTCCGTCTCCTTCATAATGGCGTAATCTGAAGTGATACTACCTGTTTTGGTTTGCAGATCACCATAAAAATCGATCTTTACCCCTTTAGGCATTTCCTGGTACTGGTTTCCGGTTTTGGGACTCACCTTATCCAAAATGGGCGCAAAGCCCTTGGCCTTTACCTTTGCGGAATCACTGTAAATAACCTCCACCTTTAACGAACGGTCTTTGGTCAGGGCCACTTTTCCAGCCGAAATGGCTGCTGCCTTTTTCAAATCGTCATCAGTACACGATAGCAGTAAGACCTGAATTAAACCAAGTACAAGCAGTCCGTATCGAATACCAGAGTAATTCATTAATCAAATTTAAACTTCCTGAACCATTTTTCGTTCAGGGTAAAGCCTAAGTGAAAATTAATGTAGTTCTCCTGAAGCAAGCTATTGCTGGTCGTTCCTCTTCTACCCAATTCTGTCGTAAAATTGATCTTGTAAATCGCCAGCGTAGTCGCGGCACGGGCCATTGGAAGTCCAAAGCCAAAAGTAACCGCCATTTGTTTAATATCCTGGTTATTTAACTGAATATAGGTCTTGTCATATTGAAAACCTACACGGTAATCTACGCGATTGAAATAACTTCCGATGGAATTGATGTCTGGAGTAATCTGTGAACCCACAGAGAATCCGTAGGTATCCTGCAAGCCTTGGTTTACACCATCTATACTGAATTTAGACCATTTTCCCATACGGTAATCTGCCCCAACCATCCACTTATTCTTTTTCTGAATAGAAAAACCAAAATTATGGATTAAAGGCATTTTAAGATTGGTTTTACCATTTTCTGTAGAGATCAGCGAGTCAATTGCTGTATTCTCATCTCCGGCAGCAGTTTTGGTATATTGAGTAACAATGTAAGATTTTGTAGAATTAATTGTTGAAGCCGAAGAACCAGAATAACCTAAAATAATAGATGTTTTGCTATTCAAAGGAATATCGTACTGCATTCCATAAGAAAAACTGATCCCACCTACACTGTTTTTATTCTGCATACGGGAGTTCAGAGAATTGTCTACCTGATCTGTAGGCGTCACCATTTCCGTAGATCTGGACTGCAGCATATTTCCGAACAGGTACTCTGCGTTGGCACCAAGATTCAAATGACCAAATCTGTAACCATATCCGATATAAGCTTTTGTTAAACCTCCTTCTCCGGAGTAGATATAATTCACATTCTGACTCGAAGGATTCGCACCTGTTCCAGTCAGCGTGGCAGAATTTGTAAACTGATAACCCAGCTCTGAATAAGGCACCACACCAAAACTCATTGCTGAATGTTTATTAACCGGAACACCAATCACCAAATGGCTTAAAGTAGAGTTGAAACTGCTTTCAGAAGTGTTGCCGCTTTTTAAATTCGTCAGACCAAAACTCATGCCCACATCTACTGTTGTAAGATCAATACCCGGATAAGATGCAGGATTCTGCATATTGACATTGCTGTAGTAATCGCTTGGTTTATATACACCGGTTGAGATTCCACCCATTGCCCTGAACTGCGGCAGCAACATTCCCTTAATATTTCCAACACCAAACTTTGAATAGGGTGATTGCGTGGTAACCTGCGCTTTAACTGTCATGCCGGTCAGCACAACCATAACCGCGGCGATATAACTAATTTTTTTGTACATATTCAAATGCAATGACTTCATTTAATCCTTTTAATACTAAATAAGGCTCGTGTATCATCCTGGAGGCAAAATCACAATTTTTCAACTGTTCCATCAAAAATGATGCATCCCCTCCCGTTATCACTATCCTCACACTATTGTTCTTGTTATACTGATCGCTTATAAAGCCCTTCACTTCATTGACCACCCCCTGCAATACACCGTTCAATATAGCATTATTGGTATCTGATCCCAACGGGATCTCCTTCTGCTCATTTTCCCATTTCACCAGCGGCAACCTGCCGGTATAATGGTGCAACGCCTGGAACCTCATTTTAAAACCCAAACTGATACTCCCGCCAAAATATTCCGACTGGCCGTTCAGCAGATCATAAGTGATACAAGTCCCTGCGTCTATCATAAAGCAATCTTCTCCCGGATAGAACCGATGTGCAGCAATAACCTTTGCCCACCTGTCCAGACCTAAAGTTGAAATGCTTTTATAATGGTTATTTACCCCCGTATTTATGCGGGTAGAAAACGCGGTATAATTCGTATTCTCTTTCAAAAATGCGACAACTTCTGCATGCGCTTCACCAACACTGGACATGGCCGAATGACTAATTTCAAACTCTTCTGTAATCTCCGCTATCCTGCGCCGATCAAGCTGCTGAACTGATTCAAAGTGGATCAGCTCTCTTTGTTTAAAGACAGCTATTTTACTGTTGGTGTTGCCAATATCTATTACCAGATTATGCATTTATAATTCCAGGAGTTCCCGGTCATACCCTCCAAACTTCATGGCACAAAGCTATTAATCTTTACCAAGTTTCAAGGGATCAATTTGTTAAAAAAAGTTAAACGAACAAAAAGTACTGAATTGTAAGCACAAAAACCAGGAACAGACTTTCATAAAACCAACGCTTAGTGGCATTTGAGAAATAATAAGCCAGCAAGACTGCTCCCGGAGGCACACACAATAAAAAATGGAATAACCTAAAGTCCGGTTTAATGTAAAAACTCAGCGCAGCCAGGATAAACATAAAAAACAACATCTGAAAAGCCTTTCTTGTACTGATAAAGCTCCTGAAAAAATTCTCTCTCAACTGGATCATCGCCAGGATCATCATGATCACCACAGGGACCAGCACCAGATAATCGTTATAATGAATTTTAAAAACAGACGGAAACTTATTGGTTAATGGAAGCCATATCTTATAAAATAATGCAATATCGTCATGCCAGTAATAAAAGACCCCGACAAAAAAGAATATGGTCAAAAATCCCACCAGACCGGAAACCCATTCCCTCCAGTTGAAAGATCTGTACAACAGCAAGCTTAGCCAAAGCATCAGCAGCATCACAATAAAAGGAAAATAAATCAGAGCACCTACAGCAATGATCATCCCGATATCAAACATGATCATAATCGCATTTGGCGTTTTTCCAATCTTCAGGAATTTATCCATGATCCAGATCAGTAAAAAATTACAGATCAAAGTTGGGCTCAGAACCAGAAAAGGCATAAATAAACTCGCACTGGTGATGTACAACAAAGCAGGCAAATATCCTGGTTTATTGAGCAAGCCATGATTATTGACAATCCGGTTAAACAGAATGGCCTGTACAAAGATCAAAATGGCCGCAAAGAAAATATTCGCTCCCGGAGAGAAGCTGTTTTCAATTGGAATCTGGATAAAAAATTTGGCAAAGGGCTCCAGGAATTCAAAGTTCAGCCTTGGCGGCAAATCTATGAATATCGCCATCCGCATAAAAAAGGTGTATGCGAATAAGATAAGCAGGTTTACTGGGTTTAGTGTTCTGAACTGATTGATCATGCCTGTATACTAAAGGCAAAGTAAAGGAAATTATCTGGCAAACTCCTTTACAACTTTATCAATTACTGCAGCTGTTTCATCCGGGAAATAAAATTTATGCTTTTGAGGCTGCTCCACCCAGTCCCTGATCACTGGCAACCAGTCTTTATTACTTCCCCAGATCACAGGCAAACCGAATTGTTTTAAGGCAAAGGCATTACACTGTTGTTCATATTGAAATTTCATGGGCACAACCAACAATTTTTTACCCAGGAACAAAGCTTCAGCCGGGCCTTCAAATCCACCTCCGGTAAACAATCCGGAGCTGCCCGCAAGACTTGCATTGAATTCTTCGTTGTTTACAGGCGCAACCTGGACATTTCCGTCTGTATATTTAACTTTTGAGTGCTTGGAAAAGACCTGCCAGTTCACTCCTGGAATCTGCTTCAACAATGGGACAAGAAATTTATCGTCTATAGCCGGAAGGTACACTGTATAATGACCAAGGTCACAAACCATTAAATTCCTGATCTCCGAACGGATCACCGGTGTGTATATAAAGTCATCATACCGGTCAAAATGAAACCCTACATAATGTGTTGCAGGTGCATAATATTTCATTACCAGCTGTGCCCAGTCTATACTCTTTGGCTTAGGTACTTTGGGAGACTGAAAAGACGCCTGATGACTTAAACCAACGCTTTCTATCCCTCTAAGCCTGCATGCCCAGGCGGTTACCGGCTCAAAGTCATTAATGATCAAATTGTACTCCTTTAAAGGAAGAGACCTCATGTCTTTTACAAAGCGAGGAAGGTTCATGGTCTTCCAGGTCTCGAAGTGGTCAACACCACCCTTTTTGCCAAAAATAAAGCTAAAACCATGAAGCTGATATTTAACAGGCTGGCTCAGCCTCACATCTGCCTGCGTTCCGCTGATCAGAAGCTCCACATCACCATGCTGTTGTAACAATGGAACAATCTCTCTGGCACGGCTGATGTGCCCGTTTCCAGTTCCCTGAATCGCATATAATATCTTCATCCGCACCGAATATCTGTAAATTTTAGCCTTTAGACAATTTCTAATTTGATCTTTTGCAATAATACATTGATATCCAGTTTACTATGTAAATCCTCGCTATCAGAAAGAATTCCTTCTTCCTCTATATCCGTTTCATAATCTTTGGCCTCATATTTAAATATTTTCCAGGCCTTGTTGTAGTATTCCAGAGCGGTCAGGTTTTCAATCCAGTCTCCGCTGTTCAAATAGGTTACCCTGCCATTCTCGGTATCTATGCCACGCATTTCCGGCTGATGAATATGACCGCAAACCACATATTCATAGCCTTTTTCAACAGCAAGCTCCGCAGCCGTCTGTTCAAAACTGTTGATAAATTTTACAGCATCCTTAAAGCTTTCTTTTACCTTTTTCGAAAAGCTCATTTTTTCTCTTCCAAAAATCTTCAGGCCCCAGTTCACAAAACTATTGATCAGTATCAGGGTATCATATCCTACGGCACCAAGTTTCGCCAGCCATTTGGAATGCTGCATGGTGACATCAAAAATATCTCCGTGAAAGAACCAGGCCTTTTTACCATCTATTTCCAAAACCAGTTTATTCTGCAAATGAAAAGCCCCTAAGTGCATATCTGCAAATTTACGTAAGAGCTCATCATGGTTGCCTGTCAGGTAATATACCGGTACCCCCTCCACCACAAATTTCATCAGTTTACGAACCACCTTCATATGTGTTTCCGGCCAGTACCTTTTGCTAAATTGCCAGATATCAATAATGTCCCCATTAAGAATCAACATTTTAGGTTTAATGCTTTTCAGATATTTTAAAAGCTCTTTGGCGTGGCAGCCGTAAGTACCCAGGTGTACGTCCGAAATGACTGCAATTTCTACTTCTCTTTTAGACGTCATCGTCATCCATTTTCAGATCATAAGGACTAAAAAAGAAGGCAACCAGAGCAATAACACATCCTATTACGATCATTTCCTCCATAGATCTTTAGTTTATGGACACAAATATGCAATACACAGGTTAACAAGCCATTAACAGAATATTATTAAAAAAACAAAAGGTTATTGCCTGATGACAATAACCTTTATTACAAATCGCTTAAATAATGCTTAAGCGGCCTTCTTTTTCTTATCTCCGTAAAATGCAAAGCCCAATGCGGCCAGCAATAAAACAGATCCTGCCAGGGAGATCTTTTCTCCTGCATAATAAGAAACAGGCTCAAATTTAAACTCTACTTTATGATTACCTGCAGGAAGCTGTGCTGCACGCAGTACATAATCAGCTCTGAAATAAGGTTTTTTCTCCTTATCGATGTACATATTCCAGCCTTTATCATAATAAATTTCAGAAAAAACGGCAATTACATCTGAAGGCGCACTATAAGAATAAACCAAATTGTCCGGATGATAACTGTCCAGCGTGATCATGGCTGTTGCACCACCACCTGTTACCTTTTTCTCATCAATAAGATCTTTATATCGAACATCCACAATGGCTTCTTTTTTTGGATCAAAACTACTGATGGCCTTCATCTCTTCATCTGCATCTTTGGCAAATTGTACATTTTGTACAATCCATGCATTTCCTGCAGCGGTTTGATTTCTTTGCATTTTATAAGAACCATTTTGCTGATCTTGTGTAATAATGTACTTCGTATTCAACATATCCAACACATCCTGGTTCACACTTTTTGAGAATTGATTATCGATCAACTCCTGGAAACGCTTTAATTTAGCCGCATGGTAACCACCCACAGTTTTATGGAACTGGGAAGCGCTCGCATCTGAAAAAGTAGAAGTTGTGAGGTCCATTACCCTGAAATCAGGATCTTTATCCGCCATAATAAACGTATCTACATCGCGGGGCTGGAAATGATTGGCCAGGTCTGATTTACTCGCGAAATTATTGTTGTTTAAATAACGGCGGTCTACCTGCCACATATCGATCAAAACAGCAAAACCAAGCAGTACCAATGCCAGCTGAAGATTCATTTTTTTAGTGATGAATGCCCAGATCAATGCATAAGCGATCGCTATAAAAAGTACAGATCTCAAGGCATCTGCACGAGCAATATCAACACGATCCGCCACTAAAGCATTCGCAACTTTTAACGCTTCTCCACGGTTGTTCTGCAGAATCTGGGTAAGCGCCTCCAGCATACGCTGGTGGTTCTCACTGGTGAAACTGAAAAATACGGTTGGTATAACAGCAACCAACAAGGAGAACCCTCCGGTGATTGCCGCAGCAATCGTTAATTTTTTAAGAAGCACCTTTTGTTCCAGCTTACTTTCTGTAGCCTCTTTAATCGCAAGCACAGCTAAAACCGGAACCATTAGCCCTACCACAGCCAAAATAGATTCCACCGCCCTGAACTTATTGTATAACGGGAAATAATCAAAAAACAAATCGGATATCAACGGGAAATTACTTCCAAAAGAAAGCAGCATAAATAAAATGGTTGTGCCCAAGGCCCACCATTTAAAACGGCTTCTTACCACAAGCAGCCCAAAAACAAACAGGAAGCAGATAATTGCCCCAAAATAATACGGACCTGAAGTACCCGGTTTACCACCCCAGTACTGCTGATAACCAATCTGTCCGGCCAGCTGTTGAATCGCCTGCGTAGGATCGCCACCAGTCAATGACTGTAAAGACTTATAGGCATTGCTTTCCGGTTTTACCAGTGCATCAATACTGGTCGCCCCACCATAAAGGTTTGGAATCAGAAAGGTAAAACTCTCCCCAACACCCTGGCTCCAGCCATAAGCATATTCTTTAGAAAGACCATTCTTTTCTTCAGCTTTATCTGTCGTTAAATTAGATTTCCCCCTGTTGGATTCCTTTCCATATTCATAAGTTGTCCATAAAGTACTTGCATTCACCATCAGTGCCAATACAGCACCAATAGCTAAAAAGCTTAAACCCCGCCCAAATGCAGACAGCTTCTTTTCTTTCCAGGCATGATACAATTCAATTGCCAGGTAAATCACCAATGCAAGCGAGATATAATAAGTCATCTGGATGTGATTGGCCCTGATCTCCAAAGCGAGGAACAGTGCAAACAAGCTTCCTCCCACCCAATGCTTTCCACGGAGGGTTAAAATGACCGAAGCCAGAATCGGTGCAAAGAAAGCAATGGCCAGAGCCTTATTGCTATGCCCCGCAGCAATAATGATAAAATTATAAGAGGTAAAAGCGAAAGCTATTGCCCCCAATGCCGCCAGATACGGATTGACCTTTAATACACAAAACAGTAAATACGCGCCCAACAGATACAATAAAACCACATCCACAGGATCTGGCAATATGGTCTTAATTGCAGAAATGACATAAGTTGCACCATTCATTGGGTATTGAACCCAAATCTGATAAGCTGGCATACCTCCAAACATCTGATTGGTCCAAAGAGGTCCTTTACCATCTTTAGCTTTGTAGTCCATAATTTCTTTCTGCATCGCTTTTGCCTGCAGGACATCACTTTGAGCCGGTCCCTTGCCTTGCAATACAGGGCTGAAATAGGCGAAACAGATAATTACGAAAAATGCGGCGATGGCAACGTGGATGCCATTTCTTTTAAACCAAGTATTCATTAGGGTTATTTAATATTTAAACTAACCCCAAACTTAGATAATTTTTATTGATCTCTTTCCCGCCTTTTAAAAAAAATTATAATTATTTAACCTCTTCGTAGTCTACAAAATCACCCAGCTTATCTACATTTCCAGCCTTAGGCTTCGGTGGCATATAATCTATAGAGATAGAGCCTTCAGGTCTTCTTGGAGCTTGTTGAGCACCATTGGCCTGTTGTTGCATATTGTTAAAAATATTTCTGAGCACAAGCGGGAAAACCAGTTTCAAAAGCATCCTGATCACCCACATCACCAATATCGTTATAAAAAGAAATTTCACTATTCCCATGTTAATTCGTCTTAATGTTTACAAATATGACGGAATTCATTTTTGATTATTACAGTTTCAACCAGATTATTGCACTTACATTACAATTAATCTTCCTCCACAATATGCGCCACCCGGCCTACCTGCCCGTCCTCCAAACGCACTTTAATACCCCTGGAATGAAAAGGAGAAGAAGTTAATAAATTTGCAACAATCCCCCTGGTCAAGGCACCAGATCTCTGGTCTTTTTTCAAAATAATATCCACCTCTAAACCGGGATAAATGTCTTTTCTGTTCTTTCCGTCCATTACTTAATCTTTACTATACTCAATTTACTTGCCAAAACGCTCCTCAAATACTTTTTCCATGGCAAACATTTCGTCCCTTAACCTTGCGGCAAGCAGAAAGTCCATGTCTTTGGCAGCCTTAGCCATTTCTTTACGCGTTTTATCTATAGACTTCTGCATTTCTGCTTTGGTCATATACTGCACCACCGGATCTGCCGCAATACTCACTTCATCTACCTCTACATAGGCTTTAGCCCTTGTGGCATTCTCAGAGAAATCCAGCATCGAAGTCTGTTCTAAAATAGCTTCTCTACTCTTACCAACTGTTTTAGGCGTAATTCCATGTTGCAGGTTGTAAGCAATTTGCTTCTCTCTTCTGCGGTTGGTTTCATCAATGGTCCTTTCCATAGATTCTGTCATATTGTCCGCATACATAATTACCCTTCCTCTGTCGTTCCTCGCTGCACGTCCAATGGTCTGTATCAAGGCACGGTCAGACCGTAAAAACCCTTCTTTATCCGCGTCCAGTATGGCCACAAAAGATACCTCAGGAAGATCAAGTCCTTCCCTTAACAGGTTGATCCCGATCAGCACATCAAATTCCCCTAAACGTAACCCTCTAAGGATTTCCACACGCTCAAGTGTCTTCACCTCTGAGTGAATATAACGCACCTTGATGTTCAGCCGGTCCATGTATTTAGTCAGCTCTTCTGCCATACGTTTGGTTAAAGTCGTCACCAATACCCGATCCCCCATCTTGATGGTCTTTTCTATTTCTTCCAGCAGATCATCCACCTGGTTCACTGCCGGCCGCACTTCAATCAAAGGATCCAGCAAACCCGTAGGCCGGATTACCTGCTCTACAAATATCCCGTCTGATTTCTGCAGTTCATAATCGGCCGGTGTTGCACTTACATAAACCGTCTGTGGTGCCAGACGTTCAAACTCCTCAAAATTCAAAGGACGGTTGTCTAAAGCAGAGGGCAGGCGGAAACCATATTCCACCAGCGACATCTTTCTCGATCTGTCTCCTCCATACATCGCTCTGATCTGAGGAACAGTGACATGGCTTTCGTCAATCACCATTAAATAATCATCAGGAAAATAATCCAGCAAACAGAAGGGGCGCATTCCTGGTGAGCGGCCATCAAAGAAACGGGAATAATTTTCAATACCGGAACAATAACCCAGCTCCTTCATCATCTCTATATCAAAATTCACCCGTTCTTCCAGTCTTTTTGCTTCCAGAAGTTGCCGGTCTTCGATCAGCTGGTTCTTCCGGATCTCCAGTTCTTCCTGAATGCCCCAGATAGAAGAATTAAACCGGTCTTTAGGTGTCACAAACAAATTGGCCGGGTAAATGGCCATATCCTCCAGTTTCTCCAGGGTCTTGCCCGTCACCGGATCGATCACACTCAGTTCTTCAATATCATCTCCAAAAAAAGAAACCCGGTACGCATTATCCAGGTAGGCAGGAAAGATATCCACGGTATCTCCCTTTACCCGAAAAGTACCCCTTTTAAAATCATTAATGGTCCGGGCATACAGAATTTCTACCAGGCTGTGCAGAAAAGAATTGCGGGAAATCCTTGTTCCTACGGAGAAACGAAATACAGACCTGGAAAAATCTTCCGGGTTTCCCATACCATAAATACAGGAAATAGAGGAAACGACAATCACGTCCCTTCTACCAGACATTAAAGCAGAGGTCGTCCTTAACCTCAGTTTTTCAATCTCTTCGTTGATACTCAGATCTTTTTCTATATAGGTATTGCTACTGGGCATATAAGCCTCAGGCTGATAATAATCATAATAGGAAACAAAATAATTCACCGCATTTTCCGGGAAGAATTGCTTAAACTCTCCATACAACTGTGCGGCCAAAGTCTTGTTATGACTCAGGATCAAGGTTGGCTTCTGCGTCTGCTCAATAAGGTTCGCAACGGTAAAGGTTTTACCAGAACCTGTTACACCAAGCAGCGTCTGATAGTGCTCCTGATTGTTTACCCCTTCCACCAATTGCTTGATGGCATTGGGCTGATCTCCTGTAGGTTTATAATCTGATACGAGTTTGAATTTCATCAAATCAAAGATAAGAAATTATTTACGAAGGAAATCTCCGGAGGGCTTGCTTGCTTTTAAATAAAAATCTTATTTTTATGGTCATCATGAAGCTACTGGCCTATGTACCGATACTAACGCCCCGGATAAGATATATTTTTAATTTTATCTTTAATGATGTCCTGAAAACCCAGATTGGCTTCAGCTCAAACCTGGCAGAATTCAAAGCATCCACACTCCCAAAGATCAGTTATGCAGATCAGCCGGTAGGCGACGAACTGTTTTTTAAAAACACAGACCTGCTGCTTTCCCACGCCATCGTAAAAACCAGTTTTAAAACCACTGCATTCGGAGATACGATCGTCCCCTTTGCCGTAACCGGCAGCACGCTGCCTTTCGACCTCTTTGCGGCTTCTTTTTACTTTATCAGCCGATATGAAGAGTATTTGCCTTTTCACCCCGATGCAGACGGTCATTATCCGCCCGAATACAGCCTTCAAAGCAAGTTAAAACTGCTGCAAATCCCCGTAATTGATGCCTGGGCACTGATCCTGAAAAATATCCTGCTGAAAAAGCACCCCAATCTCTTTTTCGAAAAAAAGAATTTCGACTTCATACCCTTAATTTGTATGTATCCCGGCACCTCCAGCTCAGACGGTTTGTTTAAAACCACCGTTAACCTACTTCGAAAGGTGACTGCTGTTTTAAGAAAAGACAAAACTGAAGACAGGAAGGCCAAAGACATACAAGCTTTTGTAAACGGCGTACATGAGCCATACAGAATCAAAGCACGCTTCTTTTTCAAACCCAGTCAAGATGAAGATCATGAATGCGACGGACAGATCAATCTCCCGCAAAGCTACCTTCAGCTCCTGAAAGCAGGAACAGTTAACGATTATCGCATGGGCTATAAGCATACAACCGGCTTTAGAGCAGGAACCTGTACTCCTTTTCCATGGTATGATCTTCAGCTGGAAAAAACCACGCACCTCATTGTGCATCCAGTGGCCATTAATGACGGCAGCCTCTCTAATGATAAACACATCAGAATTGTCCCTACCCTCGCTCAATGGAAAAACATTGTTGACACGGTCAAGTTACTGGAAGGAAAATTGCACATGACCTGGCACCAGGACACCCTGATCAATAGTGGAAAAGGCCGGACCGCAAGAAAGCTTTACACAGAAATGTTAAGCAATTTTTTATCTTTGCCTAATGATATTCGACCTCAGTAAAACCAATTCTATTGCAAATGTTTTTATTGCCCAACTTCGGGATGAAAACATACAGAAAGATGCAATGCGCTTTAGAAAGAACCTGGAGAGACTGGGGGAATTCTTTGCTTTTGAGATCAGCAAAACCCTAAGCTACGAGGAAACAAAGACACAAACCCCGCTTGGAATTGCAGAAAGCAAACAACTTGTGCAGCAACCCGTGCTGGCTACCATCCTTCGCGCAGGGTTACCTATGCATAAAGGATTACTGAATATCTTCGACATGGCAGACTCTGCCTTTATTACCGCATTCAGAAAAACGCACAAAAGCGGTGATTTTGAGATCCAGATGGAATATATTTCTTCACCAGACCTTACAGACAGGACAGTGATCATTGCAGATCCCATGCTTGCCACAGGTCTAAGTATGGTGATTTGCTGCAAAGAATTACTCAACCGTTTCAGTATCAAAGAACTTCACATCGTAACTGCCATTGCCAGTGCCGAAGGCATTCGCCATGTCAGGGCTAATCTTCCCCATGCCAAACTGTGGGTAGGCGCAATAGACGAAGAGATGACGACAAAAGCCTATATCGTTCCCGGCCTTGGAGATGCCGGCGACCTGGCCTATGGCCCAAAACTTTAATCATGATCAAACATATCTTTTTTGACCTGGATCATACGATCTGGGATTTCGATAAAAATGCAGAAGAAACTCTGAAGGAACTCTATCAGACCTACCAGCTTCAAACACTCGGTTTAACTTCTACAGAAGAGTTCATCCAGACCTATACAGAAAATAACCACCGGCTCTGGGCCGCCTATCACGTAGGCAAGATCAGCAAAGAAACCCTTCGGTCTGAAAGATTCAGCAGTACCTTTATCCAGTTGGGCATACACCCCGATCATATACCGCAGCAATTTGAGGACGATTACGTCCGGATCACTCCAACCAAAACAAATTTATTTGAGGGCTCAGAAAAGGTACTCTCTTACCTGCAAAAAAAATACAGCCTACATATCATTTCCAATGGTTTCAAAGAAAGTACCCTAACCAAAATGGAAGTTTCCGCTTTGAATCCTTATTTCAAAAATGTGATCATTTCTGAAGATGTAGGCGTCAACAAACCCGACAAGGCCATTTTTGAACATGCTTTACAAAAAGCAGAAGCTCTAAAAGAAGAGAGCATTATGATTGGCGACAGTCTGGAAGCGGATATTACCGGCGCCCAAAACTTTGGAATGAAGGCTATTTTCTTCAATCCGCTGAAGAAAGAAGCACCCGAATATGTAGAATGGCAAATCCATCACCTGGAAGAATTACTCCAGTACTTCTAAAATTCCGTTATCGTGGTATGAGATTCGTAATATGGTTTCTACACACAAATGAAACCAAATGAAAAAGATCATCTTATTGTTTGCTGTACTGCTGCAAACTACCGCAATTTTTGCCCAGCGAAGGGCTCAGACCTCGGAACTGTTTCTTGAAATCTCTGACCGGGGAAGATTTACCGTTTACCTGAATGAAGAATATGCCGGATCTTCACAGGGCAGATTCCGCTTCTTCGAAGTTTCGGACCAAAACCCAGTGCTCACCATACTGCAGGAAAACCGGCCCGTCTTTAAACAACGCATCCGCCTGGAAGGCAATAAAAGGATCATCGCCTCTTATTCTCAAAGGCGTGGATTTCAGATCAGCTCAGCACTTGCCGTACTTAGCCGGGGCCAGTATCTTCTTGATGACTGGGACGGCAGTCTAAATGCCGAGCCTGGTTATCCCGACCGGGGTTACGCCATGAACTCCGAAGATTTCACACAATTCATGAACTCCGTAAGGGCAGAACATTTCGACAAAGACAGGATCAGGATCATAGACATCACCCTAAAGAGCAATTATTTCAGCACAAAACAAGTTGGAGAGATCATTCGCTCCCTTGACTTTGAAGATCAGGGGCTGGACGTTGCAAAAAGAGCCTACAGCGTAACGGTAGACAAGAACAACTATTATACTTTAAAAAATAGCTTCAAATTCCTCCACGGACAGGATGGATTGATGGACTTTTTAAAGAATGCACCCTCAACCCGTTAAAATGAATACAGCCACCATTTTCTCTTCCCTGCAAAGGATTTCAGATGCTTACAACCACAAGCTGCAAAGCATCAGTGATGCCCAGTTCCAGGCCACGCCTGCCATCGGCGGCTGGTCTTACAGTGAAGTATATGCGCATATTTTTGACGCAAGTCTCTTATCACTGCAGGCATTGGAAGATTGTCTAAATGGAAAAGGAAAGGATAAGCCGACCGCATTTGCAGTAAAACTTATTCTTTTCTTTGGCGCTTTGCCTCCCGGACGGTACAAAATCCCCAAACAACTGGAGGGCAGAGCAAAAGTCATCACCAAAAAAGAAGCACAAGACCTGATCGGCCAATTTGAAAAACAGCTGGAAGCTGGCTATAAACAAATCCCCAGGGCCAGGGACAATGTTAAATCCAAACACCCGCGGTTGGGTTACCTCAGTGCCCGGCAATGGTTTCGCTTTACCGAGGTTCATTTAAAGCACCATTTAAAACAATTGCACAGGATAGAGAAAAGCTTCGCCCAATAACTGCAATTTTCACATCTTTGCAAGAATGAAAATCCCCGGACTTAAAGGTTTTGATGAAGCCGCATTTAGCAAGTATTTCAAAAACACCAGCTGGCTGATGTTTGGCAAAATACTCAGCATGCTGGTGAGTTTCCTGATTGTACGTTATCTGGGCCCTGCGTCTTTTGGAGACCTGAGTTTTGCTGATGCGTTAACTGCAATTGTTGCAGCTGTCGGCACCCTGGGGCTCGACTCCTTTATCATTCGGGAAATCATTAACGAACCTGAAAAAAGAGATGAAATTCTGGGCACTTCACTCTGGCTGCGTATTGGAGTCAATGTTATCCTTATTCCACTCAGCATTGGTCTTTACCTTGTTTTCCACCATTTTTCCGCGCAACCAGGCAAGCCCCTAACGGCTATTGTGGCCCTGCTTTCCCTGGCTTCTTTTTTCAAATCTTTTAATGTCATAGATTCTTATTTTCAATCCCAGGTTCAATCCAAATATGTAGTACATGTCCAAAACATCTGTGTCATTCTGTCGGCACTGGTTAAAATTCTGTTGGTTTGGATCGATGCCCCTCTGATCTGGTTTGCAGCAGCCCTCACATTTGACGGTTTCATCCTGGCAGCCGGACTGGTTTTAATCTACCATCAGCGAGGCTTAAAAATAACAACATGGAATTTCCGTTCTAAGCGTGCATTATCTTTATTAAAACAATCTTTTCCGTTGATTCTTTCTGCGGTTATGGTTTCGATCTATATGAAGATTGACCAGGTCATGCTTAAAAGTGAAGGCAGCGCCGAAGTTGGGATTTACAGTGCCGCTGCAAAAATAAGTGAGGCCTGGTATTTTATCCCCATGGCTATTGTCACCTCTGTTTTTCCAGCTCTGATCAATGCCAGAAAAACAGATCCGGAAAGGTACCATAAACGCCTCAACAATCTGTATAACCTCCTGGTCTTCATAAGTCTACCGGTGGCCATTCTGATCAGTTTTCTTGGAACAGACATTATCCACCTGCTCTACGGGAACCGCTTTACCGGAGCCGGCACTATGCTGAGCATCCATATCTGGTCTGGCATCTTTGTATTTTTCGGAATTGCCAGCTCCCAGTACCTGATGGCTGAAGGATATACTCTGATCTCCTTTCAGAGAACAGCAGCAGGCGCCCTGATTAATATTGCATTGAATTTTTGGCTGATTCCACGCTATGGAGGCATTGGAGCTTCAATCGCGACGCTCATCGCCTGCGTGGTCTCTACTTTTTATATTTTATTCATTCCTAAAACAAGACAGCAGGGTATAATGATGTTAAAATCATTATTTTTGATCTCTGCATTTCAAAAAATAATAAAACGTTGAGTAAACTAAAAGCATTAGCTACCCTACTTTCTAAGCCAGACCGGCTCGCCGCTCTTTTATCTTATGGCCATAAAGGTTACCTCGCCAGTATTGGATGGTTCAGGGCATTTGACACCAAACAAGCCGTTGATGGCAATGGTGAAGCCCTTCCATGGGTAACTTATTCCTTTATTGACTTTATTACCGGCAGGCTGAACAAATCTCAAACGGTATTTGAATACGGCTCTGGGAGCTCAACCCTATTCTATGCACAACGTGTAAGTAAAGTGGTTTCGGTAGAGCATGACGAGAGCTGGTATCATAAGATTGCAGGCACCAAACCCCAAAATGCCGAAATGATCTTTACCAAGCTCGAAAGAGGAGGAGAATACAGTAAAAAAGCCAGACTCCTGGGCACAAAGTTCGACATTATTATTGTAGACGGACGCGACAGGGTGAACTGCTGCATAGAAAGTATACAAGCCCTTAGCCCTTCCGGAGTAATCGTCCTGGACGACTCTGAACGTCCGGAATACGAACAAGCCCGAAGCTTCCTGAAAGAAAATCAGTTCAAAGAACTTTCTTTCTCTGGCATCTCGCCAGGACTGTTCTACCTGAAAGCAACCTCTGTTTTTTACCGTACCGAAAACTGTCTGGATATTTAGGAAATGCAACATCTCGCCCCCATAGCCCTATTCGTTTACAACCGGCCTAAACATACAGAACGTACATTGAAGTTTTTGCAGCAGAATGAACTGGCTGCAGAAAGTCGTCTGTTTATTTTTTCTGACGGACCTAAAACTCCCGCAGATCAGGAAAAGGTACAAGAGCTGAGGGATTATCTAAAAACTGTCGACGGTTTCCGTTCCGTAGAGATCATCGAACGAAAAGAGAATCTGGGACTGGCCAATTCAATAATCGCCGGAGTAAGCCGCCTGGTTAAAGACTACGGACAGATCATTGTTTTTGAAGATGACCTGATCAGCTCCCCGCATACACTCACCTATTTTAACGAAGCACTGAACGTATACAGAAAAGAAGAAAAGGTGATGCATATAGGTGCTTACATGTATCCGCTAAAAGACAAGCAATTGCCCGAATCTTTCTTTTACCGCGCCGCAACCAGCTGGGGCTGGGCAACCTGGGAGCGAGCCTGGCAACATTTTGAACCCAATATCGACGTACTGCTGAAGCAATTTGACGCCCCAAAAAGAAATGCCTTCTCTATTGAGAAGACCATGAACTTCTGGAAGCAAATGCAAGACTTTAAAAAGGGTAGAAATAATTCATGGGCTATCCGCTGGTATGCATCAATCTTCCTGAAAGGCGGCTTAACTTTAAACCCTGCACAATCCCTGGTCAACAATATAGGACATGACGGCTCTGGCATTCATTCCGGCATCAACGACATCTATAATGTGGTGATCAACCCAAAACCGGTCAAAACCTTTCCAACAGAGATCAAAGAGAATCCAGAAGCTTACGAGGCCATTAAACATTTCCTATCCAATAGAAAGGGAAGTTTATGGCAGCGCATTAAACGACTGATCAAAGAAAAGCTAGGCTGATTACTGTTTAAGCATTTACCTAACGCAGCCATTCCGGAACTACAAAGTCCCGCTTTTTTTCGCCTGTAAAACAATATAAGGAGAAAGCTGTCTGGAGTTAAAAGGAAAGATCTTTGTAAGTACCTTCCCTCCTGTCCAAAGTATTTTCTTAAACATCCGGACAGCGAATGACCTTTGTTTTTCGTTTTCAAGCCACAAGCTAAAATGCCCATAATACGCCGCTTCTACCTGTTCCAATCCAGCTGCCCGGCAAATACCTGCCAACAATTCAGGATCCATGCAATCAATATTATGCTTATCATAATTGTCTTTGTCAAATTTCCTTTGAAACCATCCATTTACTGCTTTGAAATTGGGTAAAGTAATAAACAGCGTACCACCTGGCTTCAAAAAAGCAATATGCCGGTTAATGATATCAGCCGTATCTTTGAAATGTTCAATCAGCCCGCAGGATAAAACAAGGTCGTATTTTTGTTCAGGAACGTATTTAAAAAGATCCGTCTCGATGATGTGAATATCACTTTCCTCCAGTCCATTGCTTTGCAACAACTCATTGGTAATGGGTGGATGAACAAAATAATCCAGCAAGGTCACCTCTAAATGAAGATATTTCTTCAAAAAAACCGCGTAGTAACCAGGGAAACCGCCCAGTTCAATCGCACTTTTTAAGCCTTGGTTTTGCACAACATCCTTAAGCTCTTTGCTAAATAAATAATTTTCAGGGATATTAACAGATAGATCTGTTTTGCTTTCCCAGTAGTTCACCCAAAATTCTCTGTCTGTTAACAGGTTTTCCATCCGTATTTTATCTTTCTATGTCCTTTAAAATTTCTGCTGCTGCCCGCCTTATTTTACGGAATCTTAGCTCCATACATTTTTGCAAATGTATCAGTAATATTTTTTTCAGGGGTTTAATTTGAAGAAAACTAAGCAATATTATGTATTTTTCGCCCGGAAGCTATTTTTTAACCATGTTCAGCATACGCGGGCAGTTTTATTTTGGGGCAATTGAAAGTATTACACATAAACACTTACGAAGGAAATGGAGGCGCGGGCAGGGCATGCCTGAGGTTAAGTGATGCTCTAAATACAGCAGGCGTCCAATCTGAGGTGATGGTCTATTTTCAGTTCAAGGAGAGCACCAGAACGAAAACCTTTAGTCAATCGCCCATACAAAAAGCACTTGCCATATTTAACATCCTTGCAGAACGGTACCTTTCCAAATTTTTTTCCAAAGCCTTAAAAACTCCCTTCTCCCTGCAGTGGTTTGGGCGGTCTATTGTGAAAAACCGTGTGGTCAAAGAGGCAGATATTATCCATCTGCACTGGATCAACCATGGCTTTCTCACACCAAAGCTACTTGCTCAACTCGACGATCTGGACAAACCAATTGTATGGACTTTTCATGACAGCAATGCTTTCACAGGAGGATGCCATGTACGTTATGCCTGCGAAAACTACCACCAGCAATGCGGTCATTGCCCCTTGCTAAAATTTAGCGGAGAAAATGATTTTTCCCATAAGAACTGGCTCCGCAAGAAGAAAGCCTATTCGAACCTGAACTACCATATTGTCGCACCCAGTAACTGGATGGCCGAATCTGTAAAAATCAGCAGTTTAATGGGCGCAAGACATATAGACGTGATACCAAACACCATAGAAATAACCGTCTTTAAGCCATATGTTAAAACAGAAGCAAAAAAGATCTTAAAAATTGCTCCCGAAAAATTCGTTTTAATGAGCGGTTTTATGCCTTCAAAAAATGACAAACACAAAGGCACCTCTTACCTTGTAGAGGCATTAAACAGCTTTTCGAAAAGACCAGGTATCCGTAAAGAAGATATCGAACTGGTGATTTTTGGAAACAAGGAAAATGCAGAAATGCCCGAATTTCCATTTAAAACTACCTTTTTAGGCACCATTAGTAATGACGAGCACCTGGCCAAATGTTATTCAGCAGCAGATGCCTTCCTTACCCCCTCACTGGAGGACAACCTTCCCAATACAGTCATGGAAAGTCTTTCCTGTGCAACGCCTGTTATTGCTTTTAAAACCGGGGGTATCCCGGATATGGTGAAACACCTGGAGAACGGCTATCTTGCCGACTATCAATCTTCAGAAGACCTGGCCAATGGCATGGAGTGGTTATACCTTCACCAAAACCAGGAAGAAATTCAAAAAGAGGCACGCAGAACAATTCTGACACAGTTTTCTCCAGCTGTTATTGCCGAAAAACACTTACTTTTGTACCAATCTCTTATCAATTTACAGCCGCGCTGATCTAAACCCTGCATGCAACCTAAGTTAACCGTTATTACGATCGTATACAATAATGTAAAGGACATAGAACGCACGATGCTTTCTGTATTACATCAAACCTATACAAACATCGAGTATATCATCATAGATGGTGCATCCAACGATGGAACGCTCGAAGTGATCAACAACTATAGATCCCAATTAGCTAAAGTGCTGTCTGAAAAAGACAAAGGTATTTACGATGCGATGAACAAAGGCCTGGCACTTGCGAGCGGCGATTATGTTCTATTCATGAATTCTGGTGATGAGATCTACGACAAAGATACCGTGTCTGCCGTATTCCATACTGCAGAACAGGCAGATATCTATTATGGCGAGACAGAAATGTATAACGAAAACTGGGAAAGCCTGGGCAGAAGGCGGCATCAGGTTCCTGAAAATTTCAACTGGAAAAGTTTCAGATACGGAATGAACATCAGCCACCAGGCCATTTATATTAAAAAGAGTCTGACCGAACCTTATGATCTTCAATACAAATACAGTTCTGATATAGACTGGATCATTAAAGCAGCAAAAAAAGCAAAGCTTACCGTAAATACACACCGCTATGTTGCGAAATATCTGGTTGGCGGTGTTTCCAAGAAAAAACACATGGACAGTCTGAAGGAGCGTTTCAGGATCTTCAGTAAGTACTATGGCCTGATCCCTAATCTATTCCATCATTTTCTGATCGCGCTGAACCTGACGGGTTACTTTATCAAACACCGCAGAACCAATGACTAGTCCTGCGGCGATATAAATCCTAAGGATTTGTAGACCAGAGGCCTGCCTCTTTAACAAACACCCTTCTGTTCAGCTTCAATTGAGCAACAATCAGCTCGGCAAAATCTTCCGGCTGCATCACGCGGTCAGGATTACCGTCGGTGAGCTTCAAGTCCTTTGCCATATCTGTCGCAATGGTACTAGGGGTAAGGGTTGTTACCCGGATATTGTGTTTTCTTACTTCCTGCATTAAAGACTCAGACATTCCAATCAATGCAAATTTAGAGGCACTGTAAGCACTGGTTACCGCGGCACCATTTTTACCTGCTGTAGAGGAAATGTTCACAATGTCGCCCGTTTTTCTGTCGATCATATCGGGTAATACGGCACGCGTAACATAATAAGGTCCAAATAAATTCACTTTCACGATCTGCTCCCAGCGTTCTGGTTCAAGTTCCATAAAAGACCCAAAGCTGCTGATCCCTGCATTGTTTATTAAGATATCTATTGTCCCCAATCCGGATTTTATTTCAGCAACAGCAGCATTCACCTCCGCCATATCTGCAACATCTGCTATCGCTGTCACCACCGTCACCGGCCAGGCACTTAATTCCTGTGCCACTTTATCCAGATCCGCCTTTGTGCGGGCTACCAGACCAACATTTACACCTTCTTTAGCCAATTCAATAGCCAAGGCCCTACCTATTCCTTTACCCGCTCCAGTAATCAGCGCATTTCTTCCTTGTAATGATTCCATAGCATTCAATATTTAAAATCAAAGCTAAAAAGATAATATTTGATATCAGAATTACAGGCTAAGCTTGACAATTGTTTAACTCACTATTCACATAGGCTCAATACTTTTACAT
The DNA here is from genome assembly GCF_032678445.1 of Pedobacter nutrimenti. Lineage (GTDB taxonomy): Bacteria > Bacteroidota > Bacteroidia > Sphingobacteriales > Sphingobacteriaceae > Pedobacter > Pedobacter nutrimenti_A. The sequence goes on from NZ_JAVTSQ010000002.1 coordinate 167,810, forward strand.
GAAAAGATATTTTAATGCCACCCCCACTTTTCAAAAAACTCTGGAGCCTCCCTTATTATTTTCTGCTCGCGCTAGCCTTTGCCCTGGCCTCTTCCCTTTTCATCTTCCTTCACACTAAAGAAGAGGGCTTTATACTTCTCAATCCATTCCATACCAATTGGCTGGACCTCTTCTTTATGGTCTACACCAATCTGGGAGATGGACTTACCTGTCTTGCGGTTATTATACTATTACTGATCTGCAACAAGAGAAAAAAAGCCATTACTTTATTTGTCGCTTTCCTGAGTTCAGGAATGATGGCATCTTTGCTGAAGATCATCTTTCATCAGCCCAGGCCAAAGCTTTATTTCCAAACAGAAGGGCTGAATACCCCGGCTTTTATGAACCAAATGAGTTTGTATAGCTCTAATTCATTTCCATCAGGCCATACCACAACTGCTTTTGCCCTGGCTACCGTACTCGTTCTCGTTTATAAAAAGAACAGAATCTCGATCCCCTGCCTGCTAGGTGCTATATTGGTTGGTTATTCCCGGATTTACCTGGCGCAGCATTTCCCCGCCGATGTACTGGCAGGTATGTGCGTTGGGGTCTTCTTTGGTATGCTGAGCTATCATGTGGTTTACCATGTTAAGGTTCTGAAAGCAGTCAAAAAATGGCGAAAAAGCCAATCGAAAGCAGGTCATACCGCTTTAAAGAACAGCATTTTCTAAAACCGGTACCATCCGGCAAAAAAAAATCCTGATGGCCATGCCATCAGGATTTTTTATATTTAAATCCGTCTTAGAAATTAAGACTGGAATTTTTTAGCATTGATCTTACGCTCATTTTCTGTCAGGTAGATCTTACGTAAACGCATGCTTACCGGAGTAATTTCGATATACTCATCAGCCTGGATATACTCCATAGCCTCTTCCAATGAGAACTTAATTGCTGGCGCAATACGTGTGTTGTCATCCGTACCAGAAGCACGCATATTGGTTAAGGCTTTACCTTTAACAATATTTACAACTAAATCATTGTCACGGATGTGCTCACCCAGGATCTGACCTTCGTAAATGTCTACTCCCGGATCAACAAAGAAACGACCACGGTCCTGCAATTTATCAATAGAGTAAGCGGTAGTTGTACCTTTATCCATAGAAACCAATACACCATTTAACCTTCCAGGAATTACACCTTTCCAAGGCTCATACGATTTAAAACGGTGTGCCATAATCGCTTCTCCAGCAGTTGCAGTCAACACATTGTTTCTTAATCCGATGATTCCACGTGATGGAATTTCGAATTCCAAATGCTGTAAATCACCTTTTGGCTCCATGATCAACAATTCACCTTTACGTTGTGTAACCAATTCAATTACCTTTCCGGCAACTTCACCCGGTACATCAACGATCAGGGTCTCAACCGGCTCACATTTTTTACCATCAATTTCTTTAACGATTACCTGTGGCTGACCTACCTGGATCTCATATCCTTCGCGACGCATGGTCTCGATCAATACAGATAAATGCAGAATACCCCTTCCGTAAACCAGATAAGAATCCGGAGATTCTGTTTCTACAACCTTTAAAGCAAGGTTTTTCTCCATCTCTTTGTACAAACGTTCTTTAATACGCTGAGAAGTCACAAATTTACCTTCTTTACCGAAGAAAGGAGAGTTATTGATGGTGAACAACATGTTCATTGTCGGCTCATCAATTTTGATTACAGGTAATTGTTCTGGTGCATCAAAATCAGCAATAGTATCACCAATTTCGAAACCGTCAATACCTACAACAGCGCAGATATCTCCTGAACTCACTTCCTGTGCACGGATTTTTCCAAGACCTTCAAAAACGTATAGTTCTTTTACTCTTGATTTTACCATCTTGCCATCACGTTTAATCAAAGTAACCGGTTGGTTTTCTCTGATTATACCGCGGTGAACACGACCAATTGCAATACGACCTACGAAAGAAGAATAATCTAAAGAGGTGATTTGCATTTGTAAAGTACCTTCGTTGATCGGTGCTGCAGGGATGTGCTCCACTACCGCATCTAAAAGAGGGAAAATATCAGTAGTCGGCTTGGTATAGTCTGTGCTCATCCATCCTTGTTTAGATGAACCGTAGATCACAGGGAAATCAAGCTGATCTTCTGTAGCCTCCAGGTTAAAGAACAATTCAAAGATCTGCTCATAAACCTCTTCCGGACGACAGTTTTCTTTATCTACTTTATTTACAACTACAATTGGTTTTAATCCCAATGCAAGTGCTTTCTGAGTAACGAAACGGGTTTGAGGCATTGCACCTTCAAAAGCATCGCATAATAAAAGAACACCATCAGCCATTTTCAATACACGTTCTACCTCACCGCCAAAATCCGCGTGACCAGGAGTATCAATAATATTGATTTTATAGTCTTTGTATCTTACTGAAACGTTTTTGGAAACAATAGTAATTCCCCGTTCACGTTCAAGATCGTTGTTATCAAGTATTAAATCACCTGTTTGTTCGTTGTCACGAAAAATAGAACAAGTGTGTAAAATCTTATCAACCAGCGTAGTTTTACCGTGGTCAACGTGTGCTATGATAGCTATATTTCTTATTTTTTGCATATAATGCGCCCTAAATTTGGCGCAAAGATATGATTTTTAATCGATATATCAGCCTATTAACTAGGTATATAATAAAGGATTTGCTGATAAAAAATAATATACTCGTCGAGGACTGGACTCCTTGCCCCGCTTCGCTCTTGTGGCAAGGCGCCCTGAGGTCCTCTCAGAGTAATATTATTTTTTTGGGCGCATAACCGGGCGGGGTGTCCGGGAAAGGAGTATAAGCACAGGCCAAAATTGGAGACGAGATAGCACAATGCTTCCTGGATTATACCTGGCTTTAAGAATAAGGCTTCGTGTTGATTCGTCACTTTTCCGAAGCATATTATCTCTCGTCCTTATATAGCTTAATATTCTGTTTTACACTGAAATAAGGTTACAAACGGATAGAGTTTATTTAGGACAAACTATACAGCCCATACTAAACCCAAAAACAAGAACAAATTCTCAAAAAACAACAACAAATTGCATAACCTTTTCTGCGCCTTACCCGGACTCCCCCCAATTAAGCGCCCTATAAAACCGAGCTTGCGAGCTCTTGAGAACAAATGAAAACATAGACACTTCGAAAAAATCAATATTACTCTTCGAGGACCTCAGGGCGCCTTGCCACAAGAGCGAAGCGGGGCAAGGAGTCCAGTCCTCGAAGAGTAATATTGATTTTTCAACCAGCTTTTATCTCCAAAACTCTTATATTGTCTAGCTAATTACATTTAACAGTTATGAACGCAAAAAAATCCATTTTCAGTGCTGCGCTCCTTATTACGGGTTGTGTATCCATGGCAACCGCACAGGAAGCCAAACACGAAGACACAGAGTTTTACACCCCGGTACCCAAAGTCGTAACACCAGGAAAAATAAATTCAGACGCACCATCCGATGCCATTGTTCTTTTTGATGGTACAAACCTCGATCAATGGGTTATGACAGACGACCGTTCCCAGCCGGCCAAATGGAAAGTTTCAGGAGGTATCTTAACCGTAGACAAGAAAACAGGAAATATTGAAACCAAACAAGCCTTTGGCAACTATCAGCTGCATCTGGAATGGAGAGTTCCAGCAAACATTACAGGAGAAGGCCAGTTAAGAGGCAATAGCGGACTATTCCTCGCTTCTATAGGCAAAGGAGATTTGGGTTACGAACTGCAAATCCTGGATTCCTACAACAATAAAACCTATACCAATGGAATGGCCGGCAGTATCTACAAACAAACCACACCGATGTTCAATGCAGCCAAGAAACCTGGTGAATGGCAAACCTATGACGTGATCTGGACAGCACCTGTCTTTAATGCAGACAGCTCACTGAAATCACCAGCAAAGGTTACGGTACTATTTAACGGAATTATTGTACAAAATAATTTCGAATTGAAAGGTCCAACCCAATACATTGGCTCACCAGCATACAGAAAAGCACACGGTCCATCTCCCATCAAATTACAGGCACATGGAGATAAAAGCGAACCGCTGAGCTTCCGCAACATCTGGGTAAGAGAACTTTAATTGATTTTCCGGGGGAAGAAAACTTCTCCCGGTCTGCATTGTTATTCAAACATGGGCAAAAAAGCAATCCTCTTAGGCGCAAGCGGCCTAATCGGCACACACCTTCTTTCACTGCTGCTCAACAGCTGCACCTATGAACAGGTATTGATCCTGGTCCGGAAAGAATTGGATGTACAACATCCCAAACTCCGTCAGCTGGTTGTAGACTTTGAGTTTTTAAATCAATATGCACACGAAATTAAAGGTGATGTGGTGTTCTGCTGCTTAGGCACCACTAAAAGTAAAACCCCTGACCCTGCACAATACAGAAAGATAGATCTTCAATACCCGGTAGACGTAGCCTGGATGGCACAATCCAACGGTGCAGAACAATATCATCTGGTATCAGCCCTGGGCGCCAACAGGAATTCTTCCATTTTTTACTCTAAACTAAAGGGAGAAGCAGAGCACGAGATCAAAGCCGTTCCATTCAAAGCCATCCACATCTATCAGCCTTCCTTACTGGATGGAGACAGAAAAGAAAGCCGTTTTGGAGAAAGCACCATGATCGGGATCATGCACGTCCTTAACCCTCTGCTTATTGGTTCGCTAAAAAAATACAGGAGCATCAAGGTCAGCAAAGTTGCCATGGCCATGTTCCGTAAGTCAACAGAAGAGCACAAAGGCATCTATACCTATACCTCCGAACAGATTGAAACTATAGGTTCGTAAACCTCGGTTTCCTTGGAAATGCCCAGGTCAGAAATGCAGGCAATGCTTTTGCCCAGGTGGTCACTTCATGCTTTCCGCCTACCATCTCATAATAAAAGATATCCTCAGGCCGCTTATAGCCCTTTGCCACCAATTCTTTGATGACATCAACCGTATCATCAATAGAATCTATAATAAAATTCCGGTTCCGGTCAGCCGTTTCGTCATCCGTACCCGTCATCAGCCAGAACTGCACTTCAGGTTTTCCTGCTGTGGTTCTGATCATTTCGTGTAAAATCCTGTCCTGATCATCCCGGTAACCATCTTTCAGGTCTTTTTTCCGCCACCAGAAAGAACCAGAAAACACCCCGGCTACATCAAATAAGTTATCATTGTTCCAAACGATATCAAATGCAGACAAGCCACCCAGGGAGAATCCGGCAAAAGCCCGTTTACCATTTACAGGAACAGACACTTCAGCCTGTACAAAAGGAAGCAATTCACTGGTAATAAAAGCCGTATACTTGTCCGCCTTCGCCCCCCTTTTAAGAAAATCAGGAACACCTGCAACACCATATTCCTGAACACGATCTTCTGAAGCCTTAATGGCAACAACAATCAGCGGCTCAATTTTACCAGAAGTATACAATTGAGAAAGTGCTTCCTGAACTTGCAACGCTTCCGATTCCTGGCCATCATTTAACAGCAACAGGTTCACTTCTTCATTCCCCATCAGCTCATCGGGACTGTACATCTCCAGTTCCACTGTCCTGTTTAGATGAAGAGATTTAATACGATGCGTTGATTTGATAATTTCAGATGATAACATGGTTGTATACATAATTCAGCAATTCCCTTTCACAAAAATTTTTCGCAAAGATATTAATCTGTATAAATTTTGAGATAACACTTCTGTTTTTTTACTTAAAACACAGATTTATAGTAAGAAAACACCTCTAAATACTTGTTTATAAAAAGGTTCTTTCTTACCTTTTAGCACCTAAATTTTCGATTTATGCAAGAAGACTATATAAAATGGTATAGCCCAAACCTAGGTGCAGATTTCGAAATGCTCACTTTTGGCCATGGCGGTTACCCCATCGTACTATTCCCTACAAGCAAGGGACGTTATTATGAGAACAAGGATTTTAAACTTATTGAATCCGCAAGGCATTTAATTGAGGAAGGAAAAGTCAAGATTTATTGTCCTGACGGAATTGACGAGCTCAGCTGGTACAACAAAAACATTCATCCGGCCGACCGCGTAAAGAACCACATCTGGTACGACAAGCTGCTGCTGGAAGAAGTAGCACCCCGCGCCAGACACGAAACCGGATTTGACAAGATCATTACTGCCGGATGCAGTTTCGGAGGTTACCACGCCGCAAACTTTGCTTTCCGGCATCCCTGGCTGGTCAGCCATTTATTCAGTATGAGTGGTGCTTTTGATCTCAGAGGGCAAATGGACGGTTTTTACAACGGCGATTTCTATTACAACAACCCCATTGATTTTCTACCGAACGATCAGAGTGCCGCACTCTGGGACATGAAGGTTGTTTTGGGTGCCGCCGACAGGGATATTTGCCGGCACGACAACGAAAGGTTGTCTGAAATATTAAGCCGCAAAGGCATGAACCACTGGCTGGACATTCGTCAGAACGCAGATCATGACTGGGTCATCTGGCGGCAAATGTTTCCCGAATATCTTGCACAACTTTAAAGAACAAATACAAACAGCATTTTAAAAACGATATATTTATGAAGAAAATAGGCATCCTGTTCGGTAAAGAAAGATCTTTTCCGGAAGCTTTCGTAAAAAGAGTTAACCAAATTGCCGGTAAAGATATCCAGGCAGAATTTGTAAGTATCGATAAAATATTCCAGGCGGAGCCCCTGGATTACGCCGTTATTATCGACCGTATATCCCAGGATGTTCCATTTTACCGGGCCGCCTTAAAAAATGCAGCCATTACCGGAACTGCCGTCATCAACAACCCATTCTGGTGGAGTGCGGACGAGAAATTCTTCAACAATGCCCTGGCTGTAAAACTCGGTATTCCGGTACCCAAAACAGCCTTGATCCCTTCAAAGGAACATCCCGATGATACTTCAGAACAGTCCTTCAGCAACCTGGCCTACCCCATGGACTGGAATGCCATATTTGAATACACAGGTTTTCCGGCCTATATGAAACCTTTTGATGGCGGCGGATGGAAAGAGGTTTATAAGCTTCACGACAAAGAGGACTTTTTTGACAAACACAGCCAAACCAAACAAACTGTAATGATGCTCCAGGAAGAGATCATTTTTGATGAATACTACCGGTGCTACTGCATTGGTGGAAAGTATGTCCGTATCATGCAGTATGAACCGAGAAACCCTTTTCATTTGCGCTACTCTGTAAACACCCCCCCATCCAGCGAAAAACTATTACAAACCATTCACGATTATGTGATTCAATTAAACCAATACCTGGGTTATGACTTCAACACCGTAGAATTTGCGGTGAGAGATGGTATCCCTTATGCTATAGATTTCTGCAATCCGGCCCCGGATGCCGAAGTGACCAGTGTTGGACAAGAGAATTTTGACTGGGTAGTAGAACATGCTGCGAAATATGCCATTGAAAGAGCCCAAGCGCACAAAGCAGATCAGGATAACCTGACCTGGGGCGAATACATTAAGACTTCAGCAGCAGGAAAACCACTGGTTACCGTAAAAAAAACTGCAGCTCCGGCAAGTAAACCTATTGTTCAGGAAAAAGCAAAAGCTGCCCCAGCGAAAAAAGCACCGGTTAAAAAAACAAAATAAGCCTGTAAAAGGCCAACCAGATAAACATCTATAGAAATACCAAATATAATGATGAATGATTTCACACTGGGAATAGAAGAGGAGTACATGGTCATTGATCCTGTTACCCGCGAGCTGACTTCCCATGACCAGAAAATTGTAGAAGCAGCTCAAAAAATACATAAAGATCAGGTTAAGGCCGAAATGCACCAGGCTGTAGTAGAAGTTGGAACCGGAATTTGCAGGAATACCAGCCAGGCCAGGGAGGAAATTACGCAGTTGAGACATACCGTTTCCCAGCTGGCCGGTGAACAGGGTCTTCGGATCGGAGCCTCGGGAACACATCCCTTTTCTCACTGGGAAAAACAGCTGATTACTGAACACCCACGTTACAGCGAAATTGTAAATGAATTGCAGGAAGCTGCCCGTTCCAACCTCATCTTTGGCCTGCATGTACACGTGGGTTTTCAATCCCGGGAGCTGGCCATACATATTGCCAACCAGGTACGTTATTTTTTACCGCATGTCTTTGCCTTATCCGCCAACTCCCCATTCTGGGAAGGCCGAAATACAGGATACAAGTCGTTCAGAACCAAAGTTTTTGACAAATTTCCCCGGACAGGAATCCCCGATATCTTCAACAGCATTGAAGATTATGACAATTATGTAAAACTGCTCATCAAAACCAACAGCATAGACAACGCCAAGAAGATCTGGTGGGACATCCGGGTTCATCCCTTCTTTGAAACCATTGAGTTCAGGATTTGTGACTGCCCGATGCTGGTTGATGAAACCATGGCATTTACCGCCCTTTTCCAGGCGCTTTGTGCCAAACTCTACAAACTCAGACTGCAGAACATGAAATTTATCAGTTATTCCAGAGCTCTTATTAATGAAAATAAATGGCGGGCTGCCCGGTATGGCATAGACGGTAACCTGATCGACTTTGGAAAAGAAATGGAGGTGAACTGTCGCAACCTGGTCTTGGAACTGCTGGACTTTGTAGACGATGTAGTGGACGAACTGGGTTGCAGGGAAGACCTGAATTATGTGCATAAGATCTTACAGAATGGAACCGGAGCAGACCGGCAACTGGCTGTATACGAACAAACTGGAAGTTTTGAATCGGTGGTAGACTATATCACCACCCAAACCCTCCTGGGAACAAAATAACATGAGCAAAAGAGAGATCAAAGTGGCCGTTATCGATATGAATAACGGCTCACCGAACCAGGGCATGAGGGGAATTAAAGAGATCCTGCATCAATATAAGATACAAACTGGCGCCCCCCTTTCTTTCGATGTCTTTGACCTGAGACAGAAAGAGGAAATTCCAGGTATAGAATATGATATATATATCTCTTCTGGCGGCCCTGGAAGTCCATATGAAGGAGAAGGTGTGGCATGGGAAATGCATTTTTTTCATCTGCTGGACCAGGTAGAGGAGTTCAACAAGGAAAACGAGCAAAAAAAATCCTTCTTCTTTATCTGCCATTCTTTCCAGCTGGCCTGCAGGAAGTACGGTCTGGGTAAAGTAACCCGCCGCAAATCAAATGCCTTCGGCATCTTCCCCATTACCCTAACCAGTGAAGGCGAAAAGGACCTGATCTACCAGGGCCTGCCGAACCCTTTCTATTCCGTAGATAGCCGCGACTGGCAGGTGATCTCCCCGGATGAGGACAAATTCAGTAACACCGGAGCAGAAATACTCGCTATCGAAAAAGAAAGGCCACATGTAGACCTGGAACGCTGCATTATGTCCATCCGTTTTTCAAAAGAATTTGTGGGCACACAATTCCACCCGGAAGCCGATCCGGTGGGCATGAAAATGTACTTGCTGCAGGAGGAAAAAAAAGCCGCGATTACAGAGAACCATGGAGAAGAAAAGTACCTGGACATGCTCAACAGCCTGGGCGATCCGGAACGGATTAGCCTAACCCAGCGGATTATACTACCTAATTTTTTAAACGAAGCCATCCAACTATTACAGGAGAAGGAACATGATCAGCAAGTATAGAAAACAATTCAACAGCAATTTTACGCATCAAAAATATAGCTCGTTCCTCCAAAATTTAACAAAGGACCTGCTTCCAATTTCCTTCAGAGTTGCAGAAACACCTATTTTCATCCCCCCCGACCTGCAGGAGAAACTTATTGCTGCCGGCGAAGAGATCATCAGCCTGATCCGTCAGCCGGGTTTCAAGGAGCTAACCAGCAAATCCATCCCGGATCAATGGAAAGTCCCGGGAGACGAAAAACATCCTCATTTCTTAACTTTTGATTTTGGGATATGTAGAGATCAAAATGGAGAACTGATCCCTAAACTGATAGAATTGCAGGGATTCCCTTCCTTATACGGCTTTCAGGCCCATCTGGCAGCGCAATACATCGGGTGCTATGAACTGGATGAAATGGCTTCATTCAGCCCGTTTTTCAACCAGATGAACAAGGAACAATACGTCAATCTGCTAAAGGAAGTGCTGATCGGAGAACATCAGCCGCACGAGGTTGCCCTGATGGACATCGATGCACCTGATCAAAAAACAGCGATCGACTTTTACCTCACCCAGAAATATACCGGACTGAAAATACTCAGTCTCACCGATATTTTCAGGGAAGGCGATCAATTGTTTTATGAAGAAAACGGAAAGAAAATCCGCCTGAAACGCATTTATAACCGCCTGATCTTTGATGAAATAGAAAACAAAACACATTTGTTTGAACAGAGCTTTGACCCCAGAATACCCCTGGATATCGAATGGATTACTCACCCCAATTGGTTTTACAGGATCAGCAAGTATACCATGCCTTTCCTGAAAAGTGATTTTGTGCCCGAAACCCGCTTCCTGAACGAAATCGATCCCCTTCCGTCAGACCTGGAAAACTATGTACTGAAACCACTGTTTTCTTTTGCCGGCCTGGGTGTAATCATTGATGTAAAACTCCAGGACATTAAAAATGTAAAGGATCCGCAGAACTGGATCCTGCAACGAAAAGTGCAATACGAACCTGTCGTGCAAGCCCTGGATGGCGGTGTAAAAGCAGAAATCCGTCTCATGTACCTGTGGCCGGAAAATGGCGAACCACAGCTTTGCATCAATCTGGCAAGACTGAGCCGGGGAAAAATGATCGGCGTACGTTATAATAAAGATTTCGACTGGGTAGGTGGAACTGTTGGATTAATGGAGAAGTAAATTTACATTTGAAAGACGGCACCGCTTCATTTCTTTTTTATTTTTGTGTTATGGATATTCAGACCATATTAGTGATCATTCTTTTTGCAGGCGCACTGTTCTACGTTGGCCGCATGGTGTACAAGTCTGTCAGCCCAAAAAAAAATGGCTGCGGATCAAACTGCAAGTGCGGTGTAGATTTTTCCAATATCGAACCAGAAAAGAAATAGACTTTATCTATAACCCCTATGCTTGAACCTTTCAAGGAATATTTGCAAAAGAAAGTAGCGATAACTGATGAACAATTTGATCTTATTTCACATAAACTGAAGGTAAAAACTTTCAGTAAAAATGAAATGATCCTGATGAAAGGCGATTTTTCTACACAAGGCTTTTTTGTGCTCAATGGATTGCTGCGCAGTTACTCCATCGATGCCAAAGGGAAAACCCATATCATCCAGTTTGCACCCGAACAATGGTGGCTTTCTGAACGCAACGGCCATTTCAATGAACCTTCTGATTTCTTTATAGATGCCATTGAGTCCACTCAGGCCATCCTGATGCCAAAAGACTTCATCAATGAGGCCGCAGAAATTGTACCCTGTATGAATCCGCTCAACAGCACCATGCTAAATAATGCCATCCGCTTTATGCAGAAACGGATCAATATGCTCTTAAGCGCCACTGCAGAAGAGCGGTACCTGGATTTCATCAAACTCTATCCCAATCTCACTTTAAGGGTTCCCCAATGGATGATTGCCTCTTATTTGGGCATCACACCTGAATCGCTAAGCCGGGTACGTAAAGACCTTGCACACAAACATTTCCAACCATAAGCATTTCTTATCCTAGATCAATGCGGGGCTGATGTCTTGGCCGTAATTTTGTGCTGTATTATTAATCAATCTAATAATTAAAATATTATGGCAACAACTAAATGGTCTTTAGACCCAACCCACAGCGAACTGCAGTTCAAGGTAAAACATTTAATGATCACTACGGTAACAGGAAAATTAAACGAATTCACTTCTGAACTGGTTTCTGAAGGTGACGACTTCAATCATGCAAAAGTTTCTTTCGAAGCGAAACCTTCCTCTATAGACACCGGCAACACAGATAGAGACAACCATTTGAAAAGTCCTGACTTCTTTGATGCTGATCAGTTCCCTTTGCTGACTTTCGACTCTGGCGTATTGTCTGAAGACGGAGACGACTATGCATTAAAAGGAAACTTAACGATCAAAGGCATTACCAAACCCGTTCAACTGACCGTTGAATTTGGAGGTATCGCTACAGATCCCTGGGGAAATACCAAAGCCGGTTTTACACTAAGCGGCAAGATAAAAAGAACAGACTTCGGATTAAACTGGAATGCAGCCCTGGAAACAGGTGGTGTAATGGTGAGTGAAGAAGTCCGTATACTGGGTGAATTGCAGTTTGTAAAACAAGCCTAATTGCAACATCCTTTTCAACAGAAAGGAAACAAATGAAAACAACAACAAAGTCGGTGGCTGCAGTTTTAAATGCACCGGCACCTCATATGGTAGGCGACGGTTTCAGGGTCCACAATTTTTTCCCTGGAGGCTATAAAATAAATATGAGCCCGTTTTACCTGCTCGATTACAATGCGAAAATTGATTTTTCAGCACGAAATGAGCCAAGAGGCGTCGGTGTACACCCTCACAGGGGCTTTGAAACGGTAACCATCGCTTACCATGGTGCCGTAGCGCATCATGACAGCGCCGGAAACAGCGGTGTCATTTACCCGGGAGACGTGCAGTGGATGACCGCTGCAAGCGGAATACTGCATAAAGAATACCATGAAGAAACCTATAGCAAAAGTGGAGGCCCTTTTCAAATGGTCCAGCTCTGGGTAAACCTGCCGTCGCAATACAAAATGAGCAGGCCTAAATACCAGGCGCTGAAACATGATGAAATCAACAGGGTTGATCTGCCTGACCATGGCGGACAAATTGAAGTGATTGCAGGCAACTATCAGGGTGTAAAAGGTTCCGCCAGTACCTTTACTCCTGTTCATGTGTATAATGCCAGGTTACATGCCGGAGCAAAGGCGACCTTTAACTTTCCTGCAACGTACAACACGGGCTTTGTGGTTATTGAAGGAAAGATCAGGATCAATCAGACAGAGACTGCCCTGACCAATCAGTTCATCCACTTCAGCCCGGAGGGCGAGGAAATCGAAATAGAAGCTTTAGAACCCAGTGTAGTGCTAGTTCTAAGCGGAGAACCTATTGATGAACCTGTTACTGCTTATGGCCCGTTCTTAATGAATACGCCTGAAGAAATACAACAGGCAATCAGCGATTACAACCAGGGAAAATTTGGTTTCCTGGAAGATTAATTTTCCAGAACAATTGATAAAGGCTTTAACCCGCTTCCAGGTTAAAGCCTTTTTTATGGTTTTTTGCTTTTTGCAGTACTATCTGTTTTTACTGTATCTTTCATAATGGTCCCTCTTCCGGTGTTCACCGCAGGGGCTTCATTAATGCCCGTACCATTCGATCCCGCGTTTGGATCAGAATGTTTTGAGGTGTCTACCTTTAAAGTATCAGTTCTGTTCTCACTTCCCTTATCACCTATACAGCCAGCGGCGAGCAGTACAGGCAAAGCAATTAAAAAGCTATATTTCTTTACATTTATCATAACAAAAGGATTTCAACTAAAACCCTTACCTCCTGCAATTGTTTGACGGGAGCGCTTAATTTTTCTCGATCAGACAAACCGCATAAGCCACCACACCTTCTTCCCTGCCAATAAAACCCATTTGCTCATTTGTAGTGGCCTTGATAGAAATATCTTCTTCAGAAAGGCCAATGGCCTCCGCAATATTTTTCTGCATTGCAGGAATATGTGGGTTGATCTTAGGTGCTTCCAGACAAAGCATCGCATCTATGTTTCCAATAGACCAACCTTTTTCCTGCAACATTTTAGCCGTCTCCTGTAACAGGATTACACTGCTGATCCCCTTCCACCTTGGATCTGTATTCTTAAAATGAAAGCCGATATCTCTCAAATTTGCGGCCCCAAGCAAGGCATCACAAATAGCATGTAGCAATACATCCGCATCAGAATGGCCAAAAGCACCCTTGTGATGTTCCAAATTAACACCCCCTACTACAAATGGATGCTGATCTTTTAACTGGTGCACATCAAATCCAAATCCTACTTTAATCTTCATATGTATTCTCTATAAATTATTTGCTGCCGCCTCCAAAATTGAACAGCAGGGTAAACCGGAGTGTATTCGCCATCGGGCTTTTCTGGGGAGAGGCCACCAGGTACGCGAAGTCTATATTTAAAATATCGTATTTAAAACCAGTTCCAAGGGTAAGATAACGACGGTTTCCCTTATCCGGGCTTTCATAAAAATATCCCCCGCGCAACGCGAATTTACCTGCATACAGGTATTCAAGACCTGCGGCTATATTAATTTCCTTAAGTTCTTCACTAAATCCACCAGGCGCATCCCCAAAAGAACCAAAAATCCCGGCAGGAACTGAAACATTTGGGTCCCTTCCTTTAACGATATTGCCATTTCCATCATATTCCGGCTGCGTAGGCACCAAAAGCTTGTTAAAATCGATAGCCAGGGTAAATTGGTTCATATCATCCACCAAAAAGGTTGATGCCCCCCCAATTCTAAGATTGGTTGGCAAAAAATAGGCTTTACCCACATCTGTATAGCTCATCTTTGTCCCTATATTAGAGATATTGGCTCCGGCAGCCAGGATGGCATCAGAGCCCAGAAAATAGGTTTGTTTTTTAAAATAAGCAGAAACGTCGACAGCAACCGACTGGCCTGCTTTTACCTGCTGCCCGCCGCTAAACTGTCCGGTAGACAAAGCTGAACGGATATACCTTAAAGAAGTTCCTAAAGAAAAGGAGTCGCCAAAACGTCTTGAAAAGGTACCGTCTATAGCAAATTCATTGGGACTGTAGGTACCCAGATCCTGTTTATTTGCATCTGTAAGCTGTATTTTCCCATAGGAGAAATACCGCAAAGAACCTCCTATTATGTTCCGGTCGTCAATTTTATAAAATCCACTTAAATAACCCAGGTTAATATCCGAAACCAGGTTTCTCAACCAGGGGCTATAAGACAGGGACAAGCCATAGCGTTGATCCAGAAAAGCAAGTTTAGATGGGTTGTTACTCATCGCGTTCGCGTCTGGAAGTACAGCAACCCCTGCCTCTCCCATACCTCCTACTCTCGCATCGGGGGAAATCAGCAGGAACGGGACTGCCGTTATCACATTACTTCCCCCACTTCCATTGCTCTGTGCACCTGACGGAAGTCCCTGAGCCTTCAGATCGCCGGAAAGAATAAGCAATCCCAACAAGCCAATGCCTGCGATCAGAAAACACTTAAAACCCATATGTTATAATTCTGTTACGCAAGTTAGCACTGCGTTTCCGATTTTCAAATTATTATTCAGGTTTAAGGCCGTTTTAATTCATCTCCATCTGGATCTGTGGTTTTATAAGCTTAAACAGCCTTTATAATAAATATTTTGGCGCATAAACCTTTTTTTATGTAATTTTATCAAGTGGGTGCGATTTACCAACACCTGCAAGAAAAAAACACTCGGTTCCGATGAACCCGAGAGGATTAAAATAATGATTCCACGCACAGGGAAATAGTTATTTTAATTGTTAAAGGCTTCATCGGACAAAAAATAAAATAAAACAATAGATGAAAAGAATCCCCCTATATTCATTTAGTTTCTTAACGATCATAATCTTGTTTACTTCATGTTCCTCCAAAAAAAACGGCACTTCTGATAAAACAGGAATGGCTTATAATAAAAAGGAGTACGGGGGGTTTCAAGTTAACAATAAGTTTAAAAGAGGTCCGGGCCCCGGACTGGTAGAAATTGAGGGTGGCGTTTTTGTGATGAGCGGCAGCGCTATAGAAGCACCCGGTCAGGAACTCGGAAATTACAACCAGAAAAGAGAAACCACGGTTTCTTCCTTCTATATGGACGAGACAGAAGTCTCCAACACCAACTGGCTGGAGTATCTGGACTGGATCAGGAGAACTTACCCGGATGACCATGAATATTATTATGATGAAATTCCGGACACCCTGGTTTGGCGCAGACCGCTTTCCTATAATGAACCTTATGTAGACAACTACCTGAGACATCCGGCCTACCAGGACTATCCTGTCGTTGGTGTAACCTGGGAACAAGCCAATCGCTATTGCGCCTGGAGAACAGACCGGGTCAATGAGCTTCTGCTTCGCGACCGTGGCTATATGACTTCGTACAAAGATTTAAACGGAGGTGGAAAAGGTGCTGCGATCGCATCCTCGCCAAAACCAACCGAGCCCTTCAATACCGACATGTACCTGAATGGCCAGATTGATGACAAAGGAAAAAAAGCAATGAAAGACCTGAGTCCTTCAGCGACCCAAACCACCAACAACACCAAAAATGCGCCAACCCGTAATGTAAGACTCGAAGATGGTATTCTAAAACAACCTTACCGTCTTCCTACAGAAGCGGAATGGGAATATGCTGCCTTAGGCCTGATTGGAAATACCCAATACGAAAATATCAATACCAACAAAATCTATCCATGGAACGGCCTTGGTCTGAGTTCTGCAAAGAAAAAGACAAGAGGTATGATCCTGGCCAACTTTAAACGCACCAAGGGTGACTATATGGGCGTAGGCGGTGCTTTGAATGATAAGGGAGGAATTACAGCTCCGGTAAGATCTTACACACCAAACGATTTTGGTCTGTACAATATGGCAGGAAACGTAAATGAATGGGTTGCCGACGTCTACCGTCCAACCACATTTGAAGCCGTTGACCCGCTCAATCCTTACCGCGGAAACTTCTACCAGGACAAAAAGACAATGGATCCCATCACAGGAAAAATTGCCAAAGATAAATACGGAAAACCAATCCTGTTGCCTGCAGTAAATGCTAAAAAACAAACCTGGGCAGAGCGTCAGGCAGGAATCCCTGCAGGAAGTGCCCCGGTTACTGCTCCTGCAGCTACAGATACAGCGGCTAAAGCAAAACCTGCTGCAGCAGCCTCTTCCAACTCCTATGCTGATCAAAGAGGCTACAGGGACCGCGAAAACGGCCTGTACGGAGAAACTACACTGGTAAACAATAAATCAAGAGTGTATAAAGGAGGTTCCTGGAATGACCAGGCCATTTGGTTAAATCCAGCGGCAAGACGATTCTTACAACAGGATGAATCCTCTGCAGATATCGGCTTCAGATGCGCAATGACCATGCTGGGTGCTTCAGAAATCAGCACAGCAGGGAAACGCGAATTCAAAGTAAAACCTCAAAAGAAATTCAGTTCAAGCAAGTTCTAAACCTGCTTGTTTTCCTGAACCCATACAGAAAGAGCCCTCTTGTCGGAGGGCTCTTTCTGTATTCTGTTCCTAACTGTAAATCAGGAGAATTGCAGCAATACTGCATTCTTATCTACTTTTTCACCATGTTTAACAGCAATCCTTTTCACCACACCATCTGTAGTAGATTTTATAATATTTTCCATCTTCATAGCCTCCAGCACCAATAAACTATCCCCTTTCTTCACTTCCTGCCCCTCGGTAACCAGTACATTTAACACCAGGCCAGGCATTGGCGCTTTGATCTCCTGCACCTTGCTCGCCGATAAATTGTCCATACCAAGTTGTTTCAGCAACTGATCAAACTGGTCCTCTATATGAACAACGTACATTCTTCCGTTCACTTTAACCTCCAGCTGTTTTGCCTCCCTGTCTTCAGAAACCATTTCTACACGATAGGAGCGGTCTTTATAAATCATATGGGCATGGCCATCTGTCAACACTGCTCTATCTAAACTCAACATTTCCCCGTCCACTTTCAAACCCTCTTGTTCTGCTTCAATTTCGAAGCTGTACTGATCGTTTACTTTTACTTTGTACATAATTATTGTGTTAAAGCATACTGTATTAGATTAGCGCCCATTTTAAGCGCCTCTGTTCTCTTTTCTTGTGTATCACCGGGATAAGTCCCGTAATCTTCCCATCCATTCCCCAGATCGCATTCATAGGTGTAAAAACACACGACCCGCCCCTTCCAAACCAAGGCAAAGCCCTGTGCCCGCTTTCCATCATGCTCATGAATCTTTGGAAGCCCATTGGGAAACTTAAAGTGCTGCTGGTAGAGCGGATGATTGACCGGCAGTTCCACGAAAGCCAATTCAGGAAACACCTTTTTCATTTCCTTGCGGATAAACTTATCCAGCCCATAATTATCATCAATGTGGAGAAAACCACCACCAACCAGGTATTTTCTGAGGTTTGCCGACTCTGCCTCACTAAACACCACATTTCCATGTCCTGTCAGGTACACGAACGGATAATCAAAGATTTCAGCACTTCCAACCTCTACCGTTGCCTCATCAGTTGAAAAATTCGTAAAAATGTTTTGGTTACAAAATTTCACCAGGTTAGGTAATGCGGTACGGTTACCATACCAGTCACCTCCACCGCTATACTTTAGTTTAGCAATTTTATAGGTAGGCGGACTAAAACTGCTCAGCAGCAAGATCAGTCCGGCAAAAAAAACAAGCTGTCTGGTGTTCATCGATTTAAGTAATTCACCTCAAAACAGGCTGCAAGTGCTGCAGTTTCGGTTCTGAGCCGGGTATTACCTAAAGTTAAAGGTTTAAAACCATTTTCCAAAGTCAGGGCAATTTCATTTGGACTGAAATCTCCCTCAGGGCCAATTAAAATGGTATAATGTTCTTGCGGCCGGATCAGCTCGCTGATGTATTGTCTGGGTTCACCATCCACGCAATGTGCAACCATTTTAGTTCCGGCATGACTTTGCTTCACAAAATCAGTTAAGGATACCGCGGCATTGAGTACTGGATGATAAGCCTGCAATGATTGTTTAACGGCAGAGGTGATTACTTTGAATAAGCGGTCTTCTTTGACTACTTTACGTTCCGAACGTTCGCAGATAATCGGAGTGATTTCATCTATCCCAATTTCTGTTGCCTTTTCCAGGAACCATTCTATCCGGTCGATATTTTTAGTAGGTGCTACAGCAATGTGCAAATGATGGTTTCTCTTTTGATATTCCCGCTGCACATTCAGCACACGAAGAGAAACATTCCTTTTGGTTTCCTGGATAATTTCCGCCTCATAAAATCCACCCTTTCCATCAATCAGGAAAACGTGGTCACCAAGTGTTAAACGTAATACTTTTGTACAATGCCTGCTTTCTTCTTCATTTAAAGTATACTGATCAGCATTGATATCCGGCGTATAGAAAACATGCATGTGTAGAAGGTTTAATGATTATCGACCTGATCTTCTTTAGCAATCACCAGTTCCAGTTTAATGGTCTCAATATTCTGTTCCGTCTTTTTCAGAATGGTAAACAGATAACCATAACATTCCTCGCTGTCTCCAACTTCCGGAATTCTTCCAAAGGCATGAGAAACCAAACCTCCAACGGTATCAAAATCTTCATCTTCCGGAAGGTCATGCGGCAAATGCTCGTTCACATCATAAACAGTTGCATAGGCATTGATGATAAATTCCGTATCCGAGATCTTCTCCACATTCGGTTTTTCTTCGTCATATTCATCCTGGATCTCGCCCACAATCTCTTCCACAATATCCTCCAGGGTCACCATACCTGCAGTTCCGCCAAATTCATCAATCACAATAGCAATCTGGATCCTTTTCTGCTGAAGTTCACTCAGCAGATCATTGATCTTTTTGGTTTCCGGAACAAAATAAGGTTTACGGATGATGTCCTTTAAAGTCCAGTCTTTATGACTTGCCAGTAAAGGCAATACGTCCTTGGCATGGATAATACCAATGATCTTGTCAATAATATCATCATATACCGGCAAACGCGAGTAGCCTTCAGCAATGATCTTCTCAATCACCTCTTCCTTCGGGGTAGACAACTCAATACCCGAAATTTTGGTTCTCGGCACCATGATGTTCTTCACTACACGTTCATTAAAGTCAAAAACGTTCCGGATCAGTTCATGCTCATTGGTATCTAATGCACCACTTTCCTTTCCCTGGTCCAGCAGGTAGTACAGTTCTTCGGTACTGTGTACCGCTTCATGACCGCCTACGGTATTGATGCCAAATGCCTTCAGAATAATATTGGCAAAACCATTCAGCAACCAGATAAACGGCCTGAACACCACATAAAAAATCTGCAGGGGCAAAGACACAAATAATGTCGTTGCAACAGGTCTTTGTATGGCCACAGATTTTGGGGCAAGCTCACCAAATACAATGTGCATAACGGTGATGAAACAAAAAGCAATAATAGGTGCAGCAGTCTTCGAAAACGAATCTATAAACTCCGGAGAAGACCCCAGTACTGTTAACAGATTGTGTAAAAGATGCTCCATAACAGATTCTCCAACCCAGCCCAAACCAAGAGATGCCAGCGTAATACCCAGCTGCGTTGCAGCCAGGTATCCATCCAAATGTTGGGTAATGTATTTGGCAATATTAGCTACTCTACTACCTGATTTAGCTTTAATCTCTATTTGTGAAGCACGGACCTTTACAATTGCAAACTCTGCTGCAACAAAGAAACCGTTCAACACAACCAGGAAAAAGGTTAAAAATATCTGAAAGCCCATTTAAGAATTATTTCTGAATGTTTTATCGTAAAGCTCTATGCTTTCATGGATCACCTTGTGCGCAAATTTCACACCCAGTAAATCCTCAATAGTTACATTTTTGTTCTCCAGCGCTTTATAATCCTGGAAGAAACGTACAATTTCTTTCATGGTATGCGGAGGAAGCTCTGAAATGTCGTTGATGTAATTTACAGACATATCATTTTTAGCTACTGCAATGATCTTATCATCCTGTTCCCCATTGTCTACCATATGCATTACCCCAATCACTTTCGCTTCAATAATAGAAAGCGGGTACACATCTACAGAACAAAGAACCAGGATATCCAAAGGGTCATTATCGTCGCAATACGTTTGAGGAATAAAGCCATAATTGGCCGGATACATTACTGAAGAGAAAAGAACACGATCTAATTTAATTAAATTGGATTCTTTATCTATCTCATACTTTGCTTTGGATCCTTTAGGAATTTCGATAATTGCATTTACAAATTCAGGCAGTTTAGCGCCGGGAGAAACATTATGCCACGGATGGTGATCGTCTTTAGTCATTTTTTATTAATCAGTGTTTGTTGTTTTATCATTATTGCTGCTCAGCACCTTCCCTTTAACAAAGGTATAAATCAAAGGGATCGATGTAATCACAATAAATCCAGTAATTATATATAATAAATAAGCATTAATCTCTTTTTCAAATCTTTTACCTAAAAAATAGCCCAGTAAAGTTAAGGATGAAATCCATAATAATCCACCGGCTATGTTATAAAATGCGAACCTTTTAAATTCCAGTTTAACCACACCAGCAAAAATCGGTGCAAAAGTTCGAACAATCGGCACAAATCTACCCATAATCAATGCAAATGCGCCCTGTTTATTGTAATATTCTTCCGCCGCCTTTAAATACTTCTTTTTAAAAAAGAAGGTGTCTTTTCTATGATACAATACAGGCCCGGTCTTACGTCCAAACCAGTAGCCTGTAAAATTACCCAGTACTGCTGCTATAAAAAGCCCTAGCACCAACATATAAATACTGATGTCTAATTTACCTGTAGCAACGAACATGCCAGCCAGGAACAGGAGATAATCTCCCGGCAAAAAGAATCCGAAAAACAAGCCCGTTTCTGCAAAAATCACGAACAACACCACATAAAAACCACCTTCTTTTAGTAATTTCTCAGGATCGATGAAGTGCTGTAATGAATTCCAGAATTCGTGCATAGTTCAATTATTCGTAAAACTACAAATAATTATCAAGAGAAGCCCGTTATATCAAATTTAAAATTATGGACGGAAATATACCCAAAATGACGGTAACAGCTACAGAAAGGATCAGTACAACTTTGTATTGCACAGGCGTATCCAGACTAACTTCATTGCCTTCTTTAAAGTACATGGCCACAATAACTCTGAAGTAATAATAGAAGCCAACCAGGGCATTTAAAATAGCAAAAGCAACCAGGAAGATTCTATAGTCATTCATCACATTCAGGAACATGACATATTTACCGATAAAGCCCGCTGTTAAAGGAATCCCTGCCAGAGACAACATGGCAACAGTCAGGACCAATGCAGCAAGCGGGTTCTTTTTAGCCAGGCCGTTAAAGCTCTCAAAGTTATCACTTCCGGTCTTTTGTTTCACCAGGATCAATACACCGAAAGCCACAATGCTGGCAAAAGTATAAGCAGAGGCATAAACAAGTACATCACCTGCTGATCTTGAAGTCAATGCCACCAGGGAGAACAACAAATAACCCGCGTGAGAGATACTGGAATAAGCCAGCATTCTTTTGAAGCTTTTCTGGAACAGCGCCGTTACGTTGCCAATCAATAAAGTCAAACAAACAATTACCATCAATGGTGGCAACCAGAAGTCATGCAATGGTGCAAATGTATCCGCGAATAAGCGTAAAAAGGCAGCAAATCCCGCAGTTTTAACTACCGTAGACATAAAAGCTGTTACCAGACTTGGAGAGCCTTCATACACGTCCGGAGTCCAGAAATGAAAAGGTGCAGCACCTACCTTAAAGCTCAGACCAATCATCATTAAGATGATCCCCGGATAGAACAAAGGTGAAACCGCTGTATAATTTCCAACCAGGTATTTATTGATCACTTCTAAATCGAAAGATCCGGTGGCACCATAGATCAGCGTAATCCCAAACAACAGGAAACCTGTAGAGAAGGCACCCATTAAAAAATATTTCAGTGAAGCTTCATTGGAAGCAAAATTGTTTTTACGAATACCAGCCAGAATGTATAAACTCACCGACATAATTTCCAGGCCAATGAACAACATCGACATGTTTTTATAGGAAACCATGATCACAATACCAGCAAGGGAAAAAAGGATCAAGGTCAGGTATTCTGCTATATTTTCACTGTCTTTGGAGAAATAATTCTGTGTCAGTAATAAGATCAGAAGGGTACCCAAAATGGTCAGGCCTGAAAAAGCAAGCGCAAAATTGTCCATTTGCATCATGCCGTAAAACACCTGATTGGTATTCCATGAGGTAACAACAAAAGCCAGTGAGGTAAGCAGACCAATAATGGAAATAGGTAATAACGCTTTTTTAGCTTTAAACAAACCTGCATAAAGAACTACTAAAGCTGTAACCGCAATTGTTATAATGATATTCATTTCCTTAGTTTACCGATGTTAATTTTTGATTTACCTGTTCTATTAATTGTTGTACAGCCGCTTCAGATAAGTGAAGGACGGGCTTTGGATATACGCCCAGTACAATGATCAACGCACAAATGATATATAATACTAATTTTTCAGATCCTTTGATGTCTGTAAAGCCAATGGTCAGCTCGTTGGTTTTGCCCAGCATAATACCCTGGTACATTCTCAGCATATATACTGCGCCAAAAATGATGGTCAGTCCGGCAAATACCGCTGCCCACAGGTTAAACTGATAAACGCCCATCAGCAACAGGAACTCCCCGATAAACCCATTGGTTCCAGGTAAAGCAACCGTACCAAATACGATGATCAGAAAAGCAATAGCCAAGTGCGGTGCCTTACTTGCAATACCACCCAGATCTGCAATCTTATTGGTCTTCATTCTGTTGAAAATGATATCCAGAACAAAGAACAGACCAATCACATTGATACCATGGCTCAACATCTGGATCATC
Source organism: Pedobacter nutrimenti (assembly GCF_032678445.1). Taxonomy (GTDB): domain Bacteria; phylum Bacteroidota; class Bacteroidia; order Sphingobacteriales; family Sphingobacteriaceae; genus Pedobacter; species Pedobacter nutrimenti_A. The sequence continues at coordinate 191,341 of NZ_JAVTSQ010000002.1, forward strand.
GCACCTTGCATACCCTGCGTGTTCAAAGCAAAGATACCCGCAGAGATCAGCCCAACGTGTGCAATAGAAGAATAAGCCACCAGCCTCTTTGCATTCTTTTGTGTAAAAGCAATAACGGAGGCGTAGACAATACCAATAATGGATAATATAATTGCCGTAGTGCCCCAATCCTGAACACCTGCAGGAACAATTGGCAACAACCATCTGATCACACCATAAATACCCATTTTCAGCATAATACCTGCCAGAAGCATCGTTCCTGTTGCAGGCGCCTCTGTATAGGTATCCGGTTGCCAGGTATGGAAAGGAAATACCGGCATTTTAATAGCAAAAGCAATAAAGAAAGACCAGAAAATCCAGCCTTGTTGTGTCGCATCCAGGTTCAGCTTATAAAAAGCCTGAATATCAAAATTGTGCGCCGGGTTTTGTAAATACAGATAGATGATACCCAATAGCATAAACAATGAACCAGCAATGGTATACACGAAAAATTTCATGTTCACTTTAATACGGTCCTTACCACCCCAAACCGCGCAGATAAAATACACAGGGATCAATGCTGCTTCCCAGCCAATATAGAACAGGAAGGCATCTAAAGCGGTAAATACCACCAGCAAACCCGCCTGCATAAATAAGATCAGGGCATAAAAAGCATTCGCCCTTTTGTAATCATGCTGATAACTGGCCAGGACAATGATCGGAATCAAAACATTGGTCAGCAGAACAGTGATCAGGCTAATGCCATCAATCCCCGCATGAAAACTAATGCCTAGTTCCTGGATCCACGGACAGTTCACCACAAACTGTGTGCTTGCATCCGGAATAAAATTAACCGCTACAACAGCTGTAATAGCCAGAGATACGATTGCAGAGATCAAAGCTACATATTTTGCTGCTTTGCCGGCAAACGCCGTCACTAAAGCACCAGCCAGAGGTAGAAATATAAGAAGTATTAAAAGTTGTTCCATTATGCTTGTTTGAACGATCTTTTAGATAGATAAATAAGTATACAATAACAAAGAGATGATTCCAGCCACCATCATGAAAATATAGAACCCTACATTTCCGGTCTGCAATAAACGCAAACCTTTACTGGTTTCCGAAGTACCCCAGCCCAAACCATTCACAATTCCGTCGATGATCTTACGGTCAACGATTTTGTAGAAGAACGTAGAAAACGCATCCAGCGGCCTTCTGATGATCAGATCGTAAAGTTCATCAATATAAAATTTATGGTAGGAAAGATTTGCAAAAGCAGATCTCTTTGTTTCATCAGGAACAGGTACATGACCTTGTTTGTTGTATTTGTTGTAAGCGATAGCGATCGAGATCAATACACCTATTACAGAAACCCCCATCAGCATATATTCTGTAGCATGATCAGGTCCTTCTGCATGGTGAGCAATCACCGGAGTTAACCAGTGGGCCAGCCATTGATGTCCCCCTAAAGACTCAGGGATGTTCAATACACCGCCGAACACAGATAAAACCGCCAGAACAATCAATGGCAATGTCATGGTCGAAGGTGACTCATGAATATGCTCTTCTGCATGATGTGTTCCTCTATATTTACCATAGAAGGTTAAATACAACATTCTGAACATATAGAAGGCAGTCAGGAAGGCGGTAAATACACCGATCGCCCAAACTACTTTATTGTATTGATAAGCATGTGCCAGGATCTCGTCTTTAGAAAAGAAACCAGAGAAAGGCGGCAAACCTGCGATGGCAATGGTACCAATCAGCATGGTAATAAAGGTAACCGGTAATTTCTTACGTAAACCACCCATATGTCTCATATCCTGTTCATGGTGCATCGCATGGATTACAGAACCTGCACACAGGAACAACAAAGCTTTAAAGAAAGCATGGGTAATCACATGGAAGAAGGCCCCATCATAGGCACCAACACCAAGACCAAGGAACATATAGCCCAATTGAGATACGGTAGAATAAGCCAGTACCTTCTTAATATCTGTTTGTGTAATCGCAATCAGTGCACCCAGAACAGCCGTAGCCAAACCGATGATGGCAATCAGGTGCTGGATCACAGGGGCCAGGTCAAACAGCACGTTAGATCTTGCGATCATATAGATACCCGCCGTTACCATCGTTGCTGCGTGGATCAAAGCCGAAACCGGCGTTGGTCCTGCCATCGCATCCGGCAACCAGGTAAACAATGGAATTTGTGCAGATTTACCGCAGGCACCGATGAACAGCAACAGGGTAATCAATACCACAGTAGAATGACCCGGCATCAAATTAGCCGCCTGAGGAAATACCTTTGAAAACTCTACACTTCCAAAAGTGGTAAAGATCAGGAACACGGCCAGTAAAAAGCCAAGGTCACCAATTCTGTTCATCACGAAAGCCTTTTTGGCTGCCGAAGCATAACTGCTGTTGGTGAACCAGAAACCGATGAGCAGGTAAGAGCATAAACCTACGCCTTCCCAGCCAATGAACATGACAATATAGTTTGATCCAAGGACCAGTAATAGCATAAAGAAGATAAACAGGTTCAGGTAGCTGAAAAACTTACCGAAACCTTCATCGCTGTGCATATATCCAATAGAATATACATGGATCAGGAAACCTACCCCTGTTATGATCAGCAGCATAATACTGCTCAGCGGATCAACTAAAAAAGACAGGGGAATATGTAAACTACCTGCATTGATCCAGTCAAAAAGGAAGATCTCATGCGATTTGTTCGCATCAGCACCCAATGCAAAAAAGATACCCACGCTAATGGCAAATGAAATGAAAATCACTCCGCTTCCAATAAACCCGATCAGGTTTTTAGATAATGTATTTCTTCCAAGGCCATTAATTACAAAGCCTAAAAGAGGAATCAACGGAACCAGCCAAACTAAATCTATCATTTTATAATTCTATTCTTAATAATTACCACTTAAGGCGATTCAATACATTAACATCAGTACTCTGGGTATTCCTGTAGACCATTACAATAATACTCAGGCCTACAGCAACCTCGGCGGCTGCAAGTGCCATAATAAAAAACACAAATACCTGTCCTGAAGGATCGTTACTGTGTACCGAAAAAGCGGTCAGCAGTAAATTAACTGCGTTCAGCATCAACTCCACCGACATAAAAATCACAATGGCATTTCTGCGGGTCAATACCCCAACAACACCAATGGTGAAAATAATAGCGCTCAGCCAGATGTAATGGTTAAGCGGCACTCCCTGCAATGTTTGCGTTAGATTTCCCACTATACTTTTTCTTTTTTAGTTAACAATACCGCTCCTACCATCGCTGTCAGCAACAAGATCGAAGACAATTCAAATGGAAGCATAAACGGACCAAATAATTCTTTACCCAGGTTTTTCACCAGACCCAGGTCCGGGTTCTGCAACACCAATGGATTAGAAAGTGTCGTTGCTTTAAAAGAACCAATCAGCGTCACCACCAGGCAGCAGCCGGCAATGATCCCCACCACTTTGATCAGGTTGGATTTGGAAGGTTCGTTTTCCTTATTGAGGTTCAATAGCATCAGTACAAAGAGAAAAAGCACCATAATGGCCCCCATGTACACGATAAAATTCACGACGGCAAGAAACTGCGCATTTAATAAAACGTAATGAACCGTGAAGGTGAAAAAAGTAACGATCAGGTAAAGCACACTGTGCACCGGGTTCTTCGAAAAGATCACCATCAGTGAAAAGAAGATGCTTAAAGCTGCGACTACATAGAATACAGATGTACCCATTTATTATTTTGTTTTAAAGCCGTTTAAAAGCGACAAATGTATTAAACTATTTATTTTTTCTCTAATGGTGCCTCTACCAGTTTATCTTTTCCATAAATGAAATCCTTACGCAGATAATCAGCCGGAACAATAGGACCGTCTAAGTAAATGGCCTCTTTAGGACAAGCCTCTTCACATAAACCGCAGAAAATACAACGCAGCATATTGATTTCATATACTGCTGCATATTTCTCCTCTCTGTACAGTTCCTTCTCTTCCGGTTTACGTTCAGCAGCAATCATAGTGATGGCTTCTGCAGGGCAGGACAATGCACATAAACCACAGGCTGTGCAGCGCTCCCTTCCGTCTTCATCTCTTTTTAAGGAGTGCATTCCCCTGAAGTTGGTCGAAAATTCTCTTTCTACCTCAGGATAGCGTATCGTTGCTTCCTTTTTAAAGAAGTGACTGATGGTGATAGACATCCCCTTCATAATCGCCGGCAGGTACATGCGCTCTGCAAACGTTAAGGGCTTTTGTTCTAATACTTTCTTTTTACTGGTTAATGGTTCCATTAAACCTCCTTTTATTTTTACCGCTGCGCGGGAGTTAAAACTTTTCTATATAAGCAATCACAAGTCCTGTGACAATAATATTCGCAATAGCCAGTGGAATTAACATCTTCCAGCCCAAATGCATCAACTGATCATAACGGAAACGCGGAATGGTCCAGCGCACCCACATAAAGAAGAATATAAATGCAAATATCTTCATAAAGAATATGAACGTACCAAAAAGCGGTGCCCATGTTGGGCCAAGCCATACGGCCATGGAGTCCATTCCCGGATAGTTATATCCCCCAAAATAAAGCGTGGCCATTACCGCCGAAGACACGAACATATTAATGTACTCTGCAAACAGATAAAAGCCCAGTTTCATGGAAGAATATTCTGTATGGTATCCGCCAATCAGCTCCGTTTCACATTCCGGTAAATCGAAAGGCGCACGGTTGGTTTCCGCAAAAGCGCAAATCATAAACAGAATAAAGCCAACCGGCTGGTACAGCACATTCCAGTGCCAGCCATGCTGCTGTTCTGTAATTTCTTTTAAACTCATGGTACCTGTTACCAGCAATAAAGCGATAATGGATAAACCCATGGCAATTTCATAACTGATGTTTTGAGAAGCCGCACGAATCGCAGACAATAAAGAATATTTATTGTTGGATGCCCAGCCTCCGATCATTACACCATAAACACCTAAAGAAACCACACCAAAAATGTATAAAATACCTACGTTGATGTCTGTTACCTGCAAAGCAATGACACGGCCACCTATCGTGATCGGTGATCCCCATGGAATTACTGCTGTACCGATACAGGCCGTTAACATAGCCAGACCAGGTCCAACCATAAACAACCATTTACTCGAATTTGCGGGTACGATCTCTTCTTTCATGAACATCTTTACCCCATCCGCAAGCGGCTGTAAAATCCCAAAGGGACCTGCTCTGTCTGGTCCTAAACGATCTTGTAAAAATGCGGCCACTTTTCTTTCAGCATACGTGGAATACATCGCAATCAGTAAGCTGATCCCGAAAATGATCGCCACCAGTATAAATTTTTCTATAACAAACGAGATATCCATTAGAATTTAGTGGTTTTTTCTAGTTCTATTTTATTTGCAAGCTGCAATTTAGGATTGTCCTGAATTACAGGTAAAGGTTTCATGGTTTCATAGTGATTAGAAGAAATCACTGAAGTATCACTGATGTGCGTAGGATGTTCAATCACCCAGTCTGCAGTCTTTTTCTTATCAAAACGACAAGTATTGCAGATGAACTCTTCCACCTCACCATACACATCCTTACGGGCAGTTACCCTCAGTACATCTTCTCCCTTATACCACAGCGTTACTTTACCGCTGCAGGTCGGGCAGTCGCGGTGTGCATCAATCGGTTTAGTAAACCAAACCCTGTTTTTAAACCTGAACGTTTTATCTGTTAATGCACCTACAGGGCAAACATCAATCACGTTTCCGGAAAAATCATTGTCTACAGCCGTTTGGATATAGGTAGAGATCTCTGAATGGTCACCCCTGTTTAAGATACCATGAACACGTTTATTGGTGATCTGATCTGCAGTAAATACACAACGATAGCATAAAATGCAACGGTTCATGTGCAACTGGATCTTATCGCCAATATCGATGCGCTCAAAAGTACGGCGCTCAAATTCATATCTTGTTTTCTGCAAACCGTGCTCATAGCCCAGATTCTGCAAATCGCATTCTCCAGCCTGATCACATACCGGACAATCCAGCGGGTGGTTGATCAATAACATCTCTACAACTCCGCTGCGGGCTTCCAAAACCTCCGGAGAAGTAATGTTCTGCACTTCCATACCATCCATAACTGTTGTACGGCAGGAAGCCACCAGTTTAGGCATCGGTCTTGGGTCTTTTTCAGAGCCCTTGCTTACCTTAACAATACAGGTACGGCATTTACCTCCGCTACCTTCCAGCTTGGAATAATAGCACATCGCCGGAGGTACAATATCCCCTCCTATTTGCCTTGCAGCATTCAGGATCGTCGTACCAGGATTTACTTCAACAGTTATCCCGTCTATGGTTACCTTAACTTTATCACTCATTGTTGCAGCTATTCTTTAATTTTCAGTAGTCACTTCTGCTTTCGCAATCGGATTGGCATAATTAGCCAAACCATAATTTGTATCCAGAGATTTAACCGGTTCCTTTACATGCCATTCAAACTCATCTCTGAAATGTCTGATGGCACTTGCAACCGGCCATGCTGCTGCATCTCCCAATGGACAGATGGTATTTCCTTCTATCTTCTTGGATACATCCACCAACAGGTCAATATCACTCATTTTACCATGTCCGTATTCCAGGCGGTGCAATACCTTTTCCATCCAACCTGTACCTTCACGGCAAGGGGAGCATTGTCCGCAACTTTCATGGTGATAGAATCTTGAAAAGTTCCAGGTATTTCTAACGATACACTGATCCTCATCAAAAGCAATAAAACCACCAGATCCCATCATGGTACCTGTAGCAAAACCACCCTCGGATAAAGATTCATAGCTCATCAGCCTTGGATCACCATTCGCTAATTTTAAAGTTAAATTGGCTGGCAAAACAGGAACAGAAGAACCTCCGGCTACAGTAGCCTTCAATCTTTTTCCATTGGCAATACCACCACAGTATTCATCAGAATAAATAAACTCTTCTACGGGTAAACCCAACTCAATTTCATAAACACCCGGTCTCACCAGGTTACCTGAAGCAGAGATCAGTTTAGTTCCGGTACTGCGGCCGATACCGATTTTAGCATACTCATCGCCACCATCGTTGATGATCGGAACAGTAGCTGCAATAGATTCAACGTTATTCACTACCGTAGGGCAGCCATATAATCCGGCAATTGCAGGAAAAGGAGGTTTAATCCTCGGGTTTCCTCTCTTACCTTCTAAAGATTCCAATAAAGCCGTCTCTTCACCGCAAATATAAGCACCGCCTCCAGGCTGAACATACAGTTCCAGATCATAACCTGAACCTAAAATATTCTTACCTAAAAAGCCCGCATTCTTTGCTTCAGCAATCGCTCTTTCCAGAATACGGATCTGAGGCATCATTTCACCTCTTACATAGATGTAAGACGTTTTAGCCCCAAGTGCAAAGCTCGATACGATCATTCCCTCAATCAAAGCATGAGGAATATAGGTCATCAGATACCTGTCCTTAAAGGTTCCAGGCTCAGATTCATCCGCATTACAAACCAGGTAACGTGGCACACCTTCCGGCTTAGCCAGAAAGCTCCATTTCATTCCCGTAGGGAATCCTGCACCACCACGACCGCGTAATCCTGATTTCTTTACTTCTTCCACAACCTCATCAGGGGTCATTTTCAAAGCCTTTTCCACAGCACGGTAACCACCTTTCTGGCGGTACACATCAAAAGTATTGATGCCGGGTACGTTGATATGTTCTAATAATAGTTTACGGGCCATTATTTCTTACGTAAGTCCTCTATTAAATCGTCTACCTTTTGTTCATTCAGGTTCTCATAGAATGTATATTCAGGGCCAATCTGTAAAACCGGTCCATAACCGCATGCGGCCAGACATTCTACACCTCTCCAGCTGAACAAGCCATCAGGCGTTACTTCTCCTTCTTTAACCCCAAGCTTGTGCTCAATATGGTTCATCAGCTTTTCAGCTCCAACCAGACAGCAAGGCCCTGTACGGCAAACCTCCAGCATATATTTGCCCTGAGGTTTTAAAAAGTACATGGTATAGAAAGATGCTACTTCATAGACCTCGATATCCTGAATATCCAGATAATCTGCTACCCTGTTCATCGCCGATGTACTCAGCCAGCCCTGTTCGGCCTGTACTTCATGCAAAATCGGCAGCAAAGCAGATTTCTGCTTGCCCTCAGGATATCTTTTTACAATCTCATCGAACTTTGCCAGCAAAGCCGATGAAAAATCTACAGGTTGTTGTTCTTCTACTCTAAGCATCTAGTTCTCCTGCTATAATATTCATGCTACTCATATTGATGATGGCATCTGACAACAGCATACCTTCACTCATTTTCGCAAACATTTGATAATTGATAAAGCTTGGTCTTCTGAAGTGCAAACGATAAGGCGTTCTTCCACCGTCATTGATCAGGTAAAAGCCCAGTTCTCCGTTACCACCTTCAACAGCATGGTAAACTTCCGCTTTTGGTGCATCAATCTCTCCCATCACAATTTTGAAGTGATAGATCAGTGCTTCCATATTGTTGTACACTTCTTCTTTAGCCGGTAAATAGAAATCCGGAACGTCCGCATGGAAAATACCCGCAGGCTCGTTCTTCAATTTCTGCAGGGCCTGTTCAATCAGGCGTACACTCTGCCACATTTCTTCATTACGCACCAGGTAACGGTCATAAATATCACCACTGGTTCCAACAGGGACTTCAAAATCAAAATCCTGATAAGAAGAATAAGGCTCACTTACCCTTACATCATAATCTACACCGGTAGCCCTTAATAAAGGGCCGGTCCAGCTGTAACTCAAAGCTGTTTCTGCGGTTACCCGGGCTACACCAGCTGTACGGTCAATAAAGATCCTGTTTCTGTTTAAAAGGTTTTCAAACTCTCTTAATGCTACAGGAAACTCTTTCAGGAATTTATTGATTTTCGCAAAAGCGATATCATTAAAATCCCTTTCGAAACCACCTATACGACCAATATTAGTTGTTAAACGTGCTCCGCAAATCTCTTCGTAGATCTCATAAATATGTTCCCTGAACTGAAATAAGTAAAGGAAGGTTGTTGTAGCCCCTGTATCCTGAGCAATAATGGTATTGCAAATAATATGATCAGAGATCCTGGACAGCTCCATAATGATCACGCGCAGATAATCCACCCGTTTAGGCATCTCAATGTTCAGTAATTTCTCTACTGTCATATGCCAGCCCATATTATTGATCGGTGAAGAACAATAATTTAAACGGTCGGTAAGCGGTGTGATCTGGTAAAAAGGTCTGTGTTCTGCAATTTTCTCAAAAGCACGGTGAATGTACCCGATCGTAGAAACCCCACTCACGATACGTTCACCATCCAGCTGAAGAACATTTTGAAATACCCCGTGCGTAGCTGGGTGTGTTGGCCCTAGGTTTAGGGTTACCAGCTCACTCTGTGGGTCGTTATCTGTATATACCGGCTGATTATTCATATATTCTATCTACCAAAGTATTCGTCTTTTTTATCCACTCTGTTTGGATCTTCCAAAGGATATTGTTTCAGCATCGGGTGTACCCCAAGGTCGTCCATATTCAATATTCTTCTCAGATCCGGATGACCTTCGAATTTAACCCCGAAAAAGTCATAAGTTTCTCTCTCCATCCAATTGGCGCCGTTCCACAACGTTGTTGCTGTAGGAATGCTTGGATGATGCTCGTCTATGAACACCTTCACTCGTACCCTCACCTTGTTCACCATGCTGTGCAGGTGATATACCACTGCAATACCGTGTTTCATACCCGGGTAATGAACAGCCGTAATATCGGTCAGGAAATTGAAGTTCGTCGCTGCGCCTTCTTTAAGAAATTTCAAAACTTCAGAGATTACATCTTTTGTGGTCTCAAAGGTCAACAGGCCATAAGGCTCTTGAACACCAATGATCTTATCGCCAAACTTTTCAGTCAGCACCTGGATCAGCTCTTGATTCTTGTTTTCAGCCATTATAATATTCCGTAAGAAGCCAGTAACTCTTTATACTGATCAGAATTCCTCCTTCTTGAAGATTCATTTCTAACCAGCTCCTGTATTTTACCAAAACCATCTAAAATCGCTTCAGGTCTTGGCGGGCAGCCCGGAACATACACATCGACCGGAATGATCTCATCGATTCCCTGAAGAACAGAATAAGTATCGAAAATACCACCGCTTGATGCACAGGCACCAACAGCCATTACCCATCGAGGTTCTGCCATCTGCAGATACACCTGCTTCAATACCGGAGCCATTTTCTTGGCGATGGTACCCATCACCATTAAAAGGTCTGCCTGACGCGGGGAGAAACTTAAACGTTCGGAACCGAAACGTCCGAAATCATAATGCGATCCCATAGTTGCCATAAACTCAATTCCGCAGCAGGATGTTGCAAATGGTAAAGGCCATAAGGAATGGGAACGTGCCAGGCCGATAACTTTATCTAAAGAGGTGGCGAAAAAGCCAGATCCTTCAATGCCTGGAGGCGCGTTTACTATATTGATGTCACTCATGATATAAACAAAAAGGGTTCATTCAGGTAAAGAATGAACCACAAATCTACAATATTTTAGAAGGAATTGGAGCACCGGGGCGCATTTAGAACAAATCTAAATAACTAGTTCCAATCCAGTACTTTTTTCTTCAGGACATAGATAAAGCCCAGCAGTAAAGTCCCCATAAAGATGAACATTTCAATCATTCCCCGCGATCCAAGCTCTCTGAAGTTCACTGCCCAGGGATACATAAAAATCACTTCCACATCAAACAGCACAAACAGAATGGCCACCAGGAAATATTTAATGGAAAAAGGCTGTCTGGCATTACCCACCACCTTAATACCGGCTTCGAAAGTAGATAACTTATCTTCTGTTTTCCTCGTAGGTCCAAGCAAATGGGTTGCGATCAATGTCGTGACCACAAAACCAAGCGCTACAACAACCTGGAATATAATAGGGAGAAAATCTGAAGGTATACTTTGCGTTTCCATAATATAAATTTGGTACAAAATTAAAAGAAAAAGGCAGGATAACAACCCTGCCTTTTCAATAATAGTTATTTATACTGATTATTTTTTCTTGATTGGTGCTTTTGGCTTAGCTGCTGACGCAGGAGCAGACATTTCTTTTAATTTAGCAGGAGCAAAAGTATCAGCAGGATTAGCCGCTATACTTTTCTCAAAATAGTCCTTAGCTTTTGCTTTATCGGTAGCCATGTAAAATGCACCTAACTGATCATAAGCTTCAGATAATTTCTTTGCACTTGCCGCAGCCATTTCTGGTTTATCAACAGTTACTTTTTTAACGAATGCCTCAAAATGAGGAACCATTAGTCCCTTTGGATTAGCTTCATCGTCCAGCAAGCTGTTGATACGTCCTCTCCATAAGTAAGCATCCGCAGTTTCAGGAGAAAGATGAACTACTTTAGAAATAGACGAATCTGCTTTAACCAGTAGATCTTTTGAAGGGTTTCTCTTTGCATTCAATTCATTCGCGTATTGGAAATAACGAGCAAGGCCATCATAATAATAGCTATACAATACACCTTTCGCATTTGGAGCCGCTGCAATTACTTTGTCATAAACATCTGCTGCTTTAGAATATTTTTTAGCATCATAATAAACTTTTGCAACCTCTGCAAGAGATTCTACGTTAGTTGAATCCATTTGAACAGACTTGGTAATATTTTGAAGGGCTAAACTATCATTACCTGACTGAAGCAATGCTTTACCTAAATATAGATAATCTGTAGCAACCAAACGAGACTGGTCTTTAGTTTTAGCAAACAAATCATTCATGTATTGTAAACTTTGAGGATAGTTTTTATTCTCATAAGCTGAATAACCACGCATTCTTAATACAACTGGTAATTTAGGATCATTAGGACTTACAGTCGCCAGATCAGCTGTTACCTGCTCTAAAGTTTTATAATCTTTAGCATAGAATAAGAACTGTGCATAACGCAATTTAGACTCGAACGATTTATCAGTCAGGTCAAGATATTTTCTGTAGTTCTCTAAGGCCTGAGCTGCTTTTGCATCAAAGCTAGCTGGCTCGAAGTTAGCCCACTGCATATAAAGCTCAGCGATCTCTCTGTAAGCAGGACCATAATTAGGGTCTTTAGTAATCGCTTCTTTTAAACGCTCTTCAGACTCAGGAAATGCTCTGGATTCTTTGTACATACGACCAATCTGAACCGTACCTCTTAAAAGGTTTTCGTTGATGTTCAGCCCACGCATATAATTTTGCAATGCTTCAGAGTTCTTTTTCTGAGCTGCGTAATAATCCCCCAATGCGATGAAAGTTTCCGCATCTTTGTCGTCTTTATCTAACTCATCTGCTTTCTGCAAAAATGGAAGAGCTGAAGTGTAGTCACCCGCTGCAGTATAGGCTTTACCGATATACATAGATGGCAGGTAATCTTTTTTTGAAGAAACCTCGATGGCTTTATCAAAATTAGTTTTTGCTGAGGCTGCATTTTTGGAAGCCAGGTCAGCCTCACCTAAACCAATGTAGTTTAATGCATATTTCGGATCAGCAGTAACCCCTTTTGTAAAAACGGCTCTTGCAGAATCCACGTAATCTGTACGCAGGTAAACTTCACCCAGGTTGTAGTAATTTTCACCTTTACTGGCCTGAGAATTCACGAGCGCTTTAAGCATCGAAGTCGCTTTTTGGTACTGTTCGGCATCTATCGCCTTCTTTGCATCATTTAAACTCTGAGCAAAAGAGGCAGAACCCATCACTACTAAACCTAAACCTAAGGTTATTGCTTTCTTTGTCATTTTCATTGGTTCTACTAATTTAATTTTAATTGTAATGAAGCTTGCTGCGCAGGTTTCATTGGTTCTACTAATTTAATTTTAATTGTAATGAAGCTTGCTACGCAGGTTTCATTGGTTCGTTTGTTTTGAGAGGATAAAAAGCGAGATACTTCGTATTCCCAAATATATAATTTTGTTTTAATTCTTCAAGTTAAAATCCCTCGATACAATTTTATGAGGACCCAATCCAGATTTAAGAACAATCAGTTGTCCGCGCTGGCTCACTAACCAGTTTGCAAATCCTGTGCCTAAACCTTCTTTACCTTCCGCATTAATGATGTAAATGTTTCTAAGGAAAGGATAAATACCACTGATCAGATTGTCCTGAACAGGTTTATAAAACGCATCATCCCCTTTTTTACCCTTAACAGCTTTTACGCCCATTAGTTTTACTTTCCCCGAATATTCTTCTCCCTCGCTGTATTTCTTTATTAACCAATTTACGCCAACCACGCCAATATAGTTTTTGTGTTCAGAAACATATTTGATCACATCATTATTGTTACTTAACGTATAAATACCTTTTTTAGGCAATTCCTTTACCTGCGCCAGGTCTTTAAAATATCTTAAGGTGCTTGAATACGCATTATCAAACACCAGGCTTTTATCCGAAGATGACGTTCCCTTCATAATGGAAATCACCTCTTCAGCCGTAATGGTGGTGTCCTGGCTATCTGCGGCCGTAATCAATGCAATGCCATCAATAGCAAACCTGGATGTAAATACAGGGATGCTTCTTTTACTATAAGCCTTTTCTTCATCTGATGTAAGCATCCGGGAAGAAATCATTACCCTTACACTATCGTTTAAAAAGGTTGGAAATATCTTATTCTCATTACCTGTAATTACGGTAAAATGTGCCTCCGGATAATCAGAATTGAAAACTTCTATCTGGTCATCTATAATGTTATGAAAAGACTCATCCACCAGCAATTTAGCATAGCCTGAAGTCCTGGAATCTTCCGATTGTCCTTCCTTTGCCTTTTTATTCTTACAAGAAGAAAAAACAACCAGTAATACTATTATAAAGCTCAAATATTTCATTCCGACTGATCTTTTTGATTAATTAACCGGTAAAACCGGATCAGGGCATAAACGATAAGTAAAACACCAAACAGGATCCTGTAAGTTGGCGTGATATCAAATGGAATCTCCTTCCAAAAAATTAGCAATGTTCCCAAAGCCATATAAAACAAGAGCATAACTAGCCCTAAAATAAGCAGAAATCGCTGTTGAGGCGATTTCTGCTTAAAAAAATTGAAGTCAATCATGTACTAATCTTATTGACCTGATAAAGTAAAGCTGATTGGAATGTTGTATTTAACACGAACCGGTTTACCGTTTTGGATACCTGGAGTCCAGCGCGGGCTGGCCTTTAATACCCTAACAGCTTCCTCATCTGTACCACCGCCTAATTTACGGTCTACTTTGATGTCTGTTAATTCACCATTTTTCTCCACAACGAAAGATAAGAATACCTTACCCTGAATGTTGTTTTCAGCAGCCATTGGAGGATATTTTACGGTTTTATGCAGGTAAGCATAAAATTTCTCCATACCTCCAGGGAAACTTGGCTGAGTTTCGATACTTACGAAGTCATAAACTTTAGTATCCTCAACTACAGCAGCCTGTTTAGGACCATTTCCAACTGGTGCAGCAACTACGATGTCCGCATCCGGATCACCCGCAATTGTTTTCTGTCCCGGATCTGCTTTTTTCAAATCTTCAATCTGAGGTGGCTCTTCATCACGCACCAAGTTATCCGGCTTAACGATAGGAGGAGGAAACTTAACCTGATCCTGTTTTGGCGGCGGAGGCTCAACCGGTGGTGGCGGAGGGGTATCCGGGTTCACCGGTGGTGGTGGAGCAACAGTAACCTCTACTTGTTTAACAACCTCTTCCTCAGGCAACGCACCTTTGATCATACTGATGATCTTAGGCGAGATGAACAGCAGGATAAACACTGCTGATGCGTAGAATAACGATTTTGTTGTGTTTGCAGAGTTTCTGGTACGAAGCTCGTAAGCCCCGTAACTTTTGTTTTTCTGATCAAAAACAACATCAAGCCATTCCTTCCTGAATAAATCTATTTTAGAACCTAACATTGCTTTAATGTTTTAATGTTAAAATTATATTATAAAATTCCATTTTTCTTCATGAAATCTTTTTCTGCATCAGTGATGTTCTCATCATCAATTGCCGGCGCAGCCGTGATCTTGGTGATGTTCAACTCATCCATAATATTCACAAAGTTCTCATAACTTGCACCTGATGTAGGTTTAATTACAACAACCAGTGTTTTCTTAGGGTTGTTACCATTTGCGTCAGCTACTTTCTTTTTATTCTCCAGTATTGACTTTCTGATTTCACCAAATCCTTCGATATTAGGCTGGCTTTTTCCAGCTTCACCCATATACCAGGCCACTTTATTGTTTTTACCTAAAAGGATAGTCATGGTCTGAGATGCACGCAGTTCAAGCCTGTTCTCATCCTTAACATCCTTATCCGGCTTTGCAATGTCCATTGCAATTGGCTTCGAAAGGGAAGTGGTAAGCATGAAGAAGGTAATCAGAAGGAAGGCTAAATCCACCATCGCAGTTAAATCTACTTTGGTATTCGCTTTCTTGGTTCTGACCTTACCGCCTCCTTTTTTACCGCCCCCGCTGGAGGTATCTAATTCTGCCATTGTCTATCTTTATTTAGCACCGCCTGCGGCAGTTGTAATTAAACTAAATTTGTTAATTTTTTGTTTTTGAAGAATATCAACGATTTTCTTAACCACAGGATATTCTTCTTTTGCATCACCTTTAATACTTACACGCATTTGGGTAGAATGCAATTCTGCAACAGCTTTACGCGAATTCAGTAACCAGGCAGACAATTGATTGTCCAATGAATCTGTAGGGATACCGATCTGTAATCCAGATTTAGTTCTTGCAGCCTCATCAGGTAAATTGATGAACGCTTTTAAACTTTGCATCGGTACACCGAATGACTGGATTACCCCAAAACGTTCTTTCTCCTGAGGAGTAAAGCTCAATTTGTATTGCTCAGCCATTTTATCCAAAGTCGCCATTTTAACGTCTTTCCCTGCAACCTCGTAAAACACTTTTCCGTGGCCGATGGTCAGCTTCGCGATATCAACATCAGGCACCGGGATCTTATAGCTCGATGAAGGAAGTTTGATATCCAAAGGATCAGGCTGGCGTGCAGTTGCTGTTAATATAAAGAAAGTAAGCAACAGGAAAGCTACGTCGCACATGGCGGTCATATCAATCGAAGTACTCTTTCTTTTAACCTTTGCTCTTGGCATAATTTTTTTAAATTACTTATGTTTTATACTAATGATGTTAATTCTTCCGGTTTTCCATAAAGCCGGTAAAAAAAAATTCATTATTTCTTATTTATGCGTAGAAGCATAAGTTTGGATGATGCTAAAACCTGCTTCATCAATTGCATAAGTTAATTTATCAATTTTAGAAGTTAAGATGTTATACATGATAATCGCGATAGTAGAAGTACAGATACCTGTAGCCGTGTTGATAAGGGCCTCAGAAATACCACTTGCTAACGCAGCCTGGTCAGGAGCTCCAGATGTAGCCAAACCACCGAAGGCCTTGATCATACCTGTTACTGTACCTAATAGACCTGTTAATGTACCTACAGAAACTAAAGTAGCTACTACAGTTAAGTTTTGCTCTAACATTGGCATCTCTAAAGTAGTTGCTTCTTCGATGTCTTTCTGAATGGCTAAACATTTCTGATCAGTATCCATGTTTGCTTCAACTTCCATTTCACGGTATTTTTTCAAACCGGATTTGATTACGTTGGCAACAGAACCTTTTTGTTTGTCACACTCAGCCATAGCAGCTTCGATGTTGTTGTTGCTCAAAAGGCCTTGGATTTTTTTAACGAAAGCGTCCAGACTACCTGATCCGGTTGCTTTTCCGATTACGATAAAACGTTCAACCGAGAATACAAATACCATTAAAAGCATACCCATTAGAATCGGAACGATAACTCCCCCTTTGTAAGCCATACCAGCATAGTTACCTACTTTAGGGCCCATTTCAGGATTGTTGTCGATAAAGTTGTTTGGATCACCTAATACAAATTTGTAAAGACATATCCCGATGATAATACAGATAGGAATTACCAGAGTAGCGAATAAATTAGAAGCTGACGAGCTTTCTTTTGTAACTGTTGTTGGTTTTGGTGCGTTTGCCATTTTTTGTTAGTTTTTTAGTTCTTAGTACTTTGTTTTTTTAAAAATTAGATAATTTCTCTTAATACACACAACGGCTAATATACACAATTGTTGTAGCAGCAAACTTATAACTTTGAATCTTAATTTAACATTAAATTATTAATTCGCTACACTGTGTATTTTCCCCTTAACAGAAGCATATATTAAAAAAGATTGTCCCCTATTAGGAGACAATCTTTCACAATTAAAACTAAAAAAAAAATTAAATGCAAATTTTTAACTAAAAAAAATGCTTTAAACCGTGATTTCGGTAATTTTTGGTAGTGAACTACGCATTTCTTCGTTGGCGTAAGCATCAAACTGCTTAAAATTCTGGATGAACGCAGCCGCAAGTTCGTTGGCTTTTACATCATAATTATGAACATCGCTCCAGGTATTTCTGGGGTTCAAAATTTCGGCCGGAACATCGGGGCAACTCACCGGCATGTTCAATCCAAAAACCGGATGTTCAGAAAACTCAACTCCTTCGAGCTGTCCTTTTAAAGCAGCAGTAATCATAGCACGGGTATAGGCCAGTTTCATTCTTTTACCTACACCGTAGCAACCACCACTCCAGCCTGTATTGACCAGCCATACATTCACCTGGTGCTGTTTCATTTTTTCACCCAGCAATTCAGCATAACGGGTAGGGTGCAATGGCAGGAAAGCCTTGCCGAAACAGGCAGAAAAAGTAACCTGAGGCTCTGTAACCCCAGCTTCTGTACCTGCAACCTTTGCTGTATAGCCCGAAATGAAATGAAACATTGCCTGTCCGGGATTCAGTTTGGAAATCGGCGGCAATACCCCAAAAGCATCAGCGGTCAAAAAGAAAATATTCTTTGGAACACCAGCCATTGACGGAATAACCGCATTATCAATATAATCAATCGGATAAGCAACCCGTGTATTCTCTGTTTTATCTATATTGGAAAAATCTACATTTCTGGTACCAGGAAAATAATTGGTATTCTCCAGCAAAGCGCCAAAACGGATCGCATGATAGATCTGAGGCTCGTTTTCTGCGGTAAGATCAACGCATTTTGCATAGCAACCACCTTCAAAGTTAAAAACAGTTCCTTTTCCCCATCCATGTTCATCGTCTCCAATCAGCCCCCTTTTTGGATCTGCAGACAAGGTTGTCTTTCCAGTCCCTGAAAGGCCAAAAAAGATGGCTGTATCACCCTCTTCACCAACATTTGCGGAGCAGTGCATAGATAAAGTCTTTCTTTGTTCAGGAAGAATAAAATTCAGGACTGAGAAAATTCCTTTCTTAATTTCGCCAGTATACGCCGTTCCTCCGATCAGAATGATCTTCTTTGTAAAATTTAAGATAGAGAAATTAGACTGCCTGGTTCCATCCGCCTGCGGGTCTGCAAGAAAACCTGGTGCTGCAACAATCGTCCACTCCGGCTGAATCCCTAAATCTTCCTTTTCCATTCTCAGAAAAAGATTATTGGCAAACAGGCTCTGGAAGGCCTTTTCGGTCACCACACGAATCGTCGTTTTGAATTCTTCATTTGCACAAGCATAGGCATCTCTAACGTAAACCTGCTGCTGCTGTTTCAAATAGTTTGTTACCTTATTATATAAGGCGTCAAATTTCTCCTCACTAAATTCAATATTGATGTCACCCCAAAAAACAGCATTCCTGGTTACATCGTCACAAACAATAAATCTGTCTTTAGGAGAACGTCCGGTGAATTTTCCGGTGTCAATGGCCAGGGCGCCGCTGTCTGCAAGCGTTCCCTCGCCGTTTTTCAAGGCCTCTTCCACCAATTCTGCTACCTCCAGCTGGTAAAAAGCATTCTCGGAACTTAGGTTCAGGTAGCTTAAGTCCGGCTTTTGCAAAATAACTTTGCTCATAAATAAATAAGTTAGTCCGGCAAAGTTATATAGATAAAAAGGGAATAAGAACCATTTTTCAGGAAAAATTTTACTTATTGTCTCCCTTACACTAACAATTAAACCACTGTAAAACAGTAATTTAAAAAAGAAATAATGCGATTTTAGCCTCCGGCTTTCTTCACTTTAAAACCTTCTTTCTGCAACAGGACCAACACCTTATCTCTGAAATCACCCTGGATCAGGATTTCGCCATCTTTGCAAGCTCCTCCTACCCCACATTTTGTCTTTAGCGTTTTCGTCAGCTTCTCCAGGTCTTCCTCTGGGCCAACAAAGCCAGTAACCAGTGTAACCGCTTTACCCCCTCTGTTTTTCCGGTCCAGCATGACCCTTAAGTCTTGCTGGTTATTGGCTATGCTTTCTTCGGCCGACTCTTCCTGTGGATAAGTAAATGAAGGATCTGTAGAATACATGATCCCGCCAAAATCATTCAATACTTTCTTCTTCGTTTTCATTGCTTTAATCTCTAAATCTTTATTCTGCAGGTACGATAATATTTAAGGATAAGGGATTAATGGAAATATCTATTTCAGTTCCCATAAAGAAAGGTTCCCCATCGATATGAATAGCCCCTTCTTTCGGGCGGCTGATGTGGATCTCCTTTCCGGTAATGATCTCTACCATATCCGATTTATGGGTATTGCCCGTCATCATATAATAACCAAGGACAGGTAAACGATATAACGGGAAATTCTTCACAATGCATACGTCCAGCAAACCATCGCTCACCGAAGCCAGGGGAGAAATATGTGCATTATTACCATATTGGGAAGAGTTGGCTATACTCACCACAAAAGCTTTACGGGTATACGATTTCCCGTCAATAACGATGGTATAGGTTTCCGGCATATAGTCGAGCATCTCTTTTAAACCCACTTTCAAATAACCGGAAAAGCCTCTTTTCTTGTTGCCCGCAAAAACAGAACTGATATGGGCATCAAAACCCATTCCAGCCATATTAAAATAAACTTTATCATTAAAGGTGGCCGTATCAATCTGTTTAATATGCAGATTATTGATCACCTGGATGGCCTTCGTCGGATTCATTGGAATCTTTAAGAACCTGGCCAGCCCGTTACCTGAGCCAAAAGGAATGATGCCAAGCACCTTATTTTGAAGAACCACCTTGGAACCGATCTCATTGATCGTACCATCTCCGCCTACTGCAACAATAATGTCAAAATTCTTATTGGCTGCCTCCTCTGCAATTTCCGCAGCATGGCCAACATACTCTGTTACACTATAGTTCGGATTAAACCTGGAACGGTCCAGATTAGCGTCTATAAGTGCCGGAATCTTTAATTTGTCCTTCCCCCCGGAAATCGGGTTGATAATAAATAATATGTTAGATTTTGCCAAAAGTCCTGTATTAATGATTCTACAAAATAATCGATATTTTTTGACTATTTAAATATATATAGTAATTTTGCATCATTAAAGTGGACTGATTTGCGATGCTATGTAAAAATAGCGGGATTGCAACCACGTAAAAAAAAGTGCTAACCATCATACACTTCCTTTTACTGCCTGTTTTACAGGATCATCTTCCATTTTACGTAATTATTCAGTATATAAATTAATTATTTAAAATGTCATATTTATTTACATCAGAATCTGTTTCTGAAGGTCACCCGGATAAAGTAGCAGATCAAATCTCAGACGCCTTAATTGATAACTTTCTAGCATTTGATGCCGACTCAAAAGTAGCCTGCGAAACTTTGGTTACTACCGGACAGGTCATCCTGGCCGGAGAGGTCAAATCAAAAACCTATCTGGATGTTCAGCAGATTGCACGTGATGTGATTAAAAAAATTGGCTACACCAAAAGCGAATATATGTTTGAGGCAAACTCTTGCGGAATTCTTTCTGCAATCCATGAGCAAAGCCAGGACATCAATCAAGGTGTAGACCGTTCTAATAAAGAAGATCAGGGTGCCGGAGATCAGGGAATGATGTTTGGTTATGCCACTGTGGAAACAGAGAACTATATGCCATTGGCTTTAGACTTGTCGCACACACTTTTACAGGAGCTGGCTATTTTAAGAAGAGAAAACAAGGAGATCACCTATCTGCGTCCGGACGCAAAGTCGCAGGTAACCCTTGAATATGATGACAACAACAAACCTGTTCGCATCGACGCCATCGTCATTTCTACACAGCACGATGATTTTGACGAAGAAAGCGCTATGCTGGCCAAAATCAAAAAAGACCTGGTAGACATCCTTATTCCAAGAATCATCGCAAAATATCCTCAATACGCACATTTCTTTAATGACAAAATTGAGTACCACATCAACCCAACTGGTAAATTCGTTATTGGTGGGCCTCACGGCGACACCGGACTAACGGGCCGTAAAATCATTGTAGATACCTACGGTGGTAAAGGCGCACACGGTGGTGGTGCTTTTTCTGGTAAAGACCCGAGTAAAGTAGACAGAAGTGCTGCTTATGCGACCCGTCATATTGCAAAGAATTTAGTTGCTGCCGGTGTTGCAGATGAAATCCTTGTTCAGGTAAGTTATGCGATTGGTGTAGCTAAGCCAATGGGAATTTATATCAATACTTACGGCACTGGAAAAGTGAATAAAACAGACGGAGAAATTGCTAAGATCGTAGAAAGCATTTTTGACATGCGTCCTTATTTCATTGAACAACGCCTGAAATTAAGAAATCCTATTTACAGTGAAACCGCTGCCTATGGCCATATGGGTCGTACACCGGAAACTGTAACCAAAACTTTCAGAACCCCTAACGGAGAAGAAAAAGTAGTTACAGTAGAACTGTTTACCTGGGAAAAATTAGATTATGTAGATCAGGTAAAAGCTGCATTTTCCTTATAATTAAAAAAACATTCCATAGAAAAAGGAGGCCGATTGGCCAGTCATGGTCGGAAGAAAAATCTTCCGACTTTTTTGCGTAAAAGAGTTTGTTTTATTCTCGTAAATATCTGATAATCAGTCATTTATACTTGTTTTTATGGATTTAAATTAGTATCTTAATTGCTGATAATCAATAAGATATGGCAAAATTTAAAGATCATGCTATCAGTGCGAAACATCTATTAGGGTACATTCCTGAGGCGCTGATATCAAATTTATCCCTCACTACCAAGATCGATCATTACGCGAAGGTTCTTCATGGTAATAAGCTATTCTATCTTCTGTTGTATGGCATCTTGGATAATGAAAAACTAAGTCAACGAACTTTGGAGGATACCTTCAATGATTCTGTATTCAAGGTGCTTTTTAATCTGGATGAGGATGAACGGGTACGCAGAAGCTCCATTTCAGAGCGACTTTCTAAAATAGATCCAGATTATTTTAAGCAGATCTATGAATGCATTTACGATCAGTTCTCCAGTTTGTACTCCCTAACTGAAAGAGAGAAATATAATCTTATCCGTGTTGATAGCTCAATGGTTAGTGAAACCGTTGGTAAGTTGGCCGAAGGGCTTGATAACAAAAGTGGTAAGAAAGCAGTGAAATATAGTATTGCCTTTGATGGAGTATTACCATGTCAATCCAATGTATTTACCTCCAAAGGCTATGCCAGTGAAGATCTTGCACTGCCTGAAGCAGTAATGGCTCATGTGAAGAAAGAAACTGATCATCAAAACATTTATGTGATGGATAGAGGTTTGCAATCAATCAGAAACATGAAAACATTTAGTTCCAATGCAATAACATTCATTTGCAGGGCCAAAGAAAATAAGAAATTCGTTGAACTGGAGTCGTTTATCAAGGAGAATCAAGACCTGGATCTAGGTGAATCCAATCTATTAAAGGACTCTAAAGTTCAATTGTATACTGGTGTAGCGGTAAATAACAAAAAGGGGAATAAACATTTCAGAGAAGAACTAGTAGATAGTCCCTTTCGTCTTATTATTGTGGAAAGCAAGTTGGATGGGAAGAAATATTGGTTTTTGAGCAATGATTTTGATCTGTCTGCAAAGGAAATTGCTCAGGCATATAGGAGACGCTGGGACATAGAAGTATTTTTTAGGTTTCTAAAACAGGAACTCAATATGAGCCACCTTGTGTCTTTGAATAAGAACGGAATACAGGTAATGTTGTACATGACATTAATCGCAGCCATGTTGGTGCTGATATATAAAAAAGCAAACAAATTGACTTACAAGACAGCAAAAAGACGGTTCTCCATGGAGATAAGGGATCTTGCTATTGCATTAATAGTTGTCCAATGTGGTGGAGACCCTGGCTTATTTTTCAAAACATGAAAAAGGTCGGAATTTCTTCCGACCATGACTGGCCGATTGGCCTCCTTTTTCTATTTATATGATTCGGACCTGAACCGGACATAGTATCTATTCCGGCCGGAGTCAGTCCGGAGTGAGTCCGGAGTAAGTCCGGGTTTTTACGTAAAAACCCGGACTTACTCTGCTGGTAATCCCCTATTATTCCGTACACACTCCATACGAGTCCCATTCTTAGTAGGGTCTTGGTCCATTCCGGTTAGACTTAACTTTAAAGTAAAGCGTCCTGTTTCATATAATCGGTTTCTGTTTTGAAGAAATGTTCATCATCAATGGCATAAGAGGTTACACCAGCAATCTTCATCGCGTCTAAAGCATCTACCAGATTCTTATAGCTGGATTTTGCAGTGGGTTTGATAATCACGATCATAAATTTAGACAAATCATTTTTATGAAAAGCAAGTATCTCTTTCTTATTGCGCAGCAACTGTTTGTTGAGATCCCCATAGTTCATTGTTTTCAGAACAGTAGCCGCCCCCTTTTCCTCTCCCCTATACCAGGCCATCTTATTGTCCTTACCCAGCAGCACGGTCATTGTCCTTGAAGCCGGATATTCCGCAAAATCCACTGCATCCGCAACAGGCTTAGCCACATCCATCGCATTGAATTTAGACAAAGATGTGGTCAGCATAAAAAAGGTAATCAGCAAAAATGCCAGATCTACCATTGCAGTCAGATCAACAGCAGGTACGGATTTGCGTGTTCTCCCATATTTGGCCTTGCCATTTTGGGGAAGGTTGAGTGTTGCCATAAGCTTTCTTCTTTTTAAACAGGATGCATTATGGCATTAAAATGCATAAGGCCAAACCATTTTTAATTGTACTTGTTTTATCATCAGATAATTCGACCTATTATGGAACAGCCAGTAGAAATGAACACATTAAGCCAAATCTTAGAGAAACTGAGACAGAAAGGCCTTGACAACGAGATAAAAATGACCGACCACGGTAAAATGCAGGGTGTTGGCTTAAATAAGATTTACAGCCCCGAAGACCTGACCATTATTAAAACCTACCGTTTTGAAGGAGATTCGGATCCGGCAGACAACTCTGTCCTGTACCTTCTCGAAGACAAAGACGGACAGATCGGCTATATTATGGATGCTTACGGCATGTACAGCTCGCAGGAAAACGCAGGCTTTGACGATTTTCTGAAGAAAATCCCAACCGCCGACCGCGATATGCAGGAATTGTTCAGCTGATCGGCCAATAAGCACCTGCAAAACAATAACGATCCAGTTTAAAACTAGCCTAAAGCCTGCCCAAAGCAGGCTTTTTGAATTTCCCAGCCCCTAATCACATAAAAATTAATCCATTACACTACCAACTTGATTAATTTTATATTAAATTCGTCTTAAATATCTAACCAATTGTGAGCGCTTACCACTCAAAAAAAGATGAGGAATTAATTTCCCTCCTCCAAACCGAGGATGAGCTTGCTTTTACCGAAATTTACAACCGATACTGGGACAAACTCTACTATATTTCCCATAAACTTCTGAAAGATACCGATGCCGCTGAGGAAATCGTCCAGGAAGTCTTTCTCATCATCTGGAAAAAAAGAAACAGCCTTAACATCCAAAACCTCCATCAATATCTCGCAGCCATGACGCGCTACGCTGTATTCCGGCACCTGGCCAGGGAGAAGAAATTCAACAAACAAGAAAACTCCGAAGGCATCCTGAATGCCGAAGTAGCCGACGAAATAGACCTGGACAACAAAATCCTGCTGGAGATCATCACCAAACTCTCCAATAAGCTTCCCGAGAAATGCCGCCTGGTCTTCCAGTACAACAAGATCCATGATCAATCCCTCCAGGAAGTCGCCGAGCAATTAAACATCTCCCAGAAAACCGCAGAAGCCCACCTCACCAAAGCACTAAGGGTTATCAGAGCCAATTTCGGCGACGTTAGCCACTTCACCTGCTTCCTCGTCTCCCTCCTTTTCCTCAGAAAATAAGCCCACAAACAAACTGAACCACTAAACAAACTACGCTTTAAACAAGTACAGTTAAACAACCTGTATTACTAATACAAGCTATCCAATCAAACAAAATATTCTGCTAAACAAACTCTGCAACTAAACAAAATACCCTGCTAAAGAAACTATGCTATTAAACAAAATTCATTGCTAAACAACCTGTGCTATTAAAAAAAATGCATTGCTAAACAATCATGCATAACCCATTCCTTCTACACCCAGCCGGACTCACCTCCCTACTTTATACGCACAGGAAAAATCAATATTACTCATGAGGAGACCTCAGCTTTCGAAGCATGCCGCAAAGCGGCGCGCAGAAAGCGTAGTCTCCGAAGAGTATATTGATTTTTCACAAATAAATTTCATTTTGCACTAAGGGTGTTTATCCTTTATCAGACTCTATCCTATTAAACCAGGTTAAATAAACGATGAACAAACAAGAACTGAAACTTTTAGCCCAAAAGTATTTAGAAGGAACAGCAACCGAAGAGGAAAAGCGCTTACTTAACCAATGGTACGACACCACCAACGACGGCTGGGTAGAACACGTAAACACCAAAATACCGGAAACCGAAGATCAAATCCGGCTAAGGATGCTGAACACCCTCCAGCAGCAAATCAACAATAAAACCCCGCAAGGTCAAAAAACCTCTTCCTGGAAACACCTGCTTACCTGGTCCGTTTCTGCAGCTGCCCTGCTCCTGATTGGTATCTTCAGCTGGCAACTGGCCGCTAAAAAAGAAGTTCCTAAACTGGTCAGTGTACCCGACCATAAAATTATAGAGATTGTACTGCCCGACAGTTCCAAAGTCTGGCTGAATGCAGGTTCGATATTTAAATACCCTAAAACCTTCGATCAAAAAAACCGTACAGTTGAACTCATTGAGGGCCGCGCCTATTTTGAAATCAAACACCGCGACAAACACCCCTTCATTGTAAAAACGAAAAGTTTAAATGTAACCGTGCTGGGCACTTCCTTTGATGTCAGGGCCTATCAGAAAGAAGGCACCACCAAAGTGAACGTTGTGACAGGTAAAGTGGGCATCACCCTTAAAAATGAAGCCAAAAAACCAGCCATTATGCTGACGCCAAAACAAGAACTCGTGCTCAGCAAATTAGACCACCAGATCATCAGGATCCCTACAAAGGAAATTGCAGTAAACGCCTGGTGCAAAAGCCAGTTGGTCTTTGAACAGGAAAACCTGGGCAATGTATTCCATGTACTTGAAAAGAAATATAACACCAAAATATCAGTCGACAATAAAAACCTGCTTAATGAACGCATTTCCATTACCCTGAGCAATCAGCATCTGGATACAGTAATGCAGATCTTAAGCTTCACCAAACATTTTAAATATCAAATGGCCAATGACAGCATAACCGTAATTAAATAGATAAACCTTGCTTAGCAGCTAAGAAAAGGAAAGAACCGGGAACACAGGGTGTCCCCGGAAATGATTTAGCCTCTGCATATATGCTTGAGACCCATAGACAGCAGGCTACAGTTTAACCGAATTAAACCTAGAACAAATATGATAAATTTTTACGGCAAAGTATTGCCCATACTCCGAAAATGCATGCGCATTTCTACAATTATTATCGGCATACAAATCTGTTTTACCACCATCCTGGCAGCAAAAGCTACTAAAGCCCAGGAAATGAACTTTAAGGTCGTTAAAGTAAGTGTAAAACAAGTCTTTAAGAGAATAGAACAACAGGCCAATGTTACTTTCGTATACGATGAACAGGTACTAGGCAACCTGCCTACCCTTTCTCTGAACATCAAGAGACAACAACTTTCAGAAGTACTCAACCAATTAAGAGAACGAACATCACTGGAGTTTAAACTGGTTGGAAATTATATTGGTGTTGCCCAGAATACTGAAAGCATGCCTAAATTAACCGAGAATATCAACCTTGTAAACATTACAGGGGTAATCAGGGATGCCGCAGGGCAGGCTCTTCCTGGAGTGAGTGTTTTTGTAAAAGGAACAAAATCCGGAACGCAAACAGATGTTAACGGTCGTTTCAGCCTGCAAGCCAGCCTCGGTGATATCTTAATTGTCACTTATATAGGTTATGCCCGCAAGGAGGTAACCATCACCAGTACCTCAGTAAATATAATTTTAACAGAAGATTCTAAAGCACTTGGAGAAGTTGTAGTCACCGCCTTAGGTATTAAAAAATCAGAAAAATCGGTAACCTATTCTACTCAGCAAATAGGTGGTTCAGAACTCACCAGGGTAAAAAGTGATAATTTAATGAATTCGCTGAATGGAAAAATTGCCGGTGTAACCATCTCACCAAGTGCATCGGGAGTGGGCGGCTCGGCAAAGGTGATATTAAGGGGTAATAAATCAGCCGGAGGAAACAATCAACCACTCTATGTTATTGACGGCGTACCCATTTCTAATGGCTCAAATGCCAATGGACAGCCAAATAATACTTTTGGCACAAATGTGGGCCAGGGAGGTGCGGGTACTACAGCGATTAGCCCTAGTCAGGACGGCGGTGATGGGATCTCCAACCTTAACCCGGAAGATATTGAGAGTATTACGGTATTGAAAGGTGCCTCTGCCTCTGCCTTATATGGTAGCCAGGCACAGAATGGCGTCATTTTAATTACGACTAAAAAAGGCAAGGCGGGAAAAACCACCATCAACTTTTCATCTTCCATTACAATGGACCACATTGCTTACAAACCTCAGTTTCAAAACAGCTATGGACAAACAACAGGCGGAGCAGATAGCTGGGGGGCAAAAATACCTTCTGCAAGCGATAACGTATCTTCATTCTTTCAGACTGGCACAAACTTAACCAACTCGATCAGTCTATCAGGAGGAACTGAAGCCGCACAATCTTATTTCTCTTATGCCAATACAACAGCAAGAGGTATTGAACCTACAAATAAGTTGTCCCGTCATAACATTAACTTTCGGGAGACCGCTCGTTTTCTGAACGATAAACTAACGGTAGACGGAAACTTTAATTACATCACTCAAAAAATCAATAACAGTCCTGGTTTGGGCCTTTACTTAAATCCATTAACCGGTTTATATTTATTTCCAAGAGGAAGAGATCTTACTCCATACAAACAGTTTGAATTACCGGCAACGGTAGAAGGCGTCTCTGTACCAACACAAAACTGGCCTTTCAACGAAGATGTGCAGCAAAATCCATGGTGGATACTGAACCGTAATCCAAATGAAGCCAAACGTAACCGTATCCTGATCAACGCCAGTGTCAAATATGACATAACCAGCTGGATGAGCATACAGGCACGTGGAAATATTGACCGCTTCACTGATGTGTACGAGCAGGATTTATATGCAAATACAAATGGCGTACTTGCAAAACCAAACGGGCAGTTATTACTA
This sequence comes from Pedobacter nutrimenti, assembly GCF_032678445.1. GTDB lineage: Bacteria > Bacteroidota > Bacteroidia > Sphingobacteriales > Sphingobacteriaceae > Pedobacter > Pedobacter nutrimenti_A. Next base: position 219,933 of record NZ_JAVTSQ010000002.1, read on the forward strand.
AGTAACCAGACTACAGAACAGAAATATGCTGATTTACTGCTGACTTTTGCGATACCCACTAAATCTGATATTAAAGTAGACGGCGTTCTGGGTACCAGTATAACTGATGCCAGTACATTTGGTACTTTGATTGGACCGGATGCAAGTAATAGTTATACTTCACCTGGTTTAACCATTCCTAATATTTTCCTTCCTGAAAACATTACTTCTGCGGCTGGTGGTCCCCCAATCACAACTTTACCAAATAATCACAATCAAATACGATCGATCTTTGCAAATGCCAATATTGGGTATAAAGATTGGGCTTTCTTAACACTGACAGCAAGAAATGACTGGTCGTCAAACCTTGCATTTACACCTAACAATTCCTACTTCTATCCTTCAGCTGGCTTATCTTTCATTTTAAATCAGATGTTCAGCTTGCCTGAAGTTATTTCTTATGCAAAAGTAAGAGGCACCTATGCGCAGGTAGGTAACACGGTTCCTAACTATGTAACTTATCCTTTAACACACTTTAACAGTGGCGGTGGTGTACTATTAAATTCTGTTGCTCCTTTTCCTGAATTGAAACCTGAGAAAACCAATTCTTATGAATTGGGAACTGACCTGCGTTTCCTTGCAAACAGATTAAGCTTTAGTTTTACTTATTATAAATCCAATACCAAGAATCAGTTTATCAAAGTTATCCCTTCTTTTGTCACTACTTATTCACAAGGCTATGTGAATGCAGGAAATGTGCAGAACTCTGGCTTTGAATTCATGCTGGGTTATGACGTCATAAAAAACTCGGACTTTACATGGAACTCTTCTTTTAATGGATCAACCAATAAAAACAAAGTAATTGACGTGGATTCGAAAGATGGCATCAATCAGTTTATATTAACACCTAACCGCAACAACACTTACCAGTCGGAACTAAGAACAAATGGTTCATTTGGAGATATTTTTGGAGTTACCTTTATGCGTGATAACCAGGGACGTATTCAGATTGGTTCTGATGGCAAACCCTTAGTAAACAGTGGATATAACTACATTGGAAACCCGAATCCTAAATTTCAGTTAGGGTGGAACAACAGTTTCGATTACAAAAGATTCAGACTAAGCTTCCTTGTAGACGGAAAATTTGGAGGCCAGGTCTTATCACTTACGCAAGCTGTATTGGATAAATATGGGGTATCCAAAGAATCTGGCGCAGCTAGAGACCAGGGCAGTTTGAGTATCAATGGTGTAGATGCTGTGACTGGAAAAGCCATAAACAGTGTTGATCCTAAAACATGGTATACTTCTGTTGGTGGCCGAGATGGAATTACAGAGAATTACATCTATAGTTCGACAGTAGTCCGTTTACGTGAGGCATCTTTAGGTTATACCATTCCCTTCACTAAAGGAGCGATCAAGAGCATGAGGTTTTCTGTTATCGGAAGAAATCTTTTATACTTCTATAAAAAAGCACCTTTCGATCCCGAAGTTACCATGTCTACAGGAAACGGATTATCTGGCGTAGACGTATTTAGCCAACCAGCTACCCGTAATTTCGGTTTTAACCTGAATCTTACCTTATAAATGTTCACTACTAAAATTAAGACAATGAAAACTCATTATAAATATATGCTACACAATGGATACAAGGCTGTTCTGGCAGCTTTCCTCGCATTAACAGTATTCGTTTTTTCTGGTTGTAAAAAAGACTTTGAGAAGTTTAATACCGATAACACGGGTATAGGCAACGGAAAGTTTCAGATCGGACTGGTATACCCTGGTATTCAATCTGCTATTTTTGGGGAGGAAGGTGATTATCAGCTGAACCAAAACTTAAATGCAGACTGTTACGCAGGTTATATGATGTCTCCAAATCCTTTCAGAGGAAACATCAACAACCTAAATTATAGCCTGGTAGACGGATGGAACCAGAATATCTTTGTTACTTCTTATACGAACTCATTCTTTGCCATCAATGCGATTGGAAAGGCTGGAACAAGAACTAAACTTCCTGATTTCTGGGGTATCGCTTTAGTTCTTAAAGTGGAAACCATGAACAGGCTGACTGATAAATTCGGCCCTGCAGCTTATAGTGCTGCAGGACAATCTTTAATGGGAACACCTTATGACGCTCAGCAAAGTATTTATAAGCAGTTTTTTCTTGAACTGGATACAGCGGTGACCAACCTGAATACTTTTGTAAAAGCTAATCCTGGCCAAACTCCTTTCAAACAATACGATATGGTGTATGCTGGTGATTACACCAAGTGGATCAAATTTGCCAATTCCCTACGTTTACGCTTAGCTATGCACATTGTAAAAGTTGACCCTGTAACAGCTCAGGCTCAGGCACAAAAAGCGTTAGATCCTGCTAATGGAGGTGTACTGACTACAAATTTGGATAATGCTTCTATTTCAGGTCCTGGATACCATAACCCATTGAACGTAATTACAGTAAGCTGGACTGACATTTCTCTGGGAGCCTCTGTAGAAACCTATTTGGCAGGTTATAAGGATCCTCGTTTAGCTAAATACGCGTCACCGGCTACAGATAAAAATTTTGCAGGGCAATATAAAGGCATTCGTATTGGATCGCCAGTAACGGCCAAGCCTGGTTACGGTGGTTACTCCGTATTAAATATACAAACTGTAGTAACTCCCACATCACCAATGATGATGATGACTGCTGCTGAAGTATGGTTTTTAAAAGCAGAAGCTGCATTACGCGGATGGCCCGGTGCTGGTGACGCACAAACTAATTATACCACCGGTATTCAAACTTCTATGGATCAGTGGGGTGTAGCTGCAGGCGCTTATATTAATGATGCTACAAGTTTGCCAATTGCTTATGTTGACCCTTTAAATGCAAACAACAATTCCCCTGCAGTCTCAACAATTACCATAAAATGGGATCCTGCTGCTGGAAATGAGAAAAAATTAGAGCGGATCATCACTCAAAAATGGATAGCCATGTTCCCGGAAGGTCAGGAAGCCTGGACAGAATATCGCCGTACTGGATATCCTAAATTGTTTCCTGTTGTGAATAATAACAGTAATGGAACTATAGATACCCAGATTCAAATCCGCAGGTTGCCATTTCCACAAAACGAATACTCTACCAATGGGGCTGAAATTCAGAAGGCTGTTCAATTACTGGGCGGACCTGATAATGGAGGAACAAGATTATGGTGGGACGTAAACAAACCTAATTTTTAAATAGGATTAACTCTAAAAAATCCCTGCTCAGGCGGGGATTTTTTTTACCTTCCTTTGTTTAAATTTGCCTTATGCTAAAGACTGTATACCTGACTTTGATTTCCATTTGCTTCACAAGCCCCCTATTTTCGCAAACCATTCAAAAGAATCAACTTATGAATCTGCACTTGAGTTGGGAAATCCTCGAGAACAATTATAAAGGCATTAACCAAACCAGATCTGCACTTACCATCCGCACTTCGAAACAGGAAAGCTTGCCTTCAAAAGGTTGGAAGATCTATTTCAACTTTGCAAGACCTATAAAAGAACAACCTGTAACAGGAGGGGTTTCCATTAAACCTATCAACGGCGATTTTTTCCTTATAGAACCTTTACCGGATTTCAAAGGCCTGAAACCGGGTGCCTCTTTAAGAACTGAATTTGTATCGGGCGACTGGCTGGTGAATGCCACTGATGCGCCTGCTGGTTTTTATCTCATCAGAGATAATGAACCCGCAAAATATTATGTACTTCCTTCTGTGGAGGCCATTCCATCCAGGCAAAACAAGCAGATCATGCGAAATGCCACTGATCATGTACCTTTTAACACGCCAGCCCTTACATTTGAGGAGAACAGGAAGATCAAAGATCTGGAACCAAAGGTCAAAATCTTCCCTACACCGGCGCATTACGAAGAAACTTCTGCTGTATTTAAGCTCAGTTCGGGCACTGTTGTCGTCGCCGATCCGGCTTTCCAGTCTGAATCTGGCCATCTGCAACATTTTCTGAAGGGCCTATTGAATACCGGTGGAAAAACCGGCACCAGTATCCATTTAAACAAAAAGGATCTTCCAGAAGAGGCTTACGAGCTATCGGTAAAAAACAATAACATCAGCATTGCGGCTTCCAGCCCGGCCGGCATTTTCTATGGCATCCAGTCTTTAAAAACGCTGCTTCCTCCCGCTGCATTTAAAGGAAAACAAACAGAAGTTCTTGTTCCGGGTGTTGAGGTCTCTGACCAGGCCCGTTTTGGCTACCGTGCTTTTATGCTGGATGTTGCCCGTAATTTTCAGACAAAAAAGCAAGTATTAAAATTGCTGGACCTGATGGCATTATACAAACTGAACACGCTTCATTTTCATTTGAATGACGATGAGGGCTGGCGTCTGGAAATTCCTGCCCTGCCCGAACTCACTACCTTTGGCAGCAAAAGAGGCCATACCTTAGATGAAAAGACACACTTACAGCCTTCTCTGGGTTCTGGCCCGGCAATCCAGGGTTCTTATGGAACCGGATATTACAGTAAGGCTGACTTTGTGGATATTTTAAAATATGCTGCGGAAAGACATATTCAGGTGATTCCGGAAATTGAATCCCCGGGGCATGCACGCGCAGCAATCAAGGCCATGGCGGCCAGAAATGACCCCAAGTATTTACTTCACGATCCGCAAGATCAGTCTGAATACCGCTCTGTTCAATACTGGAACGATAATGTGATGAATGTAGCCCTGCCTTCTGTTTACCATTTTATTGAAACACTCACCCGGGAAATTAAATCTATGTATACCGAGGCCGGTGCGCCATTAAAAACCATACATTATGGTGGAGATGAAGTTCCTGCAGGCGTGTGGGAGAAATCACCTGCCGTACAGGCTTTGATGAAACAGGATACCACTATAAAAACCACCGATGACCTTTGGGGTTACTATTACAAAAAGGTAGACCAGATTTTAAAAGCAGAAGGGCTCTATCTCAGTGCCTGGGAAGAGGTTGCCACCCGCAAAGTGATGAAGGACGGACAGAAAGAAACGGTATTTAATGAGGATATGCTGGGTAAGAATGTACACCTGGACATCTGGAACAATATGACAGGCTGGGGACAAGAAGATCTGGCCTACAAATTTGCGAACAAAGGTTTCCAGGTGGTCTTGTCTGGGGTAAGCAATATGTATTTTGACATGGCTTATGAGAAATCCTTTGACGAGCCTGGTTATTACTGGGGCGGCTATATCGATGTAGAAAAACCCTTCAGCTTTATTCCTTATAATTATTACAAGAACACGACCTCAGACCGCATGGGAAATGTACTTCCACCTGATTTTTTCGACAGCAAAGAAAAGCTGAGCGAAAAGGGAAGGAAAAATATTGTTGGTCTGCAGGCTGCTCTATTTAGTGAAGTGAGTAAAGGATCGGAACGGATGGAATACCTGATCCTTCCAAAACTATTGGGTCTGGCAGAGCGTGCCTGGTCAAAAGATCCGGAATGGGCGCAGGAACAGGACCCTAAGAAATCTGAACGCTTATATCAGGAGGCCTGGTCTGCATTTATGAACACCATAGGAAAAAGAGAATTGCCAAAACTGGATTATTATGCCGGCGGTTTTAAATATAGAATCCCAGGTCCGGGGGCGGTGCTTCATGGAGGCGCTGTAGAGGCGAACAGCCAAATCCCGGGCTTTGTGATCAAGTACACTACAGATGGCAGTCAGCCAAACTGGAAGAGCAAAACTTATACGGGTCCGGTTAAGGAAAAAGGCACCATCAAAATGGCGGTCTTTAATCTGGCAGGCAGATCCGGAAAAACCATTACGATTCATCAATAATAAAAAAGGGCATTATACATGCCCTTTTTTATGACTATCTGTATTCCATCATGAGTTTCTTATTCAGCATTTCCCGCAAACTGCGGATAGAGGTGTCTTTAATCTGACGTACGCGCTCCCTGGAGATCTTCATCATATGAGCGATATCATCCATCCCGGTCACTTCTCTCCCGTCCAGTCCGTAATAAAGTTTGAGAATTTCTGCCTGGCGCTGTTGCAGTTTGCCCAGCATTCTGGCCAGCTCTTGCGAAAGGGAAACGCCCTGAATTTCCGCATCGGCCGCTGGGCTGTCCCTGTTCACATAGGTATCTAAAAGGGAAAAACCCACTTCTTCACTTACCGTGGCATCAAGAGACAGGGATAAACCTGCATTTTCCATGTAATCTACCACCTTATCTGTACCCAACTCGGTATAATCTGACAGCTCTTCTAAAGTTGGCAGTCTTTCAAAACGCTGCTCCAGTTCTGCTACGGCCTTGTTGACCTGCATAATCCCGTTCACCTGGTTCAGCGGTAAACGGATGATCCGTTTTTGATCTGCGATGGCCTGCATCATGGCCTGACGGATCCACCACACGGCGAATGAAATGAATTTAAATCCTTTGGTGTGATCAAAGCGATGTGCTGCTTTAATCAGACCAAGGTTTCCTTCATTGACCAGGTCTCCAAGGGTAAGGCCCTGGTTCTGGTATTTCTTGGCGACGGAGACCACAAACCTCAGATTGGCTTTGACCAGTCTTTCCAAAGCAGCCTGATCGCCTTCTTTGATTTTAGCAGCAAGCAGAACTTCTTCCGGCACAGAGACCAGGTCAATTTTACCAATGTCCGTAAAATAACGGTTTAAAGAATCTGAATCGCGGTTGGTTATTGACCTTTCAATTTTAAGATCTCTCATGGTTCTGTTGATTATCAAGTAATTAATCTTGCAACAAATCTGCAGGGTTTAGAACGTATTGCCTAACAAATGGAAAACTTTAGAAAAAACGACTTGTTTAGATTCACTTTACCGAATATAATTTCATTTAAATCGCTGCTTTTTTTACATACAAAATTTTATTCTAATGGCTCAAAACAGAGGCCGGATCCGGCAGAGAGAAACAGAAAGTACACTATGCTATTTTAAGTCACTTCCCGAAACAGCTTGCAAAGCCCTAAAAAATTTGCAGTTTAACATTTGTTTTCTCTATATTTGACCACTCATTATTAGCCTTATCCTGTTGCTTATATACACTAACCCATCAACTAACATAGGTTTTTATGAATATTTCCACGCTTGACGAAACAGATAAAGGAATTTTAAATTTATTGCAGAAAGATGCTCATTTAACGATTGACCAGCTTGCCAAACAATTGAAAAAGTCCAAAACGCCTATCTTTCAGAGAATGAAACGACTGAAGGAACTGGGCTATATCAAAGCATTTGTTGCCCTGCTCGACCAGGAAAAGATCAATCCTCTTTTTATTGCTTTCCCGCATATTCATTTAACCAGCCATACAGAAGCCGTTCTGCGTCAGTTCCAGGACCAGGTTACCCAGTTCCCGGAGGTATTGGAATGTTATCATTTGACCGGAAATGTAGACTTTATGCTGAAGATTGTTTTACCGGATATGCACGCGTACAACAACTTTTTAAGAGAAAAGCTGGCCAGCTTGCCCAATATTGGAAATGTGCACAGTTATCTGGTGCTTTCTCAGGCCAAACACGATACCGCCTTCCCTTTGTAAAGCCTTATTATTGCTGCACAATAGTTAAATTGATGCCTTTATCTTCCAGCATTTCAACCAATGCAGGAGAAATTCCGCTGTCGGTAATAATATGCTGGATCTGATCCAATGTACAGATTTTACCCAAACCTCTTTTACCAAACTTTGAGCTGTCGGCCATCACCACTGTAACCTGCGCTGCGGTCATCATTCGCTGGTTTAACCGGGCCTCCATCAAACTCGTGGTGGTGAGTCCCATTTCCATATCAATACCATCTACGCCCATAAACAACATACTGCAGGACACATCGGCCAGGATCTGTTCAGCATATGGCCCCATTACTGACGACGAATTTTGACGGAGCTGGCCGCCCAGCTGTAGGACTTCCACATGCTGGTGATGCGACAATTCCAGGGCCACGTTCAGGGCAGAGGTAATTACTGTAAGGTGTTTTTCTGCATGAATAGACCTGGCGAGCGCCAGCATGGTTGTTCCGGAGGCGATAATAATAGAATCATTGTGTCCAATCATGTCTGCAGCAGCCTGGGCAATCAGCCGTTTTTCTTCTGCATGCAATTGTTCTTTCTCGGCTACCGGCCGGTCATTGGCATAAGGATTTACCTTTGAACCTCCCCCATGCGTACGAAAAAGCAGTTTTTTATCTTCCAAAAGTTTGAGATCCTTTCGGATCGTTACATCAGAAACCTTCATTTGTGTACTCAGCTCCTGAACATTTACATGACCGGTCTGTTCCAGCTTTTTTAGAATCAACTGATGTCTTTGGGTAATACTCTTCATTTTATCAAGGTCATTTTAAAGGTCGCCTGCAAGAAAACATAAGGTGTTTCACCTGCATGCAAAATCTCTGTTTCAAAAATAAACAAATCTCTTCGCTTCTTTGTATTTAAATCGTTCCCTTCCAGATCAGACATACAAATCTTTCGTTTTGTTTCGAATTAATGCAAAAAGAAACAATATTATTTTAAATCGCCATAAATACGGAATAAAAACACTAAATAAGGTTATGATTATTTTTTATTTGTTTTGAATTGTTTTATTTTATAGATTTGGCACAAGGAAACGAAACTCGTTTCTTCATCTACCTAAGAAGCAGAAATTATGACGACGGACAGGAAGGAATTGATCAGCAACTTAAACGATCCAGAGAAACTCTGGGATGTTATCGTGGTTGGCGGAGGCGCTACTGGCCTGGGCGCTGCACTCGATGCTGCAAGCAGAGGCTACCAAACGCTATTGCTGGAGCAGGCTGATTTTGCTAAAGGCACTTCAAGCCGCAGCACCAAGTTGGTCCACGGTGGTGTACGCTATCTGGCACAAGGTGACATCGGACTGGTTCGGGAAGCTCTTTACGAAAGGGGACTGTTGTTAAAAAATGCTGCTCACCTGGTCAAAAATGAGTCTTTCATTATTCCTAATTATGAATGGTGGGGTGGTGCTTTTTATACCATTGGGCTCACTTTATATGACCTTTTGGCTGGTAAACTCGGCTTTGGCCGCGCAAAGCATATTTCTAAAGAAGAAGTGGTCCGGAGACTTCCGACGGTTCAGCAAAAGAAACTCTATGGTGGTGTGGTTTACCACGACGGACAGTTTGACGATTCCCGCCTGGCGGTAAACCTGATGCAGACCAGTCTGGAACAAGGGGCAACGATACTGAACTATTTTAAAGTGGTTAACCTGATCAAAAATGCCCAGCAAAAAACAGCAGGTGTTACTGCAACAGATATAGAATCCGGGATGACCTACCACATCAAAGGTAAAACTGTCATTAATGCGACGGGAGTTTTTGTAGATGATCTTTTACAGATGGACAAACCGGGAAAGAAACCTCTGGTCCGGTCAAGTCAGGGTGTACATTTGGTGCTGGACAGATCTTTCTTACCAGGTGAAGATGCCATTATGATCCCTAAAACGGACGATGGAAGGGTTCTTTTCGTCGTGCCATGGCATGACAAACTGGTGGTAGGCACCACAGACACGCCGCTCAACGAACATAGCCTGGAACCTGTGGCGCTGGAAGAAGAGATCAGCTTCATTATGCGCACCGCGGCAAAGTACCTCAGCAAAGCCCCAACCCGGAAAGATGTGCTCAGTGTTTTTGCAGGTCTGCGCCCATTGGCTGCACCAGAAAACGATTCTTCAAAAACCAAGGAGATCTCCCGAAGCCATAAATTAATTGTAACGGAGTCTGGCCTGATCACCATTACCGGCGGCAAATGGACCACTTACCGAAGAATGGGGGAAGACACCATTGATAAAGCCATAGAAATTGGAAAACTAAACCCCGCAGAAACCAGGACAAAGCAACTGTCTATTCATGGCAGTATGGAAAATGTAGACAGAAAGAATCACCTCTATATTTACGGAAGTGACCAGGAAGCAGTATTGGAACTCGGGAACGAACATCCATCCTGGAAAGAAAAACTGCATCCCCGCCTGCCCTTTCTCCAGGCAGAAGTGATCTGGGGCGTCAGGCATGAAATGGCCCGGACCATTGAAGATATTCTGGCCCGAAGGGTACGGGCACTTTTCCTGGATGCAAGAGCGGCCATAGATGCGGCGCCGATTGTCGCGGAGCTGATGGCCAATGAACTGAACCGGGACCAACAGTGGAAACAAGATCAGGTCACCGCCTTCAGAAGGCTGGCCCAGTCTTACTTACTGGAACCCTATACCCCATAAAAAATCCTTTAACCTGCATAAACCTGATAGTATGGAATCTTATATTCTGGCCCTGGACCAGGGCACAACCAGTTCCCGCGCCATTGTTTTTGACCACAATGGACAGATCAAATCTGTGGCTCAAAAAGAGTTCAGACAAATTTTCCCCCAATCGGGCTGGGTGGAACATGACCCCAATGAAATCTGGTCTACGCAGGCCGGAGTAGCGGCCGAAGCTACCGTAAAACTGGGCATCAACGGAACCAATATCAAAGCTATAGGCATCACCAATCAGCGCGAAACCACGATTGTCTGGGACAGAGCGACCGGAGAACCGATTTATAATGCCATTGTATGGCAGGACCGCCGCACTGCTGCTTTTTGTGATGAATTGAAAGAAGCAGGCAAAACAGAGTTGATCCGATCTAAAACAGGACTGGTCATTGATGCCTATTTTTCAGGCTCCAAAATCAAATGGATCCTGGACAATGTGGAAGGGGCACGGGATAAAGCCAATGCGGGTGAACTGGCTTTTGGAACAGTGGACAGCTGGCTGGTCTGGAAGTTTACCAGAGGCCGGGTCCACGTGACGGATGTGACCAATGCCAGCCGGACCATGTTGTTTAACATCCGGACCCAGCAATGGGATGATGAATTACTCGCTCTATTGGACGTGCCTAAAAACATGCTTCCGGAAGTGAAGCAATCCAGCGAGATCTACGGCCAAACAGCCACTACCATATTTGCCTCAAAGATTCCAATTGCAGGCATAGCCGGAGATCAGCATGCTGCTCTTTTTGGCCAGATGTGCATTGAAAAAGCCATGGTAAAGAATACCTACGGCACCGGATGTTTTATGCTCATGAACATTGGAAAAGAATTTATAGCCTCAAAAAACAACCTGCTGACCACGGTTGCCTGGAAGATCAATGGTCAGATCCAGTATGCTTTTGAAGGCAGTATTTTCATTGCTGGAGCAGCAGTTCAATGGCTTCGCGATGGCCTGGGCATTATTAAGACCGCTGCGGATGTAGAACGGCTGGCTCTAGGTGTTGGCGATACACAAGGTGTTTATTTTGTACCTGCTTTTGCCGGATTGGGCGCGCCTTACTGGAAACCGGATGTTCGGGGAACCATCGTTGGACTGAGCAGAGGCACCACCGCCGGACATATTGCCCGTGCAGCTATTGAGGCTATTGCTTACCAAACCAGAGATGTGCTTAAGGCAATGGAAGCGGATTCGGAGATGGAAATTAAAGAGCTGAGGGTAGACGGTGGTGCTACAGCCAATGACCTGCTGATGCAATTCCAGGCCGATCTCCTGGGTTGTAAAGTGATCCGGCCAACCGTGGTGGAAACCACAGCTCTTGGCGCCGCTTATCTGGCAGGCCTGGCCGTGGGTTACTGGAACAGTGTTGAAGAGATTCAGCAGCTTTGGGCTACGGAAAAAGAATTCTTGCCGGCAGGAGATCCTGAACAGATCAAGAAAGGGATAAGAGGATGGGAAAGGGCAATACATACCGCTCAATCCTGGACAGACGAGCTTCCGGATGCAGAATAGTTTAGGTATTATCTTTAAATTCTATAAGTATGTCTCCTTTTATTGCTGAATTTATAGGCACCCTTCTCCTGATCCTTCTTGGAAATGGTGTGGTTGCCAATGTTGTTTTAAAAGATACCAAAGGCAATAACAGCGGCTGGATGGTTATTACCACGGCCTGGGGCCTTGCCGTTTTTGTTGGGGTTACTGTTGCTGGTCCTTACAGTGGCGCACATTTAAACCCTGCTGTCAGCATTGGACTGGCCATCGCAGGCAAGTTTGCCTGGGCCCTTGTATTGCCTTATGTAACCGCACAGCTCCTGGGTGCAGCAGCTGGCGCTTTCCTGGTTTGGATCATGTACCGTGATCATTTCAACCGGGATAATCCGCCGGCCTCTATCCTCGCTGTATTCTGTACCAGCCCCGCGATACGCAATTACTCGTCGAACATGATTAGTGAGATTATTGGGACATTTGTACTCGTGTTTACCGTCTTTTACATTACCGGTGCAGAGATTACCCCGCAGAAAACACCCATTGGTCTGGGCTCAGTTGGCGCTATTCCTGTCGCCTTCCTGGTTTGGGTCATCGGCCTTTCCCTGGGTGGAACGACAGGTTATGCCATCAATCCGGTCCGGGACCTTGGTCCCCGCATGATGCACGCCATCCTTCCCATCAAAGGCAAAGGTGGCAGCGACTGGGCTTATGCCTGGATCCCTGTCGCTGGCCCTATTATCGGAGCAGCCATAGCTGCAGCCGTTTATTTGGCTTTATGGCCTCTGGCTGCATAATACCAGATAAACAGGTAGCATGGCACCATAATCCAGTAGGCTTGCTGAGGATTAACAATATCTGCCAGACGACCGTAGATTAAGGGAATAATGGCGCCACCGGCGATCCCCATGATCAGTAAAGAAGATCCGATTTTGGTAAATCTTCCCAGGCCAGCCAGGGCTAAAGGCCAGATGGCTGGCCACATTAATGAATTGGCCAAACCTAAAAGGGCAATAAATAAAACAGAGGCATAGCCATGTGTAAACAGGGCCAGCAAAACAAAAACTACACCGATCAGGGCAAAAACCTTCATGGCCTTTTCCTGAGATAAGTATCTTGGAATGCAAAAAATACCAATCAGGTAACCCACAATCATAGCCACCAAGGTACAAGTAGTGAAGAATTTCGCGGTAGATAAGGCAATGCCTTGTGAAGCGCCATAACTGATGATGGTATCTCCTGCCATCACCTCTACCCCTACATAAATGAATACCGTCAATACACCCAGCAACAAATGCGGGAATTGCATAATACTGGTTTTATTGGTGTTTGCTGCTGCTACAGCTTCATCTTCTTTATCAGTATCAATCTCCGGTAAGCTGGACAGATAAACCAGCACAGCGAGAATGATCAGCACGACAACAATAATGATATAAGGTAAAATCACACGTTCTGCCAGTGTATTCAGTTCTGTTGCTTTATCCAGGGCAGTCATACTGGCAATTTTAGCTTTGATTCCGTCTGCGTCTTTCAACGCCACGGTTCCAAGGGCAATTGGCGCGATTGCGCCTGCAACTTTATTACAGATCCCCATGATACTGATCCTCTTTGCCGCACTTTCGGGTGCACCAAGGATGGTAATATAAGGGTTAGATGCGGTCTGAAGGATTGCAAGGCCTGTACCCTGGATAAACAGCCCCAGCAAGAACAATTCATAGGTTCGGGTTTTCGCTGCAGGAATAAAAACAAGGGCACCTACAGCCATCACCACTAATCCAACTGCCATCCCCTTTTTAAATCCGGTTGCTTTCAATACCCAGGAAGATGGAATGGCCATCACCAGGTAAGAAATATAAAAGGCAAAAGCCACCAGGTAAGATTCAAAGTTATTGAGCTCACAGGCCAGTTTCAGGTAAGGGATCAATACGGAATTGAGCCAGGTTACAAAGCCGAAAATAAAGAATAAAGCGCCAATAATAACGATTGGATTCAGTGTAAAGCCTGAAGCTGTTTTGGTGGTTGTTGGTTTAGGTATCATTTTAAGTTTAGGTTCTTGAATTCAAATATATCCAGTTTTTTCGATCTATTTCATCGTTTAAAGTGGATAATTCTTTAAAGTATGGATAATCGCCTCAATATAAAACAAAGCAATGAAAAGAATACTACGCAAACGTTTGACCAAACTGACAGATATCTTCACATTATGACTCGAATGACCTGATGCCAGGGCGGACTGCCGCTAAAATCGGGCAGAAATATCCCGAATGAGCGCACAAACGTTTGCATCTGATTTGACGGATAAGGGCTCCTTACATAAAAGACACAATTTGTTTACGAAATGATCACACCAGAAAAGCCCTTAAAAGCGGTTTAACCGGTTTAATTCGCCTAATTTCGCCCGTCTATTCAGGCATTTCTTCAGTAAAGACATGTACGCTTCCGCTTCATCTGACATCCGGGAAATTCTTGCCAAAGTGGCTCAGGGCGACGAGCGGGCCTTTACCCTATTATTTAATGAGTATTATGGCCTCTTGGAAAGACGAATGTTTTACTTCAGTAAATCTGAGCCAATGGCGCAGGAGATGGCGCTGGATGTCTTTCTGAACATATGGATCAGTAGAAAGGCACTCCAGAACATCAGCTGTTTTAAATCCTATTTACTGACTATTTCCAGAAATCACGCCTTTAATTGCTTAAAAAAGCACAAAAGGCAAGACAAAAGGAGGAAGCAATGGCTGGAAAACACCGACCGTTTTGTGCGGGAACAGCCTGAGGATACTTTTGATTATTATAGCCGGATAGATGCTGCGGTAGAATCACTTCCACCGCAGCAAAAAAAGATTTACCTGCTGAGCCGCAGCGATAAAATGAAGCAGGCACAGATTGCAAAAGAACTGGATATTGCGCTTGAAACCGTCAAAAAACATATGGTTCTGGCACTACGCAACATCAAGTCAAGAGCCAGGAATATCGCTATTTAAGCCCATTGCGCCATCCGTTCTGGTTCAGATAACCAATCAATGCTTCGGGATGGTCTGTTTGAAGTCCTTGTACATCTTCGTGCATCAGCGCTTTCCATTTTTCCGGATTTTCATCCTTGCTTTGTGCATCGAGGAAAACACCAACACCTTCTGCTTTCAGCGCTGCCAAAAGCACAGCGCCTGATGCTTTATCTACTGCTTTTAAGGAAGTGGTGTTCAGAAAGGCTTTCAGTTCTTCTCTGGTTTGTACATTTTCAGGCAAACGCCCCATGAGCGGCATCTGAGGAGCTGTTTTTCTCCAGGCTTCATACTGACCAGCTTTATTCAAATAAACCAGGATGCTCTTTTCCATCCCCTGCTCTGCAATTTCCTGATAGGCCTGTGCGGCATCCGCATCTTTAAAATCAAGGTAAATATTGATCTTTCCTTTACAAGCTTTCAGGGCTTCTTTGAAGGTTGGAATCTTATGCATCTGACCATCTGTACTATTTACCTTGAGCTTGGAGATCTCCTCCCAGGTCAGTGCACTCACCAGACCTTTTCCATTGGTCCTGCCGTCTACCGTTTCATTATGGCTCAGTATAAGATGACCATCTTTAGTGGTTCTCAAGTCGATCTCTACATAATCTGCCCCAAGCCGAATGGCATCTTCAATAGCTGCAACGGTATTTTCTGGCTTGACCAGATGGCTTCCGCGGTGTGCAATAACCACAAATCCATTTTTGCATTTTGGTAATGTTGCCGAAGACTGCTGGCCAAAGGCAGTAAGGCAACATAAGCCTACAGGAATAGACAGGACGATTTTTTTAATGTTCATATGTTGTGTTTTTCCACTATAGACAACTATTCTTTAAAAAGGAGGTAATCCGGATACTACATTATTTACGTTTTCTACGGATCAGTAGCACCATTCCAATCAGGAACATTGCTCCCGGGATAACGCCATAATACAAGACCTGTATGATCTTTACACTAGCCTTGGTCAGCGTAGTATTGTTATCTTTTGGTTGTGGCCGGCTCACTTCTACCGGAAACTCCCCGTAGGTAAACCAGTTAAAGATTTTCATGGCAAAATAGCGGTTAACTGTACCCATATTGCCCCTTGTCAACTCTCCATTACTGAAAAAATCAGCATCACTTGCTACCACGATCCGCTGTTCCTTGTTTTTGACTTGGCGGGTCAGCATCAATGCAGTTGGAAAAGACCCTTTCTGATCCCCTGCTTTGGCATCAAACGTTAAAGCGGCAGAATCCACCTTAAACTTGCCCATTTTAATCCAACTGCTCTGTTCATCTGTCATCAAAAGCGGGTGGATAGCAAAAGCGCCAGTATCTTCATAACTTAAGGCTCCGGCACCCGGCATGGAAACTACTACTTTTTGTTGAAAAAATGGCTGCAAAGCTGGAGCCATAGCCACAGATCCGGGCGCAAGGATAGGTGCAACCAGGTCAAATGCGTATTCTTTACTCCGCTGAACCACTGTTCCATCCAGCATTCTAACGCCAAGTGGAGTTAATAGCGGATTAACAATACTTTGCTTACCCGGTTCTCCGGCAATGATCAGGTTTCCACCTCCGGCAATATATTTTTCCAGTTTAGCCTTGGCAACAGTACTAAAAGCTACTTTAGGGTCGCCAATCACCAGTGCCGCAATGTTGGCTGGGATCTCCCCACGCTCCAGGGATATACTATCTATGTCAAAACCCTGGTTGATCATCGAACTACTGGTTAATTTTTCATTGGTCAGCGCCCGATAGTTTCTCTCTCCTAATTTATCAATGCTGCGCTGATAACCATCCGTGGCAAAAACAATTTTTGGTGCGGTCTGTATCAATCTTTTTAATGCGGCAGCCTTTATTTCTTCCCTCGGCCAGAAGCCTGCATCAGGTGGCGGAAATGTCCGTAAGAAAGTCGTCTGGCCCTTATACTTGAGCTGCATCACTAACCTTCCGTTTTCACCACTCAGGTCTATCTGTTTCCGAATCTCTTCCGGCTTCAAAAATTTCCGGAGATTTAACTTCTGCAATTGTGCCATACGAACAACCAGCTCTTCAAAAGTTTTTTTGTTCTCCGCCAATATGGCTGCGGTGCCAGGAATCGTATCGTTATAATAGACCCATTTTAATTTGATATTGGGTTTAAAACGCAAATAAGGTTCCCAGCGGGCAATGTCTGCAATACGTTGACTTGGCGTTGATTGCCAGTAAGAGCCTTCCATCCCATTGATGTACTCTGTCACCTCAAGCGGCTCATCTCCCATTTTTTGAAGGATCTCCTGACTGGTTTTGGTGATGGTATTTCCTTTAGTCGCTGTGGCATCATAATACGCGATCACTGTCTGACGGGAGCTGACATAAGTAATGCTTAAACCAATCAACACAATAAGCACATATCTGAATACCTGCTGAAAGACTGACTTGGATACCCTTTCCAATTCCAGCTTGGTA
Organism: Pedobacter nutrimenti; assembly: GCF_032678445.1. Taxonomy (GTDB): domain Bacteria; phylum Bacteroidota; class Bacteroidia; order Sphingobacteriales; family Sphingobacteriaceae; genus Pedobacter; species Pedobacter nutrimenti_A. Next base: position 237,060 of record NZ_JAVTSQ010000002.1, read on the forward strand.
ATGGTAAAGGCCAGGAACATACCAATAATGGCCAGATAATACAGCACATCGCGGGTATTCAGCAAACCTGCGAGCATACTTGCTGCCCGGCTGGGCATGGAAAGGCTATAGGTTAAGTCGCGTACCACATCGATTCCCTGTCCAACTGTTCCTATATAGTTCATAAAGGCCAGCACCACAAAAGTACCAATGGCTGCTACAGCCTGGTAGGTCGTTAGGCTCGACACAAAAATCCCTATAGCAGAATAGGCACTTAACAGCAAAAAAGCTGCGAACATGGCCACCAGAATATGCGGATAATCAAAGTGCGGAATAAATGTTGCAGCTGCCAGTACGAACAAACTTATCACCCCTATAATCACCAGATTATATGCCATCATGGCCGCAAATTTTCCGTATACGACCTGGCTCAGTTTTACCGGGGAAGAATACAATAATTTGATGCTCCCACTACTCGTTTCCCTGCTGATGATCCCCATGGTGATCAACGGAATATACAGATATAAGCTGTTCAGGATCTTGGCAAGGATACCAATGGAATGCGGATCGGTAAATAATTTCTCTGTTAAAAAGAAAATATCTTTGCTCTTTTCTAATTGAGGTAGAACTGCAGTGAAGTCCACACTCATTTGTACAAAGAGCACAATCATCAGCAACCAGGCAATCGGGGAATAAAATAGCAGACTGAGTTCCAGTCTGGCTATTTGTATGATTTTCTTCATATTTAAATCGTTATTTTTTTTCTGGCATGAGTACCAGTCTGATGTAATTCTTATCCTGAATAAAAGTAGCTGCAGCTTCCTGAACCGATTTCACTGTAATTTTATTCAACGCAGCATCATAGTCAAAAAATTCAGTCAGGGGCTCTTTGTTCATCTCTTGAGAAACAAGATAATCCAGCCAAAATCCGTTGTTTGTTGCTCCTGTTTGCAGGCCAACCTTCCGGCCTGCTTTAAACTTTTGCAGATTGTCTGCTGATGGTCCGGAGCCCCTCACCTTGTTCACCTCGTCTTGCGCAGAAGCAATCAGTTTCTCTACATTCTTCGGATCACAATCAAACGAAATGATCAGGCTGAACCTCTTTTTCAGATATTTGGAAAGCTTGAGTTGTACATTGGGCGTATACGTACCACCTTCCTGCTCCCTTAGACGTTGGTTCAGGCTAATTTTTAATGCCTCAGCAATGGCATTCATCTGAATCGTATTTTCAAAATTATAATTGAAATCGCCTGAATACACCAGCATTACACTTGCCTTTTGCGTTGAGCCGCTGTAAACGGTCTTCGCAATTCTGCCCGGAGGAATATTGATCCCCAGGTCCCGGGCCTTTTCATGCAACCCTTTAGCAGGCAAAGCGCCAAGGTATTTCTCCAGTAAAGGTTTAAGGGCTTTCAGATCCAGGTTACCTACAAAGAGAAACGTGAAACCGGAAGCATCAGCAAAACGTTCCTGATAAATCTTAAAAGCCTTATCCAGATTAATCGATGAAATGCGTTCCAGACTTTGCGGCTTTCTACGGACATGGGAATTCCCCAGCACAAAATTTACTGTATCTGCAAAAACCTGATTGGGATCATTCGTTTTGTTGGCCAAGGCTTCCCGACTCCTGCCGATCAGCGTTTGATAAGACTCCTCGCTCTTACGCGGCTCCGTAAAATAGGCGTACAACAGTTCCAGTGCAGCTGGCAGGTCTTCTTTTGTCGTATTGCCATTAAAACCTTGATAATTGTCTACAATAAACGGACTGACCTGTACCTGTTTCCCCGACATTAACTTACCCAGCTGTAAAGCATCATAATTGCCTGCACCCGCAGCAGCGATAATATTTGCAGCAGAAATTGCACTCTCGTAATCTGCGTCACTGACTAAAGAAGCACCACCTTCCGCAAAACCCTGAAACAGGATCTGGTTATTTTGAAAGTCCGTTTTCTTCAAGATCACCTTTACCCCATTGCTGAGTGTAATTTTTTGCAGGCCGCCTGTTTTGATATCTTCCTCAGCAGTGATTTTTCCTGGTTTTGGCTCGTTTTTGAGCAAAGGAAGATCAAGTGCGTCATCGACAAATGGCGGAAGGTTTTGGGCATAAACGTCTTCAATCCAACTCGATATTGCCGCCTCAGTTGGCAAAAATGTTTTATTAGCTGCTGATGATTTTACGATGATGTCCCTGTCCGTATTTTTTAAATAGGTTTTCATCTGCGCATTCATTTCCTTCAGATCAAGATCAGGCAGCAATGCATTGGTCAATTCGTAATCTTTCGCTATTCCAGGTGCAATGGTGCCTGTTAAAAAGTGCTGGAGATAAGATTTGATCAGTAGGTCTGATGCGGTTTTATCTTTTTCCTTTAAGCCATCAGACAGCTTAAGCAAATAGCTTTTTTTGGCCCTGTCCAGCTCCGCCTGGGTAAATCCCTGCTCTTCTATTTTGCGGAGTTCCAGCCATACGCTTTTCAACGCCGGTTCAGTCTCTGCCGGTTTGGTGGTCACATTAACATAAAAAGAACTCAATCCACCTGTTATAGGCGCAATGCCAACAAAAGGCAATTGCCTGAACCTGGTTGCCAGCATTTGTTCAAAAAGGTTTTTCAGCAGATTGGCGCGGTAATCTGCTGCTGTTACCACTGTGTCGGCTTTTTGCTTCATACTCATTTCAACAGAGATACCGCCAAATTCAGGATCTATAAATTGCATATATTGGTTTTTACCGGTCAGTTCTGCGCGGTAAATCGTACGTTCTTTTTCCTTTTCAGGATTCTTAAGATCAGAGAACTTCGCCTTGATGTCCTTTTCCATCTGGTCTACATTCACATCTCCAACCACCAGTATCGCCTGCAGGTCCGGACGGTACCAATCCTTATAAAAGCTGCGGATCTCTTCCGGTGTGACTTTTAGCAACACCTCTTCTGTCCCGATCGGTAACCGGGAACCATAGCGGGAGCCATTGGTATACAATGGGATACTTTTTTCCTGGAAACGTTGTGCAAGTCCCTGCCGGACCCGCTTTTCTTCCAGGATCACATGGCGCTCGTGTTCCACATCCTCAGCCTCAATATTGGCATCTTGTGCCCAGTCGCGCATAATTTGCAAACCATTGGCCAGCAATTCCGGATGATCCGACGGTAAGGGCAATTGGTACACCGTTTCATCAGGTGTAGTATTGGCATTGATATCTGCACCGAAACGTACACCAGATCGCTCCAGGTAATTCATCAGCTCTTTTTTCGGAAAATGTTTGGTCCCGTTAAAGCTCATGTGTTCTACAAAATGGGCCACCCCTCTTTGCTGATCGGTTTCCACGATAGATCCTGCTTTAACAGCGAGGTACATCGTTACCCGCTTTTCTGGTGTTTTATTTTTGCGGATATAATAGGTAAAGCCATTAGGCAGTTTTCCAGTCCGTACGGCCGGATCCAATGATAATGGTTGTGTATCCAGTTGGGTTTTACAGGCCAATGGCAGACATATTGCCGCCAAAGACAGGAACCCTAAAAATTTATATTTAACTAACATAATGCTGTTCTTTAATGATCTCTACGATCTTTTCATTCTCAATAATGATCATACCCTGCCTGTCGCTGGTAATTCCGCTGGCCAGGGTATATGGATAAGTCGGCACACCTTCTTTCATCACCGTTGGCAAGTAAGAGAACTGCAGGTTATCACAGGCTTTGCCCAAGGCTTCCCCGACTTCGATAATGTGGGTGGAAACCACGAAGAAACTATTCCGGTTGGCCGCAAAAGCCTCAGTCACAGCCAGAGTTGCATCATACGCATCCTTGACATTCGTTCCTTTAAAAAGTTCATCAAACAATACATACAGGTCCAGCGATTCACTAACCGCCTTGGCTACCGTTTTGGTCCGGAGCACCTCTGCATAGAAGTGGCTATAACCCATATCCAGGTTATCCGAAACGTTGATCGAAGAAAACAATCCGTCTTTAACAGAAAACTCCATACGTTTTGCCGCAACCGGAAAACCCATATGCGCCAGATAAACCGCTATTCCCATAGATTTCATGAAGGTCGATTTACCCGCCATATTCGCGCCGGTTAAAAACAGCACATTGCGGTCTTTGGTGAGGTGAAGGTTATTGGCAATACCCTTTCTGAGGCCCGGATGACGGAAACCTTCCAGGTTCAATAGCATCTGGTCTGCCGGTAAAGCCTTTGCATATACAAAACCCTGATCTGCCGCTACAGCAGCCACACCAATACATACATCCAGTTGATAGACGAGTTTCAACAAAGCTTCCATCTCGGCAATCATCGCATGGCGGATGACATAATCATTCCGGATCAGCTGCATTAACGATGGTTGTCCCTCAGGAGCATTTAAAATGCCTTGAAGCCTTGCGTCCTGCAGAATTTTTTGTGCCTGATCTAAATCTTTCTGATAAACCGATATGCCTTCTTTTCCCGACAATTCCTTAAAGAAATCCCTGAAAGCCTGTAAAACTTCAATCGTAACCGATTGACCCGCTTGTAATTGCAGCAGTTCAGCATTGTGAAAAAGTACCTGTTTGAATTTTTTAGCGAAAATACCCCAGGCTACCCTTGGCAAAGCTGCTCCGGCACCTCCCGAAAGGTAATCTTCTATGGACTCTACCTGCGAGCGGATCACCGGAAAGATTACTCGCTGCTCCTGGAAAAAAGCAAAAAGCGAACTTCTGTCGTTGATCTCCCCCGGCGTATTTAATGGCCTGGCAAACATCCCTTCGAGGACTTTTTCACCTCCCCGGGTATTCAATTTGTTAAACAGCCCGTAAACTGACTGCTGTTTAAACTTACCGAGCAAGTTCAGATCTTCTATAGTCTGCTTATCGGCAAGCAGGTTTGGAGGAGTTTGTTTTATTCCTTTTTTATGGTCGATCAGCTCCAGGACCCCTTCATTGTTGATGATGATCATCCCGTGGCGGTCGTCCGTAATTCCTTCGGTAAGTGTATAGGTATACACCGGTTTGCCCTGCTCCATACGGGTAGGCAGATATCGGAAGATCATGTTGCTGCATTTCTTTTGCAACACTTCCCCGGCTTCCATGATATGGGTAGAGACCACAAATAGAGAATGCGGTTTACTGGCAAAGGCTTCCATAATGGAGATCGTGCCTTCGTAAGCATCCTTCACGTTGGTACCGCGGAACAGCTCATCAAAGATCACAAATAGGTTCTTTCCTGCACCCAGCTCTACCGCTACCTTTTTCACCCGCAGCACTTCAGCATAAAAATGACTTGCACCCATGGTCAGGTTATCGGGCAGGTTGATGGTGGTGTACATCCCGTCGCAGACGGAAAACTCCATTTCTGCAGCAGCGATAGGAAAGCCCAGATGGGCCAGGTAGACCGAGATTCCAAGGGATTTCATAAAGGTGGATTTACCCGCCATATTCGCCCCGGTCAGGAATACAATATTTCCATCAGGGTTCATCTCTAAAGTATTGGGAATGGCACGGCTTAGCAGCGGATGATAGACACCCTTCACCCAAAGGCGGTTCTCATCACGCTGTAAGGCCGTTGGAAAAACATAACCCCGCTCTGTGGCCACCCTCGCTATAGAAATATAGACGTCAAGGTGATACACATGACCCAGGATCTTTTCCAGGAGCGCCCGGTGTAAAAACCGCAAAATATTATCGTATTCCACAATTTTTCCCGAGGAGATCTTTCCTTTTCCATGATCCAGGAAAATCGGTTCCAGTTCTTTGGAGTTCAACAAAGTCAAAGCCGCTGTTGCTTCTTTATGGTATGCATTAGCTTCTGTTCCTTTCCCGATACTTAACAGGAAGGTCTTTAACCCTTGCAGAATTTCCATCAGCGCAGTCACACTCTGTGTAGCCGTTTTAAAATCGGCCATACTAAAACCCTGATTAGACAGGCGGCTCCGCGGATCCGTATTGGACAAATATCTTTCGGTCTCTTCAAAGCGGTTGCCTTGTAAAGGAAAGGCCATTTTACTGTGTTGAAAATACCGCAATACTGCCACCCGCTCATTGATGGCCTGGTGATCAGAAAGCGGGTTACGGAACATTTCCTCCAGCAGGGCCGCACCACCCTGCGTGAAGGTCTTGTTGAAAATATGGTAGATTGAATCGCTTCCCGATTTAGAGAAGATGTTCAGATCGTCGATCGTTTGTTTATCGGTTATAAAGCTCATTTTATTTACGTTTTCTACGGGTTAACAAAACAATTCCAAGCAGCAATATTGCGCCCGGGATGGCCCCATAATATAGGATCTGTAAGGTTTCCACTCCCGCCTCATTCAGCTTCATTGTATTGTCTATAGTATCAATTTTGATCATTTGCACAGGAAATTCTCCATAGGCAAACCATTTAAATATGCTCAGCGTAAATGGGCTGTTTATTTTTGGCATATCTCTCCAGCCTTCCTTATTGCTAAAGAAATCTGCATCCCCGGATATGATGATCCGTTGTTCCCTGTTATTCAATTTCCTGGTCAGCTTTAATGCCGTTGGAAATGCGCCTTGCTGGTCACCAATTTTCGCATCAAAAACCAAGTCTGCTGAGTCTAAAACAAAAGATCCTTGTTTGATCCAACTGCGCTGCATATCGGTCATCAACAAGGGCTGAACGGCGAAAGACCCTTTCTTTTCCTCTTTTAAAGCTGCAACTCCCGGCATCGTGACCACATCTTTATTTTTATAAAACCCTCTTAATCCTGGGTCCATGATCAGAGCCCCTTCAGTAAGTTTTGGCGTAACAAGGTCATAGGAATATTCCCTGCTGCGCTGAACAAGGGTCCCGTTCAGCATTTTAACCCCTAGTGTATCCAGTAATGGATTAAGCACACTTTGTTTACCAGGTTCTCCGGCTATGAGTAAGTTTCCGCCTTCAGCAATGTATTTTTGAAGCTTAGACAGTGCTTTAGAACTAAAAGCAACTTTGGGATCACCGATCACCAGTGTCGCAATGCCTTTAGGGATCTCGCTGTTTTCTACAGAAACACTGTCGATGTCAAAGCCTTGATTGATCAATGAAGACCGTGCGGTTTTTACATTAAAGAACAGCCTATAGTCCCGGTCGCCAATCTTCTCTACACTGCGCTGGTAGCCATCTGTAGCAAATACAATTTTAGGTGGGGTGACCATCAGCCGCTTTAATGCGGCCGCAATCTCGAGTTCCTTAGCCCAGAAATCCGAGTCGTCAAAAGTCCGTAAAAAAGTAGTTTTTCCCTTGTATTTAAGCTGTATGATCAATCGCCCATCTTCCTTGCTCAGGTCTATCTGTTTACGTAAAGCTTCCGGACTCAAAAAGTCAGCCGTATCCACCTCTAACTGTTTTGCTCTTTCTTTAAAGGCCTTCTGATCAAAACTGCTGTTATAGTACACCCAGTTTAACTTAATATTGCGTTTAAAGCGAAGATAGGGCTCCCATCTCAACATGGATGGAATCCGGTTAACCGGTGCGCCCCATTTATAACTCTCGTCCATCACATTGATGTACTCTGTCATTTCGATGGGGGCATCGCCCATTGCTTTAAGTATATCCTGTGTATTTTTAGTAATGGTATTTGCTTTGATATAGGTCGCATCGTAATAGGCAATCATTGGCTGGCGTGAGCTGATGTACGCTACGGTTAAACCAACAACCAAAATGAGTACATATCTTAAAGCCTGTTGCGCAATAGACTTAGATACCCTTTCAAACTGTAACCTGGCAATGGTAAAACCAAGGAAAATCCCAGTAATCACCAGGTAATAGATTACATCTCGACTGGTTAACAAGCCGCCCACCAACCGTTCTGCACGGCTTGGCATAGAAAGACTATAGGTCAAGTCACGTACAAAATCCAGTCCCTGTCCAAAATTCCCAACGTAGTTCATAAAGGCAAGTACAGCAAAAGTACCGATGGCTGCGATCACCTGATAGGTGGTCAGGCTGGACATGAAAATTCCTATCGCCGAATAGGCACATAAGAGTAAAAAAGAAGCCAGCAAGGCCACCAGTATATGGGGATAGTCGACATTATTTATAAACAATGCTCCCAAAATGGCAAACAGACTCATTAAGGCTACAACAACCAGGTTATAGGTGAGCATCGCCAGAAACTTACCATATACAATCTGGCTCAGTTTTACCGGTGAAGAATACAGCAGTTTCACGGTTCCGCTATTCAATTCCCGGCTAATGATGCCCATGGTAATTAATGGCGTATACAGATACAAACTTCCGAGAATGGCAAAAAATATACCTGCTGGAAGCGTACCCATGGAGATACTTGTTGTGAATAGTTTATCTGTAAGACCGGTAAAATCAACACCTAATCCCAGCAAATACTGCAGATCTGCTATTGCCGATAAATTTGCCAGGGCCATCTGTATGAAAAGCACCAGGATGAGCAGCCAGGCAATCGGAGAATAAAACAGCAGGCTCAGTTCCAGCTTTGCTATCTGTACTATTTTTTTCATGTTATCTTATTAATTGGAGATTTTGGATAGTTGAGCGAAGGTTTCATCTAAAGAATTCTTCTCCATATTGAGCTCACGCAAGCGCCATCCGCGCTTTGCACTTTCTAATACTACTGTTTCAGAAATACTGCGGTCACCATTAAAATAAATCCGCAATTGCTTTTCTGTAAGCGTTTCGATCCGGATCACACCTTCTATGGCCATCAGCGCATCTGCCGGAGGCGCATTTTCCATCATGACCAGCATACTATGCGGGGCGATATAATTGTCAAAAGCTTCCATCGTATCCGCAAAAACAATCCTGCCGCTTTCTATCATCACGATGTCTTTACAGAGATACTGTACCTCGGTCAGGATATGGGTGGATAGAATTACCGCACGTTCAGCGGCAATGTCTTTGATCAGTCCGCGCACTTCCAGGATCTGATTAGGATCCAGCCCGTTGGTCGGCTCATCAAACACCACCAGTTTTGGTTTGTGTATAATCGCCTGGGCAATTCCTACCCTTTGTTTGTAACCTCCGGATAGATTCTTGATCAGTCTTTTACTGATCTGTGTAAGGCCGCAGCGCTCTTTCACCTCATCCATGGCCGATTTCAGTTGTATTTTTTCTATAGAACGTAAAATCGCGGTATGTTTCAGGTACTCATCCACTGTGAGGTCCATGTACAAAGGCGGTGTCTGCGGCAAAAAGCCGATTTCCTGCTTGGCGCGTTCGGGCTCTTTACTCAGGTCAATGCCATTGATGGTGACAGAACCGGCGGTAGGTGTAAGCACCCCGCAAAGAATATTCATGGTGGTAGATTTGCCGGCTCCATTAGAGCCCAGCAAACCTACAATCCCACTTCTGGGGATGTCTATATTAATGTCACGTATAGCCCAGCTGGTACTATAACGGTGCGACAAACCGCTAATACGAACGATTGGTTCCATAGATTTTTAATGATTTGATAGTTATATGTTCAATTTGCAGCCATCATCTCTGAACAATGGGAGTCCCGCTCCGTAATTTTATTACAGATGGATCATGCCCTCATTCACTTGGGATGATGGTTGCGTTTTTAAGGTTTAAAAGTCTGAAATGACGAACGTACTCTGTTTTTGCAGGGCATCAGCTGAGCCTGGAAGGCCCTTTAATGCCAGCGTAAAGTTTTTATAGCGCCATTGGTTATTGGCGAGTGCACCAAGTCCTGATACCACATAGGTAGCCAGGAGGTTCTGCGTTTCCTGATCTCTAAATTGAAATGTTAAATTGTCGCTTTTTGCAAATGCAACATATTTTTTATAATCAGAAACACCTTTATAGGTCAAGCCTTCCAGTACCTTTTGTTCACCATTATCCAGCACATACACACTCACCGGTTTGCTTTGGTAAGACAAATTGGCGAAACGGACCCCGAATGTACTATCCCGTTCATTATGTGCAGGAGGGACTGCAGTGACCAACTTATAATCTGGCTGAGCAACTGTTCCAACAAGAAATAAGGAATTTATGCTTCCTTTGGGGATCTGAAGTTTAAGATCAAACAAGGGTTTACTGGTTAGTAGAGTATCAGGAAACAGGTAAAGTGCCAGGGGCAATAATTCCTTGTCTGTACTTATTTTTGTAGCAGGGTCAGAAATTCCATATTGAAATATTGGGGTACTTGCATAATAATAATCTACCTTGGAACCGTTTCTCAGGTCGGGCACCAGATAAGGAATAGCGTCAGGAACTGCATTAACAATTGTTAATGATGAAATAATTCTGAGCACTGGCCCTTCTTTTTTACAAGAAGTAATCGCAATGGAAAGCAGGCAAAGCAACAGTATAGAAATGATGTTAAATTTTCTCATGTTCAAGCACTTTAATAATTAATAACCAGTATTTTGGATCAACTTACTATTGGTAATAATTTCCGAAGTCGGTATTGGATAGAGTAACTGATAGTCGCCTATCCAGGGCTGTTTCATAGGTATAGCCGACAATACATCATGCGCTCTGCCGGTTCTTTTCAGATCAAACCAACGATGGCCCCATTCTGAGAAAAGCTCTACTTGTCTTTCCTGTTCGATTTTACTGATAATTTGGGGGCCAGTAAGTGTTTCAGGCAAATTATCCAAACCGGCACGGTGCCGGATGGTATTCACATCTTTAATGGCCAGATCCAATTGCGTATTTGTGCGTGCCCAGGCCTCTGCGCGAATGAAGTACTGTTCTGCCAGCCTTAAAACCATATAAGCCTCTGTAGGAATATCTCCAATTGTACGGTTGTATAACCCTACCTTATACTTATAAGGATAATAAATCAGCTGACCGTCCGCTGTTATTCCATGCCAGCTCCAGGCTGTTTTTCTCTTGTCCAGTGGTTCAAAAGCATTTAGTAATTCATCTGATAATTTAAAGGAATTCGAGCCGTCTTTTGGGTTCATGCTTTGTAATAGCGTTAAGCCTTCAGGAGTTGCTGTACCTTGCGTTCCGTTGCTATTCTGTTGTAATTGCCAGATGGCTTCGTTACTGTTCACCAGAAATACATCATTCAGGTCTTCCTTCAGTCCAAACAATTCTGTATGACTGATGACCTCGTTAGCCTGGATTGCAGCATTAGTATAATCTCCGGTATAGAGGTATACCCTAGCCAATAAAGCCGTTGCAGCCCACTTATTTGGACGACTTCTTTGCTGGTTCTGGTCAGAAAAATCGCCAGAAAGTGATGCCTTAGCTTCAGTTAAGTCTTTAATAATCTGTCTATAGACTTCAGCTTGAGGTGTCCGGGTCATATTAATGGTTTTGTTAAAATCTGTCGTCATTGCCATCGGTACATCACCAAAAAAATTGACCAGGTAGAAGTAACTAAATGCCCGTACAAATTTCGCCTCAGCTGTTAGCGTTGTTCTAACCTGATCGTGTAGTTTTGGAGATGTTGAAGATTCAATCCCTTCAATTACCGCATTTGCACCATAGACTGCATCATAAGCCGAAGACCACAGCGGAAGTGAAAAGTTGAGGTTTCTTGTCAGCTTATTAAGATTGTAGGTAGAGTAGCCCGGACCTACAGAGGTAAATACCAGATCATCTGCTGACATGGAGGTCAAAAGTGTGGTTAATCCAGTAGCAAAGCCTGTATAACCTGAACTCCCAGCAAATTTACCATGTATCAACACACTGTATACGCCTGCCATTGCTGAGTTTGCCTGAACATCGCTGGAGAATACCTTTTCCGTTGTCATAGAATTAGTTGGCTGTGGAATCTCTACCAGTTTTTTACAGGAACTACAAATTATTACCATTAATACGGTAAGAAGAATAGATGTATTTAAATTTCTTTTAATAATCATGTTTAGCTGAATTAAAAATTTAACGAAATACCCCATGAATAGATCTTTGCAGGCGGAAGTCCTCCAAGCTGCTGTAGTGTAGGATCTATCCCGGAACTCTTACTGATCACAAAAACATTCTGTGCATTCATATTTACACTAAAAGACCTGGCACCTATTTTCTTTGCCACTTTCTCATCGAATGTATAGGAAACCGAAAGATTATTTAGACGGATAAAAGAAGCATCTTTATACTGACCATCAGAAACACTGAACTGACTATTGGTGGTAGGATCAGATAAAGTAGTAGGTTTAGGATATAATACATGGTCTCCCGGATTTTTCCAGTAATTACCAATAATACCTGTTGATTGATTGTTCATAAACCCCAAAGGATACGATGTGTTATAATCTGGATTCAGTCCCATTTGCTTTGTATAGTCGAAGAAACAGCTAATATTAAAATTCTTATATCTAAATGTGCTTCCAAATCCTCCAAAAAACTTAGGGTCAAGAGTAAGTTCTACATAACGATCATCACCATGTGTACCAGGGAGTACTGAATTATTTATTGAAATAGTACCATCACCGTTATAATCTTCAAACCCATATTTACCGGTAAGCGGATTTACCCCAGTGTAATGCAACAAATATAAATTATTGATGGATTTACCAATTTTATACTGTGCTGCGTAAGGGGACTTGTCAATATTCGGGTAATCCTTCAATACATTTGTATTTCTACTGATATTGAAGGAGAAAGACCAGTTGATTTTAGATGTACGGATCAAATCTGTATTTATGGAAAATTCCAAGCCTTTATTAACCACAACTGCAGGCCAGTTTGCAGTGACTGTAGAAAAACCAGAATAAAGCGGAGTCGGATAGTCAGTAAGCTGATTTCCACAGCGGTCGTTATACAGCGCAACTTCGAGGTTAAATCTATCTTCCAAAAACCCAATGCTGAGTGCACCTTCCATCTTTTTGTTCACTTGCCATCTGTAATCTGGGTTGACAGCCAATGTGCTGACCAATGGGGCTGTACCAGCGTATGGCAACAATGGCGTATCATGAAATGTATTTGACCATTGGGTAAGGTATTTGTAATCTCCAACCTGGTCGCTGCCAGTAAGTCCATAACTACCTCTCAGCTTTAAAAAGCTGATCGCTTTAGGTAAATGTTCTTTAATCCAGGGCTCCTGAGACATAATCCATGTTGCACCTACTGAACCGAAATTACCAAACTGTTTTCCCGGTCCGAAGCGCGAGGATCCATCGCGTCGTCCATTGAGGTTAAGAATATATTTATCCTCCCAGTTATAGCTGATCCTACCAAATATAGCTGCGTACCGATAAAAACCATCGCTTTCAGTAGGTAACTTAATTGGTGCAAGGGCAATTGATTCTATAAAATCATCACTAGTATATCCAAAGCCTAAAGTGCTAGAAGTCTTTGTTCCGGTCTTCTGTACACTTCCACCAAGTAACACCTTTAGTTGTCCACCAAATAATTTTGCCTCATAATCCAACTGAGGTTCTATACTCCAGTTGTAATTAGTTGTCATTCCCGTAAAATTGAGGCCCATTGGATTACTTTCCGGGTCTTGGCCAGCAAGTGTATTGAGGGTTTTACTATTGTTTAAGTAGAAATTGTAGCCAAAATTAGTAGAAAAGGTTAGGTTCTTGAGAATGTTGTAGCCCAACAGTAAGTTAGTTGTTATGGAATGGGTATTAGAATTATATGGATTTTTTAGCGCTGCAAAAGGAAAGGCTGCAGTGTTCTTATCAGTTCCGTATCTCCATTCCGAAAAATTCAGGTCTCCATTAGCATCATAAATTTCCGGGGCATTGGGTGCTACCAGCACTGCGCCAGGTGTAGAAATTGTATTTATGGAGGTATAGGAATACAATGTTGTTAAATTCACTTTAAATTTCCTATCCAATGTACTGTGCCCTAGGTTAAGTCCAAGCGTTGCCCGTTGGTTGCTTCCGCTTTGGGTGAGTACTTCAGTTTGCTTCGCATAATTACCACTTACCCTGAACTGTGTTTGTGCATCTCCACCAGATAAGGTCATACTAGCCAATGTTTGCTTTCCAAGGTTGCCCCATAACTCTTTCTGCCAATCCGTATATCTGTTTTGATCCCATTTAAAAAGGTCAGGTGCATTCAGGATTGTAGGGATAATGCCGTCGTTTCTAAAAGCTTCTCTTCTCAAGTCCAGGTATTGCTGGGTATTGAGCAAGTCCCAATGTTTGGTAATTGCAGTTATCGCTTGCGATACATTTGCATTAAATGAAGTAGGCCCTGGTTTTCCTTTTTTAGTGGTGATCAAAATAACGCCATTCGCAGCGCGGGAACCATAAATTGCAGTTGCATCTCCATCTTTCAATACCTCGATACTTTCTATATCTGCCGGACTTAAACTAAAAAGAGGACTTTGACCTCCAGTTGGAGACATTCCGCTTTGAACAACGCCCATAGAGCCCCTATTATAATCTGAAACTGAATTGAGTTCCAAAGTGGTAATTGGAACGCCATCTATAATATACAGTGGTTCTGAAACGAATTTTGAATTTATTGTTTTTCTACCTCTTATTTCTATTTTTACCGGACTGCTGGCGTAACCATTGGTTGGTGTAACCACCATACCTGGTACGCGACCAACCAATGCTAGTAATGGATTCATTACAGGCTGTTTTGCGATATCGGCAGCTGTTACTGTGGAGATATTACCTGTAGACAAACGTTTATTGGTCTTTCCGTAGGCCATTACCTGTACTTCATCTAGTTTAGAAGTACTCAGTTCTAACTTGATGGTATATAGATTAGATTTTGCTGCAACCTCTTTGGTGGCATACCCCATAAAGGAAATCTGCAAAATCGCATCTTCAGGAAGATCTTTTAATTTAAACTGTCCGAGTCCATCAGTAGTGGTGCTACGTTTCCCTCCTTTTACTGTGATCGTCGCTCCAGACAAAGGTGTATTGTCTGAACCAGCAACAAACCCTTCAACATTAATCCCATTAAAATTTGCAAGTACTTTTTCTATAAATGAAGGCTGTTTCTGCTTAATGACAATAATCTTGTTCTCGATACTAAAGTCCAGCTGCTGCCCTTCCAGACAAAGTTTCAACACGTCTTCTATCGCTGCATTTTTAACATTGATGGTTACTGGTTTTGAGCTCTGCAGCGTTTTCACCCCTACAAAAACATCATAACCGCTTTGTTTTCCAATCTCTTCGAGGATAGCTTCTATACTGGCGTTTTTTTGGTTAATAGTGATTTTTTGCGCAAAAGTTGCTGCGCTCACCTGCATTATGCCCAAGATCAATAAAGCTGTAATTAGTTTCATTACAAGAATTATATTTAGTCCCTTCAGCGGATGGTCCATCGCTAAAACACGATGCGGACCGGTCAACCGTGGGAATTTATCCTTGTAGCCCGGAGGGATACAAAAATATTTTGTAAAATTTTTATACATTTGAAATACTGGTCTAGACCGGAAAATGCTTTGCTTTCAGAGGCTAAGGGCATTTCCCGGTAATGATAAAATGGTGTGAACTCATTGTTTTATTTCATCAGCATTTAAAACAGGGACGTTGGTAGCGTTCCTGTTTTTATACCGGCTATCCCTGCATTACGGATCTCTTTGATTTCTTTTCATGTGGTTTGTTGGTTGTTGGTTATCGGTTTAATTGATTTTTATTTAATTAGACATCACCGTAATGGTTCTGCCTTCTATTTTGAATTTAACTTTCTCCGCACGTTCAATCATTTTCAAAACTTCAGACACATTTTTATCCCTGGAAACAATGCCCCAGAAGGTGAGCGAAGCAAGTTCTTTACGGTTTCCTGCATAAACAACATCTACATCATACCACCTGGAAACCTGGTTCATGATGTTCTCTAGATTTTCATTATTGAAGCGGAAATAGCCTTCCTTCCAGGCCATAGTTGCCTTCAGGTTTGCTGGTCTGACCTGCAGCTCATGGTCTGCATTCAATACTTCCTCTCCTGGCTTTATGATTTTAGATTGAAGGCCATCCAGAGCGCTCACTTTTACTGATCCTTCCAGGAGCGTAGTAGTCGTTTGGTTGTCTTCTGTATAACTGTTGATGTTAAAATGCGTACCCAATACGGTCACTTCCTGTTGCTGTGTTTTTACAACAAAGGGATGGAACTTGTCTTTTGCTACTTCAAAATAGGCTTCCCCTTTGAGCTGGACACGACGTTCTTTTGATGAAGCAAATGAAGCCGGGTAAGTTAGAGAAGAAACATTATTTAGCCATACTTTTGTGCCATCCGGCAGTCCAACGCTATATTGTTCCCCCTTAGCTGTAGAGAGTGTATTCCAGGTATTGGCTGTTTGCCCGACAGATGCTTTTACTTCGTACATCAACTGTCCGTCTTTGGTTTTGGAAATTTGGATACCGGCCTGGTCTGCTAGTTTACCTACTTTAGCGTCTGACAATTTGATTCTCTCACCATTGGCGAGGGTAAGGGTAGCTGTATTTTTTCCTTTTGAGGCGATATCATTTGCATATTCAGAAACCGGATGATGGCCTTTGCTTTTATAGAAGTACAAACCAAGGCCCATGACCACAAAGATCGCTGCCGCTGCTGCTAATCGAGGCCAAAGCTGTACCTTTTTCTTTGGGATCTCTAATCCAAGGCTATAGCGTACGGCATCAAGGTCCTTTTCCCGGTCGGATAAAGATAAGCTTTCATAGAGGTTACCTTCCTGATAGGTCATATACCAGCTTTCTATGAAAGCGATTTCCTCTTCGGTGCAATCATTAGCTTTATACCGTTCCAGTAATTGTTCATAATCTTCTATGGGCATATCTTTTTGGGCCTGGCTTTTTTTCCAAATCCGATACCAAGACGGTTAAGTCGGGCCCAACATGCAGATGAAATCAAAAAATATTTTATTTTTTTAATGTTTGATCAGAAAGATCAGATAAGTTAGCAGACCTAGCCTGGACCGGAGTATCTTCAAAGCATTAGATACCTGACGGTTAACTGTTTTTTCAGAAATCCCCAATTGTTCTGCAATTTCTCTGTGGCTAAGGTGTGTTTTTCTGCTCAGTTCAAAAACCATCCTCATTTTTTCCGGAAGCGCGTTGATCTCTGCTTCTATAACTGCAGACAGCTGCTTTTCGCGAATCAGGTGATCGGGTAATAACTGCACCTGTTCATGGGCAGAAAAGCTTTTCATTGATTCTACATATTTTGTGCGAACCTTCTGACGGGAAAAATGATCAAGAATGCTGTGTTTTAACGAGGTGTATAAGTATCCGGAAAGATTGGTATGGATCTGTATACTTTCCCTTTTTGTCCATAGTGTCGCAAATACCTCCTGTATAATGTCCTGTACCTCTTCTCTATAGGGTAATTTCTTTAAAGCATGGTGATGCAGGATAAATTTATACCTTTCAAATATTTCAGCATAAGCTAAACGGTCACCGTTCTGGAGCAATTGCAACAATTCCATATCCGAGCGCTTAGCGTAGTTTTCCATATATGATGCGCTTTGAAGAAAGAGGTTTTTGAAAATTCCATCCAATAATATGTAAATAATTTTGCAAACAATAATTTTCTGCCATTTACGCCTTAAACAAAAAGAGGCTGATTACCTTTTTGAATTGGTCATCAGCCTCTTTATTGTAAATTCTGAACTTTACTTCCGTTTTCTGCGGATGAGCAAGATCATTCCGATCAGGAACAGTGTTCCTGGAATCACCCCATAATAGACAACCTGTATAATTTTTACACGGGGTTTGGTGAGCTTGATGGTATTGTCTTTAGATTCCGGCCGACTAACATCTACCGGGAATTCTCCATAAGCAAACCAACTGAAAATGCTGACCGCAAGGCCTGAATTGGCAGTGCGCATATTCGCCCTGGCCAATTCCATGTTACTGAAAAAGTCAGCATCGCCGGATACTAAGATCCGCTGCTCTTTGTTATTTATCTTTCGGGTCAGTGTCAATGCTGTCGGAAATGAGCCCTGCTCATCACCATTTTTCGCTTCCACTGTCAGTGCCGCTGAATCCAGGGTAAACTTGCCTTTTTTAAGCCAGCTGGTTTGAGCATCTGTCATTAAAATTGGATGAACGTCAAAAGGCCCTTTGGGATCGTAGCTTAAAGCAGCAGCATCGGGCATGGATACCACCCACTGATAAGCATAAAACAATTGCAAAGATGGCGACATTGCCACTGCTCCGGCGGCTACTTGTGGGGTAACCAGTCCATAAGAATACTCCCGGCTTTTTTGAACGAGGGTTCCATTGAGCATTTTGACCCCAAGGGAGTCGAGTAAAGGGTTCACAACGCTTTGTTTGCCAGGTTCACCGGCAATCATGAGGTTCCCGCCTTCAGTGACATATTTCCGGAGCTTAGTCAATGCTGACGCGCTGAAGGCAACCTTTGGATCGGCAATAACCAATGCCGAGATATCCTTAGGAATCTGGCCGTTTTCCAAAGACACACTGTCCATGTCAAATCCCTGGTTGATCAGTGAGCCCCTGGTAATTTTTTCATTGAGCAACTTTTTATAATCCCGGTCGCCCAGTTTGTCCATACTCCGCTGATAACCATCTGTCGCAAAAACAATTTTAGGAGGTGTCACGAGCAATCGTTTTAAAGCCGCCCCGGTTTCTGCTTCTTTAGGCCACATATTCCGTTCATAAGGAAAGGTGCGTAAAAAAGTTGCTTTCCCTTTATATTTCAACTGCATGACCGTACGTGCGCCCTCCTCGCGCAGGTCAATCTGCTTATGGATTTCCTTAGGCGTTAAAAATTTATCAAGGTCAAGTTGGTTGGCATTCGACATAAACACGACATACTTATTAAAAGTCGAATTATATTTGATGAGGTTTTCAGTCATGCCAGGAATACTGTCGTAATAATAAACCCATTTCAGGTTGATGTTAGGCTTAAACCTTAAATAAGGTTCCCAACGGGCAATATCTGCAATGCGGTCACTTGGGCTTGCCCTGTTATAGGAATCTTCGATTCCATTGACATATTCTGTCATTTCAATCGGCCCGTCACCCAATTTTTTAAGGAGCTCCTGACTGGCCTTAGTGAGCGTATTTGTTTTGGTGGCAGTAGCATCATAATAACCGATCATTGGCTGGCGTGAACTGATATAAGTGATGCTTAAGGCAACCACTGTAATCAGCGCATATCGCCCAACCTGTTTGAAGGTAGATTTTAAGACCCTTTCCATTTCCAGTTTAGTAATGGTAAAAGCCAGGAACATCCCGGTTATGGCCAGGTAATAAATGACGTCACGGGTATTGAGCAATCCGGCCATCATGCGTTCCGCGCGGCTGGGCATAGATAAACTAAAGGTCAGATCGCGCACAAAATCCATATCTTGTCCAACTGTCCCAATATAATTCATAAAGGCCAGTACCACAAAGGTACTGATGGCTGCTACAGCCTGGTAAGAGGTTAAGCTGGACACAAAGATCCCGATCGCTGCGTAGGCGTTGATGAGCAGATAAGCTGCAAACAAAGCCACCAGAATATGCGGATAATCAAAATGCGGGATCATCAGAGCCGCGCCTATAACAAACAGGCTCAAAACACCTATGATCACCAGATTATAGGTCAGCATGGCCGCGAATTTACCATACACCACATGGCTGAGTTTTACCGGGGAAGAATAGAGTAATTTGATACTTCCACTGCTGGTCTCCCGACTAATGATACCCATCGTGATCAGTGGAATATACAAGTACAAGCTATTCAAAATATGAACAAGAAGCCCCAGGTTATCAGGAGACGTAAATAGACTACTGGTTAAAAAAGGACCACCTTTTGTACGTTCTAAATCAGGCATAATACCTGTAAAGCTTAGACTAACCTGCATAAACAGGATGATCATCAGCAGCCAGGCAATCGGGGAATAAAATAGCAGGCTGAGCTCCAGCCTGGCTATTTGTATGATTTTCTTCATCTCTTTAAAAATTTATCTTTTTTCTGGCATCAGCACCAGTCTCACATAGTTTTGATCCTGAATATATTTTGCCGCCGTTTGCTGTGCTGTTTTTACCGTAACGCCGTTTAGTACCGCATCATAATCATAGAATTGGGCGAGCGGTTCTTTATTCATCACCTGTGAGGTCAGGTAATCCAGCCAAAAAGCATTATTGGTCGAGCCGGTCTGCAGACCTACCTTTCGTGCAGCCTTAAACTTCTGCAGGTTTTCTGTCGATGGGCCTGAAGTTCTCATCTTGTTCACCTCTTCTCTGGCCGAAGCAATCAGCTTTTCAGCATTCTGCGACGCACAATCAAATGTAATGATCAGGCTAAATCTGCTTTTCAGGTATTTGGACATATTCATCTGCACATTGGGCGTATAGGTTCCGCCCTGCTGATCCCTTAGCCTTTGGGTCAGGCTAATCTTCAACGCATCGGCCACGGCGTTCATGTTGACCGTATTCTGAAAATTATAGTCAAAATCGCCTGAATAGGTCAAAACGACACTTGATTTTTGCTCATTGCCCAGGTACACTGTCTTTGAAATCTGACCAGCCGGAATATGAATACCTACATCCCGCGCTGTTTCCTGTAGGTTTTTAGCAGGTAAAGAGCCCAGGTATTTTTCAAGTAAAGGTCTGAGGGTTCCTTCATCCAGATTGCCTACGAAAAGAAAGGTAAATCCGGAAGCATCGGCGAAGCGCTGCTTGTAGATCTCAAAGGTTTTGTCCAGCTTGATCTGGGCCAGACTTGCTGCATTTTGTGGCCTTTTGCGCACATGATAATTTCCTAAAACCAGGTTTACCGTATCCATAAACACTTTAGATCGGTCATTTCCTGTGGTCGCCAGTTCTTCTTTAGTCCTTTCAATCAAAGTCGCAAAAGCTTCCTCGTTCTTACGGGGTTCTGTAAAATAAGCATGCAGCAGCTCCATTGTGGTTTGCAGGTCTTGTGGAGTAGTCATCCCGCTAAAGCCCTGGTATTCGTCTACTATAAACGGACTGACCTGTACTTTTTTACCAGCCAGAAGCTTGCCCAGTTGCAGCGCATCATAATTTCCTGCTCCTGCAGCCATAGTTAACTTGGCCGCATTGATGGCGCTTAGGTAATCTGCATCTGAAGATAAACTCGCTCCTCCTGCTGAAATACCTTTGATCAAAATCTGGTCATTCTGGAAATTGGTCTTTTTTAACAGTACAGTCATTCCATTGCTCAGGATTAACTTTTGTATACCAACAGCTTTAATTTCTTCGGCCGATTTGATCTTTCCTGGTGTAGGCTCAACCTTCAGCAGGGGAAGGTCCTGTGTATCTTCTTCTGCATCAGGCAGACTTTGCGTATACACATTCTCTATCCAGCGATCCACGGTGGCCGCGTCGGGCAAGAACCCTTTATTGTGCTCAGACCCTTTGACGATGATATCACGGTCTTTAGATTTAAGATAAGTACCCATCAGGCCATTGATCTCCGCTAAAGTAATGTCAGGGAGCAACTCGGTAGTCAATTTGGATTCTTCTTCGATGCTTTGCGGTATATTACCGGTCAGGAAGTGCTGCAGGTAGGGTTTAATGAGCACCTCTGAGGCCGTTTTGTCTTTCTCGCTCAGTGCATCGGCCATCTTTTGCTGATGACTCTTTTTCACCCTTTCGAGTTCTCCTTTAGTGAACCCTTGCTCCTGTATTCTACGCAATTCCAGCCATACACTCTTCAGCGCCTGTTCGGTCTCTGCCGGCTTGGTGCTCACTCCAACCGAAAAAGAGCCTAATCCACCCGAAAGCGTCGAAAAACCAGCAAGAGATATTCCTCTGAACCTGTTGTTGACCAGCTGCCCAAATAGGGTCTTCAACAGAAAGGCGCGGTAGTCGGTCGTTGTCACGATCTTGTCAGCGTATTCCTTCATCAGGACCTCCACAGATATACCGGGTATTTCCGGATCCAGAAACTGCATGTACTGGCCTTTGCCAGTCAGTTTAGCCTGATAAACTGTCCGTTCTTTTTCTGGCTTTGGATTTTTCAGGTCTGAAAACTTCGCTTTGATGTCTTTTTCCATCTGATCGGGATCAATGTCTCCGACCACCAGGATGGCCTGCAGGTCTGGCCGGTACCAGTCCTTATAAAAACTGCGGATCTCCTGTGGGGTGACTTTTAACAAAACCTCTTCTGTACCAATTGGTAAACGGGAACCATAACGAGACCCATTGGTATAAAATGGGATAGCCTTTTCCTGGTAACGCTGAGAAAGTCCATCGCGATAGCGTTTCTCTTCCAGGATTACGTGACGTTCACGTTCCACATCTTCGGCCTCGATATTGGCTTCCTGTGCCCAGTCGCGCATAATTTGTAAACCGTTAGCTAATAAATCCGGATTGTCCGACGGTAAGGGCAATTGGTACACCGTCTCATCAAAGCCGGTATTGGCGTTAATATCTGCACCAAACCTTACTCCGGATTTTTCCAGGTAATTGGTCAGCTCCTTCTTAGGGAAGTGTTTGGTTCCGTTAAAACTCATATGTTCAACAAAGTGGGCCACGCCTCTTTGTTGATCGGTTTCCAGAATGGAACCGACTTTTACAGCCAAATACATGGTCACTCGTTTTTCGGGGGTTTTGTTCTTACGGATGTAATAGGTAAAGCCATTGGCTAGTTTCCCTGTTCGTACAGCCGGGTCCAGGAGTAAGGCTTGTGTGCCCAGCTGGGTCTTGCATCCCAGGGGGATACAAAGCGCGGCTATTCCAAAAAAGCTTAAAAATCTATATTTATTTAACATGTTACAGCTGTAAATGAGGTTTATGAATGGAACCGCCAGATTGAATGATCTCTACAATCTTTTCATTTTCAATAATGATCATGCCCTGACGGTCGGTTGTGATTCCGGAGGCAAGCGTATACGGATAAGTTGGTACCCCGTCTTTCATCACCGTTGGCAGATAAGAGAACTGCAGGTTATCGCAGGCTTTGCCCAGGGCCTCACCTACTTCAATGATGTGTGTAGAGACCACAAAGAAACTGTTCCGGTTTGCCGCAAAGGCCTCGGTCACTGCGAGGGTGGCATCATAGGCATCCTTAACGTTCGTTCCTTTGAACAGCTCGTCAAACAAGACATACAGATCCAAAGATTCACTCACCGCTTTAGCTACGGTCTTTGTACGGAGTACTTCTGCATAAAAGTGGCTGTAACCCATATCCAGGTTATCCGAAACATTGATCGAGGAGAACAAGCCATCTTTCACAGAGAATTCCATCCGCTTAGCTGCCACCGGAAAGCCCATATGCGCCAGGTAAACCGCAATTCCCATCGATTTCATAAAGGTCGATTTACCCGCCATATTCGCACCAGTTAAAAACAGCACATTACGTTCTTTAGTCAGATGCAGGTTATTGCTCACCCCTTTTCTTAAGCCCGGATGGCGGAAACCTTCCAGGTCCAATACCATGTCCGCAGCAGGTAAGGCCTTCGCATAGACAAAGTCCTCTTCCTGCGCCACGGCAGCTACTCCTATATATACATCCAGTTCATAGATCAATTTCAGCAAGGTTTCCATCTCCCGCATCATCGCATGACGGATGGTATAATCATTGCGGATCAACTGGCCGAGTGATGGCTGTCCTTCAGGAGTATTCAAAATACTTAGAAGTTTCGGGGCCTGAAGAATCCCTTGTATGGTGTCCAGATCTTTCTGGTAGATCTCCACGCCGGTCTTTCCTTTTAATTCTGAAAAGAAATCACGGAAAGCTTGTAATACTTCAATCGTAACCGATTGTCCGGCTTGTAGTTGTAATAATTCGGCATTATGAAAAAGCACCTGCCTGAACTTCTTGGTAAAGATGCCCCAGGCCACTCTTGGCAAGGAAGCCCCGGCACCGCCAGCCAGGTAATCTTCCATGGATTCCACTTGTGAACGGATCACCGGGAAGATCAGGCTGTTTTTCTGAAAGAAAGCAAACAATGCACTTCTGTTGTTGATTTGGTCGGGATTGTTCAATGGTTCCCGGAACATGCCGTCTAGTACTTTCTCCCCGCCCCGGGTTTGCAAATGGTTGAACAAGCTGTAAATGGATTGCTGTTTAAACTTGCCCTGCAAGTTCAGGTCTTCTATGGTTTGTTTATCAGCATGGAAGTATTGATATTGTGGTTTTGTACCCTTTTTATCTTTGATCAGTTCCAATACTCCTTCATTGTTCACAATGATCATCCCATGGCGATCATCCGTAACTCCTTCCGCTAGTGTATAGGTATAGACAGGTTTCCCCTGCTCCATACGGGTTGGAAGATACCGGAAGCTCATGTTGGGGCAACGCTCCTTTAACACTGATCCGGCTTCCATGATATGTGTAGAAACGACGAATAAGGAATGCGGTTTCTTTGCAAAAGCTTCCATAATGGCAATGGTGCCTTCATAGGCATCCTTCACGTTGGTGCCGCGGAACAGCTCATCAAAGATCACAAACAGGTTCTTTCCTGCACCCAGCTCTACCGCCACCTTTTTTACCCGCAACACTTCAGCATAAAAATGGCTGGCGCCCATAGCCAGGTTATCCGGAAGGTTGATGGTGGTATACATCCCATCGCAAACCGAGAATTCCATTTCTGCTGCTGCGATCGGAAAGCCCAGGTGGGCCAGGTAAACCGAGATCCCCAGCGATTTCATAAAGGTGGATTTACCCGCCATATTCGCCCCGGTCAGAAATACAATATTTCCATCGGGGTTCATTTCTAAGGTATTGGGAATTGCCCGGCTTAGCAGCGGATGATAGACACCCTTCACCCGAAGGCGGTTCTCATCGCGCTGTAAGGCCGTTGCAAAAATATAGCTGCGTTCAGTAGCTACCCTGGCAATGGAAATACACACATCCAGGTGATAAATCTGCTGCAGGATCTTCTCCAGCAGGCCACGCTGCTGGAAACGCAAAATATTATCGTATTCCACGATCTTGCCTGAGGAGATCTTACCTTTGCCATGGTCCTTAAAGATCAGCTCCAGCTCTTTGGCATTCAATAAGGCCAATACTGCTGTGACTTGTTTCCCGTAAGGATTACCGGCTACTTTTGGTTCAACATCCTGCATAAACTTTTTAAGTCCTTGCAAGATCTCCATCAGTGCGGTTACACTTTGCCCGGCCGCATTAAAATCAGCCATGCTAAAGCCCTGGTTGGACAGACGGCTCCGCGGATCGGTATTGGAAAGGTACCTTTCGGCCTCTTCAAAACGGTTGCCCTGCAAAGGAAATTCGGTTTTGCTTTCCTGGAAATACCGAAGTACCGCCACCCGTTCATTAATAATCTGATGGTCTGAAAGCGGACTGCGGAACATTTCCTCCAGCAGGGCCGCACCACCCTGCGTGAAGGTCTTGTTGAAAATATGATAGATAGAATCGCTCCCCGATTTGGAGAAAACGTTCAGATCGTCGATCGTTTGTTTATCGGTTATAAAGCTCATTTTATTTACGTTTTCTGCGGATCAAAAGCACCATACCCAGCAAAATAATGACTGCCGGGATGACCGCGTAATACAATACTTTTAAAGTTTTCATCCCTGCTTTGTTCAGCTTTAGATGCGCATCTTTTGGACTTGGACGGCTCATATCTACCGGGAATTCAGCATTGGAAAACCAGCTAAAGATGCTGATCCCAACAGAACCATTCGCTGTTTCCAGATTGCCCCTGGTCAGTTCCTTGTTACTGAAAAAATCAGCATCCCCGGTAACCATAATCCGCTGTTCCTTGTTTTTTATTTTGCGGGATAGCATCAGCGCTGTCGGAAAGGATCCCTGCGCATCACCCGTCTTTTTATCAAAGACCAGTGCCGCCGAATCCAGTACGAATGGTCCTCTTTTGATCCAGCTGGTCTTTTCATTGGTCATTAAAATCGGTTCAACTTTAAAGGTCCCCTGATTCTGATCCTTTAGAGCCGCTGCACCTGACATAGAAACTACCGTTTTTTCTTCATATGGCTTTTTGAGTGCTGGTGACATCACTACCGCTCCTGAAGTAAGATTTGGGGTAACCAGACCATAAGAATAATCCCTGCTCCGCTGTACCAGCGTTCCGCTCAGCATTTCAACACCCAGCGAATCCAGTAAAGGATTTACAATAGATTGTTTACCCGGCTCACTGGTAATCAGTGTATTTCCACCTTCCCGAATATATTTCCGTAAATTGGAAAGTGCGGCAGGACTTAGTGCCGCTCTCGGGTCACTAATCACCAGCACGGCAATATCTTTAGGAATTGTACCCTGCTCCAAAGAAACACTGTCAATATCGAAACCCATATTGATCAGCGAGCTCCTGGACTGTTTGGTATTGAAGAGCATTTTATAGTCCCGGTCACCGATTTTGTCTACGCTGCGCTGATAAGCATCCGTCGCAAAGACAATTTTAGGCGGGGTTACCACCAACCGTTTTAAAGCGGCAGCAATCTCAGCTTCCCCAGGCCAGCCGTCACCATCATCAAAGGTCCTTAAAAAGGTAGTTTTCCCTTTGTATTTCAGCTGCATCACCATCCGGTCGTTTTCCCCGCGAAGGTCTATCTGTTTGCGGATCTGCTCGGGGCTTAAAAAACGGCTGGTATCCATATCCTGGGTCTTCGCCACGTCTTTGAATACAGTCTTTATACTTTTACCCGGATTAACCGCATAGAACTGCGGGTTCGTAATGTCATAATAATACACCCAGTGCAGGTTGATATCTCCCTTAAAACGCAGATAAGGTTCCCATTTGGCAATCCCGTAAAGCCGGGCAACCGGAGCACCGACTGAATAACTGTTATCCAGCCCGTTGATATAAGCGGTCATTTCCACTGGTTCATCGCCCATCTTTTTCAGCACATCCTGAACTGGCTTTACGATGGTGTTAGCCTTGGTGTCTGTGGCATCGTAATACAAGATCACCGCCTGGCGGGAACTGAGATAAGCTACTGCAAGACCCACTACTATAATGGCAACATATCGGCCAGCCTGGTACAAAAAAGACCTGGAGGTACGCGCCAATTCCAGTCTTGTAATGGTAAAGGATAAAAAGATCCCCGAGATGGCTACATAATAGATCACATCACGGCTGTTGAGTAATCCTTTCACCATTCTTTCTGCGCGACTGGGCATAGAAAGACTATAGGTCAGGTCCCGTACAAAGTCAATCCCTTGTCCAAAGCCTCCGATATAATTCATAAAGGCAAGCACCCCGAAAGTGCCCAGGGCAGCTACAATCTGGTAGCTGGTGAGACTGGACATAAAGATCCCGATGGCCGAATACGCACTTAAAAGTAAAAAACAGGCCAGCATAGCCACCAGTACATGCGGATAATCAAAATGATCAACGAGACTGGTACCAAGGATAAAGAAAAGGCCCGAGATCACCAGGATAATCACCAGGTTATAGACCAGCATAGCGGCAAATTTCCCATAAATGATTTCCCTGAGTTTTACCGGAGAAGAATACACCAGCTTAATGCTTCCACTGCTGATCTCCTGACTGATCAGCCCCATGGTGAGCAGCGGCGTGTACAAGTATAAACTTCCAAGCATGGTATACAGAATACCAGTAGTAGTTCCTGAGGAGGTGGTGAACAGCCGGTCTGTTAAAAACCCGTTGTCTCCAATCAATTGCTGCAGCTGCAGCAGCTTTGCTAAGCCCGGTATAAAAGCATGGGTCATTTGAACAAAGAAGACCATGATCAGTAACCAGGCTATCGGCGAATAAAATAGCAGACTGAGTTCCAGCCTGGCTATTTGTATGATTTTTTTCATCAGTATATCGTCATGCTTAGTTAGAGATTCTGGACAATTGGGCAAAGGTTTCATCTAAGGAATTCTTTTCCATATTCAGCTCACGCAACCGCCAGCCTTGTCTCGCGCTTTCCTGCACCAGGGTCTCAGAAATGCTTTTGTCACCGTTGAAATAGATTCTCAATTGTTTTTCGGTCAGGTACTCTACCCTGGTAATGCCCTCTATAGCTTGAAAGGCTTCTGCAGGAGGTGCATTTTCCATCACCACCAGCATACTGTGCGGAGCGATATAGTTGTCAAAGGCTTCCATGGTATCTGCAAAAACAATCCTGCCGCTTTCAATCATCACAATGTCCCTGCACAGATACTGCACCTCGGTCAGGATATGCGTAGAAAGGATCACTGCACGGTCGCTGGCAATGTCTTTGATCAGTGCACGCACTTCCAGGATCTGGTTCGGGTCCAGCCCGTTGGTCGGCTCGTCAAATACCACCAGCTTTGGCTTATGGATAATGGCCTGGGCAATACCCACACGCTGCTTATAGCCTCCTGATAAATTCTTGATCAGACGTTTATTGATATGGCTCAAGCCGCAGCGCTCCTTCACCTCTTCCAGGGCATTTTTCAACTGGTCCTTTTCTACGGAGCGCAAAATGGCGGTATGTTTCAGGTATTCATCCACCGTTAAATCCATATATAAAGGTGGAGTCTGCGGCAAAAAGCCGATCTCCTGTTTGGCACGTTCCGGCTCTTTACGCAGGTCGATCCCATTGATGATCACTTCACCTGCAGTAGGGGTCAGTACCCCGCAGAGAATGTTCATGGTGGTAGATTTACCGGCCCCGTTAGAGCCCAGCAAGCCCAGGATCCCGCTTCTTGGGATCTCGATATTAATGTCGCGGATAGCCCAGCTGGTACTATAACGATGCGATAGTCCAATAATACGAACGATTGGTTCCATATTTTAAATGTGTGTTAAGTATTTATTCGAGAAGAAAGCTGTAGGAGCCTTTAAAAATTAAAAATCGTAGACCAGAAATGGGTCCGCAGCGAGATTTCCCTGGGCATCGTTCGGCAACCATACCAAGGTATAGTTTCGGTAGCGCCATTTGTTCACTTCTGCTGTTATGGTACCGACATCCGTTAAAGTATAGCGGGTTAAAAGGCTACCCGATGCCTGATCATAAAACTCAACGAGAACATCCGTAACCGCTGAAGTCGCATTTACAGTGATGTAATCCGTAAGTTGTTTGTAGGCCAAATTGCTAACAGACTTGTCCGTCCCTTTACCGGAGATATGGACCCTTACCGGTTTTTTATCCGGAGAGAGGTTAATCAGGCGTAAGCCCGCAACGCTGTCTGTAAGCGAATGATACGGAGGTATTTGATTAACCGAAAGCATTTCTGGCTGTGCGAGCGTTCCAAAGAGAAACAACGTGCTGGCTTCTTTGGCACCGAGATTAAGCGACAGTTGATAAACAGGCTTATCTTTTGCGTTGGTATCCGGAATTTTATAAATGAGGATAGGTTGTGCTTTGGAAGGAAGCGCCACGTGATTATTAGGCGCGTAAACACGATATTTAATCCACATCGTATTTCCTAATCCCGCACTGGGGCGTTGTTCGCTAAAGTTGGCAGCCAGAAAATCACCGCCTGGCAGGGCGTTGACAATGGTCAACGCGGTTAAGGTTTGAGGCTGGACGTCTTTTTTACAAGAAACGATTGCTGAGAAAAAAAGCCCGGCCAAAATATATAGGAAAATCAGATTCTTCATGATGTTCAGTTTCTAGTGATAGGTGTGGTTTTAATAATTTGGATTTTGAGTTAGAAAATGATCTCTTTGCAGTTCTGTTTTCGGGATTGGATACAGCAACTGGTAGTTACCCCGCCAAGGTTGTTTAGCTGGAATCGCCGAAAGGACTTGCTCTGCTTTTCCAGTCCGTTTTAAGTCAAACCATCTGTGGCCCCATTCCCCAAAAAGTTCTGTTTGCCTTTCTTTCGCAATGGCGGCCAGGGTCTGTTCTTTGGTCAGGGTAGTTGGCAATGGCACTATCCCGGCGCGACGACGCAGTATATTGAGGTCCTCAATGCCCGCAGAAAGCTGTCCGCTGAGCGCAAAGGCTTCTCCCCTGATGAGGTACATTTCAGCGAATCTCAATACCATATAATATTCTGCAGCAACGCCACCTACAACCAGGTTGTGATACCCTGTTTTATATTTATAAATAAATCTCGCACGATAGTTTACACCTGATTGTGTAAAATCCGTACTGTCTATCCAGGCCGCTTTACGAAGATCACCCGGTTCAAATGCTTTAAGCAAGTAGGAAGAAAGATCACCCGAAGTTCCGGTGTGAAGCGGAGAAGGAAGCATCCCAACCGCCTCTGGCACTGCATTACCAATAAATATTTTATTTACATTTTGCTGCAGCTGCCAGATGGTTTCTGAGCTGTTCTTCAAAAAAACTTTGTTCAGGTCAGCCGTCTCCAGCTGATAAAGGCCTGTTTGTCCGATTACATCCGTAGCTTCCTGAATGGCTTTACTATTGTCTCCAGTATACAAATAAACCCTGGCCAGCAATGCTTTAGCCGCCCACTTATTGGCCCTGATCCGTTCTCCACCACCAGCCGAATAATCTGCCGGCAGTGCATTGGCTGCATCGATCAGATCGTTGATGATCTGCTGATATACAATAGCGACTGCTGTTCTGGGTTTGTTAGAATTTTCAGCAAGGTTTGTAGAGAGCAATAGTGGTACATCACCAAAGCAATTCACCAGATAGAAATAGCTAAAAGCACGAAGAAATTTAGCCTCAGCGATCAGCTCTGTTCTGGTTTGTGCATGGAGTAAAGCCGATTTTGAGGCCTCGATTCCCTCCAAAACCCCATTGGCACCATAAATGGTCTGATAAGCTGAAGACCAAATATTATTGGCTTCCCCACTCTCTGCAGTGAGTGAATTCCGGGCAAGATCTCCAATATTGTTATTTAAATTAAACGCTAAGTTAATTTCATCAGCAGAAGCCCGTGCAGTTTGACTGGTCAGTCCACTGGCAAAAGAAGAGCTTGCATCTGTGTTGATCATTTGTGTCAATATACCAGCCATAGCGCTTACGGCCTGTGTATCGTTATTAAAAACCTTATTGGTAGTAAGGGTATTTTTAGGATCTGGAATTTCTACCAGTTTATTACATGAAAACAATAAAAATACTGATGTCAGCAGCAATAATTTATTTGAATGATGGTTAAGCATAGTCATGGTTTTATAAGGTCAGTGAAAGGCTTGCAACAATCGTTTTAGCCTGTGGCAGCGATCCAAAATTTTGCGTGTCCGGATCAATTCCTTTATATTTGGTAAATACCCATAAATTTTGTGCATCTACAGAGAAGCTAAGGCGTTTACCCTTAAGAAATTTCTGTGGCAGCATATAACCTAAACTCACCGTCTGCAACCTCAGAAAAGAAGCGTCTGTATAGGCCAGATCGGAATTCAATATGTTTGAATTTGAGGGTGACCCGGTGACAGAGGTAAGAGCAGCATATTTACCTGGCTGTCCAGGCTGTTGCCAACGATTATTAAAAACTTCAGTTGGTATATTCAGCATATTACCTGCAGGCACACCTGAATAAAACGCGCTAAGGCCCATTTGATTTTTATAATATAAATTAACCATCAACGAAAAGTTTTTATACTGAAATCTATTGTTCATACCGACCGCGAACTTCGGATCCCTGTTCATGACGATATAACGGTCGTCAGTTCCAGTACCTGGCCGTACAGTAGGATTTGCCCCAACCGTTCCATCACGGTTATGATCTTCATAAACGTACTGACCTGTCATCGGATCAAGACCAAGATAATGCAGCAAATAAACATCATTTACTGATTTACCAACCACATACTGTGTGGCGTAACTAGAGAGGTTAAGATCCGGATAACTTAGCAAAATGTTCTTATTGAACCCTGTGTTCAAACTCAAATTCCAGCTAAAGTTGTTTGTTCTGATCGGCACGTCACTAATTGAAAATTCCCATCCGCTGTTTTGAACGACCGCCGGCCAGTTGGCTGTTACCGAGGCATATCCCGTAAACAGAGGCGTCGGATAGTTGGTCAGCTGATTGCCACACCGGTTCCTATAGTAGTCTACATTGATATTAAGATCTTTAAACAAGTTCACTTCAAAGGATAAATCCAGTTTTTTATTCACTTGCCACTGAAAATTTGGATTTACAGCATGTAAACTAATCAATGGGGTAATCCCACCGTAGGTATAACCCGGAGTCCCATTATTCACACTAGACCATTGGCTGATGTATTGATAATCACCCACGCCATCGCTACCCGTAAGGCCATAGCTTCCTTTAAACTTCACAAAATCAACAAAGGAAGGAAGGATGTTTTTGACCCAGGATTCTTCGGATGCAATCCATGCAAATCCTAAAGACCCAAAATTTCCATATCGTTTTCCAGGTCCGAAACGTGAAGAGCCATCTCTCCTTCCACTGAGGTTAATGATATATTTCCGGTCCCAATTATAGTTAATCCGGCCAAATACAGCCGCATATCTAAGTTGTCCGTAGGTATCACCGAAAATCACTACAGTAGGTGCAAGCTGAAGAGAGCCTAAAAGATTATCATCCGTATAGCCTAATCCATAAGTATTCTGTCCCGAAGTCACCGTCTTACTGAGTGCAGTACCCAAGAATGCCGAAAAATCACCCTTCCCTATAGTGGTGTTATAGTTGATTTGCGGTTCGATGCTCCATGTTTGGTTATTATTCGTTCCGATATTCAAGGCGCCCGTTGGATTATACATCGGATTTTGCGCCGTAATGGGTGATTTAGTTTCGCTCTTCTCACTGGTGGTATTAAAACCGAAGAGGCTGGAAATTTGAAGACCTTTGAACAGCTCATAAGACAGGTTCAGCTTGCCCATTGCTAAAGTTGTTGCTGAAGTCGTTAAAGCCCCTAGTGTCCCAAAGGGATAACTATTTGGAAGTCCAACGTCATTCCACTCTTTATAATTCAATTGTCCATTGTTGTCATAAATCGGTGGTGCATTTGGAGGAAGAGTAGCAACAGAAGGCGTAGAATTGATATTCGAATTTGAGTAGGTATAATTAACCGATAGATCCGTTTTTAGCCTTTTGTTAAGGGCATTATTATTAATACTGAGGGCTACCCCGGCTACTTGGTCGGATCCGCTCACCGTAAGTATAGAGGTTGAACGCGTATAGCTTGGACTAATGCTAAATTGTGTATTTTCATCTCCACCGGAAATCGACAGATAAGTTCTGGTCATTTGACCCGTACTTCCCCACAATGCCTTCTGCCAATTGGTGTACCTGGTGGTGTCCCATCCTACAATATCAGGAGCATTTTGTAATGTCAATGGAATTCCATCATTTTTAAATGCTTCTTTCCTCATTTTCACATAGTCCCTGGTGTTCAGCATATCCCAGTAACGGGTCACCGCAGAAATCCCATGGGTAATACCTGCTGAAATCTGTGTCGGTCCAACTTTTCCTTTTTTTGTCGTAATCAAAATCACACCATTAGCGCCCTTGGATCCATAAATTGCTGTAGCATCGGCATCTTTTAATACATCAATACTCTCTATATCCAGAGGGTTGATGTTAAACAAAGGGCTTTGGCCATTTCCTGCTGTATAACTCCCGTTTTGGATGATCCCCGGAGATCCATTTTCATAACTGGCATTACCCCCAACATTGAGATAGGTAAGTGGTACCCCGTCAATGATATACAATGGTTCTGAAGGATAATCCGGGCTGATGGTACTGCGGCCACGGATCTCAACCTTTACTGTGCCACTGGCGTAACCTGTAGCTGGTGTTACTGTCATCCCGGGTACTTTTCCCACCAAAGCCAGAAGTGGGTTCATTACGGGTTGCTTTGCAATTTCCTCTGCGGTAACCGAGGCAATATTACCTGTCGAAAAACGACGGCTGGTTTTCCCATAGGCCATTACTTGTACCTCATCTAACTTGGAGTCACTCAATTGTAATCTGATCTCCAGTACACGGTCACCGATTCCAACTTCCTTGGTGACATAACCCATAAAAGAAACCTGTAAAATGGCATTATCAGGAACATCTTTTAGAATAAATTCTCCGCGTGCATTGGTTATGGTACGGGCTTTTCCGTTTTTCACCGAAACAGTTGCCCCGGGCAATTGCAATCCATTTGCATCCAGCACGTGTCCTCGAACATCTGTATCTTTAAAAACACCTGCAATCTTCTCGAAAATGGAGGGTGCTTTTGCCTGTACAACGATAGACTTTTTGGTGATGGAATAAGTTAGTGGAAGTCCTTTAAAAATTTCTTTTAAGGCGTTGTCCAAAGATTCATTTTGAAGTTTTACATCCACCTTAATTTTAGTCAGATCAGTATCTTTCCAAAAGAAATTATAACCGGTCTGCTTTTCTATAGTTGAAAAAATAGTGGTGAGCGCTGCATTATTTTGCTGAATATTAACATTTTGCGAGTATCCAACAGCCGACACTTGTACACAAGCGATGGTGATGATGAAAAAAATCAGTTTCATGACCAAAATGGTTTTACGCATCAACCGCCCCGTACACCAGGGGGTTTTCGCATATGAGTATAAATTCATACGTTTGTATTGTTTGGGTTTGGATTAATTTTCAAGAATTATTCATCAGTCCGATTTTATCGGATAAGGGTAACCCAGGCGCAATTCCGGGGAAAAGTGTCGAAGCCTTCCCCGGATTTTGTGTTGCAGAGCTACCTCTTTAGAAAGCTAACCGCTTTGTTGTAGAAATTTCTTCATTTTGGTTGGTTGGTTTTTTGGTTGATTATTTAGTTGATTATCTTTTTCTGCGTTATTGCATGACTATTATTTTTCTTCCCTCTATCCTGAAATGTACTTTGCCTAATTCCAGTACCTTCAATACTTCTGAAAGGGTATAACTTCTTTCAATTTTTCCATAAAACTGTTCTTCCTTTACAGTCCCTTCATAAACTACATCTACATCATACCAGCGGGCAATCTGGCGCATTAAGGTCTGGATATCGGTATGATCAAATTTAAACAGCCCATCTTTCCAGGCCACCACTTCATCTGCATCGACCTGTCTTACACTGATCTGCTGGTCCTGTGCCAGAACAGCCTGTTGATTGGGTTTAAGCAACGTACCATTTACATTTACACGGCCTTCCAAAAGAGTTGTTTTCACATTAGGTTCATCTGCATACGCATTGATATTGAAATGTGTTCCCAGTACTTCAACAGTCTGCCCCCGGCTGATCACCTTAAATGGTTGGTCTTTGTTGTGTGCGACTTCAAAATATCCTTCTCCTGTTAATTCCACAATTCTGTCTTTACCCTTAAACCGGGTTGGATACTTTAAAGATGAAGCTGCATTCAGGAACACTTTCGATCCGTCTGCCAGCGTTAAACTATATTGACCACCTTTAGGGGTAGACATCATATTATAAACGGACTCCGTCCTTTTTCCAGCTTCTTCCTGATAAACCAGTTCTCCTTCTGCAGTCTTTTTAATCAGGGCATCTTCTTCTTTAGCCAGATTTCCGTTCTTAACATCGGTCAGGCTGATCTGCTGCCCATTGGCTAAAGTTAAAATGGCTTTATTGGATCCTGGATTAACATCACTGTATTTACTCCGGTCCAGGATGGTATGCTGATCTGCAGACTGGTGGTTATAATAAAATAAGGCTGCTCCAGCTATCAGAATCACAGCTGCCGCTGAGGCGATCCTGGGCCATAATCTAAAGGGTTTGGATTGTAGTTCCCTTTGAGTTGGATGACCAAGACCTGCATGACTGAAGGTTCGTTCGCGCAATTCATTTTCTATCCGGTCAAAATTGATTTCATCCTCTTCAAGAACAAGGCTGTCTGATTTTTGCATATACCAGTTTTCTAGTCTGGCCTGCTCTTCTGCAGTGGCCAAACCCTGGTTATATTTCCGAATCAATTCTTTTGCCTGTTGCTTATCCATAATTTTTCGAGGTTAATTTACAGGTAAACGGGTGAAAGTAAATTTGGGGGTAGAAGATTTTGAAAATAATTTCAGCTTAGCGGAAAAACAACAAAATCCAAATGCCAACCCCCACGTCATTGAGCTTTGGCTTTATGGCTTTTAAAGCGTTTTGGATTTGTTTTTTGACCGTTTGTTCAGAAATATTAAGCTTAGATGCTATTTCTTTATGAGATAGGTCTTCTTTTCTGCTCAGCTCAAAGATCTCCCTCATTTTGGGGGGAAGTTTCTGAATTTCTCTTTCCAGAATTTCGAGGATTCTTTTTTCATCGATAGTGTCTACCTGGTCATTTCTGGGATCAGAAAGAAAGGCCGCAATTTCACCAATGTAATCGCTTCGAACTTTATTTTTTTCAATCAGGTCAAAGACCCGGTTTCGCGCAGCGGTATATAGTAATCCGGAAATATTGGTGTTGTTCTTTATTGCCGCAGCCTTTAGCCATAAATTACTAAAAACCTCCTGAACAACGTCTTTTGCATCGTCCTCCTCCCGGATCATCTTATACACATGGGCATAGATCAGTTTCCAGTACCGATTGTAAATTTCTGTAAACGCAGTCTCATCTCCCTCTTTCAACAAGGTTGTCAATTCTGGATCAGGAAGTGCACTATAAGCAACCATGAGACTTATCTATTATTCTAAATTGGGAGGATTTACAAACAATGTTAACAAATTAGGTTGAAATTAATGTTTTTAAATCTGGAAATTTAACGCATGTGGCGATTAAAACAAAAAAGCCTGCTATCGTATGATAACAGGCTTTTTAATGTTTTTGATCTAAGATTTGCGGACCGGACGGGACTCGAACCCGCGACCTCCGCCGTGACAGGGCGGCATTCTAACCAGCTGAACTACCGGTCCGTTTCCCTTTCGGGGCAGGCTTTTAAAGAGCCTCTACTTTTATTAAAAACAAAAAGCACTTTTGAGAGTGCTTTTGCGGACCGGACGGGACTCGAACCCGCGACCTCCGCCGTGACAGGGCGGCATTCTAACCAGCTGAACTACCGGTCCGTTGTTCCCTTTCGGGATTGCAAATATAGAGCCTTTATTTATATTCACAAACTATTTTTAAAAATAATCGTAACTCATTAAGCTACAGATCCTTCTTTCATTTTTTCTGCGTTTTCAGCAAACTGTAAAGCGTCGATCAGCTCCTGAACGCCACCATCCATCACCCCGCTGAGGTTATATAAGGTCAAACCAATGCGATGATCGGTTACCCTTCCTTGTGGATAATTGTAGGTTCTGATCTTCGCTGAGCGGTCTCCTGTGGATACCATAGTTTTACGACGGGCAGCAATATCTCCGTTTTTTTTCTGTAATTCAATATCATACAGTTTACTGCGAAGCATCTCCATCGCGATCACCCGGTTACCCAGCTGTGAACGTTCCTGCTGACATACCACAACAATGCCTGAAGGCCTGTGGGTTAATTGCACTTTGGTTTCTACCTTATTCACATTCTGACCACCTGCACCACCTGAGCGGGAAGTTTGCAGGTCGATATCTGCTGGATTGACGTAAAGATCGATCTCTTCTGCTTCAGGCAAAACTGCAACCGAAGCCGCTGAAGTATGTACACGCCCCTGGGTTTCTGTATCCGGTACACGCTGTACACGGTGAACACCCGATTCATATTTCAATTGCCCGTAAACATCCTCACCCGACACCTTGAGGATCACCTCTTTGTAACCACCTGCTGTTCCTTCAGTAACATCAACAGTCTCTACTTTCCAGCCTTTGGTTTCAAAGAAACGGGTGTACATTCGATATAAATCTCCTGCAAATAAAGCTGCCTCATCTCCTCCTGTACCGCCTCTGATCTCAAAAACTGCATTTTTAGCATCTTCAGGATCAACCGGGATCAGCATCACCCGAACTTTTTCCTCCAGTTCTTCCTGTTGTTTAAGCAACAAATCCAGTTCTTCTTTGGCCATTTCACGCATTTCCTGATCCTTTTCTGTACTTAGGATTTCTTTGTTGGCCTCAATATTACTCATGACATTTTTGTAGATTTTATACTGGTCTACAATTTTGCCTAAATCTTTATACTCTTTATTTAAAGCTGCAAAACGCTTCATGTCCTGAACGGTATCAGGATTACTCAACTGCTCTTCTACATCCTCCCAGCGCAATTTAATGGCTTCTAATTTTTCTAACATATCGTTCTAAAGAAAATTATTTTCATTCACTTTTATCCCCGGCAGTAAACAAACAGCCGGATGTATAGCGTAGCGTTATTTATTTGGACCACAAAAATAAGGTTTTTCGATCAATTATTTCGACTCAAAATAATTAAGGCATAGCTCATTGCCATCAAAAACAGCATAAGAATAAAAATTAAGCCATTCACCAAGGTTAATATAGCGGCTATTTCCAAACAATTGCAGGTCTAGTGGTAAATGACGGTGCCCAAAAATAAAATAATCATAATGGGTTTTCTGCAAGACCTCTTTGGCATAAACAGCTAACCATTCATTCTCCATTCCCATGAACTTTTCTTTACTCACCCCATCGGGTGTAGTACCTGCAGCCCGGCTACTGGATGACCAGCCATTGGCGATACCCATTCCTATTCTGGGTGGAACCAGTGAAAAAAGCCATTGGCAAATCGGGTTTCTGAATATTTTGCGGAGAAATTTATACTTGCGGTCACCGGGTCCCAATCCGTCGCCATGATGAAGGTAAAAACGTTTTCCGTTTCTTTCCATTTCAAATTCATCACTAATGATCTGTATGCCCAGTTCTTTGGTAAAATAATCATTTACCCACATGTCGTGGTTCCCCTTAAAGAAATAGATCTTAATCCCCTGGTCAGACATCTGGGCCAGTTTACCCAGCAAACGAACAAAGCCTTTGGGAACTACCGTTTTGTATTCAAACCAGAAATCGAAGATATCTCCCATTAAAAAGAGCTCACTGCAGCTTGGTTCTATGTAATTTAACCAGCGAACAATACGATTTTCCCGGGTCCTGCTGGTCTTTTCATCAGGAGATCCCAAATGGAAATCAGAGGCGAAATATATGTTTTTTACCATCTCTGAGGGCAAAGATAAACAAATTTCGATCGGTGTTTTGTCAAAAAGTTCTAGGAGTTATGTAGAATATTTCTTGATAACCCGTTTATTCAAACAAAAGTTTGTAAATTCGCCCCAAAATTTAAATACATGATTTCTACAGATATAGCCATCATTGGCGCCGGCCCCGTAGGTTTATTTGCGATTTTTGAAGCAGGATTACTCAAAATGCGTTGTCATTTAATAGACTATCTTCCACAAGTTGGGGGACAGCTTTCTGAGATTTATCCCAAGAAGCCAATTTATGACATTCCTGGTTATCCAACTGTTTTGGCACAGGAGCTCATTGACAACCTAATGGAACAAGGTAAACCATTTCACCCTGGTTTTACTTTGGGCGAGCGTATTGAAGGCCTGGAGAAACGTGGTGAAGGCGATTTTGTGCTGACCACCAATATGGGAACGATCATTGAATCGAAAGTTGTGGTTATTGCTGGCGGACTGGGTTGCTTTGAGCCCCGCAAACCCGCAGTTGCAGGATTGGAACAATTCGAAAATGGTCGTGGTGTAAACTACATGATCCTGGACCCTGAACAGTACCGCGGACAGAAAATGGTGATTGCCGGTGGTGGTGACTCTGCCCTGGACTGGACCATCTTTTTAGCCGATGTTGTAGAAGAACTCACCCTGGTTCACCGCAGCGAGAGCTTCCGTGGAGCACCGGATTCTGTAAATAAAGTGATGGCTCTTGCTGAAAGCGGACGCATCAATCTAATATTAAACAGCAATTTAAACTCTGTTTCAGGTTCTGGAAAACTGGAGAATGTGGAAATCATTCATAACAAATCTTTAGAGGTAACCAATGTTGCTGCCGACCATTTAATTCCTTTATTCGGACTAAGCCCTAAATTGGGTCCGATTGAGCAATGGAACCTGAACATCAACAAAAGTGCGATCGAGGTGAATACAGACGACTATTCGACCAATATCCCTGGAATCTACGCTATTGGAGATATCAACACCTATACAAACAAATTGAAATTGATCCTTTGTGGTTTCCATGAGGCTGCGTTAATGAGCCACAGCGCTTACCAGTACATGAACCCAGGCGTTAAATACACCATGAAATATACCACCGTTAATGGCGTAAGCGAATTTTAATTATGGAAGAGAACAACATTAATATACACGTACAAAATGCAGATGGCAGCTTAACCACTCTGGAAGCGCCTGTCGATATGGGCCTGAGCCTGATGGAGTTTTTAAAAGCCTGTGAATATGATATTTTAGCGACCTGCGGAGGTATGGCACTTTGCGCGACCTGTTGCGTGGATGTACTTGAAGGCGAAGACAAACTGAACGAAATGTCTGACGATGAGTACGCTATGCTGGATACTTTACCAGATGTATTACCGAATTCAAGACTGGCCTGCCAGTTACAGTTAAACCCTGCTATGGAGGGTTTAACTGTAAAATTACATGGTGGATTAGACTAGTTATCCATGGCCAGGTTTTTCCTGGCCGGATCTCCAATCGTTTTATATTCTCCTGTACCTTTTAAGATTACAAGCATTTTAGGTGTATTGTTCAACACAGATTTTGCTGCTGCAAATTCCTTATCATACTGAAATGCTTGTAATACTTTTCCTTTTTCAAAATAGTACCGGCTTACAATCTGTGTTTCCAGCGCTTTCCTGATTTCTTCCTTATAGGTATAAAGATCTTCTTTTTTAGCGGTTTGCATTTTTGCCCTTAAATCATCCAGATCGGCCTTCACAGCAGGCAGGTTATTCTCTTTTTCTGCTTCTGTCCTAAGGTCAGACAATAAACGCTCTGCATTTGAAGTATACTTATAATCTTTATCTGCAAGAGAGCTTACAAATTGCTCATAATCCTTATCTGAGACTTTAAAGTCTGCTGCAGAGGAAATGGATTTATTGCTCTTCTTATAGGAATTGGCAAAATCAAAAAACAGATTTTTACTGATTAATGAAATGGTGATGGGACTATACTTCTTGGCATCTACAAAAACGTCCGGATAGATCCCGTTTCCGTTATACACATTCCTGCCGCCTTTGGTACTGAATTTTGTGATCAGCGAATCGGCTATTTTAACTCTTTTACCTCCTTCACCTTTACGGGAATAATCAATAGCCTGGATACATCTGCCCGACGGGGTAAAATATTTGGCCACCGTAACCTTTACAAGGCTGTTGTATGGTAGATTAAAGGTTTGCTGCACCAATCCTTTTCCATAGCTCCGCTGACCAACGATGACGGCCCTGTCCAGGTCCTGTAAAGCACCTGCAACAATTTCAGAGGCTGAGGCTGAGGAGCCGCTAACCAACACCACAAGGGGCACCTGTGGGGCTATGGGGTCACTAACCGTTTTATAACTGATGGTCTTCTCCGGATTTCTTCCTTTTTGTGTAACGATGAGCACGTCTTTATTCACAAAAAGATTTACAATTTTAACAGCTTCCTGCAAGATTCCACCTCCATTGTACCTCAAATCCAGCACAATTCCTTTGGGTTGTTTCTTCGTCAGGTTCTGCACGGCATCTTTGACTTCCTGCGCTGAATTCTCCAAAAATTTATCCAACCGGATATAAGCAATATCATCGACTATCCCGGAATAAGAAACATTTGGCAGTTTAATCTCTTCCCGGATCAAGGTCTTGTTTAAAACCGCTCCTTCCCGGATGATCAGCAGGTCTACAGAAGAGCCTTTTGGCCCTCTGAGCAATTGCGTAACCTGACTTCTGTCTTTTCCTTTCACTTCCACACCACCAATACGTACAAACTGGTCTCCGGGTCTGACGTCTTGTTTATTAGCCGGATAACCTTCTGTCACTTCATTCACAAAAAGTTTTCCTTCAATAAAGACCGTACTTGCACCTACTCCTCCGAATTGGGTGCTGACATACTTTAGTTTATAGTCTTCTATTTCAGACTCAGGAATATATTCTGTATAGGGATCAAGTCCATCCAGCATGGCGTCAATGCCTG
This sequence comes from Pedobacter nutrimenti, assembly GCF_032678445.1. GTDB lineage: Bacteria > Bacteroidota > Bacteroidia > Sphingobacteriales > Sphingobacteriaceae > Pedobacter > Pedobacter nutrimenti_A. Next base: position 278,562 of record NZ_JAVTSQ010000002.1, read on the forward strand.
TTTTCATGAGATCAGACGGGTTGGTCTCATCTACATAATTAATGCTGACTTCCTTGTAAAGGGAGGCGAAAATATCCAGGTTTTTGGAAACCTGGAAAAGATCTTCTTTAAAAGACCAGGTCAGCGCAGCGGTTGCGATTAACCCGGCAGCAATAAAGGGTTTATATTTTATCATAATCTATTACCATCTGGATCGGCCAAAGCCTTATTGATGGTAAATTCAACATATTTCCTGTCTCTTTTGATCAGGCTCATCAACTGATTCACCAATTCTTCTTCCTGCCCCGGGGTAAAGGAGATGTTCTCCCCTGCCAGTTCACGGTACTTTCTTAGAAATTTGATCTTAACTTTTTGCGCTGTTTCAGGAGTAAGTGTAAAATTTGCCATAATGCAAAAATATAAATAATTGTAATACGATAAATCTTATTTATGGGAGGCTGCACCTTTTATATCCAAATCTTTTATTTTCTCTCTGATTCTTCTCATAAAGGATATACCCGGATCGGTTTTCTCCGTCCTGTAAGCTGAGTCCGTTTCTTTCCATAGCGGAGTTCCCCTGAACAAATTATACTCGTAATGCCCAATTACATATTCAATAGGATATTTGTTCTTTAACGACCGGATCAGTTGTTCATTTGCCTCTAATTGCGCCTCTGTTAAGGGCCATTTCTCTCCACCAACATTTTCAACACCAATAGCACAATAGTTTAGCCCAATCACATGTCTGGCCAGAATGGTATCCGGCAAGAGCTGGTAAATGGTCCCGTCACGATCAATAAGATACTGTGAAGACACATTTAAACTGCTCGCAGAAGTAAGTTCTCTCCTGGCTCCTGGTAAAGTAGAGCTATTGAATACATTAAAAGTTTTTTCCAAAGAAGGGATTTCAGTCCAGTGAAGCACAATCATAACAGGCTTAATGGTCGGCGTTGTTTGTTGTAGCCCATGCCTTTTTTCGAGGTATTCCAGGGAAAGCTGTTTTCTTTCTTCATCAAAAATGATGGGTTTTTGAATAACCGGATAGATTTTTTGAGCATAAGCTCCGGATATTGCCAATAAGCCAAGCAGTGTGAAGAAAAATGATTTATTCAGTATTGAAATCGGTTTCATATATACAATAATAAGGACAAAGGCCCTTTGCAAGGGCCTTTGTTGGAGTGATCCTTCATTATTTCACTTTCAAAGTAATTAAAGATCCCTTTTTAGATAAAGTGTTCTTATTGACAACTTCAACCTCCAGAACAATCGCTGTTCCGGTAGCCAGACCAGAAGGAACCGGATAACTCAGAATCAATGAATCTGTACGACTTATAGAGGAATAAGCCTTTTGGTAAGCTGTCGTTGATACCAACTGCTGACCGCCCGTACCTACTGTTGCCCTTAGATTGATCTTGTCAATCGGATCATCAGACCAGTATCTTAAATCCAGGGGAACTGGTGTTCCCGAAGTCACATTTGCAGTAGCAGGGGGTTGAATGGTAAAACTGGCTACAACCGGTACCTTGCCTATAACTGTAATATTATCCTGCAGCCATTGATCTGGTGCATTCTTTTTACATGCAGTGGTCAACAGCATCACCGAAAAAAGACCTGCAACCATTATTGATATATTCGTTTTCATTTTCTCTTAATTAATTGAACAACCATATTTTTTGGGCCTGATTTGGAATCTTAGGCACATTAGGATTTCGTCCTGGTTCATTATCAGGGTATTTTGCCCGCTGAACATATACATTGCCTAAAAGATTTTTATTCGGCTGTTTCAAGCCAGGATAAATAGCAGCATCATATTGATAACGTCTCATATCTGTCCAGGTCTCCATTTGAAGAAATAAGGCAATGTATTTTTGGAGCATGATATCCGTAATCGTAATGTTCCCATTCTTAGTGACAACTGCATTTGTTGTATAAGTGGTTATATCCGCATCTGAAACCCCAAGTTTCAGCATATTTCCCTTTATACCATTAATATAAGCGGTATATGCGCCAGCCTTGTCTGTTCCAATCAGGGCTTCGGCCTTTATAAATTGCATCTCTGCATAAGTCAATATAGGAACAGGAGATGTTCTTGCGCCATAATAGGTTTTATCCGTTACGTCTGAGTTTGCCAGGATTGCACCAGGATCTGTACTCAGTGCGCCAACTGGCCGGCCTGTATAGGTAGCAGCGCCTGCGTTATCAAATAATTTTGGCAATCTTGGATCTATTACGCCGCTAAAATATCCTGTGCCATTCATCAGGTTCACCAGGAAATAAGAAGGACGACCTTGTTTTGCAGTAATTGCGGGTTGGCCCAGATTTGTATACCATGGGCTTGGTCTTTCCTGAGAGTATTTCAACTGTAAATCTACAGCTCCCTTTTGGTCATCAATCGCAGAGGAAACATCAGAGATGGCCTTAACAAGATTGGCAGGGTCCTTTTTAGACAAATGAAGATAATAGCGTGCCCGTGCTCCATAGGCTACTTTTTGCCAGCTGGCAATTGTTCCTCCGAAAATAAGATCACTTGTACCAACTTTTAAACTTGCAGTTGTGGGAACAGGTTTAGCCAGGTCGGCAATTGCTCCATCCAAAAGGGCCTTTAATGAAGTGTTATAGATGTCCTGTTGCGCATCATAGGTTGGACTTGGAACAGTTGGCCCTTTGAAAGCCTGGCTGTAAGGCAAATCTCCCCAGATGTCTGTGCTTTGCATCAAAGTTAATGCAAAAAGAACTTTGCCAATCCCAGAATACTGAGGAGCTCCGAGCTTTTCTGCACGGTCAATCATATCTTTTAAGTTTGGCATCGCATCCCTGTAAGCAGACTCCCAGATATTGTCAAATCCATAAGGATTATAGGAGTCTATATTTGCTTCATAGGAGTTAAAACCAGCTAAATATTGTGGATAGCTGTTTCCATATTGTCCCACATTAAAAAAAGATGTTGCAGTAAACTGAATAGTCGCACCTAAAAGGCCTGATAAATTCGCCTGATCAGGAGTTAACCTTGAAGGATCATCATTAATGTCCAGGGCCTTCTTGCAAGCACCAAACGATGCCGCAACAACAACCATCATAACCAGGACTTTTATATTTATTCTTTTCATTTTTTTAGAAATTAACATTTATACCAACGTATACACTTCTTGTAGAAGGAATACCCGTTCCTACATAGCCAACTGAGTTTGATCCCGCACCATAAGCACTTGCCTCCGGATCAAATCCATTAAAAGGTGTGCTTAACCACAGGTTATTCCCTGTTACAGAAAGTGATGCAGATTTAATAAAAGTTTTGTTCAGCCATTTTTTAGGCAATTCGTAAGCAAGCGAAACATTTTGCAGCCTTACCCATGAAGCATCCTGAAAACCATTGTTTTCTGTAGAAAGCCTGTACGCAAAACTATTGTTATAGAAGCTTTGGTCAATCAGGGCAGCTTTGTCGTTTGGAACATATACAGGATTTGCCGCAGTACCGGTATTCTTAACGCCTTTAAAAATCACCATTTCATTTCTCATTTGCGTTTCTGCACCTATACCAGTCGTATATCTTTGTGTTCTCGGTATATCGAACACGTCTCCACCTTTCTTAAAGCTGAACAGGAAAGAGAATGTAAATCCTTTGTAATTCAATGTACTGCCAATACCACCAACCCAGTCTGGATAGGCATTTCCAACCAGGAAGTTATCTGACAATTGTTGAGTGGTTGACGGATATCCGTTGGCATCAAGAATAAGTTGTCCATTATACGGACTGCTTGGATCAGATACCCTTAAATAAGGCCAGCCATACCAGTCTCCTGGCCTGCCACCAGTTTTAATGATTTGCTTAACCCATGGTGTTTCGGGATTGAATTGAATTTCGCTTACTCCGGGAGGCATCGATAGCACACGCCCTTTTGTTTGCGACCAGTTGGCATTGATGTCCCATTTAAACCCTGGTGTATTGATCACATTGGCTGTCAACAAAAACTCCAGTGAGTTGTTACGGATTTTACCTGCATTCGTCACGAAAATATCAAAACCTGAAGCGTAACTGATTGGAACTGGAACGATCTGATCAACACTATTCAGTATAGCATAGTTGGCATCCAGGGTAATTCTGTTTTTCAGAAAATGAAACTCTCCCCCAAACTCCAATCCTTTTGTTCTCTCCGGACGCAGAGATTCGGAGCCAACTTTAATATCTCTTCTTACCCCACTCACACCACTAAAAGCCTGAAGTGTTGAATAATACTCTCCGATTTGATAAGGGTCTGCATCTTTACCAACTTCAGCATAAGAAGCCCTTAACTTACCATAATTAAAGATCGGATTATCCTGCAAACCCAAAGTCTCTGTAAAGACATAGGAGAGACTCGTTGATGGATAAAAGAACGACCGGTTTTTAGCTGGTAGTGTAGATGACCAGTCGTTTCTTCCTGTCACATTCACAAACACGGTATTGTTATAACTCACCGTCAGATCGCCAAAAACACCAATAATATTCTTTTTAGTTGGAAAAGTTGTTGGGTTATAGACATTGTAATTGTTAATGCTTTCCACGTTTGGAACTACAGCCTGAGTTCCATTTAAGGAAAGGTTCGTTCCATTAATATGAGTAAAGGAATGTCCAAGCAAGAAATTCACATTCCATTTGTCACCAAATTGCTTAGAAGCTCTGGCAAAGAAATTTGAATTGATTTCATTATAGCTGATCCTCTGTTCTGTCATAGACCCCAATGGGCTAATCAACAAACCAACCTCGTTATACACTTGTCTGAAATCCGTATAATGATCCAAACCCGCTTTATAATTGAAAGTCAGCCAGTCCGTCGCCTTATATTCGACACCAAGGTTTCCTATAAGTCTGTTTACATTGTCTCTTAGATAAGCATTCTCTGTAAAATAGAATGGATTCTGTATAGAAGCGTTATATGTTTTCTCAGATCCATCTGGGTTTAAATAGTCTCTTGGATCGACCGTATTGGTAGAACGCATTAGATAATAAATTGTTCCAGAGGAGACACCAGTACGAGGATTCTTTCCTCCTGAATTGATGTAATTTGCAGATCCCTCAAACTTCAACTTATCAGAGGCTTTTAGGGTTCCGGCAAGCTTTATAGATGTTTTTCCATAATCTGAGTTTGGAACTACGCCATCCTGAGTAGAATTTGCAATGGAAGTAAAATAGGTAGCACTTTCATTTCCACCACTAAAAGTAAAAGAGTTTTGAGCCTGATGACCTGTTTTGAAGAACAAATCATAAGGGTTATAGCTTGGAATTCCCTCTATTTTAGGCCCCCAGGAATTAACTGTCGGAATGTATGCACCATTGTTTCCATTACCATAAGCGGTTTGAATAGCGGGCTTAGTGGCTACGTCGTCAAAGCTATAAGAAGATTTGAAACTAAAAGCCGGCTTTCCACCTTTACCAGATTTTGTTGTAATGATCACCGCACCATTTGCTGCTCTCAAACCATATAGAACAGATGCAGCTGGGCCTTTCAAAATAGTCATGGTTTCGATGTCATCTGGATTGATATCTGCTGCCCTATTCGTGTTTTGGAAATTGTCATTGAGCTGATCCGTATTGTTTGAAATAGGAATTCCGTCTACAACAAATAGGGGTTGGTTATTTGCTGAAGGATTCAAGGAGTTAATCCCCCGAATCTGGATCCTTGATCCTGAACCTGCGGCTCCCCCCGCACTGGTAATCTGCACGCCAGAAGCCTTGCCTTTTAAGGCATTGATGAGGTTGGATTGATTGGTATTGGCAATGTCTGCAGCCTTAATTTCCTGAGTTGCATACCCCAATGCCCGTTTCTGTTGCTTAACGCCCAGTGCGGTTACCACAACCTCATTTAAATTGTTTGCCGTTGGCTTCAACACAACATTCAAATTACTGTTGTTACCCACAGGAATTTCCTGGGCAATCATCCCAATATAGCTGAATACCAGCACATCAGATGAGGCAGCTTTAATGGAGTAGACACCATTTGTATTGGTTTGAACGACCGTACTGCTGCCCTTTATCTTCACAGATACTCCAGGGATAGGCATCAGATCATCAGAGGAAGTCACCTTTCCGGATACCGAAATTTGCTGGGCTAAGGCCTGAGTTGCCAGCATAAAGGTCCCCCACAACAATAGGAGTAGTTTTTTTTTCATAATGAATTGGTTAAGATTAAGTTTTTCTCATTCGGCATAATGTTTTTTGCGTCTTTATGCGTCTTTATGCAATAAATTTAGAAAAATATATTATTAATAAAATCATATCGAGAAAAAAAGTGCTTAAAATTCAGTTATATAGCTTTTAATATGCAGCAATTTGCGTGTTTAAACATGATATAAATGAACTTAATATAAAAACACAAAGGCCCCAAATGGGGCCTTTGTGTTTTTATATTAAATAGGGAGTATATTCCTGGATAAAGAAATACTTTATTAAAAAGTGGGATCCGCAGGAGTATTCGGATTATTATCCCGTTCTGTGAAAGGATAAGGGAAAAAGTTTCTTTTCCTGTCCGAGTTTGGCCGCCCAAATCTCCTCATATCCTCAATCTTCAAACCAGACATATACAATTCAATGCACCTGTGTTTATAAATCAGATCCAGTAATTGAGCTTGGGTATAGGTTCCTGTAAGCGAAGGTAAGGCAGCGCCTACACCAAAATGATCTGAGGAAGGAGTCTTTGTCACAACTTTATTTAGTTCAATCAAGGCACTAGTAAGATCTGGCTGACGGGCATACGCCTCTGCTTTGATCAAAGTAATTTCTCCCGGCAGAAATACCGGAATAGACTGAGTTAAAGCAGCGCCAAAGCCTTTAATTCCAAGAAAAGGAGCCTTTGTTATTGGCTGGGTATAAAAAGGCACCCGCTGATCTGCTGCGTCTGGAACAAAAGATCCAGCTTGTCCAAGGTTAATATTACTTGGCTGGAAAACATTATTTGTCGAGGTCGCAATATCGTAAATCGGGTTAAAAGTATTGGTATCAAAATCAAATGTAGAATATCCAACCGGGTCAACCAAATTAGCGGTAGTCAGAGCCAAGGGATAGTTACCTGCAAAAAGTGCGTAACGCGCCTTTAAAGCCAACAAGGTGTTTTTAACATTCATATTCTTAGGAATATTTGCGTTAAAACTCGCACTTATAGCATTTGCAGTAATAACGGCAAGCGCATTGTCAATTACAGCAATAGCTTTATTAAAACCCTCTACCCTTGTAATGAAATTTACATTCTTACCAATACTGGCGGGAACTTTTTCCCAGTACTGAGATAAATTTCCTAAAGCAAGGGCCTTAAAAATACTGGAATAAGCAATCAAACCAGCAGCATAATTCTTATCCGGCAGGTTGGCTGCATTATTAATCACATTGTCTGCATCAAAAATAATTTTACTGGAATAACTCCATAAATTACCCAGTATGGTATTCGTACCATCAACACTATTTCCTCCGCTAAACAATTGCAATTCTGGTATATTCCCAGAATTTGACAGCAACAATTCATTGGTTACAAAACCATTGGCCTCGATAGAATTAAAATATACTCCCGTCCTTCCAGCCGAATACAATTTCTGAAGACCGACAGCAATACCAGTTAGTCCCCGGGAAGAGTTTAAAACGTCTGTAGCCAAAGCTGCATTTGGATCTTTGTATTCTTTTTTACAGGAAGTCGAAGCCAATATCAAGGAGGCCACAAGTGTTATTTTATATATATATAAATTTTTCATATCTGATCTTTTTGAAATTAAAACTTAACCTGCACTCCTAAAGTAAACGTACGTGGAATTGGCACGGAACCAAAATCAATATTACGTAACAATGTTGATTGTCCACCTGAATTTAACTCCGGATCATATCCTTTATAATTGTCCCAGGAAATCAAGTTTCTTCCACTTAGATTAACAGTCAGGTCCTGTAAAAATTTAACTTTCCCCACATTATAACTTAGAGATACCTCTCTTAATTTCACAAAAGAACCGTTATCGATTCTCCATTCTTCAACAGCATACGCACCAGCAATATAACCACGAGGCAATTTCCCTTCTTGTTCCTGTTCTGCAACCAAACCATTTCCTACGCCTTGACGTGTACGCCAATCCGCATTCCAAACGTCACTTCCATGAACCGCATCTAATTGAATATGCAGATTAAATTTCTTATAGGAGAAATCATTTACAAAGGAAGCAGTATACCCTGGATTTGGATTTCCAAGTACTTTACGGAGTGTGGTACCCGTTGGCATTCCATTAGCATCTCTCTGAGGAGTAAAAGTGGTTGCAGAAGTTTGAATTCCCCGTTCAGTTTGTGGGATACCTGCAGCGTTGGTCAACAAACTTCCATCCGGATTTCTTGCAAAGAAGGTCCCGTAAAAAACACCAATGGGCTGACCATCGATAATAGCAACCGGCGCCCCTGCATTTGTTGTGATCAATCGAAGAGCTCCGCTATTGAGTGCCTGATTTCTATTTCTGTTAAAGATAAAGGTCGTATTCCATTTGAAATCTTTTCCTGCGATTGGCGCTCCTGTCAGCATCAATTCAATCCCCTTATTTTCCAAAGCTCCATTATTATCCAATAGGCTGGAATAACCGTTAGTTGGAGCTATCACAACGGGTAGCAACAGGTCTTTCACCTTTTTTCTATACCAGTTAAAAGTAACGCCTAAACGGTTTGAAAAGAAGGAAATATCTGTTCCCAACTCCAATTCTCTTTGACGTTCAGGTCTAACGTTCTCATTCGCAAGGGTATTACTTCCGGTAAAGCCTGTATTTCCCAAAAGCGGATTTGAGTAATATTCATTGAAACGATCATAAGCCCCAATTCCGGTTAAGTTGCCAGATTCACCATAGGCTCCCCTTACCTTAAATGTGCTCCACCAGTCAGAAATCCCAAGGTTTTTCCAGTAATCAGCAGATGAAAGAACATAGCTCACATTTCCCTTTAAATACTCCTGGGTACGATTCGCACTACTGAACACAGAAGACTGATCTACTCTTAATGCCCCAGTCACAAACAAATGGTCGCGATATTTGAAATTTTGCTGTATGTAAGCTCCGCTAATGGTAAACTCGGACCTTCTATCCACATTTGGAAGAACGGTACTAGCCGCGTTTACAACCTCAATGAAAGGAGCCAGGCCACGTCCGTTCAAAAGAGAATATAAGTCCTTTTGGTATTGGTAAGACCCTCCCAATTGCGTCGTTGACAGTAATCCTTCCGCCAATTTTGCGTCATATGTAAAATTTAATTCATTATTGAACAATGTCGTAGTTGCATTTGCAGCACTAGCATAACCATTTAAACTCGCATCTAAAGTCGCCCCGCCTCCGTAGAAACCGGTACTTACATTATAGGCAAAAGGGGGAATATAGGTTGTACCATTTTGAATGGTATTATCGACACCCATGGTATAGTCAATAGTCAGATTTTTTACCGGATTCAATTTCAAACCCGTATTCGCGATAATTCTATTGGTAAACTGTCTTTGTTTGATGTCCTCAATTACAGAAACGGGATTTACCCTACCGCGTTCACCAACGGCTTTTAAATTCCCCAACGCATCCCTTGTAAAGATATCATGGAAGTTACCAATAATAGTCACTGAATTCATCGGAGAAAAGAAAGAGTTTCCGTCCGGCTTCTCATTTGCATCGCTGTGAACATAGTTAAACCCAGCAGTTAATTTAGCCCAATCACTCAACTTCTGGTCTAAGTTTGCTCTAAAATTATATCTTTTAAAATTTGTATTCTTAATAATTCCTTCGTTAGAAAAATAACCTGCCGAAGTAAAGATTCTGGTATTATCATTTCCCCCAGACACAGAAATATTGTTGTCTGTACCGGTAGCCGTCTGAAAGATATAATCCTGATAATTGTATCGGGTTACAGGACTTGTAGTCGTCGCTAACGCCGGAGGAGTTCCAGTGACAGCGATAATATCCTGAGTGAACACGTCTGGAGACCCTCCGAATTTTACCGGAGATTGATTTACTTCCACCTGCTTGCGTAATTTACTAACGATCAAACTGGTCGAGAAGCTCACTACTGGTTTTCCGCTCACCCCTCTTTTGGTAAAAATCTGAACCACACCCGAATTTGCCCTTGAACCATAGATTGCCGCCGCCGCCGCTCCATTTAGCACTTCAATTCTTTCAATGTCATTTGGATTAATATCAACCATCCTATTCTGACCCACACTTCCAACAAAATTTCCATTTTGACCAACTGGACTACCAGAATTATTTCCTCCGTCATAATTAGCAGAGGTATTCGTCACACGCGTTGTAGAATTATTCACAATTACTCCATCAATAATATACAGCGGCTCTGATGAAGAATTCACAGAGCTCACCCCTCTCAATCTCACAGACATACCTCCTGCAGGATCCCCCGAATTCTGACTGATCTGAGCACCAGCAGTTTTCCCCTGCAAAGAGGCCAGCACATTACCACTAGGAGCTTTGACAAGATCATCTCCCTTAACCGTACTCACATAACTTCCCAATTGTTTACGTGTCGTTCCCTGTGAAGTACCAGTAACGATCACCTCATCCAGGCCAACCGCATCAGTCCCTAATTCTGCATTAACGGTTACTTTCTCGTCAGCACCGAGAATGACCGGCTTGCTCACAGACTTAAAACCAATATAAGAAAACGTAACCTGATAAGTTCCCGGAGCTAAATTAGCTGCAAGACTAAAAACGCCATCATTATTTGATGCGGTAGCAAAACTGCTGCCCTGGATTTTAACCACAACCCCCGGGATGGTTTGTTTGGTTGATGCATCCACAATTTTACCGACTAAAGTAAACCGTTTGCTCTGCGCATAAGCAGAACTGGCAAACATCAATAATAGAACGGGTACTATAAAAGCAAAAATGCATCTAAAGCACCATAATGTGTAGATTTTTTTCATACTTGTTTGGTTAGTAATTATGGCCAATTGTTAATTTGACAGCACATCCTTAAACACGCAATTACACGCACAAAGATGTTCCTAAAGTAAATATCCTAAATGTTTTTTATTAAATACAAGAAATGATTAACTATTTATGAACAAACAAGCAAAATAATGTTGCACAAATCCGCATAAATCCGCAACTTCTATTTTCTTTTCATATATTTATTACATTAGCAAAAAATTCAGTCCATGTTAAAGAAGGAACGCCATGATCTCATCATGCGCCAGATCAACCTACACAACAGAGTACTCACCTCTGATCTTGTCCAGTTATTAAATGTATCTGAAGATACCATCAGAAGAGATCTCCAGGAGTTATGTGATAGAGATCAGTTAATTAAAGTTCACGGAGGAGCACTTTCAACTTCTTATCAATCTTCTTTTGACGATAAAAATGTTTATGCCCGCGAAGCAAAAATCGCCATTGCAAAAAAAGCCATATCCCTGATCAAAGATGGCATGGTGATCTTAACTGGAGGCGGAACAACCATTATAGAACTTGTTAAACAATTACCAGATCATCTTCAAGCTACTTTTTTCACTATCAGCCCTTATGTAGCCATAGAATTGGCTAAATATGCTAAAATAGAAGTCATCCTGATCGGAGGCCTGTTTTCCAAGAATTCTCAGGTAACTTATGGAGGTCATGTGATCAATCAATTATCCGAAATCAATGCAGATCTCTGTTTGCTCGGCACAAGTGCGATGCATGCACAGAATGGGCTTACAGATACCGACTGGGAAATCAATCAACTCAAAAAAACCATGTTGAATTCCTGCAAAAATTCTGCAGTACTGTGCATTTCAGAAAAGCTGAACACCACCCAAAGGCTTAAGGTAGCCTCCCTGGAAAAAATAAATTATCTGATCACCGAACTTCCCGCAACCAGCCATGAACTGGATGCATACAGAACAAAAGGCATTAAAGTTCTGTAAGCAAAAAACGATCAGCCATTAATTTTGATCAGAAACATAAATATCTGTTCATTATTCTCTAGATATTATAGAAATAGTGTGCTATATTTACTGCTCCGTACCAATTTTAACAACCTAATAAATGGCTAGATTAAATCTATTAGAAGAGACGCGCTTTGAAAAACTGCCTGTTTCTGTCTTTGACAATCCGCGTGAGGCATCTTTGAATGTTGCTCACCGTATTGCAAACCTTATTAAAAAAAAGCAAGAACAAAATGAGATGGCCGTTCTTGGCTTAGCAACGGGGGCCACACCAATTGCAGTCTACGCAGAACTTGTTCGTTTACACAAAGAAGAAGGACTGAGTTTTAAGAATGTAATTACATTTAACCTTGATGAATATTACCCTATGCAGCCTAATGCCGCACAGAGTTATGTAACATTCATGAATGAAAATCTTTTTGATCACATTGATATTGATAAAAACAATGTGAACATCCCTGATGGCACACTTACACTGGAAGAAATCCCCGCATTTTGCCTCAACTATGAGCGAAAAATCGGAGAACTGGGTGGATTAGACATTCAGATCCTCGGTATTGGACGTACCGGACACATTGGTTTCAATGAGCCGGGATCAGCACCAAACTCAGGAACCAGACTGGTAACCCTGGACGACCTGACCAGACGTGATGCGGCCAGGGACTTTGGTGGAAAATCTTTCGTTCCAACAAAAGCCATTACCATGGGTATCGGCACGATCTTCAAAGCCAGGGAAATTATCCTTATGGCCTGGAACAGAAAAAAAGCTTCAATTATTAAAAAAGCGGTAGAAGGTGAGATTTCAAGTGAAGTTCCTGCAACCTATCTACAATTATCAGACCACGTAGAATTTATTCTGGACGTTGATGCAGCTTCCTTATTAACCCGTTTTGATACACCTTGGCTGGTTAAAGATTGTATCTGGGATGAAACATTAACTCGTAAAGCGGTGATCTGGCTGGCCAACAAGCTTCAAAAGCCAATCCTGAAACTTACAGAAGACGATTTTAACAACAACGGTATGGCACAGCTTGCTGTTGAAAAAGGTCCGGTTTACAACATCAACATCCACATCTTCAACAAGCTTCAGCACACCATTACCGGATGGCCTGGAGGTAAACCAAACGCCGACGACTCCCAAAGACCGGAACGTGCAGAACCGGCTACAAAAAGGGTGATCATCTTCTCGCCACATCCTGACGACGACGTGATCTCTATGGGCGGAACATTTATCCGTCTGGTAGACCAGCAGCACGACGTGCATGTGGCTTATCAAACTTCCGGAAATACCGCAGTTTGGGATGACGATGCGCTTCGTTTTGTGGAATTCAGTATAGACTTTGCCCAGAAAATGGGATTGGGCCAGGATGCTTTACAGAACATTTACGACAATATGCGTAAATTCATTGAGCAAAAGCAACCTAACCAGGTAGACACTCCAGAAATCCAGTCTGTTAAAGGTTTGATCAGAAAAGGAGAAGCTATTGCTGGTGCACGCTATTGCGGATTGGAAGATGATCATATTCACTTTATGGCGCTTCCTTTCTATGAGACCGGCAAAAACCAAAAGAATCCGGTAACCAGTAAAGACGTGGAACTAACCATTGAATTGCTTCAAAAAGTTAAACCTCAGCAGGTTTTCGCAGCAGGCGACTTTGAAGATCCTCATGGAACACATATTGTATGCTTTAACATCATCCTTGCAGCTTTAACAGAACTTCGTAAAACAGAAGCCTGGGCACAAGAGTGCTGGCTATGGATGTACCGTGGCGCATGGCATGAATTTGAAACCCATGAAATTGAAATGGCTGTTCCACTGAGTCCTCAGGAGCTGGAGAAAAAGAAATATGCCATCTTCAAACACCAATCACAGAAAGACCGTGCCGTATTCCCTGGAGACGATTCACGTGAATTCTGGAAACGAGCAGAAGACAGAAACCGTGAAACAGCCAAAGCTTACGATGACCTTGGATTGGCAGAATACGAAGCCATGGAAGCCTTCGTGAGGTGGAAATTCTAAATGATGGAAAAGAGTTCTCAAAGGTTATTGTCCCTTGATTTTTTCAGAGGGGCAACAGTAGCAGCAATGATCCTGGTGAATAATCCGGGTGATTGGGGAAATATCTATGCGCCTTTGGAGCATGCCAGCTGGAACGGCTGTACGCCCACAGACCTGATCTTCCCCTTCTTCCTCTTTATTGTTGGGGTATCTATTGCTTATGCCATGGGGAGTAAAAAGGCTGATCCGGCCCTTCATAACCAAACTATACTCAAAGCCTTTAAACGTGCTTTGATCCTGTTTGGCCTGGGCCTGTTCCTGTCTTTATACCCAAAGGTCTTTACGGAACCCTTTGAGGCTTTTAAAACCGTCAGAATACCCGGTGTATTGCAGCGCATAGCCCTTGTATTTTTCTTTTCTTCCGTCATTTTTCTGAAGAATTCAGAGCGGAGCATATTTAAAATACTCCTTGGGCTGCTTGTGGTATACTGGGCATTACTCACTTTTGTACCTGTACCGCATGTTGGCTATCCTAATCTGGAAAAAGAAACAAATTTAGGTGCCTGGCTTGACCGCAGTTTACTAACGGAGGCGCATTTATGGAAATCAGCAAAAACCTGGGACCCGGAAGGCATCCTAAGTACTGTTCCATCCATCGCGTCAGGCTTATTTGGAGTGCTGGTTGGTATTTATTTAAAGCGTAAAGATATTGAGGCTGCTACAAAAATTGCCTGGCTGTTCTCTACCGGATTTGCAGCCATTGCCCTGGGTTTGCTATGGGATCTTGAATTTCCCATCAACAAATCTCTGTGGACCAGCTCCTATGTGCTCTACGCCGGAGGACTGGCAACTGTTATCCTCTCTTTGAGCTACTGGATCATTGACGTGCAGAAATACACCAGGTTTACAACACCATTTGTAGTCTACGGAGTGAATGCCATTACCGTATTTTTCCTTTCCGGTTTAATTCCAAGAACATTAAACATGATACAGGTAAAAATGTCGGATGGAACAACGGCAGGCGCACAGTGGTGGTTGTATAAAAGCTTTTACAGTCCAAATTTTTCGCCTGTGAACGCTTCACTTGCCTGGGCAGTTACACAGATTCTTTTCTGGCTGGTCATTCTATGGATCATGTACAAGAAGAAAATCTTTATTAAAGTCTAAAAAAGAAAGCCTGATGAAATCATCAGGCTTTCTTTTTTTATTTTGTTTCTACACCCACAGGACCGCTTGGCTCGCTTTCGTTCTTTAACCGATCCAGTGCCGTCACCAAATAATTATACCTTTTCCCTTTTTCCACCGTCGTATCAATGAAAGATGTAAAGTCTTCAAAACTGATCCTAAGTATATTTTTAGGGTTTAAAACAGAAATTTTCTCCCCCTCATCAAACCGATAGATCACATAGCCTGAAGCGGTTTCTCCATCCTCTGCCATAAACGGCTTGGTCCATTGAAGGTGTACGCCATCATTAGCAGCCTCTGCTTTAAAATTTTGAGGTGCATTTGGAACAACATCATCCAGCCAGGGCATCTGTGGGGGAAGAGCCGGATATTTATAGAGATCATTCTTCAGAGAATCACCAACAGCCCTTGCGACAGTAGTGAAAGATTTGGAGCTAAAAAACACACTACCCTGCACCCTGTTGTTCTCCCGCAGGTACCTGATCTGATCTGGAATCTGATTTGGTTGCCGCCAGGCAGCTTCCATTTTCTGGTTCACCAGGTATGCAGCCTGACCAATGTATAAATGCCGGCCAAAAGTATTATTACTCCACCAGTCTACCAATGTTCCAAAAGGAGCCGCTTTTCTGGTGAAACTAAAATAGATCTGAGGATTGATGTAATCTACCCAGCCCTCTTTAACCCATTTCCTGGAATCAGCGAATAATTCTGCATAATTGGAAAGACCATTCGTTTTAGACCCCTCTGCGTCTTCAAAAGAGTTTTTCCAGATACCAAAAGGGCTGATGCCAAATTTCACATACTTTTTATAATGGTGAATACTGTCGTCCAGCATTTTGATCAGCATGTCGACATTGTTTCGTCTCCAGTCCTTGATATCTGTAAACCCATTAGGATATTTGGCAAATGTTAAAGCATCATTTATTCTCTGTCCGGAGATCGGATAAGGATAGAAATAGTCATCA
This sequence comes from Pedobacter nutrimenti, assembly GCF_032678445.1. Classification (GTDB taxonomy): domain Bacteria; phylum Bacteroidota; class Bacteroidia; order Sphingobacteriales; family Sphingobacteriaceae; genus Pedobacter; species Pedobacter nutrimenti_A. The sequence goes on from NZ_JAVTSQ010000002.1 coordinate 294,596, forward strand.
AAGTGAATTCCATCTACGTCATAGCCTTTCACCACATCAAGGATCACTTCAACTATATATTCCCTAACCTCAGGCAAGCCAGGATCGAACTGCTTTTTACCCCCATATAAAAAGAACATGTCCGGCCGCTTTGCTGTCATATGGCCACTGCTTACTGTCGAATTCCCGCCCATGGTGGCGCGGTAAGGATTAAACCAGGCATGCAATTCCATCCCCCTGGAATGCGCCTCCTTAATGGCAAATTCCAGAGGATCATAACCCGGACTTGGTGCAAGTCCCTGTCTTCCCATTAACCATTGACTCCAGGGCTCTCTCGATTTGGAATAAAAAGCATCCGCGGCCGGTCTGACCTGCAGGATAATTGCGTTCATTCCATTCTTTTTATGCTGGTCCAGCAAAGCGATCAGCTCCTGTTTTTGCTGATCTATGCTTAGTCCTGGCTTGGAAGGCCAGTCAATATTCGCCACTGTAGCCACCCAGATCCCTCTAAACTCTCTTTTTGGAGCGATTTTTGCAGTTGTTTGAGCAGATATAGTGTTGGGTAAAATAAATGCAACTATAATTGCATAAACAATGTTCTTAAGCATTCTTTATCTTTTTTGACGTTCATTTGTGTGTTTTTGTAGGTTATGTAAAGTAATACAACACAGCCCACCTAGGCAAGTAAACGATTTTTTTTAAAGTCTCATACAATTTGAGCATTTTTTTTACCATTTATTACATTTTTATCTTATGTTAGATTTTTTTTAGAATAACTAAAGAAAATTATTACACTAAAAACTGAACATCTATTTGAAATGTTAGACCAAAAAGTTTCCGGTACTAAAGGCGACCATAACAAAGTTTATTTTCTCATTATCGTAATAGCGGCATTAATTGGCACAAACGCCTATTTATACATAAAAGACAGACAGGAAAGTGAGCGCTTTGTTAGTGTCAGCAACGAAAAAGACCGTCTAAAACTTGAAGTTGAAAAGATAGAAGTTGAGTTAGACAAAGTCAACGCAATTAACCTGTCGTTAACAAATAAACTTCTGGAGGAGCAGGGACTTGCCCGTCAAAAAATAGCAGAACTGAAGTCTGCATTGCAAAAAGGACGGTTTAATAAAGATGAACTGTTAAAGGCTCAAAGGGAAATCAAGGAACTGCATGAATTTGTAAAAAGCTACAACGAAGATATCAACCGCCTGCAGCAGGAAAATTTTTTATTAAAAAACGAAAGGGACAGCCTGGCCAAAAGCTCTAATAAAGCCAGTGAAAGGGCCAATGCATTAGCCAGACGGAACTCTGAACTCAATGATAAAGTAAAAACAGGAGCTGTTCTAAAGGCCTTTAATGTTGGCGTTACGGCCTACAAAGTAAAGAACAGTGGAAAACATATTGAAGTAACCAGTGCCAGTTCAGCGAAAAAACTCGTCATTTCCTTTGGCATCGCACCTAATCCTTTAGCGCGGAAAGACTACCATAAGATCTATCTTAGGGTATTTGATCCGGCTGGAAATTTAATTGCAGATGAAAGCAATATGTTCGACGCAGAAAGCCAGCAAATGCAGTATAGCGAAATGATCACCATCTCCTATAATGATGATAACACGGCTTATTCTATTCAATGGGTTAATCCAAAAGAATTTATAAAGGGAACTTACACGATCATTCTATACGCTGATGGCCATACGATGGGAAAATCTTCCATCCTGCTGAAGTAAATCATCCAGTTTAAGCCAACGGAAAGCTTAAGTAAAAAGTTGTACCCTGATCAATCACAGAATTAAACTCAATGGTTCCTCCTGCATTTTCTACAGCTTGCTTTACAAAGGCAAGCCCTAATCCGGTTCCTGAAGACTTCGTCGTAAAATTAGGGGCAAAGATCTTGTCCTGCAACTCATCATCAATGCCTTTCCCGTTATCAGAAACCTCTACCCAGACTTTTTTCTGATCGTTCCTGATCTTAATATAAATCAAACAACCATCCGTTCCTGCTGAAGCCTCAATTCCATTCTTTAATAAATTATTAAAGGTCCGCAGCAACTGGTCTTTATCCCCAAGAATAAACACATCCTGGTTACTCTGATTCTGGATAGTGATCTCCACTCCTTTCTCATTTACAAAAACATTTCTGGCCTGCTGTATAATAGGCAGGAGCTGTAAAGTCTGTAGCTTTGTATCTGGCATTTTCGCAAAGTTCGAGAATTCAGAAGCAATGGTAGCCAGACTATCTATCTGTTCAATAAAAGATTTATTGAACCTTTCAAATTTACGCTCAAAATTGACATCCTTCTCTTTCCAGGCTTTCTCCAGCAACTGAACACCAAGTTTTAGCGGGGTAAGGGGATTCTTAATCTCGTGGGCCACCTGTTTAGCCATCTCTCTCCATGCGCTCTCCCTTTCAGATTTAGCGAGTTTTACCGCACTCTCTTCCAATGCTGCAATCATTTTATTGTACTCTTTAATCAGAGAGCCGATCTCATCATGCCTGGACCACAAGATAGGCTGATTCTTCTGCCCAAGTTTTGTTTTCCTGATACTTTCCTGTATAAAGGTAAGCGGACTTGTAATCTGATTGGCCAGGAAAACTGCAAGTATTCCAATGGCTACAAAAACAAGAGCATAAATATTGATCAGCGTATTGACAAACAAGCCAATTTTAGATTGATAATCGCCCTCATTACCATAATAGGGCAAACCAATATAAGCGATCGTTTGGTTCTGCGGATTTCTGATTGGCGCATAGGCAGCAGAATAAGTAAAATCACCGATCGTCTCATTCGCACTGATGTATTCTGATCTTTGCAGCTTATTTAGATAAATATAGGCTTTTGACCCCATTTTAGTCCCCAGGAGCCCGTAATCATATATCTTTGGAATAGATGTATAAAGAAGGTTTCCACTGGTATCAAAAAGGTTCAGATAAGCACCATTGATATCCGAAAACTGATTAAATTCTTGATTAGACTGGTCAGATGCCGCTGGTATCCCATTCACATAAACTTGCTTCTCATAAGACAGCTGAACCTTCCTCAGTTTCTCCCTGATAAAATCATCCTGCTGTTTCCTGTATTCTGAACTGATATAAAAAAAGGTAGTCCATCCAACAATCAACAGCGTAGCCACTACCGAAAGTACAATGGAGAATTGTATCCTGGTCCTGTATAAAATCTTGTTGGCGTTGATCATCAGCGATCTGTTGATGTTAAACCAGCCACCCCAGCTCTCGTCTATGTTTTTGACAATCCATATGAGAATGTACAGCAAAACTGCGAAGACAATGAAGACCAAAAAGAAAAAGGATAAAATGGCCAGACGGGTTACATAGGATACTTTTTCCTTACTAATGACAATGGTTTTAAAGGTACTGGGCATATACACCATATGACTATAGCCCAGTACATCATCATTAATGTATACAGGCTCATCTTTATGGCCTTTAAAATCGATACTGGTGAGTTTGTAAGTGAATTTACCGGACTGTTTAATGAGCTTGCCATTATTATAGAAAGCAAAAGAATAGTCTTTGTAATCCTCATCACTTTTTACCTTCCCATCCACCAGCAGTTCAGGAAACTGGCTGTTGTAATCATATAGCTGGTATTTAAGTTCAAGAACCAAAGTCCCAAGAATATGCTTGTTATAAAAAACCGGAATAATTCCAAAATAGCTTTGATAGCCAAAAGTATCATTGAGCCGGTAAAAAAAATTGGAAACTTTAACCGATCCAGATCTGACCAGATTCTTATAATGAGAAAGCGGAATGCTTTCTTCCTGGCTCAAAGAGGAATCCGCATAATTAAAGGTATACAAATTGTATTCAAACTGGGCAAGGTAGCGATCCAGGTATTTCTTATCAATTAGTTTCTCCAGCTTAATCTGCTTATATAGTGCTGGTGTCTTAAAATAGTTCAGTACGAAGTGGTCAGATGAGACTCCGTTCTCCAGGCTTTCAATAGAACCGATCACCAAGGGATTATCCATCGATTGCAATTTTTGCGCAATGGCGTATCTTTTGGTACGTTCCTTTATATCCTTATACTTGACATACTTTATAGAAGAGATCATGGCCAGACAGAAAAAGAGAACGGCATAAATCCCAATAGAAAATTTATTTTTCTGGATATAGATATTCCATCCCATAATAAACAGGAAGAATGCATATATGATAAAAAATGCGGTAAACTCAACCTCCGCCCTATAGATAAAGTAAGCAAAAAACAAGATCAAAAACAGGATCAGACGCTCTTTATTAGACACACTCAATTCCCTGCTCAGCTGCATGGAAACACTTACTATCAGGTAAACATTAAACCAGACCAGGCATAAAATTACAATACTGATCCAGCTTGTCCAGCCAAGATTTATAATATTGGTGATGTCAAAATTAATTTTCGAGTTGTAGATTAAACCAGAAAAAACCTGATCAATCAAAAAAGCAATTCCGGAGAACAGCAACAACATCATGGCATGGAGAAACCAACCTGCTGCTTTACTTCTGACGAGCCGGTCTGGAAGAACGTATTTATCCTTATAAGTATAAATAAAAAGCAATACCCAGGTAATCGAAATTACATTCAGTAACAGATCTCCAAGAGAGGGCAGAAAAAAACTCTCTGCGTACACGGTCGGGCTGAAGAGTTCCAGGCTGAATTGATGATTGAACCAGCCATATTGTAAATCCGTTAACCTGACGACTGTAAAAAAACCGATTAACAGAAGAGTTGAAAGCACATAATGCCCCTTTTTTGCCTGCCACGCACATAATCCATTAAAAAACAAGGAAAAGCTAAAAAGTCCGACAACCCACAACCAGACTTCAATGGTGGAGTACACATTTTTACTATAACCCGGATTGAGCTTTACTTCAAAGAGTAATTTACCTGTACTGCTTTTAATTCCATAAAACTCTTCATCTGTAAAAGAGGCCAGCTCCAGGACATTCGAAGAGATCAGATTTTTTGAAAAATCATTCCTGAGAAAGCGGTTCTCTATCCTGAAGTCATTTTTAACATCGATCAGAAACACAAAAACGTAGCTTCCTAAAGTCTTCTTAATCACCTCATAAGAACCGTTTGGAAAGGACATAAAGGATACCCCCTCCTTAACCATACTGTCTCGGGGGGGAGTAATTCGATAAGAGCTCCAGAATTTAAGCTCATGATCCTTATAAGTCATCAGGTTAATACCTTTCTCTCTATAGGTATTGATAAAATTTAACCCGAGTACGTCAGATAAGTGGAACTTTTTTGCCCGCTCTACCTGTTGCTTCTGATTTAAAAAATTAAAAACCAACTGTTCACTTGCCGAAAGACTAGCCTGCAGTTTCTGCGCCTCATGTTTTAAAAGATCTTTCCTGGTGATAGAATTCTTCAGGGATATCGCCGTCAGAATACAGCATACACCCATGATTAACAGCAGAAACCGGATTCTACCCCCTACGCTCACATTAGTTGATTTGAAATTTCATATTAAACAGTAACTGTCGCTGAACTGGTTTTAACTTCCCTGCTGACCTTTTTTACAAGACCTTGCAGTACGTTACCAGGACCAACCTCTATAAATTCATCTGCACCATGTGCAAGCATACTTTCTACAGTCTGCGTCCAGCGTACAGCCCCGGTTAATTGCGTAATTAAATTCAATTTGATCTTTTCAGGATCGGTATTTGGTGTTGGATCTACGTTTTGATAAATTGGACAAACCGGTGCCTGAATCAATGTTTGTTCGATAGCCTGCTGAAGTTCCAATCTTGCCGGCTCCATAAGCGGCGAATGAAAGGCTCCCCCAACATTCAGTTTCAGTGCTCTCTTTGCACCTGCCTCTGTTAACTTCTGACAAGCAATATCGATGCCCTCAAGACTTCCTGATATCACCAGCTGGCCCGGGCAGTTATAATTTGCCGGTACCACCACCTCAGGGATATCTGCACAGATTTTTTCTACAACCTCATCTGCAAGACCAAGAATTGCGGCCATTGTAGACGGTTGGATTTCGCAAGCCTTTTGCATCGCATTTGCCCTGGCAATCACCAGTCTTAATCCATCTTCAAAAGATAAAGCAGAAGCAGCAACCAATGCAGAGAATTCTCCAAGAGAATGTCCTGCAACCATATCCGGTTTAAATTCAGCACCTAAAGTTTTTGCAAGAATAACAGAATGCAAAAAGATAGCTGGCTGCGTTACATTCGTTTGTTTTAATTCTTCATCCGAACCGGAGAACATAATATCACTAATTCTGAAACCAATAATCTCATTTGCCTTTTCAAATAATTCTTTTGCTTCATCATTCTGATAAAGATCTTTCCCCATTCCTGAAAACTGCGCACCCTGTCCTGGAAATATGTATGCTTTCATCTATTTATTTTTAGTATGTTTAGTTGTCAGATGAAGCCGATAGGATTAAAATAATTAATCCTATCGGCTTCATCATGTTCTTAAAAATTTCTATTAATGTAAATTCGCTGTAATTAACCTCAAAAACTCTGCCCTTGTTCTGTCTTTTGCAAATTCACCCGTAAAAGCAGAGGTTGTAGTCACAGAATTTTGTTTTTGAATTCCTCTCATGGCCATACATAAGTGTTTGCACTCCATCACCACCGCTACTCCTGCCGGATTAAGGGTTGCCTGGATACAATCTCTTATTTCATTAGTCAGTCTTTCCTGAACCTGCAGCCTGCGGGCGAAGGCATCAACAACCCGCGGGATTTTGCTCAAACCAACAATATGACCATTCGGAATATAAGCAATATGTGCTTTTCCAAAGAACGGGAGCATATGATGCTCACACATAGAAAAAACTTCTATGTCTTTTACCACAACCATCTGACTGTAGTCTTCTTTAAACATCGCAGAACGAAGAATCTCTTCCGGTTTGGTATCGTAACCATGTGTAAGGTATTGCAAAGCTTTAGCTACCCTTTCAGGCGTTTTAATCAAGCCCTCACGTTCGGGATCTTCTCCAAGTTTCTGTAAAATATCCTTATAATGACCAGCAATAGAGGCTATCTTTTCTTCATTATACCTGTCTATCTTTAAATAACCTTCGTTCTCTTCTTCGGTGAATTTTTGTGTTTTACTATCCATTTATTTGTACGCTAATTACCCGAAGTATTCAACAAAATTATTTTCGGTTTCATAAATTTTTATACTGTGCAATTGTATCCCTTCCTTTTCTATGTGAGGGATCAGTTCATTCCAGACTGCGATAACGAGATTTTCTGTAGAAGCCAGTTTATCCTTCATAAAATCCACATCCAGGTTCAGGTTCCTGTGATCAATCTTATCTACAACATTAATGTTGATGATTTCCTTGAGCCATTTCAGGTCGACAAGAAAGCCCGTTTCCGGATTAATTTCGCCTTTAACAGTAACATATAACTGATAATTATGTCCATGCCAGTTTGGATTGGCACATTTTCCATAAACTTCTGTATTCTTATCCTCAGACCAATCTGTCCTGGATAATTTATGTGCGGCATTAAATGACGCCTTTCGTGTTATGTAAATCATTTCTTATAAATTGACTGCAAATATACGCAGAAAGAGGTTTAAGTCGCTACAAATTAATTACCTTCGATACATGAAGATACTTGTTGTTGCAGCAACTCTGCCTGAAATCGGACCTGTTTATGACCACTTCGGTCTCTCTCATGAACAGTTTCAATCCACAGCTGGTTTTGACCTGCTCATTACCGGGGTTGGCATGACAGCAACGGCTTATGCACTAGGAAAACAGCTGACAACACCCTATCAATTGGTCCTTAATCTTGGTATTGCGGGCTCATTTGATCACTCCATCCCATTGGGAAGCGTGGTCAATATCACCTCTGACACGTTCTCCGAACTGGGCGCAGAAAACAAAAATGAATTCCTGCCTATAGATCAGCTTGGTTTTGGAAAAAGTAATTATTGCATTACCCCCTCACTTTTGCCACTTACCCAAAACCTCAGAATTGTCTCAGGAATTACGGTGAACACTGTACATGGCAATACAGAAACTATTCAATCTGTTTTAACCAGACTTCAACCCGTAACAGAAAGCATGGAAGGCGCTGCGGTTTTCTATTCCTGTGAACAAGCATCAGTGCCCTGCTTACAAGTCAGAAGTATCTCTAATTATGTGGAAGAACGGAACAAAGAAACCTGGAAAATAGGCCTTGCTATAAAAAATCTCAACGATTGGGCGATAGATTTTTTGACAAATACATAACCAAATGACTTTAGCCAATGCTTAAATTTACGGCATGAAGCTAACCTTAGGATTTTCGCCCTGCCCAAACGACACTTTCATTTTCGATGCCCTGATCCATCATAAAATTGATACGGAAGGATTGGATTTTGAAGTATTTTTTGACGATGTAGAAACCCTCAACCAAAAAGCAATGCGGGGCGAGCTGGACATCACCAAACTTAGCTTTCATGCCCTCGCCTATGTCCTGGATCAATATGCTTTACTGGATGCCGGAAGTGCACTTGGTTTTGGGGTAGGTCCTCTGCTGATCTGTAAAAACAAAGAACTCACCGAACAGCGTACACTTCAACCCGAACTTCTGGTTGGAATTCCAGGCAAATTTACTACAGCAAACTTCCTTCTTGGCATTGCTTATCCTGAACTTACCAATAAAGAACAACTGGTCTTTTCTGAAATAGAAGATGCCCTGTTAGCGGAAAAAATAGATCTGGGCCTGATTATCCACGAAAACCGCTTTACCTATAGCGATAAAGGCTTGCACAAAGTTGTAGATCTTGGTAATTATTGGGAAGGTCTCACCGGATGTGCAATTCCCCTTGGCGGAATTGTAATCAATAGAAATCTATCTGAAGATATTCAGCAAAAGGTCAACCGCGTACTGCGTAAATCTGTAGAATACGCTTTTGAAAATCCAAAATCAGGCTTGGACTTTATTCGCCAACATGCCCAGGAAATGGAAGAAAAGGTCATGTACAAGCATATTGAGCTTTATGTAAACCAATATTCCATCGATCTTGGCCCTGAGGGAAGGAAGGCCATTGACACGCTGTTTACCATGGCACAATCCAAAGGCGTCATTCCTGAGATTACCCAGAACATCTATGTAAACAACTATTGATTACAAGGGCCGTCTGGTATCTCTTTAGTGATCTTGATCAGTTTGGTAACAACAAGGGTAGAATCGAAATCTGCAGAAACAGTCAAGCTATCGGATTTCACTATTCGGCCTTCCACTTCAATATAGACAGGTTCGTAAGGTTTTTCAAAATTCAGGTTACTATAGGCAAGCTCGAGTGTTTTTGCACTGTCCGCAACCCAATATTCACTGCCCTCTTCACAATCCGTAAAAGATTTAATCTCAGGCCCAAAGCTATACAGGCCCTTTATCACTTTAACATCACTGTCCTTTTGTTCAGACGTATTGCGGTTACATGCGACAACAGCAAGAGAGAGAACAATAGATAATAACGTTATTTGTTTGATAAGCTTCATGGTTAGAAATCTTGATTTATATGATTTATCTTTTTCACACTTAAATTCGCAGACAAAGCTGATGCCACAAAGGAAAACAATCCGACAGTAAAAAATACCAGCAGAAAATCCGTCCATTTAAAAGCAACAGGATAGGCGTTCAAAATTGTTCCTTCCGAAATCTTGACCAGACCATATTTTTGCTGAATCAGGCAAAAGAGAAACCCAATTAAAAGCCCAAATATACATCCTGTCATTGTAATCATCATCCCTTCGATTAAAAATATTCTTTTTATCAGTGTTTTTCCCGCTCCCAGACTACTCAGCACGGCGATATCTTTTAATTTGTCCAGCACAAGCATCGTTAACGAGCCTATAATATTAAATATAGCAATAATCAGGATAAAGGTAAGAATAATATACACAGCCCATTTCTCGGTACCCAGGATATTGTACAACACTTTATTTTGCTGTAAACGATCTTTAACCTCAAAACCCTTTCCTATACGCTGCTCAACCTCCTTTTTAAAATCATCGGCCGAAATGCCTTTTTGCAGATTGATCTCAATAGAAGACACCTTCTTTTCTTCCTGAAAGAGTTGCCTCGCAAAACCTAAGGGCACAATAGTGATATTGTCGAAATCCTGTTGCACCTCAAAAACCCCGGCGACAGGGATAGAGCTCATTGTAAAATCATCTGCAGGATTAATTGAACTTTGACCACCACCTTTTTTAGGAGAGAACACCTGTAGCGGCGTAAAAGGGTCATTGGTATTGATCATGAGGTAATTCTGTATAGCAGAACCGATAACGGCATTAGAGCCCGCGTCATTTTTCAAAACAAATTTCCCCTGAACAACAATGGTATCCAGGTTTGGATTTTTGAGATAAGCATCACTTACTCCTTTAATCAAACCAACCGATTGCCTGTCTTTATACCTCAGTAAGGCATTTTCAGAAAGAACCTCTGTAAAAGAATATATCCGTTTGTCATTCTTTAGCTTTTGTAAAGTCGCGATCCTGGGATCAAAGGTTTTTCCCGTTGCCGGCGCAATAACAAGTTCCGGTGTAAAAGTATTATACATTTTTAAAACCACCTCTTCAAAGCCATTAAAAACCGAAAGGATAATTAACAAGGCTGCACTGCCTACAAATACACCCGCAAGTGAGATTGCGGAAATAATGTTAATGGCATTGGTAGATTTTTTTGCAAAAAGATACCTGCGTGCAATATAAAAGGCCGTATTCAATTTTTTTTACTATTTAGAAAAATGGATTATTTTCTTTTTCAAAACCAATAGAAGTGGGTCCACCATGACCTGGGTAAACCTTGCAATCAACAGGTAAGGTAAATAATTTTTCTCTAATACTCGTCAAAAGCTGCTCATGGTTTCCACCTGGCAGATCAGTCCTTCCTATGCTGCCATAAAACAACACATCCCCACCAACCAGAAATCCTTCGTTCTTTGCATAAAAACACAAATGCGCAGGAGAATGTCCCGGAGCAAAGATCAGTTCCAGTTCACTGTTCCCAAAACCCACGGTTCCGGCCTCTCCCAGAAAAGTTTCCGGTTCAGGAGAAAGCTCATAACTGAATCCCATTTGTGGTGCATAACCCGGTACGGCCTGCAAGATATACAGTTCTCCTTTATTAAATTGTGGTTTTAGACCCCACTGATCAAATACAAACTTATTTCCAAATACATGATCTATATGACAATGTGTATTTAAAAGCAATACAGGCTTCAGGCCTTTCTCTTTAATAAAACTAACCAGTACATTCTGTTCTGCTCCGGTATACATACCCGGATCAATGATCACGCACTCCCCCGTCTCATCATATAACACATAGGTGTTTTCCTGGTAAGCATTAAACGTAAATCTTTGAATATTCATCATAATCACAATATTATTTACTGTTTCCATCTAAAAGTATTGATCATAACATCAATATCCTTTTTTATAAAATTGACCACCGGCGCAATTGAATCGTATTGTGGCCTTTCATAGAAATACAAAGCACCCCGAAAATAGTTTTTCGTACTGTCTGTTAAAAAAAACTGGACAGATGAGGCCGTATTGCCTTCTATGTAGTAGCAAATCCCATAAACCTTTCGGTCCGGATAATTAATCACTTTCTGATCAATTGCATTCGCCTTAACGGTATGTTTAAAAGCAAGTTCTCTTGCGTACTCCATGAGCTTTAGCCCTTCTGTTCTCGAAGAGATCTGATGATAAGTGAGGTGAATCTTTCCATTAAACCGTGAAAAATTCAAATTGTTCCAGCAAGGCTGCGCATTAGGCTCTGTATCAGCAGAAATCGTTGTATAAACAGGATAATCAAAAACAAAAGGACAACTTCCCTTGTAAGAACGATAGCTTTTTTCCGGAAAATCGATTTTGAAATAACCTTTCGGCTTTGGCATATAAGTATCCGGATGACAGGATGACATCAGGAGCACAAGCACAAAAAGCGAAAAAAACATCCGTCCCATAGCTAGCGGTTCCAGATCTCCCACGAGCGCTCAGCTTGCAGGTACAACATCTCCATGCCATTTTTTACTGAAGCACCAGCCGCAGCAGCCTGTCGTAAAAACAGCGTTTCTTCAGGATTATAAACCAAATCATAGGCCAGATGATCGCCAGTAAGGCAGGTATAAGGGATATCTGGGCAGCTTTCGATATTTGGCGACATCCCAAGTGGGGTTGTATTGATTAAAATATGATGTGTATCTAAGAGTGATTCTGTCACATCACGATATAAAAAGCATCCCTCCGCAGGCGTTCTTACTACAGAGATGAATTCAATCCCCAGTTTCTGAAGCACATATTTCACCGCTTTAGCAGCCCCCCCATCTCCAAAGACCAGTGCCTTTTGATGATGAGCTTTTAAAAAAGGTCTGAGGGAGGTTTCAAATCCATAAGCATCGGTATTATATCCTTTCAGATAACGTTCACCATTTCTGGATTCGATAGAAATACAATTGACCGCACCAATTCCTGCAGCCGCCGCCTCCATCTCCTGTAAATAAGGCAGGACCTGGACCTTATATGGAATGGTGACATTTAGGCCTCGCAAACCAGGTTTGTCCAATAAGGATTCCAGTAAGTTGATTTTTTCCAAAGGAAACAATTCATATCTGCAATCCAAAATATGCTCCTGTTCAAACTTCTCAGTAAAGTGTTTTTTGGAAAAAGAGTGCGACAAAGGATAACCTATTAACCCAAATGTTCTCATCCTGTGATATGAATCTGTATAATAAAAACCGGCCAGACCGGCTATTTATTTGTTTAAATTAAGAAAATGATCAAATGTATCCCCTCTAAGGCCCAGACGAATGGTTTCCAATGGAATAACTTCGGCCGGAGCAATATTGCCCAGGTTTACATTCGTTCCAATCAGCTTAATGAACCACACCTGCTGCTCTTTCTGAGGTGCTTCCCAGATAATGGTTTCTTCAGGTATCTGTGTGAGTATTTCATCTACCAGGCCTTCACGCACCTCTCCGGAATCTCTATAAATCCCAACATTTCCACCCTCTCTCGCCTCCGCAATAACTTTCCATGAACCGGCCTCAATCTCCGCATTCATCAGTTTAATCCATTTATAAGGCGCAAATATCTTTTTCGCATCCTTTGATCCTACCTCCGAAATCACCGTTACCTGCTTGGACAGCTTGTGGATAAACTCGCATTTCTCATCGTGTTCAATCGTGATAGACCCATCTGAAACTTCTGCATATTCCATTCCGAACTGATCCAGAACTCTGCAGTAATCATCAAACTGATTTCTAATCACAAAAGCTTCAAACAATGTTCCCCCAAAATAGGTAGGTATACCCGCGCTTTTATAAATCGCCAGTTTCTCTTTCAAATTAGGCGTAACAAACGAAGTCGCCCATCCAAATTTAACTATATCAGTATGTATACCGGCAACATCAATAAAATCTTCCGTCTGCCTCAAGCTTAAACCCTTATCCATAACCATTGTTATGCCTTTCTGGCGAGGTTTAACAGGACGTACGGGTATATTATTTAAAGGATAGTTCATATATTCTGCAAAGGTGAAAAAAAAATAGGCTGCTTTTATCAGCTTTATCTAATAAAAGGGGATTTTTTTATTTAATGTATTTGCTGATCACCTCTATAATTGGCCCATTGTCCTGTAACTGCGGCAAATATTCAAAAAGAATATAGTGCTTATCCGGGTCGGTATTTAAAGCTGTTTCCAGGTAAATAAGTGCCTCCTTATGCTCCCCAAGGGCAAAAAGATAAGCTACCATCCGATAATACAATTCCGCGGCGTCCGGATTATTCTTAATGGCCTCGGAGATCGTTTCGGCAGCTTCATTTAATTTTCCCTGCTCATATAACACCGTCGAAAAATCAAGCCATGCCTCCACATCCAGCGGATTATATTCCAATACCTTGTCGTAAGCTTCAATAGAATTGTCTATCTGCCCAAGTTTATAGTAGGCATCTGCCATCGCGAACCAGAAATCAGGATTTTCTCCGTCAAGTTCAATCGCCTTTTTATAGAAATGTAAAGATTCAAAATAACGCTCTTCAAAATTAAGCGTTACCCCAATACCAAACCAGGCATCGGCCATCTTCATATCCATTTTCACCGATTTCTTGTAATAAGAGCGGGCCTCATCCATCTTCTCAAGTTTCTCATAACACTCTCCTATAGCACAATACGTGTCAGCGTTTGGCTTTTCGTATTCAAAAGTCTGCCTGTAAACCTCGATGGCTTCTGCATAGCGGTCCAGTTGTACCAAAGCATTTCCCTTGTTGTAATAGGCAGAAGCAAAATTATCTTTGATCAGAATGGCGTAATCGTAGGCGTCAATAGCTTTCTCAAACAAATCAAGTTTGTGATATGAATTGGCCAGGTTATACCATGCAGCATAAGAATAAGGATCGTTGTCGATATATTCTTTGTAGAATTGTATACTTTCTTCCTGTTTATCCAGGATGTCATAACAAAAAGCCAGCTCGTACAAGCCATCCTTGTTTTCCATATTCTGCTCCAGGCTTTGCTTGATATAAACAATAGCCTTCTCGTAATCGAGCATATTCTGATAAACATAAGCAATCTGCAACAGGATCTCATCTGTTGTTTCCGCAAAACCCAGGGCCTTCTGAAAATTTTCCAAAGCCTCATGATAGCGTTCCAGACTGTTGTAAATATTCCCCCTCAGAATATAAATCTCTGCTTCCGAAGCCTCCAGCATTTCTGCCTTTTCCAAAGCAAGGAAAGCACGTTCTATCTGATCCGTAATAAATAACAGCTGTGCCTGTTTCACCAGGAAAACCGCTGCATAAGGATGCTGGTTTAGAGCATATTCAATCACCTGCAGGGCCTTTACCGGGTCGCTCTTTTCAATATAATAATCAATGATGTTCTCAAAGGCCTGGGCATCAAAAAAGTACTGATCCTGGTTCCGTAACATCTCCTCGTAGCGCTCTACAGAACGTTGTGCGTCATCGCTAAAATCAAAGTAAAATTCCTCTTCCATGTATTGAATAATTAAAGAACAGTCCCCTTTTGTTTTAAATACATTATAAGTTTAGCTAATTAATTCTAGCTCCGGCGAAATAATTTTCAACATTCACACACTTAAAATTATAATCAACTGATAAATTTGTAGTTAGCTTAGATTTAAAGGAGAGTTAAAATACAGCAAATTCATTGCCGTCTGTTCAGAATTCAGTACAAAGGAACAAAACATAATTTCAAACCTGGTAATATTCCCGTCAAGAAATCCAAGGGTTCTATTTTTATTAAACTGTAGTCGAGCATCTTTGTTTACATTTGTTTAGAACGACATTGCAACAGACATGAACCAATGAAACCATCATGTGCAACAGTACACAAGCCGATATGAATAGAATTTGGTAGCACATGATAGTTTCATTACCGATAAAAAACAAATTATATTCCAATGAAAAAAGAGATCAGTACAGTATTAAAAAACTTAGGTATCTTGGATGTAAACCCAGCTTACAGCACCGGAAATAACTGGGGAGCTACCTCTGACGCAATAACCATTGAGAGTTTTTCCCCTGTCGACGGTAAAAAGATAGCCGATGTCCAGGTGGCCACAGCCGAAGATTACGAAAAAGTAATGAAAACTGCGGAACAAGCCTTTCTGAAATGGCGCAATGTTCCTGCACCTAAAAGAGGAGATATTGTTCGCCAGTTGGGTGATGCACTACGTGCGTACAAAGAAGATCTCGGTACATTAGTATCCTATGAAATGGGTAAAAGCTTACAGGAGGGCTTTGGCGAAGTACAGGAAATGATCGATATATGCGATTTTGCAGTTGGCCTTTCCAGACAACTTTATGGCTTAGCGATGCATTCGGAGAGACCCAGTCACCGGATGTACGAGCAATGGCACCCGCTGGGCATTGTCGGCATTATCTCTGCTTTCAATTTTCCAGTAGCGGTATGGAGCTGGAATGCAGCCCTGGCCTTGGTTTGCGGCAATGTATGTGTATGGAAACCTTCTTCCAAGACACCACTTTGCGCTGTGGCCTGCCAACACATTCTGGCCAGCGTTTTAAAAGCAAACGATTTGCCCGAAGGCATCAGTTCTCTGCTGATCGGAAATGCTGTAGGTGATATGATGAACAACGACAAGCGCATCCCTTTGGTATCCTTTACCGGCTCAACCCGGATTGGCCGCCATGTATCCTCTGCCGTTGCAGGCCGTTTCGGTCAAACTATTCTGGAGCTGGGCGGAAACAACGCCATCATTATATCTAAAGACGCTGATCTTGATATGTCTATCATAGGTGCTGTTTTTGGTGCAGTAGGTACTGCAGGACAAAGATGTACATCTACCAGGCGGCTGATCATTCATGAAGACATTTATGATACGTTCAGGGATAAACTGGTTAGGGCCTATGGACAACTTAGAATAGGCGATCCACTTGACCAGCACAACCATGTCGGTCCTCTTATTGACACCGCAGCGGTAGATATGTATCAGAAAGCCATTAAAAAAGGAATTTCTGAGGGCGCAAAATTCATTGTAGAAGGTGGCCTTCTTAAGGGAGATCAATATATTTCAGGCTGTTATGTAAAACCTTGTGTGGCCGAAGTTGAAAACCATTATGAGATTGTTCAGGAAGAAACCTTTGCCCCGATCCTTTATCTGATCAAATACAAGACTCTTGATCAGGCTATAGCCCTTCAAAATGGCGTCCCACAAGGACTTTCCTCTGCAATAATGACCTTAAACCTTCGCGAAGCAGAACAATTCTTATCCGTTAACGGATCTGACTGCGGAATTGCCAATGTCAACATTGGAACTTCAGGAGCCGAGATCGGCGGGGCTTTTGGCGGAGAAAAAGAAACCGGAGGAGGAAGGGAAAGCGGATCGGATGCCTGGAAAGGTTATATGCGCCGGCAAACCAACACCATTAACTACTCAAACACCCTTCCTTTGGCACAGGGAATCAAATTTGACCTGTAAAATCAGGACAAAATAACCGGACAACAAAAAACACCTCTGTTTTTTTCAAAAGCGGCTTTTTCAAGGCCGCTTTTTTTGTATTTCAGATGCGTTATTTCGTCTATTTTAAAAAATGGCTTTTCTTCTATATACTTTTTTTTGAAAGCATTTCAATTTGATGTAAGTTTAAAGATTTTTATATGCTTATCCTCCTTTTGTTTTAACTTTTAACCTATGTTACGCGTAGATAGCTCCAAACCATGTAAAATCGTTTATTCCTTATGCAAACATGAGTTTTTAGGCTATGTAATTGAGCCTCATATGGTTCAACTTAATCCTCAGGGTGATTTTTCTCTAACCTACCAACGGCTTTTTAGTCATACCGCAAAAGAATTTGCCCGCCATCTGTCTGAAACCGATTTAAAGATTATCAAAATCCTCGATGAGACGGAACAGGACTATATCATTAAAAAATACCATAAGAAACAAATCCGGCCACTGGAGTTTTTTAGTAAATTCTTTGATGAGAAATTTTACGACACTGTGCGCCCAAAGATTGAAAAAAAACTTACAGAGGTTTTATCTATTCTTGCCGTTACCGACTCCTTATACCTGATGGGAAAAGACGGATGGCCGGCAGAAAGAGAAATTGAAATTGCTGCTGAGCCTGCAACCATTCTTTTCCATTTTAGAAGGAACGAGACGGAAACCCGTTATTTCCCAACGATAAAATATCAGGGAATGCGGATAGATTTTATGTTTAAAGAAGCGCAGGTAGTTAGTAACCAACCCGCATGGCTGCTTTTAAATGACGTGCTGTACTTTTTCGAACAGGATATAGAGGGTAAAAAGCTACAACCATTTCTCAACAAGCGCTTTATTACCATACCAAAAGCCACTGAAGGCACCTATTTTGAGAAGTTTGTTGCCCCTCTGATTGAGAAATATCATGTCTACGCGGAAGGTTTTGAAATCAAAACAGAAAAACACGAGCCCGTAGCCATTCTTAAAATCATCTACGTCGAAGGTGGGATTTCACAACTGCAGTTATATTTCAGGTATGGTTCATATGCCTTTGCCATGGATAATGAACGCAAGGTGACCGTTAGAGTCCATAAAACAGAAGACAACTATATATTTACCCGGATCAAAAGAAATACAGACTGGGAAAAAAGCAAATTCAGTGAATTGCTCAAATCAGGATTAAAGAAAACAAGTGCTTTATTCCATAATCTGGAGCTACACGATCCCGGAGAGCAAGAGGATAAGTCCTATGGACTGCTCAACTGGGTTAACGAACACTTAGAAGAACTCAAAGAAAAGGGCTATGAAGTAGAGCAGGCTACCGGAACAAAACGCTTCCTTTTCGCCACCAATAAAATTGACTTCGAGGTCAGCGAAAACAACGACTGGTTTGACATCAATGCGATTGTGTATTTTGGCAACCATCCCATTCCGTTTTTGGCACTCAAACAGCATATTCTGCAGAAAAAAAGAGAATTCATCCTTCCCGATGGCTCTATTGCAATTATTCCTGACAAGTGGCTCAGTAAATATGGAACCTTGTTCAGCCTCTCGGAAGGCAGCAAATCGCTGAAATTAAAAAAACATCATATAGGACTGCTTAATGATCTTTCTGAAGACAGCATTACCAATGTCACGCTCAATCGTAAACTTCAAAAACTAAATGACTTTGAAAACATTTCCGACATTCAAATGCCGGAGCATTTCAAAGGAGACCTTAGAAGTTATCAAAAGGCTGGTTATAACTGGTTCAGCTTCTTGAGAGAGTATAATTTTGGAGGCTGTCTTGCAGACGATATGGGATTGGGTAAAACCATTCAAACCTTGGCCCTGTTACAGAAACAAAAAGAGGATAATGAGAGAAATGCCACCCCAGGCACTTCCCTGATCATTATGCCAACCTCCTTAATTTACAACTGGCTAAACGAAGCCAAAAAATTCACCCCCAAGCTAAAAATCCTCTCCCACACGGGAAGTTCCAGGAATAAAGATGTAAGCCAGTTCATTCGTTATGATGTGGTCATTACCACCTATGGCATCACCCGGGTTGATATCGCCCTGATGAAAGATTTCTATTTCAACTATATTATACTGGATGAGAGTCAAAATATTAAAAACCCCTCTTCCAAATCCTTTAAGTCTGTAAGGTCTTTAAAATCAAAACACAGACTTATCCTGAGTGGTACACCTGTAGAAAACTCGGTAGCTGATCTCTGGACACAACTTACCTTTCTGAATCCAGGCCTTCTAGGCACCCAGGCTTTCTTTAATGAAGAGTATGTGCAAGCCATTGAAAAGAAAAAGGATGAAGAAAAAGCCAGAAAACTTCAGGCCATCATCAAACCCTTTGTTTTAAGAAGAACCAAAGAACAGGTTGCTGAAGAGTTACCAGCCAAAACTGAACAGGTTTTCTATTGTGATATGAGCGAAGATCAGGCCAGCTATTACGAAAAAACAAAATCAGCATATCGCAACGATCTGCTCAGCAGCATGGACGATGGCACCTATGCAAAGAAGCAGGTCCAGCTTTTGCAGGGTCTTACCGCCCTTCGGCAGCTTGCCAATCATCCATCGATGATAGACGACACCTATACCTCAGATTCCGGAAAATTTGAAAGCATAGTACATACCCTGGACAATGTGCTTAAAGGAGGTCATAAAGTATTGATCTTTTCTCAATTCGTGAAACACCTGGGTATATTTAAGCGTCATCTGGAAAACGAACATATTCCCTATGCCTATTTGGATGGGTCCACAAAAAACAGAGGTGAAATTGTGGCCGAATTCCAACAGGATGAAAACCTTAAAGTCTTCCTTATCTCTATCAAAGCGGGTGGCGTAGGTCTGAATCTGACTCAGGCAGATTATGTATTTATTCTTGATCCCTGGTGGAACCCGGCCGTAGAACAGCAAGCCATTGACCGGACACACCGGATTGGCCAGGACAAAAAAGTCTTCATTTATAAATTCATTACACGGGATACTGTAGAAGAAAAAATTCTTTCTCTGCAAAACAGAAAGAAAAGACTGGCCAGTTCCCTGATCACTACAGAAGAAAGCTTTTTTAAATCCTTAAGCAAAGAAGATATCCGGGAATTGCTCAACTAAGCTTTTCTTTTTAGGCATTTTAAATACGTTTCCCGGTCAATCATTTCTGCCCCAAGGCTCATCAAATGATCATTCGGCATCTGACAGTCTATCATGAGCAATCTGCTCCGTTCACAAAGCCAGATCAGGGCACTTTTTGAAGCATTACTAACCAGACTGAACATGCTTTCCCCGCAAAAGACACGGTTAACAAGAATTCCGTACA
Organism: Pedobacter nutrimenti; assembly: GCF_032678445.1. Taxonomy (GTDB): domain Bacteria; phylum Bacteroidota; class Bacteroidia; order Sphingobacteriales; family Sphingobacteriaceae; genus Pedobacter; species Pedobacter nutrimenti_A. Next base: position 314,828 of record NZ_JAVTSQ010000002.1, read on the forward strand.
GGCCGCCAACCAGTTTGTCGCCCTGCCAGACTTCCACACTGTGCGCATAACCATTTACATGCAGATTGATGTAAGCCTCCTGCATTTCGGAAGTGATCCAGGTGCCATTCTGATCCTTGCGCTCCACCGAGGCACAATGCATAATGACTTCTTTGAATGCCTCATTCATGCTGATCCGGAATACCCCATCTTTAGAGACCTTCTTCATGCTTTTACTGACTTTAAGATTTTCAGGGAAAATCACGCAACGTTCATGAGGAGAAAACCAACAGATCGGGTCATCTTCACTAAACCAGGGAAAGATTCCGTTCTCATAGGCCAGCAGTAAGCGTTCCATATGCAGATCACCTCCAATTGCCAGCAATCCATCAGGATCGGCAAGTGCAGGATCGGGAAATACAATCTCATCTTCCAGTAGTTTGAAAACCATATGCAATATTAAAACATAAACCCGGTACGATTAAAATAATTATTTTAATCCTCTAAGTCTCCATCTGAGAAAATAAACAGATAAAATTAATGTAACTAAATTTATTAAATACTATCTTAATAAAAAGAGCATACAATGAATTTAATAGGCAATATCATCTGGATCATCTTCGGAGGTTTTTTCATTTTTCTTGAATATATTTTCGGGGGTCTGATCCTGTGCCTCACCATCGTTGGCATTCCCTTTGGACTCCAATGTTTCAAATTTGCATTTGTAGGCCTGGCCCCCTTTGGTGTCCGCATTACAGATACTTCTTCCAACACAGGTTGTCTTTCTACCATCATGAACATCATTTGGCTGCTCTTTGGAGGATTTTGGATTGCGCTTACCCATTTGTTTTTCGGCATCTTACTGTGCCTTACCATCATAGGTATTCCCTTTGGCAGACAACATTTTAAGCTCATGAACCTTGCCTTCTCCCCCTTTGGAAAATCAATAAGTTAGCGTTTCTTTTGATTTCTTTCTAAAATGGCTTTAAACTTATCGGTGAAAACAGAGTCTTATCAGGACATCAAGTTCCTATTGCTATGGATAAAAAGGAAAACTTCTTTAAAGTCAAGCACCTCTACAACCGGGCAGGATTCGGAATTGCATATCCTGAGCTGGAGCACCTCAGCAAAAAAAATCTGCATAAATCCATCAAAGAACTCTTCTCCAATGCTCAAAAAATCAACGATCTGAGCACCGTGGATGCTTCCGAAACCCGGCAACAATTGCTCATGCAAGCCGGTCTGAACGGAAAAAAAGATTTCAGTCCGGAAGAAAAAGAACAACGGCAGGAAATTATCCGGAAGATCAGTCAGAAAGGAAGAGACCTCAACATTGAATGGATCCAGAGGATGATCACTACGGATGCCCCCTTACTGGAGAAGATGACCTTGTTCTGGCATGGCCATTTTGCCTGCCGTTCAGGCAATCCTTTATTTTCCCAGCAACTGAATAATATTCAAAGGAAATATGCCTTAGGAAGCTTTAAAACATTACTGATAGAGGTTTCCAAATCTCCCGCAATGTTGCAGTACCTCAATAACCAGCAAAACAGAAAGAACCACCCCAATGAGAATTTCGCACGGGAACTTATGGAACTGTTTACCATTGGCCGGGGCAATTATACCGAGCAAGACATCCGCGAGTCTGCCAGGGCATTTACAGGCTGGACTTACAATAAAGACGGCGATTTCGAATTCAAACCCAACATACATGATACCGGGAGCAAAGTCTTCTTTGGAAAAACCGGAAATTTCGATGGAGAGGCCATTATTGACCTGATCCTGGAAAAACCAGCAACCGCCACATTCATCTGCCGCAAACTTTACACTTTCTTTGTAAGCGACACGCCCAATGAGGCCCATATTCAAGAACTTTCTTCCTGCTTTTATGACCAGAAATATGACATCTCTGCGGTCATGAAAAAAATGTTTGAAGCAGAATGGTTCTATAGCCCCGAGAATACCGGCAATAAGATCAAATCACCTGCAGAACTTCTCGTTGGACTCAGCAGGGAATTTTTCGTCACCTATAATAAACCTCAGGTCTTGATACAACTGCAAAGCAGCCTTGGTCAATATCTTTTCAATCCACCCAATGTAGCCGGGTGGCCGGGTGGCAGAAGTTGGATAGACAGCTCTTCGCTGATGTTGAGAATGAAAATCCCATCTCTCGTCTTAAACGACGGACTAATTGATTTCAATGCGAAAGCAGATCCGGAAGAAGAAGCACTTCTGGCCATCAACAGGAAACCCAAAATTCAGAAAAAATCATACATCAATGCGGAGGCCAACTGGGAAAAATTCCTGAGCACCCTACCTAAAAACTGTAGTACCGCAGATCTGACAGCATTCCTGTTGCAGCCAACACCAGGCAGCAAAATCAAAAGTCTGACTGCCAACAGCTCTGATTTAAAAAAAACAGCCATAGAAATTACCAGTACACCAGAATACCAGCTTTGCTAAACCATTTAAGGAGAAAACACGATGAAAAGAAGAGATTTTTTAAAGAACTCCATGCTCACTGCCGCAGGAACCTTTGTTGTGCCAGCCTTCATTAAACCATTTGAAGCCCTTGCCTTAGATGAATTAACCTTATATAAGAACCTGGTGGTGGTACAGCTTTCCGGTGGCAACGATGGCCTGAATACGGTCATTCCATTTGGAAATGACATCTATTATCAAAAAAGAAAAAACATTGCCATAAAGCCCCAGGACCTGATCAAGCTGGACGACATGCAAGGCCTTAACCCGAATCTTTCTGCACTTAAAGAAATCTACGACCAGGGTTGGATGAGCATCATTAATGACGTAGGTTACCCTAACCCGGATCGTTCCCACTTCAGATCCATGGACATTTGGCAAACCGCAAGTGATGCAAACCAATTCCTCTCTACCGGCTGGATCGGACGCTACCTGGACTCCAATTGCCAGAGTTGTAAATTTCCTTATACGGCTATAGAGGTCGACGACAGCCTCTCGCTTGCGATGAAAGGAAAAACCAAGAAAGGAATTGCGCTTAAGGATCCCGCGGCCTTATTCAGAAATACCAACGAGCCTTTTTTTAAGGAGATGATGAACAACGATAAAGAGCACCTCGATGAAGACAATCTGGGCTACCTCTACAAAACCATGATTGAAACCTCCTCTTCTGCCAGCTATATCCAAAACACCTCCAAAATCTATCAGGATAGCTTTGCCTATCCTTCAACCGGATTTGCCGGTCAACTGAAAACTGTTGCAAAATTTATCTCTTCAGGGCTTAAAACCCGGGTCTATTACGTTTCCTTAAGTGGCTTTGACACTCATGTAGATCAAAGTCCACAACAGGGCAGGCTCCTTAAGCAATATGCAGAAGGCATCAATGCCTTTCTGAAAGACCTGAAACAGAACAACAAACTAGACGATACCCTGGTCCTGACCTTTTCAGAATTTGGCAGAAGAGTAGAACAAAATGCCAGCAACGGAACCGATCATGGTACAGCAAACAGCATGTTCCTGTTTGGCGGAAAGCTAAAAAAACAAGGCATTTATAACCCAGCCCCTAATTTACAAGATCTGGAGGCCGGTGATTTAAAATACCAGGTAGATTTCAGGCAGGTTTATGGAACAATCCTTGACAAATGGCTCGATGTAAATAATGCACAGATCTTAAATCAACGGTTTAACACCCTCGATTTCATCTAAGCTGATCAAACCATTTTTCCTGGAGTGCAAAATTGCTTCTCCGCTCTCGTTGAACAGGCAGGTTTTAATCCCCTGAAGTTCGGCCTTCTCCAGCCTGCTTCTTGCGGAACTGAAATTTTCCGGACGCACGTTCCGAATATAGATTGCTTCGATATGATCAGGATAGCGTGCAGCGATACTGGTGTAAATTTCAGGATCCTGTTGCGAGTTATCGCCAAAAAAAACAAATTTCTGATTAGGAAAAGCATCCAGGATTCTCATCACCCGAAGCAATTTTCCTTCATGTCCCGTTTTTCCGGTTCGAATCAGGTTGCCCCAGCGTTTAATTTGATTCAGCAAAAAAGCACCCTCAGGCAATTGATTAAAACGGAAGGTCTCCACCAGATAATCATAAAGATTCCATTCACTGCTGGACACATAGAAAAAAGGATTGGGTTGATCCGGACTTGTATGCGAAAAAGCCAATAGCTCATAATGTAGTCTGGCATCCTTAAAAGTCTTTCTCGTATGCGGATTCTTGATCAGAAGCTCTCTTAACCTCCGGCCTATTGTAGCCGAATGGGAAACCATGATGGTATCATCAATATCCGAGACAAAAGCATATTGGGTAATGTGAGGCACATAGATCTTTCCCCAGCTATCTGCGATAACCGTTCCGTTCTCTCCTAAAGCCTCCACTTTCACCTGATGCCAGCCCGCAGCAATATTTGTCGTGGCACTCCATTCAAATTTAAAAAAGCCGTCATATTCCGTAGTCTGATCGATCACATCTCCATTAAAATGAAGCCTGACCTTGGTAAACGGAAAGGGTTTTAGCACGAAAAGCCTCAACAGATGAAGGATATTAACCAGTAGATTATTACTGAATACCTGCTTTGTACTTGCTCTGTATTTAAACACATGGCCGTATACCACCAAATTATGGGTATGTCCATAACCATGATAAATTTTTACGCTAACAGAATTCTTCATTATAAATCAAACAGAGTGGCGGCGCCGTTGTTTGTCCTAAGCAACAAATTAAACAAAAACAGCCTTGAAACATACCTTGCTTTTTATCGTCAATCCCGGATCCGGAAGCCATAATCTGGACCTTCATGCCCTGATCACGAATTTCTTTGCAGATAAAGATCATAATATAGAGATTTTTGAACTCCCAAAGAACTGCGATTCCAGGCAAATTAAAACAGCGATAAAAAAGGCCGATCCAACCCGCGTAATTGCCGTAGGCGGAGATGGGACACTAAAGCTGGTGGCTGAATGCCTGCTCAATTCCGGTACCCCTATAGGGATCATCCCCACCGGATCTGCCAATGGCATGGCCCGGGAACTGGGCATCCCCACCGACATTAACCTGGCCCTTGACCGCTGTATCCAGGGTAGTCCCCAAAGCATCCATGTCGTTAAAATCAATGGAGAGCTCTGCATCCATTTATCTGATATCGGATTCAATGCCTATGTTATAAAAAAATTCGATGACCTCCCTCAAAGGGGCATGTGGGCTTATGCAAAAGCATCCTGGCATGCATTATGGAAAAATCATAAAATGAACGTGGAATTGAAAATGGGCGACCAGGACATCAAGTCTGAGGCAGCCATGGTCGTTATCGCCAATGCAACTATGTATGGCACGGGGGTAAAAATCAATCCAGAAGGAAAACTAGATGATGACCTTTTCGAAGTCATCCTCATTAAACAATACTCCATCGCCGAAATCCTGAAAATCAGATTCACCTCTCTTCCTTTCAACCCGGAAAAAATCGAGACCTTTCCTACCAAAAAAATCAATATCCAAACCAAGCACCTGGTACATTTCCAGGTCGATGGAGAATATATGGGAAAGGTCAAACAGATTAGTGCCGAATTGCTACCCTTGGCCATTCAGATTATTATATAGATTTTTGCTTACCTGCAATACTTTTGCAATTGCTCATCTGCAAGATCAAAGCCCATGTGCTTTACAAAAAGGAAATCCTCACAAGCGCCTTCCTTGTCTTTCTGTTTGAGTTTGGCCATGCCATCTTTAATTCTCTGCTCCATATAGGCCTTATCGTAACCCAGTTCTTTTCTCAGGGCCAGAATTTTAGGTTCATCAGCTGCATTATAAACGCCTTTTTCCTTATTGATATAAAAATTCAACACGGCACTGGCCAATGCATCACTTGATTTATAGGCATTAATGGCTTGCTGGATCTCGGCTTTACTTTTATTACCGCAGTCATATCCATCCAGTTTAAAATTAACAGGTACAACCAATACATAAGTCGTATCATAATCCGCAGGCACCTTCCACTTACCACTGCTCATCCGGATCAAACGAAGGGCTTCATCATCCAGATCCGTACCTATACCAGATTTCACAAAAGCATTAAATACCCGGCCCTGCTGGTCCAGTTTAAAATTAATCGTTACCCGCCCTTCAATGCAATTGGCTTGTGAATACGGAGGATAAACGGTATTTGCGCGCACAAAAGTTTCCAGCCCACCTTTAAACTCCGGCTGTTGTGCAGCACAGGAAAAACCCATCAGCAGAAAAAAGGAAATGAACATCTTTGTCATACCCTAATTTACATAAATTAAACCAGCAGAAGAATTTAAACCAGAAAGTTTACGTTAAACTGAATGACACAGACTATGTCTCAGAATCAGATTTGGATCCGGACTGTTGGCCAGATAAGCCGCACGTTCAGAAAATTTGCAGACTCCGGGATAATCTCCCTTAAGCCCGCGCATGCTAAACATCAATTGAAAATGCAGGTGCGGTGGCCAGTAACCATTCTCTTCCGGAATACCAAAAGACGCAAAAGCTGTTCCCGCAGCGATCAACTGTCCTTCATACAAACCTTTTAAAGACGCAAGACTCAAGTGACCGTAAAGCCCATACACCACCAATCCTTCAAAATCATATTTTAAAATGATTGTTGCCCCATAATCACCAAAATGGTCATTAAACTTAAAACTATGTACCACGGCCTCATGAAAATTATATACCGGCGTTCCGGCAGGGCCCCAAATATCTACTCCGAGATGCAAACGGCGCGGCTCTTCAGCGGTATCAAAATGTGCACTCCGGGCGTATATGGTTCTATGTTCCCCATATCCCCCAATTCCGTAACGACATTGGTTTTCCTGCAATTTATGCGCTACCCAGGCCGAAAATTTTGCGGTATCTCTCAACACATCGTCTGTCAGCTCGAGATTGTTTTTTGTAAAATCAAAGGGATATAAAGCATCCTTTTCAGGATCAAAATCCACAACCTGCGTTATAGAGATATCCTTTCTTTCAAAATAAGTTTCAAAGCGTTCCGAAAGTGTCATTCCTGGTAAAATAAAAGGAGGCTTTTACCCCTCCTGATCTGTATCTTTTCTGTCTTTAGAAATCTTATCAAAGATTTTATCCATATGCTCCACGTACTCATTCGTATCGTCTACAAAAAAAGTAAGGGTGGGAACAATCCGCGCCTGGTGCCTGATCCTGGAACCCAGTTTATAACGGATCTCTCCTGAATGTGAATTTACTGTTGCAACTGATAACGCCGTGTTATTCGTATTCAAAAAGCTAAGGTAAACTTTCGCTACGGCAAGATCAGGTGAGACCCGGACTTTGGTAATGGTAACTAATGTATTGGGTAAATATGCAGCCCCTTCGCGTTGAAAAATCGCTGCCAGTTCTTCCTGTAATACCCCTGCAAATTTCTGTTGTCTTTTACTTTCCATAATCTAATCCTCCACTTAAATATTAATATAACAACTTATCATAAGGATAACGCTGCGTATGCAAGTCCACCACTTTATCGTACAATAACTGCTTAAACTCTTCTAAATTTTCTTTGTGCAGTGCGGAGATAAATAAAGCCGGGGCATTATGATGTGCCATCCAACTCTTTTTAAACTCAGCCAAAGTAAATGGCACATGATCTTCCCCTTCTTCAACTGGTTCCGGGCTCACGTAGGCATCAATCTTATTGAACACCATAATCGTATCCTTATCTCTTGCCCCCAGGTCCTTCAATGTTTCATTGACCACGCCAATCTGGTCTTCAAAGCTGGTATGTGACACATCCACCACATGGATCAGTATGTCCGCTTCCCTTACCTCATCAAGTGTAGACTTAAAACATTCCACCAGATGATGCGGTAATTTACGAATAAATCCAACCGTATCTGAAAGCAGGAAAGGCAAATTGTCAATAACGACCTTTCTAACCGTTGTATCCAGTGTCGCAAACAATTTGTTCTCCGCGAAAACTTCTGATTTAGACAACATGTTCATGATCGTAGATTTTCCTACGTTGGTATAGCCCACCAAAGCCACCCGGATCAACTGTGTTCTATTTTTCCGCTGCGTCTCATTCTGTTTATCAATGAGTTTCAACCGGCCTTTCAATAAAGAGATCTTCTCCAGAATCATCCGTCTGTCACTCTCAATTTGAGTTTCACCAGGCCCACGCATCCCGATACCACCCTTCTGGCGCTCCAGGTGAGTCCATAACCGGGTCAATCTTGGCAGCAAATACTGAAGTTGTGCCAATTCCACCTGCGTCTTGGCCTGTGCTGTTTGAGCCCTTCCTGCAAAAATATCCAGGATCAGGTTGCTTCGGTCCAGGATCTTCACCTGCAGTTCCCGCTCAATGTTCCTAAGCTGGGAAGGTGAAAGCTCATCATCGAACACCACCATATCTATCTCTTCAGACTTCACATAAGCCTGTATTTCTTCCAGTTTACCGGTACCAACAAAGGTAGCACGTTCCGGACGGAGCATTTTCTGTGTAAACACATGCTCTACCCTTCCCCCTGCTGTATCTACCAGAAAAGCCAGTTCATCCAAATATTCTTTGGTCTCTTCCGGGGTTTCCCCCGGCCTGATCACACCAACAAGTACAGCGCGTTCCTGTTTAAGTGCGGTATCATAAAATTTTTGTTTTCCCATGTATCCCTGCAAAGATACAAAAGTTATACCGAGATTAAATCTCTGGCAAACTGGCGCATTGCGTCTCCCGGATCTTCGGTTTTCATAAAGTTCTCTCCAATCAAAAATCCATTAAATCCAGCGGTCTTTAAACGCTTAATCGTATCGGTATGACTGATGGCACTTTCAGAAATCTTCATAAAATCATTCGGAATCCGGTCTACCAGATCAAAAGAAGTCTGGATATTTACCGTAAAATCGGCCAGGTTCCTGTTGTTTACACCAATCGCATCCAGATCACCACAAATGCTTCTTTCCAGTTCTTCCTGGTTATGCACTTCCAAAAGCACATTTAAACCAAGCCCTTTTGCCGTAGCTGCCAATGCTGCAATTTCTTTTGGTGTCAGAATTGCAGCAATCAACAAAATAATATCTGCCCCCCAGGCTTTTGCTTCCAGAATCTGGTACTCGTCTACCATAAAATCCTTTCTCAATAAAGGAACCTGATTAACAGCCCTGGCCTTCAGGAGATCTGAAGGGTCACCGCCAAAAAAATCAACATCCGTCAGGACAGAAATTGCAGAAGCGCCCGCAGCAGCATATGCCGTAGTCACCTCTTCTACCGTCACCCGGTCGTTAATAATGCCTTTGGAAGGAGAACGACGCTTGAATTCAGCAATAATGCCCGTCCGCTGGTCATCCCTTAAAAAATCTTTAAACCGGTAAGGCTGACGTTCAAAATGCAGTGCCGTTTCCAGTTCTTGTATACTGACTTTCTGTTTGGCCAGCTGTATCTCTTCTCGCTTGCGTAAAACTATTTTATCCAGGATGTTCATGATTCTAACCAGTTTTGCATCATTTGTTTACCATATTCTGTTAATACACTCTCCGGATGAAACTGCACCCCTCTTATATCAAACTCCTTGTGTCTCAGCGCCATGATCTGTCCGTCTTTATCTGTAGCCGTTACTGTAAAAACAGAAGGAAGACCTGCCGTATCGACTACCCAGGAGTGGTATCTGCCCACATTGATCACTTCAGGGCAATCTTTAAAAGTCAACTCTTCAGGATCCAGAACGTTGATGGGCGTCGCAATGCCATGCATAGGTCGGCCTAAATTCAATAAATTACCTCCAAAAGCTTCCGCAATAGCCTGTTGTCCAAGGCATACGCCAAAAATGCTCTTCTTTCCAGCATACGTTTTGATCACCTCCAACAGCAAACCTGCTTCCACAGGAATACCAGGTCCTGGAGACAAAAGAATTTTATCGAAACGGTCTACATCCGCAAGCTCAAATTTATCGTTTCTCCAAACCTCCACCTCGTATCCAATTTCGTTCACCAGATGTACCAGGTTGTAGGTAAAAGAGTCATAGTTATCTATAACCAATACTTTCTTCTTCATATATTTTTCTTAAATCTCCACTGCCATTTGTACTGCTTTCCGAAGGGCAGCAATTTTGTTATTTACTTCGTTCAGTTCATTCTCCGCAACAGAATCTGCCACAATACCGGCACCCGCCCTGTAATGCAGCTCATTGTTTTTACTCATAAAGGTCCGGATCATGATGGCATGGTTAAATTCTTCATTAAAGCCCATATACCCAATGGCTCCCGCATAAAAATTACGTCCCAATCCTTCATATTGATCAATCAGCTGCATCGCCTTATATTTTGGAGCCCCGCTTAAAGTCCCCGCCGGATAGGTGTCCGCCACAACCTTAATTGCTGAAGTTCCTTCCTGCAGGTTTCCACTCACCTTAGATACCAAATGGATCAGGTGAGAATAATACTGAACCTCCTTAAAAGATTTCACCTGCACCTGATTACAATGTCTGCTCAGGTCATTCCTCGCCAGATCGACCAGCATCACATGTTCTGCACTTTCTTTAGGATCCTGCTCCAGTTTCCTCGCAATTTCAGCGTCCTCCTGATCATTTCCTGTGCGTTTAAATGTACCTGCGATCGGAAAGATATTTGCCGTGTTGTTCTTAATCGTAATTTGGGCCTCCGGCGAAGAACCAAAAAGCTTAAAGTCTCCATAATCAAAATAGAACAGATAAGGAGAAGGATTAATGGAACGCAAACAACGATATACGTTAAATTCGTCACCAGAAAAACCCTGCTTAAATGCTCTTGATGGAACGATTTGAAAGACATCGCCTCTTAGGATATGTTTCTTCATCTTCTCCACAATGTCCATAAAACCCTGGTCTGTCAAATTGGAGCTTTCTTCTCCCTCAATCTTAAAGTTATATTCAGGGAAATTTTTATTCTGGATCAGGTATTCGATCTTTTCCAGATCTACATTTTCTCCGCCATTAAAACTGTTGTTGAACAGCGTGATCTCATTGCGAAAGTGATCAACCGCAATGATATATCGGTACACATGGTACTGCATCACAGGAATGGTCTCCTGTTCAGGAGCAGTGGCCGTCAGAGAAATATCTTCAAAATGCTGCACAGCATTCCAGGTAAAATAACCAAAAAGCCCCGAGGAAATATAACGGCCATCTGTATCTGATTTATGATCAAATTCAGATTTAAAAGTATCTATCTCTTCTATAAGATTAAAATCAGTTTTCTCTACCCTGCTCCCGTCCGGATAATAGACAGACAGCACCTCGTCTTTCAGCACAATACCAGCTACGGGGTCTGCACAAACATAACTTACAGAATTTTCTCTGCTGTGATAGTCAGAGCTTTCCAGCAAGATGGTATTGGGGAATACATCTCTTAACCGAAGGTAGATGCTCACCGGAGTGGTGGTATCTGCGAGCCTCTTTTTGAAAGAAGTGTGGATCGTAATGTTGCCTTTCATAAATTATTTATAACATCATTTTTAAAAATCAAAAAAGTCCAAATACAAAAAAACCCGACGTTGTGTAACGTCGGGTTAGAAATGTGGTTGGTTTAGGTTGATAAACTATAAGGTACACAAAGCTGCGACGAAACTCTTTTCGGAATTACCACGCCACTGCCATGTATGTATATTGTTGATCATGAGCAACAAAAATATAAATAAAACTTAGAAGTCAAAATAAAATTGTAAAATTTACGATACTCCAAAGAACGAACGGGAAACATCGGCCCTTGTCATGGCATAGATTGCGGCAACAATGATCACTAAGGCCAGTGTAAAATAAATCGCAATGGTTTTATGTTTAGCCGCTGGATTATCAAAACGTTTAGAGCGTGCATTACCCACCGTTATTAAAATTACAGCAAAGATCATCATGCTAATGTGCTCCATTTTCCAGTATCTGGCCATCGCCACAGAACTGTCTGCTTTGTACCAGTTGTTCATGAAATAAAGAATCAAGCCCATAAGCAACTGTATATGAGAACTGATCAGCGTAAAAACATTCAGCTTTCTATTGCCTTCAGTATACGCCTTTTTGCCCAACCAACCTGAAAAGGCATTGGCAATAGCAACAATAAGGAGAATTAACACTACATAGCGCCAACCTGAGTGCGCGCTTTTTAAGATTTCACTTAAACCCATAACTTTTTTCTTTCAAATCTAACCAATTCCTTCTTACAGCAAAAATTTGCGCTTTAATTTACATTCAGTCTACTCTCTACTCCCCTCTTCTCTACTCCCTGTATTCCTCTACTCCCTGCTTCTCTACGCTCAACGCCATGCCCGGCCTCCCCCCCTCTGCAATTTGCTAAGGAAAATTCTCGTACACTGCGGAAAGACCTCAGAGATCTGCGGGCTTCTTCAGCCCGCCTGATATCGTCAGTCTTGAAGCAGTTGTACAGAATTTTCCAAAAATTCCCTCTACTTATCCAAACCACTCTCTGTTTTCCCTTTCAAACGCTTCGCGTCCTTAAGGCTCTTGTGAAGCATCCATTCAATCTGGCCATTAACACTACGAAATTCATCAGCAGCCCATTTCTCAATAGCCTTCATTGTCTCTGCGTCAATTCTCAATGCAAATGATTTCTTTTCGGCCATCTTTACTGATTTAAAGTTCCGGTATTGATCACCGGTTTAGTTTCACTATCCCCACAAAGCACCACCATTAAATTACTCACCATGGCTGCTTTCTTATCCTCATCAAATTCTATAATATGTTTTTCGGAAAGCAAATTTAAAGCACTTTCAACCATTCCAACGGCACCCTCAACAATTTTATGCCGCGCAGCAACTACAGCCGAAGCCTGCTGCCTTCTCAGCATAGAATGCGCAATTTCCGGCGCGTAAGCCAAATAACCGATCCTGGACTCGATCACCTCTATACCAGCGATCTCCAAACGCTCTGCCAGCTCATTTTCAAGGGCACGGTTCACATCATCAAAATTTGTACTCAAGGTTACAGTAGCTGTTTCATCTTCAAAATGATCATAAGGAAAAGAACCAGCCAGCTTACGTACCGCAGAGTCTGATTGTATCTTAATAAAGGCACTATAATTATCCACTTCAAAAGCCACCTTAAACGTATCTCTAACCCGCCAAACCAAAATTACACTGATCAGGATCGGATTCCCCATTTTATCGTTCACCTTAATTTTCTCACTTTCAAAGTTTCTGGCCCTTAGTGAATACGTAAACCGGGTAAACAATGGATTGATCCAGAACAAGCCATTTTGCTTTACACTTCCCCTGTATTTTCCAAACAACAACAACACCTTTGAACTGTTCGGGCTTACGATGATCAGTCCCTTAGCAATTAAAATAATAATTAAAGCCGAAGCGATAATCAATCCAACGGATTGCATTACTATACCAAAGGTCAGCAGACCCGCGGCAAGAATCAGAATGACTATAGCAACATAGCCATTAAAAGGATTTACAGTACTTTCTGTTTTCATTTTGCTCAATATTTAAATGATATTAAATTGATATCATAAACATAGACAATATTCTCTGGTTTTTGTTTCAGTTTTTCTTAAAAAAAGAAATAAATTTGAAATTTATATTCAAATGCGGTTAACAAAACCCAGACAGATGTATCTAATAACTAAAGTGTTAAAGCATGAACTATCAAGAAATTCTACCTCCGGAGCACCTTAGAGACCACATCAGGTACTGCTGGACCTTGGAAAGCACCCACACAGAAACCAACATCACCCCCTTCAGGACAATGGCTGACGGCTGTCCAGGCCTCATCTACCAGCCGAAAAGTGTAGGAACCCTTTACCAGGGAAGCAAACAACTATCTGACCTGTTCCTTTTCGGGCAAAGCACCCATTATGCAGAACTACAGCTCAGCGGAAATTTCCAGGCCATTGGCATCCATTTTTACCCCAATGCTCTAAAAACGCTATTTGGTCTTCCTGCTGAAGAACTCACGGACTCCTGTTTAAATTTAGAGGAACTCATCAAAAAGAAACATCCGGTCCTCTCAGACCAGCTTTTGTATGCTCCTGCCGCCAATGACCAGCTTGAAATCCTATTTCACTACCTGAATATAGAGCGACAAAGCAGCCTTCATTTGCAGGACGCAACCATGAAACATGCACTCACACAAATCATCCAGTCTAAGGGCCTTGCCTCATTAAAAAGACTGCAAGACGACCTCGGCCTGTCAGAGCGAAGTATGGAAAGGAAATTCAAAGCCTATACAGGCATCTCTCCAAAACTTTTCTCCAGAATTTGCCGCTTCCAAGCCTCTTTAATACAACTAAGAAAGAATGAGTACAATAAATTTTCAGATATCGCTTATGAAAATAATTATGCTGACCAGTCACATTTCATCCGCTCCTTTAAAGAATTTGCCGGATTTTCCCCTTTTCAATACCAAAAAAAATCGCTTGAAATCGTAGAAAACCTACGTCAACTCTGCCCTTCGTAAAACCTGTCGGTTTTGTTCTATTTTGTCCATCAGTCATCCCCTAGTTTTGAAGTAAAGATTAAAACTATGGAAAGCAAAGACAAACTCATTTTGGTACTTGGAGGTACCGGTAAAACAGGTAAAAGAATTGCAGAACAGCTTAGACAGCTCGGTCTGCCAGTAAGAATCGGCTCGAGGTCTGCCAGTATTCCTTTTGACTGGGAAGACCAGGACACATGGACTCCGGCACTCCGGGGCGTGCATGCGGTCTACCTCTCCTTCCAGCCTGACCTCGCAGTTCCAGGAGCCTCAGACTGCATTCAGGCATTTACTTCACTCGCTGCCCGCAACGGGATAAAGAAAGTCGTTCTGCTATCAGGAAGAGGAGAACCGGAAGCTGAACATTGCGAGGAAATTGTAAGACAAAGTGGCTTAGACTGGACGATTCTCCGGGCCAGCTGGTTCGCTCAGAATTTCAGTGAAAGTTTTCTTATCGATCCCATATTGGCTGGACACGTTGTACTGCCTACCGCAGACACCAAAGAACCATTCATCGATGCCAGTGATATTGCCGAAGCGGCTGTAGCCGCATTCACCAGCAATGAACACCGAAATCAACTCTATGAACTGACAGGCCCCCGCCTTTTAACCTTTCCTCAAGCCATTGAAGAAATAGCCAGTGCCTTGGAAAAACCGATTGTCTATGAACAAGTTTCTCTTCAGTCTTACACAGACTTGCTTCGGTCTTTTGAGGTTCCAGAAGAATACATCTCCTTACTCAATTATCTCTTTTCAGAAGTGCTGGATGGAAGAAACGCGCACCTTACTGATGGTCTGGAACACATGCTCAAAAGGAAACCAACAGATTTTTCGGAATACATCAAAAAAACAATTGAATCCGGGATTTGGAAAAGTTAGAATAACTACGAATTAACGCTCTCTATACTTCTGTTTCTTTCCTTATAAAGAAACAAACAAATTAATGCCGAAAAAGCACAAATAGTCATAATCAATGGCATAGGTAAGGTCGATTTTTCCGGAAACAAACTGACTATTACAGAAGCCACCGCACCCAATCCCATCTGTAAGGCCCCCATCAAGGCAGAAGCACTGCCTGCATTTTTACTAAAAGGCGCAAGAGAAAGCGCAGCCGCATTTGGATTAATCAAGCCCAGACAAGCCAGGTACAACGCAATAAAAGCAATAGTACTATACAAATTAAGCAAGCCCTGATGAGCCGCAATTAAGAACAATCCACTGCACAATGCCTGCGCGACCAAAGCAAAAGAAACAATCTTTTTACTGCTAAACCACCTCAGCATCAAACTATTTACCTGACTGGAACCTATAAACGCGACAGACAACAATGCAAAGATCCATCCATATCCCGTTTTACTTACCCCATACAAGTTCATAAATACGATAGGTGATGCCGATACATAAGCAAACAGACCTGCGAAAGCCAGGGAAGCAATCAGTGCATAAGTATAAAACTGACGTTCAGCTATAACCATTAAAAAACTTCTGATAATTGGCCCCGGCTTCAATGAATATCCAGGATCAGGTTTATAACTCTCCGGCAGAAAAAAGAAAGCAGACAAGAGCATCGCCAAGGCCATCAATGCCAGAAAAACAAACACATAGGGCCATCCCAGGCCAGCAATCAGATACCCTCCGGCCGTTGGCGCAAGCATAGGTGAAACTGCAATCACCAGCATAATAGAGGCAAAGACCTTAGGACTTTCCTGAACCGTAAAAAGATCGCGTATCATGGCCACAGATGCCACTGCTGTTGCGCAACTTCCGATAGCCTGAACAAACCTCAATACAATCAGCTGATTGATATCCTTTACGGCTAAACAGCCTATAGAGGCCAGAATGTACAAGACCAAGCCAAAATACAATGGCTTCTTTCTTCCAAACTTGTCCAGAAGAGGGCCATAAAGTAACTGCCCTGCAGATATTCCAATAAAAAAACTGGATAAGGAAAGGGCAACATTAGGAATATTGGTATGCAAGTCCTTTGCAATGGAGTCGAATCCAGGCAAATACATATCGATAGAAAATGGCCCAAGCGCAGACAAAGACCCCAGAATGAGAATGGTATAGAACTTTTTAGAACCAGCCATGAAAGTAATCCGGCTTAGCCTTTTTGTTCAAAGCCCTTGGCAAGCTCCGCCCAAAGATATTCTGAAGCCTGCTTTAAACGTGCCTTTGTTTGCGCTTTTTTAAGCTTTCTTGGCAGCTTAAATTTAATACTTTTACTTTTTTTAACGTCCTTTTTGCTCATGGACAAATCTACCCAACCAAATCCAGTTACACAAGTTTTTCCATTAAGCATCCCTTAAATGCTAAAATTGATCCTCCTTTAAAAAGGCAAGAGAGGCCTCTTCAGAGGGAAGGGTTTCGGTATTTGAACAAGCAAAATGTTGCAATTTCAGCGTGGAAAACTTTCCTTTCTTTATCGTGTGATTGTCAGAAGAACCGCTCAGTTTCAACACCGCCTGATCATTAACAACGGTATACAAGTCCCCTGCACATATCTTTAAATTCGCCTCTGCCTGATCCTTCAACAGCACCTGAAATATAGGAAAGTTCAGACTGCCCTGTGATCCTACAATTGCCTGATCGCAAAGTTCAACCCTTTTCAAGTCTTTTACAGTCACAAAAACGACAATAGATTCTGCCGCAGTGGAATGGATCAGCAGCTTAGGGCCTCTACGCTTAAAAGATACACGATCACGATCTTCGGCAAATTCTGTAAATATACGGTCGCGGCTGCCCTGGCGGAGATAAACCTTTACATTGCCGCTGATTTTAAGCATAGAATAATCTGAAGTATCAGCAAGCACAAGACTTTTTGTACCTTCATTTGCAAATGAAGTAGTAGCGGCGGCAGAAACTCCAACAATAATAGTCATAACTGCAGCAAATAGGGTTTTGATTAAAGTTTTCATATCGTTTTTTTGAAATTTTGATGTTCTTTTTTCGATAAGACCACATTGAAAATCAAAACGTTGCACATCAATCAGCAGTATTATATAAGCTAGGCCGAAAAAACGACGAAAGGCCAATTTTAACCGACAAGTCTTCCTTTTAAAACTCCTGCAAAAAAGAAAGCGGTTGGCATCCACCAAACCGCGTCCTATTATTATTCACCTTGCACCTCCCCAGCCACGATGGGCTGGCTCGGCAAGCTCTTATAAGCCCTGAGGCTATTACTATCTTCTGTTTTTTGGGAATAAGACTGCAGAAAGGCAAAAACGTTGCAGTAGGGTCGTGCACCAATAGACCACTCCGGTCTTGTGATCGACCAACAGGCAATTACAGTCGACAAATAGCTCTTGATTTTATATCCTGAAAAGTTCCAAGGCAGTATTATCCTCAGCAAAGCCTTATATTTACCTCTATAAAAACTGATCGTTTATGATAAAATCTGCCTGTTTATTTTTTACCATCAGTCTTTTGTTTTTCGCCAGCTGTAAAAGCCCACAAACAAAAGACAACATACTTGAAGCTATCCCGGATCCGAAAACGCTCTCGGAAACTTATGTCAGCAACCCTGACCATATACTTTCCCCCGAAACCGTATCCAAACTGAACAACGAACTCAGCAAACTGGATCAGGCCGGGACTGCACATATCGATGTCGTCTTTGTTCAAAGTATCGGAGATCATGTACCCAAAGACATTGCACATGAATTGTTCAGAAAATGGAAAATCGGCCGCAAAGACACCAATAATGGATTACTGATCCTGGTGGTGAAAGACCAAAAGAGAATTGAATTTGAAACTGGCTATGGACTGGAAGGTATGCTCCCGGATATGATCTGCAAAAGGATCCAGGAAGACAGTATGATCCCCCATGCAAAGAACAATGATTTTGACAGCGCCATCCTTTCGGGAGTGGACGCGGTAATGGCCAGATTAAAAAATGAAGACCAGCCAGAATTAGCCCCATCCGACAGCACTGTTGCAGTTGCAGTTGCTCCGCCAAGCACACCAGAGACCAGCCTGGCTGTTGCAGACAGTGCCACAGCATATGTGGAGAATCAAAGACCACTCACACAAAACCTCCAGGCATCTTCCCCTTCAAAGAAAGGCCCTGGCCTTATTGCCCTCCTTATCTTTATTCCAATCCTGATCTTCTATATCGGCATTGCCGCTGCACTAGGCTCAAGCTTAAATGGATATCGCTTTAAGAAGAAATGGCTAAATCCCGTCTCCTACTTCCTGGTCTTAGTGCCTTCCGCACTTGTCATCTGGATCAGTTTTATGGATCCCCTTCCTGGCTTTTGGTTTATCCTTAGAGGCCTTGCTATTTTCTACCTGTTCCTGTTAATCTATATCCACTTGCATTTCTTCATTTTAAGTTCCATCTTAAAATCTTCACTGAAAAACCTAAGCCCACATGAACAGTATTTAAAATGGCAGGAAACACATGCCTCGATGGAACATGCTGTCTTAAAAATATTTCCTTATCCATTTTTAAAATTCTATTGGAAGAGCTATAAAGAAAGATTATATCAACTGCGAAATACCCCCTTGGACTGCGAAAAATGCGGGAAGCCCATGGTTTGTCTGGATGACGACCAGGAAGATCAGTTTTTATCCAAAGGCCAGCTTACAGAAGAACGTATAGACTCCATTGATTATGATGTCTGGGAATGTACCTCCTGTAAAGAGCACTTGATACTGGACTACAAAAACATCAAGTCTACAGCCAGGGAGTGCCCTGAATGCCATTTCATTACCTTAAAGTTTGATAAAAGGAAGGTGATAAAATCTGCCACGACCTATTCGGAAGGTTATGGCTATACCTATTCCATATGTGCGAACTGCAAATTTAAAGATTCGGTCAAATTTGAGATTGCCAAGATCTCCGTTTCCAGCGATGACAGCAGTTCTTCTTCCTTTTCAAGCAGCAGTTCCTCCAGCAGCTCCTCCTCCAGCAGTTCTTCCAGCAGCACAAGCAGCGGCGGATCATCTGGTGGTGGTGGCGCAGGAAGCAGCTGGTAAAACAAAAAAAGAGCGGCCAATCCTGGTCCGCTCAATTAACTAACTTATTATTCATAAAAAAACTGGCTGTTGGGGAAGGAGTCGAACCTTCAAGGGGAAGTTAGCCTCAGTTCAAAAAATTAATTTGTGGTCAACCCATAAACTGTGTTTATCCCATGATCCCCACCACCGAGACAAGGAGGTGTGTCTGCCAATTTCACCACCCAACATGATATTAATGTACGTATTCTTATGAAGTAAGCTTTGGTTTAGGTTGATTTTTTATAACTTACTTTATAAATCGCTGTAGGGGAAGGAGTCGAACCTTCAAGGAGTGGTTAGCCCTTTCGGGTTTTCCATAATCTCCACCACCGAGACAAGGAGGTGCGTCTGCCAATTCCACCACCCTACAGTAGGTAAGCAAATGTTAAAGAACTTGTTTTTTTATCGTTTGCTTGATACAAATGTAACAAGACCTCTAATACGTTGCAAATATTTTAAACAATTAATTTTATTTTTATAATTTTTGTAATTATATTCGCTTTTGATTACCAAATATAAAATACATGATAAAAAAAGAAAGCCAAAATTCAGAAATTGATAACCTGGATATCGACATCCTCAAACAACTCATGCAGGATGCCACAAAACCTTATACAGAAATTGCAAAAGATTTGATTGTTTCTGGGGGAACCATACACGTCAGAATGAAAAAACTACAGGAAATGGGCATCATCAGAGGCTCTCACCTGATCATTGACCCACAGAAAGCAGGATACGACATCTGTGCCTTTCTCGGTATCTACCTGGAAAAAGGGATACAATATAAAGATGCAGTAGAACAGCTTAGCAGAATTAAAGAAGTGGTAGAACTTCATTACACCACCGGAGCCTACAGCATGTTTGCCAAAATCATTTGCAGGGACACCAGCCATCTAAGACATGTTTTAAATGAAGAAATACAAGCTGTTGCCGGCATACAGCGTACAGAGACGTTAATTTCCCTGGAAGAAAGCATCAGAAGGCAGATTGAATTGTAAACTCAATCTGCCTAAACTAATCTTCCCGGCTTCCGTCATCAGCCATGCGCACAATTTTAGGCGTAAACCTGGCCACCACCTCCACAAGAGCAGTCTGAGCTTCCATCACCAGGTTAATGTCCTTATAGGCCATTGGAGCTTCATCCAGCCCCGCTCCGATCAAGGTGACCTCATGAGCTTTGAGTATCCCCCGCATTTCTTCCCTGGAAATGTTCTTGATGGCCTTTGAGCGGCTCATCTGCCTCCCTGCGCCATGAGAAGCCGAATGTATTGCAGCCGCCTCTCCTTTTCCCCTCACCAGAAATCCAGGAGCCGTCATTGAACCGGGAATAATACCCATCACGCCCTTACCTGCAGGTGTCGCTCCTTTACGGTGCACAATCACCTCTTCCCCATTCCACATTTCCTTCCAGGCAAAGTTATGGTGGTTCTCCACTTTGGCCAGAACCTCTGCACCTATTGCCCTGGTCAGCTTATCATGAATTACTTCATGGCACGCAGAAGCATAATCACCCGCGAGGTTCATCGCCAGCCAATACTCCTGCCCTGCTTCTGAATTCAAGTCCAGATAGGCAAGATTGGCTGCTTCGGCCGGAAGTTTACACAGCGATTTTGCCAGTTTGGTATAATAACCCGCCAGCGTGGCTCCCAGTCCACGGGAACCAGAATGCGTCAGTAAAGCCAGGTACTTTCCTTTTTCTATACCCAGAAACTCATCTCTCTTCTCAAATTCTATGATCCCCCATTCCACAAAATGATTTCCACCACCAGAGCTTCCCAATTGCGAATAAGCCTTGTCGTGCAGGTTTTTGATAAATGGCGTGAGTTTAAACTCTTCCCGCTCCAGCACCTCATGATCCGCTTTATATTGCCCATGAAAACCATGCCCTGCACCAAATTTGGTATGTGCAATTAATTCTCTTTTGAAGCTGGCCTCATTGGCATAAAAATGGCTTTCAGAAATATCGAATACAGACAAAGCCATCCGGCATCCGATATCGACACCAACACCATAAGGAATAATTGCATTTTTTGTGGCCAGAACACCTCCAATCGGTAAGCCATAGCCTTGATGAGCATCGGGCATCAGGGCACCGGCAACTGTCACCGGAAGCCTCATCGCAATATCCATTTGTTTTCTCGCCCCTTCCTCAATATAAGCTGAACCATATACCGTATAATCCCCTTTTTCCGCTTTCAACGAAATCTCCGGCTCTATCAGCGACTCTTCGATCATGGCAGCTGCCAATTCTGCCAGAACCTCATGGTCCGTAAAACATTCAGGTTCCTTTGCCAAAGCTTTCATCAGCAACAGCACCTCTTTTACAGGCAATTCATCAAAGCGATCTTCCACCAAATCCAATGCTGCACCTAATATTTTTCCAGGATGATAACCTATCTCCAACAGGTCATTCCCATTTATTTTTCTTTTCATTTAATTATGATTTTACAAAAATTTGTTTCAACTGATCTACAATCTGCCCACCTCCGGATAAGCTGATGGTATTGATCTTCTCTGCGATTTTCTCCACATATTCCATTTCTTTCAATTTATACAGCATCGCATTATCCTCCATCAATTTAGCCGTATTCAATAAACTCCTTGCAGAAGCCGTTTCTTCCCTTCTGGTGATCAGGTTGGCCTGTGCTCTCTTTTCCGCAATCAGCACCTGGTTCATAATCTCTTTCACATCTCCCGGCAACACAATATCCTTCACTCCGCAATTCAACAATTCAACACCCAATCCCTCAGCTTTTGAAGAAGAATCTGCCAGCACCTGTTCAGAGATCTTTTCTTTATGCTCCATCAATTCATCAAAAGTCATTCTTCCAACAAATGCTCTTAAAGCCAATTGGATCAGCACATACAATTGTTTATCAAAATCCTTATTTTCCAGCAAAGCTTTTTTCACATCTGTTACTTTATACTGAACCGTGAAATTGATCCTCAACTGCGCTTTATCCTTCGTCAGGATCTCCTGTCCAATGATCTCCATATTCAGCTGACGCATATCGGTTTTCAGAACCTGGATTACGGTACTATTTTTCCACCAGGTATAAGTTCCTGGCTCCAGCATCCTTTCCATCTTCCCATCTTTCATCATCAGGCCTTTCTCATAAGTTTCGACGGTAAATGACCTTGTGTGCGCTGATAACTGCGACTTACCCAATATATTTCTATCAATTAGCGCGGTGGATTCATCATCTGACAGATCTGCCCGTACAAAAGAATAATTATTCAGGCCCTTCCAGAAAGCATACTTCCCGGCAACCAACACCTGTTTAAAATTACCGTTCTGATAAACCAAAACCAGTTCATTGTCTTTCACTTCTATCACATCAACCAGTCCTTTAAAATCTTCATTCAACAGCAACACATCCAACTCAACTGAAGCAATGAAAGTTTTAGACATATCATAGACTTCCATCTTTTCTCCAAACCACAACCAGTAATTGCCTGCAGTTAATATTCTTTTTAATTCTCCGTTTTTATAAACCAAACCCGCAGAGTTGGTATTTACATGTATTCTTTTCATCTTATTTAATTTTTTGTTGGTTTATCTCTTAAATCGGCACCTTAAAAGACATTCATCCGGTTTCTGCGGAAGTATCCTCTATCGAAAACAAATTCAATACCCTGATAAATACTTAAAGAGTTCAGAAGAGCGTAGAGAGCGCCAACCCTTTTTCGTATTTAACGATCGTGTATCTGCATCATTTCCTATCCTATACTTTCAAAGCAGAATCCAGATTTGCCCACCACCGGAATCCGATGAAAAGCTGAATGCCTTTTGCAGTACTTTTACAATGGGAATTTGAAAAGGTTCCCTTCTTTTTAGCAATGGATATTAAGCCATTACTGCGCTACCGATTGCGTTTCCTATTTTGGTCGGAAAGCAGGATTCGAACCTGCACATGTTGTTGATCTACCCTCTGATCTACCCCGTTTCACCGGGAGCGGGATTCGAACCCGCGACACACAACGAAGACGATCTCCATTATTAAACATCAGAATATTGCTGCTAAACAGCTCAATACTATGGGGCCATACAGAAACCCTCAACTGTGGATGTTTATCCTTTCTAATCGTCATCCCCTTTCGGGAATATCTTATCGTACCTTTCAGTACTGCTTTTCTTCAAAGAACCTGTCTTGTTATCGACATGACAAAGATGCACACAGGTCAACGCAGAGGAATTGCGCAGTTAAAGATTAACCCCAAACAAAATCACAAAGCATTATAAATCAAATCAATAAATTTAAAAAACAAGCTGTAAACCTGTATAAAAACTTTAAATACGCAGATCTATTGCGCAGTAATTTTGTTTTTATACTTTTATAAAAAGATTTTTGGGATGTCAATTAACAAATTAGCCCTGATCAGGTACAAAACGATCGACGAATGCTTACAAAACAGGCGCCGGAAATGGACCCTTGAAGATATCATCGAAAAAGTGGCTGCCACACTCTATGAATACGAAGGCATTACCTCTGGTGTAAGCAAACGTACCATACAGGCAGATATCCAGCTGATGCGGAGCGATAAACTAGGCTACAACGCACCCATCATCGTCAACGAAAGAAAGTATTATGCCTACAGCGAGTCCTCCTACAGCATTACAAAAGTGCCCATCAACAACAATGACATTGACAAAATGAAGGAAATTGTTGGCGTCCTTAAACAGTTCAACGGCTTCAGTTATTTCGACGAGATGAGCGATATGATTGCCAAACTGGAAAACAACCTATATAAATCCACACAGCAAAGCCGGAATTGTATACAGTTTGAGAGCAATACACAACTTAAGGGCATACATTACATCAATCCGCTCTATCAGGCAATCCTCCATAAGACTCCGCTTTTAATCGAATACAAATCCTTTAAAGCCCAAAAATCCCAATCCGGCATTTATTTTCCATACTTATTAAAAGAATACAGGAACAGGTGGTTTCTGATCGTGAAACCTAAAAAGGGAACAACCCTGCTGAACTTAGCTTTAGACCGCATCCTGGAGTTTCAGGAACTCACCAAAGAAACATTTATCGAATACAAAGGCATAGACTTCGACCGCTATTTTGAAGACTTAATAGGCGTAACTAAATCTGAACGTGACAGGGCCCAAAAGGTTATTTTAAGAATTGAGAAGTACCACGCCCCCTATATCCTGACAAAACCCATCCATCCCAGTCAGCAGGTCTTAAAAGAGGATGATGAGGGCATTACCATCAGAATAGACGTGGTACTCAATTTTGAACTGGAGCGCGAAATACTTGGTTTTGGTCATTTTATGAAAGTCCTGTCTCCAAGAAATCTGGCCAATACGATAAAAAACAGACTTGACAGTGCTGTCAGGCAATATCAGGGAAAAGCCCCTCAATAAATGAGGGGCTCCTATTAATCCTTGTTCATTCTGACCATCCTGGGCATAAACCGCCCTTCTATATCCACCAGATCTTTCTGCGCGGCCATCACCAGCTCTATGTCCTTATAGGCTTTCGGATTTTCCTCTACGCTCCCTCCTATCAAGGTCACACCCGCACGGCTTAAAACCTTCTTTAAATCGGATGCCGTAGAACTTTCTTTTGCCTTTTTCCGGCTCATGGCTCTGCCCGCTCCATGCGCCGCAGAATTCAATGAATTCCCAATGCCCTTACCTTTTACCAGATAGGCCGCCGTAGTCATGCTTCCTGGAATAATACCCAGTGCTCCATCATGCGCCGGGGTAGCTCCCTTTCGGTGTACAATCACTTCCCGGCCATCCTCCATTTGTTCTTTCCAGGCAAAATTATGGTGATTTTCCACCTTAGCCAAGCTCTGCAAACCCAGGGATTTCAGTAAACTGGCGTGGATCACATCGTGACAGGCCTTCGCATAATCACCAGCAAGGTTCATACTCAGCCAATACTCCTGCCCGGCCTGCGTATTTAAGTCCAGCCAGGCCAAACGGGCAGCTTCTCTTGGTAATTTACAGGTATTCATGGCTATCCGGGTATAATATTCCGCCAGGTTTGCCCCCAGCCCCCTGCTGCCCGAATGGGAGAGCAGGCCCATATACTTTTTAGCCGGAAGCCTCAGGGAATTCCCCTCGTACAATTCTATTTCTCCAAATTCAACAAAATGATTTCCGCCTCCTGAAGTACCCAGCTGACGATAAGCTTTGCCCTGCAGCTTCCTCAGAAGTTCTGTTTCCTGAAATAATGCACTATCCAGAACTTCATGTTCAGCCGGGACTTCCAGGCCGCCCTCCATACCAAAGTGCGTCCACTGCTTCAGCGCGACCTTCATATGATGACTATATCTTTTGAAAAAACTATCACTTTCATCTATAACAGACAAAGCCATGCGACACCCAATGTCTACACCCACCGCGTATGGGATGACCGCATTATCCGCAGCCACTACTCCGCCGATCGGTAATCCATACCCGGTATGTGCATCAGGCATTAAAGCCCCCTGCAGCACCACCGGCAAAGACATCACCAACTCCATCTGCTTTTTTGTACTTTCATCAATCCCCTTTCCCCCATAAACCTTTAGCTGCCCGCTTTCCTGTAACAGCCGATGTGTTTGAAAATCGCACACCTTTACTTCATCCATAAATGTTGCCGCTAATTTCTCCGTCGCTTCCTCAGCCATATAATTCTCCGGCTGGTTTAAAATAGCGGTCAACAGCTCTATAATCTGGCTCTTACTATGATGCTTAAAATATCTGCTGATCATATTGATCGCCAGACTTCTTGCTTTATCGTTTGTATAGCCTATTTTACTTAATTCTTTTGTTTTTAAAATGCTCATTGCGTTTAAAATTGTTCTTCTTTTTTAAATTCCATTGCCTCCTTTATTTGGAGTGATGCTTCTTTTTCAGCTTCCCGATAACAAGCTTTATCCTCGCCAGCCCATTTCCAGTAGTGATAGGCACCACCAGTAAGTTTCGAAATTCTGGGATACAAATGATGTTTTTCAATATGGTTATTCAGAAATCTAATTTCCTGCTCCAATACCTCATCCACCATCTTTACTTCCGTGATAAAATGCGGTCTAACCTGCAGCCTGTACTTCCAGGGCTCATTAAACCTATACCGGAAAAACGTCTCATTTCCATTTTCTCTGCTCACTTCATACAAATGAAAATGTGCCCTCTCCACCTCCGTAAGCTTTAGACGGGCATCATTCCAGTACCATTCGGAAAAGTCCATCAGGAATTGTTTTTTTTCTACCCTGATCTTTTTGCCCTTTCTCTTCTTCTTTACTTTAAAAGATTTTTCCGGGCTATACTGCACCGTATTGATCTTGGTCAAAAGCCCTTCATAAAAAGCAGAGGAAGAAGATCTTGCTACATCTTCCCGCAGCACGAAACAACGCTTCCAGCCCCGCTGATAGGGTTTTTCAAGAGGAATCATAGGCAGATCTCGTCTTTGTACCAAGAGTTGATCCTTATGCCTCATCATCCGGATAAGCTGTTTATCGAAATCCTTTTTTTGTAGTCGTTTCTTTCGTCTTGCAGATTTCAATTTGTACTGCAAAACATCAAACGACAATTCATTATTGTCCATTGGACTGTTACTCAAAAAATTATAATTGTGTTGATTGGCTCAATTCGTCCTC
The DNA here is from genome assembly GCF_032678445.1 of Pedobacter nutrimenti. GTDB lineage: Bacteria > Bacteroidota > Bacteroidia > Sphingobacteriales > Sphingobacteriaceae > Pedobacter > Pedobacter nutrimenti_A. Next base: position 341,825 of record NZ_JAVTSQ010000002.1, read on the forward strand.
AGAAAGAGGATATACCCTTATAAATTCAGCACAGGCCAGATCTTAAAAATTTCGGCAGACGCAGATCAGTCCGGCTTAAAACCAGAAAGCATTCCATTTTATATACAATAAAGCAAAATGTAATAACGTCCGCCTGGATCAGGCAGCGTGCGAAAGGGGCGATATGTGGAAACGTTCAGTCATGATTCCTATAATTAAAAAAAGTTGAACAAGGAACTGGCGCAAAGATAAGGCTATTTTCTCGACATCCGCAAGAGCCACAGGAATTTATCTTTGTTCTAATTACCATACAAGACACACGGACAATTAAGCACCCAAAGAAAAACAATACTACTCAGGAGGGACATCGAGCTTCGAAGCAAGCGCGCAGCGGTGCGCAGAAGCGTTAGTCTCCGAAGAGTGTATTGTCCAAAAAAAACAAGTATAAATGACTGATTATCAAATATTTATTAGAATAAAACAAACTCTTTTACGCAAAAAAGTCGGAAGATTTTTCTTCCGACCATGACTGCCCTTACGGGCCTTTTTAAAATTATTTGAACTTATCCTTCAGTGCAGCAAGTTTCATTTGCAAATCACCTTCCGGAAGCGCTTTTTCCTTTTTAACATCCGGCTTCTTAAATGCAGGTTTAACTCCGCCAGCCGCACTCGGTTTTGGTTTGAATTTCGGTTTATGCTGATGTTTCTCCGATTTGGATTTCTCTGCCTTACCGGTATGTTCCTTCTTCATCGACAAGGAAATCCTTTTCCGTTCCACATCCACTTCAACAACCGTAACCTCAACTTTCTGATGCACCTTAACCAGATCGTTTGGATTCGGCACAAATTTATCAGACATCTGACTCGTATGAACCAATCCATCCTGATGCACACCTATATCTACAAAAGCGCCAAAATTCGTAATATTCGTTACAATCCCTGGCAGTTTCATCCCCGGTTTCAGGTCTGCAATCTCGTTTACCCCATCGGTAAAACTAAAAACTTCAAACTGCTCCCTCGGATCACGTCCAGGCTTGGCAAGCTCTGCCATAATATCATTTAAAGTAGGCAAACCCACTTCTTCACTCACATATTGCTGAAGTTTGATCTTTTTCTGCTGTGCAGTATCGCTCAGCAATTCTTCTAAAGAACAACCCAGGTCTGCCGCCATTCTGTTGATCAGCTCATAGCGTTCCGGGTGTACCCCACTCGCATCCAGCACATGTGCACCATTTCTGATCCGCAGGAAACCCGCCGCCTGTTCAAAAGCTTTATCGCCCAAACGAGGTACTTTTTTTAGGCTCTCCCTGTTTTTAAAAGCACCATGCTCATTCCTGTAACTGATGATATTTTGTGCCAGTTGCGGACCCAGTCCGGAAACATAAGCCAATACCTGTTTAGAGGCCGTATTCAATTCCACGCCTACCGCATTCACACAGCTCATTACAGTATCATCCAAAGAAGCCTGCAATTTATTCTGGTCCACATCATGCTGGTACTGTCCCACACCGATAGATTTAGGATCAATTTTAACCAGCTCAGCCAAAGGATCCATCAAACGGCGCCCAATAGACACTGCACCCCTAACCGTAATGTCATGATTAGGAAACTCTTCCCTTGCTACTTCTGAAGCAGAATAGATAGAAGCACCACTTTCATTCACCATCACAACCGATACTTCACCCAGCCCCAGTCCACGAACAAAGACCTCCGTTTCCCTGCCCGCTGTTCCATTGCCGATAGCAATGGCTTCAATCTCATATTTAGCACAAAGTTTCTGTATACTCTCTGCTGCATTTTTAACGTTATTCTGACCCGTATGCGGAAAAATGGTGGTGTTTTCCAGCAATTTACCTTGTTTGTCCAGGCAAACCACTTTACATCCGGTCCTGAAACCCGGATCTATGGCCAGAACATTCTTTTGGCCCATTGGTGCCGCCAGCAATAATTGTCTTGCATTTTCTACAAAAACCCGGATCGCTTCTTCATCGGCCTTTTCCTTAGAAAAACCACGAAGTTCATTTTCCATAGAAGGTGCAAGCAAACGCTTATAGCCATCCTGGATAGCCAGCTCAACCTGTTGTGCATTTTTATTGGAAGATCTGATGAATTGCTTTTCCAGCAAACGAATCGCTCCCTCCTCACCTGGTGCAAGCTCCAGCTTTAATACAGATTCATTCTCCCCGCGGCGCATGGCCAGAACGCGGTGAGAAGGTGTAGATTTAACCGGCTCATCCCAGTTAAAATAATCTTTATACTTGATTCCTTCCTCTTCTTTTCCACTCACCACCACCGATTTAAACTTACTGTGCTGCTGAAAATAGGTTCTCATCGTCGCCCGGGCCTCTGTATTCTCATTCACCATCTCTGCAATAATATCTCTGGCACCAGCCAAGGCCTCTTCCACAGAAGCCACACCCAACTCTTCACTCAGGTATTTTGCAGCCTCTCCTTCCGGATCTTCACCACGTTGTTCCAACACCAATAAAGCCAATGGCTCCAAACCTTTTTTCCTGGCCTCAGAAGCCCTTGTTTTGCGCTTAGGCTTATAAGGAAGATAAATATCTTCGATCTCTGTGATGGTTAATGCCGCATTGATCTTGGCTTCCAGTTCAGGGCTCAGTTTTCCCAATGCGGTCAGGGCCTTCAAAATTGCTTCCCTTCTTTTGTCCAGGTCGCGCAATTGCTGGAACCGGTCTCGTACCGCGGCTACCTGAACCTCATCCAGGCTTCCGGTCGCTTCTTTCCGGTAACGGGAGATAAAAGGCACAGTAGCACCTTCATCCAGCAATTCAATCGTAGAAAGAACTTGTTTCTCTGCTATGGCTAATTCAGCAGCAATGATTTTCGAGTGATGACTCATTTCGTTGTTTTTAAAATAAAAAATCCCGAAGGGCACGAGCCATCGGGATTATATTTCTGGATTATCTTTAATAGCTTATTTTGCTACGTACAATACTTCTTTTACAGCTTTCACTACACGCTCTGCATTTGGTAAACTTGCTGCAATCAGCGTAGGCGCATATGGAAGCGGAACATCAGCGCAAGTAATACGCAATACTGGTGCATCCAAATGATCGAAAGCATTTTTCTGAACATTAAAAGCAATCTCAGAAGAAATAGAAGCCAATGGCCATGCTTCTTCCACAATCACCAAACGGTTCGTTTTTTTCACCGATTCAATGATGGTTGCATAGTCAATAGGACGTACAGTACGCAAATCGATAACCTCTGCATTGATGCCTTCTTTAGTCAGCTCTTCAACAGCAGGGTTCACTACACGGGTCAGCATTTTACCAAAAGTTACGATCGTTACATCAGTACCTTCTTTAACGACATTAGCTTTACCCAATGGAATGTAATATTCTTCTTCAGGAACCTCTCCTTTATCGCCATACATCACCTCAGATTCCATAAAAATGATAGGATCCGGATCAAGGATAGCTTGTTTTAACAAACCTTTAGCCTCGTAAGGAGTAGAAGGAACCACCACTTTTAAACCAGGACAGTTGGCATACCAGTTTTCAAAGTTCTGAGAGTGCTGAGCACCCAATTGGCCGGCATTACCTGTTGGTCCGCGAAATACGATTGGCACAGAAAACTGGCCTCCGCTCATGGACAGCATTTTAGCCGCACCGTTAATAATCTGATCAATAGCAACCAAAGAGAAGTTAAATGTCATAAACTCTACGATTGGAACTAATCCGTTCATTGCAGCCCCAATACCAATACCGGCAAAACCAAGCTCAGCAATAGGGGTATCAATAATGCGTTTGTCACCAAACTCATCCAGCATACCCTGACTAACTTTGTATGCACCGTTATATTGCGCTACTTCTTCTCCCATCAAAAATACGTTTTCATTTTTACGCATCTCTTCGCTCAAGGCTTCACGCAGGGCTTCTCTAAATTGAATCTCTCTCATTGTATATTCAAATATTAACTGTGGGCAAATATAAGTATTGTAATCTAATTATAAAGTAGTGTTTTAATTACACTTGGGCATCTTTAGCCCGATCTAACATCCTTTGGTCATTTTACATTCCACACAAAGTCAAATAGGGCGAAAAAACAAAGCCAGCCTCGTTTTCTGTAGGCCTGAAAGGAATATTTTCATCAAAAAGCTCCGCAAGTTTTGCCCTTAATAAATCCAGAAACTCTGCTTTGATGCTTTCCAGCCGCTCCCCGTTCAGTTTGGTCTTCTCCTTGCCCTCCATAAAAAAGGTGCCCTCTTTTCGCATATTACGGGTACTGTACAGATTCGGCTCTACACCCGTCAAACCATTGGCCCGCTCAAAAACATACGTATAAAAAAGCGTTTGCACGAGGGCTTTATTCTGCTTATTCCCATTGGTATCGAATACCTCCTCCAGGCTGCTGAACCTCAGGTTATCGCTGCCGGTTTTATAATCCACAATACGGGTAATTCCGTTTCTGCGGTCTATGCGGTCTATAATCCCATGCAGAATAATCTTTTTTTCCTGTCCCTTAAGGCTGAATTTAAATTCAATCTGGTCTTTCTTCTCCATAGCCAGCACTTCAAAGGGTGCCTGCTGTTCATCATAGTCCAGGATCAGTGCAGCATACTCTTCTACTATGGCGAGTACGACCTTCTGCATGCCGTTGTGCACGACCTGGTGGTGCTGGTTCTCATACATCACCTGCGCAAATCCCCTTACCGCCAGGGCAGGTACGTCTTTCCGTTTCTGAGCAATACGCTCCTGTGTAACCGGGCCACCCTCCTCCATCAGGTCCTGATAAAAGGTTTCCATAACAAAGTGGAGTATGGAGCCAATGTAGTTGGCTTCCAGATTTTCCGAAATCTCCTTTGGCTCTTCAATCCTTGCGATATACTTGTAAAAGAACTGCAGCGGACAATTGATATAAGAGGTTAAAGCAGAAGCCGAAAGGCCAAGCTCTCCATTCAGGTATTTATTCAGCACAGTCATCACCTTTTCATCCTTCTTCACCTCTACATGCAATCTTTTTTCTGTGCGGATGCTTTGTTTATGTTCCAGGTAATTGAAAGTATAACCGCTTTCATATTCCAGTTGCCTTAAAAAACGCGTCGGTTCGCCTGTATTGGTATCATCAGCCTGCGCATTATACACCAGGCTCACTTTTTCAGAACGCTGCATCAACCGGTAAAACATATAAGCAGAAATGGCATCCTGATTTTCCAGAACCGGCAAACCATATGCCCTTCGGATGCTATCAGGAATAAAACTTGGAGAAACACTCGTCTGTGGCAACAAACCTTCGTTCACCCCGAGGATATAGATCCGTTCAAAATCCAGGCTCCGGCTTTCCAGTAAACCCATGACCTGTATCCCCTGAAGCGGCTCGCCAGTCAAAGGCACGGAAATGCCCTGAATAGCCTTCTGCATCAGCGACAAGACAAAAGAAACTTCCCTGATTTGCGTCAATTGAGGCAAATGCTCTTCAAGCGCATCATGCAAACGGTTCAACTCTTTAATCGTTGCCACAAACAGATCTGCCTCCGTTTGCTTCAAACTTTTATCTGCCAGCTGCTGTTCCAATATCCGTTTGAAAACAGCTTGTAACGAGAGCGTAGCCTCGGCCGCAGAATTGATCCTGGTAAAAAACAAGGCCAGCAAACCCTTCTGGCTTTGCAGGCGGACCAAAGGGACTTCTGCAAGTTGTTCCAGCAATAACTTTTGCTGTATTTTTGCCCGCATTTGCTCCGTGATTCCAGTGAGCGGATGCGATAAAAAAGCTTCCACTTCCCGGTAATACACCGTATCCTTTGCACCCTGGATCAATTGAGCCTGTACGCTCAACCAGAGATCGGCCAGGCCAAAAATGGAAGAAGCCACCAGTGGATAACCCATCGTGACATTCACGTCAATCGCCTTGTGCACTTCCCCCACCTCAAAATGCGTGGGAATGGTCTGCAAAACCGGCAGAAGTAAACTTTCGTCGGCCAGGATCAGGGCAATCTTACCCGCATCTGTTTCTCCCAATAAAGGATAATCCCGCTGCAACGCAGTGTTCAAAATCTTTGCCTGCGCAACCTGCCCCTGTGTCTTGTATACGTCTACCACTTTCGCGGGCAAACGGATCAGGTCGCGGGGGCCACCCAATGCATTGACCAGACCTGTCTGCTGTAAATTTCTTCTTAAAAACAGTCCGGCCTCCTGTATAGGGTCATTTAAATAATAAGTATCTGTATCAAAATAGAACAGGGCTTTACCGGCTTCCTGCCAGCGACTAAAAACCTTCGCCTCTGCCCGGCTCAACGCATTAAACCCAACAAAGATCAATTTCCCCTGCTCAAAAGACCGGACAAAATCATCAGATTTCCCTTCCGCCAGCTGCCGGTAAACATGCCCCATCGTGGTCAGTCCCTTTTCCCGGAGTGCCTCATGGAAGCCCAGGTAAAGTTCTGGCATCCGCTGCCACATTTTGATAAACTGTTCCTGCTGTTTTTTATGTTTTCCTTCAGAATAAGAACTCCAGAAGCCTTTTAAAAAGACCTGCTGTTCTTCACTCAGGTAATCAAACTGGTAATCCACTTCTGCAAAATCCTCCAGTTGCTCAAATAACTTCCCTGCATCAACCAGATCATTATCAATCTGGGCAAAATCACTTAAAATGATCCGGGCAACCGGATAAAATTTAGCGGGTTCTATCGGCTGATCTCCATATTGCAGGGCCAGCTCATTATACTTCTTATAGAGTGTAAAGAACTGCGTAAAGGCATCTGCCGTTTTTAAGGGGCTGGATAAAGCAAAAAATTCCTGTATGGTATAAAAAGCAGGGCTCCAGAAAGGCTTCTGTATCACAGCTGCCAGATGATGCTGTAAATAAGCGACCGGTCTCTTATTGTTAAAGACAATGGCTGCGTACTGCAGATCATCTCCCAGCCGCTCTACCAAATCTTCTGCTACTTCCTTTAAAAACGCCTTCATAACCAGCCTTTATTTTTCTTCTTCATTTTTATACTTTTTTCAAAACTCCGGTTAAGGCATAGAACAAATACGTATTCACCGTCGTATAACCCATCGCCTGCAGTAAACTTCTGTAGTGGTCTACCTGCTCTATGTGTTTATTACTTTCCTGCTGGGTAAATTTGTAATCAATAATGGTAACCTCTTTACCTTTCATCAGCACTTTATCCGGACGGTAGCTTTTTCCTTCGGCATCAATAATACTCCGCTCATTTAAACTTTCCTCACTGCCCGTCAGAATCTCCTGAAGCCCGCTGTGCTGCAAAACAGATAAGGCCTGATTGCGCAGAAAAGGCAGTTCCTCCGCTTTAAAAATACCATCCAGCAGCAGGGTCTGCAGCACCTCCTCCACTTCCTGCGGATCACTTGCCGAAGCCAGGATCTCATGAAGTATAGTCCCCGTCCTCCCGGCACTTTCTCCGGTAAGCAAATCAATTTCCCTGCGTTTCAGTCTTGCATCAAAAACCTGGCTCAATCTGTCCGATACCGGATAAAGTTCCAGTTCAATCTCCATTTTTAAAACTTCCTTTTCCGGCAGGGAAGGTACCGGATCATCGATCAGGTAATTTCCTTCTTCAGACAACTGGTCTGCAAAAACCTTAGAAAGCAAATCGCCGATATTACTCACCGTATCGGTCTTTTTACCCATAACACTGATGTACAAATATTCCTTTGACCTTGTTGTAGCTACATAAAGCATATTCAAAGCGTCCATATTATTGTACAGCAATTCTTCAAAATAAGGCCTCGCCACCGTTGACCGCCCCAGTTCTTTGGTATACTTCAACGGGATGCTGTGCAAATGGTGATAAGGGGTATTCGCTGCAGAAACCCAGAATATCCCATTGGTTTTACCATTAATATCCCAGTTGCAAAATGGCAGCATGACCGCACGAAAAGCCAAACCTTTAGATTTATGGATGGTAATCACTTGTACCGCATCTGTATTTTCAGAAGAAGGCAATGTTCTTCTCGCCCCTTCTTCCTCCCAATAATTCAGGAAGGCAGCGATTCCTTTTTCACCGTGCAGCGCAAAGCTTCCGGCCAGATCCCTCAATGCAAATAAATAAGGCAGCATCATCGCATTCCTTTTTTTATTCAGACCGTAAGCCTCTATAATTTTCTCCAGTAAAGCAGGAAGTGGCTGCTGCATCCAGGTCTGCCATTCCGCACAAAGCTTCTCCGGAAGCAAATCACCCAGCTGGGCCAGACTCTTAAACTTCAGAGAGAAAAAGTGATGAGGTTCAACGGATTTTTGCTGCAGCCTGGCATATAGGCTAATACAATTGGCCTTATACAAAGCGGTGTTCTCCGCCAGGCCACCCATCACCTGCAAAGTATTGATGATCAACTTCACCGCGGTATTATTGCTCAGCAACAGTGCCTCTCCCGAAATCACATCTATCCCCTGCTCCATGAGGGTTTCTACCGCGGCAATCGCTTCAGAATTCGACCGGACCAGGATACAAATATCGCGGGGTTTATATTTTTTTACGGTAAACAGAACATCAAGCTCTGCAATCATTTTACTTAAAGCCAGGTCCCGGAAGGTTGTCTTGGTGAGTGCATTTCCTTCAGGATCCGTTTTAAATACATTAAAACTGATGGTCCCGCCTTCCAGGGTATAAGGTGTTGTCTTCTGCTCTGCTTCTGCATACACATCGGTAACAATCTGGTCAAAGCCCTGTTGCTGCCACCATTTCAACAGATCAGGAAGGCTTTCCTGTTCTGCAATAGCACCATTTAAGCCCGATTGCATCAATTGAGGCAGCTGCTTAAAAAGTGTATTGTTAAAATGGATGATATTCTTCGTACTCCGGTAATTTTCTTCCAGACTATCTTCTACTACATTATGGATCTGAACATCCTGTTTAGCCTGCTGGTGCAAAATATTCCAGTCTCCGTTCCTCCAGCGGTAAATGGATTGTTTGGTATCCCCCACAATCAGGTGGTCTATTAATTTCCCGCTGGGCGAAGCCATGGCGTTGGTCAGCAAAGACTTAAAACTTCCCCATTGATTCGCTGAGGTATCCTGGAATTCATCAAACAGAAAATTCCGGTACCGGTTTCCCATTTTTTCCCAAATGAAGGAAGGATTGTCGTCCGCATCATCCGTAATCCCTTTCAACAGGGTTTGTGCGTCACTGATCAGCAGGTTCGGACTTTCATTCCGGTATTCCTTCAGTAAAACTGCCATTTCCTGCATCAGCCTCAGGTAATATAAATTTTTATTGAAGGCCTGGGCCAAAAGATAAGCAGACAATCCCTCCTGGTAAGCAGAGACCAGTTTAGCAATCACCGGGTTAAGTTCATCATAGGCCGTATTTACCGCAGCTTTCTGAAACCATTCTTCCGGCTGATCCACCAGTTTAGCCAAACTGCTGATCTTAGACAAATCTCCGTCCGCAATCTTCTGAAGATTATTCAAAGGCGAGCGGGACTTTCCTTTCAAATCGCCAACGTCAATATCTTCTACCTGAAAGATCTGCAAAGCCTGTTCTGCCAAATCCTTTACAGTACCTTCAAACGCTTCTATGCTCAACCGGGTGATCTTGTTATAGTCTTTGAACAAGGTATCCAGGTCTGCAATTTCTCCCAGTTCTTTCACGGCCTGTTCAAAAGGCTGATAACGCTCCTTAAAGATCTCATTCGTCAGCTCAATCAGTTCCCTCCTGTAGTTCCAGCTCAAATTGTTATTGATCCGGTCCAGGGCCAGGTCAATGATCCATTGCAGCAGTACCGGGTTCTTGTCCAAAGCCTTATCCAAACGCTCTGCCAGTTCGTTCTTTACCTTATCGTAATTCATTTCCAAACCATAACCGGCGTCCAACCCAAGCTCAAAAGCAAAGCCCCTGATCACTTTCTGAACAAAACCATCAATGGTACTCACCGAAAAACGGCTGTAATCGTGCAGGATTTTCCTGTAGATGACATCTGATTTTCGTTTTAAACCTCCGGCATCCAAATCCGGATGGGCCTTCAATACGATATCCCGGTAATCAGCAATCTTTTTAGATGTATCCCCCTGCGCAAAACCCTTCAGCACTTCCATGATCCTGGTTTTCATCTCTTCGGTTGCTTTGTTGGTAAAGGTTACCGCCAGAATTTCCCTGTATTTGGTTTCTGAAGAAAGCAAAAGAGTTAAATAATGTGCCGTCAGGCTAAAGGTTTTACCAGAGCCGGCAGAAGCTTGTAATATTTTAAGTGGCTGTTGAGGCATCAGGTAAAGCTAGAACTTATTTGTAAATTTACCATACGAACCCGACATGAATAACATAATCATCAAAGGCTCCACCTCACCATTAAAATAAAAACACAGATGAAACTAAAAGCATTATTATTCCTTGCATTGATCTCTGTTGCCGCAGCAGGCCAGGCCCAGGATAAAAAAGAAGGCGAAAAAAAAGAAGCCGTACACATTTATAATCCTAACGCCAACGCACAGGCAGATTTAAATACAGCGATTTCCAAAGCAAAGAAAGAAAAAAAGAATGTCCTGGTACAGGTAGGTGGCAACTGGTGCATCTGGTGCATCCGCTTTCATGAACTGGTAGACAAAACCCCGGAATTGAAAAAGCTGATTGGCGACAATTTTGAATGGGTACTGGTCAACTGGAGCCCGGAAAATAAAAACACCGCTGTTTTAAGCAAACTAGGCAATCCCGGACGTTTTGGCTTTCCTGTATTCGTTGTCCTCGACGGAGAAGGAAAAGTTCTTCACATTCAGGATTCCGGATACCTGGAAAGAGATGCAGAAGAAAGCAAAACAGAAGGCAAAGGCCACAGCATAAAAAAAGTCCAGGGCTTTTTAAACAACTGGACTTACAAAGCGCTGCATGCGCCAACGATCTAAATTAACTACCGGCCGTCTCCGTATTTAAAGAACATATTGACCGTAACCGGCAATCTTCCGCTGGGGTTAACTTCGTTTTTAAATACGGATGCTGCCGCCTTTTGCATAAAATCTTCTTTCTGATAAGCCACCAGCAAGAATTTACTATTCTCCAACCCACTCCATTGAGACAGGTTATAAGGGTTTGCAAAAACGGCAAAGCAGGCATTTTTCTGGCTCTGGTCTTTCAGGAACATCTTCAGGTCTGCACTCAGCACCATTCCATTTCCCGGGCGGGTACGGGTATCATGTATACCAATGATCACCTGGTCAAAACCAGCGAGTTCTCTCGCCACCACCGCAATCTGATTGGCATTTGCATTCTTATCTAAAGTATAAAAAACAGCATTCTGATAATAAGCCCCCAGTTCTTTTTGGAATACGGTTACCTCTGGTGTTCCAAGGCTAATAATTACTGTTCTTTTTTCTTTATCAAGCTGAGGGAGCAGTTCACGCCCTTTCAGTAAAGTCATCGCAGCATTGGCCAGTTCCTGACGTAACGCCAGACTCTCCGGACGGTTCACATCGGCATGCACATGATGTTCATCCAGGCTGTCCTTCTTGTTTAAACCTGCCCAATATTTGGCCATGAGAATCTTTTTCACACTTTCGTCAATCCGTTCCATGCTGATCCTTCCCGAGCGCACAGCTTTTCGAACGAGTTTAATGGCCCGGTCACTATTTTCCGAAAGTTCCAGGATATCATTACCGGCAATCACCGCCATCACATCGGCTTCACCATCTTTAAAATATTTCACCACCCCCTTCATTTCCATCGCATCGGAAATAATGATGCCTTTAAAACCAAGCTCTTCCTTTAAGATCCCTGTTACAATAGGTTTTGACAAGGTTGAAGGCATATGTGGGGTATTGTCCAGCGCCGGAATATTCATATGAGCAATCATCACACCCGAGGCATTTTGCCGGATCAGTTCCCAGAAAGGATAGATCTCCAGGCTGTCCAGGCGGGCTTTAGTAAAATTCAGCTGAGGCAGGTCAAAATGAGAATCCACATCAGTATCCCCATGCCCCGGGAAATGTTTCAGGCTCACCATCAGACCGCCATCCTGCATCCCCTTCATATAGGCCGCACCAGAGGTAGCCACGTTATATTTATTTTCGCCAAAAGAACGGTAATTGATGACCGGGTTCTTTGCGTTATTGTTCACGTCAACATCGGGTGCCAGGTTCATATGCATCCCCACTCTCCGGTAATCTTTTGCAACCTCCAGTCCCATTTTATAGATCAGCTCTTTATTTTGAACTGCCCCCAGTGCCATTTGGTACGGATAAGAAATGGTACTGTCCAGGCGCATACCCAAACCCCATTCTCCATCAGAAGTAACCAGCAGCGGTACACGTGCCAGTTCCTGGTATTTATTGGTGAGGATCACCTGCCTGCCCGGGCCACCTTGAAAAAACACCAGACCTCCTATTCGTTCTTTCTTAATTACATTTCCGATTGAATCCTCATAGGCCTTTGTAGAATTGGTTAAAGCTCTGACAAAGAACATTTGTGCGATCTTCTGACGCCTGCTCAATTTATTAAAAACAGAATCTACCCATTGATTCGGCTCGGAAAGTGTTTCTATGTACGACTTTTTTTGGGCATTAACTGTAGATATGGAAGCGAGGGCAACAAATGCCCAAGCCGAAAAATGCTTAAACTTCATTATTTTAACGAATGGTTAGGAGCCCAAAGATAAACACAAAATAGAACACCGCCGACTTTCGAAAAAATAAAGCCATAAAAAATCCTGAACCAGTTCAACCAATTCAGGATTTTTTATCCACCTCATGATTAAGGTAATTTTTTAAATATGTTGGTCACTACCTGTGGAATATCATCCACTGCTTTTTGAGGATTGTCCAGATCCCCCTCTGCCCAGCCTCTCCAGATTATTTTTTTAGTTTTCCTGTCAATCAGGTCAATCATAATACTTCCAGCTTTTACATTTTCCCTTCTGGCTTCACTACCCGCATATACTGGCATAGGGTCATAATAAGAAAAATATCTGTACGCCCTTCCCCGGTAATAAGCAATCCTTGGACTTAACCTTGCTGGAGGATTGTAATATACAGGGTCGTTGTACTCCCGGGTTTCTTTATTGACCACGGCTGTATACCTGATCAGGATATCGGGCTTCTGGTTATCGAGTACCAGACCTTTTTTCTCTATCTCTTTACTTGCCGCATCAACAATCCTGTCTGTTGCCACGTCATTGTTGTAAAAACTGGATGATTTGGAATAACCCTCAGGTATCCAGGCATAGGTCTTATAATGCTGGGTACTGAGTGGTTTGTTACTCACTGCATAATAGCTGTAAGAAGAACATGCTGAAGCCATTACACTTATGGTGAACAGCATAAAAATTAGTCTTTTCATATTTTTTAATCCTTTCTATAATTACATATTGCAATCATTTCTACCGGGATGACTAACCTTTTGTCCTTTATTGAGAACTGATTACTATCTATGAGACACTTAACAGGGAAAAAAGTTTAATTTATTTTCCGGGTCTGAATTTTTATGTATCAAAATTGATACAGTTTTACAAAGCTCTTTAACCTGTTCTTATTTAGGTTTCATTTTTTTTATCTACCCTATAAAAAACAGATAGCAACCCTTCCAAGGTGGATTATTCCTTTTCGACATTAAAGTCTTCGATTTACTGGCACATTTATTTCAGTTCTATACCCGACAAATAAATGAAACAATTAAGAACCCTAAAAATCCCTTAACATGAAGAAGCTCATTTTTCTGGCAGCAAGCCTGTTCGTTGCAGGTGCTGTACACGCTCAAAGTCCAATAAGAATCGGTATCAAAGCCGGGCTTAACCTTCCCAACATCATCAAAGATAATGGGAACAATAATTTCAGCACCAAAATAAACCCTGGCTTTAATGCCGGTTTAACACTGGATGTTAATCTGATAGAGGGTCTGGCGATTACACCGGAACTCTTGTATTCTCAAAAAGGCTATAAACTCACCTCTGATGTTGGAGAATTTACACAGACGACCAATTTTATTGACATTCCTGTTCTGGCAACGATTAAGCTTGGTGCAAGCCCATTACATCTGGTTGTAGGTCCTGAGGTCTCCTTCCTGCTCTCTACCAAAAATAAATTCAAAAATGGTTTTGGTTCGGCAGAAGAGAAAATTGTTGAAGATGATGCAGATCGTTTCAAGAAAAGTCTGTTTGGTGGCGTTATCGGTTTCCGTTATGACATCAATAGCAACGTCGACATTCATGGCCGTTATGCACTCGATTTCCAAAAGAACAACCAAAATGGCAGTACCCAAACCCCGGAATATAAAAACCAGGTGTTTTCTGTTGGCTTTGGTTATAAATTCTAAATCCTTGTCTTTTTGTTAAGACATCGTTCTGAATGACTGCGCCTTGAATGCGCTATGAGTGCGCCATGAGTGCGCCTTTTTTCAATTAAAAGGCGCACTCATGGCGCACTCATTTTGTAGTTAAACTGCAATCGTATGGAACGACTACTGATCCATCTAGCAAACCGTACTCAACTCTCTGAGGGCGTCTTTTACATATAAGCTTGCCAGCTTGTCTACCACATAATCGATCTCTTCTTCAGTATTGTAACGGCTAAAGGAAAAGCGAATGGTTGTGCGGTCAAAATCACCACCTAGAGCACTGAGTACATGAGATCCTGCATTAGAATGGCTACTGCAGGCACTTCCGCCAGAAGCACAAATGTTATTTTGGTCCAGATAAACCAAAGGAGACTGTCCTCCGGCAGGAGTTGGGAGAGATACACTCAATACAGTAGCCAGACTCAGTTGATCTACAGCAGAATTACCGTTAAATTTAATTCCCGGGATTTTACGGATCAGATTGTAAATCATTTTTTCTTTAAGATGACGAATGTGCGGTTGATAAACTGATGAATTCCTGTAAGCCAGTTCCAGGGCTTTGGCCAGGCCTACAATACCGGTCACATTTTCAGTGCCGCTACGCTGTCCTTTTTCCTGTGATCCGCCATTGATCAATGGCTGTAATGGTGTTAAGGAACGTTTATATAGAAAGCCGGTTCCCTTAGGCCCATGAAATTTATGGGCAGAGCCTACTAAAAAATCTGTTTTTAATGTTGAGGTATTATACCTGTACTGCCCCATGGTCTGAACAGTATCGGTGTGAAATATTGCGCCGTAGCTTTTACAGACTTCTCCGATTTCATAAATATCATTCAGATTTCCAATTTCATTGTTTCCGTGCATTACAGAAACAAAAGCTTTTTCATGAGCAGACAAGAACTGGTCCAGGTGGGAAAGGGATAAGTTTCCTTTTTCATCGTGTTTTAAATAGATCACCCTGATTTCCCCGTTGTGCTGTAAATTTCTCAGCGTGCTCAAAACCGCATGATGTTCAAAAGGTGTGGTGATGGCCAGCCGGATTCCATTGGACCGGATGGCTGAAACAATTGCAGTATTATCGGCTTCCGTTCCACCCGAGGTAAATACGATCTGGTCCGGGCTCGCTTCCAGCAGGTCAGCAATAATACCTCTGGATTGTTCAATAGCCGTTCTTGCGGCTTTGCCATGCTGATGGGCGGAAGATGGATTTCCAAAATTCTCGAAAAGATAGGGTTCCATTGCTTGAAAAACTTCTCTGCTTAATGGAGTTGTGGCGGCATTGTCTAAGTAAATTTTCATCTTTTTAATTTAAAATTTGATAAAAGCTACTTATTCAGAAATTCAGATGGAATCATCAATCTTATCTTTCCGCAACATGCGGAAGGAGTTAGCACCTTATACGATAACAGGTTGCTAAGACGTCACAGGGCCTTTCCCTCAGTCTTTCTGGATAAGTAAATACGTTTAAGAACGAATTCTTAAAACAAAGGTAATAATAGTCTACTAATTAAGTATACTTTTTATGATTTTTTTTTCTCCCCGTAATTCTTACGCTCTTTAAGGATTTCTTAACATTAAGGGAATATTGCCGATGTAGATTTGTTAAAAATTTTAACATCGAAACAACAGCTACCCTTTCTATCCCTGACCTGGTGACTTCCTTAAAACAAGGAGATACACTTGCTATGGAAAACATCTACCGTAATTATTGGGAGACTGTTTTAGACAGTGTGTACAAAAGGGTACGTGATGAAGAGGTTGCACAAGACATTACACAGGAAATTTTTATTTCCCTTTGGGAAAACCGCGAACGTTTGGTGATTGAGGGGAGCCTGGGGGCCTATCTGCAGGGTGCGGTAAAATATAAGGTCATCAATTATTTTAAATCGGCGATTGTTAAAGAAAAACACCAGGACGATTTGACGATGCTGGTTGGAGAACAAAATGCTGCTTCGGCAGAAAGCCAGCTCCTGTTAAAAGACCTCCATAAAGAAATTGATGAAGCACTGATGGAACTACCTGATAAGATGCGACTTATATTTTCCATGAGCAGGAAGCAGGAAAAAACCATTCAAGAGATTTCCCAGGAGTTGAACCTGTCTGCTCAAACGGTTAAGAATCAAATTTCCGCAGCATTAAAAGTCGTAAAGAAAAGATTGTCTTATTTGCTCATCTTAAGCATTCTGATCCTGTTAACACAAACTTAACCCAAGCTTAACGGTATTGGGTAGTACCATTCTTTTTTTGAACTGACATGTATATAGATGACAAAAGAAGAAAGGGCTAGTCTACTGCTCCAAAAATATACGGACCATACCGCAACTCCAACTGAGCGCAAACAGGTGGAAGAATGGTACGCGGAATACGATAAACATCCGGTACAGTTAAATCCTGCCGCCAAAGAAAAAATCCATGCCCGGATATCCGCCCGGATTCAGGAGGAAATGACCAGAGAAACAAGAACAATCCACAAAAGGTTTCCGATGCTGCAATTTGTACTCCGCACCGCGGCGGTGCTTGCTGTGGTTTGTGGAGCCGGACTGGCTTTTTTGCATTTTTCCAGACACCAAGCTCTTCCTGAAAAATTGGTAACGGTGGCTACCCTGCCTGGTGAAAAAAAGGATCTGATTTTACCGGATGGTTCACAAATTACATTGAACCCCTCCTCCCGGATCGTTTATCCTGCAAAGTTTAAACACAACAGCCGCCTGGTTAAACTGACAGAAGGAGAAGCTTTCTTCAAAATAGCACATGAGGAACAGCGGCCCTTTACCGTTCAAACTTCAAACGATATTTACACCAGAGTTCTGGGAACGTCTTTCCGGATCAAATCTTATCATTTGAGCCCGAAAATTGAGGTTTCAGTGGCCACAGGAAAAGTGGCCGTTGGGAATTCGCACCAGGTATTCGGTACCCTGGAAAAAGGTCAGCAAATCTCCTATGACAAGAAGAGACAGCTTGCTGCAATCAGTTACACACCTCAGCCCGTGTATGTCAACCTTGTTTTTGAAGGAACCCCTTTAAAAAAGGTATTAGAAAAGCTCGCTTATGCTTACAGTATTCAGATAGAGCTGGACAACCCTGTACTGGGTAACCGGAAATGTACGGCCTCCTTTAATACCAGACAAAAACCGGAAGAGATCCTGGACATCCTGTGTAGCCTTCATCACTTAAAATTTAACCAATCAGACGATCATAAAACCTTTAATGTGTATAAAAAATGAGTGTATAGAAGAAAATGTATAAACCGGTACTGATCAGATCAGCACCGGTAATTTTTGGAGCCGGGCTTCTAACGCCAATTGAACCGCCCAGCTTATTTTAAAACACGATTTAATGTTATAAAACAAATAAAAATATGAAAAAATCCTCAAAGAAGAGGTTACCAGCTCTTTATAAAGCCATGAAATACTCCTTATTAACTTTTTCTATCCTGTGTACCTTCTGCGGGGCGCTTCTGGCCTCTCCTTCCATGGCACAAAAAATGGAAAAAAGTACGGTGAGCCTGAAAGCAGCCAAAGACCGGTCTGCTATTTCCCTGATCAAAGAGATTGAAAGTGCAACCGGGCTTCATTTTGTGTACAATCCAGACTTGCTTGCAGAGCACAAAGCAGAAAGCGATTTTTCAAAAAATGAGAAAGTAGCTTCTGTTCTTAAAAAACTAGGCCTGATCTATACAGAGAAAGGCGATTATATTTTACTTAGAAGCCTTCCTGAGCCGCCTAAAAAGGCAGACAGGATTCTTAAAGGTGTGGTTAAAGATTCTACTGGAATGACCATGCCTGGGGTATCGGTAAAGGTACAGGGGACTTCAAAAGCCACCACAACCGATGCGAACGGAAAGTTCTCTATTTCCGCTCCGGACGATGCCATCCTGGTTTTTTCTATGGTGGGTTATAAAACCAAACAGGTGAAATTTGCGGGAAGCGATGATATAACGGTGATTTTGCAGGAAGACAAATCCTTGCTGAGTGAGGTGATTGTAGTGGGTTATGGAACCCAGAAAAAAGCCACTCTAAGCGGCGCGGTAAGTACCGTTTCCCTGGATCAGCTGAATTCCCGCTCGGTAAACAGCGTTGGAGAAGTTCTGGCAGGGAAAGCACCGGGTGTCATTGTAACCAATGAAGGTGGAGACCCGACATCGGGCCCAAGGATAAACATCAGGGGTTCTGGTGGGATTAACGGAGAAAGCCCTTTATATGTGATAGATGGATCTATCGTTACCGGCGCTCCTATAACAAGAGGAGACGGAACTATCGGATATGGTGCACCGGTTATCAACCCAAATGATATTGAATCTATTTCTGTATTGAAAGATGGTGCTGCTGCCATTTATGGTGCAAGAGCATCCGGTGGGGTGATCCTGATCACCACTAAAAGAGGCAAAAGTGGTAAATTGCAGATTACATTTGATGGTAAATACGGAACACAAAGCGCCTGGAAAAAGTTACAGCCATTAAATGCTGCTCAACGTGCTACGGTAGCCGCTACCGCAGCTAAAAACGGTGGAACTGCCATTCTTCCTGCTTTTGATCCGGCAAAATATCCTGACGGACAGATCACCAGAACCAATTGGATGGATGAGGTTTTCAAAACAGGAAATACACAGGATTATAACTTAGGTATTTCTGGTGGAACGGAGAAATCCAATATCTTCCTAAGCTTCAATTATAGAAAAGCAGAAGGCATCGTTTTAAATACCAATGCAAAGCGTTATAATTTCCGGATCAATTCTGACCATCAGCTGACCTCCTGGTTAAAAGTAGGTGAGAATTTATCTTTCAGCAGCACCAATGGACAAGGCGCAAATACCAGCAGCGACTATACAGGCGCTCTGCTTTCTGCCATTTATTACCCAACCAACGGTACACCTTATAATCCGGCCGGATCTTTTGCTGGTTTACCTGGCGGACAATACGCTGGTGATTACGGAGATATCGTGAATCCGGTTGCTGATTTGATGCGTTTGGATGTGAATAAGCCGGAAAACACATTGGTCGTGAATCCTTATGCTGTCGTTAACCTGGCAAAAGGCCTGACCTTCAGATCGAATTTAAGTGTAACCAAAGGTTTTTACAACTCTACTATTTTTACACCGAAACGTCCGGAAGTAGGAAAACCTGTCCTGATCAACTCTCTGGAAGAAAAACAAAGAACCCTGAATGACATCCTTGCAGAACAGGTACTGTCTTACAAAACAGATATCAATTTACACCATTTGGATTTTACAGGTGGTTATTCTTTCCAGAAGAAGAGCTCCAAGGGCTTTTCTGTGATTGGACATGGTTTTGATGATGAGTCTCCTTCCAGACGGTATTTGGTTAATGCAACTGTATTTGAACCTGCAATAAGTGATGTGGTTAAAGAAGCGATATCTTCTCTTTTCCTAAGAGCAAATTATACCTACTCTGATAAATATCTCCTTTCCGTAATTGGCCGCCATGATGGCTCTTCTTTGCTCCCTAAATCAGACAACAAGTATCAGTATTATTATTCAGCTTCTGCAGGATGGGTATTGACCAAGGAAAATTTCTTAGCGGAAAGCACCTGGTTAAATGAACTCAAAATCCGGGGAAGTTATGGCTTACTGGGTAACCTGGCCAGCTTATCACCACAAGATGTTAGCCCCTTATTACAAAGTACCATCGCTTATTTCGGCCAGGTACCTGCTGTACAAAATGGTTACGTATCTACCGTTCTGGCCAACCCTAACATGAAGTGGGCGAAGTCTAAACAAACCAATATTGGTATTGACCTGGGTGTCTTAAAAAACAGCCTGACCCTTACCGCAGACTACTTTATTAAAAACACCTCGGATATGATCCTGACCAGACCGTTACCTGGAACATCGGGACTAAACAGTCAGACCATTAATGCCGGTGTGGTACAGGATAAGGGTATTGAGTTGGGATTGACGTACAACAGCCAGAAAAACAGGGAATTTACCTATTCCATCAATGCGACTTTAACGAAATTGAAGAATAAAGTGATCGAGCTTGCTCCCGGACTCAACAGCATCACGCCTTCTACAAATTTCAGAAACGAAGTTGCACCTTTATACATCACAGACGGACAGCCTTTATACAGCTATTATGTATTGAAAACGCAGGGTATTTTCCAGACACAGGCAGAAGTAGACAACTACAAAAACTCTAAGGGGGTTAAAATTCAACCCAATGCAAAACCAGGTGATTTCAAATTCGCCGATCTGGATGACAGCGGTTCAATTGATGCCAAAGACCGGTATTTTGCGGGCAGTGCTTATCCAAACTTCACTTATGGTTTGAGCTTCAATGCCAACTACAAAAACTTTGACCTGAATATTTTTGCACAGGGTGTTTATGGCAATAAATTGTTTAATGCCGTAAAACGCACCACTTACAGCGCCAGCGGTCCTTCTTATAACAAGCTGGTTGGAATTCTGGATGCCTGGTCTCCTGAAAATCCAAATGGAAAAGTACCGATCATTTCTACTTCTGATGCCAATGGCAACTTCAATGCTTCTGATTTCTACGTGGAAAGCGGTTCCTACCTGCGCTTAAGAAACGTCACCCTGGGCTATACCCTACCTAAGTCGGTGAGCAACAGATTAAGAACAGGTTCTGTGCGTATCTACGCGACTTCAAACAACCTGTTTACCATTACCAAATACTCAGGATTTGATCCGGAAATCGGAATGGACAACAATGGATTGGATGTAGGACGTTATCCGCAAGCCAGAAGCTTCCTGCTTGGATTAAGTGTGAATTTATAATTTTTAAAAAGAAGAGAAATGAGACAAAGTATAAAATATATGACAATAGGCGCCCTGGCGCTGATGAGTTCCTGCTCAAAACAACTGAACATTACGCCTGAGGGTGCGCCTTCTGCGGGAAACTTCTGGAAGACTAAAGAAGATGCGGTTAAGGCGGAAGCAGGTATGTATGAAAAATACAATGACGAGGATTATTATGGAAGGGGTATGTTCTGGTTTATCAATGCCAGCGATGATATGGTTACCGGAAGGAATAAACCCGAAGCGGACAATATTAAAAATTTCAACCGGAACTATATTGGTGGTGGTTACACAGAGTCACAATGGTCAATGCGTTATGCCACCATCAAACGGGCAAATGACATTATTAAAAATGTTCCGGCCATTCAGATGGACGAGCAGTTGAAAAAACAGATCATTGGTGATGCTTATTTCAATGCTGGTCTGGTTTATTTCCAGCTGGCCTCAAATTATGGCAATGAAAAGGCTGGAGTACCTATCGTCAGTCCGGAAACAGATCCTGCAACTGCTACACCAAGGGCAGCGAATGTAAATGAAAACTACGATTATATTATCCAGCTCCTGTTGAAAGCGGCAGACAATCTGCCTTATTTTACGGATATGCAGCCTGCTGATTATGGAAAGGCACACAAAACAGCCGCCTGGTCTTATTTATCTAAAGTATACCTGTTTAAAAAAGATTATGCCAATGCGGTTAAGTACTCCGACATGGTGATCAATTCCGGGAAACACGATTTGGTCAATACAGGCTTTGCAGATGTGTTTAAAGCAGCCAACAACTGGTCTAAAGAATACATCTGGTCTGTGGTTTGCACACCAAATGGCGGTGGGACTGGCTGGGGCAGTAAATTACCTGGTGTAATGCTGACCAATAAAGGCTGGACCTTGTATAATGGCTGGGGCTATTACCTGCCAACTAAAGAGCTGTATGACTCTTATGAAACCGGCGACCAGCGCAGAGAGGCTACCATTTTGAAACCCGGCGATCAGTTTATGTATTTTGGTGCGATGCGTAGCTTTACCAAAGATGGTGGTGCAACTTCCGACTATCAGTTTAGAAAGTATATGGAGCCTTTCGGTTATGCAAATCCAATTCCTTTGCATGTTAACCCTAATGGAGATAATGGTACAACTGACCTGAACGTTCCATTGATGCGCTTTGCAGAGGTGCTGTTGATTAAAGCAGAGGCAGCCATTCAACTGGGCGGTGCAGGCGCCGGAGATAAAGAACTGAACCGCATCAGGGTACGGGCAGGTTTGACACCAAAAACGGGAATGACGCTTACAGACCTGAAAAGAGAACGTCGTAATGAACTGGCCGGAGAATGGGCAGACCGTCACCGCGATTTGGTGAGATGGGGTGACGCACAGGCGGCTTACGCTAAACCATTACACGATTCGCAGGGAAATGTGATCTGGGCAGCCAGAAATTTCAACCCGCAGGTAAATGATGTATGGGCTGTTCCGCAGAAAGAAATAGACAACAGTAATGGGGTCATCAAACAAAATGCAGGATGGTAATTAAACACTTTATATGCCCGGCGGTTCTTGCCGCCGGGTTATTTTTCGGCTTCGGTGCGGGTGCTCAAACCTCACTTAGTTATAATCAGGGCCACAGCCATAATGACTACCATCAGAACATCCCCCTATTGACGGCTTATTATGCTGGCATGGGCTCTATTGAGGCCGATGTATTTTTAAAAAAAGGACAGCTGTTTGTCGCGCATGATTCTACAGAGATCAGTGCAGAAGCCACTTTAAAAAACTTTTACCTGGAGCCTCTCTCCCGCTTTTATGTCAAAAACGGGAATCAGCCCTATAAAGATCCGGCCTTAAAACTCCAGCTGGTCATCGACATCAAAGAGGATTATCAGCATGTCATCCCGCAGCTGATCAAAGATCTGAGTGCTTATCAGAACATATTCAACAGCACGACCAATCCAAAGGCCATCCGGATTGTACTCAGCGGAGATATTCCTTCACCTTCAGAGTTTAACCGGTATCCGGAGTATATTTCTTTTGATGGACGGCCAAACAAAGGCTATACAGCAGATCAACTGAAACGCATAGCGATGATCAGTGATGAATTGAAAAGCTATACGGTTTGGAATGGAAAAGGTACACCAACTCCACCTGATGAAGCGAAACTCAAAGCGGTGATTGATCAGGCGCACAAAATGCACAAGCCTTTCCGCTTCTGGGCAACCCAGGACAGTCCAAATACCTGGATTGTGCTCGAAAAACTGGGGGTAGACTGGATCAATACCGATCATCCGGAAAAATTAAAGGAGTTCTATCTCCATAAGGACAAACTGACCTATACCAATCCTGTGGCTTATCCGGTCTATACGCCGGATTATAAATCAGATGGGTTAAAAAAA
The DNA here is from genome assembly GCF_032678445.1 of Pedobacter nutrimenti. Taxonomy (GTDB): domain Bacteria; phylum Bacteroidota; class Bacteroidia; order Sphingobacteriales; family Sphingobacteriaceae; genus Pedobacter; species Pedobacter nutrimenti_A. Next base: position 365,202 of record NZ_JAVTSQ010000002.1, read on the forward strand.
CCAGTAAAGAATGTGATTTTACTGATTGGTGATGGTATGGGACTGGCCCAGATCCATGCGGGTTCAATTGCCAATCATGGTGATCTGAACATGACCCGGATTCGCAACAGTGGCTTTTCGCAAACTGGCGCGGCAAACAGTGGCAATACGGATTCTGCTGCCGGCGGCTCGGCTTTCGCTATGGGTGAAAAGACCAACAACCGCTATATAGGCATGGGTACCGACAATAAAAAAAGGACCAACCTGGTCGATACCCTTGCGAACTACGGAATCAAGAGTGGTATCATCAGCGTAGGAGATATTACAGATGCCACACCGGCTGTTTTTTATGCACATCAACTGGACCGTTCCATGAGCCAGGAAATTGCACATGATCTGCTGGAGAGTAAAACCGAGATCCTGGTGGGTTCCAACCAAAAGAGTTTTCTTCAGAATAAAGATACTTCATTGATGAATCAGCTGACCGCTAAAGGTTTTAAGCTGAGTACTTCATTGGCTGATTTCAGCAAAGAAAGTAAGGGCAAGCAATTGGTTCTATTGCCCGATGAGGCAACCAGACCCGTTAAAAATGGCCGGGACGATATGCTGAAGCAGTCATTGGTACAAAGCATCAAAATGCTTTCCCATAAGAAAGGCTTTTTTATTATGGCAGAAGGTGCCCAGATTGACTATGGGGGCCATGCAAATGATCTTCCTTACGTAGTTACAGAGTTGCATGATTTTGACAAGACGATCGAGGCGGCTTTACGCTTTGCTGATCAGGATGGAGAAACCCTGGTGGTCATTACCGCAGACCATGAAACCGGCGGATTGACTTTGCTGGATGCTTCTGCAGAAACAGGAACAATTAGTGGAGAGTTCAGTACCAACGACCACACCAATATCAGCGTACCTGTATTTGCCTACGGGCCGCGCTCGGACGAGTTTAGAGGAACTTATCCGAACAACGAGATCTTCCACAAGATCCTGAAGGTTCTGGAACTGAATAAACGTAAATAAAAAAGAGGCTGTCTGAATTTTTATTCCGGACAGCCCAATTTTATTTCTTTTTTTGACTCAGGGCCTGGGCTATTGCTTTTTCCAGCAAGGGCTCCATCACCTTGTAACCCGCCAATGTTGGGTGTACCCCATCAACGGTCAGGCTGGATTTCAATCCATTCTTCTCGTCTTTCATGACGCTATGGTAATCCAGATAAACGATATGCTGCTGCACAGCATACTTTTTTAAGCGCTCATTCAATTCTATGATCTTCCCGGCAGGCTCTAGTCCCTTTTTCCAGGGATAATCAAAAACAGGGAGAATGGAAGAAATAACGACATTAATATGGTTTGCTTTGGCAAGTTCCATCATAGAAACCAGGTTCCCGAAAATTTCATCCAGGGTAGCCGGACCAGTATTCCCGGCAATGTCATTCGTTCCACCTAAAATAACAACAAGGGACGGCTTGAGGTTAATTACATCCTGTCTGAACCTTAAGACCATCTGTGGTGTGGTCTGACCGCTGATTCCTCGGTTGATAAAATTCTTGTGCCGTTCAAAAAATCCAGGATCAATATCCCCCCAGACCTGGGTAATTGAATTGCCCATAAAAACAACTCTCTTCTCTTTAGGATGTTCCTGATCTGCCCTTTGATTCGCTTCCTGATAGAATTTAAGTGCCGGCCAGTCTTGTGCAGAAGCACGATTGCCAAAAATCCCCAGCAAGAGCAGGGCAGAAACAATTTTAACAGGTTTCATTGTCTTTTTATTCATGGTTCTTAAAATGATACGGAGAAAAATAACCATTCTTCTCCGCATAAATGGATAATATTTAAAATCCAGGGTTCTGTTTAGCCAGAGGATTAGAATTCAGTTCCTGTAATGGAAGTGGATAGAGCAGGTAGTTTGTATTTACTGTTCCCCTTTGCTGTTTGATGAGGTCAAGCGCTGAAATCTTATGAACAGCCGAAGGGTCTGCTGCGGTTTGATTACTGTACCTGAGCAGATCAAACCAGCGGTCTCCCTGAAAAGCAAGTTCCAGCCTTCTTTGCCGGTCTACCTCATCTCTGAATGCATTTTTAGTAGGCAGATCGCTGAGTTGCAGAGCAGGAAGGCCCGCCCTCTGGCGAATGGCATTTAGTTTTCCTAAGGCATCAGATGTAGGGCCGCTTTGCTCATTGGAGGCTTCGGCATAGACCAGGTAGATATCATCCAGGGTCAATACCGGATAGTTGTCCTTACTGGCAAAGAAATTGGTACTTCTCCATTTGTAAACAAACCAGCCGTTGTCGTTACCTGTACCTGCACCGCCATAGACAACGCTCGCATAGCTGATGCCACCTTCTACCGGACCTATCCGTTTCCAGCGGATGTCGTTCAGGGTATCGGCATAACTGATCAGCTCATTGGTGGGGATGTCGTACTTTGGAAAAGAATAAGAAGCCGGTGGGGAAGGCAGCACCAGGTCTGGCAAGGTAAAACCTCCGTCATCTGCACCAGCAAACTGTACTTCAAAAATCGACTCCTGCTTGTTTTTAAACGGAAAAAGATCGGGAAAAGGTGTGGTTAAGCCTGTACCGTAATTGCTGTTGCTGATCACCTTAGCCGCAGCTATAGCAGACATAGACCATTTTCTTTCATACAGGTAAACTCTGGCCTGCAGCGCGTTGGCAGAGCCTTTAGTGGCTCTTGTGCGGTCTATACTGAGGCCTCCATAAGTCTGGGGCAATAGGTTTTCCGCCTGCCCGAGATCGCTTTCTATCTGGGCATAGACCTGATCAGCTGTTGAACGGGTCATAGCCGACTGGCTTTCTGCTTCTGTTGGCAACAGGTGTATTGGAACACCCCCAAAGCATTTGACCAGGTTAAAATAGTGCAGTGCTCTTAAAAAACAGGCTTCTCCCAGGATCTGATCCCTGCGCTGAGCGCTGAGCCTGGTGCTGATGCCCGGCACATATTTAAGGACTGAATTGGCCCGGTTGATGGCTTTAAAGGCCTGCTGATATAGCCTTCCTGGCTGGCTGGTGGTTGCCGTCCATTGGATCTTATCCAGTGCAAATACATCGGCATTATCCGAAGTGGCATTATCGGAGGGCATTTCGCCCATCACGTTTAACACTGAACCATAATAACTGTCGTCCTGCAAGGCATCATAACAGCCTGTGATGGCCGATTCTGCATCATCTCCGTTCTTAAAGAAATTTGTGGCTGTAATGCTGGTGAGCGGTGTTTTGTCCAGCACCTTCTTACAGGAAACGGTTCCTGTGATCAGAAGGGCTGCCAGAAGAATTTGGTTGATATATGTTTTCATCTCGTTCGCTTTATATAATCAATTAGAACTGAACACTTAGGCCCGCGGTATAGGTTCTGGCAGGTGGATATACGCCGTAATCCCTCCCAAAGCCCGTATTGGACAATGGGTCTGCATTGACTTCAGGATCATAACCTTTGTACTTGGTGAAGGTGAGCAGGTTCTGGCCTGTCACATAGATTCTCAAAGAGCTCATCCGCATTTTTTTCAGGAAAGCCGACGGGAAGGTATATCCTAAGCTGAGGTTCTTCAGGCGTACATAGGTGCCACTTTCCAGGTATTGGGTAGAGAAACTGGCGTTACCATTCGGATCACCATAAACTTCTCTTGGGATATTGGTGTCTTGTCCGGCATGTGTCCAGCTGTTAAGTACAACGACCGACTGGTTAAAAGGATTGATCATGTTTTCCAACAGTGTCCGGTTCTGATTAAAGATCTTGTTTCCAAAACTGCCCTGGAAAAAGAAACTCAGGTCAAAGCCTTTATAGGTCAAGGTATTGGTGATCCCGGCAATGAACTTTGGATTGGGATTACCAATGATCTTACGGTCTTTGGCATCAATAACGCCATCACCGTTCAGGTCTTCGAAACGAAGGTCTCCCGGGGCAGCATTAGGCTGTACGGGTGCAGCAGCCACCTCTGCCGGGGTTTGAAAGATCCCCTTAACTACATATCCGTAAAAGGCTCCTAAAGGCTGTCCTTTTTCATTTATAGAGTAGTCTCCAATGATCTGGCGGTCTACCTGCTTGCCCGAATCGTCAATCAGGGTGCCCAAATCCAGAATTTTATTCCGGTTTAAGCTGAAATTGAACTGGGTATTCCAGTTCAAGCCTTCTGCAGAGCGAAGATTAATGGTATTGATCCCCAGTTCAAATCCTTTATTCTGGACTTGTCCGAGATTCTGTACGATGACAAGATTCTCCGAACCAGAACTAGGCGACAAAGGCACATTGGTCAGCAGGTCTTTTGTCTTTTTTAAATACACATCAGCGGTCAAAGTTACCCGGTTATTAAATAATTCCATATCCACACCGGCATCATACTGATAAGTGGTTTCCCATTTCAACTGGTCATTCCCAATCTTTTCAGGTGCAATTCCTCCTGCCACACTGCCATCGCCATTGTAATTGCTGTAATTGTATCCTGTTCCAAAGGTGCTGAAGCGGTCATTGACACCAACATTCTGATTACCATTGGCACCAAAACTGGCGCGGACTTTCAATTCCGAAAGGAAATCGCTTTTATGAAAAAAAGACTCGTTAGACATCCTCCAGGCTACTGAAGCTGCCGGAAAATAACCAAACCTATGGTTGGCAGCAAAACGGCTGGAACCATCGGCACGCATACTGGCCGAAGCATAATAAAGGTCTTTGTAGTTATAGTTGGCCCTGAAGAAATAACTCATCAGACCCCATTGTTCTTCATAACTGGACATTGTTTGCTTAATACTGGCTGCAAAAAGATAGGGAACAGCGTTGGAAGGGAATCCGTATCCGGAAGAACTTGAGGTAAACAAACTGGAATTCTGTACAGATTGACCGGCCAGCAGGGTTAGGTAGTGGTCTTTATTCAGTGTTGTTTTGTAGGTCAGCGTATTTTCCCAAAGCCAGATGGTGCCGGTATTGGTTCCTGTTGCTGCACTTCCCCGGCTGGCAGAGGGAGCATTCTCAAATCCTGGGTTTTCTCTGGCGATAAACTGGTTTTCGATCTGTGCCCGGTAGTCTATCCCGGCCGAAGAACGCAGGACCAGATTGGGCAGGATGGTATATTCTCCATAAATATTACCAAAAAGCTGGTTAAGGGTGATGGTGTTGTGCGTCGTTTCGTTGTCTCCAAACGGATTGTCTGATCTGGAAAAGGGATTCAACGCATAAGTACCATCCGGGTTGTAAATAGGAATGGTGGGAATCTGCTCCAATGCGCCCAGTACAACACCCGAATTGTTCAGTTCCATTTCTGTCCTTGTACTGCGGTTGTTGTTGGTATTGGCCAGGTTCAGGCTGGTTCCTATTTTAAACTGATCACTGACTTGCTGATCGAGGTTAAGCTTTACAGAATACCTTTCAAATCCGGAGTTCCGGATAATACCGTCCTGGTTAAAATATGCCCCGGAAAGATAATACTTGGTTTTATCACTTCCCCCCTGCACACTCACCTGGTAATTGGATATGGGTGCAGTATGGTACAACAGATCCTGCCAATTGGTATTGGTGGTTACGGTATCGACATTATAGGCGGGATCCATATCTGCATTGATCAAGGCCTGATTATAGATACTGGCAAACTGTTTTCCATCGAGCAGCTTGATTTTTTTGGCCAGTTGCTGGACACCATAATACATGTTAAAGTTGACCTGTGGTTTACCTGATTTACCTCTTTTTGTGGTTACCACGACCACACCATTAGAAGCCCTGGATCCATAAATGGCGGCTGCTGCACCATCTTTAAGCACATCAATAGACTCAATATCACTGGTATTGATGGTACTTAGGGGGTTGGGCCGCTGGTTTCCAATGCCAATCTCTTCATCATATCCGGGTTGTACCGGAACCCCATCAATAACATACAGAGGAGAAGTGCTCAAACTCAGGGAATTTTTTCCCCTGATGCTGATGTTGATGGCCGAACCTGGCTGACCTGTAGGGTTACTTACTTCTACGCCTGGAGCTTGTCCCTGTAAGGCATTTTCGAAACTGCTCACAATCTGCCGGCCCAGTGCTTTACTTCCTACTGTTGCCACGGCCGTACTGAGCTCTCTTTTCTGCTGCGTACCATAACCTATACGGATCTCAACTTCATTTAAATTGCTGGCATTCTGGCTTAAAACCACATGAAGATCATTGCTATTGCTGTTTAAGGTGATTTGTTTGGACAGATAACCGATAAAGGAAACAACTAAAACATCTCCTGTCTGGGCATCAATGGAAAAAGAGCCGTCTACATTACTCTGGACCCCGAATGGACGGCCTTTTATAGTAATACTCGCCCCCGGCAAAGGAAGGCCTGTAGTATCTGTTACTTTACCTTTGACCTTGATCGGATTGACAAAGGCTTCCTTCCGGTCAGAAATAATAATGGTTTTGTTTTCTATCGTAAAATCCAGGGGCTGATCTGTAAAACAAGCTTTCAGGGCCTGCTCCAGAGGAACCTCATGCAGCTGGACGCTAACGGGTTTTGCTTTATGCATAAGATCGTAACTGTAGAAAAAGACATACCCGGTTTGTTTTTTGATGGACTGGAGTACTTTTTCCAATGCCTCGTTCTTCCCGGAATAAGTCACTTGCTGTGAATATCCGCTTGCAAACACATGAACGAAGGCAAGGGTGGTTAATATAAAAATCAATTTCATGATTCGCCAGGTTTGTTCGTATCTGTTCCGGGACGTCCTGGTGCTTTTCAAAAGAAGCGGGAATGGTCGCCGGCGAGTACCATAAGTAATAAAATTCATTACATTTGATTTGTTTAGGGTTTGAAGAATGAGTTGATTGCAAAATAGATTGGTTCCTTAGAACCCTGAATGCTATTGCCGGGAGCGGGCCAACGCTTCCGGTTTTTATTTTTCAGGATGAGGCGAAATGTAAAGATCAGGGCATAACCACCACCTCCTTTCCGCTCACTTTAAAATGTATATTACTTTTTTCTAAAATATTCAGCACTTTAGACAGGGGCAGATCTTTTTGTATAGCGCCCCCAAATTCTTTTAAAGGCTGTTTACCTTCATATTTTACTTCAATATCATACCAACGGGACAATTGCCGCATCACTTCCTGGATATTGGCATGATTAAATTGAAAATAGCCCTCTTTCCAGGCTACCGCTTCCTCCGTATCTACCCCCCTGCTGATTTTCAGCGGAACAGCCTGTCCGGCCGTAATCTTTGCCTGGTCTCCCGGTTTCAGAAGCGATTTCATTTGCTGATACGCGATTTGTATGCTGCCTTCCAGCAAAGTCGTTTTCATACTCTGCTCGTCTTCATAAGTATTCATGTTGAAATGGGTACCCAATACTTCTACCATTTGGCCCCTCGCACTTACTTTAAATGGTTTCGAAGCATCTTTAGCGACTTCGAAATAGGCTTCTCCCGTTAATTCGACCAATCTTGACTGTGTTGTAAAGGCCGCCGGGTATCTGAGGGAGGAAGCCGCATTTAGCCACACCTTACTGCCATCAGGAAGGATGACCTGGTATTGACCTCCCCTCGGGGTAGAAATGGTGTTATACGCCATCTCTGTGCTTGCAGAGGCAGAAGAAAGACTGGTGTTGATCAGCTGTCCGTTTTTAGTCTTTACAATTGCCACTCCGTTTTGTCTCGCAAGCTCTCCATCGTTCACTTCATTTAATATAATTTTAGAACCATTGGCCAGCAACAATACCGCTTTGTTACTTCCCGGCTGGATGTCCTTTTGCGTTGTTCCAGATTGGACAACTTCTTTACCGGTTTCGGAAGTGGGCGGAATAAATACATACAAAGCAACCGAAATACAAAGGAAAACAACTGCAGCAGCAGCGAACTTAATCCACCTGCCAAGAAGATAGCGGGATTGCTTCTCCTTTATTTTTGACAGCAGTACGGGTTTTAACTCCTCTGCTACTTGTTCAGCGAGTTGCTTATCTACATTTCCAGCCTCAACTTCCTGCTCGAAGTACTGATGCAACATGTCCTGCAATTCCTCCTTATGATCGGGAAGATTAAAATGAGAAAGCAAATAGCGGATTTCTTCAGCGGTGCACTGTTTATCCAGGTATTTGTTCAGCAGTATTTCCAGGTATTCCTTCTTTTCCAAAATACATTGTTTTTCTGCTAATACGCGAAATAAAAAATTATGGTCGGCTCGCTTTTCAAAATAATTGCACTGAAGCACTCACAAAAACACAACAGACTGAAAACAAGACGAATAATTTACATGCCTTTCATTAAAACCCCGGCAATAAGTGCATATACAGCAAAATCAGGATGGTTCAATAAATATTTTTTAATGGAGGAATTGGCTTTGACAATATGGTCATGAATGGTCGATGTAGAAATCTGAAGCTCTGCACTGACCTCCTGGTAACTTTTACCCTCCAGTTTACAAAGCATATATACTTTTTTGCGTTGAGGAGAAAGCTGATCTATGGCTTTTCTAACCATATTGATATTTTCTTTGCTGATCAGCAACTCATCGGTTTGAACATCTGCATCTACCGCCATGGCCAGCAAGTGCGCACTCAGCTGCTTATTTTTCGCTTCCTTCCGGAAGTAATCATAGACCAGATTGACCCCAATGGTGTACAGGTAAGATTTAAAGGACAAGTTGGGATCTATCAGGTGCCTGTGTTCCCATAGCTTAAGAAACAGATCCTGGAGTAATTCTTTGGCGACTTCTGTGTCGCCGGTCATCCGCAGTATTTTCAGGAACAGGGGCTTACTGTATTGATTGTATATTTCGGTAAATGCAGTTTCTTTTCCCTGCTGCAGGTGGAGTAACAGGGTCTCTTCTTGACGTTCAACAGGTTTTTGGTTAGTTTGCATAGGTGGTCCAAGGGGATACCATTTTTCCTTTCCTATAAACTTACGATTTATTCACGGATCTGTGCATAAGAATTCGTAAAGCTTTTTTAAGTTGGAAAAAGGCACTATGATGAGGTTCGGGCATAAAAAAAAGAGGAACTTCATATGAAGTTCCTCTTGCGGAGAGTGAGAGATTCGAACTCTCGATACCCTTTTGGAGTATACACACTTTCCAGGCGTGCTCCTTCGACCACTCGGACAACTCTCCTTTTCAGGAGTGCAAAAGTATAAAAATTTTTGAATCCTGCGAATAATTAATCAATAACTGTGATTTTCACCATATTCGTCTTTCCTTTACGCTCCATCGGGATCGCAGCAGTGTTGATCACCACGTCACCTTTCTTAATCAGCTTATTCTTTTTAAGGATGCTGTTGACGTCCAGAATGGTTTCGTCTGTGCTTTCAAATTTATCATAATAAAAGCCCTGAACGCCCCAAACCAGGCTCAGTGTATTTAAAAGGTTCTCATTGCTGGTAAAAATATAAGTCAAAGCTTTTGGCCTGTGGCTTGAAATCTCAAATGCAGTATACCCGCTTACCGTCATCGAAACAATTCCTACAGCGTTGGTTTGCTTAGAAAGTGCAGTCGCTGTTTCACAAATAGCATCACTCAGGAAGGTATCCGAATTTTGTTTGATGAATTTATCTGAGTGGAAAGGATAATTATTTTGCTCAATGTTCTGAACGATCTTTTGCATGGTCTCGATAACGATCAGAGGAAACTCTCCTACAGAGGTTTCTCCGCTCAACATTACCGCATCAGCGCCATCCAGTACAGAATTCGCCACATCATTCACCTCTGCACGTGTTGGCCTTGGGGTGGTGATCATACTTTCCAGCATTTGTGTCGCGATAATTACTGGTTTAGAAGCTGCACGGCATTTTTTAACGATCATTTTCTGCAGCAAAGGAACTTCTTCCATTGGCATTTCAACTCCAAGATCTCCGCGGGCAACCATAATACCGTCTGAAACAGCGATGATCTCATCAATATTTGCAATGGCTTCAGGTTTTTCAATTTTAGCAATTACCCTGGCCGATTTTCCTCTTTCCTTAATGATTTCTTTAAGTTCGATGATGTCTGCTGCATTACGGACAAATGAAAGTCCGATCCATTCTACATCATTTTGAAGAACAAATTCAAGATTATTGCGGTCTTCAACTGTAAGTGAAGGAATAGATACTTTTGTATTTGGAAGGTTTACTCCTTTTCTCGAAGTCAGGATGCCTCCGTGAACAACTTCACAGATCACCTCGTCTTCATAATTGGTTTCTATAACACGCATTTGCAGCTTTCCATCATCCAAAAGGATGATTTCGCCAGCCTTAACGTCCTTTGGAAAGGACTCATAAGTAATATAAATGCGCTCTTCGTTACCGATACATTCTTTAGTTGTAATGATGGTCTTGCTTCCGTTAACCAGATGAATACCACCATCTTTCACCATTCCAATCCGGATTTTAGGCCCTTGCAGGTCGGCTAAAATGCCCACGTTGTATTTGTGTTTTTTGTTCAGGTCGCGGATGGTATCCAATACTTCCTGGTGGTCTGCCTGAGAACCATGGGAAAAGTTAAGCCTGCATACATCTAAGCCGGCATTGAACATGCTAAATAAAACGTCTGGTTTGGCTGATGCCGGTCCTAGCGTGGCAACTATTTTTGTTCTGGAATGAAAAGGTTTCATCAATTTTACATTTATTTATAACCAACCTTATATGCTGTGGAATGAAAAAAATCCAAGGATATATTCGGTTAATTTTGTTATTAAAAAAATATTGTAACACCAAATATAGTGTATTTAATACACCTTCAATATAAAATTTACATTATCAAATTCTCTTTCGACTTGAGCTTATAAGGGTCTATCTGTGCAGCAACCTGAATATCAGGCAGTTTGTTCAATCCAGACAAAATATAATTCAGGTCGTCTTTATCTAAAAACTGATGAATAATCAGAAAATAATCGACCTTATTCATCTCCGGAATTAAAAATCCGTCGCTGTGCCGGTTGCTTACGATAAAATATTCATTCTCTCCTTGTTCCACATAAAAATAATATTTTGAGAAGGATAAAGGAGCCTGATCAACGTTGAAATAAACCTCGTGTTCCTCTATCCTTTCAAAGTCAAAACCCAACTGGGTATTGATCTTATGACAAAGGACGTAATCCTTTAAGGATGCGGTGATTGCAATCAGAATGAAGTCCAGATCCAGTGATAATTTCAGGTAGGTTTTGTTCAAAACAGCTGCTTTATTTTAGGTTACGAAATTATAAAAGTAATTTTACTTTCCGGTTTGAAATAAAAACATTAAAATTGGTACTGAAATAAAAACATTTGAAATGTGTTAGAATTTATTTTTCTTTGCACTGAATTATTTAACCATTAAATTATAACATTATGTCTGATATTGCTTCAAGAGTTAAGGCTATTATCGTTGAAAAATTAGGTGTGGATGAGAGCGAGGTTACCCCGGAAGCTTCTTTCACAAACGACTTGGGTGCGGATTCTTTGGATACTGTGGAACTTATCATGGAATTCGAAAAAGAATTCAATGTAGCAATTCCTGATGATCAAGCTGAAACCATTGGTACAGTTGGTCAAGCAGTTGCTTATCTAGAGAAAAACGTAAAGTAAAACATACGGTCTCCGTATAATCCGTATAAATGGAATTAAAAAGAGTAGTAGTTACAGGTTTAGGTGCGCTCACTCCAATTGGCAATAATGTCCCGGATTTCTGGGATAATTTGCTAAATGGTGTGAGCGGCGCTGCGCCTATTACAGGATTTGACACAGAAAAGTTCAAAACCAAATTTGCATGCGAGGTCAAAAATTTCAATCCTGAAGATTTTATGGATAGAAAAGAGGCCCGCAAGTTAGATCCATTTGTTCAATATGCCATTGCTTCTACGGCAGAGGCTGTGCTGGATGGTAATTTTGATTTTTCCCAGCTGGATACCAATCGTATTGGTGTGATCTGGGGCTCTGGTATCGGTGGTATTAAAACCTTTCTGGAGGAAATGAGGAATTTCTTTGCTGGTGATGGTACTCCACGTATCAATCCTTTCTTCATTCCAAAAATGATCATAGACATTGTGCCTGGTCACATTTCTATAAAATATGGTCTGAGAGGACCAAACTTCGCGACGGTATCTGCCTGTGCTTCTTCTACTAATGCCATGATCGATGCTTATAACTATATCCGTCTGGGAATGTCGGATGTAATCATCAGCGGCGGATCTGAAGCGATTATTAATGAAGCTGGTATTGGCGGGTTCAACGCAATGCATGCCCTTTCTACACGTAATGATGACCCTAAAACAGCATCCAGACCATTTGACAAAGACCGTGATGGCTTTGTTGCAGGTGAAGGTGCAGGGACGATCATTCTGGAAGAGCTTGAACATGCAAAGAAACGCGGAGCGAAGATTTATGCTGAGATTATTGGTGGCGGAATGAGTGCTGATGCCAATCATATCACGGCTCCTCATCCGCAAGGATTGGGTGCTAAAATGGTAATGACAAATGCATTGAACGATGCCAAATTGTCTACCAGCGATATTGATTATATCAATGTTCATGGAACGTCTACCCCTCTTGGAGATATTTCTGAAACTCAGGCTATTGTAGACCTTTTTGGTGAGGATGCTTATAAATTAAATATCAGCTCAACAAAATCTATGACGGGACACCTGCTGGGTGCTGCCGGTGCTGTTGAAGCTATCGCTGCAATACTTGCGGTAAAAAATGATGTTGTACCTCCAACTATAAATCACTTTACGGATGATCCACAGTTCGATTCGAAACTGAATTTCACATTTAATAAGGCTGAAAAACGTAAAGTTCGCGCTGCATTAAGTAATACTTTCGGCTTTGGAGGACATAACGCATCTGTAATTTTTAAAAAATACGAGGAATAAGACCAAATAGTGATATTTGCTACCATCAATGCCTTTATTTAACCTATATAAACTCCATTTATCTCCAGATAGGGAGTTTATAAGAAAGCTAAAAAATATTTTAGGCTTTGTGCCTGGTAATGCCATTTTATACAAAATGGCATTCAGGCATCGGTCTGTAGCAAAAACACTTAAAAATGGCAGTAAAAGCAGTAATGAGCGTCTCGAATTTTTAGGGGACGCTATACTTGGCTCAGTCATTGCAGAACTGCTGTTTAAAAGTTACCCTTATAAAGAGGAAGGTTTTCTAACCGAGATGCGTTCGAAAATTGTAAACCGCGCCAATTTAAACCAGCTTGCCCGAAAAATGGGCTTTGATCAGCTGATTGTTTTTGACCAGAAAATGGTCAATATGCAAACCAAACATCACTCGATGCTTGGAGATGCTTTTGAAGCACTTGTTGGGGCTGTTTATCTGGATAAAGGCTACAATTTCACCAAAGATTTTCTTCTTAAACGTATTGTCAAACCTTATATTGACATTCATACCCTGGAGCTTACTGAAACCAATTTCAAAAGTAAACTGATTGAATGGTGCCAGCGCCACGGCAAGGACATCACTTTCGATATGATTGATAATGGAGAAGGCGAAAGTGCAAAACTTTTCACTATACAAGCGATGATTGATGGAGAAAGTTATGGTGTTGGAAGGGATTATAACAAAAAGAATGCAGAGAAACTCGCTGCAGAAAAGACCTGCGAGGCCTTATCCATCTAATTATTTCTTTCTCAGGGTATCTGTGTATTTTTTATAAGAATCCCGGATGTACTTTATGGCATCGTATTCAGTCCATTTGCTGGCCACACTATAATCCGGCCTGTAATTCAGCATAAAATCTTCCAGATCTTTATCCTTCAGGTCGGTGTGCTTTTTAATAATAGATTCATTAAAAAAGCCATCAATCTCGGTTTGTTGCATCTCATTGGAATAGAATTTCCCAAAATGACGTGCATTTCTTGGGGTACGGCCAAATAATTCATATACTGCTGTCAACGGCGAAAAAAGATAAGACAACAGTGGTGGTTTACCCGCATAGAAGGAACCCTTATTTCTGTATTCCTGACGCATTCCATCCAATTCCTGTTTCTTTGACTCTCCGTAAATATTCACTTCCCTAAGATCGGTTGATCGGTTGAGATAGATCACCAGATCTTTGTTGGACTGTACAACAACTTCTGCATTCGCAAATTCATTTTTGAAAACAAACAGCGTATCGCCTAAATTGACCTTTATCTGGAATAAACCAAGGTCATTGGTATTTACGCTTCCCTCTGTTCTTTTATTGACCACCTCTCCTGAAGTAATGCGATTTGTTGTTCCCCGCTCCATAACGACTCCTTTAAGGATAAATCCTTGCTGGGCAGACACGTTAAAAGCCATGAATAACAATAGCGTAGCGGGTATACAGAGGGGCTTTAATTTCATAGGGCAGGTTTAATTTACACAAATTTAGCCAATGTTTTTCTTCCATAACGTTAAAAAAACGTTAAAAAAGTTAAATGGACTACTTTTCAACCATTTCACAATAAATTATATCTTTGCACATGATAAAATCAATGACAGGCTATGGCCTGGCCTCTACGGATCATCAGAATGTGAAATTTGCGGTAGAGATCAAATCTCTGAACAGTAAGTTTTTAGAGCTCAGCCTGAAGTTGCCCCGAGCTTTTTCAGAAAAGGAACTCTTTTTACGCAATGTTTGCAGTAAGGATATTGAACGGGGAAAAGTAAATGTTTCTGTCAATATCGAACGCAGTGATGAGCAATTGAAAGGTGCACAGATCAATGCAGCCCTGCTGAGCAGATACTACAAACAGTTAGAGGCCATCAACCAGGACTTAGGTGCCAATTCCAGCAATTTATTGCAGGCTGCACTGAATTTTCCGGATGTGGTGAACTATACCGACGAAGAGGTTAATGAAGCAGACTGGGATATTCTCTACAGCACGTTTAACAAGGCTCTTCAGGAATTTAACCGTTTCAGGGAAGACGAAGGCCGCGTGCTTAAAACAGACCTGGAGCTCCGCATCAAAAACATCCTGAGCTTCTTTGCACAGGTTGAAGTTCTTGAACCTTTAAGAATTCCGCAGATCCGGGCAAGGCTAAACCAGTTCCTGGAAGATAACGTGGGTAAAATGAATGTCGACCAAAACCGTCTGGAACAGGAACTGATCTATTACATTGATAAACTAGACATCACAGAAGAGAAGATCCGCTTAAAAAGTCATTGTGATTATTTCATTGAAACGTTAAAAAGCAAGGATGCCAATGGCAAAAAATTAGGTTTTATTTCACAGGAGATTGGCAGAGAGATCAATACCATGGGCGCAAAAGCGAATGACGCTCAAATCCAGCAATTGGTTGTGGGTATGAAGGAAGAATTAGAAAAAATCAAGGAACAATTGCTAAACGTACTTTAGTATTTGAATAATACATCAATGAAACAAGGTAAACTCGTTATATTTTCAGCACCTTCAGGAGCTGGCAAAACAACCATCGTAAAACATCTGCTTAAAAAGTTCCCCTCTTTAAGTTTTTCTATTTCAGCGACCACCCGAGAAGCCAGAGGTGATGAGCAACATGAAAAAGATTATTATTTTATCTCTAAGGAAGCTTTCCTTCACAAAGTTGCTCACCAGGAGTTTGTGGAATTTGAAGAAGTCTATAACGGTACTTTCTACGGCACCCTGCGGTCAGAGATCCAACGGATCTGGAATGAAGACAAGCATGTAATTTTTGACATTGATGTAGAAGGCGGTCTCCGCTTGAAAAGAAAGTATGAATCACACGCACTGGCCATTTTTGTACAACCGCCGTCATTGGAGGTTTTAAAGGAGCGTTTAAGTGGAAGAGGGACAGATAGTGAAGAAAAACTAAAAGAACGCTTTATAAAGGCAGAAAAAGAGCTTAAATATGCAGATAAGTTTGACGTTGTCCTGAAAAACTTCGACCTGGACACCGCCTGCGCAGAAGCAGAAAAACTGATTGGCGATTTCTTAAGCCAATAACACGACGATGAAGACAGGCCTTTTTTTCGGTTCCTTTAACCCCATTCATACCGGACACCTCATTATTGCCAGTTACATGGCTGGTTTTACGGATCTGGATGAGGTATGGATGGTGGTATCGCCGCACAATCCTTTAAAGAATAAAAAAGGTCTGTCCAACATGTATGACCGCCTGGAGATGGTGAGACTGGCCACAGAAAATTCAGAAAAACTGAAGGTCAGCAATATTGAATTCGGTTTACCACAGCCTTCCTATACGGTGGATACACTGGCCTACCTGCAGGAAAAGTATCCAGGCAGATCTTTTGCTTTAATCATGGGCGCAGATAACCTCGTCTCTTTGAAAAAATGGAAGAACTACGAGGTGATCCTTCAAAATCACCAGATCTATGTTTACCCCAGACCAGGTGCAGACCTCTCTCCCTGGAAGGACCATCCATCTATTCAGGTTACTGAAACGCCTCAAATGGACATTTCATCTACTTTTATCCGCAAGGCCATCCAGGAAGGAAAAAATGTACAATATTTTCTCCCCGACAATGTTCTTGCCTTTATTGAGGGTAAAAATATGTACCGTTAAAACTGACGGTACAATAAAAAGATCGCTGGCTTCTTATGCAGATCAATCCTTTCCTTTTTCCAAAATGCCACAGATTGTGTTTTAATATATTCGTCTTCACCTGTCAGATTGCAGGCCACACAAAGCAAGGTTTGGGGCATTGCGTTTTTTAGCACATCTTCCAGCAACTGGTTGTTTCTAAATGGGGTTTCTATAAACAATTGTGTTTGCTGATATTTCTGTGCCAACTGCTCCAGTTCCTTAATCCGCTTTCCTCTTTGTATTTTGTCAATAGGCAAATAGCCATGGAAAGTAAAACTCTGACCATTAAACCCAGAAGCCATCAAAGCCAGCAGAATAGAGTTTGGCCCTACCAGAGGTACTACTTTAATCCCTCTTCGGTGCGCCTCCGCCACCACATCCGCCCCTGGATCAGCCACACCCGGACAACCAGCTTCACTCATTAAACCCACATCTTTCCCGCTCATCAGCTCTTTAAAAAAAGGCGCCAGCGAGGAAGTCCTCTTATGTTTTCCATAATCATGAATGATCAGTTCACTTTGCGGCCGCTTTAAGCCTGCTTCTTTAAGAAATTTACGGGCGGTCTTTTCATTCTCGACAATATAAGTGTCGATCGCATTGATGGTCTCCACCACAAAGGGCATAAAAGATTTTGAAGCAGCCTGCTCTGCTAATGGGACTGGAACAAGATAAAGGGTACCGGTTTTCATGAATTGTATCGTTTTTCTAATGCATTCTAACTTTACGCAAAAAGCACTGTCTGCTAAAAGCGATCTGCAAAAGAATAAAATAATTACCGGTAAAGAGTCAACGGAACAAAATATTCTTCATATACTTGATTTTCAGTTCGGATGGGACTGGACAATTTTTATTTCAATATGGCGGTCATTGTATATTAATAAATACAAATTTATGATTGCAATACTGCACACTTAAGCAATATAATTGCGCCCTTTATCATAATTTAAGTGCAATATTCCATATATAATTAAACCATTACAGCATTTGGAACTCAAATTGATACAGTTAAGTTAGGTTAACATAAACACACACACAAATGAAAAGATTGTTTAAACTACCGGTATTAGTGTTAGGACTCGTACTCCTGCTCACCGGGGCCGCACAAAAAGTGGCGGCACAAGAAGAGGATGTTTCCATGCAGACTTTTTACGATGAATTATCCCCTTACGGAACCTGGATACAGGATTCACAATATGGTTATGTATGGAGACCCGATGTTGACCAGTCGGATTTCAGGCCTTATTATACCAATGGCCGATGGGTCATGACAGAATATGGCAATACCTGGGTTTCTGATTACAACTGGGGCTGGGCTCCTTTCCACTATGGCCGCTGGGTCTATAACCGTTACAATGAATGGTTATGGATTCCTGATACCACCTGGGGACCTGCCTGGGTAAGCTGGAGAAGCGGTGGCGGATATTATGGCTGGGCACCATTAGCCCCGGGCATAAATATCAACATTAACTTCGGGGGAGGCTACCGTATCCCAAATTCCTGGTGGTGTTTTGTACCTCAGAGCAACATCTATTATGACCGTTTCCCAAGATATGGAGGCTATAATAATGTCACCATTATTAACAATACGACCATCATTAACAATGTTTACCGCGGTGGTAGAAACACCTATTTTACCGGCCCTGGACGTGATGATATCAGACGCGCGACCAACCGGGATGTTAGGGTTTATAATGTCAGCAGAACAAGCAGACCGGATCGCGGCGGTGTGACAAACAATACGGTAAATATTTACAATCCAAGACCGTCCAGAGGAAACGATGGAAGACCTGCTGCACCAAGGAATGTAAGTTCTGAAAGCACCTATACCACCAGCAGAGGTGACCGTGGCGGACGTCCAACCAGCATCGGTAACGTAGGTAATGATAGAAGTAATAACGGAAACCGTGGAGACAGGGGTTCAATGACTACTGTACCTAATGATGGCAATACTCGTCCTGGGGTAACTCAAGGCAGGGATTACAACAGGCCAGATAACGGTCGTCCATCCAGACTGGGCACCCAGCCTGTGAACGAACAAGGCAATGCAACAGCTAATCCTGCTACGCCGTCCAGAACGGACAGAACACCTTCAACTCAACCATGGCAAAGACCTGAAGGTCAAACCCGTCCTGAAGGTACCTCAAGGCAGTACCAGCCACAGCGCTGGCAGACCAGACCTGTTCAGCCGCAGCAACCTCAACAACCTCAGCAGCAGCCGCAGCAGCCACAACGTCAGCCTCAGCCACAATACCAAAGGCCGGAAAGGCAACCTCAACCTCAGGCACAGCCTCAACGCCCGCAGCAGGCGCAGCCACAGCAGCCAAGACCTCAAAGGGTTCAGCAAAGTGCTCCGCCAAGAGAAAACAAGGCTCCTGAGCAACAAAACAGAGGAGATAGAGGATCCAGATCGGAGAGAAATTAATACTCCCTTTTTAAAAGGGCTTTGTAAGGTATCTGTTTTAGAAAACAGATACCTTATTTTTTTCTTTATCTTTGCAGCCTCATCAAGCAAAGATGCTTAACTCTTTATGATTCACCCGGAAATAGAAAAACGAAAAACATTTGCCATTATAAGTCACCCCGATGCTGGTAAAACAACATTAACGGAAAAGTTCCTGCTTTTTGGGGGAGCTATTAATACCGCAGGTGCGGTAAAACGCAATAAAGCCAATCAAAGCAATACTTCCGATTTTATGGAAATTGAAAAACAACGCGGAATCTCCGTTGCGACTTCAGTTATGGGCTTTGAATACAGTGGCAAAAGGATCAATATCCTGGATACACCAGGACACAAAGACTTTGCAGAAGACACTTACAGAACCTTATCGGCTGTAGATAGTGTTATTCTGGTGGTTGACTGTGTAAAAGGTGTCGAAGAACAAACAGAAAAACTGATGGCAGTATGCCGTATGCGTAATACACCCGTTATTATTTTTATCAATAAAATGGACCGGGAGGGTAAAGATGCCTTCGACCTTCTGGATGAAATAGAAAACAAACTCAATATCAGTCTTTGTCCACTCTCCTGGCCTATCGGTCAGGGACATACTTTCAAAGGCGTTTACAGTATTTACAACAAGCATCTTAACCTTTTCGAGCCGGATAAGACAAAAATCAGCGCCCCGGTGATTGAAGTGAGTGACCTGAATGATAAAAACCTGGAAAACTTCCTGAAACCGGCAGAGCTCGAAAATCTTAAAGGTGACCTCGAACTGGTGCATGGTGTATATGGAGACCTGGACCAAAGTATGTATACCGAAGGATTACTGGCCCCTGTGTTTTTTGGGAGTGCCATTAACAACTTTGGAATTAAAGAACTACTGGACACTTTTATCAAAATTGCTCCCAGCCCGAAAAGCCGGGAAGCAGAACAGCGGGAAGTTTTGGTGAATGAAAAGAACTTCAGCGGCTTCGTATTTAAAATCCATGCCAATCTGGACCCTAAACACCGTGACCGCATTGCCTTCCTGAGAATCTGTTCCGGCAAATTTGAACGCAACAAATTCTATTTCCATACCCGTCAGAACAAGAAACTGAAGTTTTCCAATCCTATGGATTTCATGGCCAATGAAAAGAGCATTGTAGAAGAAGCCTGGCCAGGCGACGTAGTCGGTTTATACGATAGCGGAAACTTTAAAATTGGAGACACCCTTACAGAAGGAGAGCAATTACAATTTAAGGGCATTCCTAGCTTCTCTCCTGAGATATTTAAGGAAGTAGAGAACAGAGACCCTCTAAAAACAAAACAGCTGGAGAAAGGCATACAGCAGCTTACAGAAGAAGGAGTAGCACAACTCTTTACCCAGCAGCCAGGAAACCGTAAGATCATCGGTGCCGTTGGTGAGCTTCAGTTTGAGGTAATTGCCTTCCGTCTGGAACATGAATATGGCGCAAAAGCTTATTTCAGGACCTTAAGTTATGGCAGGTCAAATTGGGTAACCTCTAAAGACAAAAAGAAGCTGGAGGAGTTTTTAAAACGTAAGCAGCAGCATATTGGCGAAGACAAAGACGGAAATCCGGTTTATCTTGCAGATAATGACTTTATGATCAATATGACCATGCGGGATTATCCAGATATCGAATTCCATAAAACGTCTGAATTTAAATAAAAGAAGGCCGGTTGAAAATATCAACCGGCCTTCTTAATAAAGGTTAAATCTTATTTAAGTTTGCTTAAAGCGGCTTTAATCCTTGGCATCATATCTTTAATGTCTTGCAAAGAGCATGCACCAACAGAAGCTCTGAACCAAGGCATATCGTCATCATTACCGAAAGCAGAAAAAGGTACCAGGGCAGCCTGGGCTTCTCTGATCAGATAAAAGTTCACATCGGCACTATCTTTCAGCAACTGTCCGTCTGGTGTTGTTTTACCAATATAATCGATCTTAATGGTCAGATAAATGGCACCCATCGGTTCCACTGCATCCACTTGAAATCCTTCGTTTTTTAAAGCATTAAACCCTTCGTAAAGCGCGTTTAAACTGTCTTGTATCTTCTGCTTAAAGCTCGTCAGGAAAGTATCTACCTGTGCCTTATCCTTAAAATAACCCGCCATCGCTACCTGCTCTGCTTTGGGTGCCCATGCCCCCATATGGCCAACAATAGCTTTCATTTTATCGATGATCTCCGCAGGTCCGAATCCCCAGCCTACACGTACACCAGTTGCCGCAAGGCATTTAGAACTGCCATCCACAAAAATGGTATAATCTCTCATTTCCGGACGCAGGCCAACCGGATTTACATGTGCTTTTCCAAAAGTCAGTAAAGAATACATTTGATCATACATGATGTATAATGCCTTCTCACCTGGTTTTCTTGATTTATTTTCTTCCAGAACAACATCGCAGATCTCTTCCAGTTGCTCCGCAGTAAACATTGTACCTGTAGGATTTAAAGGAGAACATAAAGCCAGTAGGGTTGCTCCCTTTAAATGTGGTTTCAGTTGTGCGGCAGTGGGCATGAAATTATTTTCAGCCTGAGTTTCTACCGCAATAACGTTTGCAGAGGTCAGGTGGCCGTAGTGGTTGTTGTTCCAGGACGGAGCAGGGAAAACAACTGTATCTCCGGGGTCAACCAGTGCCAGGTAGGTCGCATAGATCAACGGGCGTGAGCCACCGGAAACTAAAATACTGTTGGACGCATACTCCAGATCAAAACGGTCCTTAAGCAAATCAGAAACAGTTTCCCTGAGTGACAATACGCCATCTGCAGGCGGATAATTCGTTTGGTTCTGATGATAGGCTTCCACGATACCGGCTTTAAGTTCTGTCGGAATCGGATAAATGGAAGAATCAAAATCACCAATTGTTAAATTGGCAATGGACGCGCCCTTACGCTTCATCTCGTTCACCTCGTTACCAATTTTAATGATCTCAGAGCCAATAAGCGAACTTGCTAGTGCAGATACTTTCATTCTATTTTATGTATTAGGATTAAAAATTCAGGCCAGTAATTTCTCTATGGCCTCTTTAGTCTGTTCAAATTTAAACTGGGCCAGTACAGTCCCCATCATTTTTTCTATTTCTTCATTACCAAGGTTACCTATACTGCCTTCATGTGTATGGTTCACCTTGGTATTTGGCACAAAAGTGCCGTTTTCTATACTTTCTCCAACAATCTTATAGGCTTCCCTGAAAGGAACCCCTTTCAATGCAAGGTCATTCACCACTTCCACACTAAATAAATAGGCATATTTTTTATCCGCCAGAATATCACTTTTTATACTGATGTTCTGCAACATATAGGTGGCGATTTCCAGACATTCGTTCAGAGAAGTGATGGCTGGAAAAAGATTTTCTTTTAACAGCTGCAAATCTCTGTGGTATCCTGATGGCAAATTAGTGGTCATCATCGCAATCTCATTCGGCAAGGCCTGAATCTTATTGCAACGTGAACGGATCAGTTCAAATACATCGGGATTCTTTTTATGAGGCATGATGCTCGATCCTGTGGTCAGTTCATCAGGAAAGCCGATAAATCCAAAATTCTGGTTGATAAACAGGCACACGTCCATAGACATCTTTGCCAGTGTCGCTGCAATGGAAGACATTGCCTGAGCCAGTATCCGCTCCGTTTTCCCCCTGCCCATCTGCGCATAAACAACATTATAATTCAGGTGTTCAAAGCCAAGAAGATTAGTGGTCATCGTTCTGTTCAGCGGAAAAGAAGAACCATAGCCTGCAGCAGATCCAAGAGGATTTTTATTGCAAACCTTCCAGGCGGCCAGCATCAGTTCCAGATCATCCACCAGGCTTTCTGCATAAGCCCCAAACCACAAGCCAAAAGAAGATGGCATAGCAATCTGCAAGTGGGTATAGCCGGGCAACAATTTATCTTTATGCGTATTGCTCAGGACGATCAGCTGCTTAAAAAGCACGTCTGTATGATGTACCATTTCTTCGATCCTGTTTCTGAAAAACAATTTCAAATCGACAAGAACCTGGTCGTTACGGGAGCGTCCGCTATGAATTTTTTTGCCTGCTTCGCCTATGCGTTGTGTCAGTAACCACTCTACCTGAGAGTGCACATCTTCTACGCTTTGCTCAATAACAAAGTTTCCTGCTTCAATATCTTTGTAAATATTTTTAAGTTCTTTCTGGATGGCCGCAAGCTCTTCAGCAGTCAGCAAGCCTATACTTTCCAGCATCTCTACATGTGCCAGTGAACCCAGCACATCGAATGCTGCCATTTCCAGGTCCAGTTCCCTGTCTCTGCCTACGGTGAACGTTTCAATATCCTTGTTAACCTCTATATTTTTTTGCCAGATCTTCATTTATATTCAGTTATTCCGCTGCCGTCCTTCCTCTTCTGCTCTTGCGCAAAAGTAATAATAAATACCGACAGGGTGGTTAATACTCCTTATTTGCCCTTAATAACAGGCTTTAGCATCTCTATATACAATTGTATACCTTCTCCGATCTCTTCCACAAAAACATACTCATCTGCCATGTGTGACCGTGCAGAATCACCAGGCCCAACCTTTACGGAAGGTATGCTCAATAAAGCCTGGTCTGAGGTCGTCGGGGAGCCATAAGTTGTTCTTCCCAGAGCAATACCCGACTGTACCAGTGGATGAGCTTTATCGATAGAGGATGGTTTCAAACGAACAGAACGTGGTTTAACCTCACAATCTACATTCGTTCTGATGATCTTCAGTACTTCTTCATTGGTATAGGCATCGGTTACCCTTACATCTACCGTAAAAGTGCAAAGTTCAGGTACAACATTATGCTGTGATCCGGCATTTATAATGGTCACAGACATTTTCAATGGTCCAAAAACTTCCGATACTTTTGAAAAGCGGTAATTCCTGAACCACTCAATATCTTTAAGTGCTTTGTATATCGCATTATCACCTTCTTCTCTCGCCGCATGCCCCGCCTTTCCGTGAACAGCACAATCCAGCACCAGCAAACCGCGCTCTGCAATCGCCAGGTTCATCAGGGTTGGCTCACCTACAATCGCAAATTCCAGTTCCCCCAGCTCTGGAAGAATACATTCCAGCCCGTTATTTCCGGAGATCTCCTCTTCAGCTGTGGTGGCCAGGCAAATGTTGTAGCTCAGGTCCTGCTGATCGTTGAAATATAAAAATGTAGCGATCAGAGACACCAGGCAACCACCAGCATCATTACTGCCCAGACCATACAATTTACCATCAACCACATCCGGAGAAAAAGGATCTCTGGTATAACCTGAATTTGGCTTTACGGTATCGTGGTGCGAATTGAGCAGCAAAGTTGGCCTGGAGGCGTCAAAATATTGATTGTAGGCCCAGATGTTATTCAATTTACGATGGGTTTTGATCCCTTTATCCTGCAAAAACTGCTCAATCACGTCAGCAGTCCCTTCTTCTTCTTTACTGAAGGAGGAAATACTGATCAATCTTTTCAACAATTCTAAACTGTCTTTTTGCAGTTGTTCTATCATATGATCTATTCTTTTGTATATAAGTTTCCTGCTTTCAAAGCAGATAATTTGATCCCTTTAATCAGGGAAGAACTGAAACCATTATGTTCCATTTCATTTAAGCCGGCAATGGTACAGCCTTTAGGTGAGGTTACCTTATCAATTTCCTGTTCCGGGTGCGACTCCATCTGCAGCAACAGATCTGCAGCACCTTTAGCTGTTTGCACCGCCATTTTAAGGGCTTCATCCGCATGAAAACCAATTTCTACCCCGCCCTGCGAAGCTGCGCGGATAGCTCTTAAGAAAAAAGCGATTCCACAGGCACACAAAGCAGTAGCAGAAGTCATCAGGTCTTCGTTGATCTTTACAACAGAGCCTACGGTTTCCAGCATCCGGGTTACCTCGGCAATATTAGCGTCTGTGGCATTATCGCTCGCGATACAAGTCATAGACTGGCCAATGGCTATAGCTGTATTTGGCATAGCCCTGATCACCTGTACCCCATCGGTTAATTTGGCTTTGATGTCGTGACAGCTTACACCTGAAGCGACAGAAATGATTAAATGTTTATTGGTATCGACTGCGCCGGCGATCTGCTCCAGCAATTGATTTAGCTGTTGAGGAAGAACAGCCAGCACGACAATATCAGCTGCTGCAACCGCAGCCGCGTTATCATTCGTCACTTCAAATCCCTGCGCAGAAAAAGTGGAAAGGTTTGCGGTATTCCGCCTGGTCAGACAAATCTGACCTGCCTCTACATAGTTTGCTTTCACCAATCCCTTAGCCAGAGACAGTCCGATATTTCCGCTGCCCAGGATAGCAATCCTGCCTGTATATTGTTTCATGTTTTAAGATATTAACCTGGTTCCAAAATCATTTGTATTCACCTGGGGCAATTCATCCGCCTTCCCAATATACACCATTTTTACCCCACTCTTTATCGCCTCAAATGCATTGTGCAATTTAGGGATCATTCCTCCCGATACGACGCCCTGCTCCTTTAATCCTTCAAAATCTCCTGCTTTGATTTCCGTTACCAGAGAAGATTCATCCTCCACATCCCTTAACACTCCTTTTTTCTCAAAGCAATACACCAGCCTGGTGTCGTAAACAACAGACATCGCTACAGCAACGGCAGAGGCTATGGTATCTGCATTGGTATTCAGCAACTGTCCTTCACCATCATGGGTGATGGCACAAAGCACAGGCACCAGACCCGCCTCCAGTAAACTCGTCAGTGTCTCTGATGAAACTGATGCCTCATCCAGATCTCCCACAAAGCCATAATCTATAGTTTTCACCGGCCGCTTAACCGCTTTGATGATGTTTCCGTCTGCGCCTGTCAAACCTATAGCATTACAGGCTTTAGACTGAAGCTGAGCCACCATGTTCTTGTTGATGAGCCCCGCATAGACCATAGTAACCACCCGGAGTGTTTCTATATCCGTAATTCTCCGGCCCTCTACCATCTTGGCTTCTACACCAAGTGAAGTACCCAGCTCGGTGGCGATTTTACCGCCGCCATGAACCAATATTTTTTTTCCGGAAAGCGCTGTAAAGTCCTGTAAGAACCGGTGCAGGTTTTCCGAATTGTCAATGACATTTCCACCAATTTTCACAATAGTGAGCTGCTCCATCTCTTCTGTTTTTTAAGTTAGATTTTGCAGCAGGTCTTTCAAAACTGCCTGGGCTGCCCATAAACGGTTACCAGCCTCATGGATCACCAGAGAGTTAGGTCCATCCAGGATTTCTGAAGACAATTCCAGATCCCTTCTTACCGGTAAACAATGCATCACTTTGGCATTATTGGTGTGCTTCAGTTTCTCATTGTTCATCATCCAGCCGTCAGGATAAGTCAAGACCTTGCCGTACTCCTTAAAACTCGACCAGTTTTTTACATAGATATAATCTGCACCATCTAAAGCCTCCTCCAGATGGTGGCTGATGGTCGCTCCTGGCGTAAAATCCTCACACAGTTCATATCCTTCAGGATGAACAATGGTGAAATCAAGCATTCCTTCTTCCTGTGCTTTACACATCCATTCTGAAAATGAATTTGGAACCGCCTGAGGCAATGCTTTCACATGTGGTGCCCAGGCCAGAACAACTTTCGGCTTAGCCGTCGCTTTCCAGGTCTCTTTTATGGTCACCAGATCGGCAAGACTCTGCAATGGATGGCGCGTTGCGCTTTCCAGACTCACCACAGGCACTCCACAGTATTTTACAAACTTGTTAAAGAAATCCTCATTGTAATCTTCGTCTCTGTTGGTCAGTTTTGGAAAAGAACGCAAGCCCAGGATGTCACAATATTGCCCCATCACTGCGGCCGCTTCGCGAATATGCTCTACCGTAGTGCCATTCATCACGACGCCATCCTGTGTTTCCAGTGCCCAGCCCTCTTTATCCATATTCATCACCATCACACTCATCCCTAAATTGATCGCTGCTTTTTGTGTACTCAAACGGGTACGCAAACTTGGGTTAAGAAACACCAGTCCAAGGGTTTTATTCTTTCCCAAATGCTGATCCGCATAGGGATTGCTCTTTAGATCCAGGGCGGCCTTCACCAGCTGCCCGATATCCTCAACGTCTTTTACTGAAGTGAATTGGTTCATTTCTATCCTCTTAAAATAGTTTTAAATTTATCTAAAAACTGATCAGCCTGTTCTTTTGTCAAATTCAATGCAGGCAATAATCTGATCACATTTGGCTTGGCTTCTCCTGTAAAAATATGGTGTTTGAATAACAGTTCTTTCTTCACATGCGCCAGTTCTTCCGGTAAATCGATACCGATCATCAGACCTCTTCCGCGCACTTCTTTGATCTCTTCAATTTTTTTAAGTTCCGAGATCAGATAGTCCCCTACTTCCTCTGCATTTTTCATCAATCCATCCTGCTCCATCACCTCAAGAACAGCCAAAGCAGCCGCGCAAGCCAGGTGATTTCCGCCAAAAGTAGTACCCAGCATACCATGCCAAGGTTTGAATTTCGGCGCAATAGAAATTCCCGCAACAGGGAAGCCATTGCCCATGCCTTTAGCCATGGTATATACATCGGCATTTACGCCAGCTACATCATGAGAATAAAACAAGCCTGTTCTGCCATAACCACATTGCACACTATCAGCAATATAGACCGCATTATAGGCATCACAAAGGCTACGGATTTTTTGAAGAAAAGGTACCGAAGCTTCTTTAATTCCTCCAACACCCTGTATACCTTCTATAATTACGGCAGTGATTTCATTGCCATAGCTGTTGAATGCTTCTTCCAGGGCTTCCACATCATTATATGGCAGGAATACAATATGATCTGTTTCATTGACCGGGGCAATGATCTTCGGGTTATCTGTAGCAGATACCGCCAGCGAAGTTCTTCCATGAAAGGCACCTTTAAAAGCGATGACCTTTTTTCTTCCATTATAAAAGGAAGCCAGTTTTAAAGCATTTTCGTTCGCTTCTGCTCCCGAATTGCACAAAAACAACTGGAAGTCTGTCTTTCCCGACACCTGGCCCAGTTTATCTGCAAGGGCCGCTTGCAACGGTATTTTAACAGAATTGGAGTAGAAACCAACTTTATTGAGCTGATCTGTAACTCTTTTTACGTAATGCGGATGGGTATGTCCAATAGAAATTACCGCATGCCCTCCGTATAAATCCAGGTATTCCTGTCCGCTTGCATCCCAGACAGTACTGCCGGAAGCTTTTACAATTTCTATATCATTTAGTGGATAAACGTCAAATAAGTTCATTTTAATATTTTTAACTGGTGTACAAATTGATTTTAGAATGCTGCTGCTTTAAGTGCCAGGCCTTGCCGTTCTTCCAGTCCAAACATTAAATTCATGTTTTGAACCGCCTGTCCGCTTGCGCCTTTCAGCAGATTATCAATTATACTGACCACAAAAACCTTATTGCCATGCTTTTCTACATGCACCAGCCCCTTATTGGTATTGACCACTTGTTTCAGATCAATATTCCTTGCACTTACATGCGTAAAGGCATGCCCTTCGTAGTAAGAAGTATATAATTCCTGTAGTTCTTCAGCAGAAAGATGAGATTCCGTATAAACCGAAGCCAGAATCCCTCTTGTAAAGTCACCACGCTGTGGAATAAAATTCAAAACGCTGTCAAAGCCAGCATCCAGCTGCACCAGGCTTTCTCCGATCTCATTTAAATGCTGGTGCTCAAAAGCCTTATAAACCGAAAGGTTATTATTTCTCCAGCTAAAATGAGAAGTAGCCGCCAAACTTTGACCAGCCCCGGTAGAACCGGTTGTTGCATTGATCTGCACCTCTCCTTTTAACAAGCCTTTCGCAGCCAAGGGGATTAATGCCAGTTGTATACAGGTCGCAAAACATCCAGGATTAGCCACATAATTCGCTGTTCTGATGGCCTCCCGGTTAAGTTCCGGTAAACCATACACCCATTGGTTTGAGGCATTCGCTTTCAGCCTGAAGTCCTGACTCAGGTCAATGACCTTAATAGAAGGCGCTATAGGATTGGCCGCGAGAAATTTCTTTGCATCACCATGGCCAACGCACAAGAACAAAACATCAATATCCGCTGAAAGTGTGCCTGTAAAACGAAGGTCCGTATCACCAAAAAGATCGGTGTGTACGTCTGAGATCAGGTTGCCTTCATTACTATTGCTATGTACAAAGGCAATCTCTACCGAAGGATGGTTGACCAGGATACGCAGCATTTCGCCACCTGTATACCCCGCACCACCAATGATACCTGCTTTAATCTTCATGTTTATTCACTTTATGCCAGATCATGACCTGGTTACCAAAAATTTTAGAAAAGCCTTTCACGTCCTCACCAGACCAGGCATTGTTCATTTCTCCGTAAGAACCAAATTTATTGCTCATCAAGTCATGCTCAGACTCAATTCCAATGATCTGGAAGCGATATGGTAAAAGTTCAACAAATACTTTTCCGCTTACCGTTTCCTGTGTATCTGCTAAAAAAGCTTCGATATTTCTCATGATTGGATCATGGAACTGACCTTCATGCAACCAGTTTCCATAAAATGAACCCAACTGGTCTTTCCAGGAAAGCTGCCATTTGGTCAAAGTATGCTTCTCTAAAGTATGGTGTGCTTTAATGATCACCAACGGGGCCGCAGCCTCAAAACCAACACGACCTTTTATTCCGATAATGGTATCTCCAACATGGATGTCCCTTCCAATTCCATAAGGCTGGGCCATGGCCTGTAGTTTCTGTATGGCTGTTACCGGTGGCAAATTCTCTCCATCGATTCCAACCAACTCTCCTTTTTCAAAACGCAGCTCCACTTTGCGCGGTGCAGTTTCTGAAACCTGTGTTGGCCATGCTTCTTCAGGCAGGGTCTCATGAGACGTTAAAGTCTCTTTACCACCAACTGAGGTACCCCAAAGGCCTTTATTGATAGAATATCTAGCTTTTTCTGCACTATATTCTACACCGTGTTTCTGTAAATATTCAATTTCCGCTTCGCGGGATAACTTCAAATCTCTGATCGGTGTGATGATCTCCACATTAGGTATAATGATGTTAAAAATCATATCAAAACGAACCTGATCATTTCCGGCACCAGTACTTCCGTGTGCCACATAATCCGCACCGATCTTTTTTACGTAATTTGCAATAGCAGTTGCCTGGCTTACACGTTCTGCACTCACAGAAAGCGGGTAAGTTGCATTTTTCAATACATTTCCAAAAACAAGATATTTAATACATCCCTCATAATAATTAGCCGTTTCATCAACAACAGCATGAGAGGCCACACCAAGTGCATAAGCCCGTTTCTCAATTTCCTGTAATTCGTTTTCAGAAAAACCACCTGTATTTACAATTACAGAATGTACTTCCAAACCACGGTCCTGTGCTAAATAAATACAGCAAAATGAAGTATCTAAACCTCCGCTAAAAGCTAAAACTACTTTCTTCTTCATGAGTCTTTATTGTGTTTTAAGGGTAATGGACCTGCATACGCAAATCCGTCGGCAACAATTATTTAAATAAAACTGGGATTAACATTAACAGGGATTTAAATCCCTTATTTGATTCTTTGGGTTTCAGCACCAGTCGTTGTTTAATACGCATAAAACGCTCATACAACTTTGGTTTCTTTTGCAGTTCTTCTGCAAACTTCTTAGCCACGTCGTGTTTCTTTGTTTCCGGATCATAAAGCATCGCCGTACACATACAGTTCTTGCGCTCTTTCATGGTCAGGATTTCAAAATTCACACAACTCTGACAACCTTTCCAGAACTCCTCATCCTGAGTAAGCTCAGAATAGGTAACAGGTTCATAACCCAGATCTGAATTGATCTTCATTACAGCAAGACCTGTCGTCAACCCAAAGATCTTTGCTTTAGGATATTTCTGTCGGGACAATTCAAAAATCTTGTGTTTAATGGCGTTGGCCAAACCGGCTTTTCTATATTTTGGACTTACAATGAGACCAGAATTGGCTACAAACTGTCCATGGCTCCAGGTTTCAATGTAACAGAAGCCAGCCCAGGAGCCGTCCTTATGAAATGCAATTACAGCCTTCCCGTCGGACATTTTCCCTGCAACATACTCCGGCGAACGTTTTGCAATACCCGTACCACGGGCTTTAGCAGACTCCGCCATTTCCTCGCAGATTTCTTCTGCAAAGACACGATGTTCAGGAAGTGCAACCTGCACTATAAAATCGTTTATATTCATTAATAGGATAACGAAAAAAGATAAAAATTTTGATTAATTGTTTTTTGAGAGGCAATCCTCTATGATTGAGTAAAGATATCACTCAAATACGGGGTGTATAATTTTGCCGGTTTGTTGTGACAGAAAATATGGGTCGCAGACGTTCAATAAACAAGCTTCTGGAAGCAATATTTTTTGCTTCTAAGATGGAAAGTTTATGGAGATTCGTCTTGATCATTTTCTGTATATATTCCCGCTTTAAATTACTTGAGGCGCAAAGGTTTAAATAAATATTGAGTTGTGCAATAAGTTTTTCATTTTTTTACATTTTATCTATCATTTTAAGCTCAAAAAAAACTTTCTCCCCCAAAGTTTTAAAAAACCTCTTTTCCCCTGCTATTTTCAGTCATTTATCCAAAGAGCCCATGCTCAGGGAGATTTCCTCTTCTTCATCGGATACTACTCAATTTATAAGCCAAAACTTCCGCAATACTTAAAAATGAATTTCTGCTTACAATAGCCCCTGAACAAATGTAATGACGAGTTGTTAGATTTACATAAAAAACAAGTTATGTCTTTATTATTTTCTCCTCTGCAGCTCAAAAACATCCGTCTCAAAAACAGGATCGTCACTTCACCTATGTGCCAGTATTCTGCAAAAGACGGCTTTGCAAACGACTGGCACCTGGTCCATCTTGGAAGCCGTGCCGTAGGTGGTTCTTCTTTGATCCTTCAGGAAGCCACGGCAGTGTCTTCCGAAGGCCGCATCACCGCCGGAGACCTGGGCATATGGAAAGAGGAACACCTGCCCATGCTCAAAAGAATAACCGGATTCATCCATTCAAACGGCGCCGTTGCAGGCATACAGCTTGCCCATGCCGGACGTAAATCCAGTTTTGAAGTTCCATGGAAAGGGGGCAAACAAATCAAATTGAGCGAAGGCGGCTGGAAGTCTTTTGCCCCGAGCGCAATTCCCTTTCACGAAGGTGATGAGGTGCCTGAAGCCCTGGATCTGGAAGGCATCAAAAAAATAAAGTCCGATTTTAAAGCCGCAGCTATTTACGCCATTGAAGCCGGCTATAAAGTGGTAGAAATACATGCTGCCCATGGCTACCTGATCCATCAATTCCTTTCGCCCTTAAGCAATGTCAGGACAGACCAGTACGGAGGAAGCTTTGAGAACCGGATCCGTTTCCTCATCGAGGTCCTGGACAGCATTCGTGAAGTATGGCCAAAAACAAACCCAATTTTCGTCAGGATCTCTGCAACAGACTGGACAGAGGGCGGATGGACTCCCGAAGAATCTGTCAGGTTATCCGGTATTTTGAAAAGTAAAGATGTAGATCTTATTGACTGCTCCAGTGGCGGCCTTTCAGAGCATCAGCAAATTCCGGTTGGCCCAGGCTACCAGGTTGGTTTTGCCGGGCAGATCAAAAAAGAAACCGGCATATTGACCGGTGCAGTTGGCTTAATAACAGACAGACAACAAGCCGAAGATATTCTGGGCAATGACCAGGCCGACCTGATCATTATGGCCAGGGAGCTGCTTAGAAATCCTTATTTTCCATTACAGGCCGCTTTTGAATTTGATGACGAAATCAAGTGGCCAGAGCAATATGAAAGAGCAAAACCAAGAAAAGCACATTGACCAATGTTAAATAACAACAGAAACTTTAAACTAAATTCCCTTAATTTCGTTTAAAATATAAAACACAAATACTATGTTCGATAAACTAATGGCCGCACAGCAGATGGCGGGTGAGATCAAGAAAAAACTAGATACCATCTCTGTATATGGCGAAGTAGAGGGAGGAGCAATTAAGGTTACCGCTACAGGCAATAAAGCAATCACAGCTGTAGAGATTAAAGAAGAATTCTTTAAAGAGGCTGACAAAGAGGAATTAGAGGAACTTCTGCTGACAGCTATTAACAAAGCTTTAACACAGGCAGATCAGGTAAGCGCAGCAGAAATGCAGAGTGCAACCCAAGGCATGTTGGGCGGTCTTGGCGGAATGTTTGGAAGTTAATCTAAAATCATGAAATATACCTATTACGGACAATCCTGCTTTTTGCTGGAAGCAGAAGGAAAAAAGTTTCTTTTCGATCCTTTTATTAAGCCTAATCCTTTGGCCAGTCATATTGACACCACAGCTATACAGGCAGATTACATTCTGGTGAGCCATGGCCATGGAGATCACATTGCAGACCTGGTGGAGCTGGCAAAACAAACCAATGCAAAGGTAATTGGAATGGTTGAAGTAATGGATTGGGTAGCGAAACAAGGCATTACAAACGTTCATCCCATGAATTTCGGAAAGCAGAAATTTGACTTCGGAAACCTGAGAATGGTCTGGGCTACACATTCCAGCTCTATGCCAGATGGTAGTTATGGAGGTAATCCGGCTGGTTTTGTATTAGAAACTGCTGGTAAGACCATTTATTTTGCTGGAGATACCTCTTTAAATGCAGACATGAAGATCCTTGCGGATCTCTATAAGATCGATTATGCCATCCTGCCTATTGGGGGCAATTTCACAATGGATGTAGATGATGCTCTGGTGGCCACTAAATACATCAATTGCGATCAGGTGATCGGCGTTCATTACAATACTTTTTCGCTCATTGAAATTGACACAGAAGAGGCCCTGTCTAAATTTACCCGGGAGAACAAAAAGCTATTCTTACCCGCAATCGGCGAGACCATAGAATTATAAAAAGCCATAAAAAAGGCCCGTTTCAAACAGAAACGAGCCTTTTTTATTTACACTTATGGCTTAGTTCTTTTTCACCACAACTGTTGTTTTCTTGTTTGCTTTATAACGCATATCAGCAGTTCCGTCTTTCTTCACCGGACCGGCTACTGCTGCAGCTTTAGCTTTGTTTTCTTTAAAGCGCATATCCGGTGTACCGTCTTTCTTTACCGCAGCTGCTGTAGTTTTAGTAGAGGTCACCGTTTTCGTAGCTGCTGCTTTCGTTTCTTTTTTAGCACCAGCAACCGTAGTTGTAGCCTTAGTTTCTACTTTTTTAGCTGTCTTTTTTACGGTCTGCGCAGGCGCAGCAGTCTGAGCAAAGGTAGTACTTAAACCCAGTAAGGCCACGGCAACAAAACTTAATAATTTTTTCATGTTTTTCTAGTATTTTCTTTAATCCAATATTGGTTAACGAAAGTTAAATAAAAATATTTCAATTTTAGTGTGCTTCAAGCCAATTATTTCCTTCTCCGATTTCCACCTCTATCGGCACTGCTGTTTTGATGGCTGTTTTCATTCGGTACGCAATGATTTCTTTCATTTCCGCTACTTCAGAACGGAGCACATCAAACACAAGCTCATCATGCACCTGCATCGTCATTTTTGACTTTAATCCTTTCTCCTGAATATCCTTATGAATATGGATCATAGCCACCTTGATCATATCTGCCGCAGAACCTTGTATCGGCGCATTGATCGCATTTCGTTCCGCAAATCCACGCACCGTCTGATTTGCAGAGTTAATGTCTCTCAGGTATCTTCTCCTACCCAGGATGGTCTCTACAAAGCCATTTTCCCTGGCAAAGTTCATGGTATCGCTCATATATCTTTTAATACCAGGATACTGCTCAAAATATTGCTCAATGATTTGTGCCGCTTCTTTACGGGGAATACCCAGATTCTGCGACAAACCAAATGCAGATTGCCCATATATGATTCCGAAATTCACGGCTTTAGCATTTCTTCTTTGCGTAGAATCCACTTCTTCAATAGGCACACCATATACTTTCGCTGCTGTTGCCGTATGGATGTCAATTCCTTTGCTAAACGCATCCAGCATATTTTCTTCCTTGCTGATCTCCGCAATAATGCGAAGTTCGATCTGAGAATAATCCGCAGATAAGAGGATGTGATCTTCATCTCTGGCAATAAAAGCCTTTCGCACTTCCCTTCCCCGCTCCGTACGAATCGGGATGTTCTGTAAATTGGGGTTATTAGAGCTCAGCCTGCCTGTGGCAGCCACAGCCTGGTTATAACTCGTATGTACCCTACCCGTTTTAGGGTTTACCATTAAAGGCAAGGCATCCACATAGGTCGATTTAAGTTTCTGCAACTGGCGAAAATCCAGGATATCCTGTACAATATCGCTTTTATGTGCCAGGGCAAGCAATACATCTTCCCCAGTCTGATATTGCCCCGTTTTTGTTTTTTTTGCCTTAGGGTCTAGCTGAAGTTTATCAAACAATACTTCTCCCAATTGCTTTGGAGAGGCCAGGTTAAACTGTACACCGCATTTATCATAAACGTTCTGCTCAAACCTCCGGATGTCTGTTTCCAGTTCTTTGGAATAATTCAGTAAAGTATCTATATCAATCCTGACGCCTTCTTTCTCTATATCAGCCAATACATACACCAAAGGATTTTCTACTTCTGTAGCGAGCGTTGATGCATTCAGCTCTTTCAGCATGGGCTCAAAAACGTTAGCCAGCTGCAAAGTCACATCCGCATCTTCCGCAGCATAATCTACTACTTTTTCGACAGGAACATCTCTCATATTGCCCTGGTTTTTCCCCTTAGCCCCAATGAGCGTGGTTATGGACACCGGCCTGTAGTTCAGATAATTTTCAGAAAGAATATCCATATTGTGTCTGGTATCCGGATCAATCAGATAATGCGCCAGCATGGTATCAAATAACCGGCCTTTTACCTGCACCTCATACCATTTCATCACCAGGATATCGTATTTTAAGTTTTGCCCGGTCTTGGCAATCTGCTCATTCTCCAGCACTGGTCTAAATTCATCAATAATCCGCTGCGCTTCCGTTCTGTCTTCAGACAATGGAATATAATAAGCTACACCTGGTTTTATACAAAAGGACAATCCAACAAGATCGGCCATATTTGCATCAGTCCCTGTAGTTTCTGTATCAAAAGAAATATTTTCCTGTTTCATCAGCAATTCAATCAGCTCTTTCCGCTGCTCTGCCGTTTCTACAAGCAAATATTGGTGTTCCACATCTTCTATCGTCTTAATTTCCGGCTGTTCAAAAACCGGTGGTGGTGGCGACACCACAACTTCTACCCTTCGAACCGTTTCCACTACATTTCCAAACAGATCCGTTTGTTGCGACACCGTTGTGGTTGTACTTCCAACCGTAAAATCTTCTCCGAACACCCGTCTTCCAATGGTTCTGAATTCCAGTTCAGCAAACAAAGGTTCCAGCAGCTCTCTGCTTGGCTCTCCCATCTCCAGTGCATGGTCATCAAATTCGACAGGAACATCGAGGATAATCGTCGCCAGCTTTTTAGAGATCAACCCCTGTTCAGCAAAGTTCTCTACATTTTCACGCTGTTTACCTTTCAGTTCATGAGAATGGGCAATAATATTCTCCATAGAGCCATATTGCCTGATCAATGATTTCGCTGTTTTCTCCCCAATTCCCGGGATACCTGGAATATTATCCACTGCGTCACCCCATAGTCCCAGGATATCAATGACCTGTTTTACATCTTCGATCTCCCATTTGGCCAGCACTTCCGGAACGCCCAGGATCTCCATTTCATTTCCCATTCGTGCGGGCTTATAAATGAAGATATTATCGGATACAAGTTGTGCAAAGTCTTTATCAGGCGTCATACAATATACCGTATATCCTCTTCTCTCTCCTTCTTTGGCCAGCGTTCCGATGATGTCATCTGCTTCAAAACCATCTTTGGTGATTACAGGGATATTAAACCCTTCAATTAGCTTAAAGACATAGGGTAAAGCGGCAGAAAGATCTTCGGGCATAGCCTGACGGTGTGCTTTATAGGCCTCAAAATCCGTATGTCGTTCCGTTGGGGCCTCCGTATCAAAAACAACAGCTATATGGCTTGGTTTTTCTTTTTTTAGAACCTCCATTAAAGTATTTGCAAAGCCCATTACTGCAGAGGTGTTCACACCAGTGGACGTAAATCTTGGGTTTTTACTCAATGCGAAGTGTGCCCGGTAGATGAGCGCCATACCGTCAAGAAGAAAAAGTTTTTTCATCATTATATCATTATTAATGCTTTGTTTATCGTTCTCTTTTTTGTATTAATGAGCTCGTAAACTCGGTTTGTTTTTTATCGGTAATGAAGCTTGCAAAGCTTGTGTATTCTATTTTGAAAGATATAAGCTTTGCAGGTTTCATCATTATATAAGTGTTTTTTCAGTCGTTTTTGTTTCTCTTAATTGTCTTCAAGCTGCTTTCAGCGGTTTAATGAAGATTAAGCGATCAAGAGCTTATCGCTGTATAATGACCGTAAATTTGCCTTAATTCCAATCTAGTCAATCAAAGTTAACAATAGGGATGCAAACTGAGCTTATATTATTTATTTTTGTTTATATAACAAACACAACACAAATTACGTTAGCTGAATAAAGTCATGAAATCAATCAAATTATCCATACTATTTTTCCTGCTGCTTGGGATCACAGTAAGTGTATCTGCGCAGGATGCTGTGATCATATCAGAGGGCAATTTTGTAAGAGGAACTGTCCAGGGCACCAACAATGCCGTAGTTAGGATCAAACTGGATGACGAATCGATAGCGGAATACAAAGCCAAAGACGTACAGGAATTTTTATGGAATGGAAACACCTACGTGAGCAGGCCAATCCTCATCCGAAACAATATGGAAATCCGTTTCTTTAAAGTGGAAGAACTTGGTGCGGTGAACCTGTATTCCATCAGCAGCAGTAATACGATGACAGCGCCTCCTAGAAAACGGTCTCGTATAACACCTTCTGTGGGTGTTGGTGTGGGTACAGGCACTTATGGAAGTGGCGTAGGCTTTGGAGGCGGAATCTCTATTGACCTCAGCAAACACCGTCAGGATGATTATGTTCAACCTGTAGGCCGTGATTTTTATTATCTGGAAAAACCAGGTACCGGGCCAATGGTCGTCATTCCAATAAATAGTAACGCTGACGATAAAACCGATCAGATCAGAGCTGCTCTAATCCAGAAACTAGGCGATGACCAGGATCTCGCCGGACGGATCAATCAGACAGAGGATTTTGACATTCAAGGCGTAAAAGCATATGTCAACGCCTATAATACAGCGCATAAATAACCTTAACGACTGATACAGTCTGCAATATGGTCGTTGACCATTCCCGTAGCCTGCATATGTGCATAGCAAATCGTTGTTCCAAAGAACTTAAACCCTCTTTTTTTCATGTCTTTGCTAATGGCATCTGAGATCTCCGTGCGTGCTGGCACATCACTAAGTGATTTCACATCATTTAGGATAGGTTTTCTATTGGGTAAAAATCCCCATATATAATCAGAAAATGACCCAAATTCTTTCTGGATTTCCATAAACAAGCGCGCATTGGTAATGGCAGCATTCACCTTTAAGCGATTGCGGATGATCCCTTCATCCTGCATCAGCCGCTCCACATCCGTTTCATTAAAAGCAGCAACCTTAACCACGTCAAATCCGGCAAAGGCTTTCCTATAACCTTCTCTACGCCTCAAAATGGTAATCCAGCTCAGGCCTGCCTGTGCACCTTCAAGAATCAGAAATTCAAATAAGACCCGGTCATCGTATACCGGCTTGCCCCATTCTTCATCGTGATATTTTTGATATAAAGGGTCGGTTCCACACCAACCACACCTGATTATTTCTTTCATCCTCTGTTAAA
This sequence comes from Pedobacter nutrimenti, assembly GCF_032678445.1. Taxonomy (GTDB): domain Bacteria; phylum Bacteroidota; class Bacteroidia; order Sphingobacteriales; family Sphingobacteriaceae; genus Pedobacter; species Pedobacter nutrimenti_A. The sequence continues at coordinate 403,835 of NZ_JAVTSQ010000002.1, forward strand.
GACTAAGTTCATCCCAATATTCTACTGCCCTGCGGTAATGAGGGATGACAATAGATCCCCCCACCAGATTGGCAATCATAAAAACCTCGTTGATCTCTGCATTGGAAACACCCTCATCGTAACACTTCTCCAGGTGATATTTAATACAGTCATCACAACGTAAAACCATCGAAGCCACCAAACCCAGCATTTCTTTCGTTTTTACATCTAGAGCACCTTCCGCATAAGTGGTGGTATCCAGGGCAAAGAAACGCTTAATGTTTGTGTTTGCGGTTTCCATGATCCTATCGTTCATCTTAGAACGATAATCGTTAAATTCTTCTACTAGTTTTCCCATTTTTAAGGGTTTCTGAATTATAAAATATCTATTTCTGTCAGCGGGTTCCAGAACACAGTTTTGAAATTCTGGACTTTATCCTTTTTAACAACAACGCCCTCTCTTTCGAGCAGCTCCACCATACGTTCAGGCGGATTAAAATGGAATTTTCCGGTCAACAAGCCGCTACTGTTCACCACCCTATGCGCAGGTATAGAAGGCTGTGCCTGGTCCGCATGCCTCATGGCATATCCTACCATACGAGAAGAACCGCCTGCACCAAGACTTTTGGCTATCGCTCCGTAAGATGTTACTCTTCCCTTAGGAATCAGCCGCACCACTTCAAAAACCTGTTCATAGAAATTCTGATCCATCAGACTAATGCAAATTGTATATAATTGATGTTTTTATCGCGTTTCAAATAAATGCGTTCATAATGGGTCTTGATCGATAAAACCTCATCATAAAACTCCGACTGATACAGCTGATCTGTCTTTTTAAAGCAAGGTAAGCCCAGTTCTTCCACCTTTTCTACTGTATATTGATATAGACCATCGTTATCTGTTTTCAGGTTCACTTTACCGCCAGGTTTAAGAAAAGCCTTGTATTTGTTCAGAAAACCAGGAAAGGTCAGTCGTTTCTTTTCCCTGCTTTCCTGCGGTTGCGGATCGGGGAAAGTAATCCAGATCTCATCCACTTCGTTTTCACCAAAATATTCCATGATATCCTCAATCTGTATCCTTAAAAAAGCCAGATTCTTAATTCCTTCATCCACTCCGGTTCTTGCACCACGCCAAATCCTGTTTCCTTTCAGGTCAATTCCGATGAAGTTTTTCTCCGGGAAAAGCCTGGCCAGACCTACGGAATACTCGCCTTTACCACAGGCCAGCTCCAATACCAAAGGATTTTCATTTTTAAAGTGCTGACGGGCCCATCTTCCCTTCAACTCTTTTCCGGCTTCCAACTGATACACATTATCAAACGTGTCTATCTCAGCAAACTTTCTTAATTTATCTTTACCCACTACTTAAATTATTTTATACAAACTTAGATAAAATACAATTAATTCCACGCCCTGTGCAGCATGCTTTCAAATTCGTACTTTTGTATCCTTAATTTAGTACAATTGGAAAAGCACTCAAAAATATATGTTGCCGGTCACCGCGGAATGGTGGGCTCCGCGATCCTCAGGAAATTAGAAAAAGAAGGTTACAGCAACCTCCTCACCAGAACTTCTTCCGAACTGGATCTTCGCGACCAGCAAGCAGTAACCGCTTTTTTTGAAAAAGAAATGCCGGAATATGTATTTCTTGCCGCAGCTAAAGTAGGCGGCATTGTAGCCAACAATACCTACCGGGCCGACTTTTTATATGAAAACTTGTGCATTCAGAACAATGTCATTCATCAGGCTTACAAAACAGGTGTCAAAAAACTGATGTTCCTGGGTTCCAGTTGTATCTATCCTAAACTTGCACCTCAGCCCCTAAAAGAAGAATATCTGCTGACCGGCTTGCTCGAAGAAACCAATGAGCCTTATGCAATTGCCAAAATTGCAGGTATTAAAATGTGTGATGCTTACCGCGCACAATATGGTTGCAATTTCATCTCTGTAATGCCCACCAATTTATATGGCTACAACGACAATTACCATCCACAAAATTCACATGTACTTCCTGCACTGATCCGCAAATTCCATGAAGCAAAAATAAATGGGACTGCCGAGGTTCTGGTTTGGGGTTCGGGCTCTCCTATGCGGGAATTCCTTTTTGCTGATGACCTGGCTGACGCCTGTTATTTCCTGATGCAAACCTATAATGAAAACCACCTGATCAACATCGGTACAGGCAAAGACCTGACCATAAAAGATCTGGCTTTACTGATCAAAAAAGTGGTTGGATTTGAGGGAACTTTAACCTTTGACAGCAGCAAACCGGACGGCACACCCCGCAAATTAATGGATGTGTCCAAGTTGCACAGCTTAGGCTGGAAACACCAGGTGGAATTGGAAGAAGGCATTCATCTTGCCTATAAGGATTTCTTAAATAAGCACGTTTAATTTCTTTAACCTGATTCTCAACATCCTGAAGTCAATTTCAAAACAAAAACCTTCAGGCTTCCCTGTTCTATAGTTAGAATTGATATATTTGTTACAATAGATCAATTCTAACTATATGACCTTAGTACAGCTTGAATATATTGTTGCCGTAGATACTTACCGAAGCTTCGTGGGTGCAGCCGAAAAATGTTTTGTTACCCAGCCTACATTGAGCATGCAGGTACAAAAACTGGAAGAGATGCTGAATGTTAAAATATTTGACAGAAGTAAACAACCAGTCATCCCTACTGAAATAGGCGCTCAGATTATAGAACAAGCCCGGGTGGTTCTTCAGGAAAGCCACAAAATACGGGAAATCATCAACAGCCAGCAACAGGACGTTGTTGGTGAACTGAAAGTTGGAATTATCCCTACCGTCGCTCCATATCTGCTCCCGCAAGTGATTGCAGCGATGATGGAAAAATATCCCGGCTTAAAGCTACTGATCTGGGAATACACCACAGAAGACATTATCCATCATTTAAAAACAGGGGTTTTAGACTGCGGACTACTGGCTACACCTCTTGCGGATGAAGCCATCCTGGAAGACCCACTGTATTACGAAAACTTTGTAACCTATATCAGCAAAAACAGCAAATTATTCAAAAAGAAAGCCATAGAAGCAGAAGACCTGGAGTCTGAAAACATCTGGCTGCTGAACGAAGGTCATTGCATGCGTTCTCAGGTTTTAAATATTTGCCGTTCTACCAAAGAGAACCGCCTGCAAGGCCTCACCTATAATACCGGAAGTGTAGAAACACTGATCAGAATGGTAGACATGAACAATGGTGCTACTTTATTACCTGAACTGGCCTTAGCTGAACTGACCAACAAACAACTCACTAAGGTAAGGTCTTTCAAATCACCTGAGCCGGTTAGAGAGATTAGTCTGGCCACCCATAAAAACTTCATCAAAAAAAGAATGCTGAATGCCTTTAAAGAAGAAATCCTGGCTGTAATCCCTAAATCGATGAAGCAAAAAAAGAAAAAAGACGTCATCGGATTATAACCGCAAACGCATTACCGTCTATAGTAAACTTATTCCAAAAAGGAGATTCGGAGCAGATGGATCCGCGTATAGTCCGCATTTTCCCGTAAAAATGCGGACTAGATACAGATTTTTCGCCTATTTCTTGCACAGTCATACATAGCCAGGCAGCAGGTTGGTCTAAATTTTCCGCACCCCTACGCGGTCACCACCCTCCTCTGCAATTTGCTAAGGAAAATTCTCGTACGCTGCGGAAAGACCTCAGAGATCTGCGGGCTTCTTCAGCCCGCCTGATATCGTTAGTCTTGAAGCAGCTGTACAGAATTTTCCAAAAAATTCACCCCCTCTCTCCCAGAAAATGTATTTTTACCCATTAACGTTATTTATTTTTTACACAAAATGGAAGAGATTAACTGGAGCGATTTTGAAAAAGTAGAACTTAGAGCCGGTACCATACTAGAAGTTTTCGATTTTCCGGAAGCCCGGAAACCCGCCTATAAAGTACGGGTTGACTTTGGCGAACTGGGTATAAAGATGAGTTCTGCCCAGATTACAAAACATTATATAAAAGAAGAATTGGTTGGCCAGCAAATTGTAGCTGTAGTCAATTTTCCTAAAAAACAAATTGGTAAATTCATGTCAGAATTTTTGGTTACGGGCTTTGCTGATGAGAATGGAGATATTGTACTCACCGCTTTAAGAGGAAAAGTACCCAACGGCAGTAAATTAATTTAAATGAGCTATTACAATTTCACCGACGAAAAAGACCCTGTACAGGAAGATGAACATTACATGCGTCTGGCCTTGCAGGAAGCGCAAAGAGCTTACGACCTACAAGAAGTCCCTATCGGAGCAATTGTCGTATGCCAGGGCAAGATCATAGGCAGAGGACACAATTTAACAGAACAATTGAATGATGTAACCGCACATGCCGAAATGCAGGCTTTTACCGCAGCCAGTCAAACGCTGGGTGGAAAGTACCTGAAAGACTGCACGCTATACGTTACGATTGAACCTTGCGTAATGTGCGCAGGCGCGAGTTACTGGATGCAGATCAGCAGGATCGTTTTCGGGGCAAAAGAAGAAAAAAGAGGCTTTACAACAAAAGGTGCTAACCTCCTTCACCCAAAAACGATTTTAAAAGGAGGAGTCCTTGCAGAAGAATGCGGACAGCTTATGACCAGTTTTTTTGCCTCCAAAAGGGGATAACTTGACAAAGTATTGAACAAAACTTAACCTTTGAATGTTATATTTGCTCAGCCCTTCCTTTCAGGACTTCTAAATGAACGAAAGATCAAGCCGGGCAACACAATAAGAAATAAATTTTAAACTTAAATTATAATAGTTATGGCTTTTGAATTACCTGCGTTACATTACGCAACAGATGCATTAGAACCGCATATCGATAAACAAACCATGGAAATCCACCATGATAAACACCACCAGGCTTATGTAACCAATCTGAACAAAGCTTTGGAAGGTAAACCTGAGGCTACACACAGTATCGATGACATCATCAAAAATATAGATAAATTCCCTGCAGCAGTTAGAAACAACGGTGGAGGTCACTACAACCATACTTTGTTCTGGGAAGTTATCGGTCCAAACAAAGGTGGAGAGCCTAAAGGTGCCCTTGCAGACGCAATCAATGCTGCATTCGGTTCTTTCGCAGATTTCAAAACTAAATTCGCTGAAGCAGGCGCAACCCGTTTTGGTTCAGGATGGGCCTGGTTAAGCGTAGGCGCTGATAAAAAACTAATTGTTTCTTCTACTCCAAACCAGGACAATCCATTAATGCCTGTAGCAGAAGTAAAAGGATTCCCTATTTTAGGAATGGACGTATGGGAACATGCTTACTACCTGAAATATCAAAACAGACGCCCTGATTACATTGCCGCTTTCTGGAATGTAGTAAACTGGGATGCTGTTGCAGAACGTTTCAAAAAAGCAACTGCTTAATTACATCACTCCCTATTGCGCCTGAGCCATTTCAGGACAACGAGTGATCAACAAAGGGCCTGAAGGAAATCATCCTTCAGGCCCTTTGTTATTTATTATTCCTTCGGTTCGCTTACCAGACTCTCCTCCCAAAAAATTTGGCATCTATTCGAAGACCTCAGGACCTAAAAGGTCCAGTCTTCGAATAGATGCCAAATTTTCCTACTTTTGCACCATGATCGATGTAATACTAAAAAAAGGCAAAGAAAAAGCAGCATACCAGCACCATCCATGGATCTTCTCCGGCGCATTGGACAGGCTCAAAGGAAGTCCTGAAAACGGCGAAGTGGTTAAAGTATATGCCGCTGACAAAGAGTTTTTAGCTTATGGGTATTACAACGCACAATCAAGAGTGGCCGTCAGACTAATTGAGTGGGACGAAAACAAAACCATTGATAAAAACTGGTACCAGGAAAAACTGCAGGCTGCGATTGCCGCACGTCAGCATGTTTTAAAAGACAAAAACACCAATACCTGCAGGCTGGTCTTCAGTGAAGCCGATTTCCTTCCGGGACTGATTGTAGACCAATATGCAGACTTCCTTTCTCTTCAAATCCTGAGCGCCGGGATCGAAAACAGCAAAAACGACATTATTGATATCCTGAGAACAGAGCTACAACCCAAAGGAATCTTTGACAAGAGTGACGCCAATGCCCGCACCCACGAAAACCTTGAAATTACCCAGGGATTGCTCTGGGGAGAAACACCGCCGGAATTTATAGAAGTTAAAGAAAACAACATTCGCTATCATATCAACATCGCAGATGGCCAAAAATCGGGCTTTTATTGTGACCAGCGAGACAACCGCCGGATCCTGGCCGAATATACCCAGGGCAAACATGTACTGGATTGTTTCTGTTACAGCGGCGGCTTTACCCTGAACAGCCTCGCCTTAGGTGCAGAACACGTGACCAGTGTAGACAGCTCTGCCCTTGCCATAGAAACCCTTAAACATAACATTGAACTCAACGGCTTTAAAGAAACACAGCAAACCAGCATTCAGTCTGATGTGAACAAACAGCTCCGGGCTTTTAAAGAAGAAGGAAAAAAATTCGATGTTGTGGTATTGGACCCTCCAAAATATGCCCCTTCAAGATCCGCACTGGATCGCGCTGCACGGGCCTATAAAGACCTGAACAGGCTAGGTATGCTCCTGCTGGAAAAGGGAGGCCTCCTAGCCACATATTCCTGCTCCGGAGCAGTTGACATCGAAACCTTTAAACAGATCATTGCATGGGCTGCTTTAGACGCAGGAAGGGAAGTGCAGATCATCAAACAATTCACCCAGCCGGAAGATCACCCCATCAGGATTTCCTTCCCGGAAGGCGAATACCTCAAAGGATTATTGGTCAGAGTACTTTAATCGCAAAATTAAAGCTCATCTGAGGGCAAACGATCATACTCTCCTTTTAAAGCATACCAGCCAAAAATAACCAGTCCAATGGCTATAGGTATGAATATAAAGAGGATTATTCCCCACTGCAGGGCTGTATTTGTTTTTGCAGCCCCTTCAGCGGCAAGCCCGATTTTTTCTATGGCCTGCATAAACATCAGCACCATCGCTAAAGGCCCGATAATGATCCATAATAAGCCTAAGGCTCTTTTTATTCCGTTCATGATAAAGTTTCTTTAGTTAATTCTTCATGACCTTCCCCATGATCAGGTTTGGTATTAGACAAATAGACCGCTCCAATAACGAAGCTGAGTGCCGCAATTCCGATAGGATACCACAAGCCAGATAGTGGCGTAGAGCCCGGGAAACTGACAATAAGTGTTGCGATGAAAGGTACAAGCCCCCCAAAAACACCATTTCCAACATGATAGGGCAAAGACATAGAGGTATACCTGATCTTAGTGGGGAACAATTCCACCAGGAAAGCCGCTATCGGACCATAAACCATTGTGACCAGCAGGATCTGGAAAAAGATCAGCCCCACAAATTTCCAGAAGACAGGGGCAGGTAATTTTTTATCTTTATACACATCTGGCCCGGCAACAACACCCCGACCTGGTTCATCATATTTGGTATAAGATTGTACCTTGGTATAGGATCCGCCGTTCAGCAGTGTTACCGTTGCACTTGTGGTCACCAGGCTATCTTTTGTGTTCTCCACTGCCAGCCGGCTCACCACCGGATCACTCACCTGCAGGATGTCCTTTTGTTCTGTTTTGGTCATGTCCGTATCGTCCAGAAAAATTTGATAAACGGGACGGTAGAAAACAATACCAAGCAACATTCCACACAGCATGATCCATTTCCGGCCTACGCGGTCACTCCAGGAACCAAAAACGACAAAGAAAGGTGTAGCAAAAGCAATCCCCCATAAAAGAATATACCTGGAGTCATTAAAATCTACCTTACAGGTATTCTCCAGAAAAGACTGCGCGTAAAACTGGCCTGTATACCAGATCACCCCCTGTCCCATCGTTGCACCAAATAAGGCCAGTAAAACCATTTTGAAATTGGTTTTATGGCTAAAGCTTTCTTTAAGTGGATTCTTTGATACTTTTCCTTCCGATTTAAGCTTGCTGAACATAGGTGACTCGTGCATCTTCATCCGGATATAAATCGAAACACCAACCAGCAGGATAGACAGCAGGAAAGGTACCCGCCAGCCCCAGGCTGCAAAGTCTTCGGCACCAATCAGGTTTTTCGTCACAACGATAATGCCGAGCGAAAGAAAAAGACCTCCGGTTGCGGTAGTCTGTATCCAGCTGGTAAAAAAACCTCTTCTTCCGGGAGCGGCGTGTTCTGCTACGTAAGTTGCTGCGCCTCCGTACTCCCCACCCAGTGCAAGGCCCTGGATCAGACGCAGGATCAGTACCAGGATGGGTGCGGCATATCCAATAGTGGAATAGGAAGGGATCAGTCCGATCAGAAAGGTGGACCCTCCCATGAGCACAAGGGTCAGCAGAAAGGTATATTTCCGCCCGATCAGGTCTCCAAGCCGACCAAATACAAGCGCTCCAAAAGGACGGACAATAAATCCGGCAGCAAAAATAGCCAACGTATTGATCAGTGCAGAAGCCCCTGCATCAGCTGGAAACAGCTTAGCACCAATAATGGTGGCCAGGCTTCCAAAAATATAAAAATCATACCATTCGATAAGAGTGCCGAGTGAAGACGCACCAATCACTTTGAAAATTGAATTCCCCTTGGTTTTCAGACCCATAAGTTGCTAAAATATTTGGCTATAGAAATAAAGCTACAATTTATTATGAATTACAGCGAAATATTTTAGCAATAAATGAGATAAATTATTGTTCTTCCCGAAAATAGACTTTATAGTAATTCATGGACTTATCATCATCGAAGCCCTTCTCAATCAGCTCTTTATTTCCATGAATATAAATATGGAAGTTCTTATCCAGTTTCAATACGCTTTTATAATCACGGGCCTGTTTCTTTACTGCCGCGTCTGAAATGTCAAAGCTATCGGGAATAGCGGTATCAAATTCTTCTTCGTAGTTCTTTTTGTAGTTCTTAAAGGATTCGATGCCCTCCGCATTGGCGATCACCTCAGTTGAAAATTCATCCAGATCAAAACTGTCCTTTTCTTTAAAATACTTAATAGACCTGTTCAGTAAATCTATTTTATCTGCTTTAGAGATCTCAAAATCTTCGTCCAGTTTCTGGGTCACAAAATTCTTATAGACACCAAGCACATTACTGGTTTGATGATAGTTGTCATTTCTGATCCGGAGTTTCAGGAATTCATCCTTCCAGTAAACCGCCTCCGCACTGCGGTTGGTCTGGTCTATTACTGCAACTTTATAGCCCTGATCCTTTTCCGTATTGATGATGAGGCATCCTTTATCTAGTTTGCTGATATTAATCGCTTCCTGCTCATAACTCACATTAAAACCACTATTTTCCGGATATACTTTCAGATAGGTCTCTTTATTTTCTGACTTAAAGATTCCGATCGCATCGTGCAGTTCTCCTTCAATCTGTACATTCTCAAAATAAGCGACATACAATTCTCCGGATTTGATTTTGGGATGATTAGAGATCTCATACAGATATTTGGCCAGTTGCTGGCTGTTGTCATGAAAACTTTCTCCCTTTTCAAAGATGGATTCTGCAAAATGATAAACTTCGTTCAGGTTCAGATCTTCATTGGGATGAAAAAACCTATAGATCTCATTTACTTTGCCGTAAGGCCCCAGAAAGTATTGCAGCAAGAGGTTCTTCAGCTGCTCATCTTCTATCACAAGGGATTGCTCTGAAAGCACATAAAATTCGTCTTCAGACTTATTACCTATCCGGTGTATAGAAAGTTCGGCCAGTGAGGCTTCAAAAAATGAGATCATAATGTATTTTGCCTTTTAAATCGAGGGCAAAAGTACCTTTTATGATTTAAAATTTTCAATTGCAGGGAATAAATTCCCGTTCTGAAATTAGGCATCTATTCTTTGGGCGTGTCCCTGAGTTCAAGCGGCTTTTTTGAATTCCGTTTCATTCTCAGGTTCAACATCTCTACCAACACAGAAAAAGCCATGGCAAAATAGATATAGCCTTTAGGGATATGCTGATCTAAACCCTCTGCCAGCAACGACACTCCAATCAGCAGTAAAAAAGACAGCGCCAGCATTTTCACGGTTGGGTGCTTGTTTACAAAATTACTGATGGCGCCTGAGGAGATCATCATAATGATCACCGCGATCACTACCGCAGCAATCATGATTTCAACGTGATCTGCCATACCCACGGCCGTAATCACTGAATCCAGGGAGAATACAATATCAAGCAGCAGGATCTGTACAATAACACCATTGAAAGTATATACTTTCGCGTTTGCGCCCCCTTCCTCTTCACCTTCCAGTTTCAGGTGGATCTCATGGGTACTCTTATAAATAAGGAATAAGCCCCCCACAATCAGGATCAGGTCTCTTCCGGATATGGCCAGCTTTTCCAACCATTCCTTACTGTCTATACTGAACCAGTCGCCTATATTGAACAATGTAGCGGTGAGGGTCATTACCCAGCTTAAGGACAGCAATAACAATACCCTGGTGATCATGGCCAACCCTAGCCCAAGCTGACGGGCTTTTTTTTGTTTCTCCTGCGGGAGTTTTGAAGACAAAATAGAGATAAAAATGATGTTATCAATCCCTAATACAATTTCCAGCAGGGTTAACGTGATCAGAGAGATCCAGGTTTCGGGGTTGTTTAAAATTTCCATAGACAAGCGGGTAAGTACGGTTCGCTAAGATATAAAAAAAGCCTGCTGATTCCTCAGCAAGCTATCATTTGTTTGGTTTTTAGTGCTTATTTAAAAGTAACATTCCCATAAGAAGATTTAATCCTTACCCGGCTGCCACCCCCTCCACCGATCTTACCGGTATAATTTTTATCCTGAGAATGATCGTCTTCGCTAGCCGCTCTGGCGGTAACGCCACTACCATATCTGAAAGAGGAATAACTTGTTTTTACATCCAGCTCTCCGCTATATTTGTCGGCAAAGCCGATCCCTATATTCACATACTCTGCATCTACGACCAGTGACCGCACATTTTCATTCACCTTTTGAATGCTGAGCTTATCGTAGGCCATATTGAAGGTTGCATCGCCGAAAAGCGTCCCTATGGTAACCCCCGTGTATTGCGTTTTAACGGTCAGACCTCCGCTGCTTCCAATATCCAAACTACCATATTGCTGCTTAATGACCGAATTTCCCGGTTTAATTGCCTGGATATTAACCTTGGTATATTGTGCATCCAGCACAAGGTTCGATACAGTTCCCAGGGTTAAACCGGAACCATACTGCTGCTTGATCAGTGCACTCTCCCTAACCGTACCTACATTGACATCAACATACTGCGCATCCAGGTTCAACTCAGAAGCTGATCCAATACTAAGTCCCGAACCATACTGATGCTTCACGATCCCCTTATTTATTTCCGCGACATTGGTCTTTCCGTACTGCACATTGATATAATTATTGGCATTAGACAGATTTCCGGCGGTAAAATTACCATATTGTACTTTTACCGACAGGGGACCACTCTGATCGGCCATATCTATGTTCCCATATTGCTGAGACATCGTTAGCGCAGAGCTGGAGGGCATATACACTACATAACTGATCTTTACTTCCTTTCTTCCCCGCTTTCCATTTCTGATCCAGCTGCCCCAGTTTTTGCTTCCTTCGCTTATCCTTGTGCGAAAGAAAACTGCATCTGAACGCTTTTCGGCATCAATGCTGACCTCATCCAATAATTTTTGAGCTTCTGTGTCGCTATTGCTATATGCACGGATGTCAATATCGACCTTAACTTCTTTTTTGTCCCAATTCTTGATCAGGATAGTCCCGTACTGATTGCTCAGGTTCACCTTCTCTCCATTACTTAATGGAAAGCTCTTACTAAATGATTTCGATTTGGCCGCGTCATCATCCGGATTACCCTGAGGCAGGCTGACCCCGAAATGGATAGGCATTAGAGGTGGAACACTCGCAATAGCCCCCTCAGCTCTTGCGCTGATGTGGCTGGCCAGCAGAACAATGCCCGCTAGCCCCATTAAAGTCCTTTTCATATTTGATTTTCCTTTTTATACTGATTTACCTGATTAATGATCATCAATTGCTGAGTGATCACCTGCAGCTGGAGCTCCAGATTTTTGACCATCGCCCTCACCACTAATTTCTGATTCGGACTGTCTGCCAGTTCCTTTTTCAGTTTCTGGTAATCTGCATCCATGTGCTCTATATCTTTATTAAACTTAGAATAAAGTGCTGGATTAACTTTAGACAAGACCTCCAGACTGTCCTTTTTTTCTTCAATCATACTGGCAAAACGGACCTGTTTCTTTGCATAATCAGGATTCACTTCCGCAACCATCATCGTGTTCCTTCGGCCGTAGGTAAACAGCCCCGCAGCAAATCCCACCACCAGCAACACGGAGGCTGCAATTCCGATCCATAAGGTCATATTGATTGGTTTTGAAGGTTTTTTTTTATCCAATCCTTTTTCTATTCTACTCCAAAGTTCTTCGGAGGGATTTTCTGTATCGAATGCCTTCTTGTTCTCCCTGATAAATTCCTCTAATTTTCTGCTCATCATTGACTCCTTTCTTTTTCCATTAAGCGTTGTAATTTTATTTTTGCCCGCATATACTGGCTGCGGGATGTATTCTCCGAGATTTTCAGGATATGGGCAATTTCCTCATGGTCATAGCCTTCCAGCAGATACAAGCTGATCACTACCCGGTATCCATCCGGGAGCAACTCCATTGCTTTTTTTATTTCCTCTACTCTAGGTTGAAGTTCGCCATCTTCTTCCTCTTCTTCTTCTGGCACATCTATCGCATCTGTACTTACAAATTCCATTTTTCTCTTACGAAGATAATTGATCGACTTGTTGATCACAATCTGTTTTAACCACAGCCCAAAGGTTGTATCTCCCCTAAAGTCTGTAATTCTGCTGAAAGCTTCCAAAAATGCTTCCTGCAATACATCCTCTGCCTCTGCAACATGACACAATATCCTTTGGGCAGTATTGTACATCGCCTTTGCATACAGTTTGTACAATTCAAACTGTGCTTTACGGCTGCCAAGTCTGCATTCTTGCACCAAGGCCTGATGTTTATCTATGTATAAGGTTTCCAATAGCTGCTTAATTCGTCTATATGACAACCAAACTTCAGAAACGTTGCACGGATATGAAAAATAAATGAATATTTTTACGGCCTAATTATTACAATAATGTTAAGAACAACAACTTGCGGCGCTTTAACGATTAAGAATCTAGGAGAAAATGTGGTCCTGTGTGGATGGGTACAGAAATCCAGGGACCTTGGTGGAATGACTTTTATTGACATTCGTGACCGGTACGGAATCACTCAACTGGTTTTTAATATGGACGACAACCGCGAGTTATGTGAAGCTGCCCGTAACCTGGGTCGTGAATTTGTAATTAAAGCCAGCGGTACCGTTGTTGAACGTTCTAACAAGAATGCTAAAATTCCAACTGGTGACGTAGAAATTAAAATTACAGCCCTTGAAATACTCAACGCAGCCAAACTGCCTCCGTTTATGATCGATGACGAAACCGACGGTGGGGATGACCTGCGAATGAAATACCGTTACCTGGATCTGCGCAGAAACCCGGTAAGAAACAACATGGTTCTTCGTCATAAAATGGCACAGGCCGTTCGACGTTACCTGGACGGGCTGGACTTTATTGAAGTAGAAACCCCGGTATTGATTAAATCAACACCAGAAGGTGCAAGAGACTTTGTAGTACCCAGCCGTATGAATCCTGGTGAGTTCTACGCTCTGCCACAGTCTCCGCAGACCTTTAAACAACTTTTAATGGTTTCTGGCTTTGACAGGTACTTTCAGATTGTAAAATGCTTTAGAGATGAGGATTTACGCGCTGACAGACAACCTGAATTTACGCAGATTGACTGCGAGATGTCTTTTATTGAGCAGGAAGATATTTTGAATACTTTTGAAGGGCTGATCCGGACTTTATTTAAAGACATTAGAGGTATTGACCTTCCGGAAGTACCCAGAATGCAATATGCAGATGCGATGCGCTTGTACGGTTCAGATAAACCGGATACGCGTTTTGAAATGCAGTTTGTGGAACTGAATGACTTTGTTAAAGGTCATAATTTCCCTGTCTTTGATCAGGCGGAACTGGTTATTGGAATCAATGCCAAAGGCTGCGCAGGTTATACACGGAAACAAGTGGATGAGCTGACTGATTTTATTAAACGTCCCCAGATCGGTGCAACAGGGCTAATCTATTGCCGTCATAATGAAGATGGCTCCTTAAAGTCTTCCGTTGATAAATTCTACAGCGAAGACATTCTGAAAACCTGGTCGTCCGCCTTACAAAGCGAACCGGGAGATTTAATGCTGATTATGGCCGGCACAACGGACAAGGTACGCAAACAATTGAGTGAGCTTAGGCTGGAAATGGGCAATAGACTGGGTCTTCGTGATAAAAATACATTCAGTGCCCTGTGGGTTCTGGATTTCCCTTTATTGGAATGGGATGAAGAGACGGAGCGTTATCATGCCATGCACCATCCTTTCACTTCTCCTAAACCAGAGGACATCGCTTTATTAGATACCAAACCCGGAGAAGTAAGGGCAAATGCTTACGATATGGTGGTCAACGGAACTGAAATTGGTGGGGGGTCAATCCGAATCCACGACAGGACTTTACAAGCCTTAATGTTTAAACACCTTGGTTTTTCTGCAGAAGAAGCACAAAAACAGTTTGGCTTTCTGATGGATGCCTTTGAATATGGTGCACCTCCTCACGGTGGTATTGCCTTTGGTTTTGACCGTTTATGCTCAATTTTTGCTGGTCTGGACAGCATCCGTGACGTCATTGCCTTCCCTAAGAATAACTCTGGAAGGGACGTGATGATTGACAGTCCTTCTACTATAGACGAAAAGCAACTGACAGAACTTAAAATAAAATCGACCCTTTAAGAAGGGGTAAATCAATAAAAAAGGGGAATCAAAATTTGATTCCCCTTTTTTCTAGTAGGTCTCGCTGTCTGGCGGAATACCATAATCTATAGCAGCAACTGCTTTTTCTTTTTTCTTTGTTTTACCGAACCAGCCCTTGACGGTGTTAAATATCGCCGATAAGTGTTCTGCATCCAGGGTTTTCCCTACTTTGCTTGTTGCCAACCCCACCAGTGCTTTTGTCAGGAAGCCTGAACCTCTGAAAAGCGTGCTGTTCATTAAAACAGGCAGAACCATAGACATCAGTTTACTGCTGATGTTCAATTTATCATCCATTTTTACAAAAGCAGAAGGTGTAGCATATTTTCTAATCAATGCCCCAAAAGTAAATTGCTTCAAATACAATCGGGTATCTTCTTTTAAAGCATCTCCCTGCATCTGATAAGCCGCTCTTAAAACCAGGATCTCCCGTTGCAGATCTTCTATGGTCTGAATGTTATTTTTCCTCATCGTCCTTGTCTGCTAGTTTGTTAAAAAATTTGCGGATAGAAAAATTGACAATAGCCTTTTCAATATATTTATCCTTTGTAAAATAAACAATCACCGCAAGAAGAATATAGATCAGCGACACGCAGCCAAAACCCCGCGTATAGCTCCCAAGCACATCAGAAAGAAACAAAGCCAGCGTAACCGTTCCAAATAAGAAAGCCAGAACAAAGCAGATAATAACGGTTGTGGTGGTCACCAGATCAGCAAAGGTTCTGGAAACTTTCTCTACCATATACAGTTTTGTATACTCGATACGGTTATCTATATAGCCTTTCGCATCCGAAATGATATCTTCAATATTTTTCTCTTTATTTTCCTGCATTACTTATAAGGTTATACAACGATTACTTTAATTTTTGAATTTAGGCATGCTCGGTTTCATCTGCATACTCTTCTTCCTGGTTAAATTTGCTTTTTACAGAACTCACCACTTTATCTTTAAGATTAGCCAGATTATTGATCTCATCGGCAGCTTTATCTTTTATAGAATCACCAAGATCTTTTAAAGACTGGCTTAATCTGTCACGCGTATCTGTTCCTTTTTCAGGAGCAAATAACAAACCCAAAGCTGCACCTGCAGCCAAACCGGCTAATAGCCCAATTAAAACTTTTGAATTATCGTTCATAACTTTTAAATTTTATTTAACACTTAAATAACTCTGGATACTTAGCCCGTTCCTTATTAAAACGCCTCTTCCGGAGGAATTGTTTTAATTCTTTCCAATCTTTCCGTTGCCAGAGCA
This sequence comes from Pedobacter nutrimenti, assembly GCF_032678445.1. Classification (GTDB taxonomy): domain Bacteria; phylum Bacteroidota; class Bacteroidia; order Sphingobacteriales; family Sphingobacteriaceae; genus Pedobacter; species Pedobacter nutrimenti_A. The sequence continues at coordinate 419,955 of NZ_JAVTSQ010000002.1, forward strand.
CTTGTTTCATAGATTTTTAGAAGCAAAATGAAATAAGACAACAACAACGGACCGAAAACAAGACCTAGTATTCCGAATAATGGTATACCAATAACTACGCCAATTACGGTAATTATGGGATGAATATTTCCAACTTTCTTAGCAATCATGAACCGAAGTACATTATCGATATTAATAATCACAACAAATCCAAAGATTAACATAGCCCAGGCTTCAAAATTATGCCCGTTGGCCATTTGCATCAAGGCTGCTGGTACAAAGATGATAGGCGGTCCCAGCACAGGTACAAAACAGATAAAAGCGGTGATTACCCCCCAAAATAGGGGATCATTATAGCCCAAAACAAGAAATGACAAGCCAAGCAAGGAGCCCTGCACAATAGAGATCAATCCCTGCCCAACTACATTTGCATAAGTAGTATTCCTCATTTCTTCCGCAAAGCGGTAGGCATTTTGGGCCCTGAAAGGGGCATATTTAACCAGAGCCTGCTCAAAAGTCTCGTGTTCAATCAGCATAAAATAGAGCAAAAAGTACATCAGGAGAAGACCAAACACAATATTAAATGCCCCTGATATCAAAGAAGGAAAGAGTTCTGTAGCCCAGGTTCCGGCTTTTCTAAGTCCCTCTTCCAGTAAGTTTTGCAAATCCCGGCTCACATGGACCAGATTTTTAAACTTAAGCAGCATATTCTGATAGTACAGATGGTCGTTTTGCAGTTCTGCAATTTTGGCAATAACCATATTACTCAGCCCATAAAATGGCAGAATAATCACCACTACAGAAATAAACAGAAGCAAAATTGCTGTAAAACGCTTATTCCATTTTTTTCTGTTGATCAGATAAAGATAACCTGGCCGCAGGATCGTGTACATCACCAGTGTACTCAATATAGAACCAAATATTCCCTGCAAAGAATAAGCGATTAAACAACCAAGCGCAATGATAATTACCAGGTTAATGTTATTTCGCTGTTTGTAGGAAAATAGGGACATCTGTTTTAAGTATCTAAATTAATGGCCTTCATCTTATTGTAAAGAGTTTTCCTGTCAATGTTTAATAGCTTTGCCGCCTTGGTCTTATTAAAATTCACCTCCCTTAAAACCTTTAATATGGCATCATATTCGGCTTCCTGTGCCGCATTTTTAAGGTCTTTAGGCTTTTCCGTCCTATGTACAGTATACTCCAGTGCCGACGCTTTTGCATAAGTAGAAATTTCCAGCGGAAGGGCTTTTAACTGAATGACCTGTCCTTCTGTCAGTAAAGTAGCCCTTCGGACCACATTTTTGAGTTCCCTTACATTCCCTGGCCAGTTATAGGTTAAGAAACACTCTTCAACCTCTGTAGAAAATCCCTGGATATTTTTATTAAGTTCCCCATTGGCCATCTCCAAAAAATATTTGGCAAACACTAGGATGTCTTTTTCTCTTTTGCTGATCGGAGGTAAAGCAATAGAAAATTCGTTAAACCTGTGATACAGATCTTCCCTGAATTTTCCATTCTGTATAGCCACAGCAAGATTTTCATTGGTTGCTACAATGATCCTGACATCCAGGTCGATTTCCTTTGTACTCCCTATCCTTTTAATTTTGCGTTCCTGCACCGTTCTTAGTAAGGCAGCCTGAATATCGTAAGATAGATTTCCGACTTCATCCAGGAACAGCGTACCTCCATTGGCCATTTCAAAATGGCCGATCTTTGTATATAGTGCTCCTGTAAATGATCCTTTTTCATGCCCAAAGAATTCACTTCCTGCCAATTCTTTGGTTAAGGAACCACAATCCATGGCCACAAATGGCTGATCTTTTCTTGGACTGTTTAAATGAATTGCATGTGCCACAGATTCTTTGCCTGTTCCACTTTCGCCCGTTAAAATAACGCTATACGAAGTAGGTGCAACCAGCAATATTTGTTTAACCAGCTCTTTTGAAGCCGCACTCTGCCCAGTAATAAAATTGCCTGTGCTCTGTATGGATTTGGCTGGTTTCTCTTTCACCGGCTCTCCGGAGTTCCCTTTTTCACCAATTTCATTCAGTGCATATTGGGTTTCTATCGCCTTATTGATCGTCGTCAGAATTTCATCCGGATAAAGCGGTTTGGTGATGTAGTCATGTGCCCCTAGCTTGATCAGTTCTACCGCAAGCTTGATGTCAGAATATCCAGTGATGATGATCACTCCTGTTTTTGGATAACTTTCCTTAATTTTAATCAGCATTTCTCTTCCATCGGTGTCATCCAGCCTGTAATCACAGAGTACCAGATCAAATGCTTCTCTTGAAAGACAGTCCATCGCTGTATTTCCGGTGGTTGCTGTATTGACCTCAAAACCGTTCCTGGTTAGGAATTTAGAAAGAAGCAAGCCTATATTCACCTCATCATCTACAATAAGAATTCTTCTCATATGTACTAAAAGATCTATATTATTAATATTTAAATATAGAAAAATAAATTTATCGTGTAATATTTTCTACACTTTTTCACTGGCAATTCTAATGCCACGAAATTTATCGCCCACTGAAAGATGGCTTTCTCTTTTCCAGGAAAGCTCCAACGCCCTCTTTAAAATCCGCAGTACCAAAACACTTGCCAAATTCATTGATCTCAATTTCAAAGCCATTTAACTTTGCATCTGAAGAAGCATTAATCGCTTTTATAGCACTGGCGATAGCCAATGGGGCCCGCAGTTTAACTTTATCTAAAATCTCTAACGATCTCGCTTTTAAATCTGATGCTGCAACTACGTGGTTAACCAGCCCAATTTCTGCAGCCCTCGCAGCAGAAATCATATCTGCTGTTGCAATCAGCTCAATTGCACGGCCTTTTCCAACCAGACGGGTCAACCTTTGGGTTCCTCCATAACCAGGGATCAATCCCAGTGTGACTTCTGGCAGGCCCAGTTTTGCATTCTCCGAAGCAATACGGATATGACAGGCCATTGCAAGTTCAAGCCCCCCGCCAAGAGCAAAACCATTGATTGCTGCCAAAACAACTTTGGAGCAGTTCTCAATGGCATTAAAGACAGTAGCCTGCCCATGAGCCGCCAGCTCTGCTCCCTGCTGGGTATTGTAATGGGCAAATTCTGAAATATCAGCACCTGCCACAAAAGCTTTTTCTCCAGCTCCTGTGAGTAATACCGCCCTAATACCTTCATGATGCTCTGCAAAAGAAATCGCGTCTGCAAGCTCAGCCAGCGTATCCTTGTTCAACGCGTTTAATTTAGATTCCCGATTAATCGTCAGGTGCAGGACCTGCTCTTTTATTTCTGAGATAATGTTTTGATAATCCATAGTTAGAAATTTCTATTTTCAGCTACCCAGTTTTTAATATAATCAACAATTGTAACCATAGTTGTGCCTGGTGCAAATAATTCACCCACTCCGAGGGTTTTCAGCTTCTGCATATCTCCCTCAGGAATAATCCCACCGCCTGTTAACAATACATCAGACAATCCTTTTTCTTTCATCACAGCAATAATCTTCGGGAAGACTGTCATATGTGCTCCAGACAGGATCGAAATGCCGATCGCATCCACATCTTCCTGCAGAGCCGTATTTACGACCATTTCAGGAGTCTGGCGGAGACCGGTATAGATCACTTCCATTCCTGCATCACGTAACGAGGTTGCGATCACTTTTGCTCCCCTGTCATGTCCGTCCAGCCCAACTTTAGCGACTAAAACACGTACTGGCCTGTTTAATGTACTGCTCATAAATTATACGAATTGTGAAAGGTAAAAGTAATTAATTTAGCGGTTTTATGTTAACTTTGGAGTCTAAATTTACAGTTTTTATGAGTGAGGAAAGATCATTGAACTTTATTGAAGAGATCATTGAAAACGATTTAAACAGCGGAAAATACAAAACCTTGGTAACTCGTTTTCCCCCAGAGCCAAATGGTTACCTGCACATTGGTCATGCCAAGGCAATTTGCCTTAATTTTGGCCTGACCCAAAAATATGGCGGCTATACCAATTTAAGATTTGACGATACAAATCCGGTTACAGAGAAAACCGAATATGTAGACAGCCAGCAGGAAGACATCAAATGGCTCGGATTTCAATGGAAAAATGAACTCTATACCTCCGACTATTTTGACACACTGTATGATTTTGCAGTCAAACTGATTCAAAACAATCTGGCCTATGTAGACCACAGTACTGCTGAAGAAATTGCAGCACAAAAAGGAACACCTACAGAACCCGGTGTTGACAGCCCATACAGAAACCGCAGCATTGAAGAGAATCTTGATCTTTTTACCCGGATGAAAAACGGAGAATTTGAAGACGGGGCATGCACACTGAGGGCAAAAATAGATATGTCCAGCCCTAACATGCTGATGCGGGACCCTATAGTGTACCGGATCAAACACGCAGAACATCACAGAACCGGCAACAAATGGTGCATTTATCCGATGTACGACTTTGCCCATGGCCAAAGCGACAGCATCGAGGAAATCACCCATTCCATCTGCACGTTGGAATATGTATCACACCGTGAACTCTACGACTGGTTCATAGAAAAACTGGACATCTTTCCCTCGCACCAGTATGAATTCGCCCGTTTAAATCTGACCTACACCGTCATGAGTAAGCGTAAACTCCTGCAACTGGTTAATGAAGGTGTGGTTAGTGGCTGGGACGATCCCCGCATGCCAACCATCAGTGGACTGAGACGCCGCGGATACACTCCGGAAAGCATTCGTGAATTTTGTGAAAGGATCGGGATCGCTAAAAGAGAAAATCTGATTGAGCTCAGTCTTTTAGAGTTTTGCATCCGCGAACACCTGAATAAAACAGCCAATCGGGTTATGGCCGTTACAGACCCTATCAAAATGGTCATCACCAATTATCCGGCTGGCCAGGAAGAAATTCTCATTGGCGAAAATAACCCTGAAGCCGAAGATAAAGGTGGTCACAGGGAAATCCCTTTCAGCAATGAGCTTTGGATAGAACGTGAGGATTTTATGGAGGAACCTGCAAAAAAATGGTTCAGACTTGCTCCCGGAGCGATGGTAAGACTTAAACATGCCTATATTGTAAAATGTGAGGATTTTGTAAAAGATTCAGATGGAAATGTAACCGAGATCCATTGCAGCTATATTCCAGAATCCAAAAGCGGCGAAGATACCAGTGGTGTTAATGTTAAAGGAACAATCCACTGGGTGAGTAAAGCACATGCTAAAACAGCCGAGATACGTATTTATGACCGCTTATTCAGTGTAGAGTCTCCGGACAGCGAAGAAGGCGATTTTAAAGATTACCTGAATCCAAACAGTATTGAGGTGATCAAAAACGCCTATATAGAACCTTTTCTTGCCAATGCAGATGTAGATTCAAAATATCAGTTCATCCGCAAAGGATATTATTGTTTTGATAAAGAATCCACATCAGACAAACTGATCTTTAACCGGACAGTTGGTCTTAAAGATGCCTGGGCTAAAGGGAATAAATAGATAAATAGCGATAACAAAAAAGCGACTGATCCTTTGGATCAGTCGCTTTTTTGTTATCAAACCCTTCCTTAGTCCCTTACAGGTACTTTGTGTATAAATTATACAAGATCAGTTTATCGGCAGGTGTTAGCTTTGGCGTAATATCATTTTGCACAAAGTGTCGCTTAAACGCCGTTATAGCAGCTCCGATATTACTGATATCATAACCAATCAAACGAAGCGCCACATCCGTATTAAAATCAGTCGGAGGCAATTTCAATACAGGATCATACCAGTAACCAAAACCCTTTTCTGCCAGTTTCTTCCAGGGAAATTTATTCGGATCAGGTTTCCGTTTCGGTGCAATATCCGCATGGCCAATAAAATTTGCAGTTGGAATATTATACTTTTTTTTAAGAGTGGCCAGCAAGTAACATAAGCTATTGATCTGTGCATCGGAAAATGGCTCATTTCCATTATTATCCAGCTCAATTCCAATAGATGAAGAATTCAGATCGGTATCATTTCCCCAGCGCCCCACACCTGCGTGGTTTGCTCTTAAATAATCGTTAACCATTTGCACCACTTTACCATCCCTGCTGACCACGTAATGCGCACTAACTTGTGTTTTAGTTAGCGTAAATGTCTTTATCGTCTCATCCAGTGAGCTTTGCGCGGTATGATGAATGATCACAAAATTGGGTTTTCTGATGCCAAAATTCACTGTCCCGACAAAGGACTGCAAACCTTCACCCAAGGAATCTATATGTTGATTTTCCGGAGGAAAAGCCTGTATGGTTTCGGCAAAAGATTTTGCCTGCTGTTTGTAAACCTTATTCGTTGCAGCATACCTGCCTGAGGAACACGCACCAAAAAAAAGAACGGTACTGCAGATCAGCAAAATGTTTGCCGGGAAGCCTTGGTTTGACATTTTCATTTTTTTAATCACCCTGTGAAATTAACCAATATTTATCTAAATGGTTTGGAATACCTTAAACTTTGTTTGCGCCCTGTATTTTTTTACTAATTTAGTTGCACTCTTAAATGCAGAGAAATTTAAATCTCGCATTCCCGGGTAGTTAAAGAATATTCATGAAAAACAATTGTGGGCCAGGCAAGTAACAGATGCCCGGTAAACACAATAAAACAAAAACATCCAAGATGAAGAACATAAAAAAGGCAACTCATCTCCTCATCGGCTGTGCTGTAGTCGCAGGCATGGCATCGTGTACGGGCAATCCGGACAAAAAAACGGCTAAAGCAGGAAAATCGACCTCTGCACAAGACAGTTTGCAAGACTATGTCAATCACCGCATCGGTATCTATGAAACCGTAAAACTGACCACAAACCTGAATGACCTCAGTATTAACGAAAGAAAAATACTACCCCTGCTGATTCAGGCAGCCCAGATCATGGACGACCTGTTCTGGAAACAAACCTACCCAAAAGCAGACAGTCTTCTCAATACCGTTAAAGACGAAAATTCAAGATCATTTATAAAAATCAATTACGGCCCCTGGGACAGGTTAAACGGTGATAAACCTTTTATTACAGGAATTGGCTCTAAACCAGATGGTGCCACCTTCTATCCGGAAGGCATGACTAAAGAAGAGGTTGAAAAAGCCAGCCTCAAAGACAAGTTCAATCCTTATTCTGTCATCAGAAAAGATGATGCAGGTAAATTAAGTGTCGTTCCTTATCATGTGCTCTTTGCAACCGAGCTTCAGCAAGCCTCAAGTCTGCTCAAACAGGCAGCCCTGCTGGCAGAAGATCCCGGACTAAAGAAATATCTGAATTTAAGATCAGAGGCCCTGGTTACTGACAATTATACGGCCAGCGATTATGCCTGGCTGGACATGAAGAACAATGGTTTAGATATCATCATTGGGCCGATTGAGAATTACGAAGACAAAATGTTCAATGCCCGTACCTCCTATGAGTCTTACGTGCTCGTGAAAGACAGGGTCTGGAGTAAACGCCTTGCAAAATATGTGAGTATGTTGCCCGAATTGCAAAAAGGACTGCCGGTTGCAGAAAAATACAAAACAGAAACCCCCGGTACCGACAGCGAACTGAATGCCTATGATGTGGTCTATTATGCGGGAGATTGCAATGCCGGATCAAAAACCATTGCCGTAAACCTTCCAAATGACGAGATTATCCAGCAAAAGAAAGGTACCCGCCGCTCTCAGCTGAAAAATGCCATGAAGGCAAAATTTGATAAAATCCTTATTCCTATCGCGAAGGAACTGATCGATAAAGATCAGCAGCAATATATTAAATTTGATGCTTTCTTCGCCAATGTGATGTTCCACGAAGTTGCCCATGGTCTTGGAATCAAAAAAACCATCACCGGCAAAGGATTTGTTAAAGAAGCTTTAAAAGAGCAATACTCCTGGTTGGAAGAAGGCAAAGCGGATATCCTGGGTCTTTATATGGTAACTGGTTTACATAAAAAAGGCGAGCTAACAGGAGATATCAAAGACTATTATACCACCTTTATGGCAGGAATTCTGCGTTCTGTCAGATTTGGTGCGGCCAGCGCACACGGAAAGGCCAACATGCAATGTTTCAATTTTTTCAAAGAAAAAGGCGCTTTTTTAAGAACAGAAGCAGGGACCTATAAAGTTGATTTTGACAAATTCGCCACCGCTATGAACGACCTGAGCAATGTCATCATCACCCTTCAGGGAAATGGAGATTACAGTGCTGTTGCCAAAGTACAAAAGGAAAAAGCTGTCATTCCTACAGAGCTACAATCTGATCTGGATAGACTTAGTAAAAAAGGCATTCCTGTAGACATCATTTTTGAACAAGGTGTGGACGTCTTAGGCGTTAAGTAACCTTTTCTTTTAAATTTTAAAAGCCGGAAAATTAAATTTTCCGGCTTTTTTATGGCCTATAAACAGAAATTTTAACTTTTCTGTAAGCTTTTCTTTTTTTCCTTCTTTATAAAAGGACGCAAACGCTGCCCCTTCATTTTTCCCGGATACAAAAGGAAAAGCATCATTCGAAATGCAGAGGATTGGGGATGAGCATTATAAACCTAAATTCATAAAAATACTCTACGCATTTTTTCTAAAGGTGTAGAAGAAGAGACAGGCCGAATGAAAAACTAAACTTATAAATGTTTGCTTACGATCTTCTCTAAATCTTCAATATCAAAAGGTTTAGAGAGGTATCCATCAGCTCCGGCTTGTTCTGCCAGAGACTTTACATCGTTATTGGCAGAGAAATAGATGACAGGAATATGCTTTAGGTTTTCGTGCCTTTTAAGCTCTCTGGTTGCATCTATTCCTCCTACATCCGGTAACCAGTTGTCCATGAAGATCAGGTCTGGTGTATATGCCGTTACCTGGTCAATGATATCATTGGAGGTTGAGGAGGTCTTAATTTCGTAACCTGCATCCTCCAGGATAATCGTACATAATTCCAGTATTTCCGCATTGTCATCAAAAATGAAGACTTTTTTAGGTGTAGCCATGTATAGGGGTTATTAGGACAACAAATTTATGAATTCTGCCATATCTTCAATGTTTAAAATTCGATCTATTTTCACATACTGTTTTGCCTGCTGCGGCATAAAGGCTACCTGAGCCGTTTCCGGATTCTGGATAATAGCCATTCCACCCCATTCTTTAACCGTTTTCAAGCCATTAACACCATCCGAATTTGAACCCGAAAGCAAGAGGCATACCAGTTTCTTTTTATAAACTTCGGCCGCTGTCTGAAACGTAACATCAATCGCCGGCCTGGAATAGTTCACCTTTTCAGAGTAATCCAAAGAAAATGTCCTGTTCAGTTCCACCAGTAAATGATAATCTGAAGGGGCAACATATACTGTTCCGGGAACAATCCCTTCTTTCTCTTCCACCTCCTTAACCTCCATTCTCGTTCGTCCGGAAAGCAACTCAGGCAGTAAAGAATCAGCTCCGTGCTTCCTGTGTATCACAATAATGACTGGAAATTTTATATCTGGTTTAATCGCTGGTAATACCCGAAGTAAAACATCCAGGCTTCCGGCAGATCCTCCAATAATCAGGGCTTCACAGTTTTCCATTGGGATATAATTATTAATGCCTTTTTTATTTGTATTAATGAGCTCGTAAACTCGGTTTGTTTTTTAACGGTAATGAAGCTATCATGAACAATATTTTTCACGAGCAGTTATTTAATTTTTGTGTTCAAGAGCTCCCTAAAGCTCGGTTTATTGCTGTTTGTGAGTGTTTGCTCACGATGGTTCCATTTTAATTCGTTTTTCGCCAGATCTTCTCGCTCTGCAGTCTTTTGTATTTTCTGGAAATCCTGGAAAAGTCTATCGTTTCCTTTGTCCCCAGGGCCAGATAGCCAAGATCTTCCAGACTGTCATCAAAAAGCTCCAGGACCTTATGTTGTAAATCACGGTCAAAATAGATCAGCACATTCCTACATAAAATTAACTGAAATTCGTTAAAAGAATGATCAGAAACCAGATTATGTGTCGAAAAAATCATTTTGCTCCGGAGCTCGTCATCAAATTTTGCAAGTGAATACTTTGCAGTATAGTAGCTGGAGAAATCATTTTTCCCTCCGGAAAGTATATAATTCTCTGAATATTGTTTCATATAGCTCAGCTGAAACATTCCCTGCCCCGCTTTTTCCAGGACAGAAGGATTAAGATCTGTAGCATAAATCAACGACTTATGCAGCAAATTCAACTCTTTTAACAGGATAGCAATAGAGTAGGCCTCTTCTCCGGTAGAACAGCCCGCCAACCAGATCCTGATAAAGGGATAAGTTCCCAATCTGGGCAACACAATATCACGCAGCGTTTTAAAGAAAACAGGATCCCGGAACATCTCCGTAACATTTACCGTAATTTGTTCTACAAATCGCTTAAAATATACGTTGTCGTTAATAATCTTATATCTGAACTCAGCAAAGCCCGGAATTTTATCCAGGGAATACAGTCGGATCACCCTTCTCTTCAAGGACGCTTTAGAATAGCCCGTAAAGTCATATCCGTAATGTTCCAAAAGGTCTGACAACAAGATCTCAACCTGTTCATCGCTAATTAAAGGCAGTTCCAAATTGTTTATTTTAGATGTTGTGAGAGTAACTGTGTCAAACTGTCCACGTTAATTGGTTTGGAGACATAACCTTTGGCCCCGGCCTCCAGACACCGCTCCCGATCGCCAACCATAGCCTGTGCGGTTACAGCAATTACCGGAATGTCTTTAAGATCCGGGATCTGCTGCATTTTTGCCATAGCCTGATAACCATCCATTCCCGGCATCATCATGTCCATCAGCACCACGCCAATTTCTTCATCTTCCGCTAAAAGCTGAAGCCCTTCCTCTGCACCGGTAGCCGACAAACAAGTATAGCCCTTTGCCTTTAAAACCGCTTTAAGAGCAAATATATTGCGGTTATCATCATCTACTATTAATACTTTTTTAGTGTTCCCCATAAACTCTACGGTTATGTCTTTTAAACTTTATTATACAACCAAACCCTTAGCAAAGAAACCAGCTGGTCTATATCCACAGGTTTTGAAATATAATCAGATGCCCCCGCTGCAATACATTTCTCCCGGTCTCCCATCATTGCCTTTGCAGTAACCGCAAGTACAGGCAGATTTTTATAGGCTGGAATCTTCCGGATTTGTTTGGTACTTTCATAACCATCCATTTCCGGCATCATCATATCCATCAACACAATATCTACAAATGGGTTCTCCTTTAAGATTTGTAACGCTTCCTTTCCGTCGGTAGCGGCAAGCACTTTCATCTTATGTTGTTCCAGGGCTTTGGTGAGTGAAAAAATATTCCTTACGTCATCATCCGCAATCAACACCGTTTTATTGCTCAACACCTCATAAAGGCCCCCAAGTTTTTCCGAAACAGGCTTTTTCTTATCTTCTTCTTTGGCTTCCACCAAATGCAGGAAAAGGCCTGCCTCATCCAATATCCGCTGATAAGAATGAGCTGTTTTCACCACAATAGAGTCCGCATACTGTTTGATCCGATTTTCTTCTCCCTTTGACAAATTCTTTCCGGTGAAAATAATAATTGGCAGGTTCTCCAATCCTTCACTTTTCTTAATTGTTTCCAGTGTTTCATAGGCATTTCTATCTGGAACGCCCATATCCAGGATTACGCAATCCACCTCTTGCTTTTTCAGTGCATCTATACTCTGTGTCACATTCGTTGCCACTTCCGTTTGGATGCTGTAATTACTGAGAAAATAACTCAAAGCTTCCGCATGTTGTTTGTTCTCTTCTACAATCAATACCTTTTTAGGGTGCCTGCTTAGTGCATGTTCCAACTTCTGAAAGATCTGCTTCATGTGCTCCAGAGCCACTGGTTTATTGATAAAATCAACAGCTCCTTTTAAAAGGCTTTCCTTTTTAACTTCCAGCGAGGACATAATATGCACTGGTATATGCCGGGTTTTTGGATTTGCCTTAAGCTCTTCCATGACCTGCCAACCGTCTTTAACCGGAAGCTGAATATCCAGAAGAATGGCCAGGGGATGATAGTGATTGGCCATTTCTATACCGACATCACCCCTAACAGCCACAATTCCCTTATAATTCCGTTTCCTGGTAAATGATAATAGTGTTTTTGCAAAAGCCGTATCATCTTCTATGATCAGTATCACCTTATCATCCGTCAGGATATGATCCCTGTCATCTTCCACTTCCTGAGGGATCTCTGTAACAGTAAACCTTTCCGGAAGCGCCTCTGGAATCGTATCCACATAGTTTGGCATAGCAAAAACGGGTTCTTTTTTCGCAAGGTTTTCCCCTTTTTCGGCTCTATTTAAGAATAAGGACAATGTAAATTCGCTGCCCACATTTTCTTTACTGGTCAGTTCAATCTCACCTCCAAGCAGCTTGGCCAGTTCCCGGCTAATAGATAATCCCAATCCGGTGCCTCCAAATTTTCTACGAGTAGAGCCATCGGCCTGTTGGAAGGCTTCAAAAATTAATTGTTGTTTTTCTAACGGCACCCCTATTCCTGTATCAGAAACCTTGAGGAGCAAGGCCTTGTTTTCTTTATCTGAGGTAATTGTCAGGCTTACTTTTCCCTGACCTGTGAATTTTATCGCATTCGACAGCAGATTCTTTAAAATCTGCTCCAGTCTCATTTTATCTGTATAAATCGGATCAATACCCTCTTCCACTTCGACAACGAGATCCAATCCCTTATTTTTCGCAATAGGATTAAATAAAGAACGCATATCTGTAGCAACCTCAGTTACACTTACCGTTGCAAATTCCAGTTTCATTTTACCCGCTTCTATCTTAGAAAGATCCAGGATTTCATCAATCAACCCAAGTAAGCCTTGTCCGGAACTTTGGATCACTTCAGCATATTCAATATACTCCTTATCCAGCTCTTTATTCTCAGACATCAGTTTAGACAGCAACAGAATAGAATTCAGTGGCGTTCTCAATTCATGCGACATATTGGCCAGAAACTCCGATTTATACTTAGTACTGAGTTCCAGCTGCTGCGCTTTTTGCTGAATCTCCAGGTTTCTTTCCTGTATCAGCTGATTCCGTTCTTCGAGCAAACTGGTCCTTTCTTCCAGTTCCTGATTGCTCTGGAGCAGCTCTTCCTGCTGTACCCTCAGCTCCTCTTCAGAAGTTTGGATTTTTTGCGTTTGCGCTTCCAATTCTGCATTCAAACCCTCCAGTTCACTATGCTGGGCCTGAAGCTCTTCAGCCTGGGCCTGGGTTTCTTCCAGGAATTCCTGCAACCGCTTCCGGTTTTGGGCAACATGAATGGCGATCCCTATATTCGACCCAATACTGGTCAGGTAATCCAATTGAAGAGGGCTATAGGTCGCCAGTGAACCAAATTCCAGAACGCCCACAACAGAGGCATCCCTGATAACAGGGACAGCCACAATATTCCTTGGCCGCGTATTTCCTGAGGCATAGCTAATGGTCAGTTCCCCCTCAGGAATATCATTCAGCAAAATCTGTTTTCCTGAAAGTGCCGCCTGCCCAACAGCCCCTTCCCCTAAAGGGATAAGTTTAGTTTCCTCCTGGTGATTAAGGGCATACCCCGCGCTCAGGGCAAGGCTCTTATTCTCCAGCAGATAAAAGGCCCCTATTTGACTGCCTGTCCTTTCTACAGTAAAGTCCAGAATCTCATGGGCCAGCTCAGCCACTCCTTTTTCTCCCACCATTTTATCGTTCAATCCGGCTATACTTGCCTGAAGCCATTCTTTATCGGCCAGCAAACCGAAAGAATACTCAAGAGATTCTGCCATAGCATTCAAATGCGCAGCAAGACTTCCCAAGCCATCTTCTCCATCCTGTTCGAGTCTGATGTGGTAATTTCCTTTGGAAATCTGACTCGACAATTCCTGTATCACCCGAATACGGGTATCCATTTCATCTTTTTTATCTTGTAAAGCTTGCTGAAGTCTCGTTCTCGTATTAAAATCCGAAGAAACCCGTCGATAAAAGAAAAAGGTGATCAGTAGGGCAAGGCAGGCCGCGATAACAATTAATATCGGCGTATAACGAGCCATTTTATTCAGATCGGCCGTGCGTTCATCCAACAGCCTTTTCTCCTCAACCTGCATGGTTTTGATCAGTGCTCTCGCATTGTCCATATAAAGCTTCCCATTTAAAAGCTCTATCATACTTACACTTCCACCCCTGTTTTTTATCGATATGGTCTTGTCCAGGATGTCCATCCTGTGCTCAATATTATCCTGTAATCTTTTAATGTTTTTTTGCTGAAAATCATTGTCCCTTGTCTGGCTCATCACCTCATTAACCAGATCCAGTGCAGCAGTTTTCGCTCCTGTGTAAGGTTCAAGAAAAACTTTCTCCCCAGTTAACAAATATCCTCTTTGCCCTGTTTCCGCATCCTTAAGTGTGGATATGATATTATCGAGGTTAGAAATGACATCGTTGCTATGTGCAACAAGTTCAGAATTTCTGATCAGGTTCCTGATGCTGAAATAAGACGCAGAGGAACTGACAAAAAGTACTAGTAAAGATAGCCCTAGACCAATTCTGAGGTTATTTTTTATCGTTTTCTTCATAAAATTATTCTGTCTCGGATGTTAATGGAATATAAAAATAGAATTCAGAGCCTTCACCCGGAGTACTTTTTACACCCACCTCCCCACCATGCCTCCTAATGATCTCCGCAGAAATATAAAGACCGATTCCTAATCCCTGAAATTGAATTGCAGTTTCTTCTACCCGAAAAAATTTATCAAAGACACTTTGCTGTTGCTTTTCATCTATGCCAATACCAAAATCCCGTACACCAAGATACAACCGCCCATTTTCATTTCGTAAATTAATCTGGATTTCACTGGTGCCGGGAGAATATTTTATCGCGTTGGTCATAAAGTTAATGATCACCTGCTCTATCCTCATCTCATCACCGTATACCGGTACAGATGCAGATCCATTCTTTATGATCTTAAACTCAGGATTAGATTGCTGAATGATCTCGATCACTCCGTCCAGTAATTCATGCATCATAAAATTCTTCTTGTTGAATTTGAGCTTTCCACTCTCTATTTTAGAGATGTCCAGCAAATCAGCAATCAGTTCATTTAATTTCTCCAGTTGAGTCTGCGCTTTTTGCAAATGCCTCTTAACCGTCGTCACATCTCCCTTGTCAATACTTCTGTCCAGCAACTGCATATATCCCTTTACACTTGTCAATGGGGTTTTAAGTTCATGGCTGGCAATACTGATAAATTCATCTTTCTTATTTTCAGCTTTCTTTCTAAATTCAATTTCATCCAGCAATGCTTTCTGGATCTCAATCAATTTCCGGCTTTGCTCGTAAATTCGATAAAATGTCTTAACCTTCAGCAACAACACATCCATATCCACCGGTTTCGTAATGTAGTCCAGCCCTCCCGAAGAATAACCTTTGGTAATAAAACGAAGTTCCGTATTGGCTGCAGAGAGAAAAATAATCGCTGTTTCCCTTGCCTTACTATAACCCGAAATCGCTTCTGCAACTTCAAAGCCATCCATTCCCGGCATCTGAACATCCAGAATAATCAAAACATATTCATTCCGGAGAACCTTTTTTAAAGCTTCTTCTCCGGACGATGCCGTATCTACCTCAAAATTATGTGCTTCGAGAACTTTTTTTAAAGAAATAAGATTTTCTGGTGTATCGTCTACAATTAGGATCATTATTTAAGGTGATAGGACTTACCAGCTTCGCTTTTTCTGGAATCAGCCGTTTAAAATATTTCTAATATATACAACTTTAAAGGATAATGTATGCTTTCAATCTATATTATTGAATTTGGGTATAGCGGGATTACCTATCGGTTAATGCCTTAAAGTTGCCTGGCCGTAAAGGTATCCCCCTGGTTAATGTCACCAGTATCAAATCCTTTTTTAAACCAATATACCCTTTGAGCAGATGTTCCGTGCGTAAAAGCGTCGGGAACAACCTGTCCCTGTCCCTGCTGCTGAAGTTTGTCATCTCCAATTGCATTAGCTGCATTCATCGCTTCCTCAATATCTCCCGGATCCAGGCGAAAATCCTTCAGGTCCTGGGCGTGCCTGGCCCACATCCCGGCGAGAAAATCGGCCTGAAGCTCTAGTTTAACAGACATCCTGTTGTACTCTTTTTCGCTGAGCTGACTCCGGTAGCGCTCCATTTTCGCAGAGATCCCCAGAAGATTCTGTACATGATGTCCAACCTCGTGAGCAATCACATAGGCCTGGGCAAAATCACCTGCAGCACCAAACCGGTCTTTCAGTTCCTGATAAAAACTCAGGTCGATATAAACCTTATGATCTCCGGGACAATAAAAAGGCCCTACAGCTGAACTTGCATTCCCACAGGCAGACTGTACCATATGATCAAACAAAACCAGTGCGGGCTTTTCGTAGCTTTTATTCATTGCAGCAAACTGCTGTTCCCACACCTGATTGGTGGATTCCAGCACCCCGTCAACAAATTTACCCTCTGCATCCGTTGGATCACCCTTTTTAGCCTCCTGCTGCGTAGTTCCAGCAGGAATCTGACTCACCAAACCCG
Source organism: Pedobacter nutrimenti (assembly GCF_032678445.1). GTDB lineage: Bacteria > Bacteroidota > Bacteroidia > Sphingobacteriales > Sphingobacteriaceae > Pedobacter > Pedobacter nutrimenti_A. The sequence continues at coordinate 436,416 of NZ_JAVTSQ010000002.1, forward strand.
TAAGGTCTTTTCCAAAAAAGAGACCAACAATGATGACCAGAAGACCAATCCCTCCGCCCAGAACAGGACCTCCCTTTCCGCCCCTCCTGTCTTCGATATTACCACTACCTTTACCGAACCATTGCATATTAATTTTATTTAGTTAAACGCCAATAAAGCCTTGCTTATTCTGTCTTCAGTTTCTGAAGCACCAAGCAATACCGCTATATCAAATACACCAGGACCAAATTTTCCCCCAACCAGCATAATCCGGAATGGAAGCATCAGTTCCCCTGGTTTGAGGTTGTGTGTTACCGTTAAAGCCTTAAACTCTTCTTCCAGCTCTACCGCACTTACCCCATCCTTTAAAACAGCCATAAAAGCCTCAAAAAATGTGCTCTTCTCTATAGTCCACTTCGGTTTTACCGCTGCCAGATCATAGGTTTCAGGAGAAACAAAAAAATAACGGCTTTGTGTGATAAAATCTGTTAAAAGATGACAACGGTCTTTGACCAGATCAATTACTTTATCCAGATAACCATCTTCAACAGAGGCCAAACCACTTTTCAATAACTCATTTTTTATAACAGGAGCGATCTTTTTTGCTTCGGCATGCTTAATCCATTCATGATTATACCATTTAGCCTTTTCGAAATCAAACTTCGCTCCAGCCTTACTGATCCTTTCTACAGAAAACTTTTCGATCAGCTCTTCCATAGTAAAAATCTCCTGATCCGTTCCATCATTCCATCCCAGCATCGCCAGCAGATTTACAAAAGCCTCTGGCATAAAACCAAGTTCTTTAAACCCCGCAGTCAGATCTCCTGTTTTAGGATCCGTCCAATTTTGGGCATACACAGGGAATCCCAATCTGTCGCCATCACGCTTACTTAGTTTTCCGTTTCCATCTGGCTTTAAAATGAGCGGAAGATGCACCCAGTGCGGCATTTCATCTTCCCAACCCAGATATCTCCAGAGCAGAATATGAATCGGCGCTGATGGCAGCCATTCCTCGCCTCTAAAAATATGACTAATCTCCATGGCCTTGTCATCTGCAACGACAGCCAGGTGATACGTTGGCATTCCATCGGCTTTTAAAAGCACTTTATCATCCACCAGATTGGTGTCAAAACTCACATGGCCACGGATCAGATCAATAAAGGAAACCTGTTCGTTTTCAGGCATTTTAATTCTGACAACGAATGGCGTCTGCTTTTCCAGCAAAGACTCTACCTCGTCTGCAGTTAAGGTCAATGAATTTCGCATCTGCATGCGGGTAGACTGTCCATATAAAAAATTAGGAAATTCTTTCCGTTTTGCATCCAGTTCTTCCGGGGTATCAAAAGCATAATATGCATGGCCATCTGCAATAAGCTGGTCTGCATATTGTTTATAGCTTGCTTTCCGTTCACTCTGGCGGTACGGACCAAATGCACCTCCTTTTTGAGGACTCTCATCAGGAGACATGCCGCACCATTCCAGGCAGGAAACAATATATTCTTCAGCCCCCGCCACAAAACGGGTCTGGTCTGTATCTTCTACACGCAAAACAAAGGTTCCGCCATGCTGTTTGGCAAATAAATAGTTAAACAATGCGGTGCGTACACCACCTAAATGCAGTCCTCCTGTTGGACTTGGAGCAAATCTTACTCTAACTTTCTTTTCCATAATCTTACCTGCAAATATATATTTTTTACACTGTTACCGTTCTATTGATGCGTTATTGAATGCTATTTTGTAATTTGCCTCCACATTTTATGAACCCTTACGAAAAAAAACGTCGCTGGAAATTATTCTTACTTGCCTTTGCAGCAGTAATCGGTGCAGCATCTGTTTTTTACAGCGATTTTTTCGTTAAAAAAATGGAACGGGAAGAAAGAATACAATTTGAGCTTTGGGTAAAAGGAACCGAAAAATCCTCCCAGATCTTTGAAGATGCCCTGTATGCAGAAGTACTCAACATGATCACTTCCAGCAGCACCGTACCTGTCATACTAACCGACACCACCGGAACAAAAATAGAAACCTACCTGCGCCTTGACAGTACCAAGACCAATTACGTAGATGCCACTTCCAAGACCACTTACGATCCGGGCTATTTTCAGCGCGAACTGAGCCGGATGAAAAAGCAGCATGCTCCTTTACCCATCAATTACATGGGCAGAAAGATGCTCGTCTACTATAAAGACTCTTTTATTCTCACACAACTTCGTTATTTCCCCTATATACAACTCGGGGTCATCGCCCTGTTTCTTCTCACCGCCTATGTTGCTTTCAGTTCCGCCAGAAAAGCCGAGCAGGATCAGGTGTGGGTCGGTATGGCCAAAGAAACCGCCCACCAGCTGGGTACACCGATTTCTTCCCTTATGGCCTGGGTAGAACTCATCAAATCCCGCTTTGATGCAGAAGATGACCCTTTGATCGCTGAAATGGAAAATGACATTAAACGTCTGGAAGTGATTACAGACCGCTTTTCAAAGATTGGTTCAAAACCCATTTTGGAAGACCACGTCGTTTTCGTTGTGATCCATAATTTCATAGATTATTTTAAATTACGGACCTCAGATAAGATCATCTTTAACATTACTGGAGACGAACAGGTCCGGGCCATGTTAAATGTTCCCCTGTTTGACTGGGTGATCGAAAATCTGTTGAAAAATGCAGCCAATGCCATCGCCAACGAAGGAAGCATCACCGTAAACATCATCGAAAACCTGGCAAAAGAAGAAGTCTTTATTGACGTGACCGATACCGGAAAAGGTATTCCAAGGTCAAAATTTGATGCCGTATTCCAGCCCGGCTTTACCACCAGGAAAAGAGGCTGGGGACTTGGGCTCTCTCTTACCCGGCGCATCGTAGAAAACTACCACAGCGGGCAGATCTTTGTCAAAGATTCAGAACTCGGGAAAGGAACTACCTTTAGAATTATACTTAAAAGCAGCATTACTTATGAACCGACCACAACCGAAAGACTATCATGAAATGGTTAGCGGCTATATCAGCCTGGTAGAAGGAAACAATGTACTGGAAGTCCTTAAACAACAAGGCACAGACTTTCCAGATTTCCTGAACAATCTGATTGAGAAAGCAGATTATGCCTATGCCCCAGGAAAATGGACCATTAAAGAAATGGCAGGACACCTCATAGACACAGAAAGAATTTTGACCTATCGGTTGCTTTGTATAGCCCGCGGAGAACAAAGCCCTTTACCTGGTTTTGAAGAAAATGCGTATGTAGAGCAGGCACATTTTGAAGACAGAAGCCTATTGAGCCTGTCCGAGGAGTTTTCCCTGTTAAGAAAAGCAAATCTTTATCTCTACAATTCCCTCAATGCGCAGGAACTGGAACGTAAAGGAACCGCTGCAGGAAGACAGCTCACCGTCAACGCATTGCTGTTCACTATTGCCGGGCATCTTATTCATCATACTCAAATCATTAAAGAACGATACCTGTAATGTGGTTTTCAGAATTTACACCAGAAGCATTAAATGACCGCCCCAAAAACCATATTGGAGCCTTGCTGGACATTAAGTTTACCGAAATAGGCAGCAATTTCATAAAGGCAACCATGCCTGTTGACGAAAGAACCCACCAGCCTGCAGGTATCCTGCATGGCGGCGCCTCTGTAGTCCTGGCAGAAACTCTTGGAAGTATCGCCTCCTATATGTGTATAGATCCGGAGAAATATATTGCTGTTGGCCTGGAAGTCAATGCAAATCATTTAAGATCGGTCAAAAACGGACTGGTTACAGGTATTTGTACACCATTGCATATCGGGGCAAAAACACACGTCTGGGAAATTAAGATCTATACAGATAAAGACAAAATGAGTTGCGTGAGCAGGCTAACAGTAGCCATTCTACCTAAGCCCTTATAAGCCTCCCGATCTCAGCTCTGCACGGATACGGCTTAAGGTCACCTGAGTAACGCCAAGATAAGAAGCGATATAGCCCAATTGAACCCGCTGAACAACAGAAGGCGTATTTTTGATCAGCTCAGCGTAACGCTCGGCAGCAGGAGTAAAAAGCCGGCCGATAAAGCGTTCTTCCGTTTTGATCAGTTCCCGTTCAGCAAATTTCCTCCCCCAATTGGCCAGTTCTATATGCTTACTGAAAAGATCTTGCAGGGTCTCTGTTTTTATCTCGTACAGTACGCTATTCTCCAGGAGCACGATATTTTCATAGCCCTTACTCCCATAAATATAACTGTGATAAGAAAAAATGGCATCTCCCTCCATTCCAAACCAGAAAGTGATTTGATTGTCTTTACCATCACAATAAGCTCTCGCAACCCCTCTTTCAATAAAATAAAGGGATCGTTCAATTCTGTCGGAGTGAATGATCAAATGATTTTTGGGCAGCTCAATCCTCTTTAATTCCCTTGTAAGAAGACCCAGGTCAGCCTCTTTCAATGGATATATCTCTTTAATATGGTTCAGAATCTGCTCCAAAATGCGTTTTTTGATAAAGATAAAATAAGCATAGCAGATTTTTTAACAAAGGGTGTAACCTAATTAAAAAACATGTTGTCCTAATATACAGAACATATAATTAACAGATCGCAAACGATTAAAACATAAAAAGATGCACGACTTACTCCCAATCTTAGTTTTCCTTGGAGCCTTTGCCCTGGCATTCGGTATCCGATACTTATCCAACAGAGAAAAAATGGCCATGATAGAACGCGGCATCGATCCTGGTGTCGCAAAATCAAGGCCATCAGCCCCTATGCCTTTTCTAAGCCTGAAATTTGGCTTGCTCCTGGTCGGGCTTGGTATAGGTTTACTTCTCGCTCTTTTTATCTCTATGCAAGCCCGCATGGAAGATGAACAGGCCACGGCTGTATATTTTGGTTGCCTGGGCATTTTTGGAGGTATAGGGCTTATTATATCTTATATTATTGAGCGGAAATGGCTGGATAATCATCCTGAAAAATAGGAATATAAAAATACAGACTCCTATTTTATCCTCCCTTATACGGGGCCTTTATACGACCAGGTGTATACAGGCCCCGTATTTTTTTAACATATGTAAAAAACTCCCGCTCCGTCTTATTGTATTTTTGTCGAAAATTTACAATTATGAACTGGATCATTCTCATCATAGCCGGGCTTTTCGAAGTCGGTTTTACCACATGTCTAAAACTGTCCAACAACTTCAGCAATTTAAAATGGACCATTGCTTTCGCTATTAGCATCAGTCTGAGTTTCTTTTTTTTAAACAAGGCCACCCAAACCCTTCCAATGGGCACAGCGTATGCGGTATGGACAGGAATCGGGGCCGTAGGCACTGTTATTGTCGGTATTCTCTATTTCAATGAACCCGCCAATTTCTGGCGGATCTTTTTTATAGCAACCCTGATTGCCTCCATACTCGGCCTAAAATTCTTTGCTGGCGCAGCACACTAAATATTTTATTAAATTGCTGTAACCTGCTACCGAAAACAGGCGTCTTAACAGATATATGCAGGAGCAGCAAACGGATTACGCATTAATTACAGCAGTACTGGAAGGAAATACCGCGGTTTACGCCGATCTGGTTAAACGTCACCAGCGCTTTGTATTTACTATGGCCATGCGTTTTGCAAAGAATAGAGAGGATGCAGAGGAAATTGCTCAGGATTGTTTTGTAAAAGCCTATAAAGCGCTGGGCACCTTCCAGTACACCTCTAAATTCAGCACCTGGCTATATACGATTACTTATACCACGGCCATGACCTTTCTCAGAAAGAAAAAACTCTCTACCCTCTCTCTGAATGATGATGAAAATACGGTTCAGATTGAAAATCATATTTCTGACTACAATGCCAATAGCATCGAAAAGAAGTCAGGATACGCCTACCTGAGTCAGGCCATTGACCTGCTTTTGCCCGATGATGCCATGATCATTACCTTGTTTTACATGGGAGAACAAAGCCTGGAAGAGATTGCACAAACCATGCACATGGAAAGCAAGACCATTAAAGTAAAACTGCACCGGGCCAGGACCCGTTTAAAAGAAAAATTACAATATTTGTTAAAAGATGAAGTAAAGGAGCTGATATGAAAACGATAGATGAAGAAATTTGGGATTACCTGGACGGCGGATTAGCCGCTGATCAGAAGGCGGAAATAGCGGCAAAGATCAACTCGGATCCGGCTTATCAACAGGTCTACACCGAATTACAGGAAGTTCACCAATTGATGAAAGGTGCAGAACTGGAAGAACCATCTATGTCCTTCACCAGGAATGTAATGGACCAGGTTAGCCTCGAAATCGCCCCAATCGCCTTAAAAACAAAAGTAAGCAAGACAATTATCTATTCGATTGCTGCCTTCTTTCTTCTGTCCATAATGGCTATTATGGTTTATACCATTGCCAACAGCACTTTAAGTGACGAATCGTTTAAAGTACCTGACTTAAAACTTCCGGTCAATACCCAGGGATTCATTACCCCAACTTCCATCCGGATCTTTTTCTTTGTAGATATCGTCCTCGCTTTGATTTACCTGGACAGTTTCCTGCGACGTAAAAAAGCATAAAATCGAAAAAGGCCGGGAAGTATCCCGGCCTTTTTATTGAATAATTTATCGTTGTTATTTAAATTGAATTGGCAACTGAACAGAGGTTTTATCCCATCCAATCACCAGGTTTGCGCCATCTGCCTGAGGAACAAAAGTAATAGAGAAGTTCTCTACTACATTTTCCAGCGGTTTTACCGGTACATCAACCCTTACTTCATCTTTAGAAGCATCATAAGTATAAGCACCCCATCTGTCGGTCTGCTTATTCAAAATAATGGTCCAGTTGTCTTTATTTGGAATAGCAAACAAGCTATACGCTCCTGCCTTGATTTCTTTTTTGCCAATCATCACCGGTTTAAAGAAACGGATTTCCGTACTTTCGTTTGCACCCAGACGGTATACTTTTCCAAAAGGCTCCAGTGCACCGAAGATCTCCCGGCCCTTTTTTGCTGGTCTTGAATAAACCACCTTAATCACCGGACTAGAATTATCCCCCGCCTTCACCTTTGCCGCATTCAACGGATAATACACGATATCAGCCGGACTGGCATCAGGCGCTGAAAATTTGACATCCTGCGCATGCACAGATAACGCAAATAATGCCGAACAGAGAACAAGACTTAATCTTTTCATATGATAATCAATTAGTATGAACGTCCTTTTACAATTTTATTCAGGAATATAGCAGAGAAAATGAACCCGATCAGACCACCCAAAAGGGAATAGCCAAAACTACCGGAAATAATAGCACCGGTCACAATTCCAAAAAACAGGCCCAAAACATAATAAACCCAGTCAAAATTTGCTTTATTTTCTTCTTTAGTCATCTTATTAAATTCTTATGCCTCAAAGGTATTGATTTATTTTAAAATTGGAACACCCGAAAGCCCCGGTAATTTATTTATCGTAACAAATTGATATCCCTTGTGTTTCAATGCCGTGATGAGTTGGCCTAGTTTGTTGTAAAATTTGTCCTTTCTTCTCGGATCCGTTCCTATATGCAGCAATAAAATGAATCCGTTCAAGTCATTTGAAGCCTCATAATTTAGAATAGAATCGTATATTTCTTTACTGCTTCTGTAACGGGAGCCCATTTCAGGCCAGGTGTAATCGGCATTAGACCTGGTCCCCGGAGTAAAATTAACAAGGGACAATCCTTCGTCTCCGGCCCATTTGGCAATCTTCTTATTGTACCATTCATAAGGTGGGAGAAAAAACTTTGGTTTTTCTATCCCAAACACGGCCATTGCTTTGTAATTCTCTCCCAGATCCCGTGTAAAAGTCTCTTTGCTCACCAATAAACTGTCCCTGTTTTTCCAGTCGCAATATAAAAGATGCTGATCAGAATGGGGGCCCATTAAATTCCCGTTCTTTTTTAACTTTACAATCAAACGTTCATACTTCGGATTTCTATAAAAACGTCCTGTCAAAAAGAAAGAAGCCTTAATGCCTTGCTGTTGCAGGGTCTCACCAATGGTCTGGCCGCCATCTGCAAATTCATCTCCTGTAAAAACCAAGGCGATCTTTTTCGCCGATCTGTCTCCCCACACCACTGCTCCTTCCTCCATTACTCGTTTCACAACGGAATTCTCCCTGCTGTCAAAAGCCGCCAGGAGGTAAACCATAGAAGCTGTTCCATCCATGGTCGGTTCATTGCTGCTGTAGTCCCCGTAATCATCATGATAAACAACCAGGTCGGATTGAAATTCTTCATACTCATCCGGCTCGTATAACTTAATACCGATAAGATTCTTATATAAACTACCATACACAGGTCCATCCACTAAGCCCCCGTCTACCGGATAATGATTCAAATGTGTAAAAGCGGAATGAGGATCCTGAGGGCTATCTGCCCATTGCGGCAATCCGGAAACGAAACTTGTCCCCCAGGGATTGCAACCAAAAAGCCAGTCAAAATTAGATTGACTGAGTTCCTCATAGGTTTTGTCTTCAGTAAGTGTATGGTATAAAAAGGCCTGTATGGTAAACGAGGCTGTTAAGTTATTAGAACACCAGATGAAAGGAATTCCACGATAAAAGACATTCAGCCTCGCTTTATTCCAAACTTTTTCAAGTCCTGTTCTGTAATTAAGAGCCATCTTTCTCCTTTCTTCCTTTTCAGCAGCCTTAGCCAGTTCATAATGTCCAAAATTATGGAAAGGATACCATTGATAATGCCTTGCCGTATCTGTTCCCATCCATGGAGTAACCGGCTCCTGCGCAGCATATGCCTCTGCAGCAGCTAAATAAGACGGGTCAAGGGTGTTTCCGTATAACTCTGCTGCTGCCAGCTCCATGTCGTCAGTCCAATTGTCTTCTTCGTAAAAATAAGGCGCGCGCATGGGGGCCGTCTGTTGTGTTCCCGGACGGGCCAGACCAAAAGCAAAAGCACTTAAAGCCTTATCGGCCAGCAAAGATGCATACTCCGGTTCTTTTTGCTTATAAATTTTGCTCCCAAGTGCAAATGCGCTACTAAATTTCCCGGCAACAGAAGCAGCACCAGTAGCACGATTCTGAAATTTCCCCAACCCCTGTGGCTTACCATTAGCAAAATAAACGGGCCGCTCTTTTCCCCTTCCGTAATCTGCATCGTCCTTTGTCGGCAGCCGCATTCCACTATGGTCACGGTCATCTGCAATCTGATTAAATAGCCAGTCTTTCTGAGGATGCATTTTAAGCAGCCACTTTAAACCCCAGTTCGCCTCATCCAATACATCGGCACGGCCATTTTTACCTTCCAGGCCATTATCTGCATATTGATCCCCAAAAACTCCTGGAAAATCCCTGTAAGCAGCCAGTAAATGATAGGTCGCATTTGCAGACGTTGTTGAATATTGCAGATAGTCGGACGCATCATGCCACCCCCCACTGACATCGACATGTGTACTATCGGGCATCGGTCCATACATGGTATATCCATCGTTTACGTGGCAGCTGTCTTTCAAATAGGGATTAAACCCACTTCTTTGCTGACGCATGTATTTTAAAACAAAATCAGCCATATGATTATAGACCTGCTCTCCAATGATCACTTCAGGAGAATAAACCCCTCCTGTCTTGATCAGGTATCTTCCCGGCTTTTCAAATACCGAAAAATCCAGCCTCGCCCCAGCTTGGAATGGACCATAACGGCCAAAAGCTTTAACAAAAGAAGATCTATAGGCTACTCTCCCTGTTTCTTTATCCACCAGTTCAAAGCTTTTTGGAACAATACTTCCCTTGGTTACCCATACAGCAACCTTCAAAGAATGAGTCTGATAGCCCAGAAGATTAATTCTGATCCAGCTTTTTGTTTCTGTTTCTTTTGGCTTAAGAATTGCGAAAGAAAATAACGGTACAACGAGCAATAGCAGCAAAAATCTTCTCATGTCTTTATCAGATTAAGTGATGAGCCTAAAAATACGAAACTTGTCAGATTTTGGTCAATTATCCTACACCAGATAAATAATCTACAAAATTAATCAATCGATTGATTAATTTTGTACCACAATATTAAAATGGAAAAAGTAGACACCAGGACCAGTATCTTAACCGCAGCAGAAAAATTATTTTCCGAACAGGGTTACGAAGGTACATCCACCCGACAGATCGCCAGAGAAGCGGGAGCCAATATGGCTATGATCAATTATTATTTTGGATCCAAAGACGGCGTGTTCACTGAAATCATGACCAACAGCATTAAAGAATTTAACATGCAGCTGATCAGTATCAATGAGGATAAGGTCTCCAGTATGGAAAAATTAAAAAAGGTTGTTAACCGTTATGTGTACAGGATATTGAACAATATTCCTTTTCACCGGATGATGCACCGTGAATTCCTATTGGCCCAAAGACCTGAAATCTTTTGCAGGATGAAAGACGCCATGGCCATAAACTTAAATATGATCGAAGGCATTATTAACGAAGGCATAAACAATGGCAGTTTCAAAAAAATAGATGTACGCATGCTGATCGCCACCATTACGGGAACCATCAGTAATGTGGCTGTATTTCCTTCAAAAATTACCGCTGGTTCAAAACTGGACATCAATATTCCCGAAGACAGGAAAATTTTAACAGAAAGACTGATCGTCTACCTAAATGATCTTATAACAACGTATTTAACACCCCAGAAATGATACACAAAACAATCAAATTAAGCGGGCTGGTTTTGCTGCTGCCAGGTTTGCTCTACGCTCAAAACATAAAAAAGCTAGGCCTGCAGGAGGCTGTACAGCTTGGTATAGAAAACAGCAAGAACCTGAAACTCTCGCAAAACAAAATTGACGAAGCCAATGCACAACTGAGCATCGTAAAAGATAATGCGCTCCCAACCGCAAAAGCCTCCTTCATGTACAATCATGCAGAGATCCCAACCAATAAACTATCCCTTGCTGGTGCAGATCCCCTTACTTTACCTAAGCGTGCAGATGCTTTCGTAGGAACAGCGGCTGTAGAAGAATTGGTGTATGGTGGAGGAAAATTAAAATATGCACAGGAAACCACCCGTTTACTGACACAGGTAGCTTTACTTGATGCAGACAAGAATAAAGACGAGGTGAGTTATGCCGTGATTAATACCTATTATGCCCTGTTCAAAGTGATGCAGAGCAAAAAAGTAATTGCCCAGAACCTGGAGTCCATTGCCAGTCAATTGAAACAGGCACAACGCTTTTTTGAACAAGGTATTGTGACCAAAAACGATGTACTTCGCTTTCAACTGCAACAAGCCAATGTTTCTTTAACTGATCTGGAAGCAGAAAGCAACCGGAAAATTATCAATTACGATCTGGACATCCTTTTAGGTTTACCTGAAAATACAGAGATCGAAATCACAGAGCCGGCGAACGATCTTAAAATCATAGATCCAGTAAGCACTTATATCGATATGGCGATGGCCAACAGGCAGGAGCTTAAACAGCTGGAAATCCAGGACAAAGTAGCCGGAGTGAACATCAAATCGGTAAAGGCCAATACCCTTCCTACTGTTGGAGTTGGAGCCAACCTATATTACATCAATCCAAACGGAGGCTTTATACCCTCCACAAATGAGTATCTGATGCCTGTTACTGTAGGTGCAACTGTATCCTGGAACTTTGGAAACTTATGGACCAATAAACATAAAGTAAGTGAATCTAAAGTACAGCAAAAAGGAATTTTAATCCAGAAGGACATCCTTTCAGACCAGGTAAAAACAGAGATCAACTCTAATTATCAGAAATATGCCCTGGCCATCAGCAAAATCAAAGTTCTGCAAACCTCTATTGAACAGGCTACAGAAAACGACAAATTATTGGCCTCTAAATATAAAAACAATGTGGCCTCTGCAATAGACAGAATTGACGCAGAGACCCTTTTATACCAAAGTAAAATCAATCTGGAACTGGCTAAAGCCGATGCCGGACTTGCTTATTACACTTTATTAAAATCAACAGGAAAAATTTCTCAACAATAAGACAAACAGCGATGACAACTGAAACAAAAAAGAAAAGTAAAGTAGTTCCTATCATATTAGGTGTACTTGTAATTATAGGTGCCGTTTTTGGCACCATGGAATATATCTATTACAGCAAACACGTAGATACAGATGATGCGCAGATCGACGGTGACATCAGCCCTGTTGTATCACGTGTTGGTGGTTATGTAAAAGACATCCTGTTTGAAGAGAATACCCGTGTAACAGAAGGACAAGTACTGGTGAAACTCGATGACAGTGACTTCAAAGTTAAACTGGAACAGGCAGAAGCCGGACAAAAAGGCGCCAGTGCTGGTGTAAATGTATCCCAGTCAGAAATTGCCGCTACTGCTGCCAATACCAATACAGCAAGAGCAAACATTGAAGCCGCAAAGGTAAAATTAAATTTAGCGCAGAAAGATTACGACCGTTACGCCAATCTGGTAAAAGATGGTTCCATCACCCAGCAACAGTTCGACCAGGCCAAGGCACAAAAAGAGTCTGCACAAGTTGCCTTTACTGCTGCTAACGATCAATACAACGCTGCCGTTAAACAAGTCAGCACGACACAATCACAGCTTGCTGTAAGCCATACAGGCGTTACCCAGCACCAAAGCGATGTAGACTTTGCAAAACTGCAATTATCCTATACCGAAATTAAGGCCCCTGCCACAGGAATTGTTTCCAAAAAGAATGTACAGAAAGGCCAGCTGGTACAAGCCGGTCAGTCTTTGTTCTCTATTGTAAATGACAACAGCCTGTATGTAACCGCAAACTTTAAAGAGACTCAGCTTGAAAATATCCACTCCGGTCTTAAAGTAAAAGTCGATGTTGATGCGTATCCAGATGAAGATATTCAGGGTGAAGTTTATAACTTCTCGCCGATCACCGGCGCAAAAGGCTCTTTATTGCCTCCTGATAACGCAACTGGTAACTTCGTTAAAGTGGTTCAGCGTATTCCTGTAAAAATTAAAATCACTAAAGCCTCTAAAGCCATGATGGAAAAATTACGTCCTGGTATGAGTGTCAAAGTTTCTGTTTCTATTAAAGACTAAAAAATGGCCGAGCAAGGTTTAAAAAAGTGGATCATTACCTTCACGGTGATCACAGCTTCTCTTCTGGAGCTGATTGATACCACCATCGTGAACGTAGCGCTGCCACAGATACAGGGTAACCTGGGCGCAACCCTCGAGGATGTAGCCTGGCTATCTACTGGTTACGCCGTAGCAAACGTTATCGTCCTCCCTATGTCGGGGTGGCTCGGTAGCCGCTTCGGCCGAAAAAATTATTTCCTGACTTCCATCATCCTGTTTACCATCGCATCTTTCCTTTGCGGAAATGCAACATCTCTGGGAGAATTGGTCATGTTCAGAATCCTTCAGGGGATCGCCGGTGGGGGTCTGATCTCTACCGCACAAGCCATTCTAATTGAGACCTGGCCGCGAGAGGATATTGGTATTGCAACGGCATTATTTGGTTTAGGCGCTGTTGTTGGACCAACTGTAGGACCAACAATTGGTGGTTATATTTTAGATATCAGTTCATGGCCCTGGATATTTTACGTAAATATTCCAGTCGGGATTCTCGCAGCCTACTGTACCTACACCTATATAAAGAAGACGCCAAGAGATGGCCAGGGCCAACCAGTAGACTGGTGGGGTATTGCACTTCTGGCCATAGCAGTAGGTAGTCTTCAAACCGTATTGGAAAAAGGAGAAAGTGAAGATTGGTTTTCAACACCTTATATCACGGTATTGGCTGTAACCTCCGTTTTTGGGCTCTTATTGTTCATCTGGAGAGAAATGTCTACAGACCATCCGATTGTGAATTTCAAGATCATGAGGCACAGAAGCTTCTCTATAGGAATGTTTACCTCCTTTATCCTTGGCTTTGGCTTGTACGGGTCTGTGTTCGTGTTCCCGGTGTTCTGCCAGAACCTACTGGGTTTTTCTCCTCTGCAAACGGGGGAATTACTTTTTCCAGGCGGCTTGTGTACCATCATTATGATGCCATTTATTGGGATTTTCCTAAAAAAAGGGATTCCCGCCCAATTTATGGCCTCCATGGGGATGTTCCTCTTCTTCGTTTTTTGCAGCATGTTGAGCAAATCTACACTGGCCTCTGGAACCAGCGACTTCTTCCTTCCTTTAATCATCAGAGGAATTGGAATGGCCCTGCTGTTTGTTCCCTTAACAACACTGGCTATACAAGATTTGAAAGGTGCAGAAGTCGGTCAAGGTTCCGGATTAAATAATATGATGAGACAATTGGGAGGATCTTTCGGGATTGCGGCCTTAACAACCCTTATTCATACCCGTCAGGGCTTTCACCGCAGCAATTTGCTCGCCAACATCAATGATTATAATCCGGCTTTTACCGCCAGGTTCAATGCCTATATCAATAATTTCATTGCCAAAGGCTATAATTTGCTGGATGCCAAATCCATGGCCGCAAAAGCTATTGATGGTACAGTTACCAAACAAGCCTTGCTCCTCACGTACAGTGATGCGTACTGGGTTGTTGGACTGATCCTTTTATGCTCCATTCCATTGGTCTTCTTACAGAAGTTCAAGAAAAATGTGGAGATTCCTGCAGACGTACATTAAAATAAAAAGCCGTTAAGAAAACTTAACGGCTTTTTTATCCCAAAAAATTAACAATTAAAGCCTGCAGTCACATCTGATGCAATCAAAGCAGACACATACGTTTAAAAGATTTAATTTAACCTTTAATAGAAGCAAGTTAATTTATTTTTACATCAGTACAAAATTGTTTTTTCGAGTTATTTTAAGTTTTTCCAAATAATATTTTGTCAGCATACCCCGTATGTGAATCATTTTTGCTAGATTAAGCGCGAAAAAAATAGCCGTTAATCATGATGCAGAAACAAAAAGCTACAGGACAAAAAGAATCCATCTTTAACAACGAAGTTGTATCGAGGTTCGAACTGTACAATAGCTTATTCCTAACCCTTCCATTTTACAAAGTAAAAGACACCGGCACCCTTCTTCCGCTTTTTATTAAGCATTGTGAAGACGGCGTAAAAGCCCGGGAAAATTCAGGACAAATCATCAGGAGCTTTTTTGATAAGTACACCCAAAACAACAGCGAAAAGGATGTAATAGATCTTTTGTTCCGGTTTATCCAGTACATTGAACGTCAGGTCGTTCTTTTTGACGCCGTAGAGGATGCCTCCTTTAACAAGCTCAACACCATGGACGATCAAAGCTCTCTTCATTCTTATCTGTCCAAGGGTGTAGACAATGAGGTTCTGAGCCATAAAATAGAGAAGCTGATTGAGGAATTTTCCCTGAGACTGGTATTAACCGCACACCCTACTCAATTTTACCCTGGCAGTGTTTTGTCGATCATTACAGACCTGACCTCCGCCATTAAGATAAATGATGTATTGAGCATCAATCAGCTTTTACAGCAACTGGGAAAGACGCCTTTCTTCAACAAAAAATCCCCTACCCCGGTTGACGAGGCCTTAAGCCTTGCCTGGTATATGGAAAACGTCTTTTATTTTGCCGCTGCGCAGATCCAGTCGGAAGTAGATCAGAGTCTAAATGAATTTCAGCTGGAATCCAAAAAGATCATTGAACTTGGCTTCTGGCCAGGCGGTGACCGCGACGGAAACCCAAATGTACATGCCCAGGATACCATACAAGTAGCCAAAATGCTTCGTCAGATCTTATTCCGTTGCTATTACAGAGATTTCAGGAACCTGAAACGCCGCATTACCTTTAGGGGTGTCGAAGATACCATCGCCGTGGTACAGGAAGTTTTATATGAGAATGCATTTGACAACAATATAGAAGCTAAAAACATCGCTGCAGAACTCCAGTCTCACCTGAACAACATCAAAATGACCCTCATCAAAGACCATGATGGCTTGTTTGTAGACCTAGTAGATGATCTAATCCGAAAGGTAAATCTTTATGGCTGCCATTTTGCATCGCTTGATATCCGTCAGGACAGCCGTGTACTGCGGGATGTACATGCTTTCTGTCGTCAAAGCAAACCCATCATTTCCATGTTCCCGGAAGATTATCAAGACTTATCTGAAGCTGAAAAGATCAAAGTTCTGTCTTTTAAAAGCGCAAAGGTGATTTATCCCCAGCAGTCTGATGAACTGATCAACGACACCCTTCAAACCATTTCCGAGATCCGGGAAATCCAGAACAGCAATGGAGAACTGGCCTGTCACCGTTTCATCATCAGCAATTGCCAGCAAGCCAGCGACATCCTTCAACTGGTCGAACTGTTCCTTTGGAACGGCTGGAATGAAGAAAACCTGACTATAGATTTTGTTCCGTTATTTGAAACAGTAAATGACCTGGAAGGAGCTTCAGAAATCATGGAGACCCTGTATACCCACCCATTCTACAGAAAACACCTGGAAAAAAGAGGCAATAAACAAGACATCATGCTGGGCTTCTCAGACAGCACCAAGGATGGCGGCTATTTAATGGCCAACTGGTCCATTTTTAACGCCAAGGTAGCCCTGACCAAAACCTCAGATGACCACAACATTAAACTGGCCTTTTTTGACGGCAGAGGCGGTCCGCCGGCAAGAGGAGGAGGTAAAACCCACCGTTTCTATGCTTCCATGGGTAAAGAAATTGCCAATAAAAACATTCAGCTGACCATACAGGGGCAAACCATTAGCTCACAATATGGCTCTATAGACAGTGCAGAATTTAATATCGCTCAGCTGATCAATGCTGGTATTTCCGCAGGGATTAGGGAAAAGCACAACATCCTGCTCGATCCTATACACAAAGACATTCTGGATGTGATGGCCAATGAAAGCTACGAGGCTTTTGTTGCCCTGCGCAACCATCCATTGTTTTTGCGCTATCTTGAAAAATTCTCTCCGCTTACGCTGTTGTCCAAGATCAACATCAGCAGCCGGCCGGTAAAGAGAAACTCCGGAGGGCCTCTAAAGCTCGAAGACCTGCGGGCCATCAGCTTTGTAACCGCATGGAGCCAGCTCAAACAAAACATACCTGGTTTTTACGGAATAGGTACCGCATTAAAAAGCCAGGAAGAAAACGGCAACTGGGAAAATGTACACCAAACCTATCACCAGTCTGGTTATTTCAAAACCATTATTGACAACTGTATGATGTCAATGAGCAAATCTGATTTTGCCATTACCGCACATTTCGCAAATGATCAGGAATTTGGTGCATTCTGGAAAACCCTGCACGATGAATTTGAGCTTTCTAAAGCCATGCTTTTAAAATTATCAGACCACAGTGTTCTGATGGAAAATTATCCTGTTGAGCGGCGTTCTATTGCCGTTAGAGAGAAAATTGTCTTGCCCTTGGTACTGATCCAGCATTATGCTCTGGGACATCTCGGCAACGAAGACCTTGCAGAAGAGAAGCGCCAAGCTTATGAAAAACTGGCCATCAGGACCGTTTATGGTATCGTTAATGCCGGACGGAACCTTGCATAAAGCAATATAAAGCCATAAAAAAAGCGAAGCAATAGCTTCGCTTTTTATATATATATACAGATCTTAGTAAATGATCTTTCCTGTAGAGGTTACAATGGATGCAATCCTCACCGCGTCAAAAATCCTTTCTTCAGTAGCACCCAATCCAAGAATAGATTTCTCATGGGCATTCACACACATTTCGCAACCATTTACTGCAGAAACGGCAATGCTCATCAACTCAAAGAATTCTTTACCCGTTACCGGACTGCTCATCAATTGCATCCTTACCCTGGCCGGAATCTGTGTATACTTCTCTTTTCCTGTAAAATGGCGGAAACGATAGAATACATTGTTCAGGGCCAGCAAAGAAGCACAACCTGCTGCTTCAGCAATTTCTTCTGCCGTCGCTTCTTTGGAAAGCGCCAGTTTTTCATAAAATTCTGTTAAAACCTTATTATTGTTATTGATAGCAATACTTAAAGCCACTAAAGCACATTCTTTTTCCGTTAAATGATTAGAAGTAAACGTACTTGTAAAGTTTAATTTAAGATCGCGGGCATACCTGGAGTTCCCTTTTTCTAAAAGATACAGGCTCTCATTTCTGTAATCTGCTTCAAGGCCTACAACAGCCAGTATTTCCTGGATAGTTTCTGTGATTTCACTCATGGTCATTCAAATATTACGGTAAAAAAAATCCCTGCAAAAATGCATTTACAGGGATAATTAGATTAAAAAGGAAGCTTATGCACTTAAAGTTTCCTGACCTTTTTCCCAGTTACAAGGGCAAAGTTCGTCAGTTTGCAAAGCATCCAGTACTCTGATCACTTCTTTTACGTTACGCCCAACGCTTAAGTCGTTTACACTTACCCAACGTACGATACCCTGAGGATCGATAATAAAAGTTGCACGGTAAGCAATTTTCTCATTCGGTTCTAAAATGTCCAAAGCTTCAGCTAAAGATTTAGAAGTATCCGCCAGCATAGGGAATTTTAAGCCACGTAAATCATCATGGTTATTTCTCCAGGCCAGGTGAACAAATTCAGAATCTGTTGATGCGCCGATCAGTTTAGTATCACGGTCGCGGAATTCGCTGTAGTTGTTGTTAAATTCAGCGATCTCTGTAGGGCAAACAAAAGTAAAATCTTTTGGCCACCAGAACAGGCAAGTCCATTCGTTGTTATCGTTAATTAAAGAATCAGAAGTGATTGTTTCAAACTCTTTACCTTTCTCTAAACTTACAACGGCTGTTTTGGAAAATGATGGAAATTGTTGACCTATGTTTATCATAATTTTATGTTTTTTTTCTTGGTGCAAAGGTACGGCTATCCCAGAGAATTACCAACCATCCCTATGTAATTATACATACTAAATCTCGATACACCCATAGACAAAAACTATATCAAATGCCATTGTAAGACCGAAAATTCATTCATTTCATTTTCTCTTCTGCTTTAGCACCGGGATTCTTCAGAATAAACTTTCCATTTTGTATATTTAAAATCCATCACGCTTAGCATACGAGTCATGACACACAGGTTCAACGCCATTTTTGACGCTCAGCAAAAAAACCAATATGCAGTCCGCCTAAGCACGGCCGCAGAACGGATACAAAAATTAAACGCCCTTAAAAATTGCATAGAAGCACATGAAAGTGACATCTATGAAGCCCTGCATACGGATCTTCGAAAAAACAAATTCGAATCTGCTGTTACTGAAGTCCTTTTCATCTATAGTGAAATAGACTTTGCCATTAAGAATCTCTATGGATGGATGAAGCCACAGCATGCGGCCAGGAACATCAGCAACCTGCTGGCAAAAAACAGGATCTACTTTGAACCCAAAGGCGTTTGCCTCATCATTGCTCCCTGGAATTATCCCTTTCAGCTTGTCATGAGCCCACTCATTTCCGCCATAGCTGCAGGAAATTGTGCTATGGTCAAGCCATCCGAATACAGTTCTGCCACCAGCGGCCTCCTGTTCCGCTTACTGGAAAAAACATTCGAAGAACAAGAAATCGCCTGTATTGAAGGAGATGTAACCGTTTCTACCAGCCTGTTAAAACTTCCCTTCGATCATATTTTCTTCACAGGCAGTACAGCCATTGGAAAAATTATTATGGAAGCTGCATCCAGGCACCTCAGTTCCGTTACCCTGGAACTTGGCGGCAAATCACCGGTTATTATCGATGAAACCACCAGCATACCAAAAGCAGCAGAAAAAATTGCCTGGGGAAAACTGATCAACGCCGGACAAACCTGTATAGCGCCGGATTATGCCCTGATCCATACCTCCAAAATGGAGGAATTTGTAGAGGCCTATAAAACGGCAGTAATGGAAATGTTCTTTGATAAAACAGACAAACGACTTGATTTCAAATCTTTCGCAAAAATCATCAACCAGAAACATTACGACCGGATCCAGAACCTGGTCAAAGAAGCGACAGACCGGGGAGCAAAAATCCTCTGGGGTGGCCCCTCCAATCTTCTGCACCAAACCATTCACCCGACCTTGATCGGACATTTACCTGAAAACTGTGCGATCATGGAAGAAGAGATCTTTGGCCCTATACTCCCTATCATCCCCTACAACAGCCTGGAAGAAGCGATTGGACTGATCAACCGAAAGAATAAACCCCTGGCACTGTATATTTTCAGCGAAGATCAATCGCATATCCGTCAAATCCTGAGAAACACCAGTTCGGGCGGCGCCTGTATCAACGACGTCCTTATTCACCTCTCCAACCCAAATCTCCCTTTTGGAGGTGTAAATCAAAGCGGAATGGGCAGCTCACATGGTTTCTTTGGTTTTAAAACCTTTTCCCACGAAAGAGCTGTTGTTTTTCAATCAGACATGAATGCAGCAAGTTTGGTTTACCCACCTTACAAAAAAAAGCAATGGATACTGCAGCTGCTCAAAAAACTCATATAAACCTTAACCAACCCGAACCGAGGTCATCGTCAAAGAACCTCCAACAGCTTTATCGTTGAACAAAAGTACAGGTTCATCATCTTGCTTTAAACCCAGTGTATACATCAGCGGAAGATAATGTTCAGGTGTTGGAATGGCCAGCATGGCATCTTTTCCCAAACTTTGATAATTCATCAAAGGCCGGTGCTCATTGGTCAGGATCAGCTCCTTAAACCGCTCGTTGATTTCCAGCGCCCAGTCGTAACCACCTCCATGGATCATCTCCCAGCTCATCATACGAAGGTTGTGCACCATATTCCCGCTGCCCAAAATCAAAACCCCTTTCTTTCTTAACTTGAATAATTCCGCTGCCAGTTCATAATGGAACCTGGCATCCCGGGTATAGTCTATGCTCAACTGCAAAACAGGAATCTGTGCCTGCGGATACATATGCTTCACTACGGTCCATGCTCCATGATCCAATCCCCATTCATGGTCCAGATGAACCTCTGTCCCTTTCACCATTGCCGCTGTTTCTGCGGCCAGTTCAGGGGTACCGGGTACTCCACATCAAACAAGGCCTTCGGAAAGCCGCCAAAATCATGTATGGTCGGTGGAAAATCCATCGCCGTTACAAAAGTTCCCCGGGTAAACCAATGCGCAGAAACCACCAGAACAGCATTAGGCTGCGGTATATCCTTTGCAACATCCACCCATTTGCGACTGAACTCATTGTCTTCTATTCCATTCATCGGAGAACCATGTCCAATAAAAAGAACCGGCATCGTATACCCCTGCTCCGGAAGGCTTGCTGTAAGTGTTTTTAAATCTGATAAGTTTGACATGTCGTCCTCCTTGTTGTACACAAATTTACCCCTTTATGTTTCCGGCGCAGTTGATGTATGGTAAGAAATTAAGGGGATTTAGCTAAATTAGCACAAAATTAACTTTCGTATGAAATACCTGTTTTCCATCTTCCTCTCCCTTTTTATCCTTTCTGCCCAGGCCAAGAAGCCTAAGCACCAATACATCAGGGTGTCCACGGAAATGGGCGAATGCATCATACAGCTTTACAATGAAACCCCGTTGCACCGTGACAATTTCACCAAACTCACTAAGGCTGGTTTTTACAACAATACCCTGTTTCACCGGGTCATCAAAGACTTCATGATCCAGGGTGGTGACCCGGACTCTAAAAAAGCAGAGGCGGGTAAATTGCTTGGTGAAGGCGATGTGGGTTATACCGTACCTGCGGAATTCAAGGACAGTCTGTTTCATAAAAAGGGTGTTCTGGCTGCCGCCAGAGACGATAACCCGCAGAAAGCTTCCAGTGGATGCCAGTTTTATATCGTACAAGGCAAAAAATTCACGGATGAACAGCTCAATACCCTGGAAACGAACCGCCTTCATTTCAAATTACCTCAATGGCAACGCGAAATCTACAAAACTACAGGCGGCACCCCTCATCTTGACCGTAATTATACCGCCTTTGGCGAAGTCGTACAAGGCATAGAACTGGTCGATCTGATTGCTGCCACTCCAACCGATTCGAACAACCGTCCATTAAAAGATATCAAAATGACCGTGACCCTGCTTAAAAAACGGGCAGCAAAAAAATTGGAAAAAATGCTGGCCAAACAGCAAAAAACACAGGAAAACGCATAAATACAGCCCCATTATGAAGATCATATCCTACAACATCAACGGCATCCGCGCTGCAGCCACCAAGAACTTTCTGGACTGGTTAAAAAATGAAGACCCAGACATGGTCTGCCTGCAGGAAGTGAAAGCGCTGCCGGCACAAATCCCCGACATTATCGTCGTTCTGGAACAACTGGGTTACCACAACTACTGGTTCCCCGCAGAAAAAAAAGGATACAGCGGCGTAGCCATCTTCAGTAAAATTAAACCCAATCATGTAGAATACGGATGTGGAGAAGAGTGGATTGATAAAGAAGGGCGCATTTTAAGGGCCGATTTTGATGCTTTTTCATTGATGAGCGTCTATCTGCCATCCGGATCCAGCGGAGAAGACAGGCAAGTTAAAAAGTATGAATTCATGAAGTTTTTCGATACCTATACAGAAACCCTTCGCATCACTTATCCCAACCTGATCATATCTGGTGATTACAACATCTGTCACACCGCAATAGATATCCACAATCCAAAAACCAATGCCAATTCCTCCGGCTTCCTTCCAGAAGAACGCGAGTGGATGGACCTGTTCCTCAACAACGGCTTTATTGATACCTTCCGGCATTTCAATAAAGATCCTCACCATTATACCTGGTGGAGTTTCCGCGCCAACTCCAGAGCAAAGAACCTGGGCTGGCGTATCGATTACCACCTGGCCACAAAACCAATGCTGGACCGTCTGAAACAGGTCAGGATTCTGCCCGACGCCGTCCATTCTGATCATTGTCCGGTCTTGCTGGAACTGAATGCTTAAACCAATAAAAACCCTAAATCATAGCACATGGAAGGACTAAAACTGTATTCCCCTGCCGATATACTGGCACTCACCCGCCAGCGCGAAGGAGAAATCAAATTAGGAGAAAAAGTGCAAGCCATCTCCAGTCTGAACGACCTGGGGCAATCCAATGCCCCATTTGTCCTGCTGGGTATTCCCGAAGATATCGGGGTGCGTGCCAACTACGGTATAGCCGGAACTGCAAGCGCCTGGGACGCCAGTCTGAGGTCTCTGCTTAATGTCCAAAGCAATTCTTTTTTAAACGGAGCAGAGCTTCTCGTCCTGGGTCATTTCGAGTTCAAGGACCCAAAAGAAACCGATCCGGCAACCCTCAGCAAAAAAGTAGAATCGATAGACGATCTGGTCTTCCCCGTGATCCAAAAGATCATTGAAGCCGGAAAAACACCGATCATCATTGGCGGCGGCCACAACAATGCCTACCCCATCATTAAGGGCGTTTCCCTGGCCAAAGGAAAAGAAATAGACGCCGTAAATATCGACGCCCACGCCGACCTGCGTGAAACGAATGGCCGGCACAGCGGAAACGGCTTCAGTTACGCCATCAAAGACAATTACCTAAAGAACTATAGTATTTTTGGGCTCCATGAAAACTACAACAACCATCATGTCCTCCAGCAAATTAAAGAAAATCCACACATCAACTGCATTTATTTCGATGAACTGATCAAAACCAAAGACCGGACCCAGCTGCTCCATAATTTTGTTCAACCCCTGGATTACAACCTCGGCCTGGAAATAGACCTGGACAGTATAGAGAACGTGCTTTCCAGTGCCTCCACCCCCTCAGGTTTTACCCTGAACGACATGAGAAGACTGGTCCTCAGCGGCAAGAAAAAATTCCATTATCTCCACCTCTGCGAAGGTGCAGTAGAGCTCAGTGACGGAAGAAAAGACCCCAACACCGCTAAAACGATCGTTTATCTGATCACCGACTTTATAAAGGCTCAGCTAAACCTGTAAATCCGCTCCGGAGTTATACAAATATCCATACCAACATCAAACGCATTCACGTCGGCAATCTCCTCAACAGGTCCAAAAAGAGAGATGCCGACTTTTTTTGTCTCCAAACCCTCCAGAAAACGGTCATAAAAGCCCTTCCCATAACCTACGCGATAACCCCGGAGATCAAAAGCCAGGAGCGGAATCAGCACCATATCCACCTTCCCCACATAAATCTCCCCATCAACTGGTTCCAATATCCCATAAAAATTCTCTACAAGCCCCTCAGCATCTCTATAAACATAGTTCGTCATCAAAGACGACCCAAAGTCCGCCCGCGGCACAATAACGCGCACAGCAGGATGATTTTCCGCCAGCCAATCTATAAAAAGAAAAGTGTCCGGCTCCGCTTTGCGCTCCATCGGCAAAAAAATATGCACCACCTCTACACTGGAAAAATCCATCAAAGCAAACTGCTCCAGCAAACCCATACTCAGCACCCTTAGGGCCTCCTTCGACAACATCTTCCTTTCCTGAAGCGCCATCTTTCTAATCTCAGATTTCGTCATCAAAACAAAGATAATTATTAAGCCAGCCAACAACAACCCTGCACTCTAAACTCACCCTAAACCTATGGCACCAACCATAACTCCCTCACTGCACCAAATCTCTGCACCAAACGATAACTAACAACTAATCAACACAATATATGCACCAAGCATAACTCCCTCGCTGCATCAACTCAATCTCTGCACCATACCCGGTCCCCCCATCGATTCCCGAACCTCCCTCTTTTTGCGGTTACCCTCTGCACCCAAAAAATTAATTCTGCTCAGAGGAGACCTCAGCTTCGAAGCAGGCCGCGCAGCGCCGCAAAGAAGCGTTAGTCTCCGAGAGCAAATTAATTTTCCCCCAAAAAAAACCGCATAAAAAAAGAAGGCTTCGGGAACCACTCCGAAGCCTCAATCAACCTAAACCTAAAACTAAACTATGAAAATTCTTATTTTACTCTTTCAACGTAATCGCCTGTACGCGTATCAATCTTAACTTTATCGCCCTGATTGATAAACATCGGCACTTTTATTTCTACCCCGGTCTCTACAGTTGCATATTTCAATGCATTTGTAGATGTATCGCCCTTAACAGCAGGCTCCGAGTACGTAATCTCTAATTCAACATGAGAAGGTGTCTGCGCCATAATCGGCTCATCGCTTTCAAACGCAATGATCACATTCATTCCTTCTTTCAAAAACCGAACACTTTTACCAAACAATACCTTTGGTATGTTAAACTGTTCGTAAGTACTGTTATCCATCACCACCAATGCGTCCCCATCTTCATACAAGTACTGGTAATCACTGGTTTCAACGCGGCAAATCTCTACTTCCTCATCCACACGAAATCTGTATTCAACTAGTTTGCCAGATTTCACATTTCTCATTCTTGCCTGATAAAAAGCCCGTAAATTTCCGGGGGTACGATGAAGGAACTCCTCTACCTGTACCAATTCTCCGTTAAACCGAAGGATGTTTCCACTTTTTACTTCTGATGCTTTTGCCATTTTTCTTTGAAATTGTGCCTGTTACCCTGCCCGATTTCGTGCCGCAAAGGTAAAGACTATTTTTTAATTCTACAATAGTAATTTTAAAATTTATTTTTAATGCTGTTTTAGCGCCTGTTCCTCCATATTTCGTGACATTTTCATTATAAAAGCAAATAATACGTTAAGCTGTTTTATAATCCGTTACCTGGATAAAATGCGTGCAGAAAGAATACTCTACTTCTTGATTAGAACATACCACCAGCAATTTATCTGCCGAAAAATCAGAAATCAGCTGATGGTACCAGTCAATTCCCTGCGTATCCAGGTTAGATGTTGGCTCGTCCAACAACAACATTGGCGTATCAGCACAACAAGCCAGCGCAAGTTTGGTCCGCTGCTTCATCCCTGAAGAAAAGTACTTCAAAGGCTTATCCTGAGCCTTTGCCAGCCCCAGGCGCTCCAATAACCTTTCAGCATTCATCCCGGCACTAAATTCTTTAAACTTAAAATGAAAACTGATGGTTTCCTGAAGCGTAAATTCTTCGATCAGGTCTAAATATGGAGCAGCAAAACTGATGCGTTTATAAATCTGCTCCACCGGAATATTTTTAGTCTCACTATAGGCGATCGTACCTTCTGAAGGGGATAAACTCCCTGTAAGTACACTTAACAAAGTTGACTTCCCCGATCCGTTAGGCCCAAGTATCGCGTACTGCTCACCTGCTTTAAACTGATAAGAGAAATTCCGGAAAATCCATTCCTGGTTAAACCGGCGCCCTGCTTTATTTAAGTCAATGATCATTGGCTGAATTAACTGCCAGATCCAAAGCCCTTCATGACCCCGCGGTTCGAATTGCGGATAAAATCAACGATTTCATCGCGGATTTCTGTTGGCTTAAACTCTGCTTCTATCATATCCAGGGCCTTGGTCACATTATTATGTTTCACAAAAAGCACCCGGTAAATCTCCTGGATCTCATTGATCTTCTCTGAAGAAAAACCTCTTCTCCTCAACCCTACAGAATTGATTCCTGCATAAGACAAGGGCTCCCTTGCAGCTTTTACATAGGGAGGAACATCCTTTCTCACCAGTGAACCACCGGTCACAAAAGCATGTGAGCCCACCTTAACAAACTGATGGATGGCCACCAATCCTGCCAGCACCACATAATTACCAATCGTAATATGTCCCGCCAGCGTCGTGCTGTTGGAAAAAATACAATGGTCCCCAACTTCACAGTCATGGGCAATGTGAGAATAAGCCTGGATCAGGCAATTGCTTCCAATCACCGTTTTCCATTTATCTTTTGTTCCCCGGTTAATGGTTACGCATTCCCTGATCGTCGTATTGTCTCCGATTTCAGCCGTTGTTACCTCGCCCGCAAATTTAAGATCCTGCGGAACACCGGAGATCACCGATCCCGGAAAAACACGACAGTTCTTACCAATACGCGCCCCGTCCATGATCACCACATTTGATCCGATCCAGGTACCCTCACCGATCACCACATCTTTATGGATCACCGCAAAGGGTTCTATAACAACATTATCTGCTATTTTTGCTTGTGGATGTATATATGCTAGAGGTTGGATCATGCCGTTTTATCGCTATCTTTAACTTTAACAATCTGCGCCATCATTTCGGCTTCAACTACAACTTTCTCGCCAACCATACCCACGCCTTTCATCTGTGCAATTCCCCTTCTGATCGGTTCCATTAAATCACATCTGAAAACAATGGTATCTCCGGGAGAAACCTGCGCCCTAAAACGCACATTGTCAATTTTCAGGAACAAGGTAAGATAATTTCTTGGATCCGGCACTGTACTTAAAACCAATATCCCCCCGGTCTGTGCCATCGCTTCGATCTGAATCACCCCTGGAAATACCGGAGCACCAGGAAAATGCCCTTTAAAGAGCTCTTCATTCATCGTCACATTCTTTACGCCCACCACATAAGTTTTGGTCAGTTCCAGAATTTTGTCGATAAACAGGAAGGGTTGCCTGTGCGGTAAAATGTCCATGATCTGCACCACGTCATATAAAGGCTTTACAGACGGGTCGTACACATGCTGTACTTTTTTGTTTTTTTCTTTTTTGATGGCCGCTTTGATTTTTTTTGCAAAAGCAACATTAGCCGCATGACCCGGCCTGGCCGCCATAATATGGCCTTTTAAATGCACTCCAACCAGGGCAAGATCACCGATCATATCCAATAACTTGTGTCTGGCCGGTTCATTCTGATGTCTAAGCTCCATGTTGTTCAGAATACCCTGAGGCGCTACATCAATCGCATTTCTGTTAAATATCTTTGCCAGGTGATCCAATTCATCCCTGGTCACTTCCTTATCTACGATCACAATTGCATTGTTCAAATCCCCACCCTTGATCAGGTTGTTCTGCAACTGATATTCCAGTTCATGGAGAAAACAAAAGGTCCTGCAGGAAGCGATTTCTTTTTTAAACTCTGCAATACTGGAAATACCCGCATGCTGACTGCCCAAAACAGGAGAATTATAATCAATCATACAAGTAAACCTGTAGTCGTCCAGTGGCATAGCCACAATTTCCACTTTCCGGTCTGCCTCTGTATAAGTAATGTTATGCGGGATCTGGAAATATTCCCGGTCTACGTCCTGAAGAACCACACCTGCCAACTCCAGCGCATCCAGAAACTGGATTGCACTACCATCCATAATCGGCGTTTCAGGACCATCCAGTTTCATCAACACATTATCCAGGTCCATTCCGACCAAAGAAGCCATCACATGCTCTACAGTACTTACGCTCGCTCCATTTTGCGATATGGTCGTTCCCCTGGCCGTATCCGTCACATTATCACAATCCGCGTCAACGATCGGCTGACCCGGAAGATCTATTCTTTGAAATTTAAACCCGTGGTTTTCCGGAGCAGGACAAAAAGTTAAAGTAACATTTGCACCGGTATGCAGGCCCACGCCTTTTACCGAAACCTCGTTCTTAATGGTTTTTTGTTTAACGTTCATTATTTTCCTGGTATTGTAGTACTACTTTGTTCTATTAGTAAGGTGAGTTTTTTAATCTTGGCTTCCAGTTCAGCAATCCTTAGTTCAACTGTTGGCAACTGTTTGAAGATAACCGAGGCCCTCATCCAGTTCCTTAATGGCTGGGCCGGGCTGCCATGCCATTGTTTATTTTCTTCTGTGATATTGAAATTAATTCCAGCCTGTGCGCCAATCTGGGTTCCTTTAGCCAAGGATAAATGACCTGCGATACCGACCTGGCCACCAACCACAGAATTTCCACCAAGCTTCGTGCTTCCGGAAATGCCCGATTGGGCAGCAACAACCGTATGTTCACCAACGTCCACATTGTGAGCAATCTGGATCAGATTATCCAGCTTAACCCCTTTTCTGATGAAAGTAGATCCCATTGTTGCCCGGTCTATAGCCGTATTGGCCCCAATTTCTACATCATCTTCTATGATCACATTGCCAATCTGGGCAATTTTAGTATATGTTCCATCGGCCTGTGGTGCAAAACCAAAGCCATCACTTCCGATTACGGTATTGGAATGAATAATAATTCTGTCTCCCAGTACAGAACGGTTGTATATTTTCACACCTGGATGCAGCACACAATGCGCACCGATCCGGCTTTCCTCTCCGATAAACACCTGGGGGGCAATTTTTGTATCATCACCAATCACTACATTTTCAGCGATATAGCTGAAAGCCCCTATAAAAACATTCTTACCGATCTTTGCTGTAGGATGTACAAAACTGGGCTCTTCTATACCAGACTTATCCGCACTCTGGTTCATGATTTCATTATACTTGTCCAGTAGTACAGAAAATGCACTATAAGGATCTTTAACCTTTATTAAGGTGCAGGTAAAGTCCTGGGCAGGTGTAAAATCCTGACCAACAATGACCACAGAAGCCTCTGTCTGATATAAATAATTTTCGTATTTAGGATTGGATAAAAAGCACAAAGACCCTGCCTTACCATCCTCTATCTTAGAAAGCTCAGCCACCTGAACATTTTCATCCCCCTCAATAGTCCCACTTAATAGTTCGCTTATCTGCTTGGCAGTAAATTGCATTTTACAAAGGTATATGTTAAATTGATATGAACAAATAAACCCATATAGGTTATCTTATTTTTAATATTGATTAGAAAAAAAACTAAAAACGGAATAAAATTTGAATTCTAATGTTAAAAAATGCTAAATAATGCGGGGATAGCAAAGGATATGCTTTTTAACCGTCTTGTCCAGCGACTCTAAATTAGATAAATCAGATGCCTTTGCGATATCAATCCGCACATTATTTTTCAGAAGAATATTGATATTGCTATTTCCGGCATTATAAGCCCGGTTCCAGATTTCGTCCGTAAAAACAAAATAACGGGCTTCCTCTTCTGAAATCCCCAGTACCGCAGCCGCATTTTCCTTTAACAACTGCAGCCTGGACCGCTCAGGGGCGTCATTACTGATCTCAGTCTTATATAAACTCCTGGTGGTCAGCATTCCGCAAAGCCTGGATAAAATTTTATCCTGGTGATTTTCCCAAACCTTCACCGAAGCAAAAATATCCTGGTCATCCAGTTTCAAAAATTGCTGCAGGTGCCGCTCTTCTGTGAAAAAATCCTGTTCTGAAACCCCGCCCTGTAAAAAATGCTGTAAAGCTGGTGTCGCGAAAAGAGTTTCTCCGCCTGAAGCCAGCTCTTTTGCTCTTTCCAGAATCTTGACCAGCAGCTGTTCTCCCGCAATCACTGTTTTGTGCAAATACACCTGCCAGTACATCAGCCGTCGGGCAATCAGAAAATTCTCTATAGAATAAATCCCTTTTTCTTCAATCACCAGTTCTCCATCCGCAATATTGAACATTTTGATGATCCGGTCAAAACTGATTACCCCCTCACTTACCCCTGTAAAAAAACTATCCCTGTTCAGATAGTCCATCCGGTCCAGGTCAAGCTGACTTGAAATCAATTGATGAAGAAATTTTTTAGGACAGTTTCCTTTAAAAATATCAATTGCCCTTGTCAACCTGCCGTCAAATTCCAGGTTCAGTTTTTCCATGATCAGCATAGAAATATCCTCATGGTGAATCCCGTTCACCAGCGTATGCTCCAGGGCATGTGAAAACGGCCCATGACCTATATCGTGCAGCAGAATCGCAATGGTTGCTGCCTCCTCCTCTTCCTTACTGATCTCATGGCCCTTACCTCTAAGCACCTCTATGGCAAGGCTCATCAGGTGCATGGCCCCCAAAGCATGATGAAACCGCGTATGTAAAGCGCCCGGATAGACAAGATGGGTCATTCCCAACTGTTTAATATACCTCAGTCTTTGAAACCAGGGATGAGCGATCAGATCAAAAATCAGAGCAGAGGGGATATTGATAAACCCATATACCGGGTCATTAATTATTTTCTTTTTATTCAATCTGTTATAAATAAATTATACGGTACAAAAATTGCTATTTTTATTCACAAATAAGAAAGCACGCATGCTTTTCAAAAATTAAATTTACATTATATACATACAATAATGCAGGAAACCAAGATTCTATGGGCCGATGATGAGATCAACTTATTAAAACCACATATATTACTCTTAAACGAGAAAGGCTATCACGTGACCACTTTTACCAACGGTAATGATGCCCTTGAAGCCTTCAGTAAAGAACATTTTGACCTTGTTTTCCTGGACGAGAACATGCCTGGAATGAGCGGCCTGGAGACCCTCTCCGCCATCAAAAACCTAAAGAACGATGTCCCTGTTGTCCTCATTACCAAAAGTGAAGAAGAAAACCTGATGGAAGATGCCATTGGATCTAAAATAGACGATTACCTGATCAAGCCGGTGAATCCAAAACAGGTCTTGCTGACCATTAAAAAGATCATCGACAACAAGCGTCTGATCAGCGAAAAAACCTCTATGGCTTATCAGCAGGACTTCCGTCGCCTGGGCATGACCCTCAACGACAAGCTGAGCTATGAAGAATGGGTAGATGTTTATAAAAAACTCGTGTTCTGGGAGCTTGAACTGGAGAAACTGGATGATCCTCAAATGCATGAAATTTTAACCATGCAGAAATCTGAGGCCAATATGCAATTCTCCAAGTTCATTGAAGACCATTATCTGGGTTGGGTGAATGGAAAAGGCACTGCTCCGCTACTGTCCAATGAATTGCTGAAAAAGAAAGTTTTCCCGCTCATTAATTCCACCACCCCGGTCTTCTTTATCCTCATCGATAACCTGAGATACGACCAGTGGAAGATCATCAATCCCCTGATCACTGAATATTTCCGGCTGGAAGAAGAAGACACCTATTCCAGCATCCTTCCAACAGCAACCCAATATGCCAGAAATGCCATATTCTCTGGTCTGATGCCTCTGGAAATGGAAAAACGCTTCCCTACACTCTGGCAAAATGACGATGATGAAGGTGGAAAAAACATGCACGAAGAAGCATTCCTCGCCGACCAGATCAAGAGGGGCCTCCGTAAAGACTGCAAATTCAGCTACCATAAAATCCTGACCTATGACGATGGAAAAGCGCTCAATGAACAGTTCAACAAACTCATGCAAAATGAGTTCAATGCCATTGTCTACAACTTTGTAGACATGCTCTCCCATGCACGCACCGACATGCAGATGATCCGGGAGCTGGCCAACGACGACGCAGCCTACCGTTCGCTTACCCTATCCTGGTTTGAACACTCTCCTCTGCTCGACCTGATCAAAAAACTGGCCCGTAAAAAAGTAAAGCTGGTGATCACCACCGACCACGGTACCATCCGGGTAAAACACCCAAGCAAAGTAATCGGTGACCGGAATACCAATACCAATTTGCGTTATAAACAAGGCAGAAACCTCAATTTTAATGCAAAAGAAGTTTTTCTGATCAAAAATCCGCATGAAGCGCAATTACCTAAAATCAATATCAGTTCCAATTATATCTTTGCAAAAGAAGACCGGTACTTTGTTTACCAGAATAATTACAACCAGTTTGTCAACTATTACAATGAAACCTTCCAGCACGGCGGGATTTCACTAGAAGAGATGATCATCCCAGTTGCAACCTATAGTTCACGTTAGTTTAGATCACAATGAACCTAGAAATTAACGGCCTCCAGGATTTAGCGGAGGCCGCTCAGGCACTTTTAATATTTGCAGATGAAGAAAAGATCTTCATTTTTGAAGGAGAAATGGCCGCCGGAAAAACCACCTTTATCAAAGAGATCTGCCACCAGCTGGGCGTCTCCGATGTGGTTTCCAGTCCAACTTTCTCTATTGTCAATGAATATGAATCGGCAGAAGGACAGCCCGTCTACCATTTCGACTTTTACCGCATCAAAAACCTGAGGGAGGCTTATGACATCGGTTATGAAGACTACTTTTACTCCGGCAATACCTGCTTAATCGAATGGCCGGAAAAGATTGAAGAAATTCTTCCCGAACACTATGTTAAAATCCGGATCGGCATTCTGGATGAAGACAAAAGAACCTTCAGTTTTATTAAAATTTAAAAAGCTAATTTGCTCCCTTTAAGGTTATTATTATTAATTTTAGGCAGATAAATCATTAAAATGGCTACAGGATTAAGAGAAGGAATGGCCTCTATTGCTCAAAAAGGATTACTTCAACCCAAAGAGACACTAGCAGAAACCGGAAAAAAAAGCAACAGCCTCTACATCGGCCTGCCAAAAGAAATTTCCTTTCAGGAAAATAGGATCGCACTCACCCCCCTTTCCGTTGCGCTTTTGGTCAACAATGGCCATAAAGTAGTTTTAGAAAGCGGGGCCGGCACCGGGGCCAACTTTTCCGACCGGGACTACAGCGAACAAGGCGCCATCATTACCTACAATAAAAAAGAGGTATTTGATGCAGACATTATTGTAAAAATAGCCCCGCCCACTCCTGAAGAAATAGCCATCATGCACAAGGGACAAACCCTTATTTCAGCCCTTCAGATGGGTAACCTGGACGAAGCTTACCTCAAAGCCCTGCTGGCCAAGAAGATCAACGCCCTCTGCTTTGAACATCTCCGCGATGAAGGAAATGTCCTGAGCGTAGTCAGGGCTATGAGTGAAATCGTAGGTGCTACAACCGTATTTATTGCAGCAGAATATCTGAGCAGTGTAACCGGTGGAAAAGGATTGATGCTGGGTGGTTTTACTGGCGTCCCTCCTACAGAAGTGGTGATCCTTGGTGCAGGTACCGTAGGCGAATACGCCGCCCGTACTGCGCTTTCCCTAGGTGCCGAAGTCAAAGTGTTCGACAGCTCCATTTATCGCCTTAGACGCCTCCAAAACAACCTTGGTAGCCGGGTATTTACCTCTGTGATGCAGCCTATCGTTCTCGGCAAAGCCATTACCACCTGCGATGTTGTGATCGGTGCCATCCGCGCCAAACATGGTCGAAGTCCTTGCATTGTGATGGATGAAACGGTGAGCCGGATGAAACCCAATTCGGTTGTCATCGATGTCAGCATTGATCAAGGCGGATGTTTTGAGACTTCGCAAGTCACCAACCATAAAGATCCCGTATTCAGAAAGTATGATGTGATCCATTATTGCGTGCCTAATATTGCCTCCAGGGTACCCAGAACCGCATCTTATGCCCTCACGAATATCTTTACGCCTATCCTGGTCGATATCGGCGATATGGGCGGCCTAATGAATGTGGTCTGGAGCAAAGCCGGAATCCGGGAAGCTTTATACACCTACCAGGGCCACCTCACCAGTAAAGACCTTGCCAATATGTTCAACTTGCCTTTTAAAGACATCGAGCTGCTGGTCGTTTCCAACCAGTAAAATATGAAAATAAGCCTTTTCCTCTTTTTATTGCTTTTCAGTGGTGGTCTCCTTTTTGCTCAAAACAAAGTCCCGGCCCCTTTGAAAGTGGTCAGTTCCTTTTCGGTATATAAAAATGCCTGCCGGCAGAACCCGGACAAGCAGCTTGTCGAATTGAAAAAAGCCATTCCCGACCTGCAACTGGACATCCGATACGCCACCAGGAACAATTTCATGAAGCAGGTCATGTACCCACAGGCCAGGGCATTTGCCAGAAAGCCCGTGGTCCTGCAGCTTCAAAAAGTACAGGAAGAGCTCCGCAAAAAGGGCCTCGGACTTCGGATTTACGATGCTTACCGTCCTTATGCAATTACAGTCGCCTTTTATCAAAAAGCCTCAGACAAGCATTTTGTGGCCAACCCTGCAAAAGGATCCAAACACAACCGGGGCTGTGCCATAGACCTAAGCCTGATCAATTTAAAGACCGGTAAAGAACTGCCTATGCCCACGCCATACGACAGCTTCGCCCCGCAAGCAGCTGCGGACTATGCACAACTACCTGTATCCGTAATCCGCAACCGTAACCTCCTGATCCGCACCATGCAGGCACATGGTTTCAGGGTCCTTAAAAATGAATGGTGGCATTATGACTTTGTGGGTTGGCAAAATTATGAACTGCTGGATATCCCCTTCAAAGATCTCTAAACCAATTTCTTTACTTTATACCCATATTGCAGGTATAACAAAGCCAATAGCGTAACCCCCGAACAACAGTAAAAAATAACCGGGATCATAGAAATATCACTGATGAAGAGCCAGCCGGCCAGTAAAGCGCCAAATCCAATCCCCGCTTCGAGGGCAATATACATGGTGGCCATTGCTTTTCCCCGGTGTTCAGGATCACTAAGGTCTACCGTCCAGGCCGTTGCTGTTGGCGAAAGCATACCTGTAGCTATCCCATATAAAGCAGAAGCAGCCATTAAAGAAAAAGAACTTGCCGCAAACCCCACCCAGAGCATGGCGACCGCCAGCAAAGCCAGTGAAATCTTCAAAATCACGATTCTTCCATACTGGTCAGAAGCCTTTCCAGCAACAAAACGGATCAGCAAAGAAGTGATGGTAAAGACCATAAAAAACAAACCTTTATTGCTCGTCCCCAAATGACCGCTCCAATCTGAAATCACGGTAAGAATAGCCCCGTAGCTGATGTAACTCATAAAAATAATGACCGTTGCGGGAATCACACGCCACTCAATAATATCCTTACGGCTGATTTTCAGCAGGCTAAACTTAAACTTCTGTTGATCCGGAAGTGTTTCTTTCATATTGGCCAGGATCACGATAGACATTAAAGCAAATAAAGACGACGAATAAAACAGAACATCTATAGAAAAATGGTCGGTGATCAAACTCCCTATTGCTGGCCCTATGGCCAGCCCTGTACTGAAGCAAACCCCATGCACCCCCATAGCCTCGCCCCAACGGTGAACAGGAACCAAATCAGCCACATAAGCTGCTGTTGCAGTAGGCTTAAAACCTGTCGAAAATCCATGAACCAATCTTAACAACAGGAAACCCGCTACTGTAGTAAGTACCGGATAAAGAAAGCCGCAAACAAAACAAACCATGGATCCAACCGCCATCACTGGCACCCGACCTATGGTATCTGTCAGCTTACCGCTAAAAGGCCTGGAAAACCCCGCAGTAAGGGTAAACAAGGCAATGATCAGCCCCTTATAATGCGCCCCTCCCATTGCCGTCAGATAAGCCGGCAATTCCGGAATCAGCATATTAAAACTGGCCGAAAAAAGAAAAGAACTCAGGCAAACCAGGGCAAACTGCAGGGTATAAATCGATTCAGAACTTTTTTGCATGGGCTTTAAAACAGGATTGGAAAAGAAAAGCCCAAAGTTAGCGCAATTTAAGTGCGGCCCGCCAGAATATTTAAAAGATTATCCAAATCACTTTTATGGTGCCAGCTGCAGAGCACAATGCGATTCAATACTTCACCAAACCGATCCGGATAGGCAAAAGAAGAGATCAGAACATCATGTTCCATCAGCCGCTGTGCCAGATTTTTATCTGCACTCAGATACACCGGAAAACCTTCCAGGCAAGCAAAATCAGATTTCAAAGCCCCCAGGCCAGCCTCAAAATACCTGCAAAGTTCGAGGAGCCGATCCAATTCCACTTTGTAAATCCCCTCTGACTGCATAAAAGCAAATAACCCTGCTGCAGATGGTGGCGAAGCCCCAAGAAAAGTTTCTGTATTTTTCAACTCCCTGATCAGCGTTTCGGGCCCCAAGACCAGGCCTGCATCTACCCCAAGAGCTTTGGCCATAGAAGCCACCACAATCCCTTTAACCTGCTCTAGCCCGGGCAACGCCGGATAACTACCCCTGCCGCCGTTCAAGACCCCAATCCCATGTGAATCATCTGCAATCAGGATCAACTCCTTCTCTGGTCCTACCCCCTCCAGAAAAGAAAAATCATACCTTTCGGGGAACAGGTTGTTCATCGAATTGCTCACCACCACCCATCGTTTCTGTGGGCTTCTATTGATCCTATTCACCAACTCCAGACCCCAGTGCTCAAAAGATCCACCCTCATCCGGCTTTCCCTCCAACCATAAAGCCGGATGTGTACCAGGTGCATATTCCAGTTGCCCCCAGCCTGCAAAATGCCTGACCGTCATCTGTGCGGCAAGGAAACCACTTGAAGTCACCAGTGCACTTTCTGCACCAAACCTCAGCGCTGCAACCCCCTCTGCATCCTGATAAATCCCCAGCTGCACATTATTGCTGCGGCTCGTTCCGTTATTGATGCCAAAATGATGCAGCCCTTGCAGGTAATGGTCTAAAAATTCCGGCTGCCCGGGTATGCCCAGGTAAGCCGTTCCTCCAAAATAAAGGACAGATCTTTCACCCGCAGAAATTGATCTTCCTAAAGGCCCCTTAACGGCACTAAAGTCAAAAGTTTTCATGAATATACATTATCATTTTAACCATCTCCTTTCTTACCTGAGCAACAGGCTGCACAAAATTATTGTTCATAAAACTGAAAATATAGATTTTACCTCTGCGGGTCACCACATAGCCGCTCTGATTGTGAACACCAGATAAAGTTCCGGTTTTTGCAAATACAAAGGGCCGGTCTGTGGCCGGGTAAGCCCGTTTTAAAGTTCCGCTTTTTCCACCAGCAGGTAACATCGCAAACAATTTTTTCTGGTCGTTTACCCGTTTATAGATCAGTTCCAGCACACGTACCATGTCTGCAGGGGTAAATAAATTATAACGGGAAAGCCCCGAACCATCTACCCATACCGGTTTATCCGGCAGTGAAGTCAAAAGTTTCTGTTCTGTTGCGGCTATCGTCTCTGCAGTCCCCAATGTTGCAGACACCTGATTTGAACAAAGCAACAGCAATTGCTCTGCGATAAAATTATCACTGGGCAACAGCATCTGTTTTAAAACTGAATCCCTGGGCAAGTCGTATAAAGTCCTGGCACTATCTGGCATTTTTAACGAAATCCCCTCCACTGCCCGGTGTAAGGTATCCGAAAGCAAGGCGAGCGTCAATGCTGTACTTGTTTTAAAAGGGAGGAGTTGCGTTTTAAAAGTTAATTTTCCTGAAGGCACATGAAAACGATTGCTTAAAAGCTCTCTTTTTATATAACCCTGTGGGCGATCAGAAAGACTGTCTCTTAGAAAAGCCTGCCGAAATGCCCCAGGTAAAATTTTCATCCCACCCTCGATCTGCACCTCCACCAAATTGCCGTAGAGAGGCAGCTCTGTGATCTCTGCCTGGAAATCCTCATTATAGTCATCCCAGGCCCAGCCCGCCCCATATATCTCCCCGGTATAACGACCTGGAGAATAAAAAAGCTTTCCAGTATGCTTCCGAAGAAATCCCAATGCCTTATTTCCCTGCAGCTCCCGATGCAGAAAGGAAGGATCCCCTGTTCCCCAAAAGATCAGAGAGTCTCCTTTTTCTATATATCTTAATGCTGGAATGGTATCTGGCAATGCCATCAGCGCTGCATAAAAAGTATATAATTTGGTATTGGATGCCGGAACAAAATACTGATGGCTATTCTGCCCATAAATCACCTTTCCCTTATCCAGATCAAACAGCTCAAAACCAACTGGATACTGATGAAGAAGTTCAGATTCCTGAAAGGCCTTCTTTACCTTACCTGCTATATCCCTATCCAGAGAACAACCCGCAAAAACACAGCAAAAGAAAAACAGAAAAAATGAGGTAACAGCAAATTTCGGTTTAAACCACATAATATGAATTATGTTATAGGAATCTATGCCTAAATTATTAAATTAGTTTATGAAATCCATTTTACGGTTAATAAAAATATTTTCTGCAAGAATCATATTACTATTATCTGTCATTTGCCTGTTTCTTCAAAGTCCGCTTCGAGCCCAGACCTTCACTTTTGATGGAGACCGCGAAAAAGACGTCATGGACTTCCAACTGATCAAAAACCTTATTGTCATTCCACTGTATATCAATGGAAAAGGCCCTTATAATTTTGTACTCGATACCGGCGTCAGCCCGATGATCATCTCAGATCCTACCATTATAGACAGCCTGAGTCTCGGCCCGCTCCGAGTAACTAAATTATCCGGCCTTGGGGCCGGCAACGACGTAGAGGCTTACTTAACCGATCAGATATACGTCAGAATTGGTCATTCTACCATCAGTAATATCCCCACGGCCATCTTGAAAGAGGACCTGTTTAACCTGTCCAGCTATCTGGGCACCCGTATTTACGGACTGATCGGCTATTATTTTTTCAACAGCTTCGTCGTCAAAATTAAATACCCTGCCAAACGCCTGTTTTTTTCACTCCCTGAAACCCGCGTAAAAAAGAAAGGAGAAAGGATCCCTCTGGAAATGATCAGCAATAAACCCTATATCAAAGCCACAGTCAATCCTGCAGGACTGGAGCCTTTTGAAGCTAAACTGATCCTGGATATCGGCGCCAGCCATGCCATCTCAATGGAATCTTACCAGGACAAACCTTTTCCCCTCCCGGCAAAAACCATCAGCGCCAATCTTGGAGTTGGATTTACCGGGCTCATCAGCGGGCATATTGGCCGCATCAGCAGTTTAAAGATCGGTAGTACCGAGTTCAACAATGTGTTATCCTCCTTCCCCGATTATGAAGAAGCTGCAGCCAAAACCATGATTAAAGAGCGCAACGGAAACCTCGGCAGCAATGTGATGAAACACTTTGACATCACCTTTGACTATCCCGATTTCTGCGTCTACCTTAAACCCAACAAATACTATAAAAGAACCTTCGAACACGATATGGCCGGCATGGAAGTCTATATTGAAGAGGGAAAGCCCAGTCACTACCTGGTGGGTCGTATAGAACCGGACTCACCTGCCGAAGAAGCCGATTTTCATGCCCAGGACGAACTGCTTTCCATCAATTTCAAACTCATCCACGAATATAGTCTGGACGATATCGACTTACTCCTTAAATCAGGCAATGGCCGCCGCCTCATCATAGAAATCGGGCGGGGAAAAGAACGGTTGTACAAACTGGTCATTCTCCGAAGAAGAGTTTAAAATTAAAATCGGTTCCGTCGAATAGCCCATTTTAATATCTTTGTTCCCATATGATGAAGACCATTTCAATGCGAATCCTGCTTGGCCTGTGCCTTGCACTAAGCGCCTGCCATACAGATACCTCTACACATACCCAGAAAAAGACCAGCCCTAAAACCCGCCTTTCGTTTCTCCCCTTCAAAGGCATCCGGTACCATGAAGTGAAAAGGAGATTTTCCAACGGCCTATCCTTTGACTCTCTGGGCTTTCAACAGGAACCCAGCTGGATCATTCAGTTTGAATCCAATGACTCTATTCTGGCGTATAGTCCTGAAAAGAAACGGATGCTTGGTTTTCATCTCCTGCATGACCATGGTAATGTCTATAATTTTGCTAAAGAATGGTTCCGGATCAAGAGCATATCCAAAGACAGTGTACTGATGCAGCGGCTGCAAGTGAACAAACGAGAAATTGCCAATGACATCCGCTCAGATGTCAATCTGACCTTTTATGCCGAAAATTACATCAGGAATATACTAAAAACAAATGCAGAAGTTTTACAAAGACCAACTTCAAGAGACACCGCCTTTATACAAAAACGTTCCCAAACAGCCAATGCCCACCCCAACAACCGGGATAGTGTTTTTGCGGCACGGCAACCCGTTCAGCTGATCCCGAAAAGCAAGCTTGTTTCGGTAGAAAGACTCAGCTCCGTAGACGTACTGAACGGAAAAACAGAAGCCTACGATTACCTGTATCCAAGCTATAGAGTGATCATGCACAAAGCCTATAAAGATTTTGGTTACACCTTCACCGTACTGGTTGACGACAAGGGCAAAATGAGCCTCGGCACATTCAGCGGAGAAATACCTGAATACCATGAAGTTCGCAAAAAAGTACTGGAAGGAATCATCTCTGTTTACCTGCAGAATTTATTTACGGTAAAACCCGGAACGACCCTTGGAATAGCCCATGCCAGTGAGGTCACTGTAACCATCAAAGGCATCAAAGACAAACAATAATCTGCTCATTATCTTGAAATTATCAAAAAAAGTCGCTTTAGTAGATTATCTCAAAATAATTACTAACTTGCAGACTTAATTTTTAATAAATAATACAATGCAAGAAGGAACAGTAAAATTTTTTAATGTAACTAAAGGTTTCGGTTTTATCATCCCTGCAAACGGAGATAGCGAAATTTTTGTACATTCAACAGGCCTTATCGACGAAATTCGTGAAAACGATAAAGTTGAGTACGACGTAGAAAGCGGAAAAAAAGGTTTGAATGCGATCAATGTTAAAGTAATCTAGATTATTTATAACCATAATTCGTACGAGCTTCCTGTTCTTCAGGAAGCTTTTTTTATGCGCCTTCGCCCTTTATTTCCCCTTCAGGACTTCAAAAAGCAACTCCGGCTCATTGGTCGTGATCAGGTCAATATGATGTTCCAGCAGCCATTTCATATCCTCTTCCTTATTGACGGTCCAACCGTTCAATGTTAAACCCAGATCATGGGCTTTGGAAAACCATTCCGGATCTTTTTTGTATACACTAAAATGGTAATCTGCTCCAACAAACCCATCCTTCTTCAACTGTACAGCAGAGGCTTCTCCATTTAAATAAGCCACTTTTGCCTTAGGATCCAGCACCAATACCCGCTTCAGCACCTCATAATTAAAACTGATGTATTCCATCCAGGCCTGCATCTTTAATTTTTTCACCATCGCAACTACGGCATCTGTGATTTCCAACATACGCTGTCCCTCCCCCTTCACATCCTTAATTTCGAGGATCATCCGCGTTCCCTGCTGTTTCCGGCCTTCTTTAAGGTATTCTTCTAAGGTCGGTATATCCTCCCCGTTCGACAATTTCTTTTCTCTCAGCTGAACAAAGGTCGAAGTCGTGATCACCAGGCCCTGGTAATCGTCGTCATGGTTGATGACAAGCACCCCATCAGAGGTCATATGCACATCAAATTCTGAACCATAGCATTTCAGATCAATGGCCGCTTTTAAAGAGGCAATTGAATTTTCCGGCAGGTTGTTTTTTTTCCAGGCACCCCGGTGGGCAATGACTTTATTTTGGTTCCATTTCATCTTTTGAGCCTTTACTGCAACAGATAACATACTTAAACACAATAAAATTGACAGGGATAATCTCATCTTAACTATATTTAGCTGCTAAAATAGCAGTTTATTAATTAATTTAGGCCTATGGAGGGTAACTACGGACTTCTTATATCCAAGATCAACGAGTTCAGCAGGAAGTTTTACCTGAACCAGCTCTTGCGGGGCACGCTATACACCGGGGCATTGCTCCTGGCCTTGTATGTAATCCTCTTCCTTTCCGTCTATTACCTCCACCCAGCCGTACTGATCAAAACTCTTTTATTTTTTTCCTTTTGGGGAATTGCTGCTATTGCCATCGTTTATTGGATCTTAAGGCCAATTCTTACTCTGCTGAAACTGAGAAAAACCCAAAGCCTGGAAGAAGCCGCAACGCTTATTGGCCAGCACTTCTTTCATGTAAAAGACAAGCTGCTGAATACGCTTCAGCTGAAAGCACTTGCCGATCAGCACCCCGGCAACAATCAACTCATCCTCGCCGGGATAGACCAAAAGATCCAGGAACTTAAGCCTGTCCCTTTTTCCAGTGCGATACACCTTAGCGATAATAAAAAATACCTGAAATACCTGGTGATTCCCCTGGCTGTTATCCTTTTTATCTCATTTATAGCCCCTTCCATTCTCCGCGAAGGTACCAGCAGTTTTGTCAAATATAACCAGGAAATCCTTCCCGAAGCCCCCTTTAGATTTGTTTTGCTTCAAAAAGAACTTCAGTCCACCCAGGGTGAAGATTACACCCTGAGCCTGAGCCTTCAGGGAGACCTGTTACCACAGGAAGTCTATATGGTGAGTGGTCTGAATACCTATAAACTTGAAAAACAAAACATCAGCCGTTTTCAATACACCTTTAAAAATCTGCAAAAAGACCTGGAATTCCATTTTTCTGCAGGAGGCTTTAATTCCAGAAAGTATACCGTCCTGGTAAAACCAAGACCGTCCCTTATGCAGCTCAGCGCCAGCCTGCATTATCCATCCTACCTGGGTAAAAAAGAAGAAAAAAACACCAATGCCGGCGACCTGATTGTTCCCGAAGGGACTTTCATTTCCTGGACCATCGGTACCGAACATACAGATCATGTTCAATTTAACCTGGACACCAAAACTTTCAGACTACCTGTTTCTGAAAACCAAAGCATCTTCAAGGCACAGCTCAGAAACAGTACGACTTACCAGGTTAGTCCAGAAAACACTCAAAACAGGGGCACTGATGCCATAGGCTATAGCATAACTGTAATTAAAGACCTCTTTCCGGAGATTTCCGTAACGGAAAACCCCGATTCCGCCAGCAATAAGACCCTGTATTTTACGGGTAAGATCTCGGATGACCATGGCTTCAGTGCGCTTACTTTCCATTATCACATCCTCGAAAATGGAAAAATAAAGAAAGCCATTTCCAAAACTATTCCTTTCCAGAAAAATCAGACACAGTCCAGTTTCTTCTATTTCTGGTCTTTAAAAGATGATGCTTTTCAACCCGGACAAACCCTCGAGTATTATTTTGAGGTGGCAGATAATGATGGTGTAAATGGACCTAAGTCGAGCAAATCTGCCATCAAAACACTCTTGGTCCCTACTGCACAGCAAACCGCTGCAAAAACGGATCAGGGTAGCAATGCGCTGAAACAAAAAATGGAAAATGCCATTAAACTTGCCGGCCAGGTGGAAAAGGAAAGCAAGAAACTAGGTGAAACACTACTGGACAAAAAGGAGATTACCCTGGAAGATAAAAAACAGATAGAGCAATTGCTGGACAAGCAAAAACAACTGGACCAATCCGTACAGGAAATCAAAAAACTTAATGCCCAGCAAACTTTTGAAAAAGAAGAAAACAATCTGCTAAAGGATGAACTCCTGAAAAAGCAACAGCAGATTGACGATTTGTTCAATAATGCCCTGGATGAAAAAACGAAAAGCATTTTGGAAAAACTCCAGAATCTGATGAACGAAAGCAACAAGGATAAAACTTCCGGTGAACTTTCTAAAATGCAAATGGACAATAAGTCTTTAAAAAATGAGCTGGACAGAATCCTGGAATTGTACAAACAACTCGAATTTGAGCAAAACCTTCAGAACAAAACCGACCGACTGGAAGAACTGGCCAAAATGCAAGAAACCCTGAGTAAACAGAGTGCACAGAAAAATGCAGACCTTGAGGACCTCAAAAAGAAACAGGCCGATATCTCTAAAGAACTGACCGGACTGAAAAAAGAATTTCAGCAACTGGACGAAAAAAACCAGCAATTGGAAAAACCCAACCCCTTTCAACGTCCGGACAAGGAAATCAACCAAATTGAGTCCTTACAAAAGGCTGCCCAGGATCAACTATCCAAATCCGATCGACCAAATGCATCAAAAAGCCAGGAGAAAGCAGCAGAGGAGCTTAAAAAGCTTTCTCAGAAGCTTAAGGAAGAGCAGCAGGAGGCCTCAGAAACTGAAAATAGTATTAATGCACAGGAACTCAGAAAGTTACTTCAAAATCTACTAAATGCCTCCTTTGAACAGGAAAAAGTGATGCTCCGCCTGAAAAATATGAACAGTACCGATCCGCAGTATACGCTTAACGTTCAAAAGCAGCGGACCATTAAAGACAATATGAAAACCATTGCCGAC
The DNA here is from genome assembly GCF_032678445.1 of Pedobacter nutrimenti. Lineage (GTDB taxonomy): Bacteria > Bacteroidota > Bacteroidia > Sphingobacteriales > Sphingobacteriaceae > Pedobacter > Pedobacter nutrimenti_A. The sequence continues at coordinate 480,756 of NZ_JAVTSQ010000002.1, forward strand.
AGCTTGTTCTCTCTGAGCAAGCGCGTGCCTCAGATTTCAAGTACGGTGAATGAAGAAGTCCAGAAAATTAATTTCAATATGGACAAGAGTCTGGACAAACTCGGAGACCGTCAAACCTATGCCGCCAATGAAAACCAGCAGTATGCCATGACTTCTATTAACAACCTCAGCTTAATGCTAAATGAAGCCCTGGAGCAACTGCAGAAAATGAAGAATTCTTCGGGCAGTGGCAAAGGAAAAAAACAACAGAGCTTGCAGCAATTGCAAAAAATGCAACAACAGCTCAACAACAATATGCAAAAGGCAAGAGAGCAGCTGGAAAAGGCAGGCAACAAAGGAACTGTTCCCAAAGGTGTGATGAGCCAGGAAATTGGAAAAATGGCCCAGCAGCAGCAAATGATCCGCGAAGCACTCGAAAAGATTAACCGGGAGGACAACAAAGATGGAAAAGGAAAATTAGGTAACCTGAACCAAATGATCCAGGATATGAAACAAACCGAAGAAGATCTGGTAAATAAAAGGATTGAACAGGAAACTATACGCAGGCAAAAGGACCTGCTCACCAAAATGCTGGATGCAGAAAAAGCAGAACGGCAGCAGGATGAAGATGCCAAAAGGGAAAGCAAAGCCGGTAAAGACTTTCCTCCGTCTTATCCCAAGATGCTGGAAAAGTTCCGGCTCCGGCAGCGCAACGAACAGGACATTCTCCAAAAACTGCCGCCCGATTTAAATTATTACTATAAAAACAAAATCAGTGATTATTTTAAATTGCTAAATTCGGCCCCATAATCTAACTGGCATGAGTAAAATTGCAATCCATTTCTTTACAGAAGACCTCTCTTATACACTTAAGCATAAAACACTGATCAGGACCTGGCTGCTGGATACCATCCACTCCGAAGACCATCAGCTGGAGGAACTGAATTTTATACTTTGCTCAGACGAGTATTTACTGACCATGAACCAACAATACCTGGATCATGACACCTATACCGACGTCATCACTTTCGATCACTCAGAGATGCTTAAAATGATTGCAGGAGATATATTTATCAGTATAGAACGTATCCAGGAAAATGCAAAGGAATTTAAAGGAACCGTATTCCATGAACTTTGCCGTGTCATGGTCCACGGAACTTTACACCTGTTAGGATATAAAGACAAGTCAAAAAAGGACAAAACGTTGATGACGCAAAAAGAAGATCATTATCTTTCCCTCATTAATTCCAAATAACCTCCCATTCAATTTCCATGCCTTCTATCGCCTGGAATCGTTTCCGGGAAGGAAATTGCTTGTCCCAAAATAAACCCCGCCAGAAGCAATGTGGCATATAATACCCGTCTAAATCCTGATAAGTCTTGATCTGATTTCAGACTTCATTTCCAGGGACATCATATGTCTGCTTTGTTGCTTTGGTGTAAACTGTGGCAGCATACCTCAATACTCCAATGCTATACAAGAGAATTATTGCTTACTTTTGTAATAATTTCTTAACTGACAAATCGTTAAAAATATAAATTGAGCACACTAATTGCAGCAGAAGGCCTGGGTCATGCGTATCATGATGAATGGCTGTTTAAAAATCTAACCCTTGGCATCCAGACCGGACAGCGTGTAGCGCTGGTAGGTATCAACGGAGCAGGGAAGAGTACGTTATTGAAATTACTTGCGGAGCGTTTCAACCCGCTGGAAGGTAAGATCGTGAAGAATAAATCGGTTAAGATTGGATTTCTGGACCAGGAACCATCTTTTCCGGATGGCTACAGCATCAGTGACTTCATTTTCTCCCTGGAGAATAAACAGCAACAGCTGATTAAAGAATATGAAGAACTGATCGAAGATCCCAATCCTGACGAGAAAAAACTGAACCGCTTATACGAAGAACTCAGCGAGCATAATGCCTGGGAATATGAGCATGAGATCAAAACCATCCTGAGCAGAATGGGCATTAACCATTTGCAGCAAAAGATCTCTACCCTTTCAGGAGGACAAAAAAAACGTCTTGCTTTGGCCAAGCTACTGATCGAGGATCCGGAGATCTATGTACTGGATGAGCCTACCAATCATTTGGACATTGATACCATTGAATGGCTTGAAAAGTTGCTGACTTCCGGCAATAAAACTATACTTTTAGTTACACACGACAGGTATTTTCTGGACAATGTTTGTAACACGATCGTAGAACTCGACAGAGGTAAAATATACAATTACAACGGGAATTATGCCTATTTCCTGGAGAAGAAATCAGAACGGGAAGCCGCAGATGAAAGTACCTTCCAGAAAAACAAGAACCTGTTGAAAAAGGAATTGGAATGGATGCGCCGTATGCCACAGGCCCGGACTACAAAATCACAGTCCAGAATAGACGCATTTTACGACCTGGAGAACAAAACAAAACAAAGATCTGATAATCAAACAGTTACCTTGAATGTAAAAATGTCCCGCCAGGGCAATAAAATATTAGAGTTGCACCACATCGGACAATCCTTTGACGAGAAGAAAATTATTAATGATTTTAGCTATACATTTAAGAAAGCAGACCGTATTGGACTGGCAGGAAAAAATGGAACAGGTAAGTCTACTTTTCTAAATATCATCACTGGAAACTTGTCTCCGGAACGAGGTACCGCCGACACTGGAGATACTACAGTTTATGGATATTATAAACAAGGTGGTCTCGCATTTAATGAAAAAGAGCGTGTTATTGATATTGTAAAATCTGATGCAGAATATATCAAAATGGCAGATGGATCCACCATCTCCGCTTCGCAGTTACTGACCTTATTTTTGTTCCCTCCAAAGAAGCAACATGGGATGGTAGAAAAATTAAGCGGTGGTGAAAAGAAGCGTTTGCACCTGATGAAAGTCCTGATGCAGAATCCTAATTTCCTTATCCTGGATGAGCCAACAAATGACCTGGATATTGATACCCTAAATGTATTGGAGGAGTTTCTGGAAAACTTCCCTGGCGTTTTAATTCTGGTTTCTCACGACAGGTATTTACTGGATAAAATGAGCGAGCAATTGTTCATCATGGAGGGCAATGGAGAAGTAACGATTTATAATGGTAATTATTCTGAGTACAGGATTAGTTTAGAAGCTGAAAAGACGAAAGAGACTAAACCATCTAAAAAAGTGGAAGTAGAAAACTCCCCTGCCTCTGTGGTAAAAAAGTTAAGTTATAAAGAGCAGAAAGAACTGGACGATTCAGAATCCCAAATCGCCAAACTTGAAAATAAGATTTCAGAACTGACCTCTTCCCTACTTTCTATAGAGAGCACAGATTACATCCAGATACAGGAAGTGACCAATAAAATAGAGCGTATTCAAAGTGAGCTGGATCAAGTTACGGAACGTTGGTTGGAATTATCTGAAAAAATAAATTAAAGATGAAACCCTCTGATCTAGTTGCAACAATCGGTGTAGGCCTTTTACTAGTTGCCTTCTTTTTACAAGCTTTGAAATTAATCAAAGCCGAAGATCCGATTTATGCCATATTGAATTTGTTTGGTGCTGCGATTGCAGGATATTCTTCCTGGATGATCAGCTTCATTCCTTTCGTTATATTAGAGACAGTATGGGTATTTGTGGCTATTTTCAGCCTTTTTAAGAATTTTAAAAGTAAACGTTCCACGTGAAACCTAAGTACTCTTGTTCGCAATTACAGGAGGCTTGTTCCACGTGGAACATTAATAAAAAAGAGCAATGTTTAAAGAATATGATGTCATTGTTGTAGGTGCCGGCCATGCAGGTTGTGAGGCAGCTGCAGCTGCAGCAAATCTCGGATCCTCCGTTCTATTGATTACCATGAACATGGAAACGATCGCGCAGATGAGCTGTAATCCTGCTATGGGCGGTGTGGCCAAGGGACAAATCGTTAGAGAAATTGACGCGATGGGTGGCTACTCAGGCATCATCGCAGATAAAACAACCCTCCAATTCAGAATGTTGAATCTTTCAAAAGGCCCGGCTATGTGGAGTCCAAGAGCACAAAACGACAGAAAGAGATTTGCTGAAGAATGGCGCCTGGCCCTTGAACGCACACCAAATGTAGACTTCTGGCAGGACATGGTCAGCAGCCTTATTATAAAGAACGATCGCGTAATTGGGGTAAAAACTTCTATAGGCGTGGAAATCAAATCTAAATCTGTTGTACTCACAAACGGTACATTTCTCAATGGATTAATTCATATTGGAGAAAAGAAATTTGGTGGTGGACGTACAGGAGAAAAAGCAGCTACCGGAATTACCGAACAACTCAAAGAACTCGGATTCGAAGCAGGAAGAATGAAGACAGGAACCCCACCCCGTGTAGATGGGAGGTCCCTAAATTATTCCCTGATGGAAGAACAATGGGGTGATGAAAATCCAGGTAGATTTTCTTATACCAATGTAGCACTTCCTACAGAACAACGTTGCTGCTGGATCACCTATACCAACGCCAATGTACACGAAACTTTAAAAGAAGGTTTTGAGAAATCACCCATGTTTACCGGAAGGATCAAAGGCCTTGGACCAAGGTATTGTCCTTCTATAGAAGACAAAATTAACCGGTTTGCAGAACGGGAAAGACACCAGATATTTGTAGAACCTGAAGGTTGGAATACTTGCGAAATTTATGTGAATGGATTTTCCACCTCCCTCCCCGAAGACGTGCAATATCGTGCTTTGATTCAAATCCCAGGTTTTGAAAATGCTAAAATGTTTCGCCCGGGTTATGCCATAGAATACGATTATTTTCCACCTACCCAACTCACTTTGACGCTGGAAACAAAGAAAATAAGCCATTTATTCTTTGCAGGGCAGATCAACGGAACTACAGGCTACGAAGAAGCTGCAAGTCAGGGATTTATCGCTGGAATTAATGCGCATCAGAAAGTACACGATAAACAGGAACTGATTATGAAAAGATCAGAGTCCTATATAGGTGTATTAATTGATGACCTGGTAACCAAAGGAACAGATGAGCCATACCGGATGTTTACCTCCAGAGCTGAACACCGGTTGCTGCTGAGACAAGACAACGCAGATATTCGCCTGTCCCCTATTGGTCATCAGCTGGGACTCATCAGCGATGAACGCCTCGACCTGGTGAAACAAAAGATAGCCAATTCAGATGCCATTGTTGCCTTTTCAAAAAAAGAAGGTATTGACATGCTGGCCGCAAACGACATGCTGGAAAAACTAGGTACCAGTGCACTTACTCAAAATGTGAAACTGTTTAGCATATTAAGCCGTCCTCAGGTGGGCATAGAAGACCTTCGTCAGGTTAGCCCGGCATTTAATGAACTACTCAATAAATACGATAAGGAGACAGTGGAACAAGCAGAGATCAAAATTAAATACGAGAGCTATTTTGAGAAAGAGCAGGAAATCGTCAACAAAATGCAGAAGATGGAAGATAAAGACATCAATCCTGATTTTGACTATTCTCAACTGATTTCCCTGTCTAAAGAGGCAAGAGAGAAATTGTTGAAGATCAAACCGAGAACTTTAGGTCAGGCTTCAAGAATTTCAGGTGTCTCGCCCTCCGATATCTCCGTTTTAATGGTACATATCAGTAAATAAAACACAATTAATTGATAATCAATGAATTAAAGCACAAAACATCGCTTCGAAATCAGACTTATTTTAAAGCGATATAAAGCACTTTTTAATTTTTTTAATATAAGTAGTTTAAACACGAATAAAATCACTCAGAGCTCATTAAAATGGCAAAATCAGGCATTAATAGAATTTTAATCATCTTTTGTTCTATCCTAATGGGAATTTCCCTTTTTTATGGCTGCGGGACACCTGGCCAGCTCACCGGAGGGCCAAAAGATACCAAGCCACCGAAGGTTTTGAAAATGGAACCAAAAGATCTGTCTACTAATTTTCGGGCTAAAAAAATAGTGATTCAGTTCGATGAATATTTTAAGATCAATAATCAGCAAAAGGAATTTTCAATTTCACCTGAACTGGAAAGACAACCTGAACTAAAAGTAAAGAAGAAATTTCTTGAAATCAATTTCATGGACAGTCTGGAAAAGAATACCACTTATACTTTAAACTTCGGTAAATCCATTGGCGATATCAACGAAGGAAACGTGATCAAGAATTTCACCTATGTATTTTCGACCGGTCCTACCCTGGACTCTTTAAGTATAAAGGGAAAAGTCATAAATTCCCTGACGCAGCTTCCGGAAATAGAAGCCGTAGTTATGCTTTTCCCTTTGGAAAGAGACAGCTTATTTGGTAAAAAACGTCCATCTATTTATACCACAACAGACAGCAGCGGAAACTACAAACTGAGTAATCTAAGAAAAGGTGACTATAAAATCTACACGGTTAAGGATAAAAACAGTGATAAAATTTACCAGCAAAGCTCTGATGAAGTTGGATTTTTAAAAGAGCCAATACATTTAAAAGCCAATACGAACGACGTTAATATGGTGATGTTTAAAGAGGATGCTGCAGTATTCAGGATCATTGATCGTAAACTCAACCCCGACGGGAGTATATTTATGGACTTTAACCAGAAACTCTCCAAACCAGAACTTACAGTTACCGAACCTTCGGCCCTGGATGCGGGTAAACTTGTTAAATTCAATGCCACGAAAGACTCCGTGAAGCTCTGGTTAAAAGATATGAACTTTGATTCCGTAAAAGTAAGTGTAACTGATGCAGGAAAATTGCTTCAGACGGCAAAACTGACACGGGGTAAAAAAGATACTTATACGCGTACGCTAACCGCTACAGACAATCTGGAGGGCAATTTACTTAATCCCAACAGGCCCCTTCGTTTAAGCTTTACACTGCCCGTAGAAGGTGTTGATCTGTCTAAAATAACCCTAATGGAAGACTCTGTTATAAAGAAAGGGATAACCATAGTTAAAGACAGTACAGACCTGCTCTCCTACCTGGTTAAATACCCATGGGTAGCCAAAAGCATTTATGAAATCAAGTTTGGAGCGGGTGCCTTCACAGCTATATTTAAAGCTACAAATAAAGAATTCAGTAAGAAATTTGAGTTGGCAAACAAGGATAATTATGGCACATTACAACTCAAAGTAGCTGTTACTGAAAAAGATAAGCAGTATATCCTACAGGTATTGGATGAAAAGAAATTCATTGTCAATACCAATACTTTCCAGGGGGATACGGTACTAAAATTTGCCAATTACCGGGCAGGAAAGTATTTCGTGAGGATTATTTACGACGCTAATAAAAACGGTCTCTGGGATACCGGAAAGATAGCCAAAGGTATTCAACCTGAAAAGGTTTACAATGAGCCAAAAGAGCTCTCCATAAAGGCCAATTGGGATAGAAATGAAACCATCACTATCCCAAAAGAACCCTCCTCTTAATTTACCTGAACCAATCAGAGTATAGAATATAATTGTCAGGAAGTTTATTTAATAAAGCCCGTTGCTGTTCAGTAATGGGCTTTAATTTTTTAGCTGGTGTCCCACCATAAATATATCCGCTTTCACAATAAGTATTTTCCAGCACCACAGATCCAGCGGCGATGATACAATACTCCTCAACAACCGCATGATCCATTACAACTGCCCCCATCCCAATCAGCACATGATCTTTAATCAAACAGCCATGCACAATAGCATTATGCCCAACAGAAACCCGGTTTCCAATTGTTGTGGACGCCTTTAAATAGGTTGCATGGATGACTGCGCCATCCTGTATATTGGTTTCGTTACCGATACTTATACGATTAACATCACCTCTGATCACCGCATTGAACCATACAGAGCAGTTATTTCCTATGCTCACCTCTCCTACTATTGTGGCATTTGGTGCAATAAAACAATTGTCTCCCCAATCGGGAGATTTCCCTTTCACTGGTAATATTACTGGCATAATCCTTCGTTTAAAATATGGTATCTGTTAGTGTTTCTGCATGTTTTGGATAATCTGTTGTATAATGCAAACCTCTGCTTTCCTTTCTCGCCATTGCTGATTTTATAACAATATAGGCCACTTGTATCACATTTCTGAGTTCACATAATTTAACTGAAACTTTATTCTTTTTATAGAATTCTTCAGTCTCTTCGAATAAAAGGTACAGCCTTCTCATGGCCCTGTCCAGTCTGAAATCGGAACGAACAATGCCAACATAATCACTCATCAGCTTTTGCATTTCTCTTAAATTATGAGTCACCAGGATGTCCTCATTCGATTGCGTAACACCGAATTCATTCCAATCCGGAATATGATCTGGCATTACAGCTGTTTTAAAACGTTCAACGGCATCCAGATAAATCCGGTGGGCAAAGACCGGCGCTTCCAGTAAAGAATTGGAAGCTAAGCGATTTGCACCGTGCAGTCCTGTAGAGGAACATTCTCCGCAAGCATACAGATTCTGTATAGAAGATCTTCCAAATTCATCAACCAAAATACCTCCACACATATAATGTGCAGCTGGTGTAACGGGTATCAGATCCTTAGTCATGTCTATCCCGATAGACAAACACTTGGCATAAATATTAGGAAAATGATTTAAAATATCCTGCTTTTTTCGATTCGTAATGTCGAGATAAACGAAGTCTTCACCTGACTTTTTCATCTCAGAATCTATGGCTCTCGCCACAATATCTCTTGGTGCCAGAGAACCGCGTGCATCATATTCATACATGAATTCATCTCCGTTCTTTCTTCTGAGCACGCCGCCAAAACCACGAACTGCCTCAGAAATTAAAAAAGCAGGATACTCACCCGGATGGTAAAGTGCCGTGGGATGAAACTGGATAAACTCCATATTTCTCAACTTTCCCTTAGCACGATAAACCATCGCCATTCCATCGCCGGTAGCAATAACCGGATTTGTTGTACTCGAATAGATATGTCCTGCACCACCCGATGCCATGATAGTCACAGAAGCTAAGATTTTCTCCACATCGTTACGCTCTGTGTTAAAGGCATATACACCAAAACAGTGGATATCTTTAGTACTCTTGTCAACAAATTCACCAAGGTGGTGTTGAGTTATCAACTCCAGACAGAAGTAATGTGTTAATATCTCTATGTTTTCGTTCTCATGAATCTGCTTGAGCAAAACACTCTCAATTTCGTAACCCGTCACATCTTTATAATGCAAAACGCGGTGCTCCGAATGACCACCTTCCTTGGCCAGATCGTAAACGCCTTTCGGATCCTTATCAAAATTGATTCCATAATCAATAATCTCCTGAATACGCTGAGGCCCTTCTTTTACGACGATTTCCACTACCTTTTCATCGCATAATCCATCTCCTGCAATTAAAGTATCTTCAATATGTTTGTCAAATGAATCATCTTTATCAACTACAACTGCTACCCCACCCTGGGCATATTTTGTATTGGATTCATCTTCATTTGACTTGGTAATAATTAAAACTTTCCCGTGCCGGGCAGCTTTTAAAGCAAAGCTCAAACCCGCAATACCCGAGCCTATGACTAAAAAATCGACTTTTTTCATTGATTTAGGCTAATTTCCACCACTTTGTTAACAACGTTGGCAGAACTGTTAATTTCTTGTATAAATAAATAGAACAAATATTTTTGAATGTTTAAAGCTAAGGTAAAAACAGATTTTGACACAATATTTTCAGTTATTTTTAACCAGCATTCCCAGGGTTATTCACTTTTTATCCTCAGTCAAAAAATTCACATACTGGTATTGATAAGTTTTTAGAATAAATAATATCTAATTGTTAATCAGCTGATATTTATAAAAAAAAAGCAGATCATTTGTGGATAACTATAGAACAAGTTATATAATTGCATAGAAATTCCGAAATTACCAACAATACCAACACACTAATAAACAATAGAAAATGATTTTATATTAAATAATTATAATTTATTGAAGTGTGGAAACCTCGTACCTTTACAAAAGTTTTAGGACGGATAAATTTTAAAAAGCAGAAAAAGGAAAAAATTTAGAGTCAGAGTCCCTGAGAATTTGTTATACGACAGGAAGGTCAGTCAATTTTTAAATATCGCATTCTAAAGCGCTCAAATTTAGAATAGGAAGTTTGCTGAAAAAAAAGGACTCTTTTTTTTGACAATAGAGCTCCTGAGAGTTTGTTATAAGATAAAAGGAAAAATTAATTTTTAAATATCACATTCTAAAGCGGTCAGATTAAGATTGGGTATATTTGGTTCCGTTAAAAAATATAAAAACAGAGGCGCTGACATTTAGATATAGCTCTGGTACAGGGCATCAGCTTGTGAATATCGCAATCTAAGAGGCATTATACAGCGGATACTGCTGATTATTAAATAATTATAAAGAAAATATATATTTTAAAATAAATAAATTATACTTTAATGAAAACGGATGTCCTAGAGGAATTAAATATCAAAGGATTTGTAGATGAAGCAATTGACCCGACTCTGGATCTTTTTGAAGAAATTGAAAAACTGAAAAAGGAAAAGAATGCTATAGTATTGGCTCATTATTATCAAGAAGCTGATATACAGGATGTTGCTGATTATATTGGTGATAGTTTGGGCTTGTCACAGGAAGCTGCTAAAACAAAAGCCGACGTTATCGTGTTTGCCGGAGTGCATTTTATGGCAGAAACTGCAAAAATATTATCTCCTGAAAAAAAGGTTTTGCTGCCCGATTTAAAAGCGGGCTGTTCACTGGCCGATAGTTGCCCACCACATTTATTTAAAAAATTTAAGGAAAAATATCCAGACCATTTGGTGATCACCTATGTAAATTGTACTGCGGAATTAAAAGCATTAAGTGATATTGTATGTACTTCAACCAATGCGGTACAAATTGTAGAGAGTTTGCCAAAAGATCAGAAAATTATTTTTGGACCGGATAAAAATCTTGGAGCATGGGTTGCTAAAAAAACCGGAAGAGATTTGGTTTTATGGAACGGCGCCTGCATGGTTCATGAAATTTTTTCCAGGGAAAAGATTACCAAACTAAAAGAAAGACATCCCAATGCAAAATTCATTGCGCACCCCGAATGTGAAGAAGCGGTTTTGCAAATGGCTGATTATATTGGTTCTACAACAGGATTGTTAAAATATTCCATCAATAGCGATGCACAAGAGTTTATTGTGGCTACCGAAAGTGGGATTATTCACCAAATGGAAAAGGCAAGTCCGGGAAAAACTTTCATTCCAGCTCCTCCAACCAACAGTTGTGCTTGCAACGATTGTGCTTATATGAAGAGAAATACGCTTGAAAAATTGTATTTGTGTATGAAAAATGGTCTTCCGGAAGTTACTGTTCCCGCAAATATTATTGTGGAAGCAAGGAAACCGATCGAAAGAATGCTGGAGATATCAGCTAGTTTAGGCTTATAAATTAGAACCAGATGCTGTTGATTTTCGAAAAATAGACGATGAAATCAATGTGGATAACCTGTTAATTGACTATATAACAATAAGATAATGTTTGAAAATAAAGAACGTACAGACCTTGCAGAATTAGGAGAATTTGGGCTGATCAAACACCTGACGGATCATTTTAAGATCCAGCATGAGAGCAGTGTAAAAGGGATTGGAGACGATGCAGCTGTACTGAGTTTTGGAGACAAGCAGACCTTAGTTTCTACGGATCTGCTGCTGGAAGGTGTACATTTTGATTTGGCTTATGTACCCCTTATGCATCTGGGTTACAAGGCTGTACAGGTTAATTTAAGTGATATTTATGCCATGAACGGCATAGCAAGACAAATTACCTTTTCCATTGGTTTGTCCAGTAAATTTCCGCTGGAAGCTGTAGAAGAGATTTATAAAGGGGTGGAGCTGGCCTGTAATAAATTCAATATTGATTTAATAGGAGGGGATACCTCTTCGAGTAAACAGGGTTTGGTGATTAGTGTAACTAGTATTGGCTATGCAGACCAGCAGGATATCTGTTACCGGAATGGCGCTGGTGAAGGCGACCTGCTTTGTGTGAGCGGTGATCTTGGAGGTGCCTATGTAGGTCTGCAAATCCTGGAGAGGGAAAAGCAGATTTTCCTGGAAAACCCTAATATTCAGCCTGATCTGGAAGGAAAGGATTATATCATTGAGCGTCAGCTTAAACCTGAAGGCCGTAGGGATATTGTTGATCTGCTTTCGCAAATGAAAATAAAACCGACGGCGATGATTGATGTGTCAGATGGTCTGGCATCTGAGATTTTCCACCTGTCTGAACAGTCTGGTGTGGGCTGTACCATTTATGAAGATAAGCTACCTGTTGATCCAATGACCTATGAAACGGCACGTGAACTTGGACTTGACCCTACAGTTTGTGCACTGAACGGCGGGGAAGATTATGAATTGTTATTCACAATTAAACAGGCTGATTATGAGCGTTTAAAGCATGATGTTGACATTACGGTTATAGGTCATATGACGGATAAAAACTCTGGTTGCAAGATGATTTCCAAGTCGAATGTGGTTCATGAACTGAAAGCCCAGGGCTGGAACGCATTTAAATTATAGTTATTCCTCTTCCGTTAAAGCTGGGTCCAAAAATTTAACATCAATCTGCTTATTTGTTTTTGCACCCAGCTTTTTAATTTTCTCAGAAGTACTGGACAGATTTCCAGCCCCTGTGGAGAGTTTACTAATCGCTTTGTCATAGGCATCCTGGCTTTGCCTGATGTTGCGTCCTATGGCCTCCATATCGCTTAAGAATCCAACAAACTTATCGTACATGCTACCACTTAACCTCGCGATTTCTAAAACATTTCTGTTTTGCCGTTCCTGCTTCCATATACTGGCAATGGTGCGGAGGGTGGCCAGCAAGGTAGAAGGGCTCACAATCACAACTTTCCTGTCCCAGGCATAATTGAACAGTTCCGCATCACTTTGTACAGCCAATCCAAAAGAGGATTCTATCGGAATAAAGAGCAGGACAAAATCAGGAGAATTGATTTGGTAAAGGTCCTGGTAGTTCTTTCCTGATAAGCCTTGTATATGGGCTTTAATGGAAAGGATGTGAAGTTTAAGCTGATTTTCGCGTTCTTCTTCACTTTCTGCACTGACAAAGCGTTCGTAAGCGACAAGGGACACTTTTGAATCCACTACGATATGTTTCTCATCAGGAAGATCGATCAGTACATCGGGTTGCAGACGGGTACCTTCTGCACCACTGAGGGAAGTTTGTATACGGTATTCCCTGTCTTTGATCAGTCCTGATCTTTCCAGTACACGTTCTAAGATCACTTCTCCCCAGTTGCCTTGTTTTTTGCTGTCGCCTTTCAGCGCCTTGGTCAGGTTGGTGGCATCTTCCTGTATTTGTTTGCTCTGTACCATGAGCTGTGAAATGACACCTTTAAGGGTATTCCGCTCGTCAGATTCAGTTTTGTAGACCTTGTCTACCTTTTCCTCAAAGGCCTTGATATTTTCGCGTAACGGGCTTAATATGCTGTCGAGGTTGACTTTATTCTGTTCTGTAAATTTAGAAGATTTTTCATCCAGGATTTTATTGGCAATATTTTCAAATTCTAGTTTGAATTTATACTGGAGTTCGGCAATGTATTTTTCCTGTTCAGCTTGTTTGGCCAGCTGACTGTGGAGGTTTTCTTCTGCTTTGATCAGTTTGCCCCGCTCCTGCATAAACAGATTTCTCAGATCATTCAATTCGTCTTCTGTCCTTGTTTTTTCTTCTTTAAGCCAGGCGATCGCTTTCTGATGTTCCGTCTCTTTGAGTTCAAGCAGATGAACGCCACTGCCAGTGTTTTTTTTTGTAAATAAAAAGATCAGGGCACATAAAATAAGCAACAGCAAGGTCAGGATCAGGTATTCCATTTTACTAATATTTTTATCAAAAATGAATATTTTAAAAATGAATAACAAATTAATTAGTAAATAAAGAAGAGACCTGTTATAGGCTTTTGAGGATCAGTTCGGCAGCATCCTGACCGGTTTGACTGCCCATTGCAATCCCCATTCCATTACATCTTACTGCACAAAAAATACCTGGTTTGATTTGCCTGATGATGGAATCAATATGTTTTCCGAAACCCATGATTCCACTCCAGCTGGTCTCAATTTCAAAAGGGATATCCGGTAAAATGGTCTCTTGGAGCAATTGTTCCAATGCCTTGCGAATAATTGGAGTTGTTCCAAATGCTGTTGTTTGTTCTTCTTTAAAAGCCAGGTTGCGCCCGCCACCCAATAAAATACGGTCATCAATATTCCTGAAGTAATAGTAGCCTTTGTCGTAATGGAAAGTACCTTTGATCCTAAGGTTTTTTATGGGCTTGGTGATCAGTACCTGTCCTCTGCCGGGTACAACATCTATTTCTGGCAAAAGTTCATTGATAAAAGCATTATTGGCGAGAAGTACCGACGTACATTTAAAAGGACCATGTGGAGTGGAAAGGATTTGATGTCTTTCTTCTTCGCTTATTTTTTCCACCGCACAGCTGGTGTACAGCACGACACCCAGGCTGCTGGCCAGCTGCAGGAGATGTTTCATCATTTTTCCTGTATCAATCTGTCCCTCAAACTGATTTTCTATCAGTGTTTCAATTCCTTTAAAGCCGAAAGTGTTTACTTTAGCCCCTGCCAGACTAAAACTTTTACCGCCTGGAATGATGTCTTTGATCAGTTGGTTAAAGTGATCAATTTTAGCTACACATGCGGCGGCAAGTTCTTGTTCTGTAGGTTTAAAAAGTTCGAATCCGCCATAGTTTTTATAGGACAGATTCTGATCAGAAACCAGTTTCCGAAGTTTTAAAAGACCTTTCCATCTTTTTTCTATGAGACGGTGAAGTCCGTTGGATCCAATAGATTTTTCCTGTTCGATCAGTTCAGAAATACTTCCGAAACAAGCAAATCCTGCATTTTTTGTACTGGCACCAGAAGGCAAAAATCCGCGTTCAAAGATGGCTACACTTAGATTTTTATATTGTTGTTTTAAAGTAATTGCAGCAGTTAATCCGACGATACCACTGCCTATAATGCCAATGTCAAAAGTAAAGAAACTGGCTTTTTCCCAGTAAGATAAGGTAGTTCCCATAGACTAAATTTATCTAAATTTCAGCAGGTTAAAAAATAAGGGAACGCTTTTTGATTGGAGTGTATATGAAAAACATACCTAAAAAATGGAAACGTATTTAATAGCAATATTAATCATGCTGGTGATCAGTATGTTTGTGCAGTGGATATTTAGAAATAAGTTCTCCAGATATGCTGAAATGCAGTTGAATTCAGGCTTATCAGGAAAAGAGGTAGCAGAGCGGATGTTGAACGATTATGGCATCTATGATGTCAAGGTTATGAGTACAGAAGGACAACTGACCGATCATTATAACCCTGCCGATAAAACGGTGAACCTGAGTACAGATGTATTTCATGGAAGGAGTGTTGCCGCAGCAGCTGTTGCAGCACATGAATGTGGGCATGCAGTACAGCATTCCAGGTCCTATCACTGGTTACAACTGCGATCTAACATGGTTCCTGTAGTAAGCATTTCTTCTAATCTGCTCCAGTGGGTGCTGATCATCGGCATACTGATGATTGGTTTTACAGGAAACCCCTTTGTGCTTGGTATAGGTGTTGCCGGATTATTACTGGTAACCTTGTTTAGTTTTGTAACCTTACCCGTAGAATTTGATGCGAGTAAAAGGGCATTACTGTGGTTGAAGACCAATCAGCATATTATGAATACTAAAGATGAAAATGTACAAGCCAAGGATGCGCTTTGGTGGGCAGCGATGACCTATGTGGTGGCTGCACTTGGTGCACTGGCCAATTTGATCTATTATGCTTCTATGCTCTTTGGAAGAAACCGTAATTAATTTAAACGGTAAGGAGCAATCAGTTCGAATTGTGGAATGTCAACAATAAACTCTGTTTCTACAGCCACTCTGGACATAAAGTAATGTCCCCTCATGCTGCCTATTTCTGTTGATAACTGGCATCCTGAAA
This sequence comes from Pedobacter nutrimenti, assembly GCF_032678445.1. Taxonomy (GTDB): domain Bacteria; phylum Bacteroidota; class Bacteroidia; order Sphingobacteriales; family Sphingobacteriaceae; genus Pedobacter; species Pedobacter nutrimenti_A. The sequence goes on from NZ_JAVTSQ010000002.1 coordinate 496,633, forward strand.
CGTAAGAATGGTGATTTCCAGGTTCAATAATGGGTTGCAAGCCAACTACACCTTCGCCTTCTACTTCTCTTTCCGTTCCATTGGAATCAAAAATGAACCATTGGCGTCTTTTCAATTGTATGGTATAATCCGACATGTTTTCAATTTCAATACGATACGCAAACATGAACTGGTCATTGGAAGGATTGGAATATTCTTCCTGGTACATGGTTTCTACGGAAATTTTTACACCCTCTGTTATTGCTGTGACCATTTTACTGCTATTTTTACTAAATTATTTCAAAAATCAAGCCATTTCATTCAGGGGCTGAACATTATGATATTTGTCTGCCACTTCGTCCAAAATACTGTGGATGGTTTCTATATTTTCTTCTTTTACCAATTGCATTCTATACCCTTTAAAGTCTGGCAAACCTTTAAAATAGTTGGCATAATGGCGCCTCATTTCAAAAATACCCACTTTTGGACCTTTCCAGGCCAGCGATTTTTCAAAATGTGTTCTACACACAGATACACGCTCTTCTACGGTTGGACCAGGAAGAATTTCCCCGGTATTGAAAAAATGTCTGATCTCCCTGAAGATCCATGGATAACCAATGGCTGCCCTTCCGATCATAATACCATCTACTTCAAATTCCAGTCTCCAGTCTGCTGCTTTGCGGATGCTGTCTACGTCACCGTTTCCAAAAATGGGAATTTTGATCCGTGGATTTCTTTTGATTTCCCGGATCAACGTCCAGTCGGCCTCTCCTTTGTACAATTGTGCCCTGGTCCTTCCATGAATGGTTAGGGCCTGAATACCGATGTCCTGCAGGCGTTCAGCTACTTCTTCTACATTTTTAGTGGTATCGTCCCAACCCAGCCTGGTTTTAACGGTAACGGGCAAGTGTGTTGCTTTGACCACGGCTTCTGTCATCTTAACCATTTTATCAATGTCCTGGAGTAATGCTGATCCTGCACCGCGACAGGCTACATTTTTTACAGGACAACCATAATTGATGTCCATCAAGTCTGGTTTGGCCATCGTTGCGATTTCAGTGGCTTCACGCATATGATCAATTTCACTGCCGAAAATCTGGATGCCTATTGGCCTTTCGTATTCGAAAATATCCAGTTTTGCCCTGCTTTTGGCGGCATCCCGGATCAGTCCTTCAGAAGAAATAAATTCAGTGTACATCATATCCACCCCGCTTTGTTTACATACAAAACGAAAAGGAGGATCGCTTACATCTTCCATCGGTGCAAGCAATAAAGGGAAGTCTCCCAAATCTATATTTCCTATCTTTACAGACATTTTTCTATCTTCAAACCAAAATTAAAAAGACAAAGGTACAAATAATCCAAATAATGAATTTTCCGCCTAATGTAAAACCTGAAAAAAGTGCTTATGTACAGCTGCTTGCGTTGGCAGGTTATGCCCTTGCCGGGGTTTTTGTTTTTACGGCGCTGGGTTTTGCGATTCTCTTTTTGATGTATGGATCGAAGGTTTTTGAGCCAAATGCTTTAATGGGAGGAAACCCTGAATATTTAAATGGCTTAAAAATCATTCAGATTTGCACTTCAATTGGTTTGTTTCTTGCTCCCCCACTCCTTTTGGCTTTTGAGAACGGCAGAAAGATTAAAGATTTTTATGGTTTTGGAAAACCAAAGCTGGAATGGATTTTTCTCGTTTTTTTAATTATGATATGTTCCATGCCCTTTATGGAATGGACAGCCCTGATCAATCAGAAAATGGTATTGCCTGATTTTTTGAAACCCTTGGACACCTTGATTCGGGAAAAGGAAGAAGAGGCAATGAGGATGACGATGATCCTGCTTAAGATCAATACAACCTGGGATTTCCTGGTGAATCTTTTTATGATTGCACTGTTGCCTGCGGTTGCAGAAGAATTGATGTTCAGAGGTGGTGTGCAGAGAGGTTTGAACAGAATGTTTAACAATCCCCATGTAGCCATATGGTTTGCTGCTTTTATTTTTAGCGCTATACATATGCAGTTTTTTGGGTTTTTACCCAGATTGTTATTAGGGGCTGGATTTGGGTATATCTATTATTGGAGCGGGAGTTTATGGTATGCGATGCTGGGGCACTTTATAAACAATGGCTATGCCGTTTGTGTGGCCTGGTACCTCCAAATTAAACATTTACCGCTGGATGACACCGATAATACTTTTCATTTTAAATGGTATGGTTATATATTGAGTTTATTGGTCACTATAGCCTTGTTTATATATTTTAAAAAAAGAACAACTCATGGAAGACAATTGGGTTAAGGTATTTACCACGAGTAATGCCTATAGTGCAGAAATCCTGAAACAGGGATTAATAGAAAATGAGATACCGGCTGTGGTACTAAACAAACAGGATTCCTCTTACGGGACTTTTGGGGTGCTCACCGTGATGGTGAATGCGGAAGATGAAGAAAAGGCGAAGGTGTATATTGAGCAAAACGAATTATGAAAACAAGGGCAATAACCGCTTTTTTCTTTACCATAGTCATGCTCGGATCTATATTCCTGGGTGCATATACTTTTAGTGTCTTTTATTTACTGCTGAGTTTAATGGCCTTGTCAGAATTTTACAAACTGATCAGGAATTCTGGCATCAAACCCCATACAGGCATTGGTCTGCTCAGCGGTGGGATTATTTTCCTCTCACTGGCCTCTTGCTATTTTCTAAAGTTTGAAGCCCGGTACTTGCTCTTGCTGATTCCTTTATTGGTTTCGGTGTTTATTGCGGAACTGTATAGAAAGGAAAAGGCCCCTTTTTCTGACATCTCCTACACTTTTGTGGGTTTGATATATACAACCATTCCTTTTTGCTTTTTCTATGCCCTGGGCTTTTCTTTTAGCGGGAATGTATATAATTATCATTTGCCATTGGCCTTCTTACTGATGCTCTGGGCAAGTGATACCGGTGCTTATCTGTTTGGAAGGAAACTGGGTAAACATAAATTATTTGAACGTCACTCCCCTAAAAAGACCTGGGAAGGCTTTTTAGGAGGGGTATTGACCAGTGTATTGGTTGCTTTAGCGGTTTCCTTTTATTTCAAAGAGATTGCTGCTCCGGTTTGGGTAGGAATGGCGGTACTGGTGGTTTCCTTTGGTACTTTGGGTGACCTGGTCGAATCTATGTTGAAAAGAAGTCTGGATGTAAAAGATTCAGGTACACTGTTGCCAGGTCATGGGGGCGTTTTGGATCGCTTTGATGGGCTTTTAATTGCTGCACCGATTGTTTTTACGTATCTGTATCTCGTCTTGAACTAATATCTTCTTCCTTCCCTTAGCGGCTTTAAAAGATATTCCAGACCGTTGAGTTTAATTTCATAGAGCGTTCCGAGGAGCTGGCCCAGCTTGCCGGGTGGGTAACCCTCATTCTGGAACCAGATCAGATAGGACTCTGGCAAATCGCACAGGATACGGCCCTTGTATTTACCAAAAGGCATTTGCATGGTCACCAGGTCTTTTAAAAGTTGTGGATTCATAAAGGTATAAGGGCTTATTGTGCAACCATTTCCAGCATTTCTACAGCTTCGTCAACGGTATTTAAATTTTCAAAGGCAATCCGCAGCGAATCTTTGACTTCTTTCAGGTTGCAAAGGCGTGGATGCATTTGCGCAAAGTGCAATATTTTATTGAACATATTGGAATCAAAGAAAGAAGATTGTTTATCTGCAATGAAATAACCCCGCACTACGCCCTTTTTAAAGGTAAGCTTCTCAAAGCCAAGCTTCTTAGCTACCCATTGTAAGCGCAAGGCATTGAGCATGGTCTGAACGGCCTTTGGAACAGGGCCGAAACGGTCTTTTAAACTGGCTTCAAAAGCTTTCAGCTGCTGTTCGTTTTCTATTTTGGACAGTTCTGTATAAAGGTTATATCTTTCAGTGATATTGGTTACATAATCATCTGGTATGTACAATTCCAGATCTGTATCCAGCTGGGTGAAACTGACAAACGGACGCTGAGGTTCATCTTTGAACAGGTCTTTGAATTCATCTTCCTTAAGTTCCTGAATGGCCTCGTCTAGTATTTTATGGTACATATCAAAGCCTATTTCTGCAATAAAGCCACTTTGCTCTGCGCCTAAGAGGTTTCCGCTGCCACGGATGTCTAAATCCCTCATGGCAATGTTAAAGCCGCTCCCAAGGTCTGAAAACTCTTCAATAGCGCTGAGACGTTTGCGGGCTTCAGAAGTCAGGGTAGATAAAGGTGGGCTGAGCAGATAGCAGAAAGCTTTTTTATTGGAACGTCCTACCCTGCCCCGCATCTGGTGAAGATCGCTCAGACCAAACATATGGGCATGGTTGATGATGATGGTATTGGCATTTGGAATATCCAGCCCGGCCTCAATTATAGTGGTGGCCACCAGTACATCTTTTTCACCATTGATGAAATCCAGCATCACATCTTCCAGGGCATCTCCGTCCAGTTGCCCGTGTGCAATTCCAATTCTTGCTTTTGGAACCAGTGTCTGGATCAGGCCGCCCAGTTGCATCAGGTCCTTTACACGGTTATGGATAAAAAACACCTGGCCACCGCGGTCCAGTTCAAATTGTACGGCTTCCTGGATCAGTTTATCATTAAATACATGGAGTTCCGTGTTTACACCCTGGCGGTTAGGCGGTGGGGTGTTGATGATGGAAAGGTCCCTTGCTCCCATTAAAGAGAAGTGCAGGGTTCTTGGAATCGGGGTAGCAGTTAGGGTAAGGGTATCTACATTGACCCTTAAAGCCCTTAGTTTTTCTTTAGAGGATACGCCAAATTTCTGTTCCTCATCTATGATCATAATCCCCAGATCTTTGAATTTTACATCTTTACTGAGCAGACGGTGTGTACCAATAACAATATCTACTTTACCTTCAGCCAGTTTGGATAAGGTTTCTTTAATCTGTTTATTGGTCCTGAAACGGTTGATGACATCAACTGTACAAGGGAAGTCTTTTAAACGCTGTGAAAAGGTTTTGAAATGCTGTGTGGCCAGAATGGTGGTCGGAACCAGTACAGCGGCTTGTTTTCCGTTGGCAACAGCCTTGAAAGCGGCCCTTACAGCAATTTCTGTTTTTCCGAAACCTACATCTCCGCAAACCAAACGGTCCATCGGATGCGGGGCTTCCATATCTTTTTTGACATCGAGGGTGGCTTTTTCCTGGTCCGGGGTATCCTCATAAATAAAGGAGGCTTCCAGTTCAGTTTCCAGATAGCCGTCGGGGGCAAAAGCAGTTCCGACCTGGGCTTTTCTTAAGGCATAAAGCTTAATCAAGTCCCGGGCGATGTCTTTAACTTTTTTTTTAGTGGTTTTTTTAAGCTTATCCCATGCTTCGGTACCCAATTTATTCATTTTGGGTGGGGTAGTATCTTTGCCGCTGTATTTGGCAATCCGGTTCAGGGAGTTGATGTTCACGTACAGCAAGTCATTATCCGCATAAACGAGGCGGATCATTTCCTGTGTTTTACCATTCACTTCCACTTTCTCCAGACCGGCATATTTACCGATTCCATGGTCGATATGGGTCACAAAATCGCCAGGTTTCAAGTCCCGGAGTTCTTTGAGTGTGATGGCCTGACTCCGCTGATAACCACGCTTGAGCTTGTATTTATAGAAGCGGTCAAAGATTTGGTGATCTGTATAAAAAGCCAGATGCTGCTGGGGGTCTACAAATCCCTCTCTCAGCGGGATATTGACAGGGGTAAATTTTGCAGTCTTGTCAATATCATCTAAAATCGCATATAACCTCTCCGTCTGTTTTGGAGAAGAACTGAAAATAAAGTTATGGGTTCCCTCCTTTTCGTTTTCTTTGAGGTTATGGATCAGTAGATTAAAGTCCTTATTGAAGGAGGGCTGCGGCTTGGTATCAAAGGCGAAAACATGATCGGTCTTGTAAAAAAATTGTTTACCAAATTCAACAAGATGGAAGTCCTGGAGGATATCAGCCAGCATTTTTTCGTCTGTAAATCCGAATTTAGGGTCTATCCATTCCGGGTTTTGAGTTTTATCTTTTGCCGGAAGGGCCTTCCAGAGTTCTACTGCTTTTTTGTAGCCGCTTTTAACGATATCCAGGGTAAATTCAACATCTTTAAACCAAAGCTGAGTATCTTTTTCAATGTAGTCAAGCAGACTGATGTTGTTTTCTGTCAGGTATTTGGATTGTACATTGGGGATGATCGTTAAGGTTTTAACGTCTTCTACAGATAACTGGCTTTCAATTTCAAAGGTACGGATGCTTTCTACCAGGTCTCCAAAGAACTCAATCCGGTAAGGAAGGTCGTGAGAAAAGGAAAAAATATCTACGATACCGCCTCTGATAGAAAACTGACCAGGTTCATAAACAAAGTCTGTGCGCTGAAAATCGTAGTCTATCAGAAATTCATTGATAAAATCTATACCCAGTTTAGTATTGATACTGATTTCCAGGGTGTTTTTTTCCAGTACGGAACGGTCAATAACCTTTTCTGCAAGAGCCTCCGGGTAAGTAACCACGATTTTACCAAATTCTGAATTGTGGTTCAGTTCATTCAGTACTTCTGCCCTTCCCAAAACATTAGCGGTATCGATTTGTGTAAAATCGAATGCTTTTCTGAAAGAAGAAGGAAAAAGAAGGATCTCTTTATCCAGAATGTTTTCAAGGTCAGAGAGGAAATACGAAGCCTCTTCACGGTCCGGTAATATGAATAACTGGGGCTTATGAAGTAAAAAATAGGCAGTTGCAGCAACTGTCGCATCGGCTGAACCAACTAAACCTTTTAGCTGAATTTTATTACCTTTAGGGCCGTTGAGGGCCTTTGCCAATGCAACAATGCGTTCATCTGTCTTGTATCTGTTGATCAGGTCGCGGATGTTCACAAGACAAAGGTAAGATTTTATTAGATAGCTATCCTGTAACAATGAGTCTATTATTTACTCTAAAATGAAAAGAATTGTGAAAATGCTGCAGCAAATTCCATTGGAGCTGACCTTCTGGTTGGTGGCAATGATTCTGCTGGCAACTGCGCAGCCGCACAGTCACCTTTCAGGAGATCATTTTACCTTTTGCCCTTTGGCCAATATGGGTATAAAATGGTGTCCGGGATGCGGACTTGGAAGATCGATTACGCAGTTGTTTCACGGTCATTTGAAAGAGAGTATAGAAATGCATTGGCTTGGAATACCAGCAACCCTACTCATCTTTTACCGGATAGGTGTTCTTATAAAACTGAGTTGGAATGATAAAAAAAGAATTAATTTAAAGAATAAGGAGAAAGATTATGTTTGATTCACCATTTATGATGCTTCCGGGCATCACGCCACAGGAATATTCCTACTTGCAGTCGGCAACTACGGGCTTTAGTGAACAGCAGTTGAAGGGCTTTTTGATGATCTACAGCAGTAAAAGAAGGAATCCGGACGATATGATCCTGTACTGTATACTTGGTTTTTTTGTGCCAGGACTGCCTCGCTTTCTGGTGAATCAGATCGGAATGGGCATCTTGTATTTCTTCACTTATGGTCTTTGTGCCATCGGTACCATCATTGACCTGATCAACCATAAGAACCTGGCTTTTGAATATAACCAGAGAATGGTCTTTGAAAGTCTGCAAATGATAAAAATGGGTACTTTAAAATAACACACACCAAATGGATCCAAGGCCGTTGCAAATTTTTGCAGCGGCTTTTTTAATTTAAAGAGAGAGATTCTGTTCCCGATGTCGTAAATTTACTCTTTATGAAGTTAGCTGTTTTAACCAGGTTTCTGGAAGGCTATGCGCCTTTAAATTACCAGGAGGATTATGACAATTCAGGTCTGATAGTTGGAGATGGTAATCAGGAAGTTACCGGCGCACTGGTGGCCCTGGATTGTACAGAAGAAATTGTAGATGAGGCCATTGTTCACAACTGCAATCTGATCATTACCCATCACCCTATTGTATTTAAGGGTTTAAAAAAATTAAACGGAAAAAACTATATTGAACGGGTGGTCATCAAGGCGATTAAGCATAATATAGCGCTATATGCCATCCATACCAATCTTGACCATGTGCACAATGGGGTGAGCGGGGAGATCTGTAAAAGGCTGAACTTAAAAAATCCAAGGATACTCCGTCCTAAAACCGATCTTTTGAGGAAACTGGTTACCTTTTGTCCATCGGCAAAGGCGTTGCAGGTACGCGCTGCGCTTTTTCATGCCGGCGCAGGTCAGATCGCTAATTACAGCGAATGCAGTTTTAATGCAGAGGGTTATGGTACATTTAAGGGGAGCCAGGATACCAATCCTTTTGTTGGAGAAAGAGGCGTACAGCATCAGGAGCATGAAGTCCGGATAGAAACGATCTTCAGAACCCAGGATGAACGCAAGGTATTGGTCGCTTTGCTGGAGAACCACCCTTATGAAGAGGTGGCTTACGATATTTATCCGCTGGAAAATAAACTGGATAACGTTGGTGCTGGCATGGTGGGCTGGCTGGAAGAAGGGATGGAAGCCGATGATTTTTTGAATTACCTCAAATACAGCATGAATGTAAAAGTGATCCGACACACCAGGCCCCTACCGAAAAAGATCAGAAGAGTAGCCGTATGTGGTGGTGCCGGTAGCTTTTTACTGGGAGATGCTATTGCGGCGAATGCGGATGTGTTCATTACCGGAGATTTCAAATACCATGAATTTTTTGATGCGGATAAGAAATTGATGATCGCTGATATAGGGCATTTTGAAAGTGAACAATTTACTTCCAATTTGCTGCAGGACATTATTCTGGAAAAATTTCCGGAATTCCCTGTCCGTTTAGCGGAACACTGTACCAATCCGGTTCATTATTTCTTTTAGTCTTTTCCGCAAGACCAGGGATCTGTAAGAAGATTTGGGGACAACGGATCGCACGGAGATTTTAAGAGAGCAAATCGCAGATTAATAGCAAATTGTATAGATGAAAGCAAAAATAATACTTATCTTTGCAAGCTTTAGCAACAGATCATCAAGAACGGCGGCTTTTTTAAAGCAAGGATGCCGGCCGTAATTTGACATCTTGTAAAGGCTGAGAGGCTGTTAAATCATTGATAATTAGTTAAATATAATTATACCCATAAATTATTTCATTTAATGGAACAAACTGTAGAGCAGAAGCTAAAAGCTTTATACGAATTACAAACCCTTCATACTAAAATTGATAAAATACGCCAGATTCGTGGTGAGTTACCAATGGAGGTTGCTGATTTAGAGGATGAGGTTGCCGGATTGGAGACCCGTATTCAGAAGTTTAAAGGCGAACTGGATGATACTGAAGATGCTATTGTAACGCGTAAAAATATGATCAAGGAAGCACAAAACCTGATCAAGAAATACGAAACGCAGTTAAAGGATGTTAAAAATAATCGTGAATACGATGCTTTGACTAAAGAAGTGGAGATCCAGTCTTTAGAAATACAGGTATGTGAGAAAAAGATCCGTGAGCACGGATTTGAGATTGCACAAAAAACGGAAGTTTACGAAAAAGCGCTTGCTGACCTGGAATCCAGAAGAAAAGACCTGGATATCAAAAAAGGGGAGCTGGAAACCATTACTGCAGAAACTGAAAAAGAAGAGCAGGCTTTAACCAAAAAATCTGAAAAAGCAGAAACTCAAATTGAGGACCGTTTGCTGATTGCTTACAAGAGATTGAGAGGCAATGCGAACAATGGTCTGGCGGTTGTGACTATTGACAGGGATTCTTGTTCAGGGTGCTTTAACCAGATTCCACCTCAGCGTCAGCTGGATATCCGTCAGCGCAAGAAAATTATTGTTTGCGAGCACTGTGGAAGGATTCTGGTAGATGAGGCTTTGACTCACGAACTGGCAGAACAACAATAGACGGTTTAAAAAGAATACAAAACGGTCAGGTGTTTACCTGGCCGTTTTTTTTGGCCTAAATTTTGGGTTATTTGGAAAATAATAAAATAACAGGTGAAACATAATGCTGATTACAGGCGTTAACTGTTTTTGTATTTTAACACGATCTGTCTATGTATAAGAAGGGGTTACCCGTTTGTTTGTTCCTGGTTTTTGTTCTGCTTTTTCCTTTGAAAGGCTTTTCTAACTTTGATTTCAATGCCAATTGCTTAAAGGCTTATAAAAACATCTTTGACCTTAAATTAAATGCAGCAAGGCAACTTGTTGCTGCAGAGAAGGCTGTACATCCAGATAATTCCATTGTTCCTTTACTGGAAAATTACATCGATTATTTTTACCTGATCACCACTGAAAGTAAGTCGGATTTTGACCGCCTTAAAGATTATAAATCAGACAGGCTGGATAAAATTGAAGACGACAAGGATAGAAATTCACCCTATTATCTCTATGCACAGGCAGAAATCAATTTGCAATGGGCGTTGCTGAGCGGTAAATTCGGTGAATATTTTACGGCGGCGAGAGAGATAAAAAGGGCTAATTCCTTATTGGCGGACAATAGTAAAAAATTTCCGGCTTTTCAGTTGAACCAAAAAGGTTTGGGTTTAATTAATGCTTTCCTGGGAAATTTGCCTGATGGCATGTTAAAAAGTACATTATCTACTTTTGGTGTCAAAGGAAATCTGAATACCGGGATTTCAATGCTTGATAAATTGGCAGAACAGCTTCCTAAAACTACTTATGAACCTTTTTATGAAGAGGTTGTTTTTTACTACGCCTATGTACTGAGCGATATTGCCCACAGCCCTGACGCTTATAGCAGAACGATGAAATACACGGAAAGGATCAATGATGCGAGTTTGCTGAAATCTTATCTTCAGGCCTATGTGTGTATCAGAAGTGGCCATAATGATCAGGCGATAGAGATTCTCTCGGGAAAGCCTTCCGGAGCGGCTTATTCTTCCTTTCCTTATCTGGACCTGCTTATGGGAACAGCCAAACTCAATAAGCTGGATTACTCGGCAGGAACATATTTTAATAAATTTCTGCAGCAAAATAAGGGCGCTAATTACATTAAAGACGTGAACCTTCACTTGGCTTGGCTTTCCTTATTAAAAGGGGATACAGGGGCTTATTCCTGCTTTACATCCAAAGTTAAAAGCGGGGGCTATACTTATATGGAAAAAGATAAACAGGCACTTAATGAAGCTACGGCACCAGCACCCACACCAGAACTCCTTAAAGCCCGGCTTCTTTTCGATGGGGGTTATTTAACCAAAGCATCGGAAGTTCTTTCTATTGTTAAAACAGACAATATGACAGCAAAGAACAAAACGGAGTTTTATTATCGCAAGGGAAGGGTAAATGATGAACTGGGCAAAGATGATGAGGCGCTTGCCGATTATCAAAATGCAATCAATTCCGGAAAGGGCTTAAAATATTATTTTGCAGCCAATTCTGCCTTACTTATGGGGAAGATCTACGAGAAAAAGCGCAATCCTGCTAAAGCCAAAGCCTGCTACAATACCGCCATTTCAATGAAAGACCATGAATATGAGAGTAGTATAGAATTGCAGGCTAAACAGGGCTTAAAGCGAACCGGAAATTAAAAGCGATAGATAAAGGCATTGATGTGCATTCCTGCGCCTACGGAAGCAAATACAGCATATTGACCTTTTTTAATCTCGTAGTCTTTGACCAGACCTTTAGCAACAAGATCTAAAAGTGTCGGAATCGTAGCTACCGAACTGTTGCCCAGCCAGGAGATTGTCATCGGGACCAGATTTTCAGGAACTTTATCCTGATTGTATAATTTAAACAGGCGTTTCATAATGGCATTGTCCATTTTACCGTTAGCTTGGTGAATAAATACGATATTAATGTCTAGAATGTCAATTCCAGCTTTATCAATGGCTGTTTTGATCACCTGGGGCACGTAGCTTACCGCAAATTCATACAATTTTCTGCCATTCATTTTCAGATAGGCATTTTCATTGCAGGCATCGGGATTATGACTTCTTCCCATCACCAGCAAAGAGCCATAGTCAACGGCATAGGTTTGTGTCTTGTGAGAAATAAGTCCTATAGGCTCTGCTGAGGATTTCGCTTCATAAATCACCGCGCCCGCTCCGTCAGAGAAGATCATGCTGTCTCTGTCGTGTGCATCAATGATTCTGGAAAGGGTTTCCGCTCCAATAACCATTACCCTTTTTGCGTCCCCGCTTTTGATCAGGGCATTTGCCTGGATGGAGCCTTGTACCCAACCCGGACAGCCAAAAATCAAATCATAGGCTACGCAATCTGGATTTTTAATATCCAGGGCCTGTTTAACTTTTGCAGCAAGCGCGGGAAGCATGTCCATGCGGTTGCTGTTGAGTTTAATGTCACCAAAGTTATGACAGAATATGATGTAATCCAGGCTTTCTTTGTCTATTGAGGCATTGTCTATCGCCCTTTGGGCAGCAATTGTAGCAATGTTACTGCTTACTTGTGCAGGGTCAGCATAACGTCTTTCGTTGATCTCTGTGATTTCAGAAAATTTCGAGATAATTTCTGCATTTCCTTTGTCCAGAATAAGGCCATTTTCATAAAAAGTGGAGTCCAAAAAGGCATCTCCTGATACAACATGATCAGGAATAAAACTTCCTGTACCTATAATTACGGAATACAAATTCATCTCAATATTACTCATCTCATACCGTATACCGTTTAGGTATACAGTATAAAAATAGGATTAATTACTTAAACTACAAATTTTAATTGAATTCGTCAATCAAAAAGACAAACAACTCTTTAGGGCCGTGGGCACCCAGGACCAGTGTTTTTTCAATATCTGCTGTACGGCTTGGGCCAGTGATTGTACTGATCATAGAGGGAATCTGCGCCCCATATTTACTCTTAATCAATGCAAAGGCATCTTTAAGATCGGCCACCAGCTGACCGGTTCTGGCAATTACAATATGGTGATGGGGAAATATGCTGAGCCTTCTCCCCGCGGCATTTTGGTTAGAGACCATTACAGAGCCATTTCTGGCAATCAATGCTTCGCAAAGTGTAAGGCCTACTTCGGCCATTTCAAAGTCCTTATCGGTCTTATAAAAAGGAAATTCAAATTGGGTTAATAATTCCTGTAATTCAGGTTCCCAGCAATAGATTTTTCTCCAGTTAAATTTATCGGCAAGATCCAGGATGTTCTCAATAAAATCCATTCCATTTTCACAGAAAATAAAATGGCCGGATACAGCGGTGAGCTGTTCGGCAAATTGAACTTCCAGGAGTTCTTCCTCTTTTTTGTATAGTGGAGTTTCTTCTAAATTTGGATAAGGATGATCTCTCTTTTCAAGGAGTGCTTTCCTGATTTTCTTTAGCATTAACTCTTTTGAAGAGATATTTTCTTGCATAGGTTTTTGATTTACTGCCGTCCGCTGAGGAACGGCAGCTTACCATAAATTAGTTATTCTCTTCTGGCTGTACAGTTTTTGCAGTTGCAGAAGGATCAGTAGTTTCGCCAACACCATCGTGCACCAAACCCTTGGCTGCTGGTGTCTGATCTCCGGTTCCATTAACGAATTCGTCATAGGTCGTACGGTTATCAAATGGACGTTTACCCAAGATCTCTTCCAGATCTGCCTGGAATAAAATCTCTTTCTCCAGTAATTTCTGAGCCAGTTTCTCTAAGCCGTCTCTTTTTTCAATCAGCAATTGCTTGGTTCTGTCGTATACAGCTGCAATCAGGATGCGAACTTCATTATCAATGATTTCTGAAGTCTTTTCAGAATAAGGTTTGTTGAAGTTATATTCTGTTTGCGGATCGTGGAAAGATACATTTCCAACAACGGCATTCATACCATAAATGGTTACCATTGCATAAGAAAGCTTAGTGATCCGTTCCAGGTCATTCTGGGCACCGGTAGAGATTTTTCCAAATACGATGTCTTCGGCAACTCTTCCACCCATGGTCATACACATACCGTCCGTTAATTGCTCTGTTGTATACAGGAATTGTTCTTTTGGCAGATATTGAGCATAACCAAGTGCAGCAATACCACGAGGAACAATAGATACCTTAACCAATGGGTCAGCATGTTCCAGGAACCAGCCTGCAATAGCATGCCCGGCTTCATGATAAGCCACAATTTTCTTTTCTTCAGGAGAGATGATTTTATTTTTCTTTTCAAGACCACCGATAACACGGTCAATAGCGTCCTGGAAGTCTTGCATGTCTACCTTTGTTTTATTACGTCTGGCAGCAATTAAAGCCGCCTCGTTACAAACATTTGCAATTTCTGCTCCTGCAAAACCAGGTGTTTGCGCTGAAAGTTTTTTAGCATCTACTTCTTCCGAGGTTTTAATTGGTTTTAAGTGCACTTTGAAGATCTGTTCACGGCCAACCAGATCGGGTTTATCTATAGAGATCTGTCTGTCAAACCTTCCTGGTCTAAGCAAAGCTGAATCTAAAACATCCGGACGGTTGGTGGCTGCAAGGATAATGATACCTGAATCTGTGCCAAATCCATCCATTTCCACTAAAAGTTGGTTTAATGTGTTTTCACGTTCATCGTTTCCACCCATCATGCTGTTCTTGCCCCTTGCACGGCCAATTGCATCTACCTCATCAATAAAGATGATACAAGGTGCTTTATCCTTGGCTTGTTTAAATAAATCACGTACACGGGAAGCACCAACACCAACAAACATTTCCACAAAGTCTGAACCAGACAGAGAGAAGAAAGGTACCTGGGCTTCACCTGCAACGGCTTTAGCCAATAAAGTCTTTCCTGTTCCGGGAGAACCAACCAACAAGGCTCCTTTTGGTATTTTACCACCCAGATTAGAGTATTTTTTTGGATTTTTAAGGAAATCGACGATTTCCATTACTTCTTGTTTGGCTTCTTCCAGACCAGCAACATCATTGAAGGTAACATTGACCTGGCTTTCTTTATCAAAGAGGGTCGCTTTAGATTTTCCAATATTGAAGATCTGACCGCCTCCACCGCCGGCGCCACCGCCCATACGACGCATAATGAAGATCCAGAAGCCTATAAATAAGAGCACCGGAATGATCACCGTAAAGAACCAGGAATTAAAGGTACTTTGTCTGGTTTCCTTAACAGCAAGAATGTGCTGGTTTTCAGGAATATCTTTTTGAGATTCTTTCAACTGTGCATCCAGACCATCCATAGAACCGGCAGTAAAATATACTGTCGGACCTTCGGCAGCACCAAAGTTGTTTTTGGTACGGTACTGATCGTATTTACTTTCTTTAACCCGGTCTTTTTTGATAAAAACGTCTGCCCGGACCAGGTCCTCGTATTTGTAGGCGACAATTTTTTCTACATCACCTGGTTTCAGCATTTCGCTTTCAAAGGTTTGGTATGGGACCGGCTTGCTGGTATCTGTGTTAAACAGGAACTGAAGTAAGATCAATCCCAGAATTATAGCGGCATAAACCCAGAAGATGTTAAACTTGGAACCCTTTTGAGGTTTTTTTGGAATATTGGGTATCCTTTTAATCAACTTGGGTTTTGTATTTTCTTTCTCTTTCATCATGGATTCAAAATGTTTTAATTAAAATTAGGCGCTTTGATAAGAAGTAGACTGCGCATCGCCCCATAGGTCTTCAATTCCAAAGAAATCTCTTTTCTCGGTTTTAAAGATATGAACTACGATGTCAAAATAATCCAGAATGATCCATTCTGCATTCTCGAACCCTTCTTTACGCCACGGGTCGGTTTGGGTGTTTGTATAGATTTCCTTTTCTACACTGTCGGCAATTGCCTTGACCTGAGTAGAAGAATCTGCATTACATATGATAAAATAGTCTGAAACGGAGCTGTTGAGGTTTCTTAAATCAAGACGTACGATGTCATTCCCTTTTTTTTCCTGTATACCATGTACAGCCAATTCGGATAGGTATGTAGAAAGGTTTCCTATTTTCTTTTTTACCATTAAAATGTTTTAGTTTTGATAAACAACAAATATAATCAACACTTGCAAAATAACACTTTTTCAACATTATTTGTTGGTCAAAATCTTATCAAATTATCAGAGGTTGATTCTACCAATAACTTTTTGAAAGAATTGGTGTCAAAATCCGAGCCATTACCAGAAGGAACTGTAATTATGGCAGATAATCAGTATGCAGGAAGAGGCCAGCAACAGAACATTTGGCATACAGAGCCTGGAAAGAACCTTACTTTCAGTGTGTATCTGAAGCCGAGCTTCCTGAATATACCGCAACAATTCCTGCTCAATATGGCCATAAGTATCGCCGTTAATGAGGCCTTAACTAATTTATTAGGCGCTGGAGTCAGTATAAAGTGGCCAAACGATATTTATTATAAAGATCTTAAACTAGGGGGTATACTCATTGAAAATATGATTGCCGGAAACCGGTTTAAATCTGGTATTATCGGAATTGGTTTAAATGTAAACCAGCAGCATTTCGAACCACATTTAAGTGGTAAGGCAACATCTGTTTATCAAATTTTACATAAAGATGTTAGTTTAAAAATGCTATTAACAGACATTTGCAGTCATATTGAAAGTAATTACCTGAAATTAAAGGCCGCAGATTACCTTTACCTTCGGAATGCTTATCATAACAGGCTGTACAGGTTCGATGAACAGCATAAGTACAGACATAATGGCGAAGTATTTTTCGCAAGCATACAAGGGGTAAGAGATACCGGGATGCTGGTCCTACTTGAGGGAGAAACAGAAAAGGAATATAATTTTAAGGAAATAGAATTTTTAAATTGAAAAAACGTTAAGTAAAAACAAACCACACACAATGAAAAGAATCACATTAATACTTAGTTTTTTAGTGCTTTCGGTTTTTGCTGCATCAGCTCAGATCGAAAATCCGGTAAAATGGTCTTATGGACAAAAAAAGATCAGTAAGACAGAAGCTATTGTTTTTATTAAAGCAAGCATCGAAGATGGATGGCATATTTATTCTCAAAATGTAAAAGATGGCGGACCTGTGAAAACATCCGTTACTTTTGCCCCTTCTAAAGATTATGTAAAGGTTGGAACGACTTCGGAGCCAAAACCAGTTACTAAATTTGAGAAGTCATTCGATATGAATGTAAGCTATTTTGAAAAACAAGTTATCTTTCAGCAAAAAGTGAAACTGAACAAACCTTCTACAACCGTCAAAGGAAAAGTAGAATTTATGGTTTGTAACGATAGTAAATGTTTGCCTCCAACAGAAGTGGAGTTCAGCGTTCAGGTAAAATAGAGGATTCTATTCTAGAAATTGAAGAGCGCAACCCTTGGGAGGCGCTCTTTTTATTTTTATCCGGATAAAAATTATCGTTAAATTCACCGTCTTGTTATTATGAAACCATCATGTGCAGCAGCAGACAAACCGATAGGAATAGAATTTGGTAGCACATGATAGCTTCATAACCTTTAAAATTAATTATATACTAATGAAACCATCATGAGCAAACGCTCGCAAACAGCAATGAATATGCTCATGATAGCTTCATCTCCATTAAAAAACAAATTATATACTGATGAAAAAGTTAATACTGGTTTTAGGAGTCATTCTTTCGCTTAGTCTGGGGAATTCCGGGCGGAGTTTTGCGCTGATACAGCAACAGGATACGACACTGAATGCCGATGATATAGAATTTACAGAAATAGGCTCTCCTGCAGACAGTGCCAAAAATGACCTGAAAAAAGAGGTTGTTAAAGCCGATACAGCAAAAAAAGAAGAAGCCGTTATAACTGCCGGTAAAACAATACCTGCAGCAGGTCAGACAGAAAAAGAAAAGACACTCTGGGAAACGTTTATCGCCGGTTTATTTGGTGGGTTTCTGGCTTTTCTAATGCCTTGTATCTTTCCTATGGTCCCATTAACCATCAGTTACTTCACAAAAAGATCGGGGAGCAAACAAAAAGGAATAGGACAAGCCCTGATCTATGGACTTTCCATTATTGTGATTTATGTTGCCTTTGGTTTGTTGGTCACCGCTCTTTTTGGCTCGGCAGGACTGAATGCATTCAGCAGCAGCGGCTGGTTTAATTTCCTGTTCTTTATTCTGCTTGTGGTGTTTGCGGTGTCTTTTTTTGGCGCTTTCGAAATTACCCTGCCAAGCGCTATTGTGAATAAGATTGATCAGAAAGCAGATGACAGCAAAGGTTTGGGTGGCATTTTCTTTATGGCAGCCTCGCTGGCGCTGGTTTCTTTCTCCTGTACAGGACCAATTATTGGTACCCTGCTGGTTCAGGCCAGTTCAAAAGGAGAGATTCTGGCCCCTGCAGTTGGGATGTTTGGATTTGCCCTGGCGCTTGCACTTCCTTTTACCTTATCCGCCGTTTTTCCTGGCTTTTTAAGCAGTATGCCAAAATCAGGTGGTTGGCTGAATAGTGTTAAGGTATGTCTCGGCTTCCTGGAACTTGCATTGGCTTTAAAATTCCTTTCAGCAGCGGATCTGGCCTGGCATTGGGAATGGTTTGACCGCGAAATATTCCTGGTATTGTGGATTGTAATTTTTGTTTTGATGGGGATTTATATCTTGGGGAAGATCAAATTTTCTCATGACAGTGATGTCCCTTATGTTTCTGTACCACGTCTTTTCTTTGCCATCATTTCACTTTCTTTTGCCATGTATCTGGTTCCTGGCTTATGGGGTGCCCCGGTGAATATTTTAAGTGGTATTGCCCCACCTATGAACACACAGGATTTTATTTTAAGCGGAGGCGGGTCATCTGCAGCTCCTGTATCTGCTGGTTTTCCGGCCAAGGTAAAACACAGTGAATTTTTAAAACCTCCAGTTGGTTTCCATCCTTTCTTTGACCTGGATGAGGGACTTGAATATGCTAAAAAGGTGAATAAGCCTGTCCTGATTGATTTTACAGGCCATGCCTGTACAAACTGCCGCAGGATGGAAGATATGGTTTGGATTGACAAAGAGGTGGGCAGATTAATTCGTGACGAATATGTACTGATCCAGTTATATGTAGACGAAAGAAATGTAAAAATGCCAAAGGAAAAAGTCCATTACTCCACTATTCTGAAACATAATACAGATGATCTGGGCTGGTGGAACGGCGATTTCCAGGCTACAAAATACAATACCAACTCTCAGCCCTTTTATGTTTTAGCCGGACCGGATTTAAATCCTTTGGTTACGCCTAAAGGTGCTATATTTGATGCTAAAGAATATGCTGCGTATTTGCAGAGCGGACTCGATAAATTTAAAGCAGGGAAATAAGGTTTAAATGAATAAGATTAAAAATATAGGTGTATTGACTTCCGGAGGTGATGCTCCGGGTATGAATGCTGCCATAAGGGCAGTTGTTAGAGCAGCAATTTACTATGACTTAGAAGTTACCGGAATACTCCGGGGTTATGAAGGTCTTATCAATGGTGATTTCATTTCCATGGACAGAAAATCTGTGGCAAATATCATTCAGCGTGGAGGGACGATCCTGAAAACAGCAAGAAGCGATGCATTTCGCACTTTCGAAGGTCGTAAAACTGCCCACGAACAATTGGTGAAACAGGGTGTCGACGCTTTAATTGTAATTGGCGGAGACGGAACATTCACCGGAGCAAATTTATTTTCCCAGGAGTTTGGCTACCCGATCATTGGCTTGCCCGGAACCATAGATAATGACCTGGCAGGTACAGATTTTACCATTGGATATGATACAGCAATCAATACGGTCATTAATGCCGTTGATAAGATTCGTGATACAGCGGAATCTCATGACCGTTTGTTCATTGTAGAAGTGATGGGTAGGGACTCCGGTCTTATCGCACTCAGAAGTGGCATTGGAGTAGGCGCTGAAGCCATTCTGATCCCAGAAGCTAAAACCGGTATTGAAGGATTGATCACCAGATTGGAGCACGGACGTAAAGATAAAGCCTCAAAAATTATTATTGTTGCAGAGGGGGATGAAATTGGTGGAGGTTTTAATGTCGGAGAAGTGCTTAAAGAAAAATTTCCTGCGTATGATATCCGGGTGTCCGTCTTGGGCCATATTCAAAGAGGGGGTAAGCCCAGTTGTATGGACAGGGTTTTGGCCAGCCGGTTTGGGGTTTCTGCGGTAGAAGGCCTCTTACATGGTAAATCAGGAGAAATGGTTGGACAAATCAACAGGGAAATTGTATTTACGCCTTTTAGTCATGCAATTAAACACATCAACGCAGAAGAAATCAGTCCAGCATGGTTAAAACTCGTGGAAATATTATCATTATAAAATTATAAAAGAAAAGGGCTTTAAAAAAGCCCTTTTCTTTTATTCTATAATCACTGCGGTACCTGTTGCCGCTACCATAAGCATGCTTCCTCCACTACCCACAGTTTCATAATCGAGGTCAACGCCAATAATTGCATTTGCGCCAAGGGCTGCCGCATATTGTTGCATTTCATTAACAGCTGTGTCCTTACCTTCCCTTAAAACCTGTTCGTAAGAGCCGGAACGACCGCCAACGATATCCCGGATGCCGGCGAAGAGATCCTTAAAAATATTTGCCCCAATAATGGTTTCGCCGGAAACCAGGCCAACATATTTGACTATTTTTTTTCCTTCAATGGTATTTGTGGTTGTAATTAACATATCAATCTCGTTTAAAATAAGACACCTAAATATTAAAATTATTACACAATTTAGGGAAAATCATTCGGTGTTTCAGCGTTAAATTGTCTTTGAGAAATAATTTTTATTTAAAATGGCAGCTGTTTTTCAATTTGCATCTTGCTTATCATTAGTATTTTACTTACTTTTGCAGCCCCGCAAGCATAAAGCTCCGGGAACTATGTTGAATACATAAACTAAGATCAAAAATGGCAACTAAAATCAGATTGCAAAGATTCGGTAAAAAAGGAAAACCTTTTTTCCACGTAGTGGTAGCGGATTCCCGTTCACCAAGAGATGGTAAATTTATTGAGCGTTTAGGTTCTTATAACCCAAACACCAATCCTGCAACCATTGAAATTAACTTTGAAAAATCATTGGACTGGGTAAACAAAGGTGCTGAGCCTACGGATACTTGTCGCGCTATCCTTTCTTACAAAGGTGTTTTATACAAAAAACACTTAGAAGGTGGTGTTAAAAAAGGTGCATTAACAGCAGAGCAGGCAGAAGCTAAATTTGCAGAGTGGTTAAGCGCTAAAGATGGTAGAATTGAAGGTAAAAAAGATAACTTGACTAAATCTAAAGATGAAGTTAAGAAAGCTGCTTTAGCTGCAGAAGCTAAGAAAAATGCTGATCGTGCCGCTGCAATTGCTGCAAAAAATGCACCAGTAGAAGAGGTAGTAGAAGAGCCGGTTGCTGAAGAAGCAGCTGAAGAAACTCCTGCTGCAGAAACTGCAACTGAAGAGAACAACGAAGAAGCATAGTATTTTTGTTATTCTAAAGGATAGCGAAGGGTTCATTCATCATTGGAGGCCCTTCGCTATTTTTATTTAATACATTTTAGTCAGGCCCAACGGCTTTATACAGGAACAATGAAAGCAGAAGAAGCATTTTATATAGGATACATTACCAAAACAAAAGGATTGAAAGGAGAGGTTCAGTTGTATTTTGAATATGATGAACCAGAATTGCTGGATCTTGACATCGTATTTGCCGAGATTAACGGGAAAATGGTTCCTTTTTTTATTTCGTCCTATAAGTTGCAACCCAACAATACCGGTAATTTCTTTTTTGACGATGTCGATCATATTGACAAGGCACAGCCATTATTAAGAAAAAAGATCTATATCCCTTTGTCTAAAGTTCCTGAAAGAGAAGACGAAGATTTTCACTATAATGACCTGAAAGGCTATATTGTTTCAGATGAAACACAAGGAGAACTTGGCGAGATCATCGAAATTAATGAATACCCTCAGCAATTTGTAGCGACCATTTCTTATCAAAATAAGGAGGTTTTGTTTCCTTTAAATGAAGATATGATCCTGGAAATTGATGAAGAGCGTCAAACCCTGCTGATCGATCTTCCGGAAGGCCTGTTAGACATTTACCTTAACAATTAATCTCATGCGTTTCGATATCATTTCTGTTCTTCCTGGCTTATTGGAAAGCCCTTTTGCCCATTCTATTCTTCAAAGGGCGCAGAAGAAGGGTATTGCTGAAATTGTGGTACATAACCTGCGGGATTATGCAAGCAATAAGCAAAAAAGTGTTGATGACTATCCGTATGGAGGTGGATCTGGTATGGTGATGGGTATCGAGCCTTTTGCTAAATGCATTGAAGCGCTCAAAAAAGAACGGGAATATGATGAGGTGATCTTTATGAGTCCTGATGGGGAAACACTTAATCAGAATATCGCCAATGAACTTTCGATAAGAAAAAATGTGATCATTCTTTGCGGCCACTATAAAGGGATAGATCAACGAATCCGGGATATTTTTGTGACCAGGGAAATCTCTATAGGAGATTATGTACTGTCTGGTGGGGAGTTGCCTGCTGCTGTACTGGTTGACGCTATTGTGCGGCTTATTCCTGGTGTTCTGAACGATGAAACCTCTGCTTTATCAGATAGTTTTCAAGGGGATCTTCTGGATGCCCCGGTATATACCAGGCCGGCAGACTGGAATGGACACAAAGTACCCGATATTCTGTTGAGTGGCCATGAAGCTAAAATTAACGAATGGCGTTATGAACAGGCGCTTGCCCGTACAAAAAAACGACGTCCGGATTTGCTGGCAGACTAAAACTATCTGCTGAGCAAAGTAATTATCTTTTCTTTGTCTTTTATCTGATCTTTAAGGGCTGCGATCATTTCTTTGCAGACCTTAAGCTCTCTTTTCATACTTCCGTATTCCGGCTCTTCTTCAGCCATATTACCTGATTCTTTCAGTGAATGAACATCATGCTCCTGTTCGAAGAAATAAGATGGAGAAACCTCAAGTATTCTGGACATTAAAATAATGTCGTTATATTTAATAGACCCCCTAACCAAACTCAATTTTAATCCATCGAACGTTTTCTCCATTTCTACTGCCAGCCAGCTTAATGAGCGGTTCTTTGCCTTTAAAATTTCGTCTACGATTAATTTGATCTCCATAAAAAATTAGTTGTTCGCTGTTCTGTAACGAAAATATTTAGTATATTTACGATAAAATTTTATGACTTAAAACACAAAATTCTGTTAAAAATAAACAAATTACTTAACTAAACCATTAAAAAGTATGAGCGAGATTATCTGGAAGTATAAAGTCAATAGTCACCTTGAGAAATTGACGGTCAAAGAATATAAAGCCGCGCTTCGGATTATTCCTGAGGTTTTAGATGTTGCTGTAAATACGTTTCACAATTACCGGAAAATCAAATTACACGATACACAGGATATCCCTTACGAGAAAGTGAAAATGCTGGAAATTTTATTTGGGATCAAACCCGGTGAACTGGAAAATTTCACCATCACCGGAGAACCGCTTAAAGCATTAATCAAAAAAGGGAAATACTGATGAATTATGGAAGAGCTTAAGAAATACAGGATCACGGAATACCTGGAAAATCTGCCGGCCAAAGATTACAGCCAGGCACTAAAGATTCTACAGTCGGTACTAAATGTATCTATGAATACAATTTACTGCTGGCGTGAGATTAAAATAGAAGATAAGACGGATATTCCTCATGAAAAGGTGAGGCTGCTTGAGGCATTATTTGAGATGGAACCAGGAGGGCTTTCCAACACCTCCTGCAAAGTCAGTACCTTAAAAGAACTGTTGAGGACAGCAAGGAATGAAACTTCCTGAAGGCCCGAATTCTGTAGCCTTATTTGTGGAAATGTCAAAGAATGTGGAAAAAAATAAAAATCCCTTTTATTTCTAAAATAATTTTCCTAATATTGCAGTCCGATTTTTAAACAACAGAAAGTCGGCTTAATAGCTTAAAATCATGGATTTAGTAAAATTTGTTGAAGAGCAGGTAATCGTAAAAAATGAATTTCCTGCATTCAAATCAGGAGATACAGTGAGTGTTCACTATAAAATTCGCGAAGGTAATAAGGAACGTATCCAAATTTATCAAGGCGTAGTGTTACAACGTAATAGCGTAGGTGCTAATGAAACGTTTACAGTTCGTAAAATGTCAAATGGTGTAGGAGTGGAACGTATCTTCCCTGTTAACTCGCCAAATATTGATAAGGTTGAAGTGAACAGCCATGGTAAAGTGCGCAGAGCTAAATTGTTCTACCTGCGTGAACTTACTGGTAAAGCTGCCCGTATTAAATCCAAAAGAGTTTAATTTACTCTTCGAAAATATAATAGCCTTCCCGATATTATCGGGGAGGTTTTTTTGTTTGCTTTAAAGCGGCTTGCAGGAGCTTTGATTGTTTTGCTAAGCTCAGTGTAAGAGGAATGGTTCAATGCCTTGAAAATGCTTAAAAGCACTTAAGAAGAGGGATTTAATAGGGAAAGATCTGCATATAAAAAAGGCGCAAATCACTTTGCGCCTTTTTTATATATATGATTTGAAGAACAAGCGCTTTATAGCGCTTGTTCTATCTAAGACAACTCGCCCAATACCGTAATTCCGCCTTTAACCACCTGGTTCAGCTCCAGGTTAACTTTGGTACCCAGCGGCAGGAAAATATCCACTCTCGATCCGAATTTAATAAATCCGAACTCTTTGCTTTGTTCTACCTGATCACCTTCTTTAACATACCATACGATCCTTCTGGCCAATGCACCGGCAATCTGTCTGAACAATACAGGAGTGCCGTTTGCATGCTCTACAACTACCGTAGTCCGCTCGTTTTCCGTAGAGGATTTAGGGTTCCATGCGGCTAAGTACTTGCCAGGATGGTATTTGAAAAATTTAACGACACCAGAGATCGGGTTCCTGTTGATGTGAACGTTTACCGGAGACATAAAAATAGATACCTGAAGCCTTCTGTCTTTAAAGTATTCTCCTTCTTCTGTTTCCTCTATGACCACTACTTTACCATCTGCAGGACAAATAATGGACTGATCGTTCCTGGTGAATGCACGGCTGGGATTCCTGAAAAACTGCAGCACAATTACAAACAGGGCAAAAGAAAAGATATAAATGAACCACCGCAGCCAGGTCAGGTCTGCATACCTGTAGTCTATAAAAGCATTTAAAACAAAAATAAACAGTAAGGTAACTGCGATTGTTGTATAACCTTCTTTATGTATCGTCATTGGTTAAATTTTTTTTTGCAAAATTGGTAAAATTATCTGACCTCTATGCATATCGCGGGGAGAAAAGATAAAATGTCGGATGATTAGTTAGTCAATTGCACGGTAAATATGCGTCAGATTTCTTCCTAAGCCATTATAATCCAGTCCGTAGCCCACAACAAATTCATTCGGGATCTCAAAGCCAACATATTCCAGTTCTTTTACCGGTTCGAGTAATGCGGCGGGTTTAAACAATAATGAGCATACCTTTATCGAGGCAGGACTTTGCTGATAGACCTTTTCCAGAATGAATTTTAAGGTATGTCCGGTATCCACAATATCTTCTACAATAATTACATTGCGGTTGTGCAGTGTATCCGGCAAGCCAAAAGCCTCTTTCACTTCACCGCTGGTCGAAGTGCCTTTATAAGAGGAAACCCGTATAAAGCCCACCTCACAAGAAATGGTCAACTCCTTAATCAGATCGGCCATAAAAAGAAAACTGCCGTTCAGGACCCCAATAACAATGGGGCAGCGATTTTCATAATCTACGTTGAGCTGGATACCAATCAATCTGGTGCGTTTACTGATCTGGTCATTTTCCAGCAGGATTTCAAACTCTTTATCTTCTACTTGAACAGTATGCTTCATTAGGTGTATTGCAAGGCTATCCGCCGTTCTTTTTTAGTTTCTCCAATTCTTTCTCCAATCTTCGCTGCTCCCGTCTTTCCTGTCTGAGCTGTTTCTTCGTTTTCTGAAGAGTATCTGTTTTGGAAGATGATCTGGATGTGGTGTCTTTATCTTTTTTTGACCCAAATATACGGTCAAATAAACTTTTTGATTCATCATGAGTCTCAATGGCCGGCATCGGGTCATCATTGTCATAGGCGGTTGTATCTACTTTGGTAGAATCTGGCAACAGATATTGTCTTAAGCCCTCCCGGAGTCTTACATTATAGAATCCATATCCACTGGTGTCTGATGGGGTAAGCCCTCGTCTGGCCATGATATTGCCCATATATTTAAAGTATGGGTACAGGTAATCCTTAAGGCCTCCGTCTCCGCGGAACTTAAACAAGGCAATTTTTGGTCTGGGAACAATATTAGCCAGAAAAATTCCCTCTCCGATACTTAAAGAAGCAGGTGTTTTGCCAAAATAATACCTGGAGGCTTCTCCTATGCCATAAATGTTTTTGCCCATTTCTATAATGTTGAAATAGACTTCCAGCATCCTCTGTTTACTCACCAGATGGTTGTTTTCAATAAGCCATACAATCAAGATCTCCTCAGCTTTCCTGGCCAGGGTTTTGTTCCTGCTCAGAAATACGTTTTTGACCAGTTGCATAGAAATAGTACTTCCACCCCGGACAAATTTCTTTTCTTTAAAGTTTACCGCGAAAGACTTTCGTATGGATTCCATCACAAAGCCTTTATGGCTAAAAAAGGAAGGATCCTCTGCGGTCAGCAAGGCATTTTTAAAATTGCTGGATACTTCAGATAGTGGGGTGTAATTTGAATTTGAAGGGCCAATGGTGATGTCACGCATTGGTTTTCCATATTCATAAGGCGTATAAACGAAAGTACTGTTGATCTTCTGCAGGTTTGTTTTACCCCAGCCCGCGATCCGGAAATTTACAGGCGTCAAGGTAGAATTGAACTTCACGCTGTCTGGTATAGAAGTATCCAGATAGAAATTAAGGTCATATTTTACTTTTCCACTCACTTTTAAGCCCTCCAGCGATTCAAATAAACCTTCTGGAAAACCATTGAGAATGCCCTGGGCCTCCTGTTCATCTGCATGTACTTTTACTTCGTAGATCTTATGCGGAGACAGGGTATACTTTAAGAAAGGGTGGAAAGTCGCATTTTTCAAATGGACTGTTGAGGTGCTGTCCAGGGCTGCATAATTCTTTCCAAACAGAACTTCTGCATCAATCCTCGCATCAGGAACAACGATGTCGTTAGCGGCGATCTTAGGGTGGTTGATCAGCAGGTTTTTTACCGACCAGGAACCTTTGATCCGGAAAGCATCTCCGCTGTAATCTGCATCTTTGAGCTCTGTCCGGATGGTGTCAAAACTCAGTTTCGCATTTAATTTTTTGTTCAGGTATGGAAGTTCAACCTTTTTGCCTTCGGCAAAGAAAGATACATCCATTTGTTTCTTTCCGGGCTTAACTACTCCGTTCACATGCCAGATGGCCTCTTTGTTGTTCACCACAATGGTTGACTTGAGGTCTCCGTTATCAATCGTGGCGGTGGTGGTCAAAAACTGGAGCTTACTGGTGTCGTTATCATTGAACTGCAACAGGAGGTCACGGATTTTCATGTCGTCAGGAATCTTATACAATACCTGGTTCAGCAGATTGTGCGCCAGGTCGCCCAGGTCCAGCTTAGACTTGTTTTCTGTACTGTCCTTCTTTTTCCTTTTGAGGATAAAGTCCAGATTGGTCAGTGAATCCCTACGGACAACCGTAATTTTTCCGGAATTCAGGTTCACTTCAGAAAGTTTTACATTACCAAACAACAACGGAAAGAGCTTCACACCAATGGTCATGTCGGAAACAGTAGAGAGGGTATCTCTATCCTTCGGGACCACCGAAATATTGGTCATGTGTACTGTGCTTAAGCCGCTGAAGCCCGCTGAACCTATTTTAATTTCCAAGCCATAATCTTTGTCTGCCTTGCTGATGGCCTTGGCCATCATTTTTTTAAGTAGTTCAGCTCTTTTGCTGTAAGCAATGGAGCCGGCGATGACGAGGATGACCAAAATCCCTCCCAACACCCATGCGCCAATTTTTATATATTTCTTGGGAACCTTGATTTGCGGTAAATGCATGCTGTAATATAGATGTTTATTGCTTAAACGTTAAACACAAATGTTTATTTCGTGTTAAAATTACGCTTAAAAACCCTAAAATCAATTAATTGTACAGGGGTTTTGTTAATTTTGAATAATGATAATTACAAACGAACAAGTTTTAAAGGCGCTTAGCCATGTGGAAGATCCTGATCTTAAAAAGGATCTGGTTACGCTCAACATGATTAAGGACCTGAAAATAGACGATAAAAATATAAGCTTTACCTTAGAATTGACTACGCCTGCCTGTCCTTTAAAAGACATGCTGAAGAATGCCTGTATCAATGCGGTAAAGCATTTTGTGGCGCAGGACGCAGAGGTGCATATCAACATTACTTCCAGGGTAACCAAGCCTGCAGACAGTACACAATTGAGTGCTATCCGAAACATCATCCTGGTATCTTCGGGAAAAGGAGGGGTTGGTAAATCAACAGTCGCCAGTAACCTGGCTGTTTCCCTGGCTGCAAACGGTGCGAAAACCGGTTTGATCGATGCTGATATTTACGGACCTTCAGTTCCTACCATGTTTGGGCTTACTGGCGCCAAACCAGGAGCAAGGGAAACAGAAGATGGTAAAACACTGATCATGCCGATAGAAAAATATGGCATCAAATTATTGTCGCTTGGTTTCTTTGCAGATCCGGATCAGCCCGTGCCATGGAGGGGGCCTATGGCTTCCAACGCCGTAAAGCAATTGTTCAACGATGCAGACTGGGGTGAGCTGGATTACCTGATCGTAGATCTTCCTCCGGGTACAGGAGATATTCACATCACCATTACACAGAGTTTTCCAATTGCCGGAGCGGTTATCGTAACCACCCCGCAACAGGTTGCCCTGGCCGACACCAGAAAAGGATTGGCGATGTTCAAGATGCCGGGAATCAATATCCCGGTATTGGGTGTGATTGAAAATATGGCTTATTTTACACCGGATGAACTGCCTGAGAATAAATATTATATCTTTGGAAAAGATGGCGGAAAAGTACTTGCTGAATCCTTTGAAGTACCTTTCCTTGGTGAGATCCCGATTGTTCAAAGCATCACCGAAGGCGGTGACAGCGGTGCTCCGGTAGCCCTGAACAAAGAAAGCATCCTTTCAGCAACGTTTTCTGAAATTGCCGGGAAAGTAGCACAACAGGTGGCGATTAATAATGCGCAGCCGGTTTTTGCTAAATAATTAGTATTTTTATATTTAAGATTAGAAAAAGATAAACACAGATGAATTTAACAGAGCAAGTAGAACAGGCATTAGAAACCATCCGCCCTTATTTAATTGCAGATGGAGGGGATGTTGCTATAGATGAAATTACATCAGATAAAGTGGTGAAATTAAAGTTGTTAGGGAATTGCGGTTCATGCAAAATGAGCTTTATGACCATGAAGGCCGGAATTGAACAGGCAATTATGAAAGCTGTTCCGGAAATCACCTCGGTGGTTGCCATCAACCTGGCAGAACCCGTATAAATCTTTTAACACAATTTAACCATCGCTTGGCGTAATTACCGCTACTTTTGTAATATGAAGTACGTATTCACTTTTTTGCTGACCTTTTTTGTGATTAGTGCTTTTGCTCAACAGCAGGAGCCTGCGCGCAAAAGACTGATTCAATTTTCCGGAATCATTACTGATGTGGACAGCAACAGAGTTGTACCCTATGTAACGGTGACCAATATGAATACCCGGGAACAGCGTTCCGCAAATTATAAAGGTTATTTTTCTTTTGTGGCGCATCCGGGTGATACCATTGACTATACAGCCGTAGGGTTCACCAAGGCCCAGGTAATCATTCCTGAAGACCTTAAAGAAGAGAAATACACCGCCTTGGTTAAAATGAAGGCAGAGATCATTTATCTCCCTACAGTAAGGGTATATCCCTGGGCAACTGTAGAGGAATTTACAAAAGATTTCCTTTCTATGAAGATTGCAGATGATGATGTAGAAATAGCCAGGAAGAACCTGTCTTCAAAAAGTATTGGAGGAATGATGGTGACCCTTCAGAGAGATGCGGGTGAGATATCGGGCCTGAACTGGCGTTTAAATCACGACAGGGCCCTCAATAAAAATATGGTACAAACCAATCCGCTGCTGAATCCATTTGCCTGGGGCAAGCTGATGCAGCAAATCTTTAGCGGAGACAAAACAAGGAAAGAAGATGAAAACTAAAGGTTCTCATCTTCTTTTAGATCTATAATCTATCTCTTTTTATTCTGTTTAGGGAAACGCATTTTGTAGTCGGTTCTCACATTTCCTTTGGAAATGGAGTCCAGTTTAGACTTTAGCATGGTTTTTCTTAGAATGCTCAGTTTGTCGGTAAACAATTTGCCTTCAATATGATCATATTCATGCTGGATCACGCGGGCAGGCATACCCGTTACCTCGTCCTCATGTTCTACCCAGTTTTCATCCAGGTATTTAATGCGGATGTTGGGCTTGCGCATCACATCCTCGCGGATATCAGGAATGCTTAAGCAGCCTTCGTTAAAAGCCCAGGGTTCGCCAGTCTCTTCCAGGATTTCTGCGTTGATAAAAACCTTTTTGTAACCTTTTTTCCCGTCCTCGTCTGCACCGGTATCTACAATAAACATACGAATAGGCAGGCCAATCTGAGGCGCTGCTAATCCAACTCCGCTGGCAGCATACATGGTATCAAACATATTGCTGATGAGTTGTTGTAAATCTGGGTAAGTCTCTTCAATATCTACACAGACTTTTCTTAAAACCGGATCGCCATAGGCTACAATTGGTAACTTCATGATGCAAAAATACAAATATTACCCTAAAGGATAAAAAGTTAGGGCACTAAGATTCTTTTCGTCCAGGATTTCATTGGTGATATCGGCCATTTCTGTCCGGCTTACCGCCTGAATTTTGCTGAAAACGGTTTGGAGATCATCAATTTTATCATGATCAATCAGGCTCTTGGCCATAGAAATGATCAGTCCGATGCGGTTTTCCTCACCAAGAGCGATCTGACCGATAAATTTGTTCTTGGCCTTTTGGAGCTGAACCTCTGTAAGGGGCTGCTCTCTTAATTTTTTAAATTCCTTATAGATCAGCGAAAGGGCTTTATTTACCTTTTCCTGATCTGTACCAAAATACAAAGTAAAAATACCGGTGTCGCTCAATGGGCTGTAACTCGTTTCTATGGTATAGGCAATTCCGTATTTTTCACGAATCTGCAGGTTTAAAACCGAGCTCATTCCAGTTCCGCCAACGAGATTGTTCAACAGGAGCAAGCCTGTTTTCTTAGGATGATAGATAGAATAAGCAGGCATACCCAGGACAGCGTGTGTCTGGGTAATGGGTTTTTGATGAGTTTTTATTATAGGATTAGCCGAAAGGGGAGCTATCCTCGTGTTGGAGTGGAGATTTTGAGGGATATCTTCAAAATACCGGCTCCCAATTTTTACCATTTTCTGGAAGGTATAATTCCCGATCACCGCTACCACAATCTTATCCGTGTGGTAGTTCTCCGCCATGAATTCCCGTATGTCCTTTTTAGACAAACGGCTTACACTCTCTGCGGTACCAAGGATATTGCGGCCAAGTGGATGTCCGGCAAAGACCATGTCTTCGAAATCATCGTATATAGCTTCTTCCGGCTGATCTAAATAAGAAGATATCTCATCCAGGATCACGCTCTTCTCTTTATCCAGTTCTTCCTCCGGAAAAGTAGAATGAAAAACAATATCATTAAACAGCTCTATGGTCCTGTCCAGATAAGGGTTTAAAAAAGAAGCGTGAATGCAGGTATATTCTTTTGTTGTATAAGCATTCAGATCTGCTCCTACGCTTTCCAGGCGATTTAGGATCTGGTTGGTATTTCTCTTTTCTGTACGCTTAAAGATCAGGTGTTCTATAAAGTGTGCTAAGCCTGATTGTTCTTCTTTCTCATCTCTTGAGCCACTGTTAACAATGATGCAGGCGTGCGAAATGGCAGATGCTGAAGGGACGTGAAGCAGGCGGATGCCATTAGGCAAAGTATGAACGTTGTATTCCATTGAGGCACAAAGGTACACAGAAAAATATCACAGAATTATAATTTTTCAGTATCCGTAGCTGATCTAAAACTTTCCACTGGCACCCCCGCCCCCAAAATCACCGCCTCCAAATTTAGCCGCTTCGGCAGGAGGAGTACCGGTGCCGGAAAAGGTTTCTGCAACAATCAGCGATTCCACACGCATATGATCCATCAGGTGTTTCTCCGCAGTTTCCTCGTAAGTAAAACCACGCTTAGGGATCTTGAGGTAACGGATAACACCATAGGCGATAGCGATCAATCCAGCCCCGGTAAGGCAAAGAATCGCTTCCAAAGACATTAAATGGAAATAGTTTCGAATGGTAAAGGCCGCGGCGGCAACCAGAAGCAGTCCAGATCGTAAAAGCACGACATCTTTCTTCTTCAAGCCCCAGGCAATATAGACCAGAGGAACAACGATTGTCCAGAACCAGAAGAACAGACCAAAAGGGAGAGTTTCAGAACCACTCAGTGACTGATTCAATGTTCGCACCACAAAGTAATTTCCGGAAAGATACACGCACATTAAGGCAACAATTTGCAACATGATCAAGGCTTGGCCATAATACCATTTTTCCAGCCGTCTATATGCGCTTTCTGCCCATAGATACAGCAAGCCCGCAGTGATGATCATGGCAAAAGGAAGCAAAAGTTGTCCCGTTGGACCGGCTTTGTACAGGAGAAAAAAGACAAAGGTTAGCAAAGAAATTCCTGCAGCTGCAGCCATGAGCATGTCAGCAAACCTTAACGTCAGAAACAGGCAGCAAACAAACATCACCATAGAAATCAGCAAAAATCCGTTGATATCTCCCCATTTAAAGCTTTCGAAGGCCAGCCAGCACAATCCCGTTAAAAAGGTTCCTGCACTGATCAATACCAAGGCGTCATCTACACCGGACTTATAATGATTACTTTGGCCGGCCATCAGTTCCAACCCCCCATAAGTGAGCGCAGCCATCAGGAAGATATACACGGAGAAGTCTATCGAATGCGCATCTATAAACATCAGGGAAATCATCCCGGAGGCCGCAGAAACAATCACACAGGTTAGGATGAAAAGGCCGACCCTGATCCATATCCCCGGGCTATAAAAGCCATGAGGGTATTTTTGTTTAATCTCCTGCTGTTCTGTGGTCGTAATCAGGCCTGCATCAAAGGCTTGTTCGGCTTCATGTTGGATTTGAAGGTGCTGCAGCCAGGTTTTATTGTAGATGATCATGCCGTCTTAATTTTTTTGTTTAAACGAATCAGTAAAATAATAATGGAAACGGCCGAGGCAATGAAGTAAAAGAAGCCCAGGAAAAAGGCGCCCTCTCCGTCTCCGGCATTAAATAAAGCCCTCATCACAATACAACTGATCGCAATATAACCATAAAGCACCGTCAGCATCAGAAAATAAAAGGACTGGCGGGCAATCGCTTCCCTGTAAATATAGGCCCCGAGGGCAAATACCCCCAGTAGAAAAAGATAAGCGATCCCAAATTCATAATGAATAAAATAGCCCGCAAGCAATGCAATGA
This sequence comes from Pedobacter nutrimenti, assembly GCF_032678445.1. Lineage (GTDB taxonomy): Bacteria > Bacteroidota > Bacteroidia > Sphingobacteriales > Sphingobacteriaceae > Pedobacter > Pedobacter nutrimenti_A. The sequence goes on from NZ_JAVTSQ010000002.1 coordinate 529,993, forward strand.
AGCCAATATGGATACCAAAATGCATATAGGTAAAACCAAAGTGTTCTTTAAGCTTAAAGCGACGGCCGGCGAAATCGGCGGCAAGCAGGAGTAAAGCAAGTAAGATATAGGTGTAAATGATGGTTTGGTTATCGTAATTGCTGCTCATCAGCAATTGTTTTGGTGTAACAGAGACCCCCATCCAAAGCGCCAGATTGGTAATGGCCAGACTCAATAAGCCAAGGTGGTCAAATTCATAAGCCAGAAAGAACAAAACCACCATAGGGATAAAAGTAGCCAGGCCGTAATTTGTTCCAAAAAGATGGTACTGAAACTGAATATAACCCACAAAGGTGAGAAAGCTAAGTGAACCCAGTAAAAGTGCATAATCAAAAAAGGAGCCGGGAGATTTTACCCTTTCCCTGCTAAAGGGCAGTCTTTGTTTAAAACAATAAAAAAAACAAGCCCCGCATATCAAAGCGATGATCAGCAGAATGACCTGATGGCCAATCGTATCTATATTCTGATAAATGAGGATACCGAATCCGGTACTCAGTAGCATCACGCCCAGGTACAACAGGGTTTTTAACTCCCAGTGCAGGGAAAACAAAGGCTGGGCTTGCTGCTGCTCTATCTTTTCAAAAGACTCGGCACTGATCAGCTGCTCTTCCCTTAACTTTTTTAAGAGGTCAAAATTCATAGGTTTAGCATAGGTATATCCAATAATACGGAAAGATCCGGAAAACCAGATCATTTACTGTCAAATTGACAAGTTTAAAGATTGGAACAAGGCTTGATAAGCTGTATATGTTAAACAAAAATAATCCTAATATATGAGCATAGAAGAAAAAGGAAGTATTTCCATACACACCGAAAACATTTTCCCGATCATTAAAAAGTTCCTGTACTCAGATAATGAAATCTTTTTGCGCGAGCTGGTTTCAAACGCGGTTGATGCAGTACAAAAAATCAAACGCCTTGCAGCTCTTGGTCAGTACAATGGTGAGCTTGGGGAACCCCTTGTTGAAGTGGCGCTGGACGAAGAGAAAAAAACCATCACCATCTCAGATAATGGTTTAGGAATGACAGCTGAAGAGATAAAAAAGTACATCAATCAGGTGGCTTTCTCCGGGGCAAGTGAATTTGTAGAGAAATTTAAAGATGCCAAAGACGCCAACGAAATCATCGGTAAATTTGGTTTAGGCTTCTATTCTGCCTTTATGGTAGCAGATCTGGTAGAGATCCAGACCTTGTCCTACCAGGACGGCGCCGAGCCAGCAAAATGGACTTGCGATGGCAGTACCAGTTACGAAATTTCCGAAGGCAGCAGGATCACTCGTGGAACGGACATCATCCTGCACATCAACAGTGAATCAGAAGAGTTTTTAAGCAAACAAAAACTGGGAGAGATCCTGGATAAATATGGCAAATTCCTGCCGGTTCCAATTAAATTTGGTACCACTACAGAGCAAGAGCCGGATGGAGAAGATGAAGAAGGAAAACCAAAAACAAAATCTGTAGAGGTAGACAACATCATCAATACCACCAACCCGATCTGGACAAAAGCACCTGCAGATTTGTCAGACCAGGACTATCTTGATTTTTATAAGCAACTGTATCCTTTCTCTGAAGATCCTTTATTCTGGATCCACCTGAATGTAGATTATCCTTTTAACCTGACGGGGGTATTGTACTTCCCTAAAGTGAAGAATGATTTCGATATGCAGCGCAACAAGATCAAGTTGTTCTCCCGCCAGGTATTTATCACTGATGAGGTTAAAGACATTGTTCCAGAATTTCTAATGTTGCTGCACGGGGTAATCGATTCACCAGATATTCCTTTGAACGTATCCAGAAGCTTTTTACAGGCAGACAGTAATGTAAAAAAGATCAACAGCTATATCACCAAAAAAGTAGCCGATAAATTACAGGAATTATTCAATAAAGACCGTAAGGGTTACGAAGAAAAATGGAGCGATATCGGTCTGTTTGTAAAATACGGTATGGTGAGCGAAGAGAAGTTCTATGATAAAGCCAAAGATTTCGCTTTATTGACCAATACAAAGAATGAAAACTACACACTGGATGAATATCGCGAAAAAGTGAAAGACTTCCAGACAGATAAAAACGGACAAGTGGTGTATATCTATACCAATGACCCGGCTAAACAAGATAGTTTCATTCAATCGGCCAATAAAAAAGACTATGATGTGCTTTTAATGAATTCTCCGATCGATAACCATTTCATCAGCTCATTAGAGCACAAGCTGGAAAAAACGTCCTTAAAACGCGTAGATTCGAGTGTTGCAAGCAAGCTGATTGAAAAAGACGAGAGCACTGAGTCTGTCTTAACAGAAGAACAGTCTAAAACTGTTAAAGAGGTTTTTGAAAAAGCGATCACTAAGCCAGGGATGCATGTAGAGGTGGTTGGATTGAATCCAGAGGAATTACCGGTTACTGTAACCATGGATGAGTTTATGCGCAGAATGAAAGATATGGCACAGATGGGTGGCGGTATGGGATTCTATGGCAATATGCCGGACAACTACAAAGTTGCCATTAACGGTAATCATAAATTGATTTCCCGTATCCTGAAAAGCGAAAATGAAGAAGAGCAAAAAACACTGGCCAAACAAGCGGTAGATTTAGCCCTGCTGGCACAAGGAATGCTGACAGGTGCTGAACTGACTGAATTTGTAAGCAGAAGTGTGGAACTGATCTAATCTGTATTTAAACAGAATATTTGATAAAACCCGCGACGCTAAACGCCGCGGGTTTTTTGTTCTATCTGGGATATTCGGCCCTAAAATGGAATACATTGCATAAGCTTAAATTAATTTGATAAATTGCTGCTGTAAAAAACGGCTTCTTGAAAATACGATCCAGTTTTGTATTCGCTTTATTATTTAATCTTGCGACTGTTTACAGTCAGCAAAGACCCCAGTACTCCCAGTACATCCTGAACAATTACCTGCTAAACCCAGCATTAAGTGGCATCGAAAACTATACCGACATAAAAATAGGCTATCGGAACCAATGGGCGGGGCTGGATAATGCGCCCAAGACCAGTTTTGTTACCGCCAACTGGGCGCTTGGAAAAGAATATCTCTGGTCGAATGCCCTATCTTTTGAAGAAGATGGAGATAATCCCATGAGCAGAAGTTATATGCAGAACTATACGGCGTCTCCAGCACATCATGGGGTCGGCTTTACCGCAGTAAGAGATAAAGCCGGGCAATTGTCAACCCTCACCTTTAACCTGACCTATGCTTATCATCTTCGTTTATCTGATCAGTTAAATATGTCTTTAGGTGTAGCGGCAGGGGTAACCAATATAGATCTTGACATCAACGCACTACAGTTTGAGAATGGCAATGATCCTGCGCTGAATAATGCGATAGGCAGTCAGCTCAAGCCAGATCTTTCCTCCGGCATCTGGATCTATGGTGCCCGTTTCTTTTCAGGGATCTCTGTACAGCAGATCTTGCCTCAAAAATTAAGCTTTACCCGGTCTCCGGGCGAGAATACAGGCAAGCAAGTACCACATTTCTTTGTTACGGGTGGATATAAAGTGAGTGTAGACGACGATATCAGTATCATTCCTTCGGTGATGCTAAAGCAAATCCAAGCCTTGCCGACCTCCCTTGATTTTAATGTGAAGGCGGCTTTCAAAGATAAGTTCTGGTTGGGTGCCAGCCTCCGTAAAGATGATTCTTATACTGCAATGGCCGGTTTCAACCTGGGGCATTTTGTCAACCTGACTTATGCTTATGACTTTACCACTTCCCAGTTGAACAAGGTCAGCAACGGCAGCCATGAAATTGTGCTGGGCTTTCTGCTCAACAATGTATATAAAGTTATCTGCCCACAAAGAATGTGGTAGGCTTATTGTATGTAACAATTCACAAAACATCGAGTCTATACGATATAAGCTTATGAATAAAATCACTTTTCTCAAAAAACACATATGGAATGGCTTGTTCCTTGCCGTTTTGCTGGTGCTGTTGTTTGTTCCATCGGCAAAAGCCTACCTGATGCAGGGCCTCATGCAGGTTGGCCTGTTTAAGCCCCATACAGAAACAAGGGTTCAGGGAAAAGTTACAGACCTCAGCGGAATTAAATTCAAAGACGCAGAAGGCAATAGCATTGATCTGGGCGATTTGAAAGGAAAAGTGATCTTTCTGAACTTCTGGGCCACCTGGTGCCCACCTTGCCAGGCCGAAATGCCCTCTGTAAACCAGCTTTACGAACAATTTAAAAATAATAAAGATGTCGTTTTTCTCTTTATAGATGCCGATGGCGATTTTGGAAAAGCTAAAAAATTCATGGACCGAAAGAAATACAGCCTGCCTGTATATTCCATGGGTAGCTCAGTTCCAGAGGAGATCTTTAAAGGTTCACTGCCCACTACAATCGTATTTGATAAGGAAGGCCGGATCTCTTATAAAGGAGAAGGAGCCGCCAATTATGCAGACCAGAAATTCCTGGATTTCATGGGAAAATTAACCCGGATGTAAAAAAGTGTTAAATGAGACTTGAAAAACAACATATTAGTTTGAAAAGGAGTATTTTTGTATATCGTTAAAACCTTAATAGATATGAAAAGGAATTTAATAATGATCGCCGGACTTTTTGCAGGAATAACCTACGCTTCAGCCGGCTACGCTCAGCAGACAGATCTGGTTGCTGATCAGAATCCAAGATACGCAGAGAGTGTAAACAAATACAGCAGGATGGCAGATTCGCTGACCTATGCACAAGGTACAACCGTTCAGGAAACCTATAAAGCATACGACTGGTATGAAGCCAGGGAAGAACGCCGCCGCTTAAGAAGAGAAAGAAATTATCAGCTTTCCCTGTATGGCGGATATACTAATTATGACAACTCCTGGTCTTATCCAGGTTACAACAATTACTGGAATTACGGAGGGTACTCAAGATATCTTTACCCGTCATTTGGTTTCCGGACAAGGAATTTCTGGTTTGGCTTTTAGCAACTCTTAAAACACACATATGCAACTGAAAAGAATAATTACTATAGCTGCTTTTGCAGTTTCAGGCCTGATCATCACTTCATGCTCGAGGCAAGTTACCCGTGTAAATACCGATGAAGCCATCGACGTTAGCGGAAACTGGAACAATACCGATTCAAGACTGGTGGCCCAGGACCTGACACAGAACATACTGGGTGCAGCCTGGCTGAGCAATCACCTGGAGCAAAATGCAGGTAAAAAACCTGTAGTGATTGTAGGTATGGTTCAAAACAAAAGCCATGAGCATATCGAAGCAGAAACTTTTGTAAAAGACGTAGAACAGGCATTCCTGCAAACCCAACGGGTACGTTTGGTACAAGGCGGAAAAAAACGGGAAGAACTGCGTGCAGAGAAAGCAGATCAGCAATCCAATGCTTCTGTATCCAGCATGAAGAAATTCGGACTGGAAAATGGAGCGGATTATATTCTGCAAGGCTCTATCAATTCCATCGTAGATTCTCACAAACGTAAAAAGGTAGTGTACTATCAGGTGAATCTGGAGCTGACCAATATCCAAACCAATGAAGTGGTATGGATCGGAGAAAAGAAGATCGCTAAATATGTTAAAAACTAGGATTATTGGCGGGCGCTTAGCATGACAACGATCCGGATGAATATTTTTAGAGCATCAACTCTTTTTGGATTGATGCTCTTTCTTTTTAGCTGTGCCAGCTATAACGACCGCACTGCGCTGTATTATAAACAGATTGCAGACGGAAATTATGCGCAGGCCAAGGCTGAGCTGGATAAAAACAGCTTGCTGAAAAAACCAAGAAACAAGCTGCTTCTGTTGATGGAAGAAGGTAAAATGGCTCACCTGACCGGAGATTACGAAGGCAGTAACCGCTATTTTAATGAAGCCGATCAGTTGCTGGAGCAGGGGCTTGGCGGAATCATGGACGGGACCGTTGGTGTATTGGTCAATCCGATGTCGCAAACCTATAAAGGAGAAGACTTTGAAAAGTTCATGATCCATTATTACAAGGCACTGAACTATTTCTATCTGAACAATACAGATGAAGCCATTGTGGAAGCCAGGAGAATCACCTTGCAATCCCAGGAACAAGGCGATAAGTTCAACAACAAAGAGAACCGCTATTCCAAAGATGCCTTTTCGTTGATGCTGCAAGGCCTGATCTATGAAGGCGGAAGGGATGTAAACAATGCCTTTATAGCCTATAGAAATGCAGCAGATGTTTATCTTACGGCACCCGACACCACCTATTACGGAACAAAAATACCATATGGCCTGAAAAAGGATGTGATCCGTACGGCTTACCTGAACGGTTTCCAGTCTGAGCAAAGCAAGTACGAAAAACTATTTAACCTGACTTATACACCGGAAAAAGCACCTGAAGGCGGAGAATTGATCCTGTTCTGGGAAAATGGACTGGCACCGGTGAAACAACAAAAGGAATTTTTCTTTTCCCTGATCAAAGATGATCATGGAAATATGGTCTTTACCGATGGAAATATTGTCATCCCTTTCTGGGATTATGATCCGGCCAAAGTGAACAAGACTTCCGTACAGAGTTTAAGGGTAACTTACCCGATGTATGTGACCCGGCCTCCTTATTATAGCAGTGCAACCGCCAGCAATGGTAATTATGCTGTTTCTCTGGAGAAAGCCGAAGACATCAATGCACTGGCCTTTAAAACCCTTGACCAACGTTTTGCCAAAGAAATGGGCAAAACCCTGGCCCGCCTGGCGGTTAAAAAAACAGCAGAATACCTGCTGACCGAAAGCGGAAAAGGAAGCGGTAAAAACGGGAAGAATGATGGTCTGCTGACTGGCCTTGGCTATGGTATGCAGCTGTACAGCCTGCTTTCAGAGAAATCGGATACCAGGAACTGGCAATCTTTGCCCAACCAGATCAATTATACACGCATTCCTTTGCAAAAGGGAGAAAACACCATTACACTTCAGCTAAAAGGAGCCAACGGACAAGACCAGACCAAAACCATTAGAATTGAAGGAACAGGCGGATTAAAGTTCTACAATTACGCCTCATTACGTTAAAATTTACATTATGCAAGAACCATTTGACATCACTATAGGTCATATAGATTACGCTGTATTTCCCGAGGGGAACGACACTTATGCCATTTTTAAAGACGGAGCGGAATATGCCCATATCCAGAAAGATACCGATCTTCAGTGGATCAAACTGGACATGGAAACCGGTACTCCGCTGTTTGAAAGCGATGAAGAAATCAACCAGATAGGAAAAGAAATTCTGGCCTATGTTCCTGAACCGGAAGAAGAGGGTCTGGACGAGGAAGAAGACTAACCGGCCCAGCTTTCCCGGTCCAGGCTGCGGTAATGGATGGCTTCGGCCAGATGTTCCAGCCGGATGTCTTCACTTTCAGCCAGGTCAGCAATGGTCCTGGAAACTTTAAGGATCCTGTCGTAGGCCCTGGCTGAAAGCCCCAGTTTTTCCATGGCTTTTTTGATCAGCGATCTTCCTGCCTCATCAATCTCACAACGCTTACGAACCATATTCGGGCTCATTTGAGCATTACAGTGCAGGCTTTGATGATCCGCAAAACGACGGTCCTGAAATTCCCTGGCGCGGATTACCCGCGCCCGTATGCTGCTGCTCTTTTCCGTTTCTTCGAGTGAAGAAAGCTCATTAAAATCGACCGGGGTAACTTCTACATGCAGGTCTATACGGTCTAACAATGGACCTGAGATTTTACTGAGGTATTTCTGTACCAGGCCCGGGCCGCAGATGCATTCTTTCTCGGGATGATTATAGAAGCCGCAGGGGCAGGGGTTCATCGATGCAATCAGCATAAAACTTGCCGGATACTCCACGCTTAACCTTGATCTGGAGATGGTTACCTGCCGTTCTTCCAAAGGCTGCCGCATCACTTCGAGTACAGAACGTTTAAATTCCGGTAATTCATCCAGGAATAGAACCCCATTATGCGCGAGAGAGATCTCCCCCGGCTGTGGATTTGCGCCGCCACCCACCAGGGCGACATCCGAAATGGTATGATGCGGGCTGCGGTAAGGCCTTTCTGTCATCAGAGAATCCGCTGCGGTTAGTTTTCCGGCTACCGAATGAATTTTGGTGGTCTCCAGTGCCTCTTGTAAATTCAGGGGCGGAAGAATCGTGGGCAGACGTTTGGCCAGCATCGTTTTTCCGGAACCAGGAGGGCCAATCAGGATCAGGTTATGACCACCGGCAGCAGCGATCTCAAGAGCACGTTTGATGTTCTCCTGCCCCTTTACGTCAGAAAAGTCATGCTCATAGCTGTTGACATTGTTGTAGAATTGAGTCCTGGTTTCTACAACGACGGGTTCAAAGACCTGCTTTTTATTGAAGAAAGCAATCACTTCCCCCAGGTTCTTCATTCCATACACCAGCAGATCATTCACAATGGCGGCTTCCCTTGAATTGTCCTTTGGAAGGATAAATCCCGAGAATCCGGCCGCTCTGGCCTGGATGGCTATAGGTAAAGCGCCTTTTATAGCCTGTAATCCGCCATCTAAGGAGAGTTCTCCCATAATGAAGTATTGATGCAGCTCCTGTACTTCTATTTGTCCAGAGGCGGCTAAAATACCTATTGCAATCGGGAGGTCATAAGAGGAGCCTTCCTTGCGGATGTCTGCAGGGGCCAGGTTCACCACAATTTTTTGTCTTGGCATTTTAAAGCCAGCCGTCTGTACTGCGCTTTCGATCCTGCGCAAGCTTTCTTTAATGGCATTATCGGGCAAGCCAACAATATGATATTTATTTCCGCCGCCAATACTGACCTCAATAGTAATGGTAAGTGCATTTACGCCAAACACAGCGCTTCCAAAAGTTTTTACGAGCATATTCAACAGGTTAAATGTGCCAATGTAGAGGAAAACATTTTGAATATCATTATGCCGCAGAAATAAAAAAAGCCCGTTTAAAAAAACGAGCTTTTTTCTAATACCGGATCAGATTTTACATCTTTCCCTGTGGCATTTTTGGCATATTGCGCATCATTTTAGCGGCAGCAGCTGGGTTAGAAAACTGTTTCATCACCTTACGCATATCTTCAAACTGTTTGATCAGTTTAGTTACATCCTCAACTTTATTTCCTGAACCTTTCGCAATTCTTAAACGTCTGCTTTGCTGAATGCTGTCCGGGTTCTCTTTTTCGTATTTGGTCATGGACTGAATGATCGATTCCACGCCTTTGAAAGCATCATCCTCAATCTCCACGTTTTTCATCATTTTACCTACACCAGGAATCATGCCCATCAAATCTTTCATGTTACCCATTTTCTTGATCTGCTGGATCTGGTTGTAGAAATCGTTGAAATCAAATTTGTTCTTGCGGATCTTCTTTTGAAGTTCTGCAGCCTCTTTTTCATCAAACTGCTGCTGGGCGCGCTCCACCAGGGAAACCACGTCACCCATACCGAGGATCCTGGAAGCCATCCTGTCCGGATAGAAAACATCCAGTGCTTCCATTTTCTCTCCTGTACCGATAAACTTGATCGGTTTGTTCACCACCGATTTAATCGATAAAGCGGCACCACCACGGGTATCACCGTCCAGTTTGGTCAGCACCACACCGGTAAAATCCAACCTGTCGTTAAAAGCTTTTGCTGTATTAACCGCATCCTGTCCGGTCATGGCATCAACAACGAACAGGATTTCGTGCGGTTTTGTATGTTCTTTAACAGCCGCAATCTCATTCATCATCTGCTCATCAATGGCCAAACGACCGGCAGTATCAATGATGATCACGTTGTTGTTTTGTTTTTTACCTTCTGCAATCCCTTCCATTGCAATTCCAACCGGATCTTTAGATTCCTTGTTTACATACACAGGAACACCTACCTGCTCCCCGAGGATCTGAAGCTGATCTATCGCAGCCGGACGGTAAACGTCACCTGCAACCAGCAAAGGTTTTTTTCCTTTACTTTTCAGGAAATTGGCCAGTTTACCGGTAAAAGTGGTTTTACCCGCTCCGTTTAATCCGGCAATTAATATAATGGTTGGATTGTTTTTTAAATCAAGATCGGTCACCTGGCCACCCATCAGAGCGGTCAGTTCGTCGTTCATAACCTTGGTCAGTAACTGGCCCGGAGATACGGCGGTCAGTACGTTTAAGCCTAATGCTTTTTCTTTAACATCGTCTGTAAACGTCTTGGCTGTTTTATAATTTACGTCGGCATCCAGTAAAGCTTTACGGATCTCTTTCATGGTTTCAGCCACGTTGATCTCGGAAATGCTTCCCTGTCCTTTTAAAACTTTAAATGCACGGTCTAATTTGTCCTGTAAATTCTCAAACATTTTCTTTAATGCTTAGTGTTCAATTTTTTGTAGTTGGCAAAGGTATTAATTTTGGGCGAATTGGCCGGGTATTATCTCATCTTTTACCTCGGGAAAACAAACACCACACCTAAGGCCAGTGTCTGACTGCCCTGGACCTTGGAAGAAGTATTTCTGTCATACAAACCCACACCTGTTAAGGTGGTGCTCATGAAGCGGTTTACCTTAGCGGTTAAAGCCACATCCAGACGATGATTCATATAGCCTACGTTCTCATAAGGGATCAACACCATATATTTACTTTTCAGGTTGATATTAGGGAAAATGTCCTTGTCAAAGTTCATTACGATCTGGAAACCGAGATCATTTCTGAAAGTTTTTCCTCTTTCAACGCCGTAACTGTCTGTTTTCCCTCCGGGATTACCTGGATTGGCTTCATCATAAGCTCTAAAAAGCTCATCATTGTCTAATACAAAAGTTTGTCTGGCAGAACCTGTACCGAGCCTGGTAGAGAAATATTTAGTGGGTTTGTATTCAAAACCGACAGATTCGGTAAGGTAGCCTGGCGACATGAATTTAGAAGTCAATGTTGCAACTTCCTGTCCATTATTCGTGCTATAGGCAAAACCCTTATCAAACTGCGACTCAAAAGTTACGGATCCGAAGAAATACCAGTTCTTCGAAATCTGGATGGCCGCCTTATTATCCCAGTAGATCCTATCCACGGTCTTTTTCTCCATCTGGTCCTTGTTCTTCACCTTTCCATAGTTCAGGATCACCTCCGTCACATAACTATAGCTTTCCTTGCTATATTCAGCCTTGTAGTTGATAATGCCCGCCAAAGCCAATGAGTTCACTCCACCGCCACTCCAGTTATTTGAAAAAGCCGCCTGGTTCAGGTTGATCCCAACCGAAGTCTTCGTTTTCCAGTAATTCACTTTGGAATTAACAATCTGCGGTTCAATCTTGACCGGCTTAAATAACAAAGTCCCAATTCTGGAAGGCAGCGGACTGCGCTTCAGCTTAATATTGAGATCTTTTGTATTGATTGGAATGGTATCAATTTCCTGTGCCTTTAAAGTTGCGCAAACAGAAAAGAGTAAGAATATGCTGATATAAAAACCTTTCATTACTACAAAGAAAACAAAAATGTTCTTTATCAAAGACCTAAATTTAAACTAATTGTCTATTTAAGGCTTTATTTCCTCTATAGTCACTTTTGGAAGGGGCGGTAAACGCAAGGCCCTTGGATTTCTTTTATAGGCTGCGTAATTGTTCCGGAGGAACAGGGTAAACGCATAGTCCGAGGCCGAAAGCACAAATTCATAGGTTGGACGGTACTGCTGCATAAAATCCGTCAGCTCATAATCGTGGATATTTAAAACCCTTTCCACATACTCCGGCCGGAAACGGAAATCAATTACTTGTTCCCGGTAATCCTTTTCCAGGATTTTTTGAAGATGCCTGGCATTGGCCCCTTTACGGCTCAGCAGATTATAAATCGCATCAATACCAAGTCCTGCACCCTCTGGCCCAACATTGAGCAGATCTTTGGAACTGCCCCGGTCTAAAGCATATTTATATTCCTTAAGGGTTCTGTCGTATTTCTGTTTAGGTGTAGGCAAACTCCCAATAATCTTGACCTCCTTAAGCCGGATAAAATGAGGCGTAAGCTGGAAATAGATAGAATTCTGGCCTTTATACACCACCGTATCAATCGCATAACCCGACAAGGCTGCAAAAAGCGTATCACCAACAGCCACCTGTAGCGTAAACTCCCCTTTGGCATTATTGTAAATGCCCACATCATTTTTAGGATTATAAATATAGACCTTTGCCAGCCTTTGCTTGTTGCTTTTGTCCATCACAAAGCCCGGCACAGTTTTTTTCTGCGCATGTAAGATGCCCGTGCAGGTGCACATCAAAAGGAGAAGGAGAAATCCGGTGAGTTTCATTTGCATACAAAAATACACGATCAGAATGATGCAGTGCGAGATATTAACATTATTTAACGATCTGCAGCTGCTGGCCGATTTTAATTCCTGAGTCCAACAGGTTATTAATGGTTCTCAATTCTTCTACGGTAAGGTTGTAACGTTTAGAGATATTGTACAAAGTGTCGCCCTGTTTTACGGTATAATACTTTGACGTATTTGAAGAGGAGGTATATACCGGCGTACTGACCTGAGGTGTGTCGGCAGTGCTGTCTGGCGTGGTGATCACCTGTTTAGAGGGCGGTGTCGCCACAGGGGCAAATTTCTTCTGTTCTACGGCAATATTGGCATTGATCTCTGTAAAAACCCGGTCTTCACGGATAATTTTCTGTTTTTCAGACTCAGACTGGTCATACTGGTGCAGCTGATACTTTTCAATCAGGTTGATCAGCAGGTCAGGGTATTTTGGATTCGTCGCATAGCCCGCTTGTTTCAAGCCATAAGCCCAGTTCTTATAGTCGTTTTTATCCAGCTGGAACAAAGCGCTATATCTTTTCCTTTTGAGGAATTCAGAATGGTCCTTGTAAGACTGGCGGGCATCCTTATAGACCCGGAAACAATCGTTCTTCTTGTCGTCGTCTTTATAATAACCCTTGCCCTTCCATTCAGAAGTCACCTTGATTCCAAAATGGTTATTGGCATATTTGGCCAGACTGCCATTCCCGCTACCAGATTCCAGAATACCCTGGGCCAGGGTAATACTGGCCGGAATACCATAGGTATTCATTTCTTCGACGGCCACACCTTTAAAAGCATCTATATAGCTTAGTGTCGTATAACTTAAAGCATCTGGATTGGCTTTCTTCGCCTGTTTCTCAATCTGGCGGTTGTTCCGGCTATATTTCCTGGAAGAGCAGGCCGTAAAAAATAAAAGCAGTATTGGAAGCAGCAGTCTGTAGTTCATTCAATTAATTGTCCGGTGTATGTACGGTTTGTTTCGTTACTTTTCCAGCTAAGGAAGGAATCGGGAATACAGCCTCCAAATATTGTTGCGGCCTTTGGTCATACTTAAACAGCTCATATTTTTTGATCAGCCCAATCACTTGAGACGACCAGCTTCTGCTGCGTGCATAACCTCCCTTTTGTATACCTTTTGCCCATCCGACATAGTCGGACTCATCAAATTTATCGAAAAGACTGCTAAAAGAAGACTTGCTTTCCAAAAATTCTACAAAATGATTGTAAGAGTCCTGAACCGAAGGATAGTCTTTATAGGCAGAACGGATCTCTTTACTGGAATTCTGGCCTTTTACACCGAAATGGTTGTTGAGGTAGCGGGCGATTTTACTGGTCCCGGAGGCCGATTCGTGGATGGCCACCGCAAGGATCACACTGGCCGGGATATGGGAAGCTCTCATGAGTTCCTGTGCATGATCCACATTTTCATTAATATAATCAAGAGTCGTTTGGGCTTTGGAGGCCGTAAATGTAAACAGGAGAGCGGTCCAGATGTACATTAGCTTTTTAATCATATTTTTTTTCTTATGATGAATAATCCGTCGCGGACGGGTAAGATCAGTTTCTCCACCCTCGCGTCATTGGCAACCTTATCATTAAATGTAGTAATATTTTTTGTATCTTTATCTTGTTGATTACTAAGTACTTTTCCACTCCACAGCACATTGTCCACAATAATAAGCCCTCCCGGCCTGATCCTGTCGAACACCAGATCATAGTAAGTACCATTGTTTTTTTTGTCTGCATCGATGAAAACAAGGTCAAAAACCTCGTTTAAGTCCTGTAAAGTTTGTGTCGCATCACCCAGAATATACTTAATTTGCTCATCGTAAGGAGATTGTGCAAAACTTTTTCTCACCATGTCTTCTAATTCAACATTAATGTCCAGGGTATATAGAATTCCATCAGCACTCAAACCCTCCGCAAGGCATAAGGTTGCGTAACCGGTAAAGGTCCCGATCTCGAGTATCCTTTTGGGCGCCGTGAGTTTACTCAGCATGCTGAGTACCCGGCCCTGATAATGGCCGGACAGCATTCTTGGCATCAATACCTTTAAATTAGTTTCCCGGTCAATTTGCTGTAAAAGAGCGCTTTCTGGTTCGCAATAGTTTAACAGTAAATTTTGCAGGTCTTCATTAATCATACTCATGTTGTCTTTATAAACGGTGCTCTTGCATAAAATATTGCAGGATGATGGTCGCTGCAATCGTATCCACTCTCTCTTTGTTCTTTCTGTCCTGCTTTTTCAAGCCACTCTGCATAATGGTTTCCTGCGCCAGTTTAGAGGTAAACCGCTCATCTATCCAATACTGTGGGATGCCAGGAAAATTTTTCTTAAGGGTGGTTGAAAAACCTTTTACATGCTGTGCAGAATCCGAAGGAGAACCATCCAGTTGCTTTGGATCGCCCAATACAAAAGCCTCCACCTGTTCGGTCAGCAGGTATTTTTTTAAATAGTCGATCACGTCTTTGGGGTGTATGGTATCCAGTCCGGTTGCGATGATCTGCAGAGGATCAGTCACTGCAATGCCGATGCGTTTGGTGCCATAATCAAAGGCGATAATACGGGCCATAAATCAATATTTAAAACAGAATAAAAGATTAATTAATGGGCAAAGGTAAGGAATCTCCCGGCTAATCTGGTCATTGTTCATTTTCAGGAACCTGCCTGGCGCCAGTATCTTGCTCCGGTATGGAGGGTAAAAATTACCGTCAGCAAGCCCGCGGTCAAGCCCAACAGCAAAGCCAGAAAACCGGCACTAAAGCCATATTGACGAGGAATACTGAACTCTGCAAGCAACAGGATCAGAAAGGCCACACTGAGGGAAATCCCCCCGTTTATCCCCGCCATTTTAAGCAGGAATTTTGTTTTCTGGAGGTGATCAGGAATCAGCAGGTCTGTTTTTCCTTTTTTATACAGATCAATTGTCTTTCTGGACAGGTCAAACGTAATGATAAAGGGTAAGAAGAGTACCATAGGCAGTAAGAATCGCGCAAAACACTGCTCCCCCCTAAATAAATAAACCGCTTCCTGAGTTCTGAAGGCGAAGTAGGGAATACAGGTGTTGAAGAAAACATTCGGCAGGAAATAAATGATCAGGTTCCTGCGTACAAATTTATTGATGAACATACAATTATAGTAAGGCTCCTTCCAGCACGGTTTCCCCTTTTAAAATCAATAAAGCCTGGTCTTTAATCGCCGAAGCCTCCTGTGGGTCCAGGAAAACCGTATTGGAGTAAAAACTGAAATCCATTTCTCCTTTAAAAGTACTGACCACCAGTGTATTCGGGTTTCTCCAGGGAAAGCCCACACTAGGACTGTAAATAGCTTCCAGTTCAAAGGAGCTATAGGACTCGGGAATGCCCAGCCTGCCCATGTTAGAGAACGTAAAATCATGCGTACCATCCGTTGACCTCAGGTACCTGACCATGTTGGGTACCGAGGCATGAAAATACTCGCTCATGAACAGCAGCTCATGGACCTTCATGGCGGATATTTTAGAGTCCAGGTCCTCTTTCAGCTGCTGTGCTTTTGCCAGGAAACCAATTTTCGTGCCTTTTTTTATAGAAAGCTCTGCAATAGGTGCAAAGGCAAACATATGGTCCTCTTTAATCTCCTTTACAAAGCGACGTACATCCACCGGGCAAATGACTTTGCCATGCGCGCGATCCCCTTTAACCTTATGAAAAGCCTCCAGGAAAGCCACACATAAAGCCGAATGTAAGGTCACACCAGTCGCTTTACAGCCAGCCATCAAAGCTGAGGTCCTTTCCTTATCCAGTTTCCAATGCATCATATATCCTTTACCTGCCGGATGTTGTTTACGGGAAGACTTAAAGAGAAAGAATACGGAGGCCAGGACAGAAAACACCCTGGCTTTGAAAATTTTCGAGGGGCTGCTGGAATAGGATTCCGAAAGCAAACCTGCAATGGAGTCAAAAGGCGGATAGCTGCCAATTTCCCGCTCCGGCTGATCCAGCAACTGCAGGACCTCTGTCATCAGGGCCACAAAAGTAGTTCCATCGCAAACGCAGTGCGGACAAACCAGGATCAGATCGGAAACCGAAGCACCTTTAATCCAGACCACCCTGGCCAGGGGAAGGTTTTTGTCGTCGAAAAGTGCAGACCACTCCCTTTCAGATTCCTGTTTCCAGTCTTCATCACTTTGGCGGTCTACCACCCGTACCGGAATCTCCGACAGGTGGTTGCTGGAGGTGAAATGAGGAATTCCTTTAGTATCCTCCTGGATCCTGGCCCTTAATAAAGGGTGTTTTTGCTGTACTTTGGCCAATGCAGCACGAAGGTTCTCCAAAGAAAAGCTCCCCCTGATTTTAACTGCAAAAACACAATTGAGCGGGGTTGTCGCATCCACATACATAATTCTTTCGCCAATGATCAGTCTTCTTCTCATAATTATTTTAAGCCTGGCCTACGGCCTGTTTTAATTCAGTTATTATACTATCCCGGATGGCCAGCGCTTGTTCATAAGGAATAAAGCCCTCGCTGGCGACCAGTGTAAAATCCATTCGTTCCCGGTAAGTCGATGTGATCAGGGTGGTGGTATTGCCCAAAGGACCAATCACAGAAGGACTATAAATCCTTTCCAGGCTGAAAGCCTGATATTCATGTGGAATATTGATCCTGCCCAGATTGGAAAACATACAGTCGTTACTGGATTTACCATATTTGAGAAATTTAGTGAAATGTTTGAGGGAAGAATGAGACTCCTCCATCATCATGATCGTCTCATAAGGATCCAGTTTTGCCGTTTTTTTATCAATATCTGCCTGCATCTTACGGGCATTGTCAAAAAAGCCCGGGTCCTGCGCAGCAGAAACCACCATCATCAGCCCAAAAGCAAAAATATTGTCCTTTTTGATTTCCGGAGCGAAGCGCCGGATGTCGACAGGGCAGGAAATTTTGTTGTTGAAAGCTTCTTTTCTGACCACTTTAAAAGCATTCAGTACAGCCATACACAAGGCCGTATTTACCGTCACCCCCTGCTGTTTACAGCTGCGGATCAATTGTTCGCCTACAGCTTGATCCAGGCTCCAGTTCAGCATATAATCCCTTTTTCGTTCTACGGCCTTTTTGGGCAAGGGAACCAGCCAGAGGACCAGACTTGCCACACTGCCAATCAGTTTCGCTTTCAGGATCTTCTTCTTATTCCGAAGCACCTCCGCAGGAACAATATCGTTGAGACTTAAAATTGGTTTTTCTTTGCCGATTTGTGCCTCCCCATTGTCGAGCAGCTGCAGGAGTTCGGCAAGAATGGACATGGCCGAACCACCATCGCAAAGACAATGATGGATCACCAGGATCAAATCCGAAAACTCGGTTCCCTTGATCCAGACCAGCCTCATCAGCGGGCCTGTCCGGGTATCAAACACCGTAGACCATTCCTGTACCGACTCTTGTATCCAGTCGTCCTCTCCAAGTCGGGTGCTGATCCTTACCGGGATGTCCCGTCGGGTCTGGCCTTCTTCCACAACAAACCAGGGCATTCCCTTCTCATCGTCTTCTACAAAAGCATTTAAAAGCGGATATTTCTCCTGAAGCTTTTTTAATGCCTGTTGTAGTCCGGCCAAATGAACCTCTCCTTTGAGGCAAATTGGAATCACTGCATTAAAAGGGGCCGACCCATCGCCATGCAGCATGCGTTCTGCAAATAATAATCTTCTCTTCATGGGGCTCAGTTGATGCTTGCCAGTACTTGTTCAGCAGCAGCAAACTCTTCCAAAAGTTCCACCGCTTTGTCATTTCCGCCCGCAGCAAGAAAAGTCTCCTTAATCTGCAAGGCTGCATTCCTGTACTGCGGATTTTCTAGCAGCTCGAGTACCGCATTTCTGAGGTCTTCAATCCGGAGCCGCTTATAGCGGATCTTGATGCCACAACCCGCGTTTTCAATCAGTTTTGCGGTATGAAAATGGTCGTAGGCAATCGGCGTGATCAGCATAGGAAGCCCATTGATAAAGGTATCGTTCACCGTATTGAAGCCGCCATGGCAAATCACGGCATCCATCATGGGCATCAGTTCAGACTGAGGCACAAAGCCATTAACAATGAAATTGTCAGGCCATTTTTCAAAAATATCCGGATTGGTGGCCGCAACAATGGTTAAAGGCGTATCGGCAAAAGCATCAATCAGTTTCCGGAAAAATGCAGCACGGATGTCCACCAGCAAGGTCCCCAGAGAAACAAAGATCTTAGGCCCTTTTGCCTTTTTCAGACGCTCCCAATCAAAAGCAGCCTGGTTTGGACGGCCCTTAACCGGGCCAATAAATTTCATATGCGGCATCGGATCTTCAATACCGGCAAATTTCTGAGAGGTGAAAACCAGGTTCATTTTATGAGAATGGATCACGATTTCATCCCCGTATACACCAAATTCCCTTTGCAGGCCTTTAATCAGGTTTTCCTGCCATTCAAATATTTTGGGGGCAC
The DNA here is from genome assembly GCF_032678445.1 of Pedobacter nutrimenti. GTDB lineage: Bacteria > Bacteroidota > Bacteroidia > Sphingobacteriales > Sphingobacteriaceae > Pedobacter > Pedobacter nutrimenti_A. Next base: position 548,663 of record NZ_JAVTSQ010000002.1, read on the forward strand.
TGGTTGCGGTATCGCCCATCACATCCGGTGGGACCGGGGTGGTCGTTACACAAGGAATGCCTTTAATATGGGCACATAATGCACCCGCAAAAGTAATACAGTCGTTTACAATTACATCAGGTCTCCAGTTATCCACCGCTTTACCCAAAGCGCCCATCATGATGCGGGCAATGGGCACATAAGTCTCTTCCAGGGCCAGCTTCATCACTTCAGGTCCGGAGCAGGAAGGCCCATCATCCTGGCGTTTTAAGATTTGCTGAAGCTCCTGCTGATGCACCTTTAAATCTTCTTCCGGATAAATATATTCTCCACCCTGCGGGATATGATGAGCCGCTAAGGGCGTTACCCCAATCCATTTTACTTCATGTCCGCGGGCAATCAAACTGGACCCTATACTTAATGTAGGGCTGATGTGTCCAAAAAAGGGAGGTACTGCAAATAAAAATCTTGACATAATTTCTTTGTTAAATTGGGTAGGCGAGTTCGGCTTGTTGCATCAGCAGATCTGCGGCACCATGGGTTCCCCCGGCGGCGGCAAAGGATGCACTGATTTGTTGGGCTGCTGTTTTGTACTGATTGTTGCTCAATATCTCTTCTGTAGCCTCCTTCAGGTGCCGGGCTTTAAAGCGATTAAAATTTAAACGTAAACCTGCGCCCACCCGAACAACACGGCCAGCCACGTGGCTCTGGTCATAAGCAATCGGGATCACCACCATAGGAAGTCCATTGGTTAGGGTTTCGCAAACCGTGTTGTGACCGCCATGGCAAATCACCGCATCCAGATGAGGCAGCAGTTCGAGCTGAGGAATGTTCCGCTGCACGATGAAATTTTCCGGCCAGGCCACAAACAAGTCAGGGTCTGAAACCACGATGACTGTTAAAGGCTGATCAGAGAAGGCTTCCACCACTTTTTCAAAGAAGGCTTTCTTGTGCTCATGGTCGAAAGTGGTGCCTATACTGACCAGTATTTTGGGCTGCATTTTAGTGTTTTCCAATTTGCTCCAGTCAAATACAGGCGCATTACCCATTCTTTTGTGGATTACAGGTCCGGTAAAACGATAATTGGAAGGGAGCTCCATTTCTCCAAAAAATGCCCTAGAAGTTAGAACCAGGGTCAGCAGATCAGAACAAGCTACGCTTTGCTCCAGATCCAGTCCAAGCTCTTTTTGAAGACCGATGATCTGGTTGTTTTCCCATTCGTGGATCTTTGGCAGCTCGTCCATCACTTTGAGTGCGGCCGGAGCAGTCACCGATGTGGCATAAGGGATTTTTCTCTGCAGGGCGGCTATTGCTCCGGCAAACATCTGGTGGTCGGTGATCACCAGGTCAGGTTGATATTGATCCAATAGACCACAAATCCCTTCATAACTGTGACGGTTTAATGGAATCAAGACTTCCTCATAAAGAAACTTGATGCTGTCTATACCATACACGATCTTTTTGGTGATGATGTCCAGGTATTTTTCACTTTCCTGTTTCTGCTGATCATCTTCGGCATAGCTAATCCATAAAAGTTTTCCTCCTTCCGGAAGCCTTTTAGATAGCGAAGCATCAAGACTGATCCAGGCCACTTCATGCCCCTGCTGTAACAAAACAGCACCTATACTCAATGTCGGATTAATATGGCCGGTTAAAGGCGGCACTATAAAAGCAAATCTTGCCATAAGTTCTATTCATTTTTAAAAAATACAGACATCCGGGTTCCAACACTGACCGGATCCTGGATGGGGATATTATGATCACCCGCAATCTCCTCCAAAACGCAAAACCCAATTTGCTCCTGCAAGCGCTTCCCTGCTCCAAGACAATTGGAAGCCGAGCCATACAACAGCAAGGTCGGCTGCGGAATGCCGGAGAGCGCTGCGGTTTCGAAAAAATCCCGCTCCGCCAGCATATCGCTTTTAATACTGGTCTGGTGGAACAGATATTCATACATCCGGTGGTTGCGTTCCATTTGCCGTTTGCCCATTTTTACTTTCGTAGTGTCGGTAAAATTCTGCACATAATGCTCCAGGAATTCCCTGCTGTAATCGTCAATAATATCTCTTGTTTTATCGTCATTGGGGTCCGGGGCTTCAATCACGGCAAGCCGGCCGATCATTTCCGGAAAACGCAGCGCCATTTTTAAAGCGATGAGCCCCCCAAAGCTATACCCGGCAAGATGTACCTTGGTCAGGTCAAGACTGTTCATCAGGGCCAGCAGGTCATTGGTCATACTGTCCAGATCATAGCCCCCGGCGGTTCTTTCACTCAGTCCATGACTTTTCAGGTCGTACATCACCACATGAAAATGCTGTGCCAGTAAAGGAGCAATATTAAAATAATACACAGAAAGGTTGCTGAACATGCCATGCACCAGCAAGACCGTTTCGGCAGCCCCTTTGTTCAGCTCCTGGATATGTACTTCCCGGTTGTTGATGTTTAGGATTGGCATTGCTCTATATAATCGACAATGGTGCCGAGTTTCAGGTTGATCAATTCGTCCAGGTCCATGTTAGACAACCATCCGGTAAAATCGATCTGATCCCCGAAGTGTGCTTTTATTTTCTCAGAAAAAGAAACGATCTCTATGCTGTCCATTTCCAGGTCCTTGGTAAAGGAACTCTCCATAGAAATGTCCATTTCTTCTGCAAATTCTTCCCCGATCACCTCGGTAATAAATTGCTTCATCAAATCAAAGATTTCGCTGCTGTTCAGTTTTGCTGTTGATACTATTGTGTCCATCCGATGATATAATTTTTATGTTTTATAGTGTGTATGAAAATGTCGTTGATCCGGAGTTCTTCTCCTCTGATCTCTTCTATGGTGTAGGCCTTTGGATTTCCCTGCAGCCCTTTGCCCAGGTATTTCCCATAAGCCTCTTTGGCTACCCAGAACCGGGTGGCCCATTCATTTTTTTCTTTGCCGGCAAGCAGGGCCTGTTCTGATTCAGAAAAGACCATTTCATAAAAACCCTGGCTCCGCTCTTCAATTTGTTCTATGTCTATACCCACCGGGCTGTTGTACCTGGCGATACCCACGGCATCTGTTCCTTTATGTGCAATAGAAATCTGAATGCCTTCTGTTCCAGGGCCGGTTACATAAGGCTTGCGGACCTCGTCAGAACCTATTTCCAGTTCAATGGGGTAGCAGGCCTGCTGTTTTTCCAGGTTCAGCAGATTTCTTACCGCGTCTTTAACCGCCACCCGGCTGATCAGCCATTCCTTTCTTTTATTTGGCAATAAGGAAGTATGGTGTTTTTTCTCTGTCTGGTTGAAATAACGTTTTAAAATAAAATCCCAGGAAACCACACGGCTATAGGCCTGATGGAACATAAACACTCCGGGTGCAATTTCTTCAGAAAGACGGTTGTGCAGGGGCGACATGGAAACCCGCCATAAGGCCTCATCAATCTCCAGCCTTCGGTTCTGCCAGCCGGTAATGAGGGCCCAAACCTGCTCATTCCTTTTGATCACGAAATTTCCGGTTGCAAATTCATCATTCAGTTCGGTGAGCTGACAGGTGCATTCAAAAAGGCCTTGCTGATCGGAAAGCTCCCCAAAGAATTCAATCTCTTGTATTTTTACCGGAAAGGCAATGCGGTCTTTCTGAAGCGTGAGCTGCAGCCATAAACCAAAAAGCTGTCCGGCATTGTCCAGTAAGGAGCCTTTACCTGCGGCACCTTCGATCATCCCGGTAATGCCTTTTTCGCCCACAGCGACAATACTCCGGATCCCCTGATAGCCTGGTCCATGAAACATATGTTCTTCATAGATCTGTTCCGGGGTCCTTTTGATGTTCAGGTTCCGGCCAGTATCAAACCTTAGCGTTGGAATTTCCGCGTGCTGAGCAGAAAGTAATACCTCTGCCTGGGCAAAACGCTCCAGGCGAAGAGCGGCCAGGTCCTGGCTCTTCCATTCGCCAAGAACCCTTTCCTGGAAAGGCTTGGCCACATTCATCCATTGAAAAACCTGGATGTTCTGGATCTTTTGAACTCTTTCTCCTGGAGATTGCTCTGCGGCGATTTCTCCAAAAAGCTCAAAGATCATGGTCATCGGGATCACCGGATCCATATCTTCTACTACCGGCCAGCCTTTGGGCTGCCGGAGCAAGGCATGGTCCACCAGGTAAGGACAGTTTTGCAAGTTCACATCCAGATCCTTAAAGAAAGGGATCCGGGGCGCTTGCGAAACAAGGGCGTAAGCTGGCTGATCGGCCCTGTTTTGAAACAAGTGCAGCATTTCAGACTGCAGGCCTATCATTTCCTGCATATTCTCCTGGAAGGCACGCATCACCGGATCGGCCACATCTTGCAGAACGACCTCCTGTTGGTGTATCCGGCCGGCCGGTTGTTGAGCCAGCTTTTTAAGTGCAGCCATATGGCTGATCAGCGGCAGGCCCAATTCCAGCCTAATCCCTTTTGCAGGCGCAGCAGGATGTTCGGGATAACCCATAAAATCGGGATTGGCCAGCCTGCCTTCTACAAAAAGAGCTGCCACCACCCGCTGAAGCTGAGTCAGGCCAGAGCGGATCGGTACATTGGAAGAGATGGTGCTAAAGCTCCTGCCCTTTAAAGTATCGTCGATAAAACCCACCAGCCCACCAGAACCTACCTGTATAAAAACCCTTGCGCCTTGTTCATATAAGCGTTCGGTCAGTTCACGGAAACGTACCGGCTGGATCAGGTGTTCCACACTGAGCTGCCGGATGGCTTCAAAACCTTCCGGATAAACATCAAGAGTGGTGGCAGACCATAAAGGAATGCTTGTTTTTTTAAATTGCATCTGGTTCATGCCTTCCAGCATGGTCTCCAGTTTATCCGCTACAAAAGGAGAGTGGAAACCAGACTGAAATGGCAGGATCTGGTGAAAGATCTGCCTGCTTTTTAAAACAGGGACCAGCTCTTCCAGAGCCGTATTTGTTCCGCACAAGATGACTTGCTGCGGGCAATTGTCGTTAGAAAGGTAAAGGTCTTTGATGCTGGAGAGCAGGTCTGCAACCTGTTCTGTTCCACAGCCCAGGGCAATAAACCTTGAGTCTTTAAGCTCAAAAGTTTCCGGGTTCAGGTACTGGAGCAACTGCAATACGGAAGACTCCTCTGCGAGTTCAGAAGACCTCGCAGCCAGCCATTCTCCCAGACTATGCCCGGCATTCATTGCAGGCAGGATACCCAGTTGCTTCAATGCAGTATCCAGGATACGGCTTTTGTCTAATATCTTCAGGGCCTGGTCCAGTAAACCTTCTGTTTTGCTGATGTTTTGCCTGGAAAGGTTAAAATGAGCAGCCACACTGTCGATTTCTCCTCCCGCAAGACCATCCAGGCCAGGGAAAACAAAAGCAATTTTTCCACCATTGAGCAGCAGAGGCTCATTGGTATACCATATATCTTGTTTATTGCGCCAGGTCTTGTTCTTGGTGGCAATCTTCAGGGCTTTTTGCAAACGTTCCGGGCTGGGGTCAAAGACCGCGATGCGGTATGGACCCTCTCCCGGATGCCGATCCCCGGACTCCAGGGCATTCAGTAAATCCTGATGATTCTGACGGGCCAGTAACAATACAGTATCCCTTTTGTGCCCAAGGACAGGTGCTCCATAACTTTGTAATACGGCATGGGCATTGATCCCGCCAAAGCCAAAGGCATTTACCCCCGCAATGCGGGGCAATCCAGAGTCGGCCCAGTTTTGAGCTTCCTGAACCGGTGTAAAGCGAGTTTCTTTGATTTGTGCAGAAGGATTTCCGCAATGCAGTGTTGGAGGAATAATGCCATGATATAAAGCCAGGGTGGTTTTAATCAGGCCGGCGATACCCGATGCAGGCATGGCATGCCCAATATTGGATTTTACAGAGCCTATTCCTGCTTTAGGTAAGGCCGGGTCATTTCCAAAAAACTGCGACAGGGTTTCCAGTTCTGTTTTATCGCCCAAAGGCGTACCGGTACCATGCGCTTCGATATAGCCTATATCTTTAGCTTCAATCCCTGCATGTTCCCAAGCCTGGGTCATGGCTTTGAGCTGTCCTTTTACAGAAGGACTCATCACACTGGTTCCGCTGCCGTCACTGCTTACACCCAGGCCTTTAATCACGGCATAGATCCGGTCTCCGTCTTTCTCCGCATCTTCCAGCCGTTTCAAAACCACAAAACCACAGCCTTCACCAATCAGTAAGCCATCGGCACCAGCGTCAAAAGGACTGATCTTTCCTTGTTGTGAAAGGGCGCCCAGCTGTGTGAAAATGCTCCAGAAAGCCGCATTCTGACCTACATGTACTCCTCCGGCCACCACCATATTGCAGCGTTTGGTCCGGAGTTCCTGCAAGGCATGGTCTACGGCAATCAATGAACTGGCACAAGCCGCATCCAGGGTATAGGCCACGCCACCCAGGTTTAAACGGTTGGCCACTAAAGAAGCCACCAGGTTTGGAATCAGCCCCATGGCCGTATCCGGACCAAAGCGTCCTTTCCGGGCCTGGAATTCTTTTTTGACCTGTTCAATCTCTTCAGTGCTCAAATGCGGCAACAAGTCCCGGAGCACATGGGCAATCTGTTCCCCCGTACGCACAATTTCAATGGCTCTGGTGGCACCAGGGCCAGCATAGTTTCCTTTTCCAATGATAATTCCGGTCTGATCCAGGGCGCTGTTTTTTCTAAAAACACCTGCATCTTCCAGGGCCTTGTGTACCAGGCTGATGGTGAGCAAATGGTCCGGTTCGGTGCCCTCAACCGCTACAGGAAGGATACCAAAAGCGGCCGGATCAAAGCTAAAGTCTGGAATAAAGCCCCCGCGGTTACAGTAAAACCGGTCTACACCGGCCGTATCCGGATCAAAATGCACGGGGTCAATCCGGTCTTCCGGAACAAGCTGCGTAGAATCTACCTTATTTATAATGTTTTGCCAGAAGGTCTCTGCATCTGCCGCGCCCGGGAAGATGCAGGACATTCCAATGATGGCAACGTCTGTTCTGTTCATACCTACCAGTTGCTTCCTGCCATGATCAGTACCTGGCTTTCATTTCCGTATTTCAATTCATTAACAAAGGTTTCCATTCCATCCTCCAGCGGGATCATAGAAATACCCCTCCGTTCATATTCTTTTTCCAGGCTGGCCGAAACCATACCCGCACCTTTCCATGGCCCCCAGTTGATCGCCATCACCTTACCACTGATCTTTTCTTTCAGTGCCCAGGCATACCTGTCCATCACACTGTTTGCTGCGGCATAGTCGGTTTGTCCGCGGTTACCATAAACCGAAGCGATACTCGAGAAGAAAATAACAAACTGGGTTTCCGGACGTAATTGTTCGGCAAGCACCCTTAACGGCGTAACCTTGGTATCGAATACCCGCTGGAAAGAATCCAGGGTTTTGCTGTGAAACAATTTATCTTCCAGCAAACCTGCGCCATGAATAACCCCGTCTATGCGGTCACATTTCTGGTAAACCTTATGGATAAAACGCCTTAAGCCCTCTTCATCCCGCAAATCAAGCGCGGTATAATCGACCACACAGCCACTTTGTTCTAGAGCTGTAATGGTTTGCAGGATCTGGTTGTTTTTATAGATCCTCGAAGTTTCCTGTTCTATCTCTGCAGGTTTTCTGCTGTTGCCCTGCCGGATCAGAAAACTTCTGATCTCTTCTTTGCTTTCCAAGGCGGCATAAGCTTCCAGACCATTCTGGCGAGGATCAGGCGAACGGCCCACCAGGATATACCTGCAAGGATGTTCCTGTGCAAAATGGAGCATCAGTTTTGAAGTAATGCCCTGGGCACCACCAAGCACGAGTACAACGCCATCTTTATCCAGTTGAATCGGAGAACCTGCAGCATGGCCGGTAACCAGTTCAGAAGGAATAAGCTCCAGGATCTGTCTGTTGAGGCCATCATAAATGACCTCAGAAGGCGCATCCGGATGTAAGATTTCATTTAAAGTGATGCGGGCGATTTCTTCTGCCTGCATTTTGGAGGTGAGGCTCACCAGCCTGCATTTGGTGTTTTCGTATTCCTTGTCCAGACTTTTGAATAAACCGGAGTAACCCTGGAAATGTCTTAAGGTACTGATGTCAGAACCTTCGTTCCAATGGCCTTTCGTATCCGAGACTAAATACACCCATTTCAGTTCTTCTAAGTCAATCGACTTGATCATGCCCAGATGGTCGATCAGGCTGTTCTTTTTAGGTGCAGAAAATAAGTTCAACAAGATGATGCCCTGATACCCTTTCAAAGGGGTATTTAAGCTAACAATATCCACCTCTGCACCATGTTGCTCAAATAAGGCTTTGATCGCAGGGGCTTGTGCACCCTGATCATCCGTTACCGCAAAGCGAAGACCGCGGAGTCCGGAAGGCTCTGCATTCAGGAGTTCGGAAGGAATCAGCTCAAAGCGGAGCCTGGACAAGGTTTCTTTTTTACCGGTGGTTTCTTCAGAGGCTTCTGTGCCCGACTCCGCAATCCAATCCACCAATCCGTTCAGACTTTTGATGGATGCCAGTTTCTCCATGATGTTCTCCTCTGCATCTTCTCCCTGGTTAAAGCCAATTTTTATTTTCAGCTCGCCAATGATCTCCATTCGTTTAATGGAGTCAATACTTAAATCAGCTTCCAAATCCAGGTCCAGGCCAAGCATATCCTGCGGATAACCTGTTTTTTCACTCACTATAGCCAATAGTACCCCGGTCAGTTCTTTTTTGCTGAAAGTCGCCGTAGCCTTTGGTTCAGCGGCTTCTGTCTGTTCCTGCGGGCTGGCCTGTGCATGTTCTTTAATCCAGTTGACCAGGCCGTTCAGGGTTTTAATCCCTGCCAGCTGCTCCATAAAAAGGTCTGCATTTTCATCGCTTGTACTAAAGCCACCAAGTGCCGTTCTTAATGCACCGATGATCTCCATACGTTTAATAGAATCTATACTCAAATCCGCTTCCAGATCCATTTCCATGCCCAGCATTTCCTGCGGATAGCCGGTTTTGTCGCTCACCACCTGCAGCAACACCAGTTTAACATCCAGGTTTTTTGCCGGAGATGCAGGTTGTGCAACTGCTGGCTGCGGACTAGGGCTTGCTGTGGCCTGACTTTGTCTTTGAGGCGATTCAGTTTTATTGGCCGCCGGCTGGATTTGTGGTGCCTGCTGGAAGAAAGCCGGCTGGCCAATTGATGGGTTCTGACCCAGAAAAGAGAGCATCACATCCCTTTGGGACTGGATCATCATCTTCATGGTGTTCAGGTATTCCTGCATCATTTGTTCAGCAGGATTTGATGGTATATATATCGTTTCTTTTTTAAGTGGCGTATCTTTCATCTTCAAAGGTTCTGTGATTGGTAAAGCACCATAGGCGGGTAATTTTCCTGTAGAAGGAACGGCATGCTGACCATCTACAATCCATACCGATGCTTTTTTCTTGTACTGATCCGGCTGTTCGAGATCCAGTAAGCGGGCTTCGCGGCCTTCAAACAGTTTCTCCAGATGGACAGGACGACCCGTGGCCATATAATCTGCAATGGTGCAAAGCAGATGTGTGATCTTATTGTGGCCATTGTCTTCTGCATGCAGCAACAATTCTTCTTTACCTAAACAATTTTTAGCTAAAGCACTTAAAACCTTGCCCGGGCCCACTTCTATAAAGATCCTGGCCCCATCGGCATACATTTGCTGTACCTGTTCTACAAACTGTACGGGTTTTACCAGGTGTTCACACAGTCTTTGTTTCACCTGTTCTCCTTTTACCGGATACAGGCCGGCTGTGGTATTTGACCAAACCGGACGTTCCAGGGTATGGAAAGGAACCTTATCCAGAACTTCCTTGTAGAGATCTTTAGACCGGGCAACAATCGGGCTGTGAAAAGCACAGGCCACCTCCAGACGCTTAAAAGAAAGTTTGGCTGTTTTCAGTGTTTCACTCAGTTTTTCTATTGCGGGTGTTGTTCCTGCCAAAACCAATTGTCCCGGCGAGTTGAAATTAACGGCATATACATCCTGCAGACCGTCAATAAATTTATAGATGTCTTCTTCTTTGCAGCTTACCGCGATCATCGCGCCAGTGTCTTCACCTTCTACGGCTTCCAGGATAGCCCTGGCCCGTTGTTCGCTCAGATGAACCAGCTGATCTGCGTCAAAAGCACCGGCAAAACACAAGGCCGGAAGTTCTCCGTAACTGTGTCCGGCTACCATATCCGGTTCTATACCCAGGTCTTTCAGGAAATTGGCCAAAGCCAGATCTACAATACCCAACAGCGGCTGGGCCATCCTGGTGTCTTTAATTCGTTCCTTTTGTGCTTTAAGGGCTGCGTCGCTAAACACCGCATTCGGAAACAGCACCTGTTCGTATATACTGTGGCCTTTTAATAAGCTGCGCATGGCGGGAAAGATCACAAAAAGATCTCTGGCCATATTGATTCGCTGACTGCCTTGTCCGGGAAACATAAAGGCCACTTTGCCCTCCTTTTTACGGGTAATATAGGTGTCCTTGCTTTCAACACCAGATAAAGCCAGGTCGATTTTCATAATCAGGTCTTCATCCCGGTCGGCCACAATACTCAGTTGTACCGGCTTGCTGCTTCCTGTGGCGAGGCTAAAGGCAATGTCTTTTAAACTGATGTTGTCATTTCCTTCCAGTAAGGTTTTTACTGCACTCAACTGTGCACTGGCTTCTTCATATGTATTTCCCCTGAACACAAAAAGTTCCGATGGCCAGGATTGCAATACCGCTGAAGGCTTTGCTGCAGGACCGCTTTCGATCACCGCGTGGAAATTGGTGCCGCCAAAACCAAAGGCACTGATACCGGCATAGCGTTTCTCTTCCATCCACAAGCCTGCCTCTGTGTGGAAAGCAAAAGGACTGGTGGCAGGGTTATAATAACTGTTTGGATTTTTGAGGTGGATGGTCGGTGGCTTTACCCCGTGATGTACCGCCAGGGTAGCCTTGATCAGACCAGCCAGACCAGCAGCACATTTGGTATGCCCAATCTGTGTTTTTACAGAGCCCAGATGGGTCTGACCAGCGAGGGCTCCGGATTGGTTCAACATATCGGTCAAAGCACTGAGTTCTGTCTTATCGCCCACTACCGTACCTGTTCCATGGGCTTCTACCAGGCCAAGAACTGCAGGAGAGATCCCTGCCTGATCATAAGCACGGGCCAGAGCTTTCACCTGCCCGGATTTCCTTGGTGCAGTAAGGCCCAGGCTTTTCCCATCACTGGAACCACCAATGCCTTGTATCACTGCATATATTTTATCGCCATCCCGGATGGCATCTTCTTCCCGTTTCAAGACCAGCATGGCTACCCCTTCGCCAAGGGCAATTCCATCTGCCTCAGCATCAAAAGTGGCACATCTGCCCTTGCGGGAGAGTGCATGTGTGCTGGAAAACATCAGGTAATCGTTAATTCCGTTGTGCAGGTCTGCTCCACCAGCCAGTACCATATCCGATTTCTCTAAGAACAATTCCTGGCAGGCCAGGTCAAGGGCGGCCAGTGAAGAGGCACAAGCGGCATCAACCGTAAAGTTTCTTCCGCCCAGGTTCAAACGGTTGGTGATGCGCCCAGAAATCACATTGGCTAAAATCCCGGGAAAGGAGTCTTCCGTTGTTTTAGGAAGGGCAGCATCCAGTTCTTCGGGCATTTCTCCAAAGACCTGTTTGTAAAATCCTCTGAAGCTATAACTGTTGGCCAGGTCGTTTCCGCCTTCGGCACCAATGATCACCGATACATTTTCCGCATTGAAATTCCCGTCTGTATAGCCCGCGTTTTCCATGGCCTGCTTGGCCACCATTAAACTCAGGAGTTGTGTAGGTTCTATCGCAGCCAGAGACTGCGGAGGAATACCATATTCTAACGGATCAAAATCTATTTTAGGGATAAAGCCACCCCATTTGGAATGAGACATGTCGCCAGCGCTGGATTCCGGGTTGTAATACAGCTGCTTGTTCCAGCGCTCATCAGGCACTTCAGTTACGGCGTCCTGTCCCAGTACAATATTCCTCCAGTATTCTTCTATGTTTTTTGCACCCGGGAAAATACAGGCCATGCCCACAATAGCAACATGGAGGGATTTCTCTTTGGCTTCTGGAGGTGCTGGAAGCAGGGCTTCCTGTATATAGGTATAGTTTCCTTCTGCTACATCTTTGTGCAGATCAAGGATGGAAATTACTTTGTTCCACATGGCGGCCACCTGGCCAATCATATACATGCCCAGGTTCAGCTGGCCTTGCTCGTCAATAGCCACCAGCTGGTCGCCCTGACGTTCAATTCCTTTCGCCGCAATACGCAGACGACCCACATTTAGGGTTTCCAGTTTGGCCCAGATTTCTTTTTTATCTACACCAGCTTTCAGGAGCCGTTGTTTCTCTTCGTTAAAGAACAGGGCAAAATTTGAATTCAAACAACGGGTCTCGTGACCCGGCGCGGTTTCCAGCAATACGGTATCCTCAGATTGACAAGCCTGCTCCTGGAACTGCTCCCCGATAGCCCCGGTCTGAACAGCTTCTTTGGTATATAAGTAAGCAGTACCCATCAATACGCCCACCTTTACCCCTTTAGCAGCGATAGAAGCAGACATCACCGCGACAAAAGCTGAGGATAGCGCATCGTGGATGCCCCCGGCAAAGAAAACACTGATTTCTTCGGGTTTATCCTCCTGAAGCAGCCTTTCTATTTGCTTTTCCCAGAGCACCATACTAGACAATGGCCCCACATGGCCACCGCATTCCCGGCCCTCAAATACAAACCTCCGGGCGCCCTCTTTCAGGAACATGTCCAGCAGCGATACCGAAGGCACATGAAGGAAAGTTTTGATGCCTAATTTTTCCAAAGGTTTAGCCTGTGAAGGCCTTCCCCCGGCAATAAGGACCACCGGCGGCATTTCTGCTTTAATGTAGTCTAATTGTTCTTCGCGTAATTCTGCTGGTGCAAATCCCAAGATTCCTACACCCCAGGGGCGGTTACCAGAACGTTGTTTGGTTTCCCGGATCAGTTCTTTGGCTTGCTGGCCTTTGAGTAAAGACAAGGCAATAAAAGGCAAAGCACCCGCTTCGCCCACGGCCTGGGCAAAAGGAGCAACATCACTTACGCGGGTCATTGGACCTTGTGCAATGGGGTAAGTGATCTGAAGGTCCTGTGCCAGGGCATTATCAGGACGGATCACATTTAAGGATTTGGCCTGGTTCAGGTGACCGTAGATGGCCTCCTTAAATCCAAAGATCATTTTATCCAGCTTTCCATAACGCGCTGCCAGATCTGTGGCCAGTGCAATATCCTGTCCCATTGGGAGGTAACTTTTCTCCAGGTCAAAATCTTTAAAATGAGTGCCGAGTGTTTCTTCGGACACCTCCTCAGCCAGCACAGGAGAGTTTGGACGTGCCAACACCCTGTAACGACCGATCAGTTTGGTTTCGTTACCATTGAGTTTTTCGCAGACCTGTTTGATGGCAGCCGGAACAGTACATTCCGGAAACAAGACCAATTGACTGTCCAGGACCACACCCGCAGCTCCGCAAGCCACTAATGCAGCGGCGGTATGACTACCCACGCCCCCCTGAACATATACCGGGATATCTTTAATTTCCTGGATGACACGCTGGAACAAAATATAAGAAGATTCATAGCCCACCCGGCCTGCACCTTCGTTGCCTTTTATGATGATTCCATCTGCCTTTTCTACCCGAGCATTTCGGGCTTCTTCCAGATTGTGCACCTGGTAAAACAATTTTGTGTCATTTTGCCTGGAGATGCTCAGACCATAAGGTGCAATAACCAGCTGTGTTTGAGCAGGAAGCTTCAGGTCTTTAAGATCAGCGTTACTGAAACAGACACCGAAACCTGCAGAAGATTTTTTGGCCAGCTGTTCCAGGGCCTCCTGGGCCGGTTCGAGGTTTCTACCCAAATGCAGCACGGGAAAAGCACCTGCTTTTTCGAGGGCAAGTACGAGTGATAGATCCGGTTTTTCAAAGGGCGTTATTCCGATTATCAATGGGGTTTTCATGAGTAGGGAGGATTTTGTAGGGTTTTATGGTGTTTTATAGGAATTCTTAGAGCAATATTTCAAGGTGTTACGTTTTTTCTGGCGAAAAACATCAGGATTTTTTATAAAAACACCATAACGTTGAAAAAAAACAGGCTGTGTTAAATAATTGTTACCAAATTTTTAGAAAAACAGTTAATCGTGTTTGCCCTGTGCTTTTATAATAACAAAACTAGGAATCAAAAAAGGGATAACCCTTTTTTCTGGTATAATGAACAAAAAGAATAAAGCAGGTTTTAGTCACCAAGTCGGGACAGGTCTTTAAATGGATCAAATCAGGGTAGAGCTGAAATATCTTAAAAAATCACTATTTTGCACCCAATGCAATTCAAAGAGATTACCGGACAAGAAGCCATAAAAGAACAGTTGTTGCAAACTGTTGCGGAGAACAGGGTGAGCCATGCACAGCTCTTTCTTTCCTGCGACGGCAGTGGGGCATTGCCATTGGCTATTGCCTATGCGCAATACATCAATTGCTTGGACAAAACCCCGATGGACAGTTGTGGGGTCTGCTCTTCCTGCAGAAAATATGAGCGTTATATCCATCCCGACCTTCACTTTTCTTATCCTTTCTTTGCCTCAAAAGATGTAAAGATAGCGGTGGATGTGCTGGACGAATGGAGGAGTATGCTGCTCGAAGATCCCTATTTTGACCTTGACATCTGGCGTTCCAAACTGAGTGCAGAGAACAAACAGGCCAATATCAATATTGCCGAATGTCACGACATCATCAAAAAATTAAGTTATAAAGCTTTTGAAGGGGAAACGAAAGTGCTGATCATGTGGCTTCCGGAATTTTTGGATAAAGAAGGAAATTCCCTGCTTAAAATTATTGAGGAACCACCTAAAAACACCTTGTTTATCCTGGTGGCCAATAACCAGGAGCAAATCTTATCGACTCTGTTATCCAGGACCCAGATTGTAAAAATCCCTAAGTTGCCGGATGCCACCATAGAGAATTACCTCGTGGAACAACATGGACTGAGCCAGCAACAGGCCACTGAATATAGTTTCCTGGCCGATGGTAATTTAATAGAAGCCAAATTGCTGGTGGAGCATACCCAGAACGATCATGCCGATAAATTTGCGGAGTGGCTGCGGATGGGGTATGGAAACCGCGTACTGGACCTGATCGGTTTTACAGAGCAGGCTGCGGGTTGGGGAAGAGAAAACCAAAAAAACTTCCTGAAATACGGGATCAGCTTTCTAAGAGAATGCAGTTTGCTGCTGAGCGGGGCAGAAGATCTGGTGAAACTTCCGGCAAGGACCATGGACACTGCAAAAAAATTATCTGCGCATGTACTGACTTTAAATATGGCTGAGGCCATCATTTCTGAATTGGAACTGGCGCATTACCATATAGAAAGGAATGCAAATCCTAAAATTCTGTTTTTAGATGTATCTTTACAGCTAGTCAAAATAATTAAGTTTAAAACGCTCCCGAAAGGGACTCAATATATATATAGTTAATATGGGATGTGGAAGTTGTTCGACGGGTGGCGGTTGTGCCCCTGCAGGCTGCAAAAGTAATGGCTCTTGCCTTACAGGTGGATGCGGCAAAATGGAAGTATACGATTGGCTGTCTAATTTGGATATGCCATCAAATTATGCTCCTTTCCCGGTTATCGAAGTTAAATTTAAAGGCGCAAGGAAAGAATTTTTCCTGAACAGCGACAATATATACCTGGAGATTGGCGAGTTGATCGCCGTTGAAGGACCAACCGGAGGATACGATATCGGTCATGTTTCTTTAACTGGTGAACTGGTGAGGACACAGATGAAACGTCGTAAAACCAATATGGACCAGGTGACCCGAAAAGTTTACCGCAAGGCAACAGAAGCTGATGTGGAGAAATGGAAGGTAGCCAAGGACATGGAATGGGAAACGATGCATAAGGCCCGTAAACTGGCTTTAGATCTTCGTTTATCGATGAAAATCAGTGACGTGGATTACCAGGGGGATAAGACCAAAGCGACTTTCTTCTATACGGCAGAAGGCCGGGTGGATTTCAGGGAGCTGATTAAAAAGATGGCAGAAACGTTCAGGATCAGGATCGAAATGCGCCAGATCGGGATGCGTCAGGAAGCCGGAAGATTGGGTGGAATTGGCTCCTGCGGGCGCGAATTGTGCTGCTCTACCTGGCTTACGAACTTTAAAACGGTATCTACAGCTGCGGCCCGGTACCAGAACCTGTCTCTCAATACCTTAAAACTTGCCGGCCAGTGTGGTAAGCTGAAATGCTGCCTGAACTATGAACTGGATACTTACCTGGATGCCCTAAAAGACATTCCGGATAGAATTGACAGTTTGCAAACGGAGGTTGGTGTGGCACGTCACCAGAAAACAGACATCTTTAAAAAAGTGATGTGGTTCAGTTATGCCAATCAGGAAGACTGGATCCCTTTGAAAGTAGATCGTGTAAAAGAGATCATGGCCATGAATAAAAAAGGCCAGAAACCAGTCAATTTAAAAGAAGAGGCTGTTTTCCTGGCTACAGCAGCCGTTGTTGAAAAGGTACACGATTACGAAAATGTGGTTGGACAGGATAGCCTGACCCGTTTGGACGAGAAGAGAAAACAAGGCAACCGCCAGAAAAACGGTGCTCCGCGCAACAATAACAACAACAGACCAGAAAAAGCCGGACGTCCTGGACAACAGCAGCAGGCAAAAAATAAACCTGAACAAGGCAAAAAACCAGAGCAGGGTAAGAAACCTGAACAAGGTAAAAAGCCGGAACAGGTTAAAAAGCAAGAAAACAGAAGACCGGAACAGCCTAAAAAGGCACCGGGAGAAGGTCAAAAACCAGCTAAAGTACCTGCCGATCCAACAGTAGCAGGGCAAACTCCGGCCGCAACTGGCCAGCCTTCAGCGAGCAGGAACAGGAATAGAAATAACCGCAGACGTAACAAGCCCTCATCGGATAAACCCAAAAATGAAGCAGAATAAATCCCTGGTTTTTTCTTTATGGAGTATCGCTTTGCTAGCGGTCGTTTTATGGGGCGGTTGCACCACCAATAATGTCACCGACCTGAATGTGTCTATGGACCAGCACAGGTGGAGTTATATCAATAAGGTGAGTGCAACCGTAGACATCAAAGATCCTGCAAAAGCGTATAATATTTTTTTCAGACTGCGGCATACGGCTGACTACAGGTATTCTAATATTTATATCTTATTTCACCTTAAACCAGCGGGGGGTAAAAAAGTAACCCGGAGGTATGGTTTTAAACTGGCTCAGTCAGATGGGCAATGGCTTGGTTCGGGCTCGGGTAATTTGTTTACCTATACCTTTCCTTTGTTGACTCATTATCGTTTTCCGGCTGCGGGAAAATATGAACTGGTGATTGAGCAGAACATGAGGGACAACCCTTTGCAGGAGGTCAGTGATGCGGGGATCACCGTGAGCACTGTAGAATAATAGATTTAGGGCATTATGGAAACCCGGCCTGTATATTGGCTATTAGCCACCCTTTGCCGATCATCAGATACAAAAGAAATATAAGTTTCCAGTAGTTCATTCTTCATGGAAGTTTTGATCTTTAGAACTTCCTGGCCATCGGTTCTCCTGGCCCCGCTTTTTACAAAACAGCATTTTTTAATCCGGGGTGCATAAGCCATCAGCATCACCTGGTCATCGTTTTCTGTCCAGTGTGCTCCCTGACTCATTTCCCAGGTAAATTTCAATTCATCTCCAATTCGTTCAACAGTTGGGTTCTCTGCTACCGAAAGCGTTCCTGTACTCAGAATCACCCGGGTATAATCCATTTCTACCTCCGGGTAATAACCGCTGAGGGCATTGGGTTTATTAGATGAAACCGCTACGTTATGATAGTTTTTTGTTGTACCTTTAGCTACAGGGTTAAAGGCTGTTTTGAGGAATGACTTCATCGGATCGAGAAATTCTACGATAACGGCCATTTGCAGGCAATTGTTGAGTTGATCTATAGAAAGTTTTTTGTTCTTGTGACCTTCTATCCGAATGATGTTTTGTCCGTTAAGTTCGTATCCTATAATATTGGCCACTTTACCTCTGAAAGGACCAAGGATACCGTTGTCTAGTTTTCCCATTGTTTTCCTGTTTTAAATTAATGTTGTTATTACTGAGTTCATGCCAAGAACGTACTTGGTTCAGTACTATTAGTGTATTGTGAGCGCCTTTTTAAAGTTATTTTAGGATTGCTTTACAGTTGTGGCCCTATGGAGGCCCTAGAAGGGGCCTGGCAACCCCCTGGCAAGGCCCTAGAAGATGTTAACTTGGTGGCCACTGTGTATGAGCTGTTTGGCGTCTAAGCCAGTTCATTACCTGGTTTGCTTTTTCCCGGCCTACCTTGACTCGATTGGTCGTTTTAGGGCTAAGCGTAAGGAGCAATCCACGATTTTCTGTTTTTTCGATGCTTTTTACTGCTGTACAGCTGATGATATAAGCTCGGCTTATCTTATTGAATAATGTTGGATCCAGCTGGGGTTGCAGTTCTTCTATAGAATGCCATAATATTTTGCTTTGTCCGTCATGGGTTTTTAAAATGGTATTGGGGCCATCTTTATAGGCGTAGGCGATGTCTTCTATTGGTATCTTTTCCTGACTGTTGCCATTTGGAACCATAAAAAAACGTGTATAGTTTTGTTGTTCTTGCCATTGTTGATCTTGTGCTGTTTGGGCAATGTTTCCCATTTTTTTGAAGAGTTTAGTTTGATAAACGAGGCAGAAAATGATATTGGCTCCAACTGTAAACAAGATCACCAGAGGCAGGATGTGACGGCTGTACAACATGGTAATATTTAGTCCCAGAAGGTCAAAATAGCTCTTGGAGCAAACAATAGCAAAAAGTATAGGGGTTACTATACCTATGAAGAACTGAAGGATAGAGCGTTTAAGAAATTGTTCCTCCCATTTGTATTTTCGGTTCAGCCAGTCATTGGCCCATAGTATCAAAAAGAAAAAAAGGAAGGATATAGTATACGTAGTTGCAAAGCCAGGAATAAAGGACGGCCTGCGCAATATAACTGGAATATGGGCTATGGAAAAAGGCCAGAACAAGATGGTGGTAAACAGTAATGGAACCAGGAATAGGATCCGGTTATTGATGAAGCCAATCTCCTCTTCTTTAGGCTTTTCTTCGTTTTTAGATCTGGTGTCTTTTCTTGTCCTTTTCATAGTGTGATTAGCGTGTTCCTTAAATTTATATAAAATCGATATTGGAGTGGTAGCCAGAAATGGAGCTTTGAGAATTTATGTACATTTCAGGTGTTAAATATGTACACTTCGCATAAAATATATTTTTCAACACTGTTTTTTTCTGTTCCAAGTGTAGTATTCCAGAAGATCAGGATGATAAAAAATCCGTTCGCCAGTCTCTTCGGTTTGTTTCTTGGGTATCTAGAAGGTTTATTTCATTTTTTCTTTTCTTATTTAATTAATGTGTAAATAGTGATATTTTAAATTACAACACATACATTGGTATCCTTAACCAATTAAAAACAGTATGGGAGATTATTTAGCAACAAGAATTTTTCTGGAATTCTCTGCTGATATTGTGTCTGTTGATGCAATACAAGCAGTCGCAGGCACATCAAAAGATAAGTTTGCGTCTACAATTATTGGAAAACCTGATCTTTTCAATTGCGAAGAGACTAATGGCAGGTACATATGGAAGTTAAAGCCCGAAATTCTGGGACAGCATTTATATCCTTTTTTAAAGGAATATTATAAGGATGCTTGTAAGGCCAACCCGAATTATTTAGAGGAGCACTGTAGATCTATTTTATCTTTTCTGGAGAACTGGCCAGCTATTCCAGAACTGTTTCAGTTTTTAAGTGATAGCTTTAACCGTGTTTTTGGTCATGATAGGGTGGAGCATGTGACCTCTGTGGATGATAAAATGATTCCTGTACGGGCATCTGCTATACGGTTAACGATGGGAGAAAGGGTTTTTTATGAGGAGATCCATTCTTATCTCAAATTCTTTGAACAAACCCTTAGAGTGCATTACGATGGTAATCCATTAAGTAGTTGTCTGGTTATTGATGTAAATTAGTAAATCTGAATTAGATAGATAAGCAAGATGGAACCAGGTAAAAAGATGATCTCCGTTATTAGTAGATACAATCTAAATGGGGTATTACTCGAAACTTATCCGAATGCGGGAATTGCCGCAAAGGCAATGAAACGTTCGTGTAGGTTTATTTCTTATGCTACCCAAGGCAAAAGGATAATAACCGCGGCTGGTTATGTTTGGCGGCGTGGTGCCGAACCTGAAATTGATCTTGATCCTTTATTGAAATTGCGCTGGCTTCATAATTCTCCTTTGGCCAGCAAACAGCATACTGTCGCTCAGTATGATCTGGAGGGTAAATTGGTTAATACTTATGTAAATACCAAAGTGGCCGGTAAAGCTGTGGGAATGCATTATCAGGGGATTCGAAGAGTGATGAGGGGGCAAGGTTTGACTTGTGGTGGTTTCATTTGGAGTAAAGAGATTAAAAAGAAGATCAAGGTAGATCCGAGAATAAAAGTGGATACAACGATTTCTCAATATGACTTGGATGGAAGATGGATTCAGTCTTTTAAGAGTGCTTATATTGCGGGGAAGGTCACCGGTATTGATGACAGCAGTATTGGGCATGTAATTCATGGAAGAGTGCTTGCTGCGGGTAATTTTCTTTGGCGGAAAGGAGCGGCGCTCCGCATTAATGTTAATGAGTTGCGTCGGCATAAATGTTATGAGGGTTCGACTTTACAAAGGCATATGAAAATGAAGCGAAAGATGGCAGCTCAAGGTTGAGATTAAAGGATCTTTGATGGTTAGAGCAAAGGCATCAACTGTTCCAGAGCCATCCCTCTTGATCCTTTTAATAAAACAAGGCTGTTTTTTACCGGATTCGCTTGTAAAAATTCTCGGGCTTCCTGGGGTGTCGTAAAGAACTGGCCTTTGTATTTGTCTTTATAAGCATAGAAATCTTTCCCGATAAAGACTAAGGTATTTAACCCCGCTTGTTCTGCTTTTGCGGCGATCTGGTCATGTTGTTCAAGCGATTCTGGCCCGAGTTCAAACATATCACCTATTATGGCCACCTTGTTTTCTGCAGACAGACCTTTTATATTGGTCAGGGCAGCAGACATACTGCTTGGATTGGCATTGTAAAAATCGCAGATAACGATGTTGGACTCTGTTTTGGTGAGTTGTGAGCGGTTGTTGCTTGGGAAATAATTGGCCAGGCCATTATTGATTGCTGTTGCATCAAGTTCAAAGAACTGTCCTATGCAAATGGCTGCTAGTATATTTTCGAAATTGTAGGCGCCAGTGAGGTTTGCTTTTACATTCTGCTGTTGTGCAGGGGCACTTTGCCCTGTCCAGCTGATCTCAATGAAAGGATCTGCTTTAATTAAGGTTCCGGAAACGGAGTTGTCGGTTTCTGTGCCGACTGTGGTGCCGTAGTAGACTATTTTATTTAGGCCTGCTGTGTCGCTCATCTCCATTAAATAAGAATTGTTGTGGTTGATGAAGGCATAACCATCATGTTGTTTCAGATAGGCATACAGTTCTGCCTTTCCTTTTTTAACGCCTTCAAATCCACCAAATCCATCCAGATGCGCCATGCCTACATTGGTGATCAAGCCATGGGTAGGCTGGGACAATGTGCATAAGAATTCAATTTCTTTCTGGTGGTTGGCGCCCATTTCTATAACGGCAATTTCTGTTTCATCATGGATGGAAAGGAGGGATAGTGGTACACCTATATGGTTGTTTAAATTGCCTTTGGTGGCAAAGGTTTTGTATTTCTGGCTGAGTACGGCATTGATCAGTTCTTTAGTGGTGGTTTTTCCATTGCTCCCTGTTAGGCCAATCACAGGGATATTCAATTGCTGGCGGTGGTGTTTGGACAGTTCCTGCAAGGTGGTCAAGACATCTTCTACTAAAATACATTGCGCATTGATCTGGTAGCTCGGATTGTCTATGATGGCATAGGCGGCACCTTGTTCCAGCGCTTGTGCAGCGAAGGTATTGGCGTCAAAGTGTTCTCCCTTTAAGGCAAAAAACAGGCAGCCCCTGGTGATGTTCCTGGTATCGGTAGAAATGGTTCTGTGTGTTAAATAGTGCTGATAAAGAGATTCGATGTTTGACATGCGGGTTAAAAAGAATTGAATGTATAGGTAAAATTACACTATGGATCACAAACAAAAAATTATCTTTAGTATTTTGGAGTATATTTATTCTTATGAAGCATCTTTTTCTCTCTCTTTTACTGGCTGGCACAATGGTTTCAGTTCAGGCGCAAACCAAATCGCCGGATGATTATTTAGGCTATAAACTGGGCAGTCATTTTACGCCGCACCAAAAAGTGGTGGATTATTTTAAGTATGTGGCTTCTGTACATAAGAATATAAAGCTGATCTCTTACGGGAAATCAAATGAAGGGAAAGAGCTGCTGGTCGCTGTAGTTTCTTCTGAAAATAATATAGGCAGACTGGAGGAAATCCGGAAAAATAACCTGCTGATGAGTAAGGCTGGCAAAAGGGATTTTGAACTGGCTAAACAGCCAGTGGTGCTTTGGCTGAGTTATAATGTGCACGGTAATGAAGCCAGTTCTACGGAAACTTCTATGAAGACCTTATATACTTTGGCCGAAGGTACTGCCGCAAATGTAAAGCAATGGCTGAGCAATACGGTGGTCATTATAGATCCTTGTTTGAACCCGGACGGACGGGACAGGTATGTGAATTTTTTTAATTCTGTAGTTGGGAGTGTTCCCAATGCGGATCCGGAAGCAAGGGAGCACATGGAACCCTGGCCAAGAGGGCGTTCAAACCATTATTATTTTGATTTGAACCGGGATTGGGCCTGGCAAACACAAGTAGAAACGCAGCAGCGTTTGGCTTTGTACCAGAACTGGATGCCGGAAGTGCATGTAGATTTTCATGAACAGAGTTATAATGAACCATATTATTTTGCTCCGGCAGCAGAACCGGTTCATCAGGATATCAATTCCTGGCAAAGGGAGTTCCAGGTCATTGCGGGAAAAAACAATGCGAAGTATTTTGATCAGAACGGCTGGCAGTATTTTACCAAAGAGCGCTTTGATTTGTTGTATCCTTCTTATGGGGATACTTATCCTTTATATAATGGTGCGATTGGGATGACTTATGAACAGGGGGGGATTAATGCTGGTTTGGCTGTGGTAACTGCAGATAAAGATACCTTGACCCTGAAAGACAGGATTGCGCACCATTTTACCACGAGTATGGCGACTTTGGAGTCGGTTTCTACGCATAAAGAAAGATTGTTGACGGAATTTGCTGCTTATTTTGAGCGCTCGGTTGCTTCGCCTCCGGGTAATTACCAAAGCTATGTGGTGAAAGCGGATAATTTGCCAAGATTGAAAAAGCTGGCCAGATTGCTGGCTAAAAATCAAATTGAATTTTCTTTTGGGGGAACGCAGCAGTTGAGCGGGTTTAATTTTGAAACCCGTAAATCCGGGAATTTTAAGCTGGAGCGAAATGACCTGGTGTTGAATTTACATCAGCCAAAGGCGGTACTGGCGAGTGTATTGTTTGAACCTTCTACGGTGGTGACGGATTCTAATACCTATGATATTACGGCCTGGGCATTGCCTTATGCTTATGGTTTAACGGCATATGCACTAAAGGAGCCGATAAAGGGAAGTTATGCAGATCTGGCTGAAGCGACCGTTACGAGAAAAGTGGTGAAGGATCCTTATGCCTGGGCCTTTTCCTGGAATTCTATGGAAGATGCGCAGGTGTTGATGGCTTTGCAGCGGTCTGGAATTAAAGTGCGGGTGGCTGAAGAAGCTTTTACTTCGGACGGTCAGAGCTATAAGCCAGGAACTTTATTGGTA
Organism: Pedobacter nutrimenti; assembly: GCF_032678445.1. Lineage (GTDB taxonomy): Bacteria > Bacteroidota > Bacteroidia > Sphingobacteriales > Sphingobacteriaceae > Pedobacter > Pedobacter nutrimenti_A. The sequence goes on from NZ_JAVTSQ010000002.1 coordinate 572,494, forward strand.
TACAGGAGAGAAAATGAGAAAATTTTCCCTCAGGTGGGCACCAGGGTAGAGGCGATTGCGGATCAGTTTGGGCTGCCATTAAGATATGTAATGAGTGGTTTTGTAGATAAGGGAAGAGATTTTGGGTCTTCGGCTTATACGCTGTTGACAATGCCCAAGGTTGGAATTGTTTCCGGGCCGGAAACCGCATCGCTTGCTGTCGGCGAGGTGTGGGCCTTTTTTGATCAGGAGTTAAAGTACCCGGTATCGATGATTGGTGTGCAAAATCTTAGTGATTTGGATCTGAATAAGATCAATGTGTTGGTATTGCCTGATGGAAATTATCCAAAAGATCTACATGAAAAACTAGACGATTGGGTAGATAATGGGGGTAAGCTGATTTTGATGGAAGGGGCTATTGCTGCTTTTGCTGATAAAAAGCCTTATGAAATTAAAAAGAAGGAAGAGGTGGTGAAAGTGGACAAGAAAAAGCAGCACAGTTATAAGGATAGGGAAAAGGATGATTTTGAGGATGCGATTCCTGGTGCTATATATAAGGTTAGCCTGGATAAATCACATCCAATGAGTTGGGGATTGGATCATTATTATACGTTAATGACGGAGGACAAAATTTATGAGCCGTTAACGGAGGGCTGGAATGTGGGGATGTTGAAGCCTGGGGGCTATGTTGCCGGGTTGGCAGGAAAGAATGCGCAACGGAAATTGGATAACGGGCTTCTGCTGGGCGTGCAGCCGATTGGCCGGGGAAGTGTGGTCTATTTGGGAAGTGATGTTTTGTTTAGATTGTTTTGGGAAAGTGGCAAACAGCTTTTTGTTAATTCTGTTTTTTTAGTGAATTAATTGCTAAAATATTGTTTTACTAGGGTTTATGGAATATTTATATTGAATTATTTTCTTGTTTTTGATAAATGTTCAGTAAATTAACAGAACATTTATCGAGATCTGCCTACTTATCTGCTATCTATGGAAAAATTCATACACAATTTGATGCATTTTAGACTGCATGAGTTCTGCGGAGTCTCCTCTGGAAGAATAGTTGGGGTTTGTGGGGAGACGGACCTGATTCCTTTTTTATCAAAAGTTTCTGTCAAAAGTAAAAGGATCCCGCCTTTTGACCATCCGCCTAGATTTTAATTAAGCTTTTTTGTATAAAGCAAAATGAGGTTAAAAACCCATTAAAAAGCAATTAAAAAGCAATTAAAATTTATGGTAGTGCATCTTTGAAGAACTTATTTTCAATAACTTCATTTATAACATTATTATTATTCACCTAAATTTATTTATTTATGAAAAAACTTATACTTAGTTTGTTCATGGTTTTCGCGGTTGCTGTTGCAGCAATAGCCCAGGATCGAACAATTACAGGTACTGTAACGGGAAAGGATGATGGACTTCCTGTTCCTGGCGTTTCAGTTAAACTAAGAGGTACCGCAACAGGTACCGCAACAGGGTCGGACGGAAAGTACGCCATCAAGGTACCTTCTGGAAATGCAATACTTGATTTCTCTTCCATAGGTTATACTTCTCAAACTGTCACAGTTGGCACAGGAAACGTAGTGAACGTTTCACTTACTGCTGATGCAAAAACACTTGGCGAGGTTGTTGTAACTGCCATGGGAATTAAGCGGGAAACCAAGTCTCTTGGATATGCTGTAACAAAGGTTAGTGGAGATGAATTGACAAAAGCCAGAGAGACAAATATTGTAAATTCACTTGCTGGAAAAGTTGCGGGTGTTAGAATTAGCTCTCAATCCGGTACGTTAGGTGGTTCGTCAAAAATCGTGATCCGCGGGGGATCGTCGTTTAATGATGCCAGCCAGCCGCTTTTTGTAGTCGATGGTTTACCTGTTGATAATGGGGCTCCAATGGTCTCTACGTCTGCTGGTGCAGTTCCGCAAGGAAGTGCTGGAACTGATTTTGGTAACCGTGCATCGGATATCAATTCTGATGATGTTGAATCTATGGTTGTTCTAAAAGGTGCTGCAGCTACCGCATTGTACGGTGCAAGAGCAAAAAATGGAGCAATTGTAATTACAACAAAACGAGGAGCGAAAGGACAATCAACAATTTCTTTTAATTCTACCACCAGGTTTGACAATATTCTTGTTCTTCCAAAAATTCAGAATGAATATGCACAGGGTACCCAAGGTGTATATGACCGCGCTTCATTAAATGCCTGGGGACCAAAATTAAGTGAGGTTCAGGGGCGTACATTTACAGATTTTTTAGGCAATCAGGTGGCATTGACTGCACACCCGGACAATGCGAAGAACTTTTTTAATACGGGTAAGACCTATATCAATTCCATCTCATTTGAGGGCGCAGATGATAAAGGCGATTATCGCTTAGGGTATACAAGCAATGTCCAAAGCGGTATAATTGAAAAGCAAAAGCTAAATAAGAATGCGATTTCTTTTAATGCAGGGCGTAAAATTTCAGATAAATTTGAAGTAAGAGCAAATATTAACTACACAAGAACTAAAGGTGAGGGTATGCCTACCCAAAGTTCTAATGACCCCAATGTATTGATTGGAACAAACTATTTGCCAACCAACTTTGATATAGAGCAGATCAAGAATAATTATATTGATCCTGTAACAAAGGCGCAAATTACGATAACACCAAGCAGAAATGGTAACAACCCTTATTGGATTATCAATAATAATACGTCTTCCAATGTCGTGGACAGGTTTTTTGGGAATGGTATTCTGACTTATAAACCTTTGCCATGGTTAACGATTTCGGATAATATTGGAACGGATTTTTATAATGAAAATAGGTTCTTGCCAACTCGAAATGGAACAATCGGAGCATTGACCGGAAGTTTTATTAATGCCAATCTTTATAATAGAGTAATTAATAATGATTTTATTGTAACAGCGGATAGAAAACTGACACCTGATTTGGACTTAAAGGTAATTGCAGGACACAATGTTTATGAACGTTATTCAAGATCGGATCAGGCTTATGCTCAAAATCTAACGGTAGATGAGCTTTATAATTTTTCAAATGCAGCTTCTGTAATTAATCAAAATGATTTGTCTAAAAGGAGAATCATGGGTATTTATGGCGATGTAGGTTTGTCGTATAAAAATTACTTGTTTTTAAATGTGACAGGCCGTAACGACTTTAGTTCTACCTTGCCAACAGCAAATAATTCTTATTTTTATCCTTCTGTAAGTTCTGGTTTCGTATTTAGTGAACTTATTCCTCAAAACGACTGGTTGAGTTATGGTAAATTGAGAGCAAGTTGGGCTAATGTGGGTAGTGATGCACCACCATATTCACTAGCCTTTACTTATGCTGGACAGACCACGGCCTTTGCTCAATATGGTTTTGGATCTTCTTTCCCTTTCAATGGAGTGTTGGGATACAGCATTCCCTCAACGATACCCAATCCGAATTTAAAGCCTCAGAACCAGAATTCGATAGAATTAGGTACAGAACTTAAGTTCCTAAAAAATAGGATTAGTCTGGATGTAACCTATTATAACAGTAATACGAGCGACCAAATTGTTAATTTATCATTGCCACAGTCTACCGGCTTTGCGTTCAAGACAGTTAATGCGGGGTCGGTTAGAAACAAAGGGATTGAAATTGCCTTGGGCCTGATCCCAATAAAATCCAGAGATTTTAACTGGAACCTGGATGTTAATTTTGCTGCAAACAAGCAGGTGGTTACACTTCCTGCTGATCTTACTACTTATCCTTTAGCCAGTGGTTGGAGTGGTTTGCAGATTAAAGCAGAAACAGGAAAAGCTTTTGGTATTTATGGTGGAGCATGGGAGCGTGATCCAAATGGAAATATCGTAATAGATGCGAATACTGGTTTAAGAAAAGTGGTGAACGATCAGCGGTTGGGTAATACTGCACCTGACTGGACAATGGGAATTAACAACACGTTTTCTTACAAGAATTTTAGTCTGAGCTTCCTGGTGGACATCAGAGAGGGTGGAATCATGTTCTCTAATACGGTTGCGACCTTAAGAAGTTCAGGACTTGCAGAAGAGACGCTTGCAAATCGAGGTAATATATTTATTGATAAAGGGGTGATTTTGAAGAATGGAGCATATGTCCCAAATACTGTTCCTGTTCAAAGTATGGAAGATTACTGGGGGCAGTATACCTCTGAAAATACAGAGTCAAGTATTTTTGACGCTTCTTTTATTAAGCTTAGAGAGGTGAATTTCTCCTATAAAATCCCTTCAGCCTTCTTACAGCAAAAAGTTAAATTTATTAAAGGGCTTGAGTTAGGTATTGAAGGCAGAAATCTATGGTTGATAAAGTCTCATGTTCCTAATATTGATCCTGAGGCGAATCTTTTTGGGACTACAAGTAATGGTGAGGGCGTTGAGTTTAATAATTTTCCTTCAACAAGAACTATTGGGTTTAACTTACGTGTAAAAATTTAGAAGATAAAAAAATGAAAAAGATATATATATACTTAATGGTTTTTGGAATGGTCTCTGGCCTTTCCTTGTCCTCCTGCAAAAAGTATCTGGATGTCAATAAGGACCCAAATACGGCAGAAAGGGTTGATCCAAAATTGCTTTTCTCCTATGCTGTGGTTTCTTATATCAATTTAAGGTCAAGTGGGGATTTGTATATTCCATTTGCTTTAGCCGGACAATCTATTGCGACCGGGGGAAATAATCCAACGGGATGGGGGGTGCCGTCGGAAGAGCAATATAAAATCTCCTCTTTTAGTAATGGAAATTCCTGGAGAACGTATTATACGGCTGTGGGAGCGAATTTAAAGGAAGCCATTAAACTTGCGGAGTCAAATAGTCCTGTAAATAATAATGCTGCTGCACAAAGTAAGGTTGTTTTGGCCATGGCTAGTTATGAAATTACTACTGTTTTTGGGGATGTGCCTTTTTCTGAAGCCTGGAACACGAGTATTCAGTATCCAAAGTTTGATGCGCAGAAAGATGTTCTTGAGGGTTGTTTAACCTTGCTTGATGCTGCTTTAAAACAATTTGATGATGCCAGCCCTCTAAAGATAACGGATTATGATTTATTTTATAATGGTGATTTAAATAAGTGGCGCAGGTTGGCAAATTCTGTTAAGTTAAGAATTTTAATGACCATGGTAGATAAGGATCCAACTAAAGCAGCTGCAATCGGGGCACTTGTTACAGCTGGGAATCTGATTAGTGCACCAACGGATAATTGTTTGATTAATTATCAGGATGTTTCCGGAAAGAAGAATCCTAAGTATGCGTTGAGTGAGCAGTACAATGGAAATGTTAGTTTTTTCTTTGGAACAAAAAATGTTGTTGACTTTATGCGCCCTCTGAATGATCCGAGGTTGCCTAAATTCTTTGCTAAACCTGCTGCCGCAGACAATTATTATGGGGTAGAGAATGGAGCCACAGCAGATGATAATGTGAATGTGAGAATTTCACCATCATTACAATCTGCAACTGAGCCTGAAATTTTGTTTGATTATCAGGAGGAACTTTTCTATGAAGCCGAGGTACAGGCTCGAGGACTTGGAGTACCGGTTAATTTAGCTGGTGCAAATACTTTGTATAAGAAGGCTGTTACGGAATCTTGTAAGTTTTATGGAGTGGATGCGACAGTAGCAGGTGATTTCGGTAAGGGCTTGCCCGATTTAACGTCAATGACAGCAGCAGCAGCAGTAAAGCTGATTGATATGCATCACTGGGTAGATAAAATGGATAGAGGAATTGATGCTTTTACGCAATGGAGAAGATCTGGGCCTGATGGTAGCGAAACGCCAGCATTAAAGCTTCCGATTGGAGCGCCTGCAGGACCGTTATTCAGAAGGTTTGAATATCCTATTACTAATGAAATCTCGACGAATCCTAATGCGCCTAAAAATCGGATTGTGTTTACGGAGAAAATGTGGTTTGACCTTTAATTAAGAATTGATTATGAAAAAGATTATAGTTTTAATATCCATTTTATCTGTTACCCTATTTTATTCTTGTAAAAAGAATGATTCACCAGGGGATAATTTTGGATTTGGTAATAACCTACCCCCTTACGTAACTATAGAAAGTTTGGATGACATTTCAGCTGCTCCTGGTGATACGGTAAATATTACCCTGCAGATGAGAACCAGTATACAGCAGACGGTTACGGCAACTTACTCAGCTGTGGGAGCTGTAAATGTTCCGAATGGAACGGTGGTGTTTAATAAAGAAGCGAAAGAGGCAACAGTTTCTTTTATCCTCCCGGCAAATGTTATTGCGCCTCCAGCAACGTCAGCTTCTTTCGTTTTTACGTTGGTCAAAGCACAAACTGCAGATGGAAAGGCTTTAACAATCGGACAGGATGCTAATGCTTCTGCCCAGAAAGTAAATGTTCTGATAGAGCCATAAATTTAAAAGCATTTTTTACTTAAAGCCGTCTCATAAGCCAATTGTGAGACGGCTTTTTATTTTCTTATGATATGCTCTATTCTCCGACTCCTAGGACGATAAGAACGTTTTTCTGTTTATTATACTAAAGATTATTATTGCCAAAGGCGTTGCGATAAATCTGGTTACTGTCTGTGAATTGTTAAAAAATGTTAAATTTTTTTTCATTTCTAAGGTGCGTTTAGTTAGATTAGTAATTAATATTCACCTAAATTTAATTTATTTATGAAAAAACTAATACTAAGTTTGTTTCTGTTTTTGGCTATTGCTGGCTCGGCGAGTGCTCAAGACAGGACAATCACTGGTAAAGTTACTGGAAAGGAAGATGGCTTGCCCATCCCTGGAGTTTCAGTAAAGATCAAAGGGGCCCAAGGAGGAACCTCAACAAATTCAAATGGTACTTATTCAATAAAGGTTGGCGCTGGCGGCACAGCGCTGGAGTTCTCCTCTATTGGTTATGCAAACCAGTCGGTAGAAATCGGCTCGGGAAATATCATTAACGTCTCTTTAACTACGGATTCTAAAACACTGGGAGAAGTAGTTGTTACCGCTCTTGGAGTTTCAAGAGAGAAAAAAACATTGGGTTATTCCTCTACGCAGGTAAGTTCGGAAGAAATCAACCGGGCTGCCCCAACCAATCTGGTTTCCGGATTGCAGGGAAAAGTCGCGGGTATTGATATCTCTTCTACCTCAGGTCAGCCTGGTGGATCGAGCAAAGTGGTTTTGCGAGGGTTTTCTTCTATCGCAGGTAATAACCAGCCTTTGTATGTTGTGGATGGGGTACCAATCAACAATAGTCGTCCGGGTGGAACCTCTCCAACAAATAGTATTGGAGATTTGATGGACAACTATGATTTTGGAAATGCAGCTAATGACATTAACCCAAATGAGATTGAAAGCATAAGCATTTTAAAGGGGGCGGCTGCGAGTTCTTTGTATGGGTCTAGGGCATCCAGCGGTGTTATTTTAATTACCACTAAAAAGGGTAAAGCGGGTTCATTTAAGGTGGATTTCTCTAGTACTGCTGCATTTACAAAGGTCTCTATTGTGCCGGATCTTCAGGATCAGTATGGGCAAGGATTTAGTAAATTCGCTTATATCGCAGAAAATGGTAGCTGGGGTGCCAAGTTAGATGGCCAAATGAGGCCTTGGGGGTCTGAAATAAACGGCGTAAGACAAGAGAAGCCTTTTGTAGCAGCTAAAAACAGTTTTAGAGACGCCTTTGATACAGGAAAGGAGTTTAATAACAACATTTCTTTGAGCGGAGGTAATGATATGTCCACCTTCCGTTTTTCTTATGGAAATGTGTACAGCAATGGTATTTTACCTGGAGATAATGATACCTATAAAAGAAATACTATTGGTCTAAACGGATCTACCAAATATAAGGCTTTGAGTTTGTCTGCATCTATGAACTATGTGGGAAAAAATACCAGGGCTGTTCAAACAGGGCAGGCAAATTCTGGTGTTGGTTCTTCTTTCTATGAAGACATCCTGCAGATCCCTGTAGATTTCCAGATTAAAAATTTTAAGGATTATACAAACCCTTACTATGACATAGACGGGTACTTTAGTCCATTTGCGCAAAACCCTTACTATTCTGTTTTCGAAAATGGTTCAACTTTTAAAAGTGACAGGCTTTATGGTAATGTCGATTTGAAGGTAAAAGCCACAGATTGGCTGAGTTTCCAATTTCAACAGGGCTTTGATGTCAATAATATTGTTGACAAAATCTGGAATGCGAAAAACGCGCCTACACCTGGAAGCTGGTCTGGGGGTGGTAATGATGAAGGTGTAACCAGAAAGGCGAATGTTGGTAATGTTATTGAAGGATCCGAGAAATATTTCGAGTATGATTCAAAGTTGAATGCTCTTTTTAATAAAAAGATCAGTACGGATTTTGACATCAATGGTCTGGTCGGATTAAACTATAATGACCGTGGTTCAAGGGTGTTATATACCGGAATTGAAGATTTGGCCATTCCAGGCTTCTATCAGGTTGAAAATTCAGCTAATAGTCCAACAACAACGCAGACCTCTTTACAAAGGAGATTATATGGTCTGTATGGTTCTGCTACATTGGGATATAAAAACTATGCCTTTTTAACTTTGAATGCTAGAAATGACTGGAGTTCTACTTTACCTCCGGACAACAGAAGCTATTTTTATCCAGGAGCAAACCTTTCATTATTGTTGTCAGAAGCTTTTGACCTTAAGAATGCAAAGATCAGCTTACTGAAACTAAGGTTGGCCTATGGTAAAACGGGTAGTGACACGGATCCATACAGTATATATAATACACTTACAAAAGGAAATGTTAATCTTGGTTTTGGTAATATTGCTTTTCCGATTGATGGCGTGCCGGGATACTCCGTTTCAAATACTTTGAACAATAGTAATTTAAGGCCGGAGATCAGTACAGAAACGGAAATTGGAGGCGAACTTAGATTCTTCGATAACCGCCTGGGAATTGATGCGACTTATTATAACAGGGTAACGAATGACCAGATTCTCCCGATCCCGGTTTCTCCTGGTACCGGGGTGGTTTTTAGAATAGTAAACTTTGGTAAAGTACGTAACAGAGGTGTGGAACTTGCTTTGAGTGGTACACCAATTAAAACAAAGGATATTTCCTGGGATGTGGTATATACCTTTACCAGGAACAGAAATATGGTGCTGGAGTTGCCGGATGGTTTGGATAAGGTGGTGTTGAGAACAGCTTATGATGCTAAGTTAGTCGCGCGGGTTGGACAACCTCTTGGTGTGATTGAAGCACCGGTACCTAAAACAGATGCTCAGGGTCATGTGATTGTCGGATCAAACGGTATACCATTGGTTGCGGCTAATGATCAAGCTTATGGGACCTCACAAAGAGATTTTATCATGGGATTGAATAATAATTTCAGGTATAAAAACTTCACATTAGGTTTTGCTATTGATTATAAAAAAGGAGGTGTATTTTATTCAGGGACAGCTGACTTGTTAAACTTCGTCGGTAATGCTCAGAATACTTTATATAATGATAGAAGACCATTGGTTTGGCCAAACTCTGTAATTGAAGTTAAAAATGCTGCAGGGCAGGTGACAGGGTACAAGGAGAATTCTACAGCTGTAACCGAAAATAACTTTTTCTCTTTGTACTATACCAATGATGGAAAAGGTGTGGTGTATAAAGAGTTAATCAAGGACAAGACATTCTTGAAGCTTAGAGAGATTACTTTGAGCTATGCTTTATCAGAAAAAATAGCCAAAAAGATTGGAGCAAGTAAGGCATCCCTTACTGTTTATGGCAGAAATCTTTTAACCTGGTTACCAAAAGAGAACAGGATGATCGATCCGGAGGTTTCAAATCTCGGTAATGATTTGTCCAGTGAGCTTGGAGAATTTAGGAGTGGTCCTTCTACTAAGAATTTTGGGCTAACTTTAAATGTAACTTTTTAGCGATCTACAATTATGAAAAATATATTCAAAAACAATAAAATATTAGTGGTTTCAACGCTGCTTGTTTTGCTGAGTTGCAAGAAGCTGGATATCAATCACAGTCCCAATAATCCTCCGGTGGAATCAGCAACTGTTGAGGTATTGTTCCCTACAGCGGTAATGTCAAGTGTTGGCCGTATAAATGGTGACTTGTCTATTGTTGGTGGGATTTGGGCCCAGTTCTGGACGCAGAGTAATGGGGCGAGTCAGTTCAGGACGGTTGATGCCTACTCTTTAACAAATTCTTCTACTTTTATCAATGGTCCATATGCCGAGTTGTATTCGGGGGCTTTAAATGATTATAATCTGGCTGGACAGAAAGCATTGGCAGCAAAGGACTGGCGGTACAACCTGATGATCACGGTGATGAAGGCCTATACTTTTCAGGTGCTTGTTGACCTTTTTGATAAAGTGCCCTATACTGAAGCTTTTCAGCCGACAACGATATTACAACCAAAGTTTGACGATGGTTATACAATTTATAAGTCGCTGATTGCAAGCATTGATGATGCCTTGGCCAAAGATTATAGGGGAACGGTCCATACCGATGATCAAACTAAAGTTGATTTTGTGTTCGGGGATCATGGAAATGCTTCCTTTGAAACCCAAATGAACAACTGGGAGAAATTTGCGAATACGTTAAAACTGAAGATGTATCTCAGAATGGTTAACGCTAAACCTGCGGAAGCGGAAGCCGGAATTAAAAAGTTATATCAGGATGGAGCCAAATTCCTGGATGTAAATGCTGGTGTAAATAATTTTGTGGCGACTCCTGATAAAGGCAATCCTTTTTATGAGTATAATTTCAGAAGGTTAAATACACCGGACAATTTAAAGGCGAGTGTAACATTGACCAGCTGGCTGGATAAGAACCAGGATCCAAGAGCGGAAGCTTTCTTTGCAACGCCAAATCCGGTGCCTTCAATAGATCAGGGCGATTATTTAGGTGGTAATAATGATGCCGTAAATCCGGTTGTGAAAGTGACAGATCCGGCATGGATGATTAGCTTGCCTGAGTCTTATTTTATGCAGGCCGAGGCTCGTGAGCGTTATTTTGGTGTTGGTTCAGGTGCTGCGCTGTATCAAAAAGGATTGAGTGCTGCATTTGCACAGGTTGGTTTAACAGATGCTGATATCCCTGCGAGTTATGCTTATCCAGCGTCTTCTACACTTGAAACCAATATAGAGGCAATTATTGTTCAGAAATGGGCTTCTTTATTTGGTGCTCACGCCCTGGAAGCATTTTTTGAACGGAATAGAACAGGATATCCAAAAACCAGTCCTTTTTATTCCTCAGATCCTGAATATAGAAATGACAAGACCGATCCGGCCCATCCTAAAGATCATGCCGGCGAATTTGTGTATTCGGCTAATGGTGTGACCGGACCAGGTAATTTTCCGCAAAGGTTTCTTTTTCCTGATGATGAAAAAAGCCGTAATACCAATACTCCAGCTGAGGTTCCTATCTATACTAAAGTTTGGTGGGGTAAATAGTCTGATGTTAAAAGATTAAGATTTAAAAAAATGAAAAAATATATTCTAAGAAATACGTTAATCCTGCTTTCGGTGCTGCTATCTGTTTCTTCTTGTAAGAAGGATCTGGTTCCCGCAGGAGGGACAAATGTCGAAAAAATGGCAGGTGACTGGTATGTTAAAGTCAATAATGGGACTGGATTCTATCTCACTATATACACGTTTAATACGGCGGATAATTCTTCTACAGCAATGTGGCTTCAGGCAAACGGGCTTACTGATAACAATATCCATGTTGCAACTGATGCTGCTGTCCCTGGTCTTCCAATTGGGGTTAAGGGAAAAGTTAATGTGGACTTAGGAGGTCAGACTTTTTCAGGGGCAAACATTACTAACGAGAACACCAATGCCGCGGTCAAAACCTTTAGTGTTGCAAATGGAAAGATTATAACTAATGGAACAACCGGACCGGCGTCGAAGACACCTTCGGATGCGATCAGTTTTGATCTGATTGTTAATGGAGTGACCTATAAGGTTTCTGGTTACCATAAGACTGGATTTTTGGAGGACATCCCTCCGAGAGGATAGTTTCTTGTTCATTTATATTTAAGGCTGTCACCAATTTTTGGTGACAGCCTTTTTTTATAAGTTGAGTTTCATGAGGTTGAATTAATTATTTCAAGCGTATTTTTTATTGAATGCTCTTGCTGCAATATTTGGTAGCTGAGCACAATAATGTTATGTCTTCTTAAAAAAAATGTTAAATAATGTTAAAAAATATTTGCGGGGGATGGAATAAACGAATATATTAGGCGATTATTATTCACCTAAATTTAAAATTCATGAAAAAACTTCTACAAAGTTTGTTCGTGTTTATGCTTTTTGCGGTTTCTGCAATGGCACAACAACGGACGATTACTGGTACAGTTACAGGGAAAGAAGATGGCTTGCCATTACCTGGTGTAAGTGTAAAAGTTAAAGGTACCAAAACCGGAACAATGACTGGTTCCGATGGTAAATTCTCTATTAGCGCGGCAACAGGTGCCGTAATAGAATTCTCCTCAATAGGTTATATAGGACATTCCAGACCAGTAGGATCTGGAAACGTAATCAATGTTGCCTTAGAATCTGATGCTAAAAGTCTTGGAGAGGTCATTGTAACGGCTAATGCAATAAAACGTGAAAAAAGAACTTTAGGTTATTCTGCGCCAACGATTAAAAATGAAGAGCTGGTACAGGGTGGTAGCCCAAGTGTAATCAGCTCTTTAGCTGGTAAAGTTGCGGGTATTAACGTAACTTCTAGTTCAAGTACTCCTGGTAGTTCATCAAGGGTAGTATTACGCGGAGGTTCTTCTATCTCTGGTTCTAACCAGGCCTTGATTGTTGTGGATGGTGTTCCAATTGATAACTCCAGTGTTACTGGTGGATCTTCCGTTTTAGCGAGTGTTGACTTTGGTAACAGAGGGAATGACCTTGCGCCTGATGATATTGCCTCTGTTACGGTGTTGAAAGGCCCGGCTGCGGCCGCTCTTTATGGTTCTCGCGCTTCTAACGGAGCCTTGGTAATTACAACTAAAACCGGTTCCAAATCGGATAAAATGTCAATTACTTTTACTACCTCGAATACCCTCTCAAATGTTTTGAAACTGCCAGATTATCAAAATGAATATGGACAGGGATATTATTCACTAGACCCTAAAACTGGCTTGCCGGTCTATACAACAGATTTTAAAGAAAATGGTAGTTGGGGTGCTCCTTTTACGGGAGTTGTTCAACCTTGGGGCCAATCAATTGATCATGTTCGCCAAACGAAACCGTATTCTGCTGTAAAAGATAATGTGAAGGACTTCTTTACTACGGGTTTTGCATCGGACAATAACCTAAGCTTTTCAGGTGGGGGAGATAAAACAACCTATTTCTTAGGTTTGAACTCATTGAATTCTAACGGAGTCTTTCCTGGTAATTATGACCAGTTTAATAAATATGGAGTAAGATTTAACGGGACAACTGAGTTCAGTAACAAATTTACTGCTGGCGTTTCTTTTAATTATACTAGAATTGATGCAAATGAAGTTGCTGGTGGACAAGGTGGTAGCTCTGTTTACAACAACGTTTTGCAAACCCCTAGGGATATTGATTTGCCTTCTTTATCAGACTTAAACAATAAGTACAATGGCTACGGCTATACAGATGCAAATGGAATTAAGCACCCTAACTCGTATGGATATTATGGAACTTATACCCAAAATCCATATTGGATTCTACAAAATTATAAAAACTTAAATGATGTAAGTCGTGTTACGGGTAACTTCAATATCGGTTACAATCCTTACAGCTGGTTAAATATTAAAGAAAGAGTTGGTATTGATACTTATTCAGATAGACGCCGGACATTAGCACCTAAGTTTTCTTTTACATCAGGAGATGATAGTGGTGATAATCAATATAAGGGGTTAAATACTAGGTCTAGTAATGGAAATTATCAAATAGATCAGTTTAATGTGACAGAATTGGTTCATGATTTAATGATTTCTGCAAGCCATAAATTTAATGATGATTTTGAGGGCTCTTTAATGATTGGTAATAATATTCGTCAAAGGCAAACAAACAGCCTCTCCACTGGAACGAATGCTTCAGGAGGCTTGGTGGTACCTGGATGGTATAATCTGAATAACAGTAATGGACCAATAAATATAATTACAGATCAGATTACTAAAAGAAGGTTGATTGGTTTATATGCAGATTTAAACTTGTCTTACAAGAATTTCTTATTCCTTGAAGCAACTGCCAGAAACGATTGGTCATCTACCTTACCCATAAATAATAACTCTTTCTTTTATCCAAGTGTAAGTGGGTCATTTGTCTTTACCGAATTATTGAAAAACTCTTCTATTAACAATATTTTAAGTTATGGTAAATTGAGGTCTAGTTGGGCTCAGGTAGGTAATGATACGGATCCATATCAATTGTTGACCACTTATTCAAAAGCTACGGTTAATGGAAGCTTCGGTAGTACTGTTTTCCCTTTTGGTAGTGTATCGGCTCTTACTGCTGGTAGTACTATTGGTAATATCAATCTTAAACCAGAAAAAACAGCCGCTTTTGAGATTGGTACAGAGCTAGGTTTTTTAGACAACAGGATCTCTGTTGACTTTAGTTATTACAAGAGCAATTCAAAAGATCAGATCTTGACTATTCCTATTCCGAATTCAACAGGATATGGCTTTAGTTTAGTAAATGCCGGAGAGGTTCAGAATAAAGGTGTGGAGTTAAGTTTAAGAGGTACCATTATTAAATCAAGTGATATAACATGGGAAATGTATGGTTCATATACTAAAAATAACAACAAAGTATTGTCATTAATGCCAGGCGTAGACCAGATTTCTATTGGTGGATTTTCCGGAATGACTGCGGTTGCCGCTGTTGGTAGACCTTACGGTGAGTTTTACGCCGTAACCACTCAGAAAGATGATCAGGGTAGAACTATTGTAGACAGTGAAACTGGTATTCCGTTGAATACAACGACAGCTCAATATGTCGGAAACTACAACCCAAAATATCAAGCCTCACTGGGAACGAATTTACGTTACAAACATGTGAGCTTGAATGTACTTTTTGATACTAAACAAGGTGGTGTATTCTTCTCAAGAACAAGAGATATTACTGCTTTTGCTGGTGTTTCAGCAGAAACAGGAGGACAAAGGGTTGGGGCAATTTTCCCGAATTCGGTTTATAAAGATGCGAGTGGTAAACTTGTTCCAAATACTTCTGTTACTTATAATAAAGCAGACTATTACGGAAGTGAGCCGGCTGGCGCGGACATGGTAGATGGTTCTTTTGTGAAATTACGGTCAGCAAGTCTTTCATATACTTTTACTAAGGAGCAATTAAAACGTACACCTTTTGGCTCTTTTGCAATTGGTGTTTATGGAAATAACTTGTTCATTTGGACACCTAAGTCTAATCAGTGGGCTGATCCAGAGATCAACTCTGCTGGTGCGACAAATTTGCAAGGATTTGACTTTACTGCTCAGCCATCTGTTCGTAATTACGGCATCAACTTAAAAGCTTCATTTTAATCAAAAAACTCAATCAATATGAGAACAAAAAATATTTTTAATCCTAAAAAATTACTCCTATTCGTTTTTGTAGGAGCGATAGGGATGACAGGATGTAAAAAATTCCTGGATATCAATCAAAATCCAAACAATCCGGATTCGGCAGATCCGAGTTTGTTATTGCCTACGGTGCAAGCATCTGCTGGACAAGTTGTTGGAAATGCGTTTCAGGTATATGGAAATATGTGGGCTCAGTATTGGACTCAGCACCCTAGTGCTTCTCAATACAGAACGATAGATCAATATAAATTAACAAACACAGCATTTGACCGTCCTTGGTTAACTTTATATCGCAATGGGTTAATTAATGCTGAATTGATTATTAAAAACCCAGGGTCAGGTTTGGAATATATCAAAGGTATTGCCTATATTATGAAGGCATATACCTTTCAGTTGACCACTGATGCTTTTGGAGATGTGCCTTTAACTCAGGCACTTCAGGGGAATGGTTTTGGTTCTCCAAAATACGACACCCAAGAATTGGTTTATGACAGCATCTTCAATTTTATCGATAAGGGGAAGGCTCTTTTAGCTGTAAACTCAATTGATCCTGCTGGGCAAGACATGATTTTCGGAGGGAGAAATGGAAGTGTTGATGTTAAGACGGACAAATGGACTTTGTTTGCCAATACTTTAAAACTTAGGGCTTATTTGAGGTTGGCAAAAATAAATCCAGCCAAAGCTGAGGCAGGTGTAAAAGCGCTTTATGCTTCGGGAGCCCTTTTTCTAACTACAGATGCAGGTATTAAATACTCAACGACTGGAGGTAATCAAAATCCATTTTATAATGAGATGGTTGCCTTGAATACTCAGAATGTTGTAGCAAGCTCTACTGCTGTCAATGCATTTGATAGAAATAACGACCCACGGGTTGATAGATTTTATGACGCTGTAAAAGATCAAAAAGCAAGGTCAATAATTCAGGGAAGTTTTTCTCAGCCTAAAGTTGAGACTGTTGTTGCAGTTCCCGGTGCTTTAGTCGGAGGTAATTTGTCAAGCGGAACTTCTGCTACAGCTCCAGTGAAGTTAATTTCTGCTGCAGAGAGTTATTTTCTGCAAGCCGAGGCTGCTGCAAGAGGATGGGCAACTGGTGATGCTACGGCTTTAGCTAAAAGTGGTGTAGAAGCTAGTTTTGTTGCTACAGGCTTAACTGTTGCTAGCGCAGACACCTATTTTGCTGCTGCTCAGGATGGAAGCGCGGCATTTAGCGCTGCTGGCTCAAATGTGGAACTTAAAGTTAAAGCTGTCATTACACAGAAATACTATGCGATGTGTGGTTTTCAAGGTTTTGAGGCTTGGACGGATTACAGAAGAACTGGCTATCCTAATTTCTTAATTAAATCTCTTGCGTCATCGCTGGGTGGAAATAAATTACCAATGCGTTTATTATATCCGAATAGCGAGGCTACTTCTAACTTAAATTTCCCAGGTAACCAAACTCTTGATACTCCTGTTTGGTGGGGTAAGAATACGGTAGTAACTCCGGCTCCATAATTAAATTAAAGTTTATTATATCAAAAAGGCTACCTCTTAGGGTGGCCTTTTTGATTGATACAGTAGTTTGTAACTTCTTTACCATTTTAGAGAAGGCGTTTTTAAGTGTTTGACAATTTATATTGATAAAGGTAAAGAGTCAAAGATGATTCCCTCTCAGCAGGAATTTTATATCTCAGAGTCCATACAGACAGCAAGGAACCCAAAGAACACGGAATTCTATATGGGAGACCGTTCCGATGTTTTTTATAGTAGTAAAACGACGGGATATGGGAAGGCTATTGCTTTGACTGCGGTAGTTGGGGTTGTTGGGGCTACAGCAGCCTTGGCAGATGCTACAAAGCCAAAAGATAAATAGGCATTTGTTTCATTGATTTATTTGAATTTATAATGGTATTGGTTTGGGTAAACCCCGATCTTTAGTCTGTCGTTCTTTTTATTTCAAGTTTTTGTAATTGGAAATAAGGGAGTTATAGAAATACTTGAAATATTAGTGAGAATATGTTTGCGGGGAGTTAATTTTTTTCTACTTTTGCATCCCGCTTCGGAAGGAAGGGGACAGCAGAAAAGGAGAGTGAGGGTGATTTGAAGAGTGGTTTAGCAGGAAGTTATGATTATTGAGGTTTGCGAA